>NZ_AXAS01000006.1 GCF_000472925.1 Bradyrhizobium sp. Ec3.3
CCCCCAGGCCTTCGCTCGCGAGCGCCTGGCCATCCGCCCCCTCGATCGCGATGGCCACTACGGAATCTTCTTTGCCAGCTGGCAGGTCGCAGCAATCGACTTGACCAATGGCCAACCTGTCAGTGATGTGTCCGAACAGGTGTCAGCCATGTCCCCGGACTAAACATCAAGCCGGGCGATGACGGTCGAACGAGCTGAGCCAGGGAGCCCAGCAAAAATCTCCGTTCGATCTCACCGGCAAGGTCGCAATCGTATCGTCATCGACGACTGCGTGCCCACCCACGCGATGCAGCTAGCGTTCCGCCAACGCCTTCTCGATCGCGCACGCGACGATCAGGGCGGAGCGCTCGTCGAGGTGGACGCCATCGGCCCAGCGCAGCTCCGAGAGTGGTGCGTCGATCGCCAGCCATGCGCCTTGATCCGGGAAGGCGTCTTGCACGATCGTCCTGGTCGCCCTGACGGAGCTCGTCGCTTCGATCTCCGGCGAGAACGGAACGGCGATCAGAAAAGCGCGCCCGCCGCGGCGCTCGATCTCGCCGATGAGTTGTTTGATGAGCGTCGCATTGTCCTTGGCGCGGGCAGACGGCTCCTCCGCGTTCATCTCCCCTACGGCGCGCTCGACATAGACGTGGTTGTCGAAGCCGGAGGGCGACTGGCTCAGCAGGTCCTCGCGCTCGGCGCGCGCCTTCGCGGCATCCGGCGGCGCGTGATTAAGGGTCTCAAACGCCGCGATCGCCGTTCGCACCGGACGGAGAAACAACGCGCCCGCCCGTTCGACACCGGTGAACCGTTCAACCAGCGCGCCGTCGACGGCGCGCGAGAGAACGTTGGTCTCGATCAGGATGATTTTCGGCAGGCGCGGTTGCTTCGCGACGATCTCGAGGCCGGTCACTGGAGAGCCGCCGGCCAGCGCAAGATTGCGTACGCGGGGACGTGAGAAATATTCCTCCTTGAGACGCCAGGTGACCGAGCTGCCGACCAGCACGACGTCAGGCACGGGCTCCCTCACATAACGGTTGAGGGTGATGAGGCTGCCGTCACGGGTCGTGACCGCCGGCTGCTGAAGCGCCGCGCCGATCCATGCCGTCGCAAGACCGCAGGCCAACAGCAGCGCCGCCGCTGTAGCGGCGCATCGAACCAGCCATGGAAGTGGCGAGGTCTGCGGCATGATCAGAACTGGAAATAGATGAAGGCGGCGTCGGGGCCCGCCTCGAGAAAAGCAAGGGCCGCGAGCGCGCCATAGAGATAGGGCTCCCATCGTCGCAGTCGGCCCTCGACGATCGCGCCGATACCGAGATGCTGGATGATCACGGGAAGGCTGTAGAGCAGGGCCAGATTGTAGAACAGCTTCGTCGGATTGGGATTGGTCGTCGGCGTGAACATGCCGTGGAGATAGCCGAGTGCGTGATCGAAGTTCGGCAGCTTGAAGAAGATCCAGAGCATCGTCACGCACAGGAACACGATGCCCATGCGGAGCAGCCGCACGAGTGATCCGGCACTGCCCAGGACCTTCAGAAACGGCCGCTCGATGACGAGCAGAAGCCCGTGCAGCGTGCCCCACAGCGCGTAGCTCAGGCTCGCGCCGTGCCAGAGTCCGCCGAGCGTCATCACGATCATCAGGTTGAGACAGGTTCGCACCACGCCCTTTCGGTTGCCGCCCAGCGGGATGTAGAGATAGGTCTTGAGCCAATTGGACAGCGAAATGTGCCAGCGCGTCCAGAATTCGGAGAACGAGGCCGAGATGTAGGGCAGGTCGAAATTGACCGGCAGGCGGTATCCGAACAAAAGCCCGAGGCCGAGCGCGATCGCCGAATAGCCGAAGAAGTCGGCATAGATCTGGTAACCGTACAAGAACACCAGCAGCCAGCGATCCTGTGTGCGCACCGTCTCATAGAGCGGAAAGTCCATATAGGACGTCATCTCGTTGAGGTTGTTCGCCACATAGAGCTTGAAGAAATAGCCGGTCAGAATCCATTTGGCCGCCTCCACGAAGGCGACGTCGGCAAGGTGCTTGGGCGCGATCTGCGGCATGAACTGGCCCGCACGCGTGATCGGGCCGGAGACGAGCTGCGGAAAGAAGATGATGTAGAGGAAGACGTCACGCAGCGGCGGCGGGCGTTTTTCGCGCGTCAGGTCGACCAGCAGGCTGATGTTGTGGAAGACGAAGAACGAAATGCCGATCGGCAGCGGCAGCCGCAGCAGGAAATCCACCGGCGCGAATCCGATCGGATGAGCCGAGGCGGCGTCGACGAACAGGAACTTGTACTTGAAGAACGCGAGCAGCCCGAGATTGAAGATGATCCCCGCCGGCATCCACACCGCGCGGTTGTCGAACGCCAGCACCAGGCAGACCCAGGTGCCGAGCACCGCAACGAGCAGCAGCGGCAGGAGCTCCGGCTGGCCGAAGCCGTAGAAGAACACGCTCGCGAGCACGAGGAGCTGGACCTGGACGTGGCGCAAGGGCGGCAAATAGTAGGCGCCGAATACGACCGCGACGAAAACGCCGAACTGAAGAGACGTGAAGGTCATGCCGCCCCGTTTGCCGGTCCCGGCAAGTTACACTTTCGCTCCCGCCGTCCTGGGGAATGATCCGGACCCGAAGGGCCGCGTTAGCGCGATGTGCGAAGCGGTTTTCCGAAAAGATCATGCTCAAACAATGACCTAAAGCGCGATAACGATTCATCCAAATCTCATCGCGCTTTAGCCTTGCGGCAGGGCGGGACAGGCGCTTGCTTCGATGGAACAAGGCGGTCTTGACCTTCCCGTCCCAATCCGCTCCCTTTAGCCGCGACACAATAACCCTCCCGGGATACCGGAATCGCCAAGGTCAACATTCATGTCTTTCGTTCTCGCCATCGATCAGGGCACCACCTCCTCGCGTGCCATCGTGTTTCGCAGCGATATTTCCATCGCGGCGAAGGCGCAGCAGGAGTTTCCGCAGCATTTTCCGGCCTCGGGCTGGGTCGAGCATGAGCCGGAGGACATCTGGACCTCGACCGTGATGGTCTGTCGCGACGCGCTCCAGAGCGCCGGCGTCACGGCCAAGGACGTTGCCGCGATCGGCATCACCAACCAGCGCGAGACCACCGTGGTGTGGGACCGCGCCACCGGCCAGGCCGTACACCGCGCCATCGTCTGGCAGGACCGCCGCACTGCCGATGTCTGCTCGAAGCTGAAGGCCGAAGGTCACGAGCCCCGGATCTCAGACAAGACCGGCCTGATCATCGATCCCTATTTCTCCGGCACCAAGGTCGCCTGGATCCTCGACAACGTCCCCGGCGCCCGTGCGCGGGCCGCGCGCGGCGAACTGATGTTCGGCACGGTCGATTGCTACCTGCTCTGGCGGCTCACCGGCGGCAAGGTGCATGCAACGGATGCGACCAACGCCTCGCGCACGCTGCTGTTCAACATCCACACCGGCGAATGGGACGACGAACTGCTCGAGCTCATCGGCGTGCCGCGCTCGATGCTCCCCGAAGTGAAGGATTCTTCCGCCCGTTTCGGCGAGACCACCCCCGACCTGTTCGGCGGCGCGATTCCGATCTGCGGCATCGCCGGCGACCAGCAGGCAGCGACCATCGGCCAGGCCTGCTTCCGCCCGGGCATGATGAAGTCGACCTACGGCACCGGCTGCTTTGCCCTGCTCAACACCGGCACCACGCCGGTGGCCTCGAAGAACAAGCTGCTGACCACCATCGCCTATCAGCTCGGCGGAAAACGCACCTACGCGCTCGAAGGCTCGATCTTCGTTGCCGGCAGCGCGGTGCAATGGCTGCGCGATGGCCTCGGCATCATCAAGCACGCGGCCGAGACCGGCCCGCTCGCCGACCAGTCCGATTCCATGCAGAGCGTCTATCTCGTGCCGGCCTTCGTCGGCATGGGCGCGCCGTATTGGAACCCGCGCGTGCGCGGCGCACTGTTCGGCCTGACCCGCAACACCGGCCCGGCCGAACTCGCCCATGCCGCGCTGGAAAGCGTCTGCTACCAGACCTTCGATCTCTGGGCCGCAATGCGCGCGGATTGGCCGAGCTCGGAAACGGCGAGCGTGGTCTTGCGCGTCGACGGCGGCATGACCGCCTCCGACTGGACCATGCAGCGTCTCGCCGATCTCCTCGACGCGCCGGTCGACCGCCCCGTTATCCAGGAGACGACGGCGCTGGGCGCCGCATATCTCGCCGGCCTCAACGCCGGCGTCTATCCCGAGCCGACGCAGTTCGCCGACAACTGGCGCCTCGAGCACCGCTTCAAGCCGAACATGAGCCAGGCGACGCGCGAGCGGAAGCTTGCCGGCTGGGCGCGCGCGGTGAAGGGCGTGCTGGCGAGCGACGAGGGCGAGTGAGCGGCGAATGATCCTCCCCGACGGCTATTCAGACGTGCCGAGCGGGAAGATCGCCGCGGTCGTCACGCATCTGGAGATGACCGCGCGGCCGCCGCTGCGCGACGATCCGGTGGGCGCCTGGAGGTTGCGCCCGGTCGAGCAGCCCGGTCTCGACTGGTTTCGCGCACTCTATGCGCGGGTTGGCGAGGACTGGCTATGGTTCTCGCGCCTGCGCATGCCGGATGCGGAGCTTGCGGCGATCGTGCAGTCGCCGCGTGTCGAGATCTATGCGCTCGTCGCTGATGGCCGCGAAGAAGGCCTGCTCGAGCTCGACTTCCGTGAGGCGGGCCAATGCGAGATCGTGTTCTTCGGCGTCACCGCAAAACTCATCGGCACCGGCGCAGGCCGCTGGCTGATGAACCGCGCGCTCGAACGCGCCTGGTCGCAGGAGATCAGGCGCGTCTGGGTGCACACCTGCACCTTCGATCACCCCTCAGCGCTCGCCTTCTACCAGCGCTCCGGCTTCCGAGCTTTCCGCCGCCAGATCGAGATCGCCGACGATCCGCGCCTCGATGGCACGGTGCCGCGAACGGCGGCGAGGCATGTGCCGGTCATCGAGTGATCGGCCGAGACCTGTAGCCCGGATGAGCGCAGCGATATCCGGGAGCTGCCGCAAGACTTTCCCGCATGTCGCTACACTCTTGCGAGCTACGACGCACTCAAAACACCTCTGAGCCTCCCGACGGTGCTGTCGTCCATTGAGCCACGCTCGTTGCAGCCGGCGCAATGCTCCCTTTCCAAGATTTTCCTTGTCAGCCGCGCGCATTGGCGATGAACTGGCCGGCCCTGCCGCGCCAACGAGAAAGAGCGCAGACCATGTTCCTGATCGGCCAGTATGATTCCCCCTTCGTCCGCCGTGTCGCGATTGCGTTGAAGCTTTACGGTATCGCCTTCGAGCACAGGCCGTGGTCGACGTTCGGCGATGCCGACAAGATCGCGCCGTACAATCCTTTGCGCCGCGTGCCGACGCTGGTGCTCGACGATGGCGAGGGGCTGATCGAGAGCACGATCATTCTCGACTACCTCGACGATCTCGCCGGGCCAGAGAAGGCGATGCTGCCGCGCAGCGGTGTCGAGCGGCGGCGGCATCTGCGCGTTTGTGCGCTGGCGAGCGGCCTCGGCGACAAGGCAGTCAGCCTGCTCTATGAGCGCGTGTTGCGAAAAGAACAGCTCGTGCTGTGGGTCGAGCGCTGCCAGGCGCAAATCGCCGATGTGTTGAAGGTGCTGGAAACCGAGCGCGCGAAAGTAACGACGCCGTACTGGCTGGGTGATCGCATCGGCCACGCCGACGTCGTGGTCGCCTGCGTCGTCCGCTTCACCCGCGAAGCGCACCCGCAGCTCTTCGATCCCGCCCGCTATCCGGCACTGTCAGCGCATTCCGAGCGCTGCGAGGCGTTGGCGCCGTTCAAGGAGATCGTCCAGCCGCTGGCGCCGCCCAAGGGGTGAGCGAGCGCAGGTTCGTAGGGTGGGTTAGCGAAGCGTAACCCACAACGTCTCTCAATGCGCGGAAAGCAAAGAGGTGGGTTACGCTGACGCTAACCCACCCTACGCGCGTAGCGAGCGGATGCGCACCGCGCCCGTCGCCTCCCGTCACCGGCCGTAGAGACCGGTCAGGGTAGCCTTTCCGAGCGTATGGAAGTGCAGATCGAAACCCACCAGTGCCGCGGATGCTGAATGGTCCTTGGCGTTCGGAAGCTTATCGACGTCAACGGCGAATACGGTGATCTGATAGCGGTGCGGCTTGTCGCCGGGCGGCGGGCATGGTCCGCCATAGCCGTCGCTGCCGAAGTCCGTGCGGCTCTGGATCGCCCCTTTCGGCATCAGCTTCTTCTTTGGATCGCCGGCCCCCTTGGGAAGCGCAGTGACGGATGGCGGAAGATTGAAGACGACCCAATGCCACCAGCCGCTGCCGGTCGGCGCATCAGGATCATGTATCGCCACGGCGAAGCTCTTGGTGCCCGCCGGAGCACCGCTCCAGCTCAAGGCCGGAGAGGTGTTGTTGCCGGTACAGCCAAAGCCTTTGAATACATGTTCGCCGGCAATCGTGGCGCCTTCGCTGATGTCCGGGCTGCTCAGCGTGAGGCTCTGCGCACCAGCTTCGCCCGCATGAAGCAGGAGCACACAAGCTGCTGCAAATGAGAATGCAAACCTCGTCATCGGAAGCACCTCTTCAACAATGAGCTCAGAGATCGCAAAGTAGCGCCCGAGGAACCTGGTTTCAATCAGTCTGCGCCGTTGCTCTCGATGCTGCGGCGCGGGTCCATCCGGCGCAGTTCGCAATGATGACATATTGCCGGTGATTTGCCCGACGAGTCAAGCAATTTCGGGAAATGCGTAGTTGGTCGGCCCCGCAATTTTCTACTTTGCATGGGGTTGTTTTTCACTTTTTTGGTCTGGGAGGTGTCGGCGCATCTCTATCTGCGACCATCACCCGGCGATCATGATGGTCGGCACCCTGTTCACCACAACGTCGTCCCGGCCTCGTGCGCAATTGCGCACTGGGGCCGGGACCCATTACCCCAGGGAGGAGTTTGGCGAAGTAGCTCGGTACTCCGACCGCCGCGGTCGATAGATCCCGCGGTATGGGTCCTGGCTTTCGCCAGGACGACAGCGGAGATGTGGTGCGCTTACCCCGCTCCCGCGCGCTTCTTCTGCCAGACGAGATGTACCGCACAGGTGCAGCCCGGCGGATGCGAGGCGAGGTCATTTGACGTCTCGTCGTTCGCGGGCGTTGCCGCGAAGGCCTTGTTAGGCTCCTGCTGCGCCGGGATGTAGTTCAAAATCGGCGCCAGCCAGCGCTCGACCTCGGCAACGCTCATGTCCTTGCGTGCCGCATAATCCTCGACCTGGTCGCGCTCGATCTTGCCGACGCCGAAATAATAGCTCTCGGGATTCGCAAAATAGAGCCCGCTCACGCTACTGCCCGGCCACATCGCAAAGCTCTCGGTCAGCTTCACGCCGGCGGTGTTCTCCGCATCGAGCAGGGCGAACAGCGTCTTCTTCTCGGTGTGGTCGGGTTGCGCTGGATAGCCGGGGGCAGGGCGGATGCCCTGATATTTTTCGAGGATCAGCTCCTCGTTTGAGAGTTTCTCGTCCGGGGCATAGGCCCAGAACTCGCGGCGCACGCGGGCGTGCATGCGCTCGGCGAAGGCTTCGGCCAGGCGATCGGCCAGCGCCTTGCACAGGATCGAGGAGTAATCGTCATTGGCCTTCTTGAAGTGGTCGGCGACCGCATCCTCGCCAATGCCGGCGGTGACGACGAAGCCACCGATGTAGTCCGGCACGCCCGACCCCGCAGGCGCAACGAAGTCGGACAGCGCCGCGTTGAATCGGCCCTCGCGCTTCTCGAGCTGCTGGCGCAGCGTGTGCAGCGTCGCGATCTTCTTCGTCCGGCTCTCGTCGGCGTAGAGCACGACGTCATCGCCTTGCGCGTTCGCCGGCCAGAAGCCGATCGTGGCGCGCGCCCGGAACCAGTTTTGCTTGACGATGAGGTCGAGCATCTTGCGCGCGTCGTCATAGAGCGAGCGCGCGACCTCGCCAACCTTGGGGTCGTCGAGGATCGCCGGGAAGCGACCGGCAAGCTCCCAGGTCTGGAAGAACGGCGTCCAGTCGATGCAGTCGACGAGCTCGGCGAGATCGTAATCGTCAAACGTCCTGATGCCGAGGAAGGTCGGCTTCACCGGCTTCGTCGCGACGAAATCGACCGGCACGCGGTTGGCGCGGGCATCGGCAAGCTTCAACCGCTTCTTGTCGGCCTGCGCGCGCAGATGCGCCTCCGAAATTTTTGCGTATTCGGCGCGCACTTCGGCGGCATAGGTCTCGCGTTTCTCGGGCGAGAGCAGCGAGGAGGCGACGCCGACGGCGCGGCTGGCGTCATTGACATGCACGACGGGGCCGGCCCTGTAGTTCGGGTCGATCTTGACGGCCGTGTGCACGCGGCTGGTCGTGGCGCCGCCGATCAGCAGCGGCAGCTTCAAGCCTTCGCGCTGCAATTCGCCGGCGAAGAACGCCATCTCGTCGAGCGAGGGCGTGATCAGGCCGGACAGGCCGACGATGTCGGCCTTCTCCGCCTTCACGGTCTCGACGATCTTTGCGGCCGGCACCATCACGCCGAGGTCGATGACCTCAAAATTGTTGCACTGGAGCACGATGCCGACGATGTTCTTGCCGATGTCGTGGACGTCGCCCTTCACGGTCGCGAGCACGATCTTGCCCGCGGACGAGTTGGTATCGCCGCCGATGCCGCTCGCGAGGTTGCGCGCCTTCTCCTCCTCCATGAACGGCATCAGCCAGGCGACCGCCTGCTTCATCACGCGCGCCGATTTCACGACCTGCGGCAAAAACATCTTGCCGTCGCCGAAGAGATCGCCGACCACGTTCATGCCGGCCATCAACGGGCCTTCGATCACGTCGAGCGGGCGCGAGGACGCCTTGCGGGCTTCTTCGGTATCCTGCTCGATGAACTCGGTGATGCCATGCACGAGGGCGTGCGACAGGCGCTTCTCGACCGGCCATTCGCGCCAGGCGAGATCGGCTTCCTTGCTCTCGGTCTTCTTGCCGCGAAATTTTTCGGCAAGCGCGAGCAGCCGCTCGGACGCGCCGGGATCGCGATTGAGGACCACGTCCTCGCAAACCTGGCGCAGCTCCGGATCGATGTCGTCATAGACGATCATTTGCCCGGCATTGACGATGCCCATGTCCATGCCGGCCTTGATGGCATGATACAGGAACACCGAATGCATGGCCTCGCGCACCGGCTCGTTGCCGCGGAACGAGAAGGACAGGTTGGAGACACCGCCCGAGATGTGCGCGCCGGGTAGATTCTGGCGGATCCAGCGCGTCGCCTCGATGAAGTCGACGCCGTAATTGTTGTGCTCCTCGATGCCCGTCGCGATCGCAAAGATGTTGGGATCGAAGATGATGTCTTCGGGCGGGAAACCGACGCGGTTCACCAGGATGTCGTAGGCGCGCTTGCAGATCTCGGTCTTGCGCGCGAACGTATCGGCCTGGCCGACCTCGTCGAATGCCATCACCACGACAGCCGCGCCGTGGCGCCGCGCGATCTTGGCTTCAAGGATGAACTTCTCTTCGCCTTCCTTCATCGAGATCGAGTTGACGACCGGCTTGCCCTGCACGCATTTCAGCCCGGCCTCGATGACCGAGAATTTCGAGGAGTCGACCATCACGGGCACGCGGGCGATGTCGGGCTCGGCGGCGACGAGGTTGAGGAAGGTCCGCATCGCGGCTTCCGAGTCCAGAAGACCCTCGTCCATGTTGACGTCGATAACTACCGCGCCGTTCTCGACCTGATCGCGCGCGACCTGGAGCGCGGCCGTGTAGTCGCCGGCCGTGATCAATTTACGGAAGCGGGCCGAACCCGTGACGTTGGTGCGCTCGCCGACGTTGACGAAGGGGATCGCATCCGTCAGCACGAACGGCTCGAGGCCGGAGAGCCTTAAGCGCGGCTCGATCGCCGGCACAAGGCGCGGCTTGTGCGGCGCCACCGCAGCCGCAATCGCCGCGATGTGCTCCGGCGTGGTGCCGCAGCAGCCACCGACGATGTTGACGAGACCATCACGCGCGAACTCGCCGACCAGGCGGGCCATATATTCCGGCGTCTCGTCATACTGGCCGAACTCGTTGGGCAGGCCGGCATTGGGATAGGCACACACAAGGGTGTCGGCGACGCGGCCAATGTCCGCGATATGCGCGCGCAGGTCTTCCGCGCCGAGCGCGCAGTTGAAGCCGATGGTGATGGGCTTTGCGTGCCGCACCGAATTCCAGAACGCCTCCGGCATCTGTCCCGACAGCAGGCGGCCGGACTTGTCGGTGATGGTGCCTGAGACCATCACGGGCATGTCGATGCCGCGTTCTTCCGTGATCTCGGCGATCGCATAGAGCGCGGCCTTGGCGTTCAGCGTGTCGAAGATGGTCTCGACCAGCAAGAGGTCGACGCCGCCGTCGATGAGGCCCCGGATCTGCTCGCCGTAGGACTCGCGCAGGTCGTCGAAGGTGACGGCGCGGTAGCCGGGGTTTGCGACATCAGGCGAGATCGAGGCGGTGCGGTTGGTGGGACCGATGGCGCCGGCGATGAAGCGCGGCTTGCCGTCCTCGGCTTCAACACGTTTGGCGGCGTTGCCGGCGAGGCGCGCGCCTTCGCGTGCCATCTCGTAGACGATTTCGGCAAGGTCGTAATCGGCCTGCGCGATCGAGGTCGTCGAGAAGGTGTTGGTCGCGACGATGTCGGCGCCGGCGCGCAAATAGGCGGCGTGGATGTCCTCGATCGCCTGCGGCTGGGTGAGGATCAACAGGTCGTTGTTGCCACGGAGGTCCCGGTGAAAATTCTTGAAGCGCTCGCCGCGGAAGGCGGCCTCGTCGAACTGCAGGCCCTGGATCATCGTGCCCATGGCGCCGTCGAGCACCAGAATGCGCTCGCGCGCGGCGGCGAGCAGGGCAGTACGCTTCGGGGAAACGGTCACGGTCATCGGTTACGCCGCCTTCTGCGCGCTCTTGGCGCGAATGCCGAGCAAATGGCTGATCGCGAACACGAGATCGGCGCGGTTCATGGTGTAGAAATGGAAGGTGTCGACGCCGTGCTTGGCGAGCTTGTGCACCTGGCCGGCGGCGACCGTCGCTGCGACGAGCTTGCGCGTTTCCGGATCGTCGTCGAGCCCGTCGAACTTCTCCGCGAGCCAGTTCGGCACGCTGGTGCCGGCGCGGGTAACGAAATTGCGGGCCTGCTTGAAATTGTGCATGGGCATGATGCCCGGCACGATCGGAATCTCGATGCCGCGAGCGCGGACGCGGTCGAGATAGCGGAAGTAGAGGTCGTTATCGAAGAACACCTGCGTGATCGCGCGCGTCGCGCCCGCATCGACCTTGGCCTTCAGCGTGTCGATGTCGGCGTCGAAGTCACGCGCTTCGGGGTGCTTCTCGGGATAGGCCGAGACTGAAACCTCGATATCGGCATGGCGCTTCTTGATACCGGCAACGAGCTCGGCCGAACTCTGGTATCCGTCGGGATGGGTGGAGTAGGGCGTACCGATGCCGCCGGGCGGATCGCCGCGCAAGGCCACGATGTGGCGGACGCCGACCTCGTGGTAGCGGTCGACGATCTCGTCGATCTCGCCGCGCGAGGCGCCGACGCAGGTGAGGTGCGCGGCCGGCAACAGCGACGTCTCCTTCAGGATGCGGGCGATGGTGGCGTGGGTGCGCTCACGGGTCGAGCCGCCCGCGCCATAGGTCACCGAGACGAATTTCGGCTCGAGCGGGGCGAGGCGATTGATGGTCTCCCACAGGTTCTTCTCCATCTCCTCGGTCTTGGGCGGAAAGAACTCGAAGGAGATCGCCGGACGCTTGGCGAGGTGCCCGTCTTGCCCATTGTCTTGCCCGTTACGGGCAGGCGTCGTCGGCTCGGTCATGGGACCACTCACTCCAGATCTCTTCGCAACTGCGGCAGATTAGCTTGGGAAGGCTAAGATAGGCCAAACGGGATCTTCTCGACAGCCCATCGGTGATGGGAAATCGCCCACTATTGCTCACTGAACCGACATTTTTGTGCCAAAGCCAATTGAGGTGGGAAGTTGGTAAAATCTATAAATGCACGCGCTTTCAACGAGTTATATGATGTTTAAGATTTTGAGATCTTGATAAGCTCGGTGGGCAGTATGAATCGCTGATGATTGAGGCTTGCGATATCCCACCGGCTTCGAGCAAATCCCCCCGGCCGTCTCGCCCTAGCACACGTCAGCTCTGCTCCTGCCGGCCATTGCCGCCCCGCCGCTGCGCACTACTTTGAACCGGCCATGATTCCGCTCTCCGTCCTCGATCTCTCCGTCGTCACGTCCGGCACGAAGCCGGCAGCGGCGCTGCGCAACAGCATCGATCTCGCGCGCCATGTCGATCAGCTCGGCTATGTCCGCTACTGGCTCGCCGAGCACCACAACCTTGCTTCCGTCGCGAGCCCCGCGCCTGACGTCATGATCGGGCAGATCGCGGCGGTGACGAAGAACATCCGTGTCGGCTCCGGCGGCGTGATGCTGCCCAATCATGCACCGCTGGTGGTCGCCGAACGTTTCAAGATGCTGGAGGCGCTGTTTCCCGGCCGCATCGATCTCGGCCTGGGCCGCGCGCCCGGCACCGATGGCGCCACGGCGTACGCGCTCAGGAGCCGGCTCGACCGCCGCGAGGGCGACGATTTCCTGGAGCGGCTGCATGAATTGATCCTGTGGGAGACGCGCGAATTCCCCTCAGGCCATCCGTACAACAACGTCGTGGCAATGCCCGACGACACGCCCCTGCCGCCGATCTGGCTGCTCGGCTCGAGCGATTATTCGTCGGAATTGGCAGCCCAGGTCGGCATGGGCTTCGCCTTCGCGCATCATTTTGCGAGCCATGATGCGATCGACGCGATGGTGCACTATCGCAACCGTTTCCAGCCGTCGGCCTGGCGCGCGACGCCGCACGCGATTCTCGCGGTGGCAGTCGTCACGGCGGATACCGACGAGGAGGCGGAAAAGCTCGCTTCGTCCTTCGACCTCAATCGCCTGCGCCGCGACCGCGGCCAATATCTCCCGCTGCCGAGCGTGGAGGAGGCGCTTGCCTATCCCTATACGGACGCCGATCGTGCCTCGATCGCCCGCAACCGCTCGCGCCTCTTCGTCGGGAGCCCCGCGACGGTGCAGCAGAAGCTGAAGCCGCTGCTCGACGCGAGCAAGCCGGACGAGCTGATGGTGATCACGGCCGTGTATGACCACGACGCGCGGAAGAAGTCGTATTCGCTGCTGGCCGACGCGTTCGGGCTAGTGAAGGGAGAGGCGGCGTAGAAGCTATCGTGCCCCGGACGCAGCGCGGCACGGAGTGATGCGCTGCTGAGCCGGGGCCCATCGTGGCCCCTGGGTCCCGGCTCGCGCTTCGCGCGTCCGGGACACGATAGCTACTCCATCTTCTCGCTGAACGTCGCCCGGAACGGATGCCCCGGATACACGCCGACGATGCGGAATTCGCGCGAGAAGAATTTCAACTCCTCGAGCGCGAAGGCAAGGCCCTTGTCGTCGGGATGGCCGTCGACATCGGCGTAGAACTGCGTGGCGAAGAAATTGCCGTCAACCATGTAGCTTTCGAGCTTGGTCATGTTGACGCCATTGGTGGCAAAGCCGCCGAGCGCCTTGTAGAGCGCCGCCGGCAGGTTGCGCACCCGGAATACAAAAGAGGTGACCAGCGGGCCCGAACCCTGCTCGGCCCATTTCGCCTCGCGCGCCAGCACGACGAAGCGCGTGGTGTTGTGGGCCTCGTCCTCGATGTCCTCGGCCAGAATGTCGAGGCCGTAGATCTTTGCGGCAAGCCGCGAGGCGATCGCGGCGACGCTTTTATCCTTGCGCTCGGAAATATCGCGCGCGCTGCCCGCGGTATCGGCCGCCACGATCGGCTTGACGCCGAGCTTGCGGATCATGCGGCGGCACTGGCCGAGCGCGTGCACATGGCTCTCGACGCTCTTTATGTCTTCGAGCCTGGTGCCCTTCACCGCCATCAATTGATGCTGGATCGGCAGAAACCACTCGCCGATGATGAAGAGGCCGGAGGCCGGCAGCAAATGATGGATGTCGGCGACGCGTCCCGCGACCGAGTTCTCGATCGGGATCATGCCGAGATCGGCCTCGCCCGAGGAGATCGCCGACAGCGCATCCTCGAAGGTCGCGCACGGCATCGGCTCGGCGTCGGGATAGGCCTCGTCGATGGCGATGTGGGAATTGGCCCCAGGCTCGCCCTGGAATGCGATTTTCATCTTGCTCATGTCGGGCCTTGTAACAGCGGCTCAGGATTTGGAAAGGATGCTGCGGGCGGTCTCTAAGTCCGCCGCAGTGTCGACGCCGCGGGGGACGGTATCGACGATGGTGAAGTCGATGCGCATGCCGGCCTCCAGCGCCCGAAGCTGCTCCAGCTTCTCCTGCAATTCCAGCGGCGAGGGCGGCAGCGACACGAACCGCTCCAGCGCCGCGCGGCGATAGGCGTAGAGGCCGATATGGTGGTAACGCGGTCCCTCTCCGGTAGGGGCGGTCGCGCGGGTAAAATATAGCGCGCGCATGCGCCGCCCGCCGAGCGAGGTTCCCACCGCCTTCACCACGCTCGGGGCGAGATCCTCCTCCTCGGTGTGGATCTGCGAGGCCAGCGTCGCGATATCGACGGCGGGGTCAGCCAGTGGAGGCAGCACGTCGCGGATGTTGGCGGTCGAGATCGTCGGGAAATCGCCCTGGAGATTGACCACGATTTCGGCTTTGCCTTCGGGATCGAGCTTCTGCATGGCCTCGTGGATGCGGTCCGACCCCGACGGATGCTCAGGGCGGGTCATTACGGCGACGCCGCCATGCGCGCTGACGACGTCGGCGATCTCCTGGGTGTCGGTTGCGACCGCAACCCGCCCGATCGCGGCCTCTTCGGCCCGCCGCAGCACATGCACGATCATCGGCTGTCCGGCGATGTCCTTCAGCGGCTTACCGGGCAGGCGGGTAGCCGCCATGCGGGCCGGGATCAGCACTAAAATGCGGGGATCGGTCATGGGGTCAAGGGCCTGGAAACGGGGCGTTTTCCGCACCGGGAAATCGGGTGGGGATGGAAGGAAAGCGGGGCCGTTTATACGGGTTGCCAGACCACGGGCAAACCGATATCTCAATGTCAAAACTCGGGGGAACGATAAGGAACATTTGATTCTCCCGAGGCACGTCCTGGCGGCCGCTTGGGGCCGCTTTATCCTTCTTGCGGTGTGGGGCCTGGCCGGAAATGGACTCTTTCGAACTCAACAAGATCCTCGGTGCGATCCTCGGCACCTGCCTCGTCGTCCTGGTGACGAGCTTCACAGCCCAGGCGCTGTTCGCTGCGAAACCGCCTGAGAAGCCCGGTTTCGAGATCGCCGTGAAGGAAGAGGCTGGCCATGGCGCTGAGGGCGGCGCTGCCGCGGCGCCGTCCGAGCCAATCGAGAAGCTGCTCCAGACCGCCTCCGTCGAGAAGGGAGCCTCGGCCGCCAAGAAGTGCGGCGCCTGCCACACCTTCGAGAAGGGCGGCCCGAATCGCGTCGGTCCGAACCTCTTCGGCATCGTCGGCCGCGCCCGTGCGTCCGAGGCCGGCTTCAACTACTCCGCCGCCATGAAGGCCAAGGGCGGCGAGTGGACCATCGACGATCTCAACAAGTTCATCACCAATCCGAAGGGCTTTATCTCGGGCACCGCGATGGGCTTCGCCGGCATTCCGAAGGACTCCGAGCGCGCCGACGTCATTGCCTATCTGAACAGCCTGGCCGATAGCCCGCAGCCGCTGCCGACCGCGGCGAAGTAAGATCGCCAAAAGAATTATGCCGACCTGCGGCCAGGCTCGAAAAGCCTGGCCGTTTCCTTATCTACCGCTAGGCCGCCTCGCAGCGTTGTTATCGGGGCGTTTCGCCGCAGCGAACCGTCCCCTCGGGCTTCCAAGATGAGGAAAAAGCAACACAATCGGTCGAAACCTTGCCGTATATTGGGGCCTTAAAGGGGTAACCTCCTTCCAGACAGGGACGTTCATTTGGCCATTACCCGACGCGATCTTCTGCTAGCCGGCGCTGCGACTGCTGCGCTCCCCGTCCTCGGTTCCGCCGCAGGTGTTCCGATTGTCAGAGCCGCCGAGGCGCAATCGGCCAGTGAGCTCCCCTGGCGCCACGGTCTCTCCCTGTTTGGCGACATCAAATATCCGGCAGACTTCAAGCGCTTCGACTACGTCAATCCGGACGCGCCGAAGGGCGGCGTCGCGCGCATGATCTCGATCGGCACCTTCGACAATTTCAACATTGCGGTCGCCGGCATCAAAGGCGTGATCGCGCCAGCTGCCGGCCTGATCCACGAAACCCTGATGACACGCGCGCAGGACGAGGTGGCGACCCAGTACGGTGAGCTTGCCGAAACTGCCCAGCATCCGGACGATTTTTCCTGGGTGATCTATCGCCTGCGCAAGGAAGCCCGCTGGCACGACGGCAAGCCGGTGACGCCTGAGGATGTCATCTTCTCGCTGGAGACTTTGAAGAAGCAGAGCCCGATGTACGGGTCTTACTACCGGCACGTGGTGAAGGCCGAGAAGGTCGGCGAGCGCGACGTGAAGTTCACCTTTGACGGTCCCGGCAACAGGGAACTGCCCACCATCGTCGGCGAGCTTACGGTGCTGCCGAAGCATTGGTGGGAAGGTACCGACGCGCAGGGACGGAAGCGAGACGTCGGCGCGACGACGCTCGAGATTCCGCTCGGCTCAGGTCCATACCGGATCAAGGAATTCGTGGCGGGACGCTCGATCAAGCTCGAACGGGTCAAGGACCATTGGGGCGCGAACTTGCCGAGCCAGATCGGGCAGAACAATTTCGACGAGCTGCGCTTCGAGTTCTTCCGCGACAACATCGTCGCGCTGGAAGCCTTCAAGGCCGATCAGGCCGACTGGATCGCGGAGAATTCCGCCAAGCAATGGGCGACCGCCTACGATTTTCCGGCGGTCACCGAGAAGCGGGTGGTCAAGGAAGAATTTCCGATCAACGACTCCGGCCGCATGCAGGCCTTCGTGGTCAACAGCAGGCGCGACCAGTTCAAAGACGCGCGGGTGCGGCGGGCCTTCAACTATGCTTTCGACTTCGAGGAGATGAACAAGCAGCTCTTCTTCGGTCAGTACAAGCGCATCAACAGCTACTTCGAAGGCACCGAGCTCGCCGCGACGGGCCTGCCTCAGGGTGAGGAATTGCAGATCCTCGAGACCGTGAAGGACAAGGTGCCGCCGGAAGTCTTCACCACGCCTTACCAGAATCCGGTCGGCGGCAATCCGGAAGCGGTGCGCGCCAATTTACGCGAAGCGGCAAAGCTGCTGAAAGAGGCGGGCTTCGAGGTACGCGACCACAAGCTGGTCGACGCCTCGGGCAAGGTTCTGACGGTCGAGATCCTGGTACAGGATCCCTCGTCCGAGCGTATCGCGCTGTTCTACAAGCCGTCGCTGGAGCGGATCGGCGTCAATACGTCGGTTCGCACGGTCGACGACGCGCAGTATCAGAACCGGCTGCGCAGCTTCGATTTCGACATGATCATCGATCAGTGGGGCGAGTCGCTCTCGCCGGGCAACGAGCAGCGCGAGTTCTGGGGATCGCAGACGGCCGACGTGCCCGGTGCGCGCAACACCATCGGCATCAAGAACCCGGCCGTGGATGCATTGATCGAGAAAGTGATCTTCGCCAAGGACCGCGCCGGTCTCGTCGCGGCGACGCGCGCGCTCGATCGCGTGCTGCTGTGGAATTTCTACGTCGTGCCCCAGTTTACCTATCCATTCTCGCGCTACGCTCGATGGGACCGCTTCAGCCATGCCGAGCCGCTGCCGAAATATGGCAGGTCAGGCCTGCCGACGCTATGGTGGTACGACGCCGAGAAGGCCGCCCGAATCGGAAAACGCTCTTGAGGAAGCTTTCGCGCATGGCGCAGCTTTCACGCCGGCATGTGCTGGCCTTCGGCGCTGGCGGTGCCTTAAGTGCGTCGCTGAGCCCGTCCTGGCTGCGCCGCGCGCAGGCAT
The DNA here is from genome assembly GCF_000472925.1 of Bradyrhizobium sp. Ec3.3. GTDB lineage: Bacteria > Pseudomonadota > Alphaproteobacteria > Rhizobiales > Xanthobacteraceae > Bradyrhizobium. Next base: position 17,936 of record NZ_AXAS01000006.1, read on the forward strand.
CCGAGGAGCCGGCCGAAATTCCGGCCGAGATGCACGGCATCTCGGCGTTCGGCGATCTCAAATATGCTGCCGACTTCCACCATTTCGACTACGTCAATGTCGATGCGCCGAAGGGCGGCACGCTCTCGCTCATCCCGGCTGTGCGCGCCTACAACCAATCCTTTTTCACGTTCTCTTCGCTCAACGCCTTCATCCTCAAGGGCGAGGGCGCACAGGGCATGGATCTGACCTTCGTCTCGTTGATGGCGCATGCCGGCGACGAGCCCGATGCGATGTACGGCTATGCCGCCAAATCGGTGCAGATCTCCCCAGACAAGCTCGCCTACCGCTTCACGATTCGGCCCGAGGCGCGGTTTCACGACGGCTCGAAGTTGACCGCGCATGATGTCGCTTTCTCCATCAATACGCTGAAGGAGAAGGGCCATCCGTTGGTCCAGTTGCAGATGCGCGACGTCAAGGGCGCCGGGGCGCTCGATGACGCCACCGTGGTGGTGAATTTCGCCGAGAAGCGCGCGCGCGACGTGCCGCTCTATGCGGCTGGCTTGCCGATCTTCTCGAAGGCCTATTACGCGACGAGGCCGTTCGAGGAATCGACGACGGATGTCCCGCTGGGGTCGGGCCCGTACAAGGTCGGGAAGTTCGAAATCAATCGCTACATCGAGTTCGAGCGGGTGAAGGACTGGTGGGCTGCCGTCCTGCCGGTTTGTCGCGGCAGCAACAATTTCGACGTGATCCGGTACGAGTACTACCGCGATCGCGACGTCGCGTTCGAGGGCTTTACCGGCAAGAATTACCTCTATCGCGAGGAATTCACCTCACGCATCTGGGCGACGCGCTACGATTTTCCGGCCATCAAGGACGGCCGCGTCAAGCGCGAACAGGTGCCGGACCGAACGCCTTCGGGCGGCCAGGGCTGGTTCATCAACACCCGCCGCGACAAGTTCAAGGATGTGAAAGTCCGCGATGCCATGAATTGCGCGTTTGACTTCGAGTGGACCAACAAGACCATCATGTACGGCGCCTATGCGCGCACAATCTCGCCGTTCCAGAACTCCGATCTCGTTGCCCAGGGCGTGCCCTCGCCAGAGGAGTTGAAGCTGCTCGAGCCGTTCCGCGGCCAGGTCCCCGACGAAGTGTTCGGCGAGCCCTTCGTTCCGCCGGTGACGGACGGTTCAGGACAGGACCGCGCGCTGCTGCGCAAGGCGCAGCAGTTGCTGCAGGAGGCAAAGGTGCCGATCAAGGATGGCAAGCGTCTGCTGCCGAATGGCGACGTCTTCACAGTCGAATTCCTGATCGACGAGCCGTCGTTCCAGCCGCATCACGCGTCCTTCATCAAAAACCTGAACACGCTCGGGATCGAAGCCAGTCTGCGCGTCGTCGATGCCGTCCAGCATCGCGCGCGAGTCGAAGCGTTCGATTTTGACGTCGCGATCGAGCGCATCAGCATGACGCCGACCCCCGGTGACAGCCTGCGGACCTATTTCACTTCGCAGGGCGCCGCCACGAAGGGTTCCCATAATCTGGCCGGCGTCGCCAATCCTGCGATCGACGCGCTGGTGGAGAAAGCGATGGCGGCCAATACGCGCGATGAGCTGACGGTCGCCTGCCGCGCTATCGACCGCGTGTTCCGCGCCGGGCGCTACTGGGTGCCGCAATGGAACAACACCAGCCATCGGCTGGCCTATTGGGACATGTTCGATCACCCGAAGGAGTTGCCGCGCTACCAGTTGAGCGACTATTCCAGCGACGTCGGCGAACGGACCCTGTGGTGGTTCGACGCCGCCAAGGCCGCCAAGCTCGATCAGGCGAAGTAGCTCATGAGCGCCTATATCGCCCGCCGCATTCTCCTGATGATCCCGACGCTGCTCGGGATCCTCTTCATTTCCTTCGTCGTCGTGCAATTCGCGCCGGGCGGTCCGGTCGAGCGCGTGATCGCGCAGCTCTCCGGCGCCGACACCGGCGGCACCTCGCGCATCTCGGGCGGCGGCGACTTCGCCCAGCGTGCGCCGGGACAGGTTGGCGCCGGTGCCGACGCCGTCAACTCGAAATACCGCGGCGCGCAGGGGCTCGATCCCGAGTTCATCAAAAAGCTGGAGCAGCAGTTCGGCTTCGACAAGCCGGCGCCCGAGCGCTTCCTGATGATGGTCTGGAATTTCGCGCGGTTCGATTTCGGTACCAGCTATTTCCGCACCGTCAGCGTCATTCAGCTCATCAGGGAGAAGCTGCCGGTCTCGATTTCGCTCGGCATCTGGCTGACGCTGATAACGTATCTTATCTCGATCCCGCTCGGCATTCGCAAGGCGGTCAAGGACGGTGCGCGGTTCGACACCTGGACCTCGGCCGTGATCGTGCTCGGCTATGCGATTCCCGGCTTCCTGTTCGCGATCCTCCTGATCATCCTGTTTGCCGGCGGCTCGTTCTTCAATTGGTTCCCGCTGCGCGGGCTGACATCGGACGGTTGGTCGCAATTCCCCTGGTACTGGAAGATCCTCGATTATTTCTGGCACCTGACCTTGCCGCTGATCTCGATGGCACTCGGTGCGTTTGCGACCATGACGTTTCTCACCAAGAACTCGTTCCTGGACGAGATCCGAAAGCAATACGTCATGACCGCGCGGGCCAAGGGCTGTAGCGAGCGCCAGGTGCTCTACGGCCACATCTTCCGCAACGCAATGCTGATCGTGATTGCGGGCTTCCCCGGCGCCTTCATCAGCGCCTTCTTCTCCGGCTCGCTCCTGATCGAGACCATCTTCTCGCTGGACGGGCTTGGGCTGCTCGGTTTCGAGAGCGTTCTCAACCGTGATTATCCCGTCGTGTTCGGCACCCTCTACATCTTTTCGCTGATGGGACTCGTGGTCAATCTGATCTCCGATCTCACCTATATGTGGATCGATCCCCGGATCGATTTCGAAGCGCGGGAGGTCTGATGTCGGTCATCGCGCCCACACCGATCGAGACCAAGACCAAATCGCCGGCTGGCGAGGTGGCGCCGGCGCCGCGCAAGGCCTTCGAGCCTTCGCCGCTCAACCGGCGGCGCTGGCAGAACTTCAAGGCGAACAGGCGCGGCTACTGGTCGTTCTGGATCTTCATGGTCCTGTTCGTGGTCTCGCTGTTCGCCGAACTGATCGCCAACGACCGTCCCTTCATGATCAAGTTCGACGGTCGTCTCTACTGGCCGGCCTTCGTCACCTATTCGGAGACCACCTTCGGCGGCGATTTCGAGACCGCGGCCGACTATCGCGATCCCTACTTGCAGAAGCTGATCAAGGACAAGGGAGGCGTGATCGTCTGGCCGCTGATCCGCTATTCCTACGACACCCACAATCTCGACCTGCCGACGCCCGCGCCTTCGCCGCCGACCTGGATGCTGACGGAGGCGCAATGCAAGCCGGTGGTGGAGAAGAAGGGCCTGAAAAGCTGTCGTGATCTCGAATACAACTGGCTTGGCACCGACGACCAGGGCCGCGACGTGGTCGCGCGGCTGATCTACGGCTTCCGCATCTCCGTCCTGTTCGGCCTGACGCTGACCATCGTTTCGTCCGTCATCGGGATCATCGCCGGCGGTGTTCAGGGCTATTTCGGCGGCTGGATCGATCTGTTGTTCCAGCGCTTCATCGAGATATGGAACGCCATCCCCTATCTCTATCTGCTGCTCATCATATCGGCGGTGCTCCCGCCGGGCTTCTTCATCCTGCTCGGCATCATGGTGCTGTTTCACTGGGTGGCGCTGGTCGGCCTCGTGCGCGCGGAGTTCCTGCGCGGGCGCAATTTCGAATACATCCAGGCTGCGCGGGCGCTCGGGGTCTCCAACGCCGTGATCATGTTCCGCCACCTGTTACCGAACGCCATGGTCGCGACGATGACGTTCCTGCCGTTCATCGTCTCCTCGTCGGTGATGACGCTGACGGCCCTCGACTTCCTTGGCTTCGGCCTGCCGCCCGGCTCGCCGTCGCTCGGCGAGATGCTCGCGCAGGCCAAGGCCAACGTGCAGGCGCCGTGGCTCGGCTTCTCCGGCTTCTTTGCCGTTGCGATCATGCTGTCGCTCCTGATCTTCACCGGCGAAGCGGTGCGCGACGCCTTCGATCCGCGCAAGACGTTCAGGTGAGGGCGATGGACGCGATCAACCAGCCCCTGCTCAGCGTGCGCGACCTCTCGGTGGCCTTCCACCAGGGCGCAGGCACGACGCTCGCCGTCGACAAGGTGTCGTTCCAGATCAAGCGCGGCGAATGCGTGGCGCTGGTCGGCGAATCCGGCTCCGGCAAGTCGGTCAGCGCGCTCTCGGTCATGAAGCTCCTGCCTTACCCGAACGCCTCGCATCCCTCGGGAAGCATCCGCTTCAAGGGGCGTGAGATCCTGAACCTTTCGGAGCGGGAGATGCGCGCCGTCCGCGGCAGCGATATCTCCATCATCTTCCAGGAGCCGATGACCTCGCTCAATCCGCTGCACACGATCGAGGCGCAGATCGGCGAGATCATTCAGCTCCACAATCCGACCAGCAATGCGCTGGCGCGCAAGCGGACGCTGGAGCTGCTCACCCAGGTCGGTATCCCCGAGCCCGAGACGCGGCTCGCGAGCTATCCGCACCAGCTCTCCGGCGGTCAGCGCCAGCGCGTGATGATCGCGATGGCGCTCGCCAACGAGCCCGATCTGTTGATTGCGGACGAGCCGACCACGGCGCTCGACGTCACCGTGCAGGCGCAGATCCTGGCGCTGCTTGCCGAGATACGCTCGCGTCTCGGCATGAGCCTGCTGTTCATCACCCACGATCTCGGCATCGTGCGCCGTATCGCCGACACTGTCTGCGTCATGAAGAGCGGCAAGATCGTCGAGCAGGGGCCGGTTGAGCAGGTCTTCAAGGCGCCGAAACATCCCTATACGCGTGACCTGCTCGCGGCTGAGCCGAAGCCGGACCCCGCGCCGCCCCAGCCGAACGCGCCCATCGTGATGTCGGCGGACGCGCTGAAGGTCTGGTTCCCGATCAAGCGCGGTTTGCTGCGCAAGACGGTCGGTCACATCAAGGCGGTCGACGGCGTCAATGTCGCGGTGCGCAAGGGCGAGACGCTCGGCGTTGTCGGCGAGTCCGGCTCCGGCAAGACCACGCTCGGGCTGGCGTTGTTGCGGCTGATCTCGTCGAACGGCCGCATCGTCTTCCTGGGGAAAGACATCCAGGGCCTGCGCTTCAAGGAGATGCGCCCGTTCCGGCGCGACATGCAGATCGTATTCCAGGATCCGTTCGGCTCGCTCAGTCCACGCATGTCGGTCGCCGATATCGTCGGCGAGGGCCTCTCGGTGCATCAGCCAAACCTGTCGCGCGAGGACCGTGAGGCGCGCGTCGTCAAGGCGCTGGAGGATGTCGGCCTCAATCCGGAGACGCGCTTCCGCTATCCGCACGAATTCTCCGGCGGCCAGCGCCAGCGCATCAGCATTGCGCGCGCGATCGTGCTCGAGCCCGATTTCGTCGTGCTGGACGAGCCGACCAGCGCGCTCGACATGCTGTTCCAGGCGCAGATGGTCGATCTCCTGCGCGAGTTGCAGCGCAAGCGCGATCTCACCTACATGTTCATCTCGCACGACCTGCGCGTCGTGGCCTCGCTCGCCAGCCATTTGATCGTGATGCGCGGCGGCAAGGTGGTCGAGGAAGGGCAGGCGGCGGAGCTCTTCAAGAGTCCGAAGACCGACTACACGCGCGCGCTGTTCGCGGCCGCGTTCCGGCTGGAGACGGCGGGGAATGGATCGGTGGCGACGTAGTTGCCGTCATTCCGAGGCGATGCGAAGCATCGAACCTGGAATCTCGAGATTCCCCAATGCGCAATTGCGCATTGGGGTTGACGCTTCGTGTGCCCCGGAATGACGATCAGGGGTTAGAGCCGCTTGATCGCGACGATCTCGCTGCCGGCCTGCTTGATCCGCGCAATCGCGTCATTCGTGTTCTCGATTTCGGTCGCCATGTGATGCGCGTTGGCGTGCACTATCGTATGGGCATCGCGCACGATCGCGACATGGCCCTTCCAGAAGATCAGATCGCCGCGTTGCAGCTTGGTCCTCTCATGCTGCTCCAAGCTTCGCCCAAGGCCGGCCAGTTGCATGTCGCTGTCGCGCGGGCAGCCGATGCCGGCGGCGGTCAGCGAAACCTGGACCAGGCCGGAGCAATCGATGCCAAGTGAGCTCTTGCCGCCCCAGAGATAGGGCGTGCCGACGAAACGCTCGGCTACGGTGACGAAATCCGACTCGCGATGGTCGAGGTTGGCCAGATGTGTCTTGGGCAGATATTGGCCCGCATGCGTGATGGCAAAGCTGCCATCCTCGCGCGTCACCGCGACCTTCGATCCCATCACCAGCGCGTCTGATGGCGGAAGCTTGATCGACGGGCCCGGAAACGCAAGGGTCCGGAGCGCGCTGACCTTGTGTGTCGGCGCAGCCGCGGGCTTGGCGAGCGCCGCATCGGGAAGCCAGCCGACATAGCCGTCGCTCACGAGCTGGCCCCAGGCCCAGCCTTCGCCGTTGCGATCGTAGATCGTGACGCGCTCGCCGCGCAGTGCCTCGGTCATCAGCATCGCGTTCGACGACGGCTGTTCACGCAGCGGCGCGATGGCCTCGATCACCTCGAACTCTTCGCCCTCGACGAAGCGATCCGCCTCGACCTGGCCTTCGAGATATTTCGCGGCGATGTCGCCGCGTGCCGGCGTCACCCGCTTATCATGCATAGCGTTCGCTCAGCAGGAGGTAGAGTGCGCGCGCGGCCTGGCATTCGCCGCCCTCGGGGCGCGCGGGTTTTGCCGACGGTGTCCACGCGTAGATGTCGACATGCAGCCAGCTCTTCGCCTGCTCGACGAAACGCTGCAGGAACAAGGCGCATGTGATCGAGCCGGCAAAAGTGCCCGACGGCGCGTTGGTGATATTGGCCGTCTTGGAGTCCAGCCAGGAATCGTAAGCCGGCCATAGCGGCATCCGCCACAACGGATCGTTCTCCCTCACGGCGCAGCGCGCGACGTCGGCGGCAAGCGTCTCATCATTGGTGTAAAAGGGCGGTAAATCCGGCCCCAGCGCAACGCGTGCCGCGCCGGTGAGCGTGCCCAGATCGATCAGCAGATCGGGCTTTTCCTCGTCCGCCAGCGCCAGTGCGTCGGCCAGCACCAGCCGGCCTTCGGCGTCAGTATTGCCGATCTCGACCGTGATCCCCTTGCGCGAGGGGAAGATGTCGAGCGGCCGGAAGGCGTTGCCGGCGACCGCGTTCTCCACGGCGGGGATCAATATGCGCAGCCGCACCTTGAGCTTGGCGCCCATTACCATGCGCGCGAGCGCCAGCACGTTGGCCGCACCGCCCATGTCCTTCTTCATGATCAGCATGCCGCTCGACGGCTTCAGGTCGAGCCCGCCGGTGTCGAAGCAGACGCCCTTGCCGACCAGCGTGACCTTGGGATGCGCAGGGTTACCCCAGGTGATGTCGATCAGGCGCGGCGCGCGGGTCGAAGCCATGCCGACGGCATGGATCAGCGGAAAATTCTGCGCCTTCAATTCGTCGCCGACGATGCAGCCAAAGCTTGCGCCGAACTCGGCGGCGAGCGCCTGCGCGGCCGCCGCGAGTTCCCCCGGCCCCATGTCGTTGGCGGGAGTGTTGACGAGATCGCGCGCCAGATACGCGGCATCCGCAATCCGAGCAACTTCGGCAATGTCGACGCCGTCGGGCGGCACCAGCCTGACGTCGGGCGCATCCGCCTTGCGGTAGCGGGCAAAGCGGTAGCTGCCGAGCGCGAAGGCGAGGGCGGCGAGGCGCGCATCATGCGGCGCATTGGCGAAACGGTAGATGCCTGGCGGCAGCAGGCCCGGCAGGCTGCCTGCCCGGAACAGGTCGCGTGACCGTGCGGCTTCGTCCTCGAGGCCGAACAGCACTCCTGCGACCGCGCCGTCCGGCGCCGGCAAAGCGAGATATGCGCCCGGCTTGCCGGCAAAGCCATTGGCCGTTGCGAACTGGCGTTGCGGCGGCGACAGCGTCTCGGCGACCTGGTCCCAGCTCGATTGGGTCACGAAGGTGATGGGAATGGCGGCAGACGACGTCTCGAATACGGAAGGCATTGGCGGGGCCGCCCCAAGATGATTCAGATGATGAAAAGAGACTTCGCAGAGTTTCGTGGCACCTGCAATCGGCTTTGCCGACACCCGGCGCGCTCGCGAGCTGCTACTCGGCTTGCCGTCACCATGCTAGGTTCCGGCAAAACTCGTCCGCGGCGCCAGTGCCGCGGGTCCAAGGGCGGGTCCAAGAGCGGGTTCAAGAGCGGGTTCAAGACAAGCCGTGCCGGGAGGGAATGCAATGGAATTTCTTTGGAGCGTGGTCGCGTTTTTCGGCCAGGCCATCGAGGCGGTCTTCGCCTATGTCGAGCATCATCACTGGATCTTTGCGTTCCTCGCCGGCGGCTACGTTTTCTATCTCCACGACCGCGCGGTTCATGCGCGCTTCGACGCGCTCGACAAGCGCATCGACGAGGTGAGGAAGCGGCTGGCCATGGAATATTGAGCCGCGCCTGGCGACACCATTGGCGATCTGATCGCGCAGCTCGTAGGAAGAGCTGACACCAAATCCCGGGACTGACCTCGACCGACCGCCGCCAGCCGGCGCGCTACCCCGTGCTGCGGTTCCGTTAACCGGCCGTTAGGGTTAACAGTCTATTGCTGGCGCGTTCGGCTCGATCAATCGGCTCGAGAGTCAAAAGCGTCATGCGTCAGCGGTTTTGTGTTGCCCGGCTTCTTGCGTCCAGTTCGCTGGTGGCGGTCTTGGCCGCAAGCCTTGGCGGCTGCCAGACCATGGCCGACATCACGGGCTCGGTGACGCCGCGCGCGGAAGCCGCAGCGCCCGCAGATCCTGCCCGCGCCGCCGACGTCTATGGTGAACGCTACCGCGCCAATCCCAAGGACCCCGACGCCGCGCTTGCCTATGGCCAGGCGTTGCGCGCCAACGGCCAGCGGGCGCAGGCCGCCGCCGTGCTGGAGCAGGCAACCATCGCCCATCCCGGCAACAAGTCGCTTCTGGCGCTCTATGGTCGCGCACTCGCCGACAACGGCAATTTCCAGCAGGCCTTCGACGTGCTGTCGAAGGCGCACTCGCCCGACAACCCGGACTGGCGCCTGCTCTCGGTGCAGGGCACCTGCCTCGACCAGATGGGCAAGCACGAGGAGGCGCGCCGCTACTATGTCAGCGCGCTGAAAATCACGCCCGGTGATCCCGGCGTCCTGTCCAATCTCGGCCTGTCCTACATGCTCACGAAGGAACTGCCGCGGGCGGAAGAGACGCTCCGGCAGGCCTATGCCTCGCCACGCGCCAACGCGCGGGTGCGGCAGAATCTTGCGCTGGTGGTCGGCTTGCAGGGACGCTTCGCGGAGGCCGAGACCATCGTCAAGGCCGACCTGCCGCCGGACGAAGCCGCGGCGAACGTCGCCTACCTCAAGGAAATGCTGAACCGCAACGACACGACGCGCAGCCCGGCCAAGCGTATGCCGGTGCCGGTCGCTTCCCTCAGCCAATCCGAATAGCTGGCTAGAACAAGACGAGCTTCTGGCGCGAGCCGGAGGCGCGGTTCACCTCTCCCGTAGGGAGAGGTCGGATCGCATCTTTGGATGCGATCCGGGTGAGGAGTTAAGGCCTGCGTCGAACGCTGCGGCCGCTCAGAGGTGAACCTTTGCAAGCGCCTCGCGCTTGATCTCATCGCGCTCTACGGTCAGTGCAGCTCGGAGACCTTGATGCCGGTCGGTCCGAGAATGACGACGAACAGCACCGGCAGGAAGAACAGGATCATCGGCACGGTCAGCTTCGGCGGCAGTGCGGCGGCCTTCTTCTCGGCCTCGTTCATGCGCATGTCGCGGTTTTCCTGCGCCATCACGCGCAAGGAATGGCCGAGCGGGGTGCCGTAGCGTTCCGCCTGCTGGAGCGCGAGACAGACCGATTTGACGCCTTCGAGGCCGGTACGCCGCGCCAGGTTCTCATAGGCCACCTTGCGGTCCTGCAAGTAGGACAGCTCGGCCGTGGTCAACGTGAACTCCTCAGACAGCGAGATCGACTGGCCGACGATCTCGGTCGCGACTTTCCGGAACGCCATCTCGACCGACATGCCGGACTCGATACAGATCAGCAGCAGGTCGAGCGCGTCGGGGAAGGCGCGTTTGATCGATAGCTGGCGCTTGGAGATCGCGTTCTTCAGGAACAGCATCGGCGCCTGGAGGCCGAGATAGGCGGCGCCGACGCAAATGCCGATCTTGATCGGCAGCGACTGCTGCATATGCGCGATCAGGAACACGTAGAGCATGGCGCCGACGAACAGCACGAGCGGCGTCACCATGCGTGCGAACAGGAAGGTGATGTAGGGCGCCTGGCCGCGATAGCCTGCCATCACGAGCTTTTCGCGCGCGGCCTCCTGCGCCAGCCATTTGGTGAGGTTGAAGTCCTCGACCACCTTGGAGACGAGCTGCTTCGGCGTCTGGCGCAGCGAAACCTTCTCGGTCTTGGCGAGCCTGTCGCGCTCGCGCTGCCGGATGCGCTCGCGCTCGCTTGCCACCGCCTTCATGCGCTTGGCAAGGCCCTCGCCGGCGAACAGCGGCATCACCAGCGTGTAGACGGTGGCGCTGGCGGCGATCGCCGCCAGCAGCATCGTCATGAAGTGAACGTCGTGCAGTTTCGTGACGAGGAGATCGACCATACTGGCACCGTCAGAAATCGAAGTTGATCATTTTCTTCATCACCATGATGCCGATCGACATCCAGACGACGCAGCCGACCAGCATGAGCTGGCCGGTGGGATGGGTCCACAGCAGCGAGATGTATTGCGGGGTTGTGAGATAGACCAGGAACATCACGATCGGCGGCAGCGAGCCGATGATGCCGGCCGAGGCCTTGGCCTCCATCGACATCGCCTGGATTTTTTCCTTCATCTTCTTGCGGTCGCGCAGCACCTTCGAGAGGTTGCCGAGTGCCTCGGAGAGGTTGCCGCCGGACTTCTGCTGGATCGACACGACGATGCCGAAGAAGTTCGCCTCCGGCAACGGCATGCGCTCATAGAGACGCGAGCAGGCCTCACCCAGCGGCATGCCGATCGCCTGGGTCTCGATGATGCCCAGGAATTCGCTGCGCAGCGGCTCCGGCGAATCGGCTGCGACGACCTTGATCGATTCGAACAGCGGCAGGCCGGCCTTGATGCCGCGGACGATCACGTCGACGGCGTCGGGGAGCGCTGCCAGGAACTTGTTCTCGCGGCGCTTCTTCAGGAAGCTCAGCATCCAGCGCGGCAGGCCGAGGCCGCCGGCGAAGCCAAGGCCCGCGGCCCCCAGCAGCCCGCCGCCGGCGAACATGGCGAGGAAGAAGAACGCGCCGCCGAGCGCGGCGGAGACGATCCAGAATTTCTGCGGCGTCCAGTCGAGCCCGGCCTGCGAGAGCCGCACGCTGAGCGGAACGCTCTTCTCCTGCAGGCGCCGCGCCTCGAGATCCTTGAGCGTGGTCTCGACCTGCTCGCGGCGCGAGCGCTGCGTCTTCTCGGCCTGCCGGGCGGCGACGGGTTCGGCGCGCCCGATTGAGGCGCGGCGGCTCTCCGCCTTCCGTTCGCCGGACAACAACGGATAGAGGAAAACCCAGGCGACGCCGCCGACCGCGGCGGTGGCGAGAAAGGAGAGGGCGAGGACCTGCATCTTCATGGTGCGTTACTGCTCACGTCTGCGCTGCCACTTCCGCCGCATCGAGCGCGGCGGCAAGGCGCTTCTCCTCGCCGTAGTAGCGGGCGCGCTCCCAGAAGCGGGGGCGGCCGATGCCGGTCGAGCGATGCCGTCCGATGATCTTGCCGTTGGCGTCCTCACCGACGAGGTCATAGAGGAAGATGTCCTGGGTGATGATGGTGTCGCCTTCCATGCCCATCACCTCGGTGATGTGGGTGATCCGGCGCGAACCGTCGCGCAGGCGGGCGGCCTGGATGATGACGTCGATGGAGGCGCAGATCATCTCGCGGATAGTGCGCGAGGGCAGGGAGAAGCCGCCCATCGTGATCATGGATTCGCAGCGCGACAGCGCTTCGCGTGGGTTGTTGGCGTGCAGCGTTCCCATCGAGCCGTCATGGCCGGTGTTCATGGCCTGCAACAGGTCGAAGGCTTCGGGTCCGCGGACCTCGCCGACGATGATGCGTTCGGGGCGCATACGCAGGCAGTTGCGCACCAATTCGCGCATCGTGACCTGGCCTTCACCCTCGATGTTGGGCGGGCGGGTTTCCAGCCGCACCACGTGAGGCTGCTGGAGCTGCAGTTCGGCCGCGTCCTCGCAGGTGATGACGCGCTCGTCGTGCTCGATGTAGTTTGTCATGCAGTTGAGCAGCGTCGTCTTGCCCGAACCGGTACCGCCGGAGATCAGCACGTTGCAGCGGCAGCGGCCGATGATCTGGAGGATCTCGGCGCCTTCAGGGGTGATCGCGCCGAACTTGACGAGCTGATCCAGCGTCAGCTTGTCCTTCCTGAACTTGCGGATGGTGAGTGCGGGGCCGTCGATCGAGAGCGGCGGCACGATGGCGTTGACGCGGGAGCCGTCGGCGAGACGGGCGTCGCAGATCGGAGAAGATTCGTCGACGCGCCGGCCGACCTGGCTGACGATGCGCTGGCAGATGTTGAGGAGCTGCTGGTTGTCGCGAAAGCGGATGCCGGTGCGCTGGATCTTGCCGCCGACTTCGATGAACACCGTGTTGGCGCCGTTGACCATGATGTCGGCGATGTCATCGCGCGACAGCAGCGGCTCGAGCGGGCCATAACCGAGCACGTCGTTGCAGATGTCGTCGAGCAGCTCCTCCTGCTCGGCAATCGACATCACGATGTTCTTGATCGCGATGATCTCGTTGACGATGTCGCGGATTTCCTCGCGCGCGGACTCGGAATCGAGCTTGGCGAGCTGGGCGAGGTCGATCGCCTCGATCAGGGCGCCGAAGATCGTCGCCTTGACCTCGTAGTAATTGTCCGAGCGGCGGCTCTCCATCGGCGGAGGCGGCGGGGCCTTGATCGGCGCCAGCGGCGGCGAGGCGATGGCCGGGGGCGGAGGCGCGCGCGAAACACTTGGCGCCGGGGCCTGGGCAGGCTCTGGCGACACGGCGCCGGGCTTGGGGGCCCGAAAGTCGGTGTCTGTTCCGCTACGCTTACCGAACACTTAAGAACTCCATGCGGCGGCTATTTTCCGCGCAACTTCTCAATCAGGGGTGAAAGGAACGACGACTTTTGCTTCTTGGTCTCGCTGCGGCCGGTCAGGCGCTGGGCGATCTGGAGGAACATGTCGATCGTCTTATGGTTGGCCGAGATTTCCGCGATCATCTGGCCGTTATTGGCCGCGGAGCCGAAAGTCTGGGGCTCGAACGGAATCGAGGCGATCGGCTGGCTCTCGATCGCCTTGGCGAACTCGGTGGCGGCGATTTCGGGGCGCTTGGGGACGCCGACCTGGTTCAGGCAGTACAGTGGCGGCCGGTCGTTCGGCCGGGCCGCTTTCAAGAGGTCGAACAGGTTCTTGGTGTTGCGCAGGTTCGCAAGGTCGGGGGCGGCCACGATCAGGATGTCGTCCGCCCCGATCAGGGCGCGCTTGGTCCAGCCCGTCCATTGATGCGGGATGTCGAGTACGATGCAGGGCATGGTCGAGCGCAGCGTGTCGAACACGGCGTCAAAAGCGTCGGTGCCGAAATCATAGACCCGGTCGAGCGTGGCCGGCGCGGCCAGCAGGCTCAGATGGTCGGTGCATTTCGACAGCAGACGGTCGACGAAGGCCGTATCGATACGGTCCGGCGAGAACACGGCGTCCGCGATGCCCTGCGGCGGATCCTGGTTGTAGTCGAGCCCGGCGGTGCCGAAGGCGAGGTCGAGATCGGCGACCACCGCGTCCATGGCGAGGTCGCGCGCGATCGCCCAGGCGACGTTGTGGCTGATGGTGGACGCACCGACGCCGCCCTTGGCGCCGACGACTGCAATGATGCGGCCGACCGCCTTGGCTTCCGGCGCAGAGAACAGATTGCAGATCGATCGCACCACGTCGATCGGGCCAACAGGTGCCAGCACATAGTCGCTGACGCCGCGGCGTACGAGCTCGCGATACAGCATGACGTCGTTGATGCGGCCGATCACGACGACGCGGGTGCCGGCATCGCAGACGGTGGCGAGCTGGTCGAGCCCGCCGAGCAGGTCGGCCCGCCCGTCGCTCTCCAGGACGATCACGTTCGGTGTGGGGGCGGAGCGATAGGCTTCGGCCGCGGCCGCGATGCCGCCCATCTGGATCTTCAGATGAGCCTTGCCGAGGCGGCGGTCCTCGCCGGCCGACTGTACGGCGGCGGCGGTCTCCACGGTCTCGCAGAACGCCTGGACCGAGACGCGCGGGGCAGGTGCAATATGCTCCTCTGCCGGCGGCGGCGCGCCCTGCGGCTGTTCTTCCTGAGTCTGGCGAGCGTAGCTGATCATTTGCCGGTGTCGCTGAGTTTGGCCTTCTCGGCCTCGGGATAAACGGTCGCCGTCGTCTGACCCTTGCGATATTTCTCGAAGGCTTCACTGCGGCGCATGGTGTAGGCCGGCGTTTCAGGCCGCGGCTGCTCGAGGTCCGACGGATTGTCGATCATTGCGGCCATGTTGCGCTGATAGCTGCAGCCGAAATTGTAATAGGACTTGTTCTCGAACCATCGCGGGTTCTTCGAGGAGGGACCGATATCCTCCGGCCACAGCCCGCAGGGACCCGCGACCGCGGCGATCCTGGAATAGGTCAGGCGGATCGGCGGCAGGAAGCGCGGGTCTTCGGGGCGATAGCGGCGCACGAGGACGCCGCGCGGCGGCACGCCGGCGGCGGCCAGCATGGCCTGGATTTCCCGCAGCGATTCCGCAGCCGGGCGCGCATTGGGTGTGTCGGTCGGCACGTCGATATGGATCGCGCCGGTGCCCTCATGTGTCCAGGTCGAAGCCAGACCCATGACGTCGGCGCGCTGGGCTGCGGTCAGGCCGCCGCGCGCGTGACCGACGAAGACGACGATGGAGCGGTTCTGCTCCTCGATCGCGATCGGGTGGCGCTGCTTGAAATCGTCGGGAATGGAAGCGGTGACCGCCTCATCGGTATGAGTGCAGGCGCCGAGCGCGATCGCAATGCCGACGAGCGCGCTGCTGACGCGAAGGGCGCTGTTGCGATTCTGGGGTGATCTGGTGGCCATTCTCGAAGTCCCCGTTCCGCCTCAGTCCGTGATGAAGCCGTAGGTGCCGCGGTAATTCCGCGCGGGATCGACCCGGCCCGGCACGCCATAGATGCGATTGATGTTGCCAAGCAGCTCGGCCTGCGGATCGGAAGGCGCGGCAAAGCCGTCATCTGGACGCGACAGGTCCTTCTGCGCGACGGCGCGCACGATATAGGGCGTCACCAGGACCATCAGCTCGGTCTGGTTGTTGACGTAATCGCGGCTGCGGAACAGCGTGCCGAGCACCGGAAGCTGCATCAGCCCGGGCAAGCCGCTGACCGCTTGCTTGGTCTGCTCCTGGATCAGGCCCGCCATCGCCATCGCGCCGCCGGAGGGAATTTCCAGCGTGGTCTCTGCCCGCCGGGTCCTGATCGAGGGCACCGTCAGCGAGTTCGTCGTGTTCGTGCCGACCGACTGCGACAGCGTGATCGAATTGTCGTTGGACAGCTCCGAGACCTCGGTCATGACGCGCAGGCTGATCTTGCCCTCGGTCAGCACCAGCGGGGTAAAGTTGAGCGAGATGCCGAACTTCTTGAAGCTGATCTGGTTGGTACAGACGTGTGTCGTCGGATCGCAGGCATAGCCCGCCGGCACCGGGAATTCGCCGCCGGCGATGAAGGTCGCCGATTCGCCCGAGATCGCGGTCAGGTTGGGCTCGGCGAGCGTGCGGATCACGCCCGCGGTTTCCATCGCGCGCAGGGTGGCTTGCACCGATGGGGCCCCGCCGAACTTCGTCGTCAGGCTGTTGCCGTCCACAAGATTGCGACCAAGAGCCGTGAACGGGTTGGCGTTGGTGAAGTTCACCACCGCGGTGCCGTAGGCGAGATTGGCGGACAGGTCGATGCCGAGCTGCTTGACGATGTTGCGCGCGACTTCGGCGACCGTCACCTTCAGCATGACCTGGTCGCGGCCGCGGACCACGATGGAGTTCACCACCTTGTCGGCGCCGCCGGCAAGACGCGTGGCGAGGTCGTTGGCCTGCTGGGCCTCGATCGGGGTGGCCGCCGTGCCGGTCAGGATGACGTTCTCGCCGAGACCGTCGATCTGGATGTCCGAGTTGGGCGCGACCTGCTTCAGCGCGGCGCGGATGCCGTTGAGGTCGCGCTTGACCGCGATGTCATAGGCCGCGATCTGCTGGCCGGCGGAATCGAAGAACACGATGTTGGTCTGGCCGACGGCGGCGCCGATGATATAGGCGCGCTGCGCCGAGCGGACCACCGCGTTTGCGATCTTGGGATCGGCGACCAGCACGTCCTTGATGTCGCGCGGCAGGTCGATCACGATCGACTTGCCGACGCCGAGCGACAGGAAGCGCGCGTTCATCTGGCCGTCGGCCGCGATCGGCGCCGCGTTGCGATAGTCGGCGGCGATGACCGGGGTAAGCGCCGGGTTGAGCGTCAGTGCGAGCGCGGCTGAAAACGACAGGGCGCGGACCATGCTGGTCCGCAACGCCGCCCGATTGCCCCTGCATTTCATATCGAAGATCCCCATCGTCACTTCTGTGCGGTCATCAGGCTCGGAATGCCGAAACCGGCCAGGTCTGCCACTGCATGTCTTCGGGTTTGACGACCTGAACGAGGTCGATGTCGGACTTGGCTACCAGGATGTCGGCGGTCGGAAGCTGAGCGATCGGCGCGGCCGGGGGCGGCGCCGGGCTGTCGGACCCGCTCGCCAGGTACGCGGCGATGCCGCCGGCACCGATAGCGATCGTCAGGACGACAATGCGTGCGGTATTCATTACGCTTCACTTTCCACAAAACGCCGCGACGCTGCCGCCGCCGTGATGGCAGTTGACCAGCTAAACGTCAAAGCATGGTTAATGAGGCGTATCTAAATCGCCTTAACGCCGGGTTTATCCGGTGTGTTCAGCGCAGCGCGAGGTGAGCGAGATCAATCGCTTTCACCCATTCCGTCTCCGGATAGACCATCAGCGCGCTGATCGCGAGCGCGATGCCGTAGGGGATGCCGCTCTCCTTGGCGTGCAACCGCGCGAGCCAGGCCTGTCCGGCAAGTCCGTAAGGCAACGGCCATTGCCGGAATTGCAGCAGCAGCAAGGTCAGCGCGCCGCCGAACAGCGAGGCGTAGAGCAGGAAGTTCATCAGGTGGGTAAAGCCGAACCACAGCGCGACGGAGGCTGCGACTTTCGCGTCACCGCCTCCGACCCAGCCCATGGCAAAGCAGGTGAACGCGACGGCCAGCATCAGGGCACCGGCGCCGACATGGGTCAGCATGTCGTAAGGCGCCATGCCGCCGATGAGGGCAAGAACGAAGAAGCCGGCGATCAGCGCCAGCGACACCCGGTTCGAGATGGTCATCGTGAACAGGTCGCTCGCGGCGGCGAAGGCTATCAGGGCCGGGAAGAGCAGAAGGCGCGCGAGGTCGAGGATCATGATCTGCTTCTTAAGGGAGCGCTGGCCGGCGCGGGATCGGAGCTCGCGGGATTCTAGCCAGCAGTGCTAAACAAACCTGAAACGGTATGCGGCGGAGATCACCAGATGCTGGCGATCCGGGCCGCGAGCGTGACCAGTGCGAGCAACAGCGCAAGGCAGACCCAATGGGTCGGCGCCTCGCTATGCGCGGAGGCTGCCGTTTCGAACACTGCATCGGTCCTGGTCTTACGCAACGCCACTGGAACTCGAGGCTTTCCGGAAAGACAAAGCCCCGGACGTATCCGGGGCCTCTGCTGCAACTGGTCGGAGGCTTACTTCAGCGAGCTGCTGATCGAGCCGAACTTGGAGTTCAGCGAGGTGCCGAGGTTGTTGACGACGGTGATGATCGCGAGCGCGATGCCGGCGGCGATCAGGCCGTACTCGATGGCGGTGGCGCCGGATTCGTCCTTCACGAAACGCGCAATGAGGTTCTTCATGAGTAGATCTCCATGTGGGTGTGGGTGGCTTCGTTCCGCGCAATTCTCTAGCGTTGCGAGGATGAGAGCTCAGCCGTTGCGGTACGGTTAACCTGATCACGGAAACTCGATCGTGGCGCGATGCTTTTCAGCAGAGTCAATTTCCCCTTAAGGCGCTCGCCTGAATTCCCCCGCTTTTGCGGTCGGCGGCCCGAAAGGCCGCTGATATGCAGAGCGGCTTCACGCTCCCTTAAATTTCGAAGCGTAGGCGTAAGGCCGAACAGATGAGAAGTGAGACGCTGATGTCGAGCCTGCCCATGGACGTCGCCTTGATGCTCGGCGAGACCATCGCAAAGGTCATCCCCGTTACCGCGGCGCTCGCGGTGGTCTTCACGGTGCTCGAGCATTTCTGGGCCTGCAATCCCGGCGTGGCGTGGTGGCGCAAGCGCGAGATCGTCACCGACATCTGCTACTGGTTCTTCGTGCCGGTGTTCGCGCGCACGATGCGGATCGGGCTGTTGATCGTTACGGCCGGCGTCATCTTCAACATCCACGGTCCTGACGAACTGATCGCCTTCTACGACAACGGCCATGGTCCGCTGTCGGAGCTGCCGCTATGGGCGCAGGCGGTGCTG
Source organism: Bradyrhizobium sp. Ec3.3 (assembly GCF_000472925.1). Lineage (GTDB taxonomy): Bacteria > Pseudomonadota > Alphaproteobacteria > Rhizobiales > Xanthobacteraceae > Bradyrhizobium. The sequence continues at coordinate 36,616 of NZ_AXAS01000006.1, forward strand.
TTCGTCGTCCTGTCCGATTTCATGCTGTACTGGCTGCACCGGCTGTTTCACGGCGGCGGCTTCTGGAAGTACCACGCGATCCATCATTCCTCGGAGGAGCTGGGCTGGATCTCGGCGGCGCGCTTCCATCCGGTAAATCTGGTGCTCGGCACGATCGGCGTTGACGTCGTGCTGCTCACCGTCGGCATCTCGCCGAACGTGATGATCTGGCTCGGGCCGTTCACCACCTTCCATTCTGCCTTCGTGCACGCCAATCTCAACTGGACGCTCGGACCGTTCAAATATCTGCTGGCGACGCCGGTGTTTCACCGCTGGCACCACACCTCGCTCGAGCAGGGCGGCAATACCAATTTTGCCGGCACCTTCCCGCTCTGGGACATCCTGTTCGGGACCTTCCGGATGCCGGCGAACGAGCTGCCGCAGGACTATGGCAAGGACGAAGCGGAGATGCCGAGCGAGATCGGCGGCCAGCTCGCCTATCCGTTCCGTCACTAGGACGAATAGGCCGGAGGAGCTTCCGAAGGCCGTAAGGCAGGGCCGAAATTGCCGTTCGCAGCGAGTTGAAGCCGGCGCATTAACGTCGCTTTGACGTATAGCTGGCTAACTCTTGGAGCAGCGGCGAGCCCGCTCGGGGTTGTGTGAGAGTAGAGTTATGAAGCCCGCGCGTTTTATTGTTCTAGCGATCGCCCTCGTAGCCGGCGCCCTCGCTGCCTATCTCGCAAGCAGTTCGACCGATAGCGGTGCGCCCCCGCCTCCACAAGTCGCCCAATTGCCGACCATTGAGGTCCTTGTGGCCAAGACGGACATCGGATTGGGACAGACGGTCGGCCCCAACGAGCTTCAGTGGCAGACGTGGACGCAATCTTCGGCCAGCGGCAATTTTATTCGCCGCCCGGATCGACCCGAGGCAATCACGCAAATTACGGGTTCGATTGCCCGTCAACCATTTATCGCGGGCGAGCCGATCCGAGAGCAGAAACTGGTCAGGGCAGACGGTTCTGGCTTCATGGCGGCCATCCTGCCTTCGGGCAAGCGCGCCATTTCAACCGAGATATCCGCGGAGACTGGCGCAGGCGGCTTCATATTGCCGAATGATCGCGTGGACGTGATTCTCACAAAGCGCGAGAAACCGCCCGCCAACTCGGAAGCTCAGACCGACACCATTTCGTCGCAAGCCATTCTGACCAACATACGTGTTCTCGCGATCGATCAAGCCCCCAAGGAAAAGGAGGGGCAGAATGCGGTTCTGGGCAAGACGGCTACCCTGGAGTTGACCCCTGGCGAAGTCGAATTGCTGTCCGCATCGCGTCAGAGCGGCACCCTGTCCCTCGCGCTGCGCAGCATTGCCGACAACGAGAAGAAGAATGTCGTTGCCGAGAACAACACCAGCAACCTCGTGACGGTCTATCGGGGCGCCACCACCACGGAGGTGCTCAACTGCAAGCCCGCGTGCGGCCGAAAATAGCTTCCATCGGGCGGCGCAGTCGCGGAAACCGGTTTACGCACTGTTGACGCCAGTGGCCGTGATCCGCCGATCCTGCGAAACATTTAGGCAATCGCTTCTCTCTTCGTTGGGCGGTTGATCGCTGCCGCTGGGGATTTTCTGCGATGCCATCGCCTGCCGTCTGGAAGTTTTCGATCCGCAGCATGATCCAGCGGTTTCGCCGCAACCGCCGCGGCTCTGCGGCGGTCGAGTTCGCGCTGGTCGCGCCGATCTTCTTCGCGCTGCTGTTCGCGATCATCGAGACCGCGATCATGTTCTTCGCAGGCCAGGTGCTCGAGACCGTCACGCAGGATGCCGCGCGCTCGGTCCTGACCGGCCAGGCGCAGACCGGCTCGGTGTCGGCCTGCGCGGTCTCCGGTGTGGCCGCCGCCTGCACGCAGACGACGTTCAAGAATTACGTCTGCACCCAGATCCCGGCGCTGTTCTTCGATTGCAGCAGTCTCTACGTCGACGTTTCGAGCTTTTCGTCGTTCTCGGCGGTCACGCTGCCGAGCCATATCGATTCGGCCGGCAATTTCGATACGAGCACGAGCTATAGCGCGGGCAGTGCCGGCGACATCGTGGTCGTCCGGCTGTTCTACCAGTGGCCGCTCTACGTCACCGGGCTCGGCTACAACCCCTCGAACCTCGCAGGCAACAAGCGCCTCCTGGTCGCGACGGCTGCCTTCAAGAACGAACCCTACTCCAACTGATGCCAACGGCCCGGAGCAGAACCATGCAGGCGATTGCGAAAATCTGGCGAAACGCCGTCTCCTCTGCGCGCGATTTCTGTGGAGACAGCCGCGCGGTGGCGGCGACCGAGTTCGCGGTGGTGGTGCCGCTGATGCTGGTGATGTTCTTCGGTACCGTCGAGGTTTCGTCGGCGGTGGCGATCGATCGCAAGGTCACGATGATGGCACGCACGCTGTCCGACCTCACCTCGCAATCGACGTCGGTCGCCGACACCGACATGACCAACTTCTTCGCGGCGTCCTACGGCATCATGACGCCGTACTACAATAGCTCGGTCACGTCGGCGACGATCAGCGAGCTCTACGTCGATCCCACGACCAAGGTGGCGCGCGTGCAATGGAGCAAGGGATCCTCGCCGCGGTCGCAGGCCTCCGTGGTGACCATCCCCTCGACGCTCGCGATCGGCGGCACCTATGTGATCTTCAGCGAGGTCAGCTACGTCTACACGCCGACGATCGGCTACGTGCTCAAGAACGCGATCGCGCTGAGCGACGTCGCCTATACGCGCCCGCGTCAATCGACTTGCGTCTACTACAGCCCGTCGACGAGCTGCACGACCTACTGAGCGCCTCGGATCTTCGGACATGAAAAAAGGCCGCGCGCCACGCACGGCCTTTTCGTTTGCTCAGGTCCGCCTGGAGCGGGGCCGGCTTAGCCGGCGGAGCGGAGGTTGTCTGCTGCCGACTTGCCGGACCGACGATCGGCCACGATCTCGTAGGAGATCTTCTGGCCTTCGCGCAGCGTGCCGAGGCCAGCACGTTCCACGGCGCTGATGTGCACGAACACGTCCTTGCCGCCGTCGTCGGGCTGGATGAAGCCAAAGCCCTTGGTCGCGTTAAACCACTTCACGGTTCCCATGCTCATGGGGGTAGTCCCTTCTCAGATACACAGTGTCGATGCCCGCTTTCGCGGACGGGTTAGATCGAATTTCTGGAAGGGTCGTCAGCGTGTCTGAACCGGCTGTACCGGTGGATGCTAATGTCGTCCGGCCGAAAATCGATTAATTCATTTTATTGGAAAGGGGATTTCAAAACAATCCTGACGTGCACGATTTTTTGATCCGCCGCTCGGGTGGGCGGCAGATCGCATCAGGCCAGGACTTTATTTCCGTACCGCGGCGTGGCCGCAGGCCTTAACGGCGGCGGAACTGTCCGCCGCGCTGAGCCCCGCCCCGCGGCGGGCCGCCGGTCGGACCCGGACGTTCGTCCTTGTGGCGGAAAATCAACCGTCCTTTCTCCAGGTCGTAGGGCGACATCTCCACCGTCACGCGGTCGCCCGCCAGCGTCTTGATGCGGTTCTTCTTCATCTTGCCGGCGGTGTAGGCAACGATCTCGTGCCCGGCGTCGAGCTGCACGCGGTAGCGCGCGTCGGGGAGGATTTCGGTGACCAGTCCTTCGAACTGGATCAGCTCTTCCTTAGCCATGAATTTCTCCAGGTCGCGGGACGGCTAGCGCGAATAGGGTTTGTGGTTGGGCCGACCGTTCGGACGACTCTCGCGGCGTAAAAACGCAACGCCTTGTATCCCATCAGACTGGCCGGCGCCATGCGCGGGACGCTGTTCCGACCGATCATTTGGTGACGAATTCATCTTACCACCGGAACGGCGGCGGCGAGACCCCTTTGAGGCCTTGTGGCCGTCGCCGGGCCTGCCATCCACATGCCGTCCGTCACCATGCCGTCCGTCACCATGCCGGCCATCGCCATGCCGCGCGCCCTGCGGGCGCGGGCCGGGGCGGCCCGGACGATGCTGCTTGGCGAGAGCAGACGGCGCATGCGCCGCCTCGCGGCCGGCGTCGGTGCGATGATCCTCGCGCGGGAGCGCGACGCGGATCAGGCGCTCGATATCGCGGAGATAGCTGAGTTCCTCGCCGCCTGCGACCAGCGAGATCGCGGTGCCGTCGGCGCCGGCCCGCGCGGTGCGGCCGATCCGGTGGACATAGGTCTCCGGCACGTTCGGCAGGTCGAAATTGATGACGTGGCTGATGCCATCGACATCGATGCCGCGGGCGGCGATGTCGGTCGCCACCAGCGTGCGGATCTCGCCCGAGCGGAACTGGGCCAGCGTGCGCTCGCGATGGTTCTGCGACTTGTTGCCGTGAATGGCGTTGGAGGCGATGCCGGCCTTGGCCAGCGTCTTCACCACCTTGTCGGCGCCGTGCTTGGTGCGAGTGAAAACCAGCGCCCGGTCGATCGGCTCGTCCTTCAGCAGCTTGGTCAGGAAGGCGGGCTTGGCGGAGAAATCCACCTGGATGATGCGCTGGCGGATGCGTTCCGCCGTCGAGGACACCGGGGTGACGGCGACGCGCGCCGGGTCGCGCAGCATCGAGTCGGCAAGCTCGGCGATGTCCTTCGGCATGGTGGCCGAGAAGAACAGCGTCTGGCGCTTGATCGGCAGCTTGGCGACGATTTTGCGGATGTCGTTGATGAAGCCCATGTCGAGCATGCGGTCGGCTTCATCGAGCACGAGGAACTCGACGCTCGAAAGCTTCAGCCCGTTGCTCTGCACGAGGTCGAGCAGGCGGCCGGGGGTGGCAACCAGCACCTCGATACCAGGCATCAGCGCGCGGACCTGGCGGCCCATCGGCACGCCGCCGATGGCGAGCGCCGAGGACAGGCGGATGTGGCGGCCATAGGCGTTGAAGCTGTCGAGGATCTGGCCGGACAGCTCGCGGGTGGGCGACAGCACGAGCACGCGGCAGGTCTTGGGCTGCGGCTTGACGCGGTTGTCCAGCAGACGGTGCAGGATCGGCAGCGCGAAGGACGCGGTCTTGCCGGTGCCGGTCTGGGCAATGCCGACGACGTCCCGTCCGGTCAATGCCAGGGGGATGGTTTGAGCCTGAATGGGGGTCGGCGTGACGTAGTTTTCTTCTTTGAGGGCACGCGAAATGGGATCGGCCAGGCCGAAGTCCTGAAAGGAAGTCAAAAGAGGGGTTCTTTCCAATGTCAAAGGCGAGCGCCCACGCTGTTTCCGCGTGGCGCGCGCAAGGGTGTCGAGAAGACACCTGCGTGTTTGGGGTGTCGGATTGCTTGATGAGAGGGGCAAGCCAGAGGCCCAAACGGGCTTAAGAACACGCGGCTCGCTACGACCCCTGATCATTCGGATGATTCGGAGGTCTCGGGGCTTCATATGAAGCATCCCGGGGGCGCTTTCAAGGCGGCGCGGCCGCAGCCTGGCGTTGCGGTGCACGAATAGTTATGCCGGAAATTTAGACAGCGGGCGAATTTTGATCAAAAAATAGACTGTATGCCGCATAAGCATACATTTTTTATGCCCAATATTTGGGCCGACCAAGCGTGCCAACTCCTTGGTTCCGGCGAAATTCCTGTTACGGAGCAGCGGCTTAGCGCTCTCCAGGCCCATGGCATGGTTCTTGCGATTCCGTTAATCGCTGGCGGCCGTGGGGCCGTTCGCAGCGTTTTCACGTCTGCGTCAGGGAGATGATACCTCATGCTTACTAAATCCACTCACGATATAGCGGCGTCGTTTAGCCGCCGCGGCTTGCTCGCCGCGACCGCCGGACTGATGCTGGGTCTGGCTTCCTTTACCGGCGCAAAGGCCGCAGACGACACCATTAAGGTCGGTGTGCTGCACTCTCTCTCTGGCACCATGGCCATCAGCGAGACCACGCTGAAGGACACCATCCTCTTCCTGATCGACGAGCAGAACAAGAAGGGCGGCGTCAACGGCAAGAAGCTCGAGGCCGTCGTGGTCGATCCCGCCTCGAACTGGCCGCTGTTCGCCGAGAAGGCGCGCGAGCTCATCACCAAGGACAAGGTCGCGGTCGTGTTCGGCTGCTGGACCTCGGTGTCGCGCAAGTCGGTGCTCCCGGTCTTCAAGGAACTGAACAGCATCCTGTTCTACCCCGTGCAGTACGAAGGCGAAGAGTCCGAGCGTAACGTGTTCTACACGGGCGCTGCGCCGAACCAGCAGGCGATCCCCGCCGTCGACTACCTGATGAAGGAAGAGAAGGTGAAGCGCTGGGTGCTCGCGGGCACCGACTACGTCTATCCGCGCACCACCAACAAGATCCTGGAGGCCTACCTGAAGTCGAAGGGTGTCGCCCAGGAAGACATCATGATCAACTACACGCCGTTCGGTCACTCCGACTGGCAGACGATCGTGGCCGACATCAAGAAGTTCGGCTCGGCCGGCAAGAAGACCGCGGTGGTCTCGACCATCAACGGCGACGCCAACGTTCCCTTCTACAAGGAGCTCGGCAACCAGGGCATCAAGGCCAAGGACATCCCGGTGGTCGCGTTCTCGGTGGGTGAGGAAGAACTCGCCGGCATCGACACCAAGCCGCTGGTCGGCCATCTTGCCGCCTGGAACTACTTCCAGTCGATCAAGACTCCGGCGAACGAGAAGTTCATCAAGGAGTGGCAGGCCTACACCAAGAACCCGAAGCGCACCACCAACGACCCGATGGAAGCCCACGTGATCGGCTTCAATATGTGGGTGAAGGCGGTCGAGAAGGTGAAGTCGACCGATCCGGACAAGGTGATCGCTGCGCTTCCCGGCATCGAGGCGCCGAACCTGACCGGTGGCACCTCGAAGATGCTGCCGAACCACCACATCACCAAGCCGGTGTTCATCGGCGAGATCAAGGGCAACGGCCAGTTCGACGTGGTCTGGAAGACCCCGAGCCTCGTTCCGGGCGACGCCTGGTCGAAGGAGCTCGACGGCTCCAAGGACCTGATCGGCGACTGGGTCGAGAAGAAGTGCGGCAACTACAACGTCAAGACCAACAAGTGCCTCGGTTCGGGCTCCTGATCGCGGTCTGACGTGATACGACGACACGGAGAGGGCGGCGATCCCGCCGCCCTCTCCACCCATTTCTGCCGGGGTAATTCACAGTGCTCGCAAAATTGCCAGCCCGTCTCTGCACGCTTGCGCTTTCGTTTCTCCTGATCGCGTTCGCGCTGCCGGCCTTGGCCGGTCCGTTTGAGGACGCGGTCGCCAAATTCGCCAACGACGATTTTTCCGACACCGAAGAAGCGATCGGCGCGGTTGCGAGCAGCGGCAATCCGCTCGCGTTTCCGATCATCAACGCGTTGCAGGACGGCCGCCTGATGGCCGATCCGGACAGTAAGAAGGTTTACGTCACCGGCACGGACGGCAAGTCGATCGATGCCACGACCGGTCAGCCGGTCGCGAGCGTTCCCGACGGCGCCAGCGCTGTCCGCCTCAACAATCGTCTGCGCCGCAGCGTCGATGCCGCGCTCGGCAGCCTGACGCTTCAGTCGCCGGATCTTTCGACGCGCATCCAGGCCGCGCAATCCGTCTTCAAGTCGCATGAAGAGACGGCGCTCGAGGCCGTCGACGCCGCGCTCGCCAAGGAAACCAACAAGTCCGCCAGGACCGCGCTCGGCGAAGCCCGCGCGGCGATCCTGCTGTTCAAATCCGACGCCACTGAAGTCGAGAAGCTCGAGGCGGTCGCCACCCTCAAGGCGCGCGGCGACCAGGACGCGCTGGCGCTTCTCTCCGATACCGGCAGCGACCAACCGGCTTCAGTGACCAAGGCGGCCGCGAGCGCGATCGGCTCGATCCAGAGCTCGCTCGCGGTCTGGTCCACGGTGCAGAACGCCTGGTACGGCCTGTCGCTCGGCTCGGTGCTGCTGCTCGCCGCGATCGGGCTTGCCATCACCTTCGGCGTGATGGGCGTCATCAACATGGCCCATGGCGAGATGGTGATGCTGGGCGCCTACACCACCTTCGTGGTGCAGGAGGTGATCCGCACCCGCTATCCCGCTCTGTTCGACTATTCGCTGATTATCGCGGTGCCGCTCGCCTTCCTGGTCTCAGGTGCGATCGGCGTCTTGATCGAGCGCAGCATCATCCGCTTCCTCTACGGTCGCCCGCTCGAGACGCTGCTTGCGACCTGGGGCCTGTCCCTGGTGCTCCAGCAGGCGGTGCGCACCGCGTTCGGTCCGACCAACCGCGAGGTCGGCAACCCCTCCTGGATGAGTGGCGCGTTCGAGCTCGGACAGATCACCATCACGTACAACCGGCTCTGGATCCTCTGCTTCACGCTCGCGGTGTTCGCGATCCTGCTCGCGATGCTGCGCTACACTGCACTCGGCCTCGAAATGCGCGCCGTGACGCAGAACCGCCGCATGGCGGCCTCGATGGGCATTGCCACCTCACGTGTTGACGCACTGACCTTCGGCCTCGGCTCCGGCATTGCCGGCATCGCCGGCGTCGCGCTGTCGCAGATCGACAACGTCAGCCCCAATCTCGGCCAGAGCTACATCATCGACAGCTTCATGGTCGTGGTGTTCGGCGGGGTCGGCAATCTCTGGGGCACGCTGGTCGGCGCCTTCACGCTCGGCATCGCCAACAAGTTCCTGGAGCCGGTCGCCGGCGCCGTGCTCGGCAAGATCGCGATCCTGGTCCTGATCATCCTGTTCATTCAAAAGCGCCCGCGCGGCCTGTTCGCGCTCAAGGGCCGTGCGGTGGAAGCATGACCCCTCACATGCTCACGCGATCGCTGGACCGCGGCGCGACGATGTTTTTGGCCATCGTCGCCGCCTGCGGCATCCTCATTCCGCTCTCCAACCTGCTGCTGCCCGCAGGCTCGTTCTTCCAGGTGCCAACCTATCTGGTCGCGCTCTGGGGCAAATATGTCTGCTACGCGATCCTGGCGCTGTCGATCGACCTGATCTGGGGCTATTGCGGCATCCTCTCGCTCGGCCACGGCGCGTTCTTCGCGCTCGGCGGCTACGCCATGGGCATGTACCTGATGCGGCAGATCGGCACCCGCGGCGTCTACGGCAATCCGATCCTGCCCGACTTCATGGTGTTCCTGAACTGGCAGAAGCTGCCCTGGTACTGGTACGGCTTCGACATGTTCTGGTTCGCCGCGCTGATGGTGCTGTTCGTGCCGGGCCTGCTCGCCTTCTGCTTCGGCTGGCTCGCCTTCCGCTCGCGCGTCACCGGCGTGTACCTGTCGATCATCACGCAGGCGATGACCTATGCGCTCTTGCTCGGCTTCTTCCGCAACGATTTCGGCTTCGGCGGCAACAACGGCCTGACCGACTTCAAGGACATCCTTGGCTTCAACGTGCAGGCGGAGGGCACGCGCGCCACGCTGTTCGCGCTGAGCTGTCTCGCCCTGATCGCCGGCTTCCTGATCTGCCGGGCCATCGTCACCTCCAAGCTCGGCAAGGTGCTGATCGCAATCCGCGACGCGGAATCGCGCACGCGCTTCCTCGGCTACCGCGTCGAGTCCTACAAGCTGTTCGTGTTCACGGTGTCGGCCTGCATGGCCGGCGTCGCCGGCGCGCTCTACGTGCCGCAGGTCGGCATCATCAATCCAAGCGAATTCGCGCCGGGCAACTCGATCGAGGCGGTCATCTGGGTCGCGGTCGGCGGTCGCGGCACGCTGGTCGGCGCAGCGCTCGGCGCCGTCGTCGTCAACTACGCCAAGACGTTCTTCACCTCCGGCGTGCTCGCACCGTACTGGCTGTTCATGTTGGGGGCGCTGTTCATCCTGGTGACGCTGCTGCTGCCCAAGGGCATCGTCGGCACCTTCAATTCCTGGTGGGAGCCGTTCAAGGCAAAACGCCCGGCTGAAACCACCGAGAGCGCTGCGGCCGAAGACGGCGTCAGCGAACCTGACATGGCGGAGTAGGCGGAAATGAACGTCATGGATACCCGCGCGACCTCCGCGATGCTCTATCTCGACGGCGTGCACGTCTCGTTCGACGGCTTCCACGCCATCAACAATTTGTCGCTGACGCTCGCGCCCGGCGAGATGCGCGCTATCATCGGCCCGAACGGCGCCGGCAAGACCACGATGATGGACATCATCACCGGCAAGACCAAGCCGGATGAAGGCACCGTGCTGTTCGACGGCGTCACCGATCTCACACGCCTCGACGAGACCCGTATCGCCGAGCTCGGCATTGGCCGCAAATTCCAGAAGCCGACCGTGTTCGAGAGCCAGACGGTCGAGGACAATCTGCTGCTCGCGCTCAACGTCGACCACTCGGTCCGTGGCACGCTGTTCTGGAGCGGCAGCAAGGCGGAATCCGAGCGCATCGACAAGGTGCTGGAGACCATCCGCCTGACCGATGCGCGGAGCCGCCTTGCCGGCAGCCTCAGCCACGGCCAGAAGCAGTGGCTGGAGATCGGCATGCTGCTGGCACAGGATCCAAAGCTGCTGCTGGTCGACGAGCCCGTCGCCGGCATGACCGACGTCGAGACGCACCTCACGGCCGAACTGCTCAAGGAGATCAACAAGAACCATACCGTGATGGTGGTCGAGCACGACATGACCTTCGTCCGTGAATTGGGCGTAAAGGTCACCTGCCTTCACGAAGGCTCGGTGCTTGCCGAAGGCTCCATCGACCAGGTCTCGTCGAACGAGCGGGTCATCGAAGTATATCTGGGACGCTGAGCCATGCTCGAGGTCAAGGACATCAACCTCTTCTACGGCGCGGCGCAGGCACTGCGCGGCGTCTCGATCGCGGCCGAGCCCGGCAAGGTCACTTGCGTGCTGGGGCGCAATGGCGTCGGCAAGACCTCGCTGCTGCGCGCGATGGTCGGGCAGTATCCGATCTCCTCGGGTGCGATCGTGTTCGACGGCAGCGACATCACCGCACTCAAGCCCTATGAGCGGGCGCGCAAGGGCATCGGTTTCGTGCCGCAGGGCCGCGAGATCTTTCCGCTGCTGACCGTCGAGGAAAACCTCAAGACCGGCTTCGGCCCGCTCAAGCGCGACGAGCGCTTCATCCCTGATGATGTGTTCTCACTGTTTCCGGTGCTGCAATCCATGCTCGGCCGGCGTGGCGGCGACCTCTCCGGCGGTCAGCAGCAGCAGCTCGCGATCGGCCGCGCGCTGGTGATGCGGCCAAAGTTGCTGCTGCTCGACGAGCCGACCGAGGGTATCCAGCCCTCGATCATCAAGGACATCGGCCGCGCGATCTCCTACCTGCGCAATCTCGGCAACATCGCCATCGTGCTGGTCGAACAATATCTCGACTTTGCGTGCGAACTCGGCGACAGTTTTGCAGTGATGGATCGCGGCGCGGTGAAATACACCTGCGATCGCACCAACCTTGACCCGGGCGAAATCAGCCGCCAGATGGCGCTGTAAGCCTTTCATTCTGCCGCGACCGGCTGGGGAGGCGGATGCGCAGCGAGCTATCAGCCACATCCATGGTGTTCGAGGCCAACCGCGCCCGCGGCGCGGTGCGCTTCGACGTGCATTCGCGCGACGGCGTGACGCGGCGCGGGACGCTGCACGAGTCTGGCTCCTTGCGCGTGCGCTTTCCCTCGCCGGAAGGTGAGGGGCTCTCCGGCGTGTTCGTCAACACCGCCGGCGGGGTTGCCGGCGGAGACCGCTTTGATATCGAAATCGCGGCGGGCCAGGCCTCGCGTCTGACGCTGACCACGGCGGCAGCCGAGAAGGTCTATCGCGCGCCCGGTGCGGCGGCAGAGCTCAATATTGCCCTGAAGGTTGCCGCGGGCGCGCATCTCGGCTGGCTGCCTCAGGAGACGATCCTGTTCGATCGCGCCCGTGTCCATCGCCGCTTCGACATCGCGCTCGATGATGCGGCCTCGCTCCTGCTCTGCGAGATCGTGGTGTTCGGACGCACCGCGATGGGTGAGCGCATGGAGCAGGGTGAATTCGTCGACCGCTGGCGCCTCTCCCGCGGCGGCCGGCTGGTGTTCGCCGAGACCGTCAGGCTCGACGGCGATATCGGCGCCAAGCTGGCGCGTCCTGCCGTCGCCAAAGGCGGCGCAGCGATCGGCACCGCACTGATCGTCCCGGGCGATGAGGCCCTGGTCGAGCGCATCAGGGAAGCCTCGGAATCTTTCGCCGGCGAGGTCGGGATATCCGCCTGGAATGGCTTTGCAATGGCGCGGTTCTGTGCCCAAGATGCGGCGCGCTTGCGCGCCGACATGATGGCGGTGCTGGCGCGCACCGGCGCCGCGCTGCCGCGGCTGTGGCTGAATTGATGACGTGAACGGAAGAGATTTCGCATGAACCTGTCTCCCCGCGAAAAGGACAAGCTTCTGATTTCGATGGCGGCCATCGTCGCGCGGCGCAGGCTCGATCGCGGCGTCAAGCTCAATCACCCGGAGGCGGTCGCGATCATCTCCGATTTCATTCTGGAAGGCGCGCGAGACGGCCGCACCGTGGCGGAGTTGATGCAGGCCGGCGCGCAAGTGCTGACCCGCGAGCAGGTGATGCCGGGCATTCCCGAGATGATCCACGACATCCAGGTCGAGGCGACGTTCCCGGACGGCACCAAGCTCGTCACCGTCCACGAGCCGATCAGGTAGGAGCAGAGCATGATCCCCGGCGAACTCTTCATCCAGGACGGCGAGATCGAGCTCAATGTCGGCCGCAAGACCGTGACGCTGACGGTGGCCAACACTGGCGACCGTCCGATCCAGGTTGGCTCGCACTACCATTTCTTCGAAACCAATCCAGCCTTGAAGTTCGATCGCAAGAAAGCCCGCGGCATGCGCCTCGACATCGCCGCCGGCACTGCCGTCCGCTTCGAGCCCGGCCAGACCCGCGACATCCAGCTCGTCGCCCTCGCCGGCAAGAAAACCATCTACGGCTTCCGCGGCGACGTCATGGGGAAGCTGTGAGCGCGCGCTAAGACGAGATGCGGGCCGTGATCAATAGTGAGGTGAGCACGACTGTCTCGCTCCCTCCCCCCTTGCGGGGGAGGGCCGGGGAGGGGGGTAAGCCCCAGGCTCGGCACGACGACGTGCGACGAGATCGTGCAAACCGGGGCGCGGTCGACGTCACTCAGAGCGCTGTCCTCACGATACGTCGTCCAACGGAGCAAGGTGCACCCCCCTCCCTAACCCTCCCCCGCAAGGGGGGAGGGAACGGAGAGAGCGGAGCTGAATGGATCGAAGACGGATTGCTAGCCGAGAGTCCGGACTCGCATTGGGATGCCGCAATATCCAGTGAGGTGAGCACATCTGTCTGGCTCCCTCCCCCCTTGCGGGGGAGGGTCGGGGAGGGGGGTATGCCACACGACGAGGTCTCTCCGTTACAAAGAACTCGCGCCAGGCAGTTGCGGAGTGCGATGACGCGCGCGGAGACGCTGTTGTGGCGTCATCTCAAAGCGCATCGGCTGGCTCGCCTCGGCCTCCGCCGGCAGGCGCCAATGGGCAATTACATCGCCGACTTCGTCGCGCATTCCTGCAAGCTCATCGTCGAGGTCGACGGCGAGAGCCATGAATTCGAAGAGCGGCTTCGCAAGGACGAGGCGCGCGACCAATGGTTCGCCTCGCGCGGCTATCGCGTGCTGCGCTTCACCAATGACGACGTGATGAAAAATCTGGAGGGCGTGGCTCTCACGATTCTGCAGGCTGCGGAGCAAGGTGCACTCCCCTCCCTGCCCCTCCCCCGCAAGGGGGGAGGGAACGGAGAGAGCGATGCGTCCAATGGCGAGGAGGTGTGAGGCATGCTGTCACCCGTTCGCCTCATCTCCGAAGCCGCCGAGCTCGCTGCCCGTCGCCACAACGGGATGGCGCGCAAGGGACGTGGCAGCGAACCCTACGTCAATCACCTCGCCGAGGTCGCGAACCTGCTTGCCACCGCGACCGGTGGTGCGGATGCCGAGCTCGTCGCCGCCGGCTGGCTGCACGACACCATCGAGGATACCGACACCACGCGCGAGGAGCTGGCTGCGAAATTTTCCGACCGCGTTGCCTCTCTCGTCGTCGAGTGCACGGACGACATGCGCCTGCCGAAGGCCGAGCGGCGGCGCCGCCAGGTGATCGATGCGCCCAAAAAATCCGCCGACGCAAAGCTGATCAAGATCGCCGACAAGATCAGCAATATCGGCGCGCGCATTCATGCCGAGCCGAACCCCGAGGAACGCGACGATCTCGTCGATTACACGGGCTGGGCCGAGCGAGTGGTCGCCGGCTGCCGCGGCGGCAATCCATGGCTCGATACGAAATTCGATGATGCCGTGAAAGCAGCGAGGGCCTCGCTGTGACCGGCCAAACATTCAAACGCAAACGGGGCTTGTGATGTCCGTCAAGATGAAACGTTCCGTCTATGCCGACATGTTCGGCCCGACCACCGGCGACAAGGTGCGGCTGGCCGACACCGACCTCATCATCGAGGTCGAGAAGGATTTCACCACCTATGGCGAGGAGGTGAAGTTCGGTGGCGGCAAGGTGATCCGCGACGGCATGGGGCAGTCGCAGGTGACCAACAAGCAGGGCGCCGCCGACACGGTCATCACCAACGCGCTGATCGTCGACCACTGGGGCATCGTCAAGGCCGACGTCGCGATCAAGGACGGCATGATCTCCGCGATCGGCAAGGCGGGTAACCCGGATATCCAGCCCGGCGTTACCATCATCATCGGCCCCGGCACCGACGTGATCGCGGGCGAAGGAAAAATCCTCACGGCCGGCGGCTTCGACAGCCACATCCATTTCATTTGCCCGCAGCAGATCGAGCACGCGCTGATGTCGGGCGTCACCTCGATGCTGGGCGGCGGCACCGGCCCGTCGCACGGCACGTTCGCCACCACCTGCACGCCGGGGCCGTGGCACATCGCGCGGATGATCCAGTCGTTCGACGCATTTCCGGTCAATCTCGGAATCTCCGGCAAAGGTAATGCCTCGCGGCCCGCCGCGCTGGTCGAGATGATCAAGGGCGGCGCCTGTGCGCTGAAGCTGCACGAGGATTGGGGCACGACGCCGGCGGCGATCGACAACTGCCTGTCGGTTGCCGACGACTACGACGTCCAGGTCATGCTGCATTCCGACACGCTGAACGAGTCGGGCTTCGTCGAAGATACGATCAAGGCCTTCAAGGGCCGCACCATCCACGCCTTCCACACCGAAGGTGCCGGTGGCGGTCACGCGCCTGACATCATCAAGGTCGCGGGCCTGAAGAACGTGCTGCCGTCCTCGACCAACCCGACGCGTCCCTTCACGCGCAACACCATCGACGAGCATCTGGACATGCTGATGGTGTGCCACCATCTCGATCCCTCGATCGCGGAAGACCTCGCGTTTGCCGAGAGCCGGATCCGCAAGGAGACGATCGCGGCTGAAGACATCCTGCACGACCTCGGCGCGCTCTCGATGATGTCCTCGGACTCGCAGGCCATGGGCCGGCTCGGCGAGGTCATCATCCGCACCTGGCAGACCGCCGACAAGATGAAGAAGCAGCGCGGGTCACTGCCACAGGACAAGGGCAAGGATAACGACAACTTCCGCGTCAAGCGCTACATCGCCAAGTACACGATCAACCCCGCGATCGCCCATGGCGTGTCAAAGCTGATCGGCTCGGTCGAAAAGGGCAAGCTCGCCGATCTCGTGCTGTGGTCGCCGGCGTTCTTCGGCGTCAAGCCGGACTGCATCGTCAAGGGCGGCACGATCGTCGCCGCTCCCATGGGCGATCCCAATGCCTCGATCCCGACGCCGCAGCCGGTGCATTATCAGCCGATGTTCGGCGCCTTCGGCAAGGCGCGCACGGCATCCTCCGTCGTCTTCACCTCGAAGGCCGCGGTCACCGGCGGCCTCGCGCGAAAGCTCGGCATCGACAAGAAGCTCTATGCGGTCCAGAACACCCGCGGCAAGATCTCCAAGAAGAGCATGATCCACAACGACGCCACGCCTGACATCGAGGTCGATCCGGAGACCTACGAGGTGCGCGCCGACGGCGAGCTTCTGACCTGCGCGCCGGCCGAGGTGCTGCCGATGGCGCAGCGGTATTTCATGTACTGAAATTACCGTCGAACGTTGCGCCCTCGGCGCCTGTCCGAAGGCGGATTTTCCGGTTTTGCGTCTCGTCGCGCTTGGTCTAATGTCGCGCCCGGTATCTTGAAGCCTTAAAGAAAAGCCGGGAGGATTTTTCGTGATCTACGTCGTTGCCACCTTGACCATCAAGCCCGAAACGCGCGCCGAGTTCATTGCAGCGGCCACCGCCTGCATCAAGGAGACGCGCAAGGAACCCGGCAATATCGCCTATGATCTGCACGAGAGCGTCACCGATCACACCAAGATGGTGTTCGTCGAGCAGTGGGAAAATGCCGAAGCGCTGGTACCGCATCGTGCCATGGAGCACGTGAAGACGTTCGGCCGCGTTGCGGTGAAGTGTTTTGCGGCGCCGCCGAAGGTCGATGTGATCACGCCGGAAAAGGTCGAGACCAGGTAACAGGATAGAGCGCATGATCCGGGCGACGCAGGTCAGGGGACAGCACCGCTTCACGGAAGCAGCGGCGGATACGGTCGTGCTCGACTTCGACGATCGGCATCGCCGCCGCATGGCGATGACCGGCACGCGCGGGCTCGAATTCCTGCTCGACCTTGAAAACGCGGTCGCGCTGCGCGGCGGCGATGCGCTGGTGTTGGAGGACGGCCGGCTGGTCGAGGTGGTCGCGGCTCCCGAGCCGCTGCTCGAGATCCGCGGCCGCGATCCGCTCCATCTCGTCCGCGTCGCCTGGCATCTCGGCAACCGGCACCTGCCGACGCAGATCATGGCCAAGAGCCTGCGTATCCGAAAGGATCATGTGATCGAGGCCATGGTGAAGGGGCTGGGTGCGCGGGTGATCGAGATCGAGGCTCCCTTCGATCCCGAAGGTGGTGCCTATGCTGATGCCGCTCATGCGCATGCTGACGATCATGCGCATCATGACCATGCGCATGATGACCATGCGCATCATGATCACGGGCATCACCGCCATGATCATGGCCACCATCACCATGATCATCACGGTCATGACCATGACCACCATGATCATGCTGCGCATGACCACCATGACCACGGTCACCATCATCACCACGACGAGCATTGCGACCATCCCGACCATCACCACGGCCACGGCCATGCTCACGACCACAAATGAGCCGGCTGGTGCCGGCCACCTGACCGAACGCGAGGCGGCGGCGCTCTACCGGCTGATGACGTGGTTGTCGCCGGCGTTTCCCGTCGGCGGTTTCTCCTACTCCAGCGGCATCGAATGGGCGGTGGAGGCGGGCGACATCATCGACACGGCGACGCTCGCGAACTGGCTCGACGCGATGCTCGGAGATGGCGCAGGCTTTTGCGATGCGATTCTCCTGGTGCAGGCGTTTCGCGCGGCGGAGGCGGGCGATGAGGCTCGCTTGCGTGACACCGCGGAGCTTGCGGCCGCCTTCGTGCCCTCGCGCGAGCGACAGCTCGAGACCACGTCGCAGGGCCGCGCCTTCATCGACATCGCGCGCGCGGCCTGGAATGCGGACGGGCTGGATGCGACGGTCGCGGCCTGCGCGGGGCCGCTGGTCTATCCCGTCGCGGTCGGCGTGGTCGCTAGCGCCCATGGCGTCCGGCTGGAGCCGACGCTGCATGCCTTCCTGCACGCGCTGGTCTCGAACTGGATTTCGGCGGCGAGCCGGCTGATCCCGCTCGGCCAGACCGACAGCCAGCGTGTGCTCGCCGCCCTGGAGGGCGCCGTGGCCGCAACCGCCGCCCGCGCGTTGAGCGCGACCCTTGACGATCTTGGCAGCGCGACGTTCCGCGCCGATCTCGCAAGCCTGCGGCACGAGACACAATATACGCGGCTGTTTAGATCGTGAGGATGGGGCAGCGCACTCCGCCGTCGTCCTGGCGAAAGCCAGGACCCATAACCACAAATGCTCGTGGTTATGCGCGGCTGTGGCCCCAGTTTGCCGCGGCAACAGAGTTCGGTGGTAATGGGTCCTGGCTTTCGCCAGGACGACAATAGGAAAGACTCAATGGCTACGTCTCACGGCCCCCTGCGTGTCGGTGTCGGCGGTCCCGTCGGATCGGGCAAGACCGCGCTGATGGATCTGCTCTGCAAGTCCATGCGCGAGCGCTATGACATCGCGGCGATCACCAACGACATCTACACCAAGTGGGACGCGGAATACCTGGTGCGCTCGGGCTCGCTGACGCCGGACCGCATCGCCGGCGTCGAGACCGGCGGCTGCCCGCATACCGCGATCCGCGAGGATGCCTCGATGAATCTGGCGGCGATTGCCGATATGCGCGCAAAGTTTCCAGGACTCGATCTGGTGCTGATCGAGTCCGGCGGCGACAATCTCGCTGCTACTTTTTCCCCGGAGCTCGCCGACATCACCATCTATGTCATCGACGTCGCGGCGGGCGACAAGATCCCGTCGAAGGGCGGACCGGGCATCACACGCTCCGACCTCCTGGTTATCAACAAGATCGACCTCGCACCGCATGTCGGCGCCTCGCTGGAGAAGATGCAGCTTGATGCGAAGCGGATGCGGGGCGAGCGCCCCTTCGTCATGACCAACCTGAAGAAGAGCGAGGGACTCGACCGCATCATAGGCTTCATCGAGGCCAAAGGCGGGTTAAAAAGGGCGGGTTGAAAGGGGCGGGCTGACGAGGACGGGTCGAAGGGCAGGTCCGGTGCCTGGCGACATTAGCCAAGTCTGACACGACTGTTAGTGTCTGCCCGTTAATATCTGCGGCAAAATATGTCCCTGCGGAACCAATGTTCGCCACGATGATTAACTTACTTCGGGTGCCCGGAGCGCTGATGCCTCGGCTGGCGGATTAAGCATTCCGGTCAACCCAAGTTGCGTCACGATGGCTCCTCCTTCATTATCGCCTTCCGTGGGGTTTCACTCTCTTTCGGCAACTGGCCGTTCGAGCGGCGTTCAGATGCTCCGTGTTATTCGCCAGCCTCTCACCTTCTGAGTAAACGAGTGGTTCGGCTGGGATTTATCATCGGTTTTATCGCGCTGCTCGGGATACTGCTCTCCGGGCTCGCGGCCTATCGCGTCCACGATCAGGAGCTGGCGATCGATCGCATCGCGCTGGCTCGCGCGATCGACGTTCATGCGAGCCTGGTGCAGGACCGCCTGACCGAGCGCGAGCTTCTGGCGCGCGTCGCCTCCGGTCTGTTCCGCACGCCCGCCGTGATCAAGCCGAACATGCTGGAGCCGCTGCGCTCGGCCATTTATGCCTTCAAGACCGACTTCGTGGTCGCCTCCTGGATCGCCCGTCTCAAGCCGACGGAGCTGAGCGCGGCGCAGGCGGCGCTCAGCTCTGCCGGCTTTCCCAATCCGCACATCCGCAACTACGACGACACGCTGCTCGACACCACGAAGATCACCCAGCCGATCAACGTGCTGATGGATCTCGAGCCGCGCAGCGAGGAGACCAAGGTGCTGCCCGGTCGCAGCTTCGATCAGGACGGCGTGCGCGGCGCGATGCTGGCGCGCGCCATGGCCGAGAGGAAGTCGGTCGCCTCCGATCCGGTGCCGCTGCTCCGTCCGAACGGACCCATCGGCATCATCGTGGCCGCGCCGGTCATTCCGGAAGGCGAGACGGAGCCTGCCGGGTTCATCACGTTTTCCTACGAGCTCGCCTCGCTGATGCTGACCAATGACGACATGTCGCTGTTCTCGGTCGCATTGCGCGATCCGCGCGCGACCGGCGGCGAGCTGATCGCCAACGATCAGGGCGTCGTCAGCGCGCGGACCATCTCGCAGGATGGTCCACAGCCCTCCTCGACGCGCACGGTCAGCTTCGGCGGCCGCGACTGGCAGCTCAGCTACTTCGCCAAGACCAACTCGGCGCGGCGCGCCGAGCAGACCGCTGTCATCGTCGCGGCGATCGGCTTCGCCATCACGGCGATGGTGTGCGGCCTGTTCGGCTATGTCGCCTACAACAACTTGAGGCTCAGCCGCGAAATCCAGGTGCGGATCGGATTCGAGCGCCGGCTGACGGCGGTCATCGACGAGCTGAATCATCGCGTGAAGAACATTCTGGCAGTGATCCAGTCGATCGTGACGCGAACGCTGCGCCACGGCTCCGACATCGACGTCGCACGTGAATTGTTGATCGGGCGTATCCACGCGATGTCCAACGTCGTTTCGCTGCTCAGCGAAAGCCAGTGGCAGGGCGTGAAGCTGAAGGGCCTGTTCGAGGCGCGCGCCATTCCGCATGCTGACCGCATCGCCATCAGCGGGCCCGACATCGCGGTCAGCGCGCGCGCCGCGCAGAGCCTGTCGCTGCTGTTCTTCGAGCTCGCCTCGCATTCCGACGAGGGCCTGTCGCTGGTCGGCAAGCATCCGCACATCACCGCGAACTGGACGGTGACGGGCGAGGAGCCCGACACGGTCTTCCATTTCCGCTGGGAGGAGTTCAACACCAGCGAGGCGACGCGGCGCGCCGATTCCGATTTCGGCCTCATCCTGCTCGACCGCGTCGCGCCCGAAGCGCTCGGCGGCACCGCCAAGCGCTACTTCACCGATGCATCCTACGTCTACGAGCTGACCGCACCGATGGAGACCGTCGTCGACATGACCGAGCGCGACCGCACGGAAAAATTCTCGGCGCCGGTAAGGCCCGCGCGCTGAAGCCGACGCGATCTTCGCTTACCTTCTCCCACAAGGGGAGAAGGGAGAGCACACGCGCATTAAATCACGCATGCGAAGGCGGCCATTGAAATGGCCGCCTTCCCCTCGTTCATCATTCCGACCGAAGCTGTCCGTCAGCCGCCGCTGCCGCCGATCACGGCGCGCACGGTCTCGTCGGGGCCGAAATCTTCGGCGCCGTCGACATACAGCAGTGCTGCGAGCTTCGAGCGCGCGCGGTTGACGCGGCTCTTGATCGTGCCCACCGCGCAGCCGCAGATCGACGCCGCGTCCTCATAGGAGAAGCCGGACGCACCGACGAGGATCAGCGCTTCACGCTGGTCCTGCGGTAGCTTGTCGAGCGCCGCGCGAAACTCTTCGAACTCGAGATGCGCATTCTGCGACGGCTGGGTCTTCAGCGTCTTGGCATAGTTGCCTTCAGCATCCTCCACCTCCCGCCGCCGCTTGCGATAGTCGGAGCGGAACAGGTTGCGCAGGATGGTGAACAGCCAGGCCGGCAGGTTCGAGCCGGGCTGGAACGAGTCGATGTTGGCGAGTGCGCGCAACAACGTCTCCTGGACCAGATCGTCGGCACGGTCGGCATTGCCGCTCAGTGAGATGGCGAACGCGCGCAGGCTCGGGACTGCCGCCAGGATGTCGTCGCGCAGGGATTCCGTGAGAGGCATTAGTCCCTCCCATTGTTGTCGTTGGTTCCCCCATTGGTTTGATCTTGGGGTGTCCCTCCCGGCGCATCAAGCTTCTTGATAAGCTCGGCGAACCGCTCGGGGACCCCCTGCCGCACGACGTCGTCGTACATGGCGCGCAATTGATGGCCGATCCGGGATTGGATCTCCGGTGTCAGCCCTCCCTTGCCGGGGGTCGTGTTTCTGCTGGCTTGAGATTTGAGATCTTTCATGACCTGTTCCACGTTTCCCCGAGTTAAGTCACTGTCAAATCGAGAAATTTTCTCAACCGGGAGCCGTTCCCTAGTTAGGCCTAATGCGAAGTTGCACAAAAAGTTCCAGCCGTTCCGGAACTTTTCTGTGGTTGAAGCGTAGTCACGCCAGCAGGGGAACCAGGGCCGCCCCTGGCCGATATCTGGCCCGAAGACGAATGGAGTGGGGATGTCCCGTTCACAGCTTGTTGCTGAACACTTGCCGTTGTTGCGCCGGTACGCGCGTGCCCTGACGGGCAGCCAGCCGTCCGGCGACGCCTATGTCGCAGCCATGTTGGAAGCCATGCTCGGGGATCCGGCGGTGCTCGACGAGAGCCACGGAGCGCGCGCCGGCCTGTTTCGGCTGTTCACCCAGATCTGGAATTCGGTCTCGCTCAACGATGATGCCGAGGTGACGACGCTGCCGATGCCGCCGGAGCGGCGGCTGTCGAACATCACGCCGCTGCCGCGCCAGGCTTTCCTGCTGCTGTCGCTCGAGGGATTTTCGGAGGAGGAAGTCGCCTTCATCCTCGGCACCGACGTCGGCGAGACGCGCAGGCTCGCGGACGCTGCAGGCCGCGAGATGGCGGCCGAGATTGCGACCGATGTGCTGATCATCGAGGACGAGACCTTCATCGCCATGGACCTCGAGAGCCTCGTGAAGAATCTCGGTCACAACGTTGTCGGCGTCGCCCGCACCCATGCGGATGCGGTCGCGCTCGCCAAGAACAAGCGGCCCGGCCTGATCCTCGCCGACATCCAGCTTGCCGACGGCTCCTCGGGCCTCGATGCGGTCAACGAACTCTTGCGCAGCTTCGAGGTGCCGGTGGTGTTCATCACCGCTTACCCGGAGCGCTTCCTCACCGGCGAGCGGCCGGAGCCGGCGTTCCTGATCTCAAAGCCGTTCCAGCCCGCGATGGTCTCGGCGGTGGCGAGCCAGGCGCTGTTCTTCCAGCGCAACTCGCGCAACCGCACGCCCAAAGCGCCGGCGGCCTGACGAAGGCGCCCGCGGCGTAAGACATAGAAAGTAATGACGAACCGATCCGGCGCGCCGACAAGGGGTGCGCCGGATTTTTGTTGTTCGGCCGGCGCGCTTGACGGCCCGCGGAATTCGTCCTCCATAGGTGATGGAAACGGTCGCGAGGCGGCCGCGTCTGTCCGGAGAATTAGCCCATGCTCGATCAGTCGCTGCTCGATCGTCTCGCCATCCGCGACCTTCTCGAGAACTGGGTGGTCTGGCGCGACGCCGGCGACTGGGAGCGCTTTGCGACCGTCTGGCACGCGGAGGGGTGGATGTCGGCGACCTGGTTTCAGGGGCCGGCTGCGGACTTCATCCGGGTGAGCCGCGAAGGCTTTGCCAAGGGCGTGCGCATCCTGCACTTCCTCGGTGGCACCAGCATCGATCTCGCCGGCGAGCGCGCCATCGCGCAGACCAAGATGACGATCTCGCAGCGGGCGCCGGTCCACGATGTCGTCTGCGACGTGGTCTGCACCGGGCGCTTCTACGACTTCCTGGAGAAGCGGCAGGGCAAATGGGGCATCGTTCGCCGCCAGCCGATCTATGAAAAGGACCGGCTCGATCCGGTCGATCCCGCCGCGGTCCTCCGGCTCGACGCGGCGCGTTTGGCTGCGCTTCCCGAAGGCTACTGCCACCTCGGCTACATGCAGGAGTTGATCGGCTACAAGGTCAAGCGCGACATGCCCGGCCTGACCGGCGCCGAGGTCGAGAAGCTTTATTCGGAAGGGCGCGAGTGGCTGGCAGGTGTAGCGCGGCCCGGCGCAGCTTGATCAGCGAGCCGGTAATTCGCCTGTTCCGCGTATGCGGCAACTTGCCGCGCATCGTTGGTTGTGTCGCGCGCGATTTGAATGGTCCGCTTTAACGCGCGTTAACGTCTTGACGTGTATGTAAATACAAGCGCAACTACAGGGAGTGCGCTTGTCTACCCGCAATGGCCGGCGGATTCACCAGCGCCACCCGAAGAGAACCTGCTTCTCCCTGACCTTGGCAGGAATAGCGGGGCGGCCGTCTTGGCTTCCCAGCGCTAGCCGGATGATTGCATGCGAGTGTGTGCGTTCTCAGGCTTGGCCGCCCTGCTTCACAGCCACGGTCCTCACTGCCACGTCGCTTGGAAATGACCGTCCATTCGACGTCGGCGACGTTGCCCGGCAAGTCACCTGATCAAGTCACCTGATCAAGTCACCTGATCAAGTCACCTGATCGAGCCACGCGATCAAATCGCCCGATCGAGACGAGCTGACTATCCAGGTTTGCCGCAGAAAAAAGTAAGGCGCGACTGGCATCACCCCGGCTGCGGTGCATTTCCGCAGCACTCCGCCGAAGTCCGCGAACTGGCGCCAAGCTCTTGTTGAAATTAACGAATTTCCACGCTACTAACTCCGTCGTACACCACGGCGCGAGGCCCGTCTACGCCCTCAACCGGCGCCAAAGGTGGGGAAAAAGGTGGGGAAGGAAATGGCCCGCAGACAGTTCAACAAGCTCTCCGTGAAGCAAGCGGAATCCCTCTCCACGCCTGGGAAACACGGCGACGGCGGCGGCCTGTACCTAGTCATCGGTGACGGCGGCGCCCGATCGTGGCTGTTCATGTACAAGGAGCGGGGCACCGGGAAGCGTCGGGAGCTTGGCCTAGGCTCCGCCGCCAAGAAGGGCGGCGTGACGCTGGCAGACGCCCGCAAGAAGGCTGAGGGGTATCGCAACGCTATCAGCGAGGGGCGGGACCCGGCGACGGAGAAGAAAGCCGAAGCGTTCGCGGGAACCACCTTCGGCGAGTTCGCGGACGCCTACTTGGAATCGATCAAGGCGGGCTTCAAAGGCAAGAGCACGCTCGCCGATTGGAAGCGGGACTTGGAGGAGCGGTGCAAGCCCATCCGGTCTATGGCGCTCTCGGACATCGCGGCCAACGACGTGTTGGCGATCCTCTCCCCGATGTGGCTGAAGATCAATCGTACGGCGCGAGAGACGCGGAGCCGGATTGAGCGCGTCTTGTCGGCCGCGAAAGCGAAGGGTCTCCGCTCCGGCGACAACCCGGCGCTGTGGCGGGGCAACCTGAAGGACCTTCTGCCGAAGGGCCCGCGCTCGAAGCGGCACCACAAGGCGGCCCCCTACGCGGACGTGCCGGGCATCGTCAAGAAGCTCCACGCCAACCACGACGGAGCAGACACGCACGTGAACCGGGCGGCCGAATTCATCATTCTAACGGCCGTGCGGACCGGCGAAGCCCGCTTCATGCGCGCCCGCGAAATTAATTTCGAGAAGGAGCTTTGGACCATCCCAGCGGAGCGTATGAAGACGGAAGACCACCCGGAGGGCAAGGAGCACGAAGTGCCGCTGTGCGCTCGTGCCATTGCGATCTTGCACGCGGTGATGCCGAAGGGCTTGGCGCCGGACGCGTACGTGTTCGCCGGGCAATGGTCGAAGGACCACAAGAAGCCCTTGGGTATGAATGCCGTGCTCCACGCGCTCAAGGATGTCTACCCGGCGATGACCACGCACGGGTGCCGGTCCAGCTTCCGCGATTGGGCGGGAGACGAAACGCACTTCCCGCGCGAAATCGCGGAGATGGCTCTAGCGCACAAGGTGGGCGACGAAGTGGAGCAAGCCTACCGGCGCGGTACCGCGCTGAAGAAGCGGCGCGAGCTAATGGAAGCATGGGGCCGCTACGTCGAAGGGGAATCGAACGTCGTGGCGCTCCGGGCGTGACCGAATGCCACACGCCGGTCCGGGCGAAATCTTCGTGTTTTAAGCATTCCGATTAACACCTGTTAGGCGCGCGAGTGTATAACATTTGTACAATCTGACGTAGTAATAGGAATGCAAAATGCGTACTTCGATTCTGATTTCAATTGCTCTTCTTTTCACCGGCTCAGCGGCTCACGCGGGCGAGATGGTCACTACATCCCGCACCGATTCTTCGGGGAGCACCACGACCACCACAACTTCATCCGCTGGCGTTTACAGCATGACCACCGGGCGCAACGCTTTTGGCGAGACGGTGACGACTTCGAAGTGGGTGCCGACGGAACGGCGGAGCTATCAGCAACGCGCGTTGGGTGACGGTTCGATGAGCTACCAACAGCGCGCCTTAGGCGGCCGCTAATCCGGTGTCAGGCCGACGCTCTGCCCGGGTGGAAAGACCATAGTCACCTCGCGCGGGTTGGCGATGCGCGAATGGTACTCCTTAGCGTCCACTTCGCGCGTCACGCTCGAAAACGAATCTCCAAAGCTGGCGTGTACCTGCCCCTCTTCGAGCCACGTCTTACCACCGTCCGCGCTGATCCGCTTTCCAGCGCTAAGAACGCGATGCTGGCCGCGTGGACGGTACACCATCATTTCAATCGTCCACTGAGTCATGGTTCTCTCCCACAAGTGCGTCTTCGGTCATCAGTTTTTCTCGGAGTGAGAGTTTTCCAACCTCCCGCCAGAGCATAACCTCAATACACCGACCGCAAATTCTCTCGCCGTGGCCGAGTGGGGGCGAGAGAATTTGTAGCAGTCCCGGTGAGAACTCCTCTTCGCAGTGGTCACACCGGGGGACTTTCGCCAGCGGTGACATTCCGGACCTCACGGCAGCAACACGACTTGATCGGAGCGGCGAAGCCGCGCCTTTTCTATAGCAATTTTGCACGCCGCCGGGAATGTCACGGCGGCGCCCGTTACGAACTCATAGTCCCGCACAGTTATGCGGGTTGACACGATCCGGAATCGCCAGTAGCGGCGGCCGGAGGGCTTCTTGCCGTGCTCGCGCTCCCATCGCTTGGTGTCTATGGAAACAGGGCTCACTTGCCGTGCTTCAGCGCGTCAGCTTCCCACTCCAATGCGGTGCGCCGCAAATCTGTCCAAGAGGCATGGCCGTACTTAGATTGTCGCGCCCGGCCGGTGGGGCTCACCACCGTGTCAATGCTCACTTCGTCCAGCGCGTCGCGAGCGATCTTGCCGCCGTCGCGCGTCACGTCCCAAAGGTACGGCGCGTCCTTCGGCTGGTATTCGTCGGGCTCGCCCTTGATGCGTTGGTTGGGGCCGCTATAGCGCTTCGAGTCCGCATAGAAGCGCAAGGCGCGCTCCAAGTCGGCGAGGCGACGGAGCATCACGCGCGCTTCAATTGAGGTAAAGTCGGCTTTGGTGATGTCTGGATTGTCGAGACATGCGACCGCCGTACGGTGGTCATCAGCAGAAATTCGGCCTTCCGCTTTCCAGCCGTCAATGATCTCTCGCAAGGTCATAGGGTGTTCTCCGGTTTATATGTCAGCAACACAGCCACGCGCTTGGGCTTAGCAGCCACCAAGCCGTCAGCTCTCTTCTTCAGATACTCGTGCCACGACATTCCGGCTAGGTAGGCAGCGAAGCGACGCTCCGCTTCGCTGTTGTCGCGGCCGACCTCGGGCATGAGCAAGTTGCCATACCAAGTCCGTTGTGCGTCGGTGATGGTCATGTCCCCAACTCTAGCGCTTCGTGGTCCCCGTCGGCAACCCACGCCAACTCTTCGTCGCTCATCTCGCGGCCCGTTTGGTCAAGGACGGCGACGAAGATCAACTTGGGCTTGCCCCGGAGCATCGCGGCCTTGAAGATAACTTGGTGCGGGCGCGGCGTCCGTTGGCTGGGGTGCCCTTCGACGCGCACGCGCTCATAGCTAAGCCAACCGTTAGACATCCGAGAGCGCTTCCACGTCTCGCGCCATACGTTGCCGCCTTCCGTCCTGAATCCCATGACAAGCTCGCCGTGCCGCCGGATGGTGGACGCGGCCATGTTGAGCCGCTGCGCCAAGCCGACTTGCGACAGGTTGCCCACGAATTCGTCCTGATCTACGAGCCTCTTATGTACGTGTTTAATGGGCATGGCTAAGGTGCACGAGTTTGAGTTGCCAAATTTCTTGCCAAGCGTTCGGCAAGCTTGGCGAAAGGCCGGTGTAGCGGGCGCCGTCGTCAAACGAAACCCACCATGCCCAACCGTTGGGCGTTCGTGTAACGCTGAGTGTCATATTACGCAGCCTCCTTGCACTTCGCACGGTAGGCGTTGATCGCGCGGCCGGTGATCTTGCGCGAGCGCCCCGACTTATAGGTTTCGATCTCACCCGCCGCGATCAGTTCGAAGTAGAACGACTCTGAAACGGATAGGATGGCAATGGCTTCCTTGACTCCGAAGCTCCGCTCTTCGAACGGCACCCCGGACAAATCAATGTTGGCATCTAGCATTGGCAATACTCACTTCTGGCAATCAATCCACATAGCGACGGACACCCGCGTTAGAACGTAGATCAGCGCGGGGATGGAGACGCCTAGGAGGCAAGCCGCTGCAATGAAGGGCCAGCTAGGCGCATGGATCGCGAAGGCGTAGGCGTTCATTGCCGCTGACACGATCAGCGTGCCCTTCACCGCTGGGTCCGCGAACCGGGACACGTGGCGGCGAAGTTCGGCGGTGGTGACACACAGTTGCGCCAACTCGAGTCCGATGAATCCAAGATCGATGCCGACGGCCATCGCCCATGCGTGCCACGTCGTGCCCTGCGAAAGCATCTGCACGCCCGCCGCGAGGTGGGAGAGCGAAAGGCCGGTGAGCACTAACGCGACCCCGGCGACGGCATATGCCGCGAAGCGCTGGCGGGCGATCTTGCGGCGCCAACCGGCAGAGCGGGCGACGGGAGCGGGCGGAGGGGGCGCTGCGATCTTACGGAGCCGGGTGACGTTCGATACGGTCACGGTCAGTCCCCCTGCTCAATCATTTCGATCAGTTCGCGGATGACATCCATAGGGGCGTCGCAAATCCGGAACTTCTCTTGTTCTGACACGGGCATATCAAGAACGAATTTCTTGCCGAATTCGGCGTAGCAACAAGCCGGATGCCAAAACACATCCGGCTCCTTGCGTGCGCTTGGAATGTGCGAATACCGGAAAGCTTTGTTGTAGCTGATTGATGTACGCTGATCAGCGATCCCGCCGCAGATACCACAGAGGCAGAGGTGACGAACGTCATGAGCCTTCATGCGCTCGCGGCCGTCGGGCAAACGGTGTTTACCGGCCGATGTTTTGTCCGTCATGGCCGGAGCCCCTTTAAGCGATGCTTCTTGCTGGCCCGGACTGCGCGGCGCTCCTCTCGATTCCCATACGGAGCGCCAAGGGCCGGGCTCTTTCCCATGCGCCGCTTCTTCGGCTCCGGGCGCGAGCGCGCGACGATTTCGTGAGCGGGGCCGGTACCAAGCATGGCAGCGATTGCGGCAAGCGCGCCGATAGAAGATAGTCCAATACGCATAGTCCCCTCCTAGATGTTTTGCGCCCAACGCATCGCGTCCACGACCATGCGCTGAAGGGTGATGTCCGATTGGTCCACGCAGCTACCGGCGCGCACCTGCTTTTGGTATTGCTTGAAGCCCGTCACGACGCGAGCGGCGCGAAGCTCCATAGTCTGTTGTTCTTCGCGCTCCGCTTGGGCGAATGCTTCGCGGACTTTGAGTCGGCGCTCACGCGCTTCACGCGCCAACACGTCGGGATCGCGCAAGCGGTCCGTGCCAATCGCATAGCCGACAAGCCCGTGTAAACTTTGCGGGTCGCCGGGTTTGATCGAAAGACCAACTTCGTTTCCGGAGGCATCCTTAAGCCTGTACCTGCCATGACCCGAACGGACCACGCTTCCCCAGCGCTTCGATGCGCGCCCGGCTTCGCCCACGAATATGTCCTTGTCACCCCGGCTGCCCGGAATCCCCAATAGTTCAATCCGCATTGGTGCTTCTTTCCTCGCTGTGGACACTGCCAATGTAGAGGTGTCCCCGCAAAAGACGTGACCGCATAAACGGGCTGCGACGATGCCCCGTGAGGTGCCGCCGAAGAGTCGCCTTCGTCACGGCGATGTAATCCCAGTCGCCGTTGAAGCCGGTTGGCACTGCAACGCATGCGGCCGTTGCTTTCTTCAGCAAAAGGCGGGCGTCTTCCACGGTGTCGCCTTCTTCTATCGGCGAGCCGCAAATTGTGTCGTGGTGCTCCGTGATCACGACACAGTCTCCATCGGTTCGGAGCAATCGAGGGCGGCAACAACGCGCTCATATTCGAGTCGCCAATACCAATCGGCGAGTTCGCAGAGCACTGCGTCACCAAGCTCCTCCCAAAAGGCCCACCAAAAATGGATCACGACACAATCTCCATCGGTTCGTCGCAGTCGCCGCACGTGAGATTCGCGGTGGGTTTGGCCCACGCGTTGCAGTCGCATCCAGAGCAGGTGAACTTGGTCTTGGAGGCGTTCTTTTTCTCGCGCTTCTTGCGCTCCGCTTCGCCTTCGTTCCACGCTTCGACGTAGAGGCTAGCGCCGGTCTTGCCTAAGAATTCGTCGCAGGCGACATCGAACGGGCCGCCCTCAACGATGTAGTGCGAGCACTGCCGCCCCGTCTCCTTGCCGCCCGGTTTGCCGGTGGTGGAGGGGTGGAGTCCAAGCTCCTTCATCTTCGCGGCCCACTCCTTGTTGTGGTAGCCGCCTTTTGGCTTGTTCGTGCCGAAGTGCGCTTGCCACACGTGGGCCTGTTCGTGCACTAACGTGGAAAGCGTGTCTTTGTCGCCGCGCTCCGCGAAATGCGAGGGGTTGAGCGCCACTTCGTCGGCACTGTGCTTACCGTCGCGCGAGGCGAAGCGGCCCGGCGCGAAGTAGCCCAAGGAGCCCTTGTGCCGCTGAAGCGTGAGAAGGCAGAAGGGGAGCTTGCCGCTGAACAATAACTTATTGAAGAAGTGATAGGCCGCTTGCAAATCGCGGTACGTGCTCGCGGTCGGGTCCGGCCGCTGCGGATTGACTCCGGACTTGGCAGTGCGGGCCGGCTTCGCTTTTGCTTCGTACGATACAACGGGCACCGCTCAGCCCTCCACCGCTTGTTCGGCTTCCGATACGGCGTCTTCGATGGTGGTCACGGCTTCGTCCAAGGAGTTGATAGCGGCGTCCAGATTGGACACCGCGTCTTCGGCCCTAGTGCCCTTGTCGCCGCTCTGGAACGACTCCGGCATGTTATCGAGATAGTCCTGTTCTTCGTCCTTGAGCGTGTGCAATTCGGACTGCGCTTCCTCCAAGGCGTTCTTCGCCTCTTCGATCTTGGATATGGCGCCCTTGATCGCCTTACGCCGCGAGTCGTTCATCGTGGTCTTCCTCAATGTCTTTGAAGGCTTGGCCTTCGTTGCGAGCCGCGAGCTTCGCGGCGATCCGCTGGACGCATTCCCGCTCGAAGCGGGCCATCTCCAACATGACTTCTTCAGGGACGTTCACGGGATGAGACGCGCCAAGCGGAGCTTCGCTTCGGGGCAGACTTTCGCCAGCACCAAGAGGCGGGCGTGTTGCACGTTCTTCGCGCGGGGCTTGGAAACCGTGGTCCACACTAGGCCGTTGAGAGCTTGGATGACGAACATTGCTGTACTCCCTGTCTTTGTGAAAAGGAGTATGGCGTTTCTGAAAAGAGGAGTCAATTATTAAAATATGGCTCCCGTTTCCAAAAATGAGGATCGTTAACGGCCGGTTAACGGGCTGCAATAGCGGCGGAGCTTGGACTCGAACTCGCCCACGGCGGCCTTGCGGAGCTTGTGCCGGAGCACTCGGTTTCGTTCGGCGCTTCCCGTGTCGGCCGCTTCGATGATCCGGCGCACGGCGAGCGCGCACGCGGCCATCAGCACGCCCGCTTGGGCTTGCGCATCCAAGCCCGACGATTCCATGGTGCCGTCCACAAGGACCAAGAGGGTGGCGCGCGGGTCCATGTCGGTTGCGGTTGCGGTAGCCTTCAACGCTTCGGCCGTCGTGTTCGCGCCGCTGAGGTCTGCTTCCTCCGCGCGGAGTTCGTTCGCTGTTCGAAATTCCATGTTGTCAGTCCTTTTCGATTGGGGCATTGGGCTTGCGCCCTTTGCGGTGGGGTCGCTTCTGCGGGAGTTGATAGACCTGGTATCCGTCCAGACCGTCGCGGGCGCGGAGGGCAGCGACGCGGAGAGCGCCCAATGTCGTCTTGCATCCCGGGTACTTCTCGCGCACCCGCTCCAAGCATTCGTTGTAGGGAAGGCCGACGGAAAGCAGCGTCTTGCGGTCGCGCTTGAGGCTCGCGGCTTCGCGGAGCGAGACTACCTTGCCGGTGTCACGCTCCACGTAGTGGGTGATCACCATCAACGCTTCCACGATCGCGGAACGAATGGGCGTCCCACGCGGGCGGCGCTGCAAGGGCGCTTTGGATTCTTCGGCCGGAGCCGGAGCGGCGCCGGGGCGCACAGTGCGGAGGAGCGAAACGAGTTCGAAGAGCTTGACGCGGGAATCCTTCCACTCAGTCAGCGGCGGCACGTTGCGGATGCTGGCGAGGCGGTTGTAAGCTTCGATAAGCTCCGCGACGTTCATCTGTGAGAGGGGTTTCGGCGGCATGTCGTGATGGCTTTCAAAATATCTTTGCGTGAAAAGGGGCTTCTAAAAATGCCTGTGAAGACGCACTCCACCGCTAGAGCGGACTCCAGTATTCCGGCCTTCAGGCTCTCGCCTATGTCGCCCGGTGCGAGGTACAGGGTACGGTCCGCGCCCTCACCGACTTGGAGGAAGAAGAACGCGTTGGCTCCAAGCCCCCAACGCTTCTTCAGGTACGCCATTTGGGCTTCGCGGCCCTTGAGGGCGAACCGGACAGGCGTTGTGGGCCGGGCAGGGCGCTTGGTCGATTTCAATTCGAGTTGGAAGGCGCCGTGGGGTGCGAAGTAGCCGTCCACGTCGGGGAATCCGGCGCCTAGCATGTTCTCCACGCGCTCCATGTGCACGTGGTCAGGAAGCTCTAGGCGGGCCTTGGAGAGCCAATTCCATAAGGACGATTCACGGGCCATCACGCCTCTCCGAAGACTGCGGCCACGTCGCACTTGGGCGGAAGGCGCGGGGTGATGATGTTGTTGGTGAGCGTGTAGCCGATGCCGTGCTCACGGTGGATGAAGTACCAATAGGAGAACACGGCGGACCGGGTGAGACTCAAGGCCTGCACGGCTTCTCCGATGCGGACGCCTTCGGGGTGCTGTAGGAACCACCGGAGGACCGCAGCCCGCTTCTTGGAGCGGCACGGCTTCAAGAGCTTGTCCGCTGCGGGCTTGCCGCCGTCGCGTCGATAATCGCGGTTTGTGGCGTCGTCCGGCTCTTGCAATACCTGGACGCTAAAACGCGCCCCAGTGAGCCGGACGGCCGCCCTAAATGGCTTGGTCATGAAAATGTCCGTCTGCGATATGCAAAACGGGTACGACGTTTTTAAAAACAGGTCAAGCGGAATCAGAAATAGAATCTTAGCTCTATTTCCGCCTTTTAGCCTCGCGATCGGAGGGCACCTTCGCGCCTTCGGCCCGGAGCCGATTCCGGTACCAATTGACCGTGGGCAACGACATGGTGGTGTAGGGATGCGCCTTCTTAGCCGCCGCGAGCGCTTCGGCGTTCGTCTTGCCGCGCTTCAGCGCAGCAATCACGATTTCCGCGACGGACTTCATCGATCCGTCAGCCTGCGAAGCTTGTACGCGGTTGCTGCCTTAGACTGCGACTTGCGCAGCGTTTCGACAATGACGCACTGGATCGCAGCCCGCCGCTGGACAGGATTGCTCCAGTTAAGCGCCTCAATCTCACGTGCCGCTTCAAGAGCGATCCTATCGTATTCTGCCCCTTCGATGCCCATGTTAGGCCGCCACGTTGCTGTTGACGCTGAAGCGCTCATAGGACGCGGAGAGGCGATCCCACTTCAACAGATTCACAGTGCCGCCCGTGCGCTTGCCCGCGATCATAACGGCGGCAGCGATGGCCACCGGATCGCCGACGGCGAGCAAGGAATCGGCTTCGGTGTAGTCGGAGAGAACGCGCGCAATCTGGCGTGTGGCTTGGTCCATGCGGTCCTTGAAGATGTTGCCCGGCCCCAGCAAATAGACCAACCGGCCGTGCGCAGCGGCGGGCGTCAAGTCGTACTTCGGCACGAACTTCTTGGAGTTGCGATCGAAGACGGCGGGTTGCTGCACAACAAAAACGCGGCTCATAATTCAATGCTCTTTAAAAAATCGCGCAATCCCGTTCCTGCGATTGCTTCTGCAATGTCGATACGTTCTAAAATCTTCGAGCGAATGTACTTGTCAGGCCCGGGCGCCTCGAAGTCCTGCACTTCGATGTTGTGGCCGCCGATCTTCGTTGCCCGTTCCTCCGCTTGCGCCCGCAGCCGGGCTTTGAACGTGTGCGAATAG
Organism: Bradyrhizobium sp. Ec3.3; assembly: GCF_000472925.1. Taxonomy (GTDB): domain Bacteria; phylum Pseudomonadota; class Alphaproteobacteria; order Rhizobiales; family Xanthobacteraceae; genus Bradyrhizobium. The sequence goes on from NZ_AXAS01000006.1 coordinate 70,315, forward strand.
TTGATGATCTTGTGGGCCACGGACATATCAAGCCCGCGTCCACCGGATTGAATGTGCCCGATGATGGCCTTAACCCCCTTTTCCTTGCGAAATGCTGTGAGGTTTAGTGGCTTCACATCATCGGGCACGCGGCCATGATAGCCAACGACCTTGTGGCCGTCCTGTAACAATTGCGCCTCAACCAAATCGATGTCCTTCTGATACTGACACCAAATGATCACCTTGCCGGGGCACAGGTAGACTTCGCGCGAGAGCGCTTCCAAGCGCGGATTGCGGCCGGGGATGATGTGCGTCTGCTTCTGCTCATCGATCACGAAGCCGGAACAAATCTGTTGCAGTTTGGTCAAGCGTTGCATGCGCTCGCCTAGCGACACTTCCTCATCGCCGATGCGCACCATGTAGGACTTGTGCACTTCGTCGTAGACGGCGCGTTGCTCTTCCGACAGTTCGATGGGGAGCACGGTAGGCACAAGCGCGGGCATGCCCTTAACGTCGTCGCGCGTGACGACGGAGGAGTAAGCGGCGATCTTCTCGCGTAGCTCTTCTTGATTCCGGAAGCACTTCAGCTTGGGGTACTGGCGCCCGCTGCGCGTGCGCTCAAGCTCGTATTCGGCGTACCGCGAATCGAAGTCGCTAAACTTGGTGTAGCCAAGAGCGCCTTCCTTCAGCAACTCGAATTGGGACCACGCCGCGAGCGGTGACCCGGTTAGTAGAGTGCCGGTCAGGTCCCGCTTGTACAGGGCCCGACGCGAGAGGGCGCGGGCCATCTTCGTCCGGATGGAGCCGGGCGAGCCGAAGTCGTCGGATTCGTCGTAGACCACCAAGCACCAACGCCACTTCAGGAAGCGCTGCACGGCCCGGCGCACGTCGTCGCGGGTCATGCTCTCCGTGTTCACAGACATCCAAAACAGCTTCTTGCTTCGGCGGATGGTCTTGAGCTTGTCCCACCACATTTCTTGATCAAATGCCCACGCTTCCGCGGCGGCCTTGCTCAGTCTGTTGCCGCCCTTGGCCCCAGCAACGCGCGAGCGCCACACGATGGTTTCGCACTCCACGCCCGGCCAACAATGCTTCGGTAGCTCGCGCTCCAACCAATTCGCGTGCACGCCGTTGGGCGCGAACACCAACACGCCGTCAATCTTGCCCATGTCGCCGCCGTTGACGAAGAGTTGGCACGCGGTGTCAATCGTCATCTTGGTCTTACCAGTTCTCATGGTCCAGAGGAGCGCTCTAGCTTCTTTGCCCACGTGCCGTTCGAACTCTTCGATTTGGTGTTGATACGGCGGCTCGCGGAAAGGCGCCGCGATGAAGTCCGCCGCGTAGGGGTAGTCGATCACGGGCGCACCCCATCGATGTGCGGGCGGGCAAAATCCCACCAAACGTAATCAATCGGGGTGCCCACGGCGTTGGCATGCGCAACGCAATTGCCGGTCCCGCCGGGTGAGCCGTCCCATAAAGCGCAAACGCGATCAGCCATGTTGACCATCCACACGTTGCGCCGTTGCATCTTCGCCGGGGCGTAGGCGCCGGAGCTAATCACGCGCACTTCGGCCGCCCGCTTCAGGAGCCAATGGTAGTGGGTGCGCGAATCATCAAGCCACATGCGATCCTGCCCATCGAACGGCACGGCTGCGGTGAAGGGGATTCCAAGGTCATACGACGCTTCCGCGAAGGCTTGATCCCAGCCTAGAGCCATGCCGGAGATGGTGCGCGTTGCGAGCGATAGGCCAAGGTAGTTGCGCGCGATCGTGAAGAGCCTCCTCTGCACGTCTTCGCCGTAGCCACCTAGCTTGTTCGGGCGGTGCCCCGTGGCCGCGATCACAAAGGGCGTTTCATTGGCCTTGCGCAGAATCCAATCACAGTGGCAGGGTTTCGGCTCACAGAAGCAAACAAGGTGCTTGCCCCGCAGCGGCCGCACGTCCAGCTTGGGCAGGACTTCGACGCGGAAGCGATCGATGACTTGGGCACGCGTGCCGTGCTCCCCGATGCGGAATGGATTGCCCCACTTCGAGCCACGGCCGCAGTAAATTGCGCCTTCCGGAGCGGTGTTCGCGCGCATATTGTGGACTCGAGGCTTCATGTGCGCGCCGTCCTTCGATTCATGGAGGATGTGGCCCACGACAGATTCCACCGCTCATTGCAGAGCGAATCCCCGTTGCCGTGGTCGCCGATGGTGTGAAGCTCGGTGGGCGGGATGATTCCCATGCGCTCCGACAAGATGGCCTTGTGAAGCCACACGTGCACCTGCTTCCGGCCGGGCAAGCGTGTGTTGCGCCGCGCGTAGAACTTGCGCCCGTGCTTGTCCTTCACGAAGTGCCAGCGCCACTGCAACGCCCATTGGTAATCTTCCGGGTTCACCGTGCAGAAGAGTTCGGCGCGGTCGTCCAGCCAAATGCGGCATGGCTCTACCGCGATTTGTGCGAAGGTCCCGTGCATGGCTACTTCCGGAACCGCGTGTAGAGTTCGCCTTCCGCAGTGATCGGGCAGCCGTCGTATTCGGGCGGAAGATCGGCCATCACGGCTTCAAAGGCCTTCACGTCGCCCATGCCGTCGTCGCACTCGGAAAGAATTTGGTCGTGAATCGAAATCAACAAATCGTAGATGTGGCCGTAGCCCTCCCGCAGCGCGATCTTGGCGTATGCCATGATGTCCCGCGCGATTGCCTGCGTGATGTTTTCCGTGAGCTTCCCGCCGTAGGTCGCTTGCCGCACCCACTTGTTGGTCTTCTGATCGCGACCCATGAAGCGGATTTGCGGCCGGACTTCGCCCCACGAAGTCTTCGTCGGCTTCAGTTCCGGATCGCAGTAATTGAGCGTGCGGCCCGACGGCAGAAGGCACTTAAGGAAGCGGCCTTCAACGAACCACGTCACGACGCCGCATTTGACGCGGCGGCCCGGGTGCTGAATCGCCTCAACGGCCGCAGCCTCTTGCGCCTTCCACATCTCCGGCACTTCGGAGTAGCGGGAGCGGTAGGTGTCCACGGTGTACTTGCATAGCGCCAATTCGTGGAGCACGGCTTCGGGGTCTTCGCGTTCGTCGCGAAGCGCCCGGCGATTCCTTGCGGCTTCCCGTTCGGCGAGCTTGTGCTTGCGCGCGTCGTCGAAGTCGTCCGGCTTCGGGAAGAGCTTCTTGCGCACAATGCCTTCGTACTTCTCAAGGCGCTTCTTGCCCATCATCGCGAGCACTTCGGCCCGGGTGAGCACGATGTTGTAGGTGCGCAGCGTGATCAGGAATTTGAGGTAGCCCATCCCATAGCCAAGACCCAACACCGCGACCTTTCCGAAGTCGCGTTGCGTGGCGCCCATGGAGTTGATGACGCGCGCAATCTGCGCATCGGGGAAGCGCTTCTTGGCGTCTTCGTCCTTACAAATTTCGTATCCGTAGATACCGGACGCCATGTCGCAGTAGATGTCTTTGCCTTCGCGGAAGACATTCAATGCGGTGTTGGCGCCCGACTCCCACAGCACGCACCGCGCTTCAATGGCGGCATAGTCGGCGGAGACAAGGTTGCGGCCCTTCGGGGCGATGATCGCGCCGCGCAAACAAGACGCGATCAGATTCATGATGTCGCCGTGAACGGCTTCGCACCACTCAAGGTCCCCGGACTTGATGTCTTCCACGGCGAGGTCAAGCGCGGTCTTCTTTGGCAGGTGCTTGGCGAAACGGCCCTTGGGGAGGTTCTGGACTTGGATTCCCTTGCCTGCGTAACGGCCGGTTCGCTCCGCGCCGCAGAACGTCATAAGATCGCGGGCGCGGTCGTCATCGTCCACGCACTCCAACATGCGCTTGAACTTGTTGGTGGAGGTGCGGTTCACTTCTTTAATGATGGTGAGCACGCGGCGGGCGCGCGGACTCAAATCCTTCCGCCGGTCCAGCCACCATTCCAGCGTCTTCGCGGTAGTATCGGCAAGCTCAAGCTGTTCATGCTGCGCAAGCCACTTCTTCAACGCCTCGCGCTGCGATCCGGCCTTGATGCCGGTGATGCCCTCTAGCTCCCCGTTGATCTTGCGCTTGGCTTTGTCGGCCATCCGGAGCGCGGAGCGCGCAAGGTCCGTATCAATGAGAACGCCGCGCCGATTCATTTCCTGCGTGATGCGCCAAAGCTTCTGTTCGTCCGGGATAAGGTCCGGGAGCGCATCGGATACGGCCATTTCCGCGCGCACGTCCTGTTTGCAGTACTCCCACCCCGTGGTGATGCCTTCGATGTCTTCGGCGAACTCCACGTAGTCTTCGCCCAACGCGTCGCGCTCCTTGGCGGAGAGCCGGACGGGCTTGCAGTACTTCTTTACGAAGTTCTCGCCGCGCGGGTCCTTCTTCTGGGAAAGCCCTAGCGCTTCGATCGCGCCTTCCAACGATCGCGGGAGCGCGAGCGCGGCGCACTTCGCGGCGGAGCACATCCATTGGTCGTCCGGCACCTCCGGCCAACCGTATTGCGGCCCCATCACGTTTTGCCAGAAGTTCTGTTCAAAGCCTGCGTTGTGGGCTTCAACCAATCCGCCTTCGGCGATCCACTGAAACAGGTCTTCCGGCGGCGGTGACTCTTCGATGCCAAGCCGCGGGTACGCGCGATGCCACAGCTTGATCTCGTCACTGCCGGGCACATGGTAGGCCAAGCAATGCGGACGCGTCGTCGAGTGGCGCGAGTAGAGCCACGACCCGACTCGCTTCAGGTCCGCAGCGGACAAGCCTTCAAAATCGATTGTGGCGCGCGGCCGAACAATCGTCGGGGTGATCTTCCGGAGGATGACGCGGGGGCTAACGTGGAGCATCGCACTAGCTCCAGGTGAACTTCACGCGTCCGTTCGATCCGGCGCCACCAATCACACTGGCAGTCACCGTTTGGGCCACGCCGCCCGCGCCAACAACCCACGAAATCAAGGAGCCGATGGCCGGAGAGCCCGCCGCTCCGTACGTATAGACATCCTTGTTGTAGCCACCGCTACCGCCGCCGGCGCCTGCCGACGTAGACGCATTCGCGCCGGAGCCGCCGCCACCCGGTGTGCTACCGGCGACGCCGTTACCGGTACTGCTAGGCGCCGCGACATTGCCGCCGCCGTTCGGCGCGCCCGCGCCGTGTCCGTCGGCTGCGTTGCCCCCGGTGTTGCCTGCCGTGTTCGTGGTATTCGCGCCTGCCGCCGTGCCTCCGGCACCACCGCCGCTACCTAGGCTTCCGCCCTTGCCGCCGCCCGCGCTTACACCATTGGTGCTGGTCGCACCACCATCGCCGCCAGTTAGAACGGAAACACCGACGCTGACGCCCGCGCCGCCGCCGCCCCAACGCTCAACGGTAAGCGTGTTGTAAGCGGGAACGGTGAGGGCGCCGGAGCCGGAATCGTAAGTCTGTGTGCCCGGAGTGACCGAAGGCGCGGCGCCCGTGGATTCGGAGTAATACTCAATCAACGCACCCGGCGCGAGATTCTGCGTGAAAGTGCTAAGACTGTTGATTGCGAGCCCGATTTTATCGGCAGTGAACTTGGAAGCGGCGGTCCATGAGCCAATAGTTTGCCAAGTAGACGCTTCGTCCGCAGAGACATCAGCGGTGTACGTCGTGCCATCAAACTTGAAACGGAACCACTCCGGCCGCTGGCCAATTGGCGTGATCTGTTGATTGTAGATGGTCTCGTTATACTGCGTGAAGTTGTTCCACCTCATAAGAACAAGATTCGGCGTGTTGTTATTCAGGTTGACGCCGAAGAGGATGAAGGCTCCGGTGCTCGAATTGTGGAGGGCTAAGCCGACGCGGTGAAACGCGCTGTTAGCCGCCGTAACGTTCTTCACCTTCATCGTGACCGTCCACGGCGTGGACGCAGGCACGTTCTTGCCGAGGAACATTCCACGTTCGGCGCTGGCCACGCCTGTGTCGGTACGCTTCACTGCAAGGCCCACACTGGAACCGTACGCCATCGTGAAGTTCACGCCGTCCGCAGCGGCTTGATAGTTGAAATCGGTAGGACTCGGCGGGCTGACGCCGCTAGAGCCTGACGGTCCTTTGATATTGCCGACGACGGACCATGCGCCAGACGCGCGCTGATACACGTCGCCGTTGGATGTGTTCAAATACAAGTCGCCGTCGGCCTGCCCGGTGATCGTGCCCGGCGCACCCGCGCCTTCGTACCAAAGAGAGCCGCGCGTACCGTTGGTGCCATTGGTGCCATTGGTGCCATTCGTACCGTTGGCTCCGGCCGATCCTTTGATATTGCCGACAACGGACCATGCGCCAGACGCGCGCTGATACACGTCGCCGTTGGACGTGTTCAAATATAAGTCGCCGTCGGCTTGGCCCGTGATGGTGCCCGGCGCGCCGGCGCCCTCATACCAAAGAGAGCCGCGTGCACCGTTGGTGCCATTCGTGCCATTCGTGCCGTTGGCTCCGGCCGGTCCTTTGATGTTGCCGACAACGGACCATGCGCCCGATGCGCGCTGATATACGTCGCCGTTGGACGTGTTCAAATATAAGTCGCCGTCGGCTTGGCCCGTGATGGTGCCCGGCGCGCCCGCGCCCTCATACCAAAGAGAGCCGCGCGCACCGTTGGTGCCGTTGGTGCCGGGCTCGCCCTGAACGCCTTGCTCGCCCTGTGGACCCTGCGCGCCGTCCGCTCCGGGCGGTCCTTGAATGCCCTGTGGACCTTGCGCCCCATCCGCACCGTCGGCGCCCGCGGGCCCGGTGTCGCCCGTATCACCCTTCGGGCCTTGTGCACCGTCGGCGCCAGCGGGTCCTACGTCGCCCGTGTCACCCTTCGGGCCTTGTGCACCGTCGGCGCCAGCGGGTCCTACGTCGCCCGTGTCACCCTTCGGGCCTTGCGCACCGTCAGCGCCAGCGGGTCCCACGTCGCCCGTGTCACCCTTCGGACCCTGTGCACCGTCGGCGCCTGCCGGGCCCTGGTTGCCAGCGTCGCCCTTCGGCCCCTTGATGTTGCCGACAAGGCCCCACGCGCCGAAGTCCAGCACGTACACATCGCCGTTGCCCGAATCCAAATACAGGTCGTTGTCTAGCTGCCCCGCGATCGTGCCCGGCGCTCCGTGGCCCTCATACCAAAGCGAGCCGCGCGCACCGCTTCCACCGCCCTCGCTTCCACCTTCTCCGGGATCACCCTTCGGGCCTTGGGGACCTTGCGGCCCGCGCGGGCCGCTGAAGCCGGGCCTGCCGCGAATGTTCAAAAGCGGAGTGCCCCAACTTCCGCCGCGCTTCTGAAAAACGTCGGCGGACTTGGTGTTAATCCAAAGGTCTCCGTCCTTGCCGTCAGCCTTCTTTGGATCGCGATCACCGGAAAGAATCATAGAGCCGGACGCGCCGTCGGCGCCGCTCGCGCCTTTCGCACCGTCCTTGCCGGGAAGCCCGCGTGCGCCGTGTTCGCCGCGCTCGCCCTTCGGACCTTGGGGACCTTGCAGGCCACGCTTGCCGTTCGCACCGTCTTCGCCGGGAACGCCGCGCGGACCTTGCTCGCCGCGCTCACCCTTCGGCCCTCGCGGACCGTCGCGGCCGGTCTTGCCTTGCGGTCCGGCCGGGCCTTGCGGGCCGCGCTCGCCGTCCTGTCCGGGCTCACCTTGCAGGCCACGCGGACCGCGTTCACCCACGTGGCGCTTCTTCTCTTCGCGCTCGCGCTTCGCCCGGATCGCTTTCGCTTCGGCCGGTGTTGCAGGTCGGGTGTACGAGAATCGTGTTGCCATCGTTGGGGACGCGCTTGAAAAGGGGGTGGGCATGAAAAATCCGCGCGGGCCGTGAAAACCCGCGCGGAAGTGGCGCTCACTCGAAATCGTCTTCGTCGCCGCCGTTGTCGAAGTCGCTGTCGTCTTGGTCCAGCCAAGCGGCATCAATCTCTTCGTCGAAGTCGTCCGCCGCGGAGATGCGGTTATCAAGGCGCGGGCCGTCCTTGATCTTCTGGACGTTGAAGAGCCCGAGGGCGACGCCCTTGCCCTTCGAGCCCTTCTTCAGGCCGTAGGAATAGACGTTGACCGACGCGCGGCAGAAGGCGCCGGGGTAGATCAGATCCGCGTTGCCGTGCTCCGGCCCGATGTCTTCCTTGTTCTTGGTGATGACACCGGGGCGCGAATGCGTCGTGAGGTTTGCAAAGCGCGTGCCCTTGCCGTAGCCTTCCATGCCCGCCTTCGCCGCACCGTCGCGCACACCGCGCTTCACGTTGTCGGGAAGCTCCTTCCACGGCGACTTGAAGTCGCGAAGCGAAACGGCGTTGAGTTCGGCCATGATGGCCCGCCAAAGCTCCTTCTCGCGATCGGTGAAGTTCGCCGGAGTCCAGATTGCCGACAGGCCGAACTTGGCCTTTGCGTCCGGGTCGTCTTCATTCTTGCGAGCGACGAACAGATTGGGGAAGGAGAGCCGGAAGACCGGGGTGAAAAACTTGACGGTCTTTTTGTCACTATCAGCCATATCGGAATATCCTCAATATCAATTTGGTTTTGCAAACTGCATAAGCAGAAACGGCACCTTCTTTTTAAAAAGGCGCCGCTTCAAGTAACGAATGAGGATGTGCAGATAGTCAGAGCCAACCGAAGCGGCGCCGATACTCCGAAATCAAGAAGTAGAGTTGGCAGAATTCGTCCATCACGTCCTTTACGTTGTTGTAATGGACGCTGCCCATCGTTGGCCGGGCGCCGAAACGTTGATGCTTCATTGCCGCCTTCGTAACTTCAGAGCACTCTTCGGCAATGCAGCCCAAGAGCCGTTCGTCTGACAACGCCCGGATTTCCGAGACAGAGAGCGCCATTAGCCGAAGTCCATTTGTTCGTACTGCTTCGGCGCCCACTTCGTCACGGTGTCGTACCCGCCGCGCTCACGCGTCTCGCGATCGGGCCAGCAATACCAAGCGTGGTTGAAGTACTGCGACTTAATCGGCTTGCCCTTCGGCCCTTCGAAGAAATAGATTCGATAGGGCAGGACAATGATAAGCTCGGGCGGCGTCACCATGTGGAGAGCATCGCAGCGCTTGGAGCCCCAAAGGAAACCGGACTGCAACAACATCGCCACTTTGCCGTCGGCAAGCTCAAGGGCGCGTTGGGTGAAGAAGTCCGCCAAGCCGTCGCGGTACGGCGGGTTGGTGATGATGTCGCCTTTCCACGGCTTCGTGCGCTTGGTGAAGTCGTGTCCGGTTTTGATGTCGTAGCCATCAACCCGGACACCCGGGAAAGCTTCCTTGAGTGCTTGCATCAAACGGCCACTCCCACAAGCGGGCTCCAAGATGCGACCCGACGGTGTGAAGTAGAGCGCGAGTTGCGCGCCTTCTTCGGGCGGCGTCTCGTAATCGTCCAGCTTGCGGCGCGTGCCCTGCTCCGGCGGCTTCTCCGCGCGAGCGGTGGACATGAGCTTCCAACGGTTGCGGGTCCCAGTCATGGATACGCACTCCGCTCCAACACTTCCGCGGTGCGGTCGTGCTCAATGGCCTTGCCGGGCTCAACGGATCGCCAATCGGGCCACTTGCGGTTCTCATTCTTGGTTTGCTTCGCCTCTAATGCAGCGGCGATAGCCTCCGGCGAATAGCCCTGTGACAGCGCGCCTTCGAACGAGAGAATCGCCAAATCGATCCACTCTTCCAAGTCGGCGGGGTTGGCCTCGATTTCGCGGACCTCCTTCTTGATGTGGTCAATGGCACCTTCGGTACGCAGGGGGCGCGAGTACGGGCCGAACGTCCGCTCGCTGAAATCCCGCTGCCGGTGCAAATGGTGGTGAAGAATCAACTCCGTCACTTTTCAGTCCTCTCAATGCCGTACGTGCTTGCAATTTTCGCCGGGGAAATGGTCTTGCCGCGCGCCTTGAAATTCGCGCCCACACTGTTGGTGAGCGCGTGGCCGATGCGGCGTCGGAGGCTCGCCGCGGCATCTAGCGGCTTGTCTCCGTCTTCCAACTCCGCGTTCATCGAAACGAAGAAGTCGGTTGCTTGGTAATCGCCTAGGTTCACGCGAACCGATTGCGACACCGTGATTTCGCGAATCTTCACCGGCCCGGCTCCGTCGGGTCCACGTCACAGATGCAAGTGACGTGTTGGCAAGCGCGGGCCTCTTTGCACGCGCCCAAGAGCAGCGGCTCACGCTCCGCCACGCGTGCGGTCAACTCCGACTGAGCCTTCAAATAGGCAGGCGAGTTAACAGCCGGGGCCTTAGCCGCAGCCCGCATGTCCTGAAGGACCGCGTGGTGGGTGTCGCTCAACGTCCATTCGGGGTGGTAGCGCTCATCAGCCGCGCGGCGCTTGAACACGAACGACATCACGTCTTCGCGCCCTAGGCGGCTCTCCTTGTCGTTCTCTTCTACGCAATCAAAGCCCAACGTGTCGAAGACGGCCTTAAGCCCATATGATGTGAAGTACCAACAATGTTCGTCGGGCCGGAAATGCTTCGAGGTGAGCGCGTGCGAAGCGTCGCGGAAGATGGGGATGGAGACGAACACGAAGTGCTTGACGCGGTTGACCAACGTCTCGAAGTCCGGGATGTGCTCCAACACGTCCCAACATGTGATCGCGTCCACGCTCTCGCATTCGTACGGGTTCAGATAGACCCCGTACTTTTTCAGCCACGCGATGCCGGCCGGATTCACGTCATAGCCGTAGGTGGGAAGCAGACTAAATCCCATGCGCCGCCGGATGAAGGTGCCCGCGCCGATTCCGATGTCCACCACCGCGCCCTTAGTATAGCGCCGAACAAGATCGCAACGCGCCCAATTGAGCGCGCGTCCCATCGCCGTGTCGGCCATCGCTTCGTAGCGCTCGAAATACTTTGCGTCGTACGGTGCAACGCCTGCGTTCACGGGGTAGTAGCCGACTCCGTGCGTAGGCCACCAAGTCAGGAAGCGGGAGGCGTGGTGCCGGAAGAGGGCCGGAAGCGTCGGCGGTTGCGGAACATTTCCCACTGCGACATCAGGTCGGGAATCTCTTTGTTGCAATTGTGAGTCATGGCTGTACATCGGCAATACTCCGTGGGGTGGGCAAAATAGATTTGGGACAAATCCATGCGCGGGTCGGTGATAAGCTCCGGGGCGTTGTGGCCACCGTGCCCGCCTAAAATGATGAATGCTGAGCGACCAAGCGCGAGCGCCGCGGGCACAATCCACCCCACGCCGCCCACGATCACATCCGCCGACGCAATGAGCGCGAGAAGCGGACGGATGCTCAGTTCGCCGTGTAAGAACGCGTAGTGGTGGGGCGGCAATTCGCCCACTAGCCACTCCACTCCGGGTTCAGTGTCGGCCACCAAGACGACGTGGTGGGTGTGCATCAAGCTCGCCGCAATCGCGGAGACGTACTCGGGCTTGGGATTGCGGGCGGAGTTGAACCACTCCCGGCGCACCGTCACCGGACGAATGACCGCGACGGGCTTGCCGCTTGTAATACCAACCGGAGAGCGGCCCCAATTGGGGAGATCAAACACGAAGTCCGCGCCCCGCAGCGGCAAGATGGTTTCGATAGCGCGTGGGACGGAGATACGCTTCGCGAACGTCTCGCCGTTGTAGGCGATGCGCACTTGGTGCGCAGAGGTGGGCGGCTTCGTCCACCGCTCCGGCTGTTGCAGAGCAACGTTCTTGGCCTGCGTGCGAAGGCGGGTCCAGGGCTGGACGAACTGCACGGGCAAGTCTTCGAACAGTTCGGGCCACGGTGTCGCCATATAGACGGGACCGCGAGCGCTCGCCGCACGGATGAACGGGCGCGAGTAGATGTTATCGCCTAACCCGTGCTGGCATGTGACGACAAGCGGAGACACTAGTGCGCCCTCCGCGTCGCAAGGAAGGTGCCGACGAAGGCGCCTACACATCCCGGGATAATCAATGACGGGTGTTCGGTGTATCCGATGATGCCCAACGCGCCGACGGCATAGATGGCTGCGGCGTACCCGCTGGCGGCCCAAGCCCGCCTTGCGACGGTGGCTTGGCTGTACTTGGACCACGCGAAATCTAGTGTGGTCATCAGCACGAACATTGCGAGCCAAAGAAGCCACATCGGGCTATTCCCCGTCATCTTCAGCGCGCCACGCATCAACCTCTTCGAGGGTCATCGGGCGCAAACCCTCAACGGGCGCGTCCGCAATTGACGCGTCCGTGGCTGCCGCGAGCTTGGGCAGGTTGATCTTCGCAAAGTCGTTCGATGAAACAACGAACGTCGCGGCCAACACCAAGTCGGCGTCTTCGGACGTGTTCATTGACCTGATGGTGATGACGTAGAATCGCTCTTGCATGGTGCTCACCCGAAATCCATTTCATCGTCTTCGAAGTCGAAATCGTCGAAGTCATCGGCCGCACTGCGTTTCACGGCCGGGCGCGGATCATCCGTCGGAGCGATGGTGAGCGCGCCTTCGGGCTTGTGCAGGAATTTGGAGTCGAACTCCTTGCGCCGCTTCGCTGTCACAAGCTTTTCAATCTGCGGGCCGCTCTTCAGCGAAGGCTTGTCGTACAGCTTCGACTTGTCGGCGACGAACTTGCCCTTGACGATGCCGGACACAATCTCCGCTTCGGACATGCCGGGCTTGAACGTGCGGTTGGTCTTCGACTTGACAAGCTTTTGGCCTTCGATGTCGAAGCCCGCTTCCATCTCGCGTTGGGCGTAGGCCGCGGCGGCCTTGAACCAACTGGCGAACATCGGCGCCCATTTGAGAAGGTGGCTAATCTCGCGACGACGGCGCGAGTCGAAGACAAGCTCCCGCGGTTCGTCGCTGAAATCGATCTTGGCTTGTGCCTGATGGAGCAAGCGCTTCGCGGGGCAAATCGGCTCCGCTTCGCAGAACGTGCAGTGGTCACCCGGCTTCAAATACTTGGCGGCCCAATCGTCGTAGGCCTGCTCTTGATCGGGCTCCTCTAACTTCTCGACTTCGGCGAAGGCTGCGTCCGCTTCGCCGCAGCGCTCCACGGAGGTGCGGTACATCGCTTGCCACGCCAAGAGTTCTTCACGCGTGTATTCGATGGAGCGCGGCGCCCGTAGCTCCGGGTCACTGGCGTTCGGTTGGATGACCGTGACCATGTAGCGTTCGTGGGAGAAGTCGTCTTCAAGCGCCTTGCCGAGAAGGTACGCGACAAGCTGATCGCTCTTCGTCTCGACAAGAATCCAGCCGTTCTTGAAGTCGGCCACTTCGAGCACTTCAGGCCACGCATCAATGGTCACGTCGGCCGTGCCGGACGTGTCGTCGCGATCGGGAAGGGGGTTGGTTCGCGTTTCCAGTTGGAGCGCGCTTTCCGGAATGCCAAGCTCCTTGCAGCGCCCACGCACGTAGTCGGTAGCGACGGTGGCGCCTTCGATCATCTCGGCATTGACGACATAGAAGATGCGGCCGGGGCCGGGCGTCTTGGCGTTGGGCTTCAACATCGTGAAGCCCTCTTCCTCGCCCACAAGCTCCACGATGCGGTCCAGGAAGTCGGAAGGCTCCTTGCCCTCCTTCAAGCACTTCTCAATGATGCCGTGCACGCATGTGCCGATGCGCGCGGCTTCGCCGGCGATGTTGACTTGGTGAGGGGGCAGGGTGCCGACAAGCGCAAGGTTGCCGCTGCAATTGATCGTACGTTTAGCTTTAGAGGGGGATCGCTTCGTGTGGGACGACATTGCAGCGGCAGCCTTGCGTTTGCGGGAAGGTGCGGCGGGTGCGGGCACGCGACCCGCCGCGAGTTAGCGCCTTGGAGTCGCGCTTACTTCTTCTTGACATTCTTGGCCTTCGCGATTGCTGCGGTTGCGGCCTTGATGACGGCGGCGAAGTTCTTCTCTTCGAGCGCCGACAGGCCCTTGGCCTTGCCCGCCGTTTCGAGAAGCTTCATCGCTTCGGCCTTGGACGACACGGCGGCGTAGTCGCGGAGCGCGGCCTGCACGTCGTTCTTGGTGACGGTGGGCTCTTCCTCGCCGTCGGCGTCGAAGTCGTCGTCGCCTTCGCTTTCGCCCTCTTCGGCGTCTGCGTCGGCGTCGCCGTCGGTGTCTTCGAAATCTTCATCGCCGGATTCGTCGGCGGAGGCGTTCTTGCCCTTGGTAGTGGTGGTGGCGTTCTTGCCGCCCTTGCCCGCGTTCTTCACCGCGGCTTCAGCAACGCCTTTGAGGCGGGCTTCGACTTCCGACACGATCGCATTGCGATCTTCGTCGGAGAGCTTCAGTTCAATTGCAATCTTCGTCACTTGGAAAAGCTCCTAAATGGATGGGTACGTTCAGTGCCGTGGAGTCGTACCCATCCGTTTTTAGGATTCCAAGTAACGAATTCAGAAACGCAGTCAGCCCTTTTTCGGAAGAGCGTTGTGATAGCTCAGCGGAGCCTTGCTCACAAAAGCGCCACGGACGCGCACAGAGAAGCGGCGGGCTTCGAGCCGCTGCTCTTTCGTCCGAAATGGCTTGTCGTTAACGATGCTCCGAGTGTCTTGGACTTGGGCTGTGGTGCGCGGATCGAAGTTGCGCGGACGGTTGGTAGTATGCACGATTGTTAACCCCTTGAAGTAGAAAGCACTATTCACCAATTAACGCTTTGCCGCTGGACCAATTCGAAAAACAGCGGTACATTCTGAGAACTGCAACACTGAAAAGAGGAATGCAAGGAACGATTTGGAAAACGTGGGGTTGCTGGGACAAAGCGGCACACCCTATGGATTAAATTCCTTGTGAGTTACGGCTGGACCAGCTTTTCCGCACAAGATTTTTGAATTCCAATAGTTTACGGAGATCATGACAGTGAAAAGGATCATTACGATGGATGAGGCGCAAAAAGCCGCAGCGGCTTGGGCGGCCATCTATGAGCGCATTGCCAAAAAGAAGAGCCTTAAGGGTTTGGAGAAGGAGCTAGCAACCGCGATGAAGTTCGTGGAGGCGCGCGGCCCTTCCTCGGCAATTGAGATTTTCGAAGTATCGCAGATGTTCAAGGGGCAAGGCTTCTCGCCTCCACCGACGGCGGTTGCGCCAAAGCGCTACGCCCCGGCCGAATGGGCGATCCACAAGAACAAGGCGGGCAAGAAGGTCCGGTGGACTGCCACGTGGGAGAACTTCAAGCTCCGCGTGGATCACACCACGGACGCTGCCGGGCTAGTGGTCTTCACCGGCTTTATCGATGACGACCAAGTGGCCGCCGAAAAGCATCTGAAGGCTGCGCAGACAGAAGTCTATTCGGCGGCACTGGACCGTGCGCGAGCACGCGACGCCTAGAGTGGGTCGTCGCCTTCTAGCAGCTCCGGCTTGCGCTTCGGCTTCATAATGATTCCCGACGCTTCCAAGGCTTCGAGAGTGTCAATTGCTTTGGCCATTTGCGCCGCTTGCGTGCGGAACGCCGCGGCCTCTTGCAGCTGCTCTAGCCGTCGCTCAGAGTGGTAGCCAACCTGCGCATCGGCGTCGACCGCTTGAGTCTCAAGGCTTGTCTTAAGTTCACGAAGTACGTTGATAGTTTGCACGGCGCTCATTTGTCTTCATCCTCCTGTGGGCCTGAGTAGAGCACGCCCGATAGAGCAGCGACGGCCACGAGGGCGAACACGACGTAACCGATAATGAAAAGCATGGCCTATTCTCCGTTTTCGAGAATGCGGCCGGGACCACGCTTGCCGTCCGCGAGGTAGCGCGCCACGGGCTCCGGAAACTTCTTGGCCAGGTCCAGCATCATGGCGCTGATGCTCTGTAGCCATCTCTTCGGCGACGGCGGCGGCCGGTCATCAATCCAGTTGCCCCGAATCATGGAATCTCGGAGCACCGTAAGCGACGCAATGGCCTTCGTGACGTGGGAGAGCTTCGCCCCCGATTCGGCGTCGATGTCTTCGCCCTCCCAAAACTGAAAGACGTGACGGATTGTCGCGTCCACATAGACCGACGCGCGCACGCCGCGGGCCCGGTAGTTGTGGGCGCCGTATTTGAATCCGCCTTCGGCCATCCCGATTGCCGTTTCCATGAGCACGGGAAACGACACGTAGGTTAGCGACGCCTTCAGGATGCCGAACGCGTCCTTGGGGTTAGTCGGCTCGGTCTTCGTGGTCGCGTCGTGCTCCGGTGCCGCTGCGGGCTCCGCGAACGTCTGCGACGCGCCGCCGTGGATGCGCGCCCTGACTTGCGGCCACGGTTTGAGTCGGACTTCGCCAGTAGCGCGGCCCTCGGCGTCGGTGACGGCAACATGGCCGGACGGGATCGTGAAGGTGTGGCGGGTGGTTAGCGCATCGTGCTCCGGCACGCCCTTGACGAAGCCGCCGCTCGCGTAGTCTCCCGGCGGGTGCTCCGGCATTACGCGGGTGTGCGAACGCGCTGCGATTTGCTCCGGTGTCTCGCCGGGCCGGGGAGTGTTGGTGGGGACAACACGGCCCTTTTTCTTTCCGCGAAGCTCGCTGCACTGCCCCGGCTCGCAATCGCAGGCCTCGCCGGTGTGCGCACATGTGGCCAACGCGTCGCGCTCACGGGATGCCTGATCGTGGGCGTGATAGCGCTCCGCCTGTTCGTCGCCGGAGTCGCGCTGAAGCTCAAACGGAGCATCGGACGGAGCCGGGCGGAGCGGGTATCCCGCCGCGAGTTCTTCGCGGTCGCGATCGGCGAGCGGGTGAGGGAAATCGTAGCGCTTGGGAGCCTTAGACATTCTTGCCCCCTGCATAGCCGCCGTAGATGCCGACGATGAGCCGCAGCGCGTCGTCAAGCGTAGAGAGGATGGGCCAAGACGGTTGGATGGCTGTGAAGGGGTGGCTCTTCACCAACGGGTCGTCGGTGACGACGACACAGGGCTTTTGCAGCGCGTAGGCCCAAGACAATTCGCCGATGGTGCCGATGGAGCGCTGCGGGGCCTTCTTCGAGATTCGCTTCAGCGTCGCGATGTGGTCCCGGTTCACGTCCGAAGTCCACTTCTCCATGTCGGCGATGAGCGCTTCAAGCTCCGCGTGTTCGGGCGGCGCTGGGAAATAGGCCAACGTCATGTCGCAGCGGCGAAGGTCCAAAAAGTTCTTCGCGAGAATCGACTTTGGATCGCCGAAGCACGGATCGGCGTAGGCTACGTCGTAGCGCTCACCGACGATTGGCTCACAGCGCAGCGGAGAGATTCCGGTGATGCAGTGTTGCGCAAGCTTGGCCGCAAAGTCGGCGCGCCAGTTCTTCGCCTCGCCTTCGGTGCATCCGTAGATGGGACCGGCGAGGTAGATAAAGGGACGGGACATAAAATCACCTAAGCAAAGGGTGGGGTTTGCAATGCGCTTAGGTAGTCAAATCGTTCGCGTGGATTCTAGTAACGAATGGAATCGCTGTTGCGTCGTACGATGCGACGGCGCTTCGCGTCGCGTACACGAATGCAACTCTTACAGGTTACGCGCCCGCTGCTCTCCCGCACCGTCGTAATGACGCTAGACATCCACTGCGCGCCCGCGCCGCAAAGCGGCTTAAGCGCGCCCTCCTGATGCGGCCCTCGAATGTGAATTCGGCTCACCGATTCCGCTCCACATACAAATGCGAGGCGATGCCAATCGCCCACCCAACGCCGCAAATCAGCAATGGCAATCCGAGAACGATGAGCGCGTCTCTCATGAGCCTTGCCGCCGATCTTCCGCCGCGAGTGCGCGAGATGCTTCAAGAGCGCTCCGAATCTCTTCGCGCATTTCCACGCGCAGTTCGGAGTTTTCGGGCGCGAAGTAGTACAGCGCCCGCATGATCACGATTTGGTTTTCGAGAATACGACGCGTGCGCGCGGCTCCGGCTTCACGGCGCGACTGCCCGGCGGCCTTCACGCCGCTTCCGGTCTTCGGCGGGATGAACTTGTCGTTGATGATACGCATTAGCGGTACACCTTCGTCGGCATTTTGGGGAACGTCAGACGCTCGCGACGGAGCGTCCAATTTAGATCAGCCTTCCACGTGACAATGGCCAGCGGTTCATGGCCGCGGTCGCGGGCCGCGCGGATGTACTCCCCCATTCCACAATTCGGCCGGACGGCGTGCCACATTGTAGCTGCGACAGCCCCCGTATGGGGATTGCGGCAGACAAGGCACTTACGGACGAAGCCGTTGATACGCTCCCGCGCGTTAAGGGGATAGGGCGGTGCTTCGATCATGACGCGCACTTCCTCAATCGTTCGATGGTGGCTTCGCTGACACCGTGCGCGCGGGCCATCGATTCCAGCGTCGCGGCGTCGTACTTCTTCAGTGCCCAACGCACCATGCGGCAGGTGATGGACTTTTCATCGTCTGGCCACGACATGGCGTAGGCGGCGAGCACCGGGCGCATGCAGTCCCGGCCTTCGCGCATCGCCTCATAGCGAGCGGCCGTCCCGCATCGGGCGTCCGGTGGGTAGACAGCATCGCGTGTGTAGTCGGTGGCGGCGGTCGTGTGCGGCGCGAGCAAGAGCGCGCACGCGCCGAAGATCGGAATCAGTCTGGCCATTTGCGGCCCTCCTAAAAGAATGTGTAGAGCAAGGAGACGAAGAAGCTTCGGCGGAGTCCGTGGCGGCAGAACCACCAACGGTCCGACCACCTATCCCATAGCTTCCGCCAAAACGGCCTGAAGCAGATGAAGCCCCGTCGCCGAAGCTCTTCTTGCATGTCGCGGCTGAGATGCGCGCTCACGCCATAGCGGCACGTGTGCGCAAGCGCCCAATCGAATCTATTGCGGGCCATTAGTCCGCCTTCCACGTGATAAGGGCCATGGGCTCCCACCCGTGGTTTCGCGCAACGTAGAAGTAGTCGCGCATATCGTCGGTGCGCTTCGCGAGCCGCCAACGGGTGAAGCGCAAAGGGCCGCCTACCAGGATGCTACGATATGCGATGCATTTATAGACGTAACCTCGCTTGGTATCGCTGACGCGGGCTGGCTGAATGGGCGGCCTCAATGCCGTGTTGAGGGAGCTATATCGACTCACAGCGACACCAAGGCCGGGTCGTCTTCGTGGGTGCCGGGCACGATCCAATAGGAGTGCGACGGCCAATCGGGACGGCCGTACAGCACATCGAAGCAATCGTCGGTGAATCCAAATGAGCACATGGGCAATTCTCCTAGGCGTTTGAACGCCAAACAAACTTCGTAATATTTCTGCTCCGCGCGCTCATAGGCCAACAGCAAGTCTGCGGTGCGCGCGAAGTCGGCGGGCACTAGGAAATCTCCTTGTTGGCGGCCTCAGCGTTCGCGCGGCCGACCCGCGCGAGTTCGAGAGCGGCGAGACGCTGGCGGCAAAACTTGCACGTCACTTCACTCTCGACTCCGGTTGAGTTGATGTCGTCGCCGGCAGCCATGCGGTTGCAAAGCGTGCCCGTGACCGTCGCCGGCACGCCAAATCGCAACACCTTTTGGATGCGCTGCATGTGAATTTTAAGCATCGAAAAATCTCCTAACCAAAATCCATATCGTCAACATCGATGAACACCGGGTCCGGCTCCGGTGTGGGCTTCATGGAAGGGCCGCGCGGGGCGCGGACCATCTTCGCGCTTGTGAGCGCGGCACGGAGAGCTTCAACGGGGTCTTTGTCGGTGGCGCTGGAATGGCCCGTGCCGCTCGCGACGCGGAAGACGGCATGGAAGCCGCGTTCGGTCGCGATGACGGAGAGGTGATTAAGCTCACCTCGCCGTGCGGCGTCGGCAATGAGTTCTTCGAGCGTCATCGGATGGTCAACTCTCTATCGATGACGCAGATGGGGACGCAGGAAAGGAGGTTGTTGGTGGACGCGTGACCGAATTCCGTGTGCCACGCGGCTTCCGCGAGCGCTTGCGACGTGGCTACGACGTGCCAGCGGCGTTTCGTCCGTTTCGTGTATGAATAGCGGCTATCCATCGGGCCGTCCGGCACGTACACGTGAACGTCAGAAGCCATCGCGCATTCGTAGACGATGGGGTAATCACCAACACAGCGGTAGAGCGATTCAAGATCAGACATTAAGGTGGCCTCTTAGTTGGCCCACGCGGCGCGGAAGGCCGTCATGTCAAGGCGGGTGAAAAGGGATTGCACTTCGTCGGCGCCGAACTGATCGGGCACCACTGCGAGGTAGAGGAGCAATTCGGCGTAGCGTGAGCCGCTGTTGATAAAGGCGTGTTCGTCATCGAAGCGCTTTGCGGCTTCGGGGTGTGAGCTAACGAAGCGCATCACGAATTCTAAGGCGCGGGCCTGATCAACGATGGATTCGACAAGGCCCGGCTTGTTGTGCACGGACTGATGCGCGCGAAGGAAGATGTAGAAGCCGTGGAGCTTGACGGCGGCGAGTGCGTATTGACCGTCCAGCAAGGACTCTTGGACCGACGGCAACCAAAGCGATGCAATATAGGAGAAACGTTCGTAGGTGGTCGGTTCTGCCTTCTTCAAGATTTCGTCGGTGGTGCGGCTTCGCTGATCGATGGTGGCTTCAAATTCCCGCCAAAAAGGCAACGCGATACTGAAATTCATAGTGGGCAATCCCTGCGTTTGTTTTTATTGGGTGGTGGTGCGAAAATGCGGTGGGGGCTAATCGGAGGCGTTGTCGCGGTAGAAGCAATGTGCGTGACGCTTGCAGACTTCGGGCGCTCCGCAGCTAATAACTGCGCAGGCGCGAAGGTGCCCTCCGATCGCGGGCGCGAAGGCTTGGTAATCCTGTACGACCTTGCGCAAGGCAATGGTGCGCTCCTCCAACTCCGTGAGAGTCTGGGGCTTGGCATTGGCGAAATCGATAGCCGCAGCCAACACAGCGTCGCGCCGTGCGTCGCTGATCCTGTCGGCGTGGGCCATCTTTAGTTTGTCGGACACGTCAGTTACTCCTTTCCTGTTAATCGAAATCGAAGTCGTCTTCGTGGGCCTCATTCCAATCCGTCGGCGAGCGCAAGATTTGGTCGAAGCGTTCGCGGCACTCTTGGAGCTTGGGAATCTCAATGGCTTGCGCGCGACCGTCACTTGGTGAGGCTGCCACCGTGGAGTCGTCGGGCACCTTCAGCCGTAAGCGCGTGCGGGCCGCCTTGATGACCTTTACGAACTCTTGGAGGAAGAACACGCTGTTGTTGCGGTTCATGTTGCCCGCGGGGATGCCGCTCTCCTTGCAGAACTGCGCAAAGGCGGTGCGGAGATCTTCGTAGAAGAAGCGGATTGGCGCGTGCTCCCACTTCGCCTCTTCCAATACGGGTGTGGGCCAGATACCGGAATAGCAGGCGTTGAACACGAAGGTTTGCACGGCCGACAGATTGCGTAGCTTCTGACCCGCAAGCCCGGCGGTGTTCACAACATGGCGCGGGTGCCAGCCCTCCGGAAGTTTATGGCTCAGAAGATCGTGCAGCATGCGGCCGTAACCACCGTTGCGAAGCTCATCGTGTAGGGCTGTCCACTTCTTGGTGCTGCCCATCCACTTGTCGTTGGCCTCGCTGACAACGTAGCGGCGTTCGTCATCGCTGGCGCTGATGGCCCAATCTTCATTGGTGGCCATCATGACGTGAATCTGATTTTTTGCCGGATGAGAGTTGAAGCCCTTCGGCTCAATCTGAATGATGGGCTCGCTGATGATGTGCTTGATTTTGGACTCGGCGGCTTTGTCGTAGGGGCGCACCGCTTCGTCCGCGAACAGGAAGAGACAATCTTCGAGATGCGCATTGAAGCGGCCGGTGAGCAAATCGGGTGAGCCGATTGCGATCGCGTGGCGCCCAATGAGCTTCACCAACGCATTGCCCAACGTGCCTTTGCCGATGCCCTTGCGCCCCTTGAACACGACGGCGGCTTCCGCGTGTTGACTCGGATGCTGAAACAGAAAAGCCATCCAATTCATCACGTAGTTGAAAACAGCGTCGTCAGCGTTGCAGAGACATTCGTGCGTCATCTCCTTGAGACGGGACCAAGACCCCTTCGTGCTCGCTTCCGTCGCAAAGCCCGTCCACAGGTTCAGCCAACCTTCGTGCTCATGCTCAGGATCGAACGTCACGCCGTTGACGGTGTTGCGGCCTTCCCACTCAGTCCACGCCTTGCCTAGCTGCACGGTGGGCGATGCGCCCTTCGCGAGATTGGATGTGTCGCGCTCAATGCGCCGGTTGGCGAAGAACTTCTCGAAGTCGGCCGTGGAGTAGCGTTCCCATGACGGGCGATTCATCACAGGGTCAGGCTTGCATTCGAGCACGCGGAGCTTGCCGCCCTCGAAGGCCATCGTGAAGCGAGCGTTGAGCGCTTCGAGCACGCCAAGCGACTCTTCGTCGTACTCACCTTCGGGCTTCACGCCGTCGTCTTCATCATCACCACCGGCAGACTTGCCGGTTGGCTTCGACTTGCTCTTCGGCTTGGGGGCGGCCGGTTCGCTGACATCGATACTATCGACATCGTCTTCGTCGTCGAAGCCCGCGAACTCTGCGGCTGCTGCTTCCTGGTCAGGCGGCAATACATCAAGCGCGCCTTCCTCTGACAAGAAGTGCCGCAACGTGCCGATGGTCACGACGCCTTCGGCGCGTTGCCGGTGGAGGCTGTCCCAACGGCGGCCGACGACTTCGGCTTGATCGGCGTAGCTCGGATCGCTGATGGACCAATCGACGAACTCTTGCCGGGCGTCGCCGCTGCTAGCGTGATGGATTGCCATCATCAGCTTGAGCCAACGCTCATGGTCGCGGAATTTCGTCGGATCGATGCGGGCTAGAATCTTTTCGGCTTGCTCCTGGTCAATCTGTCCACCGGCCGCTGATGACGGCGGGCGCTGCGGACGGCGGATGTGCACTAGCAGCGCATCGGGGATCATGGGGAGCACGGCCGGGTCCGGGCCGTCTTCCTTCCACACGTAGAATTCTTTGGTGTCCGGGTGGATCGAACCGGCGGCGACAACCTGTCGGCCTTTTGATTTGAACTCGACGCCCGGGAAGTCCTTGAGCGTATCCACCAACGGAACGTCGGAGGGCTTGGCGAGGTAGTAGTGCCGGCCGCCGCTGCCGGTGATCACGCAAGGCCATGCGGCATCGTCAATGCCGTACTCCATGCACAGATTGTCCCAGCCCTCATTGCCACCGTTGCGCGGATCGATGTCCACCACGACGACGGAAGCGGGGAGGCGAACGCCCACATTGTGGTTGTTGGTCAGACACCACGCCAACACCTTCGTTGAGGAGTAGGGGCGCTTGGTCCAATCGGTGTGGAGCGGGCGCTTGCCGTCCTTGCGGATGGAGCCGTGCCGGGCGCTCTCGGCATCATGCCGGTGGAGCGGAATCAATGTGCCGTGCGTAGCGCTGTAGCGGCGTAGCGAGGGGGCTTGGAGCGTTTTCATGATCCGACTCCTATTCCTCGAAAGAGGTGGAGTCAATCCTAAAAACGCAAAATCTGTTTCTCAAAATAGGAGCAGCGTAGCGGGAGTAGTTGCCCGCAGCGAATTCAAATTATTTTTGAAGACGCGGTGCGCGGGGGTAGAAAATAATTTGAATTGGTCGGGGGTCAGCTACTCAGCTACGACCGCGACCTGAAAACGTAATAAAATCAATGGAGCGAGACGCAAAGTAGCGGAGTTTCGCTCTAATTCCTTTACTACATCATCACTCCTTCGGAAAAGAAGAAGAATAGGTAGGGGGTATATATAGGGAATTGGGACGGTCTACTTGCTACACCTCATCGGGCGCTGAGATTGGAATTAATTTGAAATGCACGATGTGGTTGAACCGCACACGTGGGCACATCGTCGCACTGGACTGATTGCCGAATTAATTTGATCACGTCCTCCGCAATGGTTTCGGAGTCATGAACCAAATTAATTTGAAACATGTAGCGCCACTCCGGGTTGCATTAGCGCTGATCTCACATTTGAAATTAATTTGAAACACTGCCGGGCCGTCGTCGCGTATTAGTTCAAAATTGAAATTAATTTGAAATGTCGGGTCCCTCTGGCCCAAAACGCAATGCGGGCAGAACGGAGGCGCGGACCCTCCCCAGCTATAAATTAATTTGAAACGGCTTAGGGTACGCATCGGCCGCGCGGCCTATGCGCGCTGGCGCATAACGGCGGTTTATGCGCGACAGCCCATAGGGTGAATTCGTTACTGGAAATCACGCCGCGTCGTCGGCTAGGAGTCGCGAAGGTCGCGGCACTGGATAAAGCCGACGCGGATAAACGTGAGTCGCTCTCCCGAGTCTTTCGGCAACGGCTCACCCCGCGCGGATATCCTAGAAGACCTTCACTTCGGCCGGGGTAAGGACCGCACCCGGCCACCAATCCGGAGTAGTGCACGTGGAGACCATTGCAGCCTTGACGACGAACCAACCGGGCTTCCCGTACGTCAACGCCTCGCGTCTGCCAGACGGTCGCGTGCGGCTGATCGTGCGAGAGCAGGTTGGCAAGCTCGCGACCATCGAACTGTCGGACGTTGAGTGGCGCGCGTTCCTTTCGCAGGGCCTTGCGTCCGAACAGGGCGACGGAGCGGTGATCCGCTAACAACCGGGAGTCGAACCGTGGCGATGTCCAGTGACGTGAAGGCCGGGCTGATTTTCAGTTTGTGCTTCTGGGGCGCAATCGCCCTTGCAGGATTGGGTTTGGTTGCGGGCGTCGTCTACGCCCTCACATGAATCGGGCGCGCGGAGCGCTGTAGGGGCCTTGACCCGCCGATGGAGTCGCGGGGTATCACTGCCACTCCGGGCAGAGAGGTATACAGCACCGCGCGCCCGCCGAAATCTCGCGCGAGAGAGTCGCTAGCCGCCTCAGGCGGGGAAGCGCAAACGAACGGCCCGCCCCGGATGAACGGGCGGGCCGTTCTGCTTCGTACGACGTAATTCCTTTCGTTACTGGAATCGACTCCGAGTCGCCGCGTATGAGTCGCGGCCATGAGCGAGTCCGCAGACGATTTCGAGTTTGAGCCCGACGACGCCGCGCAGCCGTCGCGCGGCATGCTTGTGAACAAGTCCGAGCTTTCAAAGTTCTGCGGGCTGTCGCAACCGACGCTGGACAAGCTCTTCGCCGACGGCGCGCCGTACGTGTCGAAGGGCACGCGCAAGCAAGGTTGGAAGATCAACACCGCCGACTTCTTCGGGTGGTACGTCGCCCGCAAGGTTTCCGAAGTGACCGATGACCCGGACGCGGGCTCCTTCGACAGTGCGAAGACGCGGGACAAGGAAGCGCAAGCGCGGCTCCGCGAGCTTCAAATCGCGGAGAAGGAAAGCACCTTGATCCCGGTGGACGAAGTGGTGGCCTACGTTGGCAACATGCTTGGCGTTGTGCGCTCGCGCTTCCTCGCCGTGGAGTCCCAAGTGATTGGGCTCACTCCGGAGCAGAAGGACGCGCTGAAGGAAGCCGTTGCCGACGCGTTCGCCGATGTGTCCGGCGATAAGCGGGAAGATTGGACCGATGACGAATCCAGCGATGATGACGATTCCGAAGCCGAAGCCCTTGATGACTTCGAACCTGCTTCCGAGAGTGGCAGTCAAGAGGGCGCTTCGGAGGATTGACGCAGCGGCGCGGCAAACACTGAAGCCGCCGCCCATCCTCTCCATCCCGCAGTGGGCCGATAAGTACCGGCGGCTCTCCACGTCGTCCGGCGCGATCGGTGGCCCGTGGCGCACATCGCGCGTGGAAGTGGCGCGCGGTCCCATGATGGCTGTGAAGGAGCACGGCGTACGCACCATCACCGTCATGTCGTGCACGCAGTTGATGAAGACCTCACTTCTGGAAAACGTAATCGGCTACTTCTCGCATTTGGACCCGTGCCCGATGCTGTTGACGCAGCCGAAGGAAGGCGCGGTGAAGGCGTTCTCCAAGGAGCGCCTGGTGCCGATGTCCAAAGCGACTCCGGTGCTCCAACCGATTCTTGGCGACCTGAAGTCGCGATCTTCCGACGACACGTTGCAGTACAAGGAATTTTCTGGCGGCTTCTTGGCGCTAGAGTCTGCGGGCTCGCCTACCAACCTCGCGATGCGCGCAATCCGAATCACGTTGCTGGACGAAATCGACAAGTACGAAACGACCAAAGAAGGCGATCCGGTGTTGCTCGCCGAAGAGCGCACCTCCACCTTCAATCTCACCAACAACAGCTTGCACATCCGCACGTGCTCGCCGACGATGGTTGAAACGTCGCGCATCTATAAATCCTATCTCGAGTCCGATCAGCGGCGGCCGTTCGTTGAGTGCCCGCATTGCCGCTACTCGCAGGTGCTGAACTTCTTCCGACATGTGCAATGGAACAAATCGGAGGAGGGTGAGCACTACCCGTTCACGGCTGCGGTGTACTGCGAAAACTGCGGTACCGAATGGACCGAAGCGGACCGCATGCGCATCATCACGACCGAAGGGGCGATCCGCTGGCGGCAGACGCGCGCCTTTGAGTGTTGCGGCGAGAAGCAAGAACCGCTGAAGACCCGGAAGTGGAAGTGGCACTCCCGCTTCAAGGTGGGATACGCGTGCTGTCAGCATTGCGGCAAGAAGGGCGTGCCGAACGCGCATGCGGGTTTCAACGCGGGCAAGCTCCATTCGCCCTTCATCACAGTTCCGGAGCTTGCGGAAAAGTGGGTGCTGAGCAAGGACGACCCGGAGACCAAGCAAACCTTCTACAATACGCAGTTGGGACTCCCGTTCGAAACCACTGCGTTGAAGAAGCTTGAAGCGAACTCGCTCCTTGCGCGTCGCGAAGTCTTCGGCGCGCAAGTGCCGACGGGCGGCGTCGTGCTCACCGCGGGAATCGACGTGCAAACCGGCGGCTCCGTAAACGAAGGCCGCTTGGAAATCGAAGTCGTCGCATGGGGTCGGGGCGAAGAGTCGTGGTCGGTGGACTACAAAGTCTTGTACGGCGATCCGGCGCGGCCCGAACTATGGGAAGAGCTTGACTCGTATTTGCTCGCGCCGTTTCAGCACGAGAGCGGCGGGCAAATGGTCATTCGCGCGGCGTGCATCGACTCCGGCGGCAACAACCCGGAGGAAGTCTATAAGTTCGCTCGCGCTCGCATCGGCCGCAACGTGTGGGCCATCAAGGGTGCGGCTGATCGCTCCGGGCAGTGGTCGCCCGTGTGGCCTATCCCGAAGCTGGACCCGAAGAAGACGCGGCAAACCGGATACAAGCCGGTGATTCTTGGCGTCAACGCGGCGAAAGAATCCGTCCGACAAAAGCTCCTTGTCGAAGATCACGGCCCCGGCTTCTGCCACTTTCCGGCGGGCAGGCCGGAAGGCTACTTCGATCAGCTCATGTCGGAAAACTTGGTCCTGGAGAAGAAGGCCGGTGTGACCATCCGCAAGTGGGTCGCGAAGAAGGGCCACGCCAACGAAGCCTTGGACACTCGCGTGTACGCTTACGGCGCACTCGCCGGGCTCCGCGCCGTGCGCAAGTTCAACTTGGAGCGCGCGGCTGGGATGGTCGAAGCCTATCGGCATGATGCGCAGCCGGTGGAGCAAGTGGACGACCCCACAGCGCGCACGGCCATGAAGCTTAACGAGACATTGGCACCACCGCCGCGCCGCCCGGCGCCACCGCAACGTGTTCGGGCGCCGCGCCGGTCTTCATTTGTAGGCTAGGGAGTTTTGTCGTGTTTTATTATTCCGAATTTATTGTCGCGCCCATTCTCGCGTCGATTCTGTTCCTGACTTCGGGGCTCGCACTGCCCGCCTTCGTGACGCTGTTCGTAGCGGGCGCGCTCTTATGGACGTTGGCGGAATACGGCGTGCACCGCTATGTGCACGTGAGCCACGTGCTAGCGCCGTCGCACCGCCGGCACCACGCGGTGCCGGATGAGGTTATCGAACAAAGCTTCTGGCAAATTTGGGTGGGCTTCACGGTCGTGTATTGCGTGGCGGGCGACGCCGTGCTTGCGGGCGTGCTCACCGCCTACACGTGGTACCTCTTCGTGCACGAATGCGCCCACCACCGCCGCGGCTGGATTCCCTCCACGCTGTTGAAGCACCACGACGGGCATCACAGGTACGCCACCCGAAACTTCGGGGTGAGCACGACGCTGTGGGATCGCGTGTTCGGAACCGTGCTCCGCTAAGCGGGGCCATTCGTTACTGGAATCGGGTTTTCCGGCTGCGGTACGTTCCCGGCATCAAGGGGCGTACCGATGGCCGACACAACGGAACAGATTCAGGCGAAGCTTACGGCCATCCGCACGGCCCGCGACACGGGCGCGCTTGACGTCCGTCACGGCGACACACGAACCATCTTCCGCAGCCTTACGGAAATGAACGCGATTATCAAGGACCTAGAGTCCCAGCTTTCGACAGTCCAAGGCACCGCGCCCAAGAAGCGCATTGGCTACATCGTGCAGAAGTGCAAGGGACTGTGATTCATGGCGCGAGCGACTGCGAAGAAGCGCGCAGCTAAGGGCGCGGCGAAGCCGAAGGTCGCGACGGCGCGGCGTGCGGTATCGCGCCTTCAGCGTTCGAAAGCTCCGGCCCGCAAAGGCAAGTCGGCGACGAAGCCTCTAGTGGGCGCACCGCGCCGGACCGTCGGGCGCGGTATGGACGCAGGCAAGACCGGGCGCCGCCTTGCCGCGATCCCGACGAATGCCACCGCGATCAACACGCAGATTCGGAAGTACGGAAAGAACATCGTTGCGCGCTCGCGCTATCTCGCGCTCAACAACCCTTACGCCGCGATGGCTAAGGAAGAGTACGTGTCGGCCCTTGTCGGGTCCGGCATCAAGCCGTCGCCGCTGATCAAGGATTCTGCGGTCAAGGAGGAAATCTCCCGCGTTTGGCGATTGTCCACTGACGAGATGGACTCCGACGGCCTGTCCGACTTCTACGGCATGCAGGCCACTATCGCTTCGGAGATGTTCGAAGCGGGCGAATGCTTTGTGCGTTTCCGTCCGCGCCTCGCCGCCGATGGACTCATTGTCCCGATGCAACTGCAACTGTTGCCGTCGGAGATGCTGGACACCGGGCACAACGAAGTGCTGCCCAACGGCGGGCGCATTGAGTGCGGAATCGAGTTCTCGCCGATTGGCACGCGTGTCGCCTATTGGTTCTATCGCCAGCACCCTGGAGAGCTTGACACAAGCGCGGCCCTTTCGGCCGTCGGGCAGAAGACGCGCGTTCCGGCGGAACAGGTCATGCACCTCTTCCGGCCGGTGCGTGCCGGGCAGATTCGCGGCATCCCGCACACGCTCGCGGGCATGGTCACGCTTGCGATGCTGGACCTGTATGACGACGCGGAGTTGGAGCGAAAGCGCGTCGCCGCACTCTTCGGTGCGTTCGTCACTCGCCCGGCGGGCGAGAGCGACGAAGCGAATCCGTTCGCGGGCACAGTGGATGGGGGCGCCGACGACAGCACCGACTTCAGCTTGGAGCCGGGCGCGGTCGTGGATCTCGCGTACGGGCAGGACATCAAGTTCGCGGAGCCCGCCGACGTGGGCGCCACCTATGAGCCGTTCCAGTACCGCGCGCTTCTCCGCGCTGCGGCGGGCTTCGGCACGACCTACGCGGGCATGACGGGCGACTTGCGCATGACTTCCTATGGTTCGATCCGCGCGGGCCTTGTCGGCTTCCGGCGCCGTATCGAAGCGCAGCAACATCACGTCATGATTTTCCAGTTCTGCCGGATCGTGTGGAAGCTGTGGTTTGAGGCGGCCGTGCTTAGCGCGGCCTTCAAGACGTTCTCTGCCCGGCTCTACGTCGCGGACCCGCTGAAGTATCGGGACGTGAAGTGGATCACGCCGAAGTGGGAGTGGATTGACCCTCTCAAGGACCGGCAAGCCGAAAAGCTCGCCGTGGACTCGGGATTCAAGGCCCGCAGCGATGTCATCGAAGCGGAAGGCTACGACCCGGAGGAAGTGGACGCGCGGATTAAGGCCGATCAAGACCGCGCGGCGGGTTTGGGCATCACGTTCATTCAACTGTCTTCGTCAATCGTCGTGGCGCCCGACGACGGAGAGTCCTTCGGCACCGATCAAACCGACGTTTCCCCGGCGGCGCCGGGCGTCACCGTAGACGGATAGGGAGGCCATCATGGCTAAGAAATCTTGGTTCAGCGCGAAGGCCAACGGCAAGTCGTCGGGCGAAGTCGTGATCTACAACGACATTGGATTTTGGGGCGTCACCGCGCAAGACTTTTATGACGCGCTGAAGGCGCTTGGCCCGGTGGATGATTTGTCGGTTCGCATCTCCTCCGACGGCGGCGAAGTGCCCGTCGGCTTCGCGATTGCGAACATGCTTGCTCGCCACAAGGCATACAAGGTCGTGACGGTGGACGGGCTCGCGGCGTCAATGGCCTCCGTGATCGCGATGACCGGGGACGAAGTGGTCATGCCGGAGAATTCGTTCCTGATGATTCACAACCCGTGGAGTGGCGTGATGGGCGATGCCGCCTACATGCGCAGCACGGCCGATGTTCTCGACAAGATGACTGTGAACATTCGGGACGCCTACATTAAACGCACCGGGCTCAAGGCGGCGAAAGTCACAGAGATGATGGACGCCGAAACGTGGCTTACCGCTGACGAAGCGGTGGAGCTTGGCTTTGCGGACCGCGTGGACGATCCGGTGGATGTAGCCGCGCAAAAGTTCAATCTCGCCAAGTTTGGAAAGGTCCCGGAATTGTTCGGGGCTCATTCGAAAGGGAAGAAGACGATGACGACCAAGAAGAACGCTGCCGCGAACAGCGGTGACGACAACAACGCCAACGAAGACGTTGCGGCGAAGACCCGTGAAGAGATTGTCGCAGAGGCGAAGGAGATTCGCGCTCTGTGCAAGCTCGCGGGCAAGGCGGAGCTTGCCGACAAGTTCATCGAAGACGGCAAGTCTGTCTCCGATGTGGTCGCAGAGCTCTCCAAGCTCAGCGACGAAAAGTCGGAGAAGGAAGAGAAGGAGACCACGACCAACGCCCGTCACACCACGACCAACGACGGTCAGAAGACGCAGGCGAAGGCTGTGGACACCACGGACATTTACGCCCGCTTCAACAAGAAGCCGACGCGCTAAGGCGCCCGGCACCGCACTGCAACCCGGTTCATTAGAAGGATATTTGAGCCATGACTACCAAGGTTTTGACGGAGCCGCAGCATCGCGGCGAATTTCTTGTTTCGGAGGCGAACGGGCATCTCTCGCGCGAAGTCGGCACGCTCGCGTCCGGCAACATCGCGAAGGACGGCCGCGCGCTGAAGTTGGTCGGGGGCAAGCTTGTCCCGGCCGCGGGCACCACGCACACCGACGGCACGTCCGATGAGAATATCGTCGGTATCGCGTTGGGCGATCACGACGCGAGCGCGACGGGCGCCAACGCTGACGTCCCGGGCGTCGTCTACATCGCTCGACTCTCAGAGGTGAAGGGTGCGCTTGTCACCCTGCACGCCGTCGTTGGTGGCGGTGCCGCCGCTGCGACCGCCGCGGTGAAGGCCGCGCTCGCCAAGCTCAACATCATTGAGCGTTAAGCGGCGGGGAAACGTTACTTGATCCGGGGCCGCGGCCCCGGATAGGCTTCGGGCCATCATGACAGTGAAATCAGCACAAAGATTTTTCGCGCTAGGAGGCGCACACTGTCATGAACTGGACGGATATTTTCAACGACGATGCGTTTTCGCTGACCTCCATGGTCGCGGCGATCAACGAAATCGATCACGTTCCTTCGCGCGCTGGTACGCTTGCGTTCGCGGGCACCGCTCAGGGCGTCAACACTGACACCATCGTGATTGAGCGCAAGGGTGTGACCCTCACGCTTGTCCCGACGGCTCCGCGCGGCTCTTCGGCTCAGAAGGAGCTTCCGACCAAGGCCAACCTGCGCTCCACCGTTATCCCGCACGTGCCCGTTGAGGACACGATCCGCGCCGATGAGGTGAAGGGCGTTCGCGAGTTCGGCACCACCGATCAGCTTCGCACCGTTCAGTCCGTCGTGAACGCGCGTTTGGCCAAGATGGCTTCCCGTCTGGACCTGACCCTGGAGAATCACCGCCTTGGTGCGCTCAAGGGCCAGATCATTGACGCGGACGGCGTGACCGTGCTCACCGACCTGTTCGAACTGTTCGGCGTCAAGAACAGCGCCAACGCCGTGGGTCCCGAAGTCTTTGATCTGGACTTCGACGGCCTTGCGTCGGAGGACACCGACCTTCGCGTGAAGTGTCAGGTCATCAAGCGCTTCCTGACTCAGAACGCGAAGACCGTTCTCCCGAACGGTTGGACCCCGTGGGTGTTCTGCGGTGACAACCTGTTCGATGCGCTCCTTTCGCAGCCGGACGTGAAGGAAGTCTTCAAGACGCAGTCGGATCAGGAACGGCGCCTTGGTGACAACTACGCTTACGGCGTCTTCGAGTTCGGCGGCATCGTGTGGGAGAACTACCGCGGCACCGACGACAACACCACCGTGACCATCGGCAAGGACGAAGGCCGGGGCTTCATCGTCGGCGCGCCGGGGCTCTATTCGGAGTTCTACGCACCGGCTGACTACATCGAAACGGTGAACACCATCGGTCTTCCTCGTTACGCGAAGCTCGCGCCGGACACGCGCTTCAACAAGTTCGTGGACGTGGAAGCGCAGATGAATCCGTTGCCGCTGTGCATGCGGCCGAAGACCCTGTTCAAGGTCACGAAGTAACGGGCTGACGCAGAGCGAGGGCTGCGTTGGGTGGGGAAGGGCCGGGCTGCGGGTAACGCGCCCGGCCCTTTTGTTTTCAGGGCTACATCATGTCAGATTTTTACAGGTGCAAGCCGGAGTGGCTTGGCGCCACCGCGTACGTCATCGCGGGCGGCCCCAGCGTCCGGCATCAGAACTTGGCTATGCTCAAGGATCGCCACGTCATCGTGGTCAACTCATCGTACGAAGCATATCCCGACGCGGACATTTGCTTCTTCGCCGATCACCGATGGTGGGAAGATCACAAGACGCGGCCGGGCATGGTCAGCTTCAAGGGCAGGCTGTTCACTGCGTCGCACGCGGCGGCCGGTGAGAGGCTGCACAGGATGCGCCGGGTCTATCCGCCGCCCGGGCTCGCGGACGCACCGGACGCGCTCGCTACGCAGCGAACAAGCCTTCAAGGGGCGATGAATCTAGCAGTGCACCTTGGCGTGCGCCGGATCGTGCTCCTTGGGGCCGATATGGCGCGCTCGCCCGACGGCGCGTCGCATCACCATACCCCGCACAAGTGGCCCAACAAGCCGGGCAACGAAACGTGGGATGTTCAGATGGCACAGTTCCGCACGATCGTGGAGCCGCTGATGGCTCGAAACGTGGAGGTGATTAACACGTCCCCACTGAGCCGGTTGCCGTGGTGGCCGAAGCGGCTCTTGAGCGAAGTGGTGTGAGTCCATTCGTTACTGGACGCGATGGGCTGTCTCGTCCGAAGAATCCACACAAATTTCGGACAAGGGCCAATGGATTATCAAGCCGCACTTCTTGACCCCATCTACATCACCGTGGGCGTGCCTTCCACGCTCACGATTGGAAGCGTGGACCACGGCGTGACCGCTCTCGACAAGACGGCGGGCGTTGCCTTGAGCGTTAACGGCGGCGAGGTGGACACGGTTGTGCCCGCCGCCTTCGTGCGCATGCGCGAGCTTGCAGCGCTCGGGATCGCCGCAGACGACGTGGACGACGCCATCTTGAGCATCAACGGTGGAACGTGGGTGGTTGAAAGCCATCGGATGAAGCCGTCGCCCAAGGGCGAGGCGGACGGCGAAGTGTATCTCTTGCTCAAGAAGAAGCGTGCGTGATGGACCGTCGTGAACAGATTCTTGCGCGTCTTCTCGAAGTGATGAAGGCGCTTGCGGAGGCGGAGGGCGGCCATGCCTTCCGTAACGTCGCGAAGGTGCCCGAAAGCAAGTTGCCCGCTATCCGCATTTTCGACGGCGACGAAACGCCCGATGAATCGGCCTACGGCCGGGGGCGCCCGGCTAACAGCCCGGTCATTGTGGCGGCGGCGCCCGAAATCTACATCACCCTTGCGACGGACACGGAAGAGCTTGGTACGGCGCTCAACGGCTGGCGCGCGAAGGTCATTAAGGCGGCGTTGACCGACGAAGCGTTACTGGCACTGTGCCACAACGGTGATGTACGCTACCTAGGATGCTCTACCGCATTCGGTGAGGGGCGCGAGATGACCGGCGATCTAGGACTCGCCTTCGCGTTCAACTACCCGCTGCGGCCTGCGCAACTGCCATGACAGTGAAAATTCAATTCTGATTTTCAGCGCTAAGGAGGCGCAACTGTCATGGAGCCGGCTTCACCGGATATTCGCAATTACACCGTCGGCAAGGGCATCGCTGCTCTGAAGCTGATCGATTTGGCCGAAAGCACCTTCAGCGATATGGGCAACTGCCCGGCTTTCGAGTTCACCCCGGAGCTTGAGACGCTGGACCACTTTTCGTCCCGTGCAGGCGTGAAGTCGAAAGACCGCACCGTGGTCATCTCGAAGTCTGGAACGCTGAAGATCACCGCTGAAGAGTGGACCACGCGTAACATGTCGATTGTTCTCCTTGGTGAGGCATCGGTGGACTCCTCCGGCCGGACCGTTATCGACATCTTCAGCAAGAACAGCATTGCGGCTGAAGTCAAATTCACCGGCACGAACGAAATTGGCCAGAAGTTCGAATGGCACTTCCTTCGTGTTGAGTTCGTCCCGTCGTCGGCCATCTCGCCGATTTCGGATGAGTGGGGCCAGCTTGAAATCACCGGCAATGTCGTCGCCGTGAACGGCAAGTTCGGCACCGTGACGCACATTGGCGGCGAGGGCGACGACGTATCTGCCTAACGACAACGCCGCGTCCGAATTAGCGGGCGCGGCTTCTACCCACCCGAACGAACTTTGACATAAGGAATTTTGACAATGCCCGGCCTTCTTGATGTTGCTCCCTCCTTCGTTACCCACCCCATCAATGGCACCGCTGTGACCGTGACCGGAGTCTCGGCCGCGGGCTTCGCCGTGTTGCTGGACCGCTTCCCGGAAATCCGCAAGCTCCTCACCGGCAACGCGGTAGACATCGCTCCCGAAGAGCTTATCGCGAAGGTCCCGACGGCCATTGATGCGATCTTGGCGGCTGGCACTGGCAACCCCGGAGACCTGGCGGCCGAAGCCGTCGCGCACAACCTGCCCGCGGGCGATCAGTTGGAGCTTCTCAAGAAGATCGTGGAAGTCACGATGCCCAAGGGTGCTGGCCCTTTCGTGGAAGCCCTGGAGGCCATCATGGGCGGCCTAGGCGTCGAATCCATGAGCATTCCGGGTATGAAATTGCCGCAGCCGTCGAACGCCTGATCGCGTTCGGGCACCGCCCTGACGACGCTTGGAGCTACACGCCCCGACAGTTGACCGCGTGGCTATTCATCGCGGAGCAGCGCCGAAAGGTGGAGCGCGCGGAGTACATCAATAGCACGATGCTGGCTTCACGCGGCAACGCAAAGGACGTGTCGAAGCACCTGAAGGAGTTGACGCAGTGAGCATGCGGTTCCGCTTGAATGACGTGGCTGAAGAAGTCCGCACGGCGTTCATCGCGGCCCGTGTGGCCAACGACCCGGCCATGTTCTCCCAAATCGTGCGCGCCGCTACCGGGGCCGTCCAAGACGCGGCCGTGGAGTTGAAGACCATCGCTCGCGGCAACATCGCGGCGGCGGGCTTCTCCAAGAAGTGGCAGAACGCTTGGCGCGTCAATGTCTACCCCAAGAGTGGGTACTCGCTTGATGCGGCGGCGTACGGCTTCCATAAGATTCCGTACGCGTCGATTTTTGAGACGGGCGGCACGATTAGCGCGAAGGGCGGCTTGCTGTGGATCGCGCTTCCGACTGTGCCGAAGCTGGGGCGTGAGCGCGCGACGCCGCGTAAGCTCGCGCAAAGCGGTGTCAAGCTATTCAGCATGAAGCGGGCGGGGAAGTCGCCGCTTTTGGCGACGCGGCTTCGCATGGCTGGGACCGTCGGGAAGCTTTCGCTCGCGAAGCTTCGCCGGGGCGTGTCCGGCAAGCGTGGCTCCGTCCGGGCCGTGCCGCTGTTCTTCGGCGTCCGCACGGTCACGTTGGGCAAGCGGTTTAATATTTCCGGAGTGGCCGACACCGTGCGGTCGCGGCTCCCCGATCTCTACTTGGCTAAACTTGAGGCGTAGCACATGGCCGGGAAAACGATCACCCAACGCATTCAGCTTGTCGGTGGCGATGAGATCAAGGTCCAGCTTACTGGCATTGGCCGGGCCGGTGAGCTGGCCTTTACGCGCCTGAAGGCCGCGGCGGAAGGCGCGAATCTCGCAAATGTCGCGAAGGGTTCGGAGCAACTTGGCACCGCGGGCCAACGCGCTAACGAGCTTTCGGGGCGCATCAAGGACTTGCAGGACGCGGTTGGCGGGCTCACGTCGAAGTTTCCGCAACTGCTTCAGGCTGTGGGCCGCTTTGCGCAACGCATGACCGTCGCAACGTCGGCGGCTGCGGCTGCGGGCATTGGGCTTGCGGCCCTTGCACGTAACGTCGCTAAGGAGGCGGCGGGGCAATCTGATGCGCTCGAAAAGCAGACGCAAGCGCAGATTGATGCGAACAACGAAACGTTGAACGCTGAGACTGCGCAAATCAACTATCAGGCGAGTATCCGTCAACTCGACAAACAGTTGGCCACGGGAAAGATCACGTACACGCAGTACACCGCGGCTCTTAAGCAAGCGAGCGACGACTTTGAAGAGCAACGGCGCGTGGCCAACCAAGTGGCGGCTGCGCAAGATCGCGTGAAGGACGCCAACGAACGGTTGCAAAAGCAACTGAAGGACCGGCAAACATACCTACAGTTGGCCGATACGTTCGGCGGGCCGCTGTTGTCGTCGCTTATTCAGTTCGGGAATCAAGTCGAGCAAATCCGGCAACAGTTCATCGGCAACTTCGGTCCGGCTGCGGCACAGGTTGTGGACCTGATTTCGGCCGTCGTGTCGAAGAACAGCGCCGCAATCAACACGTTTTTCGCGCAAGCGTCGGCGAAGGTTCAAGCGCTGTTGTCGCAGAACGGCCCGCAGATTCAAAAGTTCTTGGAGAACATTGGCACCGCCGCCGCTGCGGTTTTCAACGGCCTCATTCAAGCGGCACCGGCTGTAATCGACTTCTTCAACAACCAGATTGTGCCCGCGGTCACAAGGGTAGTTGGCTTCTTCAATGGGCTCGCGGATGCGATCAACGCCGTTTTTGGTACCCGCCTAACGGGCGGCTCCGTCGTCATCGTTGCAATCCTTGCTCAGATGACGGGATCAATCCGCTTGCTGCTCACGTTGCTGAAAGTGTTCGGAGCCTCTTGGAAAGCTGTCGGCGGAATCATCGCAGCCGTCGGCCAAGTCCTCAGCGCGGCCCTTGGCGGGGGTGCCGTCGCGAGCAATATCATTAAGTTGGGCGCGGCGGTGGCGACATCGGGCGGCCTCTTCAAGACGCTGTTCGCGGTCCTCCGCTCCGGAATCCCGCTATTTACTGCGCTCGCAACGGCCGTCTCCGCAGTGCTCGGAGTTTCCTTCGGTTCTGCCATCGTCATCGTCGGCGCGCTTGCGGCTGCGCTCGCCTTGCTGATTACGAAGGTTGATTGGGGCGCGTTCCTCGCCGCCGCCCAAGCGGCGATCCAAGGCGTTATCAGCTTTCTAGGGACGTTGTTGCAGGGCGCAACAAACATCGCCAACGGCTTGATTGCCGCGCTGACGGCCGCTTGGAACGGGATCGTTCAAGGAGCTACCGCCGCTGCGTCGGGCATCGCCGCCGCGTGGGGTGCGGTGGTGACGTTTTTTGCCAACGCGTGGGCGACTATCTCTCAAGGCGCGGCCGATACGATGAGCGCGGTTGTGTCGGCGGTTACGGATGGATTCACCGCCGCCACCGGCATTGTCAAGAGTTGGTTCGACTCTGTGGTTGGCTTCTTCGCCGCGATTATTGCGAAGGCCAAGGACGTTGGTAGCGCTATTGCTGGCGCCTTCAGCGGCGGAGGCGGCGACAACGCCGACATCCAAACGAACGCAGGCGGCGGCCCCATCCGCGGGCCGGGCACCGGCACAAGCGATTCTATCCTGTCTTGGCTTTCGAATGGCGAATTCGTCATTCGGGCTGCGGCCGTCAAGAAATGGGGCGTTGGGTTCTTTGCAGCGCTCAACAACCTTCGCGAGCCTGGCGGCTTCGCGGGCGGCGGTGTTGTGCGGGCCGCGGCAAGCGCGATGCTCCCGCCCGTCCCGCGCTTCGCCGGGGGCGGCCCCGTGATCGTGGGCGCGGGCGCTGGCGGCGGAAATCCGTTCACGCTGCAAATCGGGAACGATGTCTTCACCGGGCTAACCGCGACGGACGACGCGGTGGAGCGGTTGGGGCGCTATGCAGTGCGCAAGCAAGTGTCAAGCGCCGGGCGCAAGCCGAACTGGTATCGGGGGTAAGCGATGAGCAATGAAACGGTTCTGACCATCAGCGGGCCGGGTGTGAACCCCTACTCCGCGCGTGGGCTCACGCAGACTCTTGACCACATCGGCGCGGCGGCGTCTTTGCGTCGTACGATCAATGGCAAGCTGAAGGATACTTCTCAGCCGCAGTTCCGCAAGTACACGTCCACCATCTCATGCCGCGATCAGGTCGCGCCGCCGCTTGACGGCGTGTGGCCCGGCGACGTGCTGACAATCGGATGCGCGGCGGAGCTTTCGTACCTCACCGCCGGGGGCGCGCCGCAGCGCACGCCCGTTGCGGGCTCTTCGCGCACCGACGGCGCTTACACGTTCTACCGACCGCAATTGGTCGTGAAGGTCATGTCCTACACGACGCAGGAAGACGAATACGGCCGCGTGGTGTCGTGGTCGTTGGTGGTCGAAGAGGATTAAGCGATGTTGGAAGGCCCGTTTTATCTCGCTTGGGTTGGCGCCGACGCCGTGACCTTCGGCGCGGAGCACATGCGCGTGGACGAAGACATTTACGAGTTCACGCTTGACCACACTGAAGGCAACTTCGCGACGCTGACAATCACGATTGACAATCCCAAGATTGGCTTCCTTGCGCCCGGGCGGGAGCTGTGGGCGTGGTTCTCATACAACAAGGCGTTTGACCCGACCGCAAGCGAAGCATCGGTGGGCGACGTTGCGCCCCTGTTCTTCGGCCGTGTCGTTGGCATGCCCGACGACCTGGACGGTGAAACGGTATCTCTGCGCTTCGATGCGCGGCCGGAAGACTTCGAAGCGCAGAAGGCGGCGCTTGCGGCGGCCATGAAGGTGGCGCCGTATTGGGTCCCGGAGTGGTTCTCTGAAGCCGCGCGGAGCGATCCGGATAGCGTGTTAGAGTCCCGCCCGCAGTTGTGGGCGATTGACCGGACCACGTTGCAGGTGTCCGCGTCCGACATCACCAACGGCGAAGATGGTACGATCACCTTCGATGAAGATAGCGTGTTCTATGACTCCGTGCGCGTGTCGTACGAAGGCTCGCCGCTGCGCACGGTGAACATCACCGCAACGGTGTCATGGACGCAAGCGGCGGCTGGCGAAGTGAACTTATCGCAGTACTGCGGACACGGCGCCGGCTACTCCATCGTGACCTACACGGGCGACGAATTGGCCAAGAACTGGCCCAAGGCGGGCGCGAGCTTCGGCGGCGGGTGGAAGGTCGGGTCTAGCTCCATCGAACAGGTTGGCGGCGGCAAGTCGCTGTGGGCGTGGGGCAACGACGTAGTTACAGGGCAGTTGTTCGAGCCGTGGGACGGAAAAAACGTCCTGTGCCCAACGTGGGCGTTCCCGCAAATCGTGTTGGCCACGAGGTTCCCCGGGCGTTACCTCCGCGTGGCAAAGCAGGTGTGGAAGGGCACACTTACGGCGGCATATGACGCTAGCCGGGACAAGAGCGAAACACTGACATTCTCGATTTCCGCCGACGTGCAGAAGGTGCTTACGGAGCCCGACGACGGCGGGGTGTTGAATTTGTCGTTCCAGTCATCGGATATCGCATCGCCCATCGATCCGGGCGGCGCTCTCCCGATTGGCTCCGTGGTGAAGCGCGACTTTTTCACAAGAGATCGGGGCACGCCTAGTATCGAATTCCTTATCGCCCTTGGGCGCTCGCGGCTGATCGCAGCCGCGCGCTGCGTCCGCGTTAGCTTCGAAGTGTCGTTTCGGGATGCTGTGGACGCACATCTTTCGATGCGCAAGAGCGGCGTGCTTCACGACTCGCGGCTCCCCGGGGGGCTCGCGGGCGGCAAGATTGTCGCGTATCAACTCACGGGCAACGGCGACAGCGGCGAGTTCAAGGGCGCCGTGACGCTCGCGTGCTCCGTCGGCAAGGGCGGCGCAATCGAAGCCGTCGCGGGCACACCTACCTATGTTGAAGAAGGCGTCCTGGAGCCGGGAATTCAGCGCTACGAAGGGCAATACGTGCTCCCCTTCGCGGGCGATGTTGCCTACTCGCCGATTTTGGGGATTCCGCCAGATGACGACGGCTTCGACTTCGAAAAGCTCACTGCGTCCTTTATCGTGAAGCACGTTACAAAGACGCACACGTTTACAGAGCAAGAGGCAATCATTCCGGTATCGGCAGACAAGCCGGAGGAAGTCTTCACCATTCTGAATCAGTACCCGTGCACGTTCCAGATCGATTTGAAGCCGATTTCGTCGGGGCCGTTCGCTAGGAATCTCGGTATCCTAACCACGGACCTGAAGATTGCAAAGACCATCGATCTCGAAGCCGACATGGTGTCGTCATGAGCTTAGAAAAAGTAGTCCGGCCATTCCAAAGCGGTGATGTGTTCTCACCGCGCGTGTTGCCGCCGACGCAGCCCGCTCAAGTCGTCACCGAAACCGACCCGTCCACGCTGGCTTGGAGCGGTGGCAATAGCGGCGACTATGATCAAGGCCCGGACCCGTGGGTGTCGGGCTTTACTTCAAAGTGGATTGAAGACAAGTCGCGGCGTGTAACGGAGCAAGTACGCGTGGAAAACCCGGACGATGCGGAACAATACATCGAAGTGAAGCGCATCAAGCAAGCTGTGTTCAAGCGGCAGGCGACGGGCGAAGAGATCAAGATCGGCATCGATGATTGGGACTGATGATGGTCAAGACATACAAGGGCACGAAAGAGGACCCACTCAAGTTGGACCTGTGGCAGAAGGTCGTAAAGGTCCACTGGGCAACGAAGGGGAACATGTCCCTTAGCGTTAGCGCGGGCATCCATCAGGTGGTGAGCCCGACTCTTTCCGTGACTGTTGGTGGCGTCACGCTTCCGAACGTGCCTGATCCTAGTTCCAAGAGCCTTGGCGCGTCTATGCATACTTCGGACCTTCGGCAGTGGCTACAAGATCACGGTGGCACTTCCGGCGGAGGCGGCGTGTCTATCAACATTTCCGTTCACGGCACATCCCGCGCGGAAGACCCGTTGGCGGGGCCGATTGACGCGTTTTGGGAGTGGTTTATTTCGGCCAACAACGGGGTCAGCTACTCCTATGGGGGCAACGGCGGCTTGTCGGAAGGACACCCCGTCACTTCGCCGGGCGTGGCTCTCGGCACGAATGCCTCACGCACCATCCCTTGGCTTCCATGACGCGGACGTGTCGCGGGCAATCGTTACTGGATTTGAAGGGCAAGAGGCGGTTGGAATCCTCACATTCTCGAAAAGGAATGTTGAGCTATGCCGTATACGCCCACCCTTGTGTTTCGTACGACGGACCCCGACAAGTGGGGCTCCGGCAAAGGCGCCCCGCTGGACGCGGCGGAATTCGACAGCAACACCTACGAACTCAAGAAGGCGATTGAGAGTGTGACGGCGTTGGAGCCGCACGAAATCCAAGCCATCAACCAATCGCCGGACGGCACGCAGATTACTATCGTCCTTGACGGTGGAGCGACGTTCGGCCCGTTCACGCTCCCGGTTGCGTCACTTCATTTTCAAGACGCGTGGCAACCCGATACGGACTACACGAAGAACGACTATTTCATCGAAGCGGACGCCCTGTATTTGGTGTTGCAGAACCACACGTCCGAAGGCGTCTTTTCGCCTACTGCGGGCAGTGGGCTGGGGCCATACTACAAGCTGATTATGCAAGGCGCTTCCGGCGGACGCGGTTCGCTTTGGTATCACGGCAGTGGTGCACCCGGCGCCATCTCCGGTGAAGCCGACAACGACCTGTACTTGGACGATGATTCCGGTGACGTATACACATTCGAAGCCGGGTCTGAATCAGAATCCGGGGCGTGGGTCCTGATCGGCAACATCAAGGGACCCGTTGGACCCAACGGTGCGGCGGGCGCGGACGGAGCCGACGGCGCCAACGGCGCCGATGGTGCGCGCGGATCGCTATGGTACGAAGGCGCGGGCGCGCCCGGCACGATCACTGGCCAAGCCGACGGCGACGTGTATTTGAACACGACCAATGGCGACGTTTACAAGCGGGCATCGGGCGCTTGGACGCTCACGGGCAACATCAAGGGGCTGCAAGGTGACCCCGGCGATCCCGGTGGCCCGGTCGGTCCGGCAGGTGCGGACGGCGCTCGCGGATCGCTGTGGTACACGGGGAGCGGCGCGCCGGGCACCATTTCAGGGCAGGCCAACAACGACCTTTACTTGGATGAAGACACGGGCGACGTGTATGCGCTCGCGTCCGGTACGTGGGGCCTTATCGG
The DNA here is from genome assembly GCF_000472925.1 of Bradyrhizobium sp. Ec3.3. Classification (GTDB taxonomy): domain Bacteria; phylum Pseudomonadota; class Alphaproteobacteria; order Rhizobiales; family Xanthobacteraceae; genus Bradyrhizobium. Next base: position 112,585 of record NZ_AXAS01000006.1, read on the forward strand.
CAATATCAAAGGACCGGAGGGTAGCTCCGGAAGCGGAGGCGGCGGAACGGTCGTCACTGACATTCTTTCGCCCGATAAGAGGACGGGCACTCTGCTATCGCAAAAGACGGAGTACAAGAGCGTTGCCGGTTCGGCGACAGTGACGCTTGTTGATTATGCGGGCGAAGGCTATGTGGACACGCTCCTTCTTGCGGGGATGTACAGCAACGTGGCGAGTCTGAGCGGCGGCACGCTGAACGTCTACATTGACGGCAACAGCACGCCCGACATCTCCGTGGGCTTGGACGTGTTTTTCCAGTCTATGTATATGTACGGAGCCGCGACGCCGAACCGCTACTTCCAAAGCAAGTTATTCGGGGCCAACACCGACGGCGGCTCCGTGATGTCCTATATGTCGCGCCTTCCGATTCCGTTCTCAACGCATGTCAAAATCGAAGTCGTCAACGGCTCTAGCTCCGCTATGACGCTGTGGAGCACCGCGACGATTCAAACAGGCGTCACCAACGATTGGCCTCGCACGCGTCGGCTGCACGTTGACACGATCTTGGTCAACGCTCCGGCTGCGAATGCGACCATGATTCCAGTCAATGCGATCGGCAGGGGGCGGCTTGTTGGCATTTGGGCGCTACAGGATGACTTCCCCAACTCTCTGGCACCAAAAGGCGCGGCGTGGGAGGGCAATTGGCGCTTCTATATCGACACCGCCACGAAGGTGTGGAAGGCGTCCACGGCGTTCGCGGCCGGTGACAAGATCATCGACGGCAACGGCAATTTACAGACGGTCACTACTGCGGGCAATAGCGGAAGCTCCGCGCCCACATGGAATCAAGCGGCGGGCGGTACGACGGCCGACGGCAGCGTGACGTGGACGCAGACTCCCGGCGCACCTAATCAGGTGTGGCGCGCGTCGGCGGGCTTCGCTGCTAACATGGCGGTCATTGACTCCAACGGCAACGTGCAGCGCGTTACAACGGCAGGCACTAGCGGAAGCTCCGCGCCAGCGTGGAATGCTACGGTTGGAGGCACGACGGCCGACGGCGGCGTGACGTGGACGAACCAAGGGAACGTGTTTCAAGCGGCAAAATACCAATCCAGCGGCGGCGAAGACTACTTCGGCATGGGCTTCTACGGCGCGGGTTGGGACGCTATGAAGACATCTAACGGTGAGATTGGCACCGGCTTCTGCCTTACGAGTCCGCTCGCGGCTAGTTCGCAGACACGTGCCTTCTACCGCTATCACCTCACGGACCCAATCACTTTCGATACGTCGTTGGTGATCACGTGGCAGGCTGGCGATACGTCGCAAGTGGCGTGGACCGGTGGCTCGCCGAAGATTTGGATTACCGTCTACTACTATACCGAATAGTCCGGGCCCAATCGTTACTGGAATCACTCACGGCGTCGCGTCCATAGTCGCTACGAATTTAAGAACGTAGCTCCCATTTCGCAAAAGGGATTTCGACTATGGACGCGACCGAACAGGGCCTCGCCGTCATCCGTTCATTTGAGGGCCGCGCGCTGAAGGCGTATCGCGACTCCGTGGGTGTTTGGACCATCGGTTACGGCAATACGAATTTCGACGCCTTCGCCGTGCAGTTCCTCGGACAGAAGATCGGCGCCGGGCTCACCATCACCGAAGAGCAAGCGGAGTTCTTGCTCCGGGAATCGCTCTCGCGCAACTACGCTCCCGCCGTCGCAAAGGCGATGCCGAACGCGAAGCCGAATGAGAACGACGCGGGCTTGTCTTTCCACTACAACACGGGTGCCGTCGGCCGCGCCGGATGGGTCGCGCGCTGGCGTGACAAGGCGGCCGATGCCGCGATCCGCGCGGGCCTGATGTCCTGGAACAAGGCGGGCGGCAAGGTGCTGAATGGGCTCACCCGGCGCCGCGCTCGCGAAGCTGACATCATCCTGAAGGGTGATTACGGCCCCGAAGGCCGCACTAAGCCGCCCGTGCTCAACGCCGACGGCCGCGTGATCAAGTCTTCGGAGCCGGATCACCCCTTGGCCGGAACGCCCGGCATGCTGCGCAAGGGCGACACGGGGCCGGACGTTACGGACCTGAATGACGCGCTCGAAGCACTCGGCTTCAGGATTCCGGATCACACGACCTTCGGCGATGCGACCGAACAGGCCGTGTTGCGCGTGCAGACTTCACACCCGCAGTTGTCGGTTGACGGCATCGTGGGGCCGGCGACTCGAGCGGTAATCAACCGCGAAGCCGACATGAAGCGCAAGGTGGCCAACACCGTGAAGACGGGTGGCGCTGGCGGCGTTGCTACCGCTGCGGCCGACGCGGTGAGCGGAGGCGGCGTGCCGGCGGGCGTCTACATCATCGTGGGCGTCGTGGCGCTTGTTGTCATCGGCTACTTCGCTTGGAAGTACCGCGACGAAATCACGGCGATGGCCAAGCGGTAGGGGCGGGACAATGAAGTACAGGATCGTTTTTGAAGTCGAGTTCAACGGCCCGGAGACATTGACGCCGTTCGAAGTCAGCGGCGGCATTGACGCCGTGGAGAGCGCTATGAACTCCGCACTGGACACGCTGACGGACATCATGCCGAAGGCCCCGGCAGATGCGAAGGTGCGCGGCGCCCTTGTTCGCGTCGGGGAGGGGTAGACATGGCCGCGCTAGTTCAAGAGATGTCCAGCGAGGGCGAGGTGCACGGCGGGCCTTGGATGCTGCGCATGTCGTGGCGCTTCGGCCATCGCGTCTACCTGTTCTTGCGGGCGATGGTGTGGCTGATCCTCACCGGCTTGGGCGCGCTCGCGGATCAGTACCAGTTGGTGGACGTGCAGAACTTCGTACGGACCACGTTCGCCAGTAGCACGAAGCTCACGCTGATCGTGGTGGCCGTGACCGTTCTGTGGCTCGCGGTCACGCATCTCACGCGCGGCCAAAAGGGCTTCTCCGCGAAGGGCAATCTTGACGAAGGGGAGTGAATGCGATGCTCTGGGGGCTGGCCATTGGATTCTTGAAGTCGGCGATTGGTCCGGTCTTCGATTTCCTCAACAAGCGCGTTGACGCCAACGCGCGCATTCATCTTTCCGATAACGAGACGCTTCAGCGCGTGGGCTCCACGGTGATTGACGGCGCGTCGAAGGCGGACGAACTGAATGAGAAGCTTCGCGAGAAGGAAGGCCCGTTCTCGCCGATGGTGGTGTGCTCCATTCTTGGCTTCCTCGCGCCGTTCGCGTGGCACACGTGGCAGGTGTGCTTGGATTCGTCGCGGTGGCTTCCGTCCTACGACTTCCTCTTCGGCTTCATCCCCTATCCGGCCGTGTCGGTGCACATCGTGGGGTCATGGCGTGTCGCTGCGCTCCCCGGCCTTTTCGAGACCACCGAACACGCGGTCATTCAATCGCTCTTCATCGGTGCCAGCACCGCCGCTGCGGGCTTCGCGCTGATCAAGGCGGCGCGGCGATGACGGCGAAGCGGAAGAAACCCGCGCCGAAGATTGACCCGGAGGTTATGCGCGCGATCGAATCTGCGGCGGAGAAGGCCGCAAAGCGCGCTGTTAGCCGGGCCATGAAGCAGTTCATGCTTCAGCTTGGCACCAACGCGTCTACGCCTGAAGGCATCCAAGCGAGCCAAGCTGACTCCGCTTTCCTCCACCGTATGCGCGTGACGGCCGAGTCAGTGCCGGGCAAGCTGGGGCTCGCCGCGCTTGGCGCGTTGCTCTCCTTTGTCGGCGGCGTGCTCCTCTATTTCTTCAAATCGTATTTCGACACACATTTTAATTGGAAGTGAGTTTGCGACATGACGCCCGAAGTACCCGTCGAAGAACTGCGGAAGGATGTTGAAGCCTACGTGCAATCCGGCGGCAATCGGTCCGCCGCCGCGCGCATGCGCAAGCTTCCCCGCAAGACCTACACGTATCGGCTAGAGTTGGCGCAAAAGAAACTTGGCATTCAGCTAGGCAAGATCGTGGACGGCCGCGTGGATTACGTGAAGGCCGCGAAGCGCCCGCTCCCGAAGGGCAAGAGCGTCGCGCGCTACATCCTGTCGTCCGTGCAGAACAACACGCATCCGCACCCCGGCTTCGCGAACTTGGAAGCATACGCCGAATGGCTCCGGAGCTTCGGCACGTGCGAAATCATCTTGGGTACGTACTCATACGCCATGGACGCGTACGGCGCGAAGGCCGTCAAACGCGGCACGTATGAGAAGGCGGCGGAGCGCGGCGCCCTTGGCAAGCTGTGGTACGCGCCTGAGTTGGTGCCGTACATCAACGACGACTCCTTGGAGCTTGCGCCGGGCTTGGTGTGGTGCGGCGAGATGAACATCTTGCCGACAGCCACCAACCCGCTCACCGGTCTCGAAGACTACAACGGCCGCAAGTCCAATATCATCCCGCACGCTAAGCACGCGCTCGAATCCGTCGCATCCCTCGCCGACGAACCTACGAAGTTCAACTACGCAACCGGCACGGTCACGCAGCGCAACTACATTCAGAAACGAATCGGCATCATGGCCGAACGCAAGCACAGCTACGGCGGATTGCTTGTCGAAGTGGATGCCGAAGGCAATTGGTACGTTCGCCAACTTCAGATTGGTGCGAAGGGCGAGGTGTACGACATCGGCCCGTCGGGCTACCGCGGCGTGCGCATCGAAGGCGGCAAGGTGGAAGCGATCAAGATCACCGAAGCGTCGTCGCGCTCCTTCCTTGAGGCGATCACGTGGGGCGACATCCATGCGGCGGAGATGGAACTCTGGGTGCGGCAACTCGCGTGGGCGAAGGGCGGCATGCTGGACCAACTCGCGCCGCGAAAACAGTTCTGGCACGACGTGTTTTCAATGCGCAGCCGCAGCCACCACGAAATGCGCAACTTCCATCGCACCTTTGAAAAGTGGGTGAACGACGAAGGCAACGTCGAAGGCGAAATGTTGGTTACGGCGGACTTCATGACCGAAGCCCATCGGCCTTGGCTCGAGTCCGTCGTCGTGCGCTCCAACCATGACCGTCACTTGGACCGTTGGTTGAACGAAGCCCGCATCGAGCGGGACCCGGAGAACGCGCGCTACTATTCCCTCCTTCAGCATCAAATCCTACAGGCCGTCGAAGACGGGGACCGCGACTTCAACGTACTTGAATGGGCGCTCCGCCAAAAGAACATCCCCAAGGCAATCCGCTTCCTGGGGGAAGATGAATCCTACGTGATTTGCCGTACCCGCGACTTCGTGGGCATCGAATGCGGCTTGCACGGCGATCTTGGCCCGAACGGCTCGCGCGGCTCTACGCGCTCCCTGAAGAAGCTGGGACGCCCTGCGAACAAGGCCCACGACCACAAGGCAACGTGGATGGACTCCACGCTGTCGGCCGGTGCGTGCTCCACCAAGTTTCCGTACATGAAGGGGCCGGGCGCGCATTCCGTCTCACACATCGGCAGTTTCGAGAACGGCGCCCGCCAAATCCTGACTTTCTGGCAAGGAAAGTTTCGCGCATGAGCGATCCCCTGAGAGCATATCGCTACGGGACGATAATCGCGGCGCTTTGCATCGTCGTCGCGCATTGCATTTGGCTTTTCGGGTGAGAGGCATGAAACACATGTTAAATGATAGGCAGGTTGCGGCCCTTCGAATTGGCGAACAGGCAATTGAGGATTTGGACTTCCGCGACCGTGACGGTTTAATCGCCAAGGGGCTTGCCGTGAGAGCATGGCCGAAAGCTACTGGCACCGACTGGAAAACATGGCTTACACCAGCCGGTGCGCAGTTGCGCTTGGAACTGTTCAGCCCGTCCGGCGAACCCCGCGCGTGATCCACCGGCGGCCGAAGGTTCGGCCCCGGTGGATTGGGCTCACAAACCCGCTTACCGTCTTGGTGCTGTGGGTGCTGATCGTGAGCGAATTCCGGCGCCATAAGAAGCCCGTGGAGTGGTCGTCCGCTCTGCGGGCTCTTCTACCCCGACGATTCGGAATACCGCATGACGGGGCGCGCTGCGCGCCTATTTGCGCGGCCTGTTGCGTCGCTCATGGACCAGCACAAGGAGGCAAACGACCTACGTCACGGAGTCCGGGTTGACCTTTAGCCGCTCCATTAGCCGCAAGAGGCGGGCCACTGGCTCCGGGATAGTCCCGCCGTTCGCGTAGCCGTTGACCGTACGTAGGGTAACGCCGATGACGTCGGCCGCGTGGCTTTGGTCCCGGAGCTTCAGTCGCTCGCACAGTTTGTTGAATTCGTCGGCGGTCATTGTTTCGTACGGTACACGTGGGCGGAGTGGCGGCCCTTAGGCCGCCTCCTCTTGCTCTTCTCGCCTCTTTTCGATCAGCGCCCGGTTGAGCCTCTTATATTCCTTCTCCATCTTCTTGGGTGCTTTGCGGTAGCAGGCCATCTGGCGGCTGAGGGAATGGAGGGTGTCTTCGATGTCGTAGCTGGTCATCCGCTGTCTCCGTTGTTGATGCGAAGACACTACTACGCAACTTTTGCGTACGCAACGGTTGCGTAGATAGAAGGTTAACGGAGCCCTAACCGGCGGACCTTCCGGCGCCAAGTGACCACACCCCACGCGGTCGCGATCGGCGCGAGCACGACCGCGCATTTGTAGATCGTGAACCACTCCGGTGTGGAGACATCCAGGATTTCAGTCGCGGTGCCCCATAGCGACAGAGCCTCAACCGCCGCGTCGAATGCGTGTAGCTTCATTTGTGTGCGCCCCTGCTTTCTTTTGGGTCGTAGTGCACCGCGTGGGGCTTAACGGCCCGTTAAAGCAGGCTCGCGCCAAAGGTGGGGAAAAAGGTGGGGAAGGATAAAAAACCCGCCAAAAACCCGGGAAACAAGTAAGGCGCGACTGGCATCACCACAGTCGCGCCCTACGTCGCCGGTTTATGGGGCAGGGGGGAATAACCGGCTGCCATGATGACTCCGGCGCACAAGAGTCGTTCCAGGGCGCCGCAAATTATTTTTGATCCCAGTATTTCTCTTGCCTGTCTCTTTTTCGCACACGGTTAAGTGATCGTGACGCCTGAGAACCCCTGACAATCCGGCAGCGTTGTTCCAGTGATCGCCATGGGGCGAGGGACGAACAACCATGTCACAGATCAGCAAAGCGTTTTTAGGCGCGGTCGCCATCTCGTTGACGGTTGGTGCCGTGCAGCTGGCGTCGGGCCACGATCTCGTGCAGCGCTGGCAGGCCGTCGCCGATGAGCCGGGCCACATCGTCAATCGCGCCGGCAAGGCCGACCGCATCGCCAATCCGAGGCCCGCGGCCGTTGCGACCCGCACCGTGTCGATGCGTCTCAACGATCTCGCCGATACGTCAGTGCTGCTGCGTGTTCCCGCGACGATCGAGACCGGCAATGCCAGCCATGCCAAGCCGCCCGTCTTGCTGCAAAAGCAGGGGCGCAAGCCCACGGTCGCCTGCGAGCCCGTCGTCAGCTCGCTGACCGAAATCGCAAAGCTGCTCCAGCCCGGCCGTTGCGTGACCTGATCAGTTCGAATTTTGCCCGATAATTATTCGGCCGGCTCGGGCGAGGCCTCCTCTTCGGGTGTCCCGGCCCGGCTTGCCATGATGCCGAGCGCCACGCCGCCGATCGCAAGGATGGGAAGCAGCCGCTTGACGCCGATGGCGCGGACGATCTGCAAGCCCGTTGCGATCAGCATCGGATCGGACAGCATGCTTTGGGCTGCGGATCGCGCGGCTTTTTCCGCTGCCTGTCGCGCGCGCTTCTCGGTCTCTCGCTTGTAGGCGATGTAGCTGCCGGCGGCGGCCAGCGTGAGCAGGAAGAACACGCCGGCCCCGGCGAGGCATGCCTGCACCGGACCATAGTTTTGCAGCACCAGGATGAAGACTGCGGCGCAGAGAAATGCCGTGGTGATGAAGAGCGCAAGCGCTGCGGCTGCCGCAAGCGAGGTCAGCCGCAGGGTCGTACCCGTCGAGGCACTGATCCCATCGATTATCCGCTGAAACATCGCCCTCGCTCCTCAATCCCTCCCGCCAGCACGGCGATGAAGTTCGGTCCTCTTCGTGGTCTCGGCTTTTAGCGGCGCCAGGCAATGCCGATCAGGAAGCCGATACCGAGCGCAATACCCACGGTCGCGAGCGGGCGCTGCGTGATCGCATCCTCGAGCGTTTCCTCCAGCGAGGTCGCTGCGTCCTGTGCCGCATCCATCATCGCGCTGCCGCGCTCGGAGGCATCATCCATGGCCGAATCCATCTGCTGGCGCGCCTGCTTGTAGCCGCGCCGGGCTTGCTTGCCCGCGGAGTTGGCAAAGGTATTGAGGGCGTCAGTGATCTGTTCGGTGAGGGCGGCGATATCGTTTTTCACGGCTAGGACATCCTTTTCGAGGCGTTCGCGGGTGGCCTTGTCGGTCCAGTCTTTCATTCCTGTTTCGGCATTGGTCATTGACATCGAAAGCTCCGGATCGTTGGCGGTGAGCTAGCCGGAAAAACGTTCCGCCGTGACGGAAGTTCCCCTTGTGGAAACCACTCAGTCGCCTGGTAGTTGCGGCGCATCGGGAGGAAGGAGATGCTCTTTCAGAATGAGCGCGACGATCAGAAGCGGCGATGACAAGAAGGCCCCCATCGGCCCCCACAGCCAGGTCCAGAAGGCGAGCGCGAGGAATACCGCCAGTGCATTCAGTGCCAGCCGCCGGCCGATGATGGTGGGCGTGACGAAATGTCCCTCCAGGAAGGTGAGGCCGCCGAAAGCGACCGCTGCCATCAATCCGCTGCCGAGGGTCGGAAAGGCGATCAGGCCGACCACGACCAGCACGACGAACATCGCGATCGGTCCGATGATCGGGATGAAGTTCAGCGCCGCCGCCAGCGCGCCGAGCCCGGCCGGATTGGGCATGCCGGTCAGCGCACAGACGATCCCGGTGGCGATGCCGACGCCGATATTGATGACCGTCACCGTCACGAGATAGTTGCCGAGATGGACCTCGATCTCGTTGAGGATCCGTAAGGTGCGCAGCCGCGCGTCGCGATCGCTGAAGGTCATGATCAGCGCGCGCCTCAGGTCGCGCCAGCTTGCGATGAACAGGATCAGGGTCGCGAAGAACAGCAGGAATTCGGTGAAGGTCGGCGACAGGAATTCCAGGGTCGGCTGCACCCATTCGAATTTCGGCATCTGGAAGCTCGGCAGGCCTTCCGAACCGCCAACCATTGCTTGCAGCTCCTGCCACAGTGCCAGCGGCCGGTCGAACAAATGCAGCTTGTCCTTGAGCCGTGCGCCGAGCTCCGGCAGGCGGGTGCTCCATTCCATGACCGGCGAAGCGATCAGGGCGACGACGAAGGTGACCATCGCGGTGACCGTGACCACGATCAGCACAGCGGCCAGCGCACGTGGCACCCGTTGCCGTTCCAGTGACGTTGCCGCCGGCGACAGCATGGTGCCGGTGACGAAGGCCATCACGACGGGAAGGAAGAACGGCTTGCCGACATAGAGCACGGCCACGACCGCGATCAGAAGCATACAAGCGAGCGAGAAGGCAACGAACTCGGTGCGCCGGATCACCGGCGGCAGGTCGCTTTTGCTGTCGGGAAGCGGTGCGCCTTCGCTGTCGTTGGAAAGCAGACGTTCACCGGGAAGGACGTGCACAGCCATTCTCCCGCACGAAGCTCACGCTCCGCGCGCGCAAGACTGCTGAAGAACGTGCCTCTGACTGGAAGGTTCCGTCGCGGACTCGTGAAGTTGCCTTCGCTTGACTGTGACCGGCCGGCTGCGCGAGCGCGCGGAACTTGAGTCGTCGCAAGCGCGTTTGTTCGGCCAGCGCATCACCCTGATGCACTTGGATTCAAACGGGGCAGCACATGACACAGTTATCTGCATCCCACCGCCGGCCTTCGCCGCGCGCCTTCACCGCGTTTGCCTTTGCGTCAGCATTGCTGTCGATGCCACTCGATACCGCGAGCGCGCAGACGCTCGGCTTTATGCCAATGCAGCCGCAGGCTTTTCCGCAGGGTTATGCGCGAGGCTATGTAACCGGGCAGCCGCAGGCCTCGGATGATCCGGTCGCCTCGGACGATTCCGTCCTGCCCGAGCGGCTGCGCCGGCAGATCGTCAGCTTCGACGGCAGCCAGCCGGCCGGGACGATCGTGATCGATACCGGCAATACCGTGCTCTACTACGTGCTCGGCCAGGGCCGCGCCATCCGCTACGGTGTCGGTGTCGGGCGCGACGGCTTCACCTGGTCGGGTGTGCAGGCGATCAGCCGCAAGGCGGAATGGCCGGATTGGCATCCGCCGGCGGAGATGATCGCGCGCCAGCCCTATCTGCCGCGCTTTGTCGCTGGCGGCCTCGGCAATCCGCTCGGCGCGCGTGCGATGTATCTGGGCGCGAGCGAGTATCGCATCCACGGCACCAATGACCCCACCACGATCGGGAAGTTCGTCTCCTCGGGCTGCATCCGCATGACCAACGAGGACGTCGTCGATCTCTTCAACCGGGTCAATATCGGCACCAGGGTCGTGGTGCTCCCGAAGAACGCGCCGCTGCTGGCGCGTGGCGGCGATCAGTCGCGCAAAGCGGCGCGCCCGGCCGCGGCGACACTGGCCTCGGGACGCCAGGCGCTCAATCTTTCGCCCGTCTCCCTGAACAGTTCGGCGCCGAGGTAACATGATCGGGCGTTCGACAGTCAAAGTGGCCGGCGGCGCGGCGGTGTTGCTGTTCGCTTCGCTCAGCCTGGCGCTGACGTCGTCGGCGCGCGCGGAGGATTTCCTCTCGGCGCTGTTTGGTGCGTTCGGCGCCCGGCCGCCGCCACAGATCAGGATGCCGTTCCCCACCGACGACATGCCGCGCTACGAGGCGCCGCGGGTGCGTTCCTATGGCGGCGGGCAGGCCTGGTGCGTGCGCACCTGCGATGGACGCCACTTTCCGGCGCAAGGCAACGACAGCGAGAGCAAGGCGCAGAGCTGCAACAGCTTCTGCCCCTCAGCCGAAACTACGCTGGTCTATGGCAGCGACATCGACGAGGCGGTTACGGAAACCGGGCAGGACTATTCCGACCTGCCGAATGCCTACCGCTACCGCAACGAGCTCGTCGCGGGCTGTACTTGCAACGGCAAGGATTCCGTCGGCCTCGCCGCGGTCAAGGTCACGGACGATCCGACCTTGCGCAAGGGCGATATCGTCGCGAGCCCCGGCGGATTGGTGGTCGCCAATCGCAACGCCAGCGACAGGCGTGGCGTCACCATGAACTTCTCGCCGCTGCCGGATTCCGTGCGGGCGAAATTCCGCCACTTGCCCGTGGTGGCGCGGGAGTAGTGCCGATATCGGCGCGCTGGGCTGGTCTCGTGCCCGGCGAGGGCGCGATGATGGATCTCCCCTCTGATTTGCCCGACGCGTTAAACGCCCCTGGCGTCGTTTGAGAGGTCCCGGCTACTTTGCATGGGGTTGTTTTCGACATTTTTGTTGGCACGCCCCGGCTTGTGGGATCATCCCTGCCCCAATCCCGTCATTGCGAGCGAAGCGAAGCAATCCAGAATGTCTCCGCGGCGGGATTCCGGATTGCTTCGTCGCTTCGCTCCTCGCAATGACGGCAATGAACGACATCGAGTGCGCAGCCTACGCCGCGCGGATCTTGCCGAGGAAGTCGGTGACCTGGTGGCCGAGCTGACGGCTCTGGGTCTCCAGCGTTTCCGAGGCGTGCTTGACATTGTCGGCTGCGGCCGCGGCGGCATCCGCATCGGCCTTCACGCCCGTGATATTGTCCGAGACGTTCCTGGTGCCTTGCGCGGCAAATTGCGTGCTGCGTGTGATCTCCTGCGTCGCCGCGCCCTGCTGCTGGACGGCGGTGGCAATCGCGGTCGCGACCTCGTTGACCTCGCCAATGATGCCACCGATTGCCTGGATGGCATTGATGGCATCGCCCGCGACCTTCTGGATGTCGGAGATCTGCTCGGAGATCTCCTCCGTCGCCTTGGCGGTCTGGCTCGCCAGCGACTTCACTTCGGAGGCAACCACGGCAAAGCCGCGGCCGGCTTCACCGGCGCGGGCGGCTTCGATGGTCGCATTGAGCGCGAGCAGGTTGGTTTGCGCGGCAATGGTGTTGATCAACCCGACAACCTCACCGATGCGTCCGGCGGATTTGGCAAGGCCCTGCACGGTGCCGTCGGTCTCCCGCGCCTGGCTGACCGCGCGGCTGGCGATGCCCGCGGCGTGCGCCGCCTGCTGGCTGATGTCGTTGATCGAGGCGCTGAGCTCCTCGGCCGCTGCCGCCACGCTGTCCACGCTCATCGAGGCGTCGTTGGAGGCCTTGCCGGCGACCTGGACGCGGTCGTTGGTCTGGCGTGAGACGGCCGAGAGATCGCCCGAGGTCTTGCGCATTTCTCCGGAGGCCTCACCCAGCTCGCCAAGTGTCTTGCGGATGACGCCCTCGAACTCGCCGACATAGGTTTCGACCGCGCGTTGACGTGCCGCGGCACCTGCATTGCGCTCGCGCTCCTGCGCCTCGATGTTCAGCTTGTCATTGGCCTGCTGCTTGAAGGTTTCCAGCGCGCCGGCGAGCGCGCCGATCTCGTCCTGCCGGTCGAGATAGCCGCTATCGACGGCGAGATCGCCGCCGGCGACCTTCAGCATGGCATCGCGAATATTGACCAGCGGCGTGATGACACGGCGGGTGACGAGCATGATCGCTCCGGCGGTCAGTGCCAAGGCCAGCACCAGGAGCGTGAGCTGCACGATCAGTGCGCGCTGGGCTGCGATGCGCTGCTCCAGTGTATGGCTCTTGGCGGCGTCGAGCGCGGCTTCGGCAACGACGACGGCGCTCGCGAGCCGCGCCACCGTGGCCTGCGTCCACTGATTTGCGGTTAGTTCGGGCTTCTCGCCATTGGCCGCCGCGTTGGCGAGACGATCGCGCAGCGCGAGGTAATCGGGATCGAAATAGGCGGCCTTGGCAGCGGTCATCGCCGAGACGAGTGCCGGCGGCAATTGCATGCCGGAGGTCGACAAATCCAGCGCTTTCCACATAGCGGCGATGCCGCCGACATATTGGATGTAGGCGATTCGGGTCTCGGGCGCGAGACGGCCGGCGCCGATGCCGTTGGAGACGATCAGCGACGCCTCGCCACCGGTGTTGCGAAGCAGCCAGGCATTCTGCTTGATCGCCAGCAACTGGTCGATCATTGCATCCTGGTGATTGACGCTGGCGGCGAGGATATTGGAGGTCTTGTCGAGCGTCTCCAACAGGCCTTGCGTCGTCTCCATATATTCCTTGGCGAGGCTTGTCCGGCGCTGCTCCTTCGGCTTCACCACCTCGTCCCAGAATTGCTTCTGCTCGTCGCCGAGCAGCTTGAACAGGCGGGCAAGCTCGGGCACCAGCGTCGTCGATTGCGGGAAGTCCATGGTCGGCAGCAGCTCGAGCGCGCGTGCCATCGCCGGCATCTCGGCCTCACGCAAGTCGCGCAGGTATTTGTCGATCTCGGCGTCCATCGGCTCCGTCGCGTTGAGGAGCCGCGAGGTCGTCGAGCGGTCGGTGCGCAGATTGTGCATCGCCTTGAAGAGATCGGCGGACGCGTCGGCAATCCGCGAGATGCGGTTTGCGGTCCTGAGACGCTCCCATGACTCGAGGGCGGTGAGGGACAGTGCAATCACCACGCAGACCGACGTGATCGCGATCACCGCCTTGAGCAGCACGGATACGGTCAGACGATTGAGCATCGAAGTCCCCCAATTCCTATTTCAAAGCTCGGAAAGCAGCGCCCCGACAATCGAATCAGGAAGGAGCGGTCTTCAAATCGGCAATGCCCGCCTGCGGCGCGGCGCAAGCGCTTCGGCATTTGGAAGGAAAAGGGTAAAGTTTTAATCAGTAGCTCGGCTGGTAGAAGTACGTATTTACTAGAAGTTGCAACGGGTTGCTTGAATGGAACCGAAGGGCGGGCGCGGCGTTAGGAGTTCGTTAGCAATTTGCCTGAAGGGGGCCTTCCGATGCTCGTTGGCGTACTCGTCACCTTTCTCGTCGTCATCCTCGTTCTTTATCTCATCAACATGCTGCCGATGGACGGCCGCGCCAAGCAGATCGCGCGCGTCATCGTCATCATCATCGGCATCGTCTCGCTGTTGAAGTACCTCACGGTGTTTTAGCGGGGCCCGTTATCCATCTACGGATCTCGCAAAAAACCCCGGCGCGAACCGGGGCTTTTGACGTCTGACAGGCCAGCCGTAATTAACCGGCGGCCTTCGCCTCGCGGCGGCGTGCGGTGAGGATGTATTCGGTGTAGCCGTTCGGCTGCGTGCGGCCCTTGAACACGAGGTCGCAGGCGGCCTTGAAGGCGACGCCGTCGAACGACGGCGCCATCGGCTTGTAGAGCAGGTCACCGGCATTCTGCTTGTCGACGACGACGGCCATGCGCTTGAGCGATTCCATCACCTGCGCTTCGGTGATGACGCCCTGGTGCAGCCAGTTGGCGAGATGCTGGCTCGAGATGCGCAAGGTGGCGCGGTCTTCCATCAGCCCGACGTCGTGGATGTCAGGGACCTTGGAGCAGCCGACGCCCTGGTCGATCCAGCGCACCACATAGCCCAGAATGCCCTGGCAGTTGTTGTCGATCTCCTGCTTGACGTCATCGGGCGCCCAGTTCGACTTCGACACCGGAATGGTGAGGATGTCGGAGAGTTTTGCGCGCGGCCCGCCCTTGGTGAGCTCCTGCTGGCGCGCGATGACGTTGACCTGATGGTAGTGCAGCGCGTGCAGCGTCGCCGCCGTCGGCGAGGGCACCCAGGCGGTGGTGGCGCCGGCCTGCGGATGGGCGAGCTTCTGTTGCAGCATGTCCGCCATCTTGTCGGGCGCCGCCCACATGCCTTTGCCGATCTGGGCGTGGCCGGGCAGGCCGTCGATCAGCCCCATGTCGACGTTCCAGTCCTCATAGGCCTTGATCCATGCCTGCGCCTTCATCTCGTTCTTGCGGATCATCGGCCCCGCTTCCATCGAGGTGTGGATCTCGTCGCCGGTGCGGTCGAGGAAGCCGGTGTTGATGAAGACGATGCGCTTGGAGGCCTGCTGGATGCAGGCCTTGAGGTTGACGGTGGTGCGCCGCTCCTCGTCCATGATGCCGACCTTGAGCGTGTTCTCCGGCAGTGCGAGCATCTGCTCGACGCGGCCGAAGATCTCGCAGGTCAGCGCGACCTCGTCGGGGCCGTGCATCTTCGGCTTGACGATGTAGACCGAGCCGGTGCGGCTGTTGTTGCTCTTGGAAAGACCCTTGAGGTCGTGGATCGCGAGCAGGCCGGTGACGGCCGCATCTAGCAGGCCTTCCGGAATCTCCTCGCCGGTCTCGTCGAGCACCGCATCGGTGAACATGTGGTGACCGCAATTGCGGATCAGGAGCAGGCTGCGGCCGTGCAGCTTCACCTCGCCCTTGCCGTCCGGCGTCTTGTAGCTGCGGTCGGTGTTGAGTGCGCGGGTCAGTGTCTTGCCGCCCTTCTCGAAATCCGCCGACAGCGTGCCGTTCATTAGCCCGAGCGTGTTGCGGTAGACCAGCACCTTGTCCTCGGCATCGACCGCGGCGACGGAGTCTTCCATGTCGAGGATGGTGGAGACGGCCGCCTCCATGATCATGTCGGCAACCCCGGCCGGATCGTCCTTGCCGATCGTGTTGCTGCGGTCGATCTTCACTTCGACATGCAGGCCATTGTTCACGAGCAGCACCGCGGAAGGCGCCGCCACATCGCCCTGGAAGCCCGCGAACTGCGCAGCGTTCTTCGGCGCGGTGGCGTTGCCGCTCTTCAGCTTCACCGCAAGCTGGCCAGCGACCACGCTATAGGCGGTGACGTCGGTGTGGCTGCCGGTCGCGAGCGGCACGGCGGCGTCGAGGAATGCCTTCGCTTTCGCGATGACCTTGTCGCCGCGCGCTTTGCTGTAGCCCTTGGCGGTATCGGCAGCGTCATGCGGGATCGCATCGGTGCCGTAGAAGGCGTCGTAGAGCGAGCCCCAGCGCGCATTCGCTGCGTTCAGCGCGTAGCGCGCATTGGTGAGAGGCACGACGAGCTGAGGCCCGCAGATCTTGCCGATCTCCTCGTCGACATCAGCGGTCTCGACCTTCTGCGTCGCAGGCTCGGGCAAGAGATAGCCGATCTCCTTCAGGAAGGCGGTATAGGCATTGATGTCGAATGGCTTGCCATTGTTCGCGCGGTGCCAGTCGTCGATCTTGGCCTGCAAGCTGTCGCGAACCGCGAGCAGCGCGCGGTTCTTGGGACCCAGATCCTTCACGATCGCGGCAAGCCCAGCCCAGAACGCGTCCGGTGCGATCCCGGTCTTCGGGGCCGCTTCCTTCGCGATGAAGTCGAAGAGAACAGGGGCGATCTTCAAACCATGGGCGTCGTGGCGTTTCATGAGGGGCTTTCTTGTTGGAAATGGCGTTTTTTGGCTGCCTTTGACCCGTCGGCAGCAAAATGCGCCCATAAAGGGCGGCTTTCGAGGCCCTATTAGCCTCAAAACTGGGGCCGTGAGAAGACCCCTAAAGGTCTGTCAAAATGTCAAGATGAGGTGGGTGCCCCACGCACCGTTGTCATTCCCCGCGAAGGCGGGGAATCCAGGCCGCTGCCGCTTCTCCGTATCCCATCGCTGTCTCTGGAATACTGGGTCGCCCGGTCCCGTCTCCGCCAAGGCTCCGACGAGGCTCGCGAACTCTGCTCGCCGAAGCTTCAGCGAAGGCGGCAAGCCGGGCGACGACTTGGAGAAATAGGACAGGCTCAAATATTCGCGGCGAGGTCGACGACCTCGTCGAACAGCACGCCGCTTGCCTTCAGCATCTGCTCGATCGCGTCCGTCGCATCCGCGACCGTACGCGTCGAGGTGTCGATGCTCAGCTCGGCGCCTTGCGGCGTCTGGTAGTCGTTGCCGATGCCGGTGAACGACTGAAGCGCGCCGGAGCGGGCTTTGGCGTAGTGGCCCTTGGGATCACGGCTCTCGCAGACTTCGGCGGGCGTCGCGACGTAGATCTCGCGGAACGTCGTGTCGGCGATGCGGCGCGCGGTGGCGCGGTCCTCGCGCGCGGGCGAGACGGCGGCGACGATCGCGATGTGACCGTTGCGAGCAAGATGCGTCGCGACTTCCGCAAGCCGCCGGATGTTCTCGCTGCGATCGGCGGCGGAGAAGCCGAGATCGCTGTTCAGGCCAGCGCGCAGCGTGTCGCCGTCGAGCAGGATCGGCGAGCCGCCATTCGTGAACAGACGCCGCTCCAGTGCCTTTGCCAGCGTCGACTTGCCGGAGGCGGGAAGGCCGGTGAGCCAGACCACGGCGCCGTTGTGCTGATAGCGCGCGGAGCGCTCGTCGGGACGGAGTGCGGATTCCACCGGCACGATGTCGACCGGCACGGCGCGCTGGCCGGCATCGACCGACAGCACGAGGCCGCCGCCGGCGATGCGCCCTGAGACTTCGATCACCAGCCGCCCGGTGCGCGGGTTCTCGGTATAGGGATCGGTGGCAATCGGATTCGAAAGCGAAATATCGATCTCGCCGACATGGTTGCGGCCGATCGCCTTGTTCTCGCTGCTCTCGAGCTCGCCGGGGTCGACCGCCTTCTCGATCGCAACGACCGTGGCGCGGCTTTCCTTCGGCCCGCAGCGCACCAGGAGCTGATCGCCCTTGGCGAGCGGCTTGTCGTGCAGCCAGAAGATGCGCGCGCGCAGACGCCGCGTCTCACGCGGCGCGGCGCCGGCATGCGCGATGATGTCGCCGCGCTCGACGAACAGCTCGCGGTCGAGCGTGATGCCGACCGAGCGGCCCGCGCCCTGGCGGGTGGCGACCGGCGTCACCGGCCAGCTCTCGACGGTCTTGATCTTGGCGATCTTGCCGGCCGGCATGATCACGATCTCGTCTCCGGCTTTCAGGCTGCCGGATTCGATGCGGCCCGCCACGATGCGGCGATCGTCGAACTTGTAGATCGCCTGCACGGGCAGGCGCAGCGCCAGCGTCTCCAGCGGCCGCGCCGGCTCGAGATGATCGAGCGCCTCGACGACGGTCGGGCCCTTGTACCAGCCGATGCGGTCGGTTCGCTCCGCGACACCGTCGCCGTCGCGAGCCGATATCGGGATCACTGCCGTCGGCGTCACGCCGAGGCCCTTCAGATGCGCTGAAATCTCGTCGCTGATCTCCTTGAAGCGATCGGCGCTGAAATCGACGCGGTCCATCTTGTTGACGACGATCGCGACCTGCTTCACGCCGAGCAGATGCAGGAGATAGCCGTGCCGGCGGGTCTGGTCGCGCACGCCTTCGAGCGCATCGATGATCAGCACCGCGCCGTCGGCCTGCGAGGCGCCGGTGATCATGTTGCGCAGGAATTCCGCGTGGCCGGGCGCGTCGATCAGCACGATGTCGCGCGAATTGGTGCGGAAGCGGATCTGCGTCGTGTCGATGGTGATGCCCTGGTCGCGCTCGGTCTGGAGGGCGTCGAGCAGGAACGACCATTCGAAGGGCATGCCGCGCCGCACACTCACGGCCTTGAGCATCTCGAGCTTGCCCTCGGGCAGGCTGCCGGTCTCATGCAGGAGGCGGCCGACCAGCGTCGACTTGCCGTGGTCGACATGGCCGACGATGACGATGCGGACCTGCGGACGCGTGGTGCCGTTCGGAGTTGCCGGCGTAGCAGAAGTGACGATCATGTTCATAGCCGCGTTGCGTCCTCAGGGATCAGAGATAGCCGGCGACGCGCAGACGCTCGAAGGCGTCCTCGGTCTCGTGGTCGAGCGCACGGCCCGCGCGCTCCGGCACCTTGGTCTGTTCGAGCTCGATCAGGATCTCGTCGATGTTCGACGCAGTCGAATTCACCGGATTGGTGATGTCCTGATCACCCAGCGAGCGATAGCGCTTGCCGTCCTTGGCAAGATACAGCGGAATGATCGGGATGTTCTCGCGCTTGGTGTAGGCCCAGATGTCGGCCTCGGTCCAATGCAGGATCGGGTGGATGCGCAAATGGGCGCCCTGCGGCGGCGAGGCGTTGAAATGGTCCCAGAACTCCGGCGGCTGGTCGCGTACGTCCCAATTGCCCTCCAGGCCGCGCGGCGAGAACACGCGCTCCTTGGCGCGCGTCGCCTCCTCGTCGCGGCGGATGCCGGCGATCAGACCGTCGAAGCCAAATTTGGCGAGTGCCATCTTGAGGCCTTCGGTCTTGCGCGCGGCCGAGCGTGCGGCAGGCGGCAGCGTCGGATCGACGGCATCGATGGGCGGGCAGGGCTCGACGCGCAGGTCGAGATCCCATTCCTTTCCGTAATGATCGCGGAAGCGATACATCTCCGGAAACTTCTTGCCGGTGTCGACATGCAGGGCGGGGAACGGCATGCGGCCAAAGAAGGCCTTCCGCGCAAGCCAGATCATGACGTTGGAGTCTTTGCCCAGCGACCACAGCAGAGCGATCTTCTTCAACCGGGCGAAGGCCTCGCGGAAGATATAGATGCTCTGCGCTTCCAACTGGTCGAGATGGTCCATGCTGGGCGGAAGATCTGCAGAAAATTCTTGCGCGCCGACGCGCCCGATGAGGGCCGGGCTGCTCACTCCGACAGCTGCGGAATCGTCCTTGAGAAGATGCATCTCTGCCACTTTGCGTTTGGAGGCGAAAATTCTATAGTTGCGGCGCGGGAGAGAAGAAAAAATTTTCTCTTTGCGCGCTCGAAATGAGACATATATAGAAAATAATTCCAGTCAACCCCGTAATTGGGGAAGCGAGTACCGTATGCGCTTCTTGCCGGTGTTCCTCGACATCAAGACCGGTCCGGTGGTCCTCATCGGCGCCGGCGAGCTGCTGCGCGCCAAATTGCGCGTGCTCGCGGCCGCCGGCGCGCGTATCCGCGTGCATGCGACGGACAGCAATCACGACCTCAGCGGCGTCGGCGCTGATGATGCGCAACGCGTAACCTTTCTTGCCGGCGATCCGCTGACCGCTGATCTGACCGGCGTCATCGCCATAGTATGCGCAGGCGCGGGTGACATTGGCGTGGCGATGTCGGCGCGCGCGCGGTCGCTCGGGCTGCCCGTCAACGTCATGGACGATCTCGAATATTCGAGCTTCATCTTCCCCGCGATCGTCGACCGCGGCGACGTCGTGGTGGCCGTCGGCACGGGTGGCGCCTCGCCGGTCGTGGCGCGGCGCGTGCGCGAGAAGATCGAAGCGCTGCTGCCCGCCAGAATTGGCGATCTCGCCGAATTCATCGGCGGCTTCCGCAAATCCATTCATGCCGCGATTGCCGAGTTTCCGCTGCGCCGCCGCTTCTGGGAGCGCGTGATCGATGGTCCAATTGGCGCGCTGGTGCTTGCAGGCCGAAAGGCCGAAGCAGAAGCCGCGCTCAAGGCCATCGCCGATCCCTCCGCATTCGCGCTGGCGGACAAGCCGGCGGGGAACGTCGCGCTGGTCGGCGCCGGCCCCGGCGATCCCGATCTCCTCACCATCAAGGCGCTGCGCGCGCTCCAGGATGCCGACGTCGTTTTCTATGACGAGCTGGTGTCACCTGAAATCCTCGATCGTATCCGTCGCGACACGGCGCGCATTCCGGTCGGCCGCCGCGTCGGCAAGCCCGGCATCGGCCAGGACGCCATCAACAAATTGATGATCGAGGCCGCGCAGTCCGGCCAGCGTGTGGTGCGCCTGAAGGGTGGCGATTCCTTCGTATTCGGCCGCGGCGGCGAGGAAGTCGAAGCGCTGCGCGCAGCGGGCGTCGCCTATTCCATCGTGCCCGGCATTACCGCTGGTCTCGGCGCCGCTGCGGATTTCGAGGTGCCGCTCACCTATCGTCACGAAGCGCTTCGCATCACCTTCGTCACCGCGCACAAGGCGCGCGATGCCGAGACCGTGGACTGGTCGACGCTGACCGACACCAGGATGACGGTCGTCGTCTATATGGGCATGACCGCAGCACCCACGGTGCGCGAGGGTCTTCTGGCCGCCGGCCGCTCGCCGGAGACGCCGGTCGGCGTGTTCGCCCGTGTCACGCGCCCCGATGCGCAAGGCGCGATCGGCACGCTTGCCGAGTTGCCCGAGCTCGTCAAACGCCTCGACGGCGGTCCCGCCATTCTCATCATCGGCGATGTGGTCCGGCATGCCGGCGCCTTTCGCCATCAATCCCCCAGGCAAATCATCTCCGAGCTATTGGAAGCTGCCCAATGACCTCTCCGCTTGAACAAAAGAAAATCAAGATCGCCGGCCCCTCGGTGGTGACCGCCAACCGCACCTGGGATGGCATCGTGGTCTATCGTACCGCCGCCAAGGGCTGGTCCGTGGACCTGTCGGATGCCGCGATCGTGCGCAACTCGGATGAGGCCAAGGCGTTGCTAGCAGAGTCGGTAGCCGATGACGTCGGCGCAGTCGGCGCCTATATCGCGCCTGTACAGGTCGACGAGGAAGGCAAGATCCTCCCCGGAAACCTGCGTGAGCAGATCCGCCGCACCGGTGTGACCATCGGATCGCAGGCCCAGGTTTAAGGCACTCTCGATGTACGCTTACGATGAAATCGACCGCACGCTGGTCAACGAGCGGGTCTCGGAATTTCGCGACCAGGTGAAGCGCCGCCTCTCAGGCGAGCTCACCGAGGACGAGTTCAAGATCCTGCGCCTGCAGAACGGCGTCTATCTGCAACTGCACGCCTACATGTTCCGCGTCGCGATCCCCTACGGGACGCTGTCGTCGGAACAATTGCGCCGCCTCGCGCACATCGCGCGTCGCTACGACCGCGGCTATGGCCACTTCACCACGCGGCAGAACATCCAGTTCAACTGGATCAAGCTCGCCGAATTGCCGGATGCGCTCGCCGATCTCGCCGAAGTCGGCATCCATGCGATGCAGACCTCCGGCAACAACATGCGCAACGTCACCTCGGACCAGTGGGCCGGCGTCGCGCCGGGCGAGATCGAGGATCCGCGGATCTGGTCGGAGCTGCTCCGCCAGCACACCACGCTGCATCCGGAGTTCTCGTTCCTGCCGCGCAAATTCAAGATCGCGATCACCGCGTCCGATCACGACCGCGCCGCGATCAAGATCCACGACATCGGCCTGCGCCTCGTCAAGAACGAGAAGGGCGAGACCGGATTCGAGGTGCTGGTCGGCGGCGGGCTCGGCCGCACGCCGTTCATCGCCAAGACCATCAAGCATTTCGTTCATGGCCGCGACATCCTGAGCTATGTCGAGGCGATCTTGCGCGTCTACAACCAGTACGGCCGCCGCGACAACATCTACAAGGCACGTATCAAGATTCTTGTGCACGAGCTCGGCATCGAGAAGTTTTCGCGCGAGGTCGAGGACGAGTGGCAGCACATCCGCAACTCCTCGCTCCAGATCGACGACAGCGTGATCGAGGACATCCGCTCGCGCTTCACCTATCCGGCTTACGAGAAGCTGCCGCATATGCCGGACGAGCTCCGCCAGGCCGCGGCCGATCCGGAGTTCGAGGCGTGGCGGAAGAACTCGGTGGCTCCGCACAAGGTCCAGGGCTACTCGATCGTCACGATCTCGCTGAAGCCGACCGGCGGACCTCCGGGCGATGCCACGGCCGAGCAGATGGACGCGCTCGCCGACCTTGCCGAGAAATACTCGTTCGGCGAGATCCGCGTCGGCCATGAGCAGAACCTGGCGCTGCCGCATGTCGCCAAGCGCGATCTGCCGGCCCTGTGGAAGGCGCTCGACAAGCTCGGGCTGGCCACGCCGAACGTCAACCTGATCACCGACATCATCGCCTGCCCGGGCCTGGATTATTGCTCGCTGGCGAACGCGCGCTCGATCCCGATCGCGCAGGAACTGACGCGCCGCTTTGCCAATCACGAGCTCGCCAACCTGATCGGCCGGCTGCACATCAACATCTCCGGCTGCATCAATGCCTGCGGCCATCACCATGTCGGTCATATCGGTATTCTCGGCGTCGAGAAGAACGGCGAGGAGGTCTACCAGATCACCATCGGCGGCCGCGCCGACGAGAGTGCGGCGCTCGGGACCCTGATCGGGCCCGGCGTGAAGTTCGACGAGGTCGCCGACGTCATCGAGGATGTCGTCGAGGCCTATCTGGCGCTGCGTGAGCGGCCGGAAGAACTCTTTATCGATACCGTGAAGCGCCTCGGCGTCGAACCATTCAAGGAGCGGGTTTATGCCACTCGTTAAGGGCGGAAAGATCGTCGAGGATAGTTTCGTCAAGCTCGACGTCGATGCGCCGCTGCCCGCCGCCGGCGATATCCTGGTACCTGGCGATCGCTTCCTGAAGGATGCGGCCGCCTTGCTCGCGCGTCCCGGCAAGGTCGGCGTGATCTGGCCGAACAACCGCGACATCGACGAGCTGGTGCCGTATCTCGGCAAGCTTGCCGCGGTCGCGCTGGTCTTCCCGACCTTCCGTGACGGTCGCGCCTACAGCCAGTCGCGGCTGCTGCGCGAACGCCACGACTATCGCGGCGAGCTGCGCGCAACGGGCCAAGTGCTGCGTGACCAGTTCGTGTTCATGCTGCGTGCCGGCTTCGATAGCTTCGAGGTGAAGAAGCAGGCCGATGCGGAAGCCTTTACGCAGACCGTGAAGCGCTATTCGGTGTTTTACCAGCCGACCGGCGATGGCCGCATCACGGCGCTGCATCGGCGCATGCAACTGCGCCATTCGGAAGGTGTCGGCACATGAGCGCGATCGCGCCTCAGGAATCATTGCCATCCGCGCCGGCGCTGCCGTCCACCGACGAACTGGATCGCGCGTTGCGCGATGCCTCGCCGGGGGAGGTCGTTGCTGCGGCATTGAAGGTCGTCGGCCGCGAACAATTGGCGGTCGTGTCGTCGTTCGGCACTGAGTCGGCGGCACTGCTCAAGGTGGTGGCCGACGTCGATCCGGCGATCCCGGTGGTCTTCCTCGATACCGGCTGGCTGTTCGAGGAGACGCTCGCCTATCGCGATACATTGATCGCAGCGCTCGGCCTGAAGGATGTGCGCTCGATCACGCCTCTCGAGGAAACGTTGACGCGCGAAGATCCCGACCGCGATCTCTGGTTCTCCAATCCCGACGCCTGCTGCCGGATCCGCAAAGTCGAGCCGCTGGCGCGGGCACTAAAACCGTTCGCCGCATGGATCAACGGCCGCAAGCGTTTTCAGGGCGGCGAGCGTGCCGAGATTGCGGTCGTCGAGGATGACGGCGCGCGGTTGAAGTTCAATCCGTTCGCCAATGTCTCGCGTGACGACATCAAGGCGATCTTCGCGCGTGCCAAATTGCCGCAGCACCCGCTTCAGGCCTCAGGTTTCCTGTCGGTTGGGTGTATGCCTTGCACCAGCCGCGCCGCCGAAGGCGAGGACGAGCGGGCGGGTCGTTGGCGCGGTCGCGCCAAGACAGAATGCGGCATCCACACGATGAAGATTTCGTAGCACAGCCGCGCTACGTCGCCGCAAACAAGAAAATCCGGTTCCGTTGACTTAAGAGCATTTCGACCCGAGTTATGCCCGCATGCCATCGATGACGCCGATGTCGTCGAGGTAAATGGAGATGGATATGATCCGCCGTATCGTTCCGCTCGCGGCAGGCCTCCTCTGGGCAAGCTCGGCTTTCGCTGCTGACATCAACCTCTTGAACGTGTCGTATGATCCGACGCGTGAGCTCTATGTCGAATTCAACAAGGCGTTTGCGACCGCCTATCAGAAGGAGACCGGCAAGAGCGTCGAGATCAAGCAGTCGCATGGCGGCAGCGGATCGCAGGCGCGCGCGGTGATCGACGGACTGCAGGCCGACGTGGTGACGCTCGCGCTCGCCTACGACATCGACGCGATCGCGGCCAAGGGGCTCACCGCTGCCGACTGGCAGAAGCGCCTGCCGCAGAATTCCTCGCCCTATACCTCGACCATCGTGTTCCTGGTGCGCAAGGGCAATCCCAAGGGCATCAAGGACTGGGACGACTTGATCAAGCCAGGCGTTGCCGTGATCACGCCGAACCCGAAGACTTCGGGCGGCGCGCGCTGGAACTACCTTGCCGCCTGGGGCGATGCGCAGAAGAAGTACGGCTCCGTCGACAAGACCAAGGAGTTCATCGGCAAGCTTTACCAGCAGGTGCCGGTGCTCGACACCGGCGCCCGCGGCTCGACTGTGACTTTCGTGGAGCGCGGCGTTGGCGACGTGCTGCTCGCCTGGGAGAACGAGGCGTACCTGGCCCTGAAGGAATTCGGCCCTGAGAAGTTCGAGATCGTGGCACCGCCGCTCTCGATCCTCGCCGAGCCGCCTGTCACGATTGTCGACAAGGTTGCCGACAAGAAGGGCACGCGCAGCGTGGCCGATGCCTATCTGCAATATTGGTATACCAAGGAAGGTCAGGAAATCGCCGCTCGCAATTTCTATCGTCCGCGCGATTCCGAAGTCGCGAAGAAATACGAGAATTCTTTCGCAAAAGTCGAGCTGTTCACGATCGACGACGTTTTCGGCGGGTGGACCAAGGCGCAGAAGGAACATTTCGCCGATGGCGGCGTCTTCGATCAGATCTACAAGAACTGATCGGGCGCTGTCGCAGAGCATGATCCGGAAAAGTGTGAAGCGGTTTTCCGGAAAGATCATGCTCAAACAACAACCTAAAGCGCGATGATGATTCATTCCAATCTCATCGCGCTTTAGGAGGCTTTAGCAGGGGGCCTGGTGAGCGCAATCGCAACACGACGACGGACATTGCCGGGCTTCGGTCTCACGATGGGACTGACGCTGTCCTGGCTGTCGATCATCATCCTGATTCCGCTCGCAGGCCTCTTCCTGCGCACGCTCGAGCTCAGCCCCGAGCAGTTCTGGGCCATTCTCTCCAGCCGCCGGACCCTGAACGCGTTGCGCGTCTCCTTCGGGCTCGCCTTCGCTGCGGCCTGCGTCAATCTCGTGATGGGCAGCATCATCGTCTGGGCGCTGGTGCGCTATCGCTTCCCCGGCCGGCGGCTGTTCGATGCCATCGTCGACGTGCCCTTTGCACTGCCGACCGCGGTCGCCGGCGTTGCGCTGACCTCGCTGTTTGCGGAGAAGGGCTGGCTGGGTGCGCCGCTCGCGGCGCTGGGCATCAAGGTGGCGTTCACGCCGCTCGGCATCTTCATTGCGATGATCTTCATCGGCATCCCCTTCGTGGTGCGCACCGTGCAGCCGGTGCTGCAGGACCTCGATCCCGAGATCGAGGAGGCCGCCGGCAGTCTGGGGGCAAGCCGCTGGCAGACCATCATCCGCGTGATCCTGCCCTCGCTCGGGCCGGCGCTGCTGACGGGCCTGGCGCTCGCCTTCGCGCGCGCCGTCGGTGAGTACGGCTCGGTGATCTTCATCGCCGGCAATCTGCCGAACGTCTCGGAGATCGCGCCGCTCCTCATTGTGATCCGGCTCTCCGAGTTCCGCTATGCCGATGCGACCGCAATTGCGGTCGTCATGCTCATCGTGTCCTTCGTCATCATCTTCGCCGTCAACCGGTTACAGCGCTGGGCGCAGGACCGGATTCCGGTGCATTGAGGGCTGATACGATGACGATGCAGATTGCAGATTCAGTTTCGCTCTCCACGCCCGACGCGAAGGCGCGCCTGCATGCGGTCGCCGCGCGCGAAAACCTTCGTACCGAGCCGAAGGCGGTGCGCATCGCGATCATTTCCGTCGCGGTCCTCTTTCTCACCGTCTTCGTCGTGCTGCCGCTGGTCGTCGTGTTCGCGCGGGCTTTCTCCAAGGGCATCATGGCCTATCTTGCCGCGCTGTCGGAGCCGGAGGCGCTGGCCGCGATCCGGCTGACGCTGCTGGTGGCGGCGATTTCGGTCGGCCTCAATCTCGTGTTCGGTCTGGTCGCGGCCTGGGCGATCGCCAAGTTCGAGTTCAGGGGCAAGACCTTCCTGATCACGCTGATCGACCTGCCGTTCTCGGTCAGTCCCGTGATCTCGGGTCTCGTCTTCGTGCTCCTGTTCGGCGCGCAGGGCTATTTCGGCGGCTGGCTGCGTGACCACAACATCCAGATCCTGTTCGCGGTGCCCGGCATCGCACTTGCGACCACCTTCGTGACTTTCCCGTTCGTTGCGCGCGCGCTGATCCCCTTGATGCAGGAGCAGGGCACGCAGGAGGAGGAGGCTGCGATCTCGCTCGGCGCCTCGGGCCTGCAAACGTTTTTCCGCGTCACCCTGCCGAACATCAAATGGGGCGTGCTCTATGGCGTGCTGCTCTGCAATGCGCGCGCGATGGGCGAGTTCGGCGCGGTCTCCGTCGTCTCCGGCCATATCCGCGGTGAGACCAACACCATGCCGCTCTTGGTCGAGATTCTCTACAACGAATACCAGTTCGTTGCCGCGTTCGCGATCGCCTCGCTGCTCGCGATGCTGGCGCTGATCACCCTGATCGCCAAAACCATTCTCGAACGTCAGCTGGACGAAGGACACGACGCCCGTGACCATTGAAGTCAGGAATCTCGTCAAGAAATTCGGGAGCTTTGCCGCGCTCGACGGCGTCGACCTCAAGGTCGACAATGGCGAGTTGCTCGCGCTGCTCGGGCCGTCCGGTTCCGGCAAGACGACGCTGCTTCGGATCATCGCGGGCCTCGACTGGCCCGACTCCGGCGAAGTCTCCTTCAATGGCGAGGACGCGCTGGCGCGGGGTGCGCGCGAGCGTCATGTCGGTTTCGTGTTCCAGCACTACGCGCTGTTCCGCCACATGACGGTGTTCGAGAACGTCGCCTTCGGCCTGCGCGTGCAGCCGCGTGCGGTTCGGAAGGATGAGGCCGCCATCCGCGCGCGCGTAAAAGAGCTGCTCGATCTCGTGCAGCTCGACTGGCTCGCCGACCGTTATCCGAGCCAGCTTTCGGGCGGCCAGCGCCAGCGTATTGCGCTGGCGCGTGCGCTCGCGATCGAGCCGCGCATCCTGTTGCTCGACGAGCCCTTCGGTGCGCTGGATGCGAAGGTGCGCAAGGAGCTGCGCAAATGGCTGCGCTCGCTGCACCATGAGATCAACGTCACCTCGATCTTCGTCACGCACGACCAGGAGGAGGCGCTCGAAGTCGCCAACCGCGTCGTTGTGATGGACAAGGGCAGGATTGAGCAGATCGGCTCGCCCGATGATGTCTACGACAATCCGGCCACCGCCTTCGTCCATGGTTTCATCGGCGAGTCCATCGTGCTGCCGGTCGAGGTGACGGGCGGCGCGGTACGGCTCGGCGAGCGCCAGCTCAACCTGACAGCCGGAGCGACGGCGTCTGGCGCGTCAAGGCTGTTCGTGCGGCGACACGACATGCTGGTCGGGCCGCCCGGATCGGGCGCCTTCGACGGCGCCGTGCAGCATGTGCGAAATTTTGGTCCCGTTCAGCGGGCCGAGGTTTCCCTGTTCGGTGGCGAGACCATCGAGATCGACGCCCCCCGCGACAAGGAACTGCGACAAGGCGACAGGATCGGCCTTGTACCCCGCCGCTACCGGATCTTTGCGGGTTAGGAAGCCCGTCATTCCTGGGCGTGAGCGCGAACCCGGAATCTCGTGCCACAATCTCGAGATTCCGGGTCTGCGCGTCGCACAGCCCGGAATGACGTCGGTATAATTCTCTGCAAAATTCACCTTTCAGCCACGGTTGGTATGCAACAACGGCCCGTCTTTTTGGGGGCCCTGATTCATGCGCGCTGCGGCCGCAATTCTCATCGCTTTGCTTCTCGCCGGCTGCGCGGGCAACGAAGCGCCGGTCGAACAGCCGTCGATGTATGCCGACATGGCCGTACCAGGCGCGCGGCTCGATGCGCAGGCAGCCGCCGTGATGATCTCGCAGTACCGCCAGAACAACAGCCTCGGTACCCTCATCATCGATCCCGACCTGATGAAACTGGCCGAATCCCAGTCCCAGGCGATGGCGGCCGCCAACAAGATGGACCACGACGTCCGCGCGCCGCTCGCCAAGCGGCTCGCCGCCGGCGGCTATCCGGCGACCGTCGCGGTCGAGAACATCTCGGCCGGCTATCATACGCTGGCGGAAGCATTTTCCGGCTGGCGCGACTCGCCCCCGCACCGGGCCAACATGCTCAAGAGCGGTGTCACAAAATTGGGCATAGCGGCGAGCTATGCTCCGAACACCAAATACAAGGTGTTCTGGACGATGATTCTGGCATCTACCGAGCCCCGATAAGCCAGTCTTGATCCCCAAAACATTGACGCCGCCGTGAACTGGGGTCACGGTGGGCCGCCCTCATTCCATTGATCCCCTCATGACCGATCATCAAGGCCCGGCATCGAACAGAATCCCCGCCAATGCGCAGCGCGTCCTGGTGCTCCAGGGCGGTGGTGCGCTGGGCTCCTATCAAGCGGGCGCCTATCAGTCACTGTGCCATTTCGGCTTCGAGCCGGAATGGGTTGCCGGCATCTCGATCGGCGCGGTCAACGCCGCCATCATTGCCGGCAATGAGGGCCAGACCCGCGTCAAGCGGCTGAAGGAATTCTGGGAGATGGTGTCGGCGCCGGTGCCGTGGAAGCCGATCGGCAAGAGCGATCACAGCCGCGAGCTGTTCAACTCCACGAGTGCGGCGCTGATCGCGACCTTCGGCGTGCCCGGATTCTTCATCCCGCGCGTTCCGCCCGCGCCGCTCTGGCCGCCGGGCCATCCCGAGGCGGAAAGCTATTACGACACCGGACCGCTGAAGAAGACGCTGGAGCGGCTGGTCGATTTCGACCGCATCAACGATCTGAAGACGCGCCTGTCGGTCGGCGCGGTCGGCGTCACCTCCGGCAACTTCCGCTACTTCGACAATTACGAGTTCAAGAAGCTCGGCAAGAAGATCGGCCCTGAGCACATCATGGCGTCCGGCGCGCTGCCGCCAGGCTTTCCCTCCGTCATCATCGAAGGCGAGCATTACTGGGACGGCGGCATCGCATCCAACACGCCGCTCGACTACGTGCTCGATGCCCAAATCGATCGCGACATGTTGATCTTCCAGGTCGACCTGTTCAGCGCGCGGGGCGAATTGCCGACCTCGCTGCTGGACGCCGCCGAGCGCGAGAAGGACATCCGCTATTCCAGCCGCACGCGGATGAACACCGACAAGAACAAGCAGCTGCACAATGCCCGCAGGGCGGTGCGCGACCTGATCAGCAAATTGCCGGATTATCTGAAGAACGATCCCTCCGTCGAATTCCTCGCCAAGGCGGCGCGTGAAAGTACCGTGACCGTCGTGCACCTGATCTACCGCAGCAAGAACTACGAGTCCTCGTCCAAGGACTACGACTTCTCGCATGTCGCCATGGTCGAGCATTGGGAAGCCGGTGTGCGCGACGTGCATCTGTCGATGCGCCACAAGGATTGGCTCGAAAAGCCGCAATCCGGCGAGACCATGGTGACTTACGATCTCACAGGGGACGTACCCGTGCCCCCGGCCTCAACCAGGAGTGAATGATATGGGTAGCTTGTCAGGCAAGAACGCTGTCGTGACCGGATCGACCAGCGGCATCGGGCTCGCTTATGCGCGTGCCTTTGCTGGCGCCGGCGCCAACGTCGTCATCAATGGTTTCGGCTCGCCCGAGGATATCGAGAAGGAGCGTGCCAAGATCGAGTCCGATTTCAAGGTGAAGGCGATCTATTCGCCCGCCGACATGACCAAGCCTGCCGAGATCGCCGAGATGATCGCGCTCGGCGACAAGACCTTCGGCTCGGTCGACGTCCTCGTCAACAATGCCGGCATCCAGTTCGTCTCGCCGATCGAGGAATTCCCGCTCGAGAAGTGGGACCAGATCATCGCGATCAACCTGTCTTCGGCTTTCCATGCCATCCGCGCCGCGGTGCCCGGCATGAAGAAGAAGGGCTGGGGCCGTATCATCAACACGGCGTCGGCGCATTCGCTGGTCGCTTCGCCCTTCAAGTCGGCCTACGTCTCGGCCAAGCACGGCATCGCCGGCCTCACCAAGACCGTGGCGCTCGAAGTTGCGACCCACAAGATCACCTGCAACTGCATCAGCCCCGGCTACGTCTGGACGCCGCTGGTCGAGAAGCAGATTCCGGACACGATGAAGGCGCGCAATCTGACGCGCGAGCAGGTCATCCACGACGTTCTGCTCGATGCGCAGCCGACGAAAGAGTTCGTCACCTCCGAGCAGGTGGCGGCGCTGGCGCTGTTCCTGTGCAGCGACGATGCCGCGCAGATCACCGGCACCAACCTCTCGATCGACGGCGGCTGGACGGCGGAGTAAATCCACTCTCTGTCATGCCCCGCGAAGGCGGGGCATCCAGTACGCCGCGGCCTATCGATTCAATCACAGCCGTCTCGGAGTACTGGATCGCCCGGTCCCGTCTCCGCCAAGGCTCCGACGAGGCTCGCGATGCAGGCGCGCCGAAGCTTCAGCGAAGGCGGCAAGCCGGGCGATGACAGCGAGAGTTGTGCGGCCGTTCTGTGTTCAATGCGTCCAGGCCAGCGCGGTCACGATCGCGGACGACAGGTTCAGCTCGGCAAACATGATCTTGCCTGAGACCACGAAGAGGACGCTGGCAAGCGTCAGGCGAAGCACCGTCTCCGGCACGCGCGTCGCGCTGAAGCTGCCGAGCACGATGCCGGGCAGCGAGCCCATCAGCAGCACGCCCATCAGCGCCCAATCCACGTCACCAAGCGCCCAGTGTCCGGTGCCGGCCACCAGCGTCAGCGGGACGGCGTGTGCGATGTCGGAGCCGACGATGGTCGCCATCGGCAGGCGCGGATAGAGCAGGAGCAGCACGGTCACGCCGACCGCGCCGGCACCGACCGACGAAATCGAGACCAGCACGCCCAGCACGGCACCGGTGACCACGGTCGCGATCGCGGTGGCGCGGTCCTCGACGCGCTCGAGCGAGTGGCGCCAGCGATCCATGATCGTCTTGCGGAAGATCAGCGAGGTTGCGGTGAGCAGCAGCGCGAAGCACAGCACCAGATTGACCAGGCTGCGCTCGGTGTCGCTCTTGAGATCGAGCTTCCAAAGCACGAACAACGTCAGCGCACTCGCCGGAATGCTGCCGCACGCTAGCCGCAGCACCGCGGGCCAATGCACGCTGCGCGACCAGCCATGCACCACGCTGCCGCCCGTCTTGGTGCCGGCGGCGTAGAGCAGGTCGGTCCCGACCGCGGTCGACGGGTGGACACCGAACAACAGGATCAGCAGCGGGGTCATCAGCGAGCCGCCGCCAACGCCGGTCATACCGACAAGCAGGCCGACGCCGAATCCTGAAGCGACGTAGAGCGGGTCAATCATGTCTTGGCGAGTCTAGGTTTATCTCGTTGGTCAAGCAATACGCGTAGAATAAAGTTGCTGCTGACGGCAATGCACCGCGGAAAAATAAGAAGAAACCGTGCGTGGATTGGAGATTGGTGGTGATTTTTGCCCAAATGTCCCCTCCCCACGAAATGACCGTTTTGCGGTGCAGGGCCAAGTCAAACGAAGAAGGGGCTGAAAAGGTTCCGCTCGGGAGAGGCGTTTTTTGCCGTCTATCGGCCGAACGCCAGCACGTGCAGGCCGAGCCGCTGCCGCACGATCCAAAACAACAGCACGGTCTCGAAGGTGAGGGAGATCGAGGTCGCGGCGGCCGCGCCGTGGCCGCCGAAGCGCGGCACCATTGCGATGCAGAGGATGACGTTCATCACGAAGGCGAGCGCGTAGGCGAGCGCGCAGATCTTCTGGTGACCGAGCATGTTGAGGAGACGCTCGACCGGCCCGATCGCGGCGCGTACCACGAGCCCGATCGCGGCGATGAACATGATGTCGTAGCCGATCACGAATTGCGGTCCGAACAGCCAGAGCAGCGGCTTGCCGAGCGCCAGAAGCACGGCGGTCGCGGCGAGCGAGGGCCAGAAGGTCCAATTGATGGCGTGCGTGACATAGGCCGACAGGCGCGTCTTGTCGCCGAGCGCGTTGTATTCGGCAAAGCGATGCGCCGTCGTTGCCGACATAGCGTAGTGGATGAAGGACACCAGCGCCAGCGTCTTCACCACGGCGAAATAGACGCCGACCTCGTCGGAGGGACGGAATTGCTGGAGCACCAGCACGTCGGTGTAGGACAACAGCAGGTAAAAACTCTCGACCAGCAGGATCGGCAGCGAGATCGCAAGCCAGCCGCCAACGTCGTAGGCCTTGGGGCCGTCCTCGACATGATCGGCGAGCTTGCGGTTGAGCACCACCATCTGGCCGGTCATGGCGATCCACACCGCAGCCGCACTCGCCACCATCGCGGCGGTCGCGCCGAGATGAAAGCCGAGCAGGAAGGCGGACGCGGTGATGCCGATGATCAGCGCCTGACGAATGATGAATTGCGGCATCAGGCCGAGCTGCATCCAGTCATGCGCGCGCGCAATGCCGTCCTGGGTGTTGGCGACCACGAATGCCGGCAGCGTCATGCAGCCGATATAGAGCGGCAGCCGTGCGGCCGGATCGATCCATGGCGAGAGCAGGAGGACGACGCCGGCGAGCGCAAGCGAGACCAGGGCCGAGACCACGAAGGTCAGCCAGCGGCTGCCGGAGAGGAAGCCGCGTAGCAGCGCGTGTTCGCCGCTGGTGCGGTATTCCGGAATGATTTTCTGTGCGGAAGCCGAGATGCCGAAATCCATCATGCTGCCGAGCAGCAGCACCCAGGTCCAGACATAGACATAGACGCCGTAGTCGGACGTGCCCATCCAGCGCGCCAGCAGGATCTGCGAGAGATAGGCAAGACCTGCGCTGATCACGCGGATGAGGAAGATGGTACCTGCGAGCCGGCGCGTCAGCGACGCCTCGCTGGTGCCGCCGGTCAACTTGCCGCGCAGCCGCGCAATCAGGCCGGCCGGCCCGGTCCTTGCGGGTTCTGCGTCCATCACGGTCACGTCGAGATCCCCAGGCGTCCCGCATGCTGCGGCAGCCTTCCGACTAGCAACCATTCGTTAAGATTTGGTTGGGTGGCCCCCGCGTGGTCGTCCTGGCGCAAACCAGGACCCATTACCCCAGGCAGAAGTTATTGGAAGGGAGATAACAGCCACCGTGCCGTCAAGCTGCCGCCGGTGGTAATGGGTCCTGGATCTGCGCTCCGCTTCGCTGCGCTTGTCCAGGACGACGCGACGGGTCAATCGAGGTTGATATTGAACTCGTACGACTTCTCCGGCCCCACCAGCGTGAACTTCAACGCGGCACCGTCGGGCTTGGCGCCGGGCGGCAGGCCGTCGAGTTCGAAGGCGAAGCGCTTGACGCCCGCCGGGCTATGCTCAACGGGTGAGGGGACCGGCAGCGCCCAGTCGGGCGTCGGCCCCTCCACGAACAGGTTGACGTCGCGCCCATCGGGCGTGGCCACGTCGACCAGCACCTTCGTCGCGCCCTCGCGCTTGACGTCGCGGATGGTCAGCGGAACGGGATCGCCGACATTGGCGGGCTTCGGCACCGTGTCGAGCGCCGCGAACAGCGCGCCGTCCTCGGTCGAGGCGACGCTGTTGAAGCCGAGCTCGGCGCTGGCCTCGACGGGGATACAGAGCTTTTCGCAGACCGCGTAATTGATTTCGGCGCGCAGGGTCACGGGCTTGTCCGGGACCTTGGCGACGATGCGCAGCGGCAGCACGATCTGGTCGTGATAGCCGATCGAATGGCCACCGGCGCCATCGTCGAATTTCAGCGGCGCCGGCCACAGCACGGTCACAGCTTCGACATTTTCGGACTTGGAGAAGTCGAAACGCGGCGGAACGCCGGAATCGCCAGGCGTGCGCCAATAAGTCTTCCAGCCGTGCTGAAGCTGGAATGCGATGCCGCCGAGCAGCACCGGGCCGCTGCGCGATCCCGCCAAAAGGCGCACGGCGGAATGGCCGTCGCGCTGCCAGGGCGAGGCGTCGTCGGCGCGCGAGGGCTGCGCGGACACGAGCAAGGTTACGGCGACGATGGTCGCGGCGTGCTTGGGAACCATGGTGAGCATAGCACGTCTTTACAGGGTCGGTCCGGCGCAAACCATTGAATTGCTTGTGATGGACGCATCGGAATTGGCTTTGGAATTTGGCTTGGGAGTTAGGCTTGGGGAATTCGGTCCATGCAAGCCTTGATTTGACAGCGGGCAAGCCCGACATCAGGATATGAACCGAGAGGGGAGTGCTTCACCGATGGGTTCTGCAGGCAAGAGAACTGGCGACAGCACCCCGGCGACCGGCCCCGCCGTCCCCAATTCGGCGGGCTATCTCGACGGGCGGCTCTTGATCGCCATGCCGGTCATGGGCGACCCTCGCTTCGAGCGCTCGGTGATCTATCTCTGCGCCCATTCGGCCGAGGGCGCGATGGGCATCATCGTCAATCATCCTGCTGGCAGCATCGATTTTCCGGAGCTGCTGGAGCAACTCGGTATCATCAAGAAGGGCGCGCAGATCGAGCTGCCGGAGAACGCCGAGAGCATGAAGGTATTGCGCGGCGGCCCGGTCGATACGGGGCGCGGCTTCGTGCTGCATTCCAGCGACTTCTACATCGAGAACGCGACGCTGCGAATCGATGACGGTGTCTGCCTCACCGCGACCGTCGACATCCTGCGCGCGATCGCCAACGGCTCCGGCCCGAAGCGTGCCATCCTTGCGCTCGGCTATGCCGGCTGGGCGCCGGGTCAGCTCGAGACCGAGATCCAGAGCAATGGCTGGCTGCATTGCGACGCGGATGCGGATCTGATCTTCGGTGATGACGTCGAAGACAAGTACGCGCGCGCCTTGCGCAAGATCGGCATCGATCCCGGCATGCTCTCGAACGAGGCGGGGCACGCGTAGGTGCGCGCTCGCTGTCACGCCCCGCCACCGGGTCTCGCCTTCGGCGAGCCCGATGACAGGCTCCGGCGGGGCATCCAGTACGCCGTGGCTTATCGATTCTAACACGACCGTCTCGGAGTACTGGATCGCCCGGTCAAGCCGGGCGATGACGCTGTTCATCAGAAAAACCTACTCCGCCGCCTGTTGCTGCACCGTCGGCTCGGTGCCCGCGACCGTCGCGCGGCGCATGTCGCGGGGCTGCGACTGGTCGTAGCGCCGCACGCGGTGCATGGTCTGGCGGTTGTCCCACATCACGAGATCATGCAGCTTCCATTTGTGCACGTAGACGAATTCTCCTTGCGTCGCGTGCTCGTTGAGATCGCGCAGCAGCAGCCGGCCTTCGGGCACGCTCATGCGCACGATCTTGCCGGCATGTGAGGACAGGTACAGCGACTTGCGGCGATGCACCGGGTGCGTGCGCACCAGGCGCTGCAACACCGGTTTGAACATCGCCTTCTCCTCGTCGCTATATTCGGTGAAGCCGAGCGAGCCGCGCGAATACATCAGCGAATGCTCGCAGATCATATCCTCGATCTCCGCCTTGGTTTCGTCATCGAGCGCGTCATAGGCCGCACGCATGTCGGCGAATTCGGTGTTGCCGCCCTTCGGGTTCACCACGCGCGCCGACAGCAGCGAGAACTTTGCAGGGATTGGGCGAAACGAGCTGTCGGAATGCCAGAGGCAATTGCCGAGATTGAACAGATGCGTGCGGCTGTCTTTCGCCAGCGGCTTGCCGTCCTTGCCGAGATTGCTGACATCGTTCAGGCCAGAGCTGAGACGATAGTCCTTCTCCTTGGTGACGGTGCCGCCGCGCGCGTCCTCGCGCTGGCCGAAGTTCAGCGCAAAAGCCATCTGCTGCTCATCGGTGATGTCCTGGTCGTGAAAAACCAGCACCGCGTATTTGTCCATCGCAGCCTCGATCTGGCGCGCCTCATCCGTCGTGAGCGGCTGGCGCAGATCGAGGCCCGAAACCTCGCCGACAAAATGCTTCTGAAGCTGCCGGATGGCGATCGTCATTGCGATTCTCCTGGCGTTCTCCCGGGGCGTGCGAGCGGTTTGCCCGCTCTGTTGGCGAAAAGGCTATCCCCGCGCCTGCCGATGTCAACGCTGTGCGCGCATGGCTCTCACGCGTTCCGTGCCATCAAGCCGCCGTCGACCGGGATCACCGCGCCGGTCAGGAACGAGGCTGCCGGCAGGCACAGGCTCAAGGTCATGTGCGCGACCTCCTCGGGATCGCCGTAACGCCCGAGTGCGGTGCGGCGCTTGGCGTAGATCGTCTTGTGCTCTTCCGGAATCCGGTCGGTGATCGCGGTGCGGATCGGCCCCGGACAGATGCAGTTCACGGTGATGCCCTCGCGGCCGAGCTCGACGGCGAGTGAGCGCGTCAGGCTCGCAACGCCGCCCTTGGCGGCTGAATAGGGGCTGTGCAGCGCGGTAGCGCCGAGCGCCTCGGTGGAGGCGATGTTGACGATGCGCGGGCTCTTCGATTTGCGCAGGTAGGGCAGGGCGGCGCGGACGATGCGCGGATGCGCCGTCAGCATCACCGCGATACCCTTGGCCCAGGCGTCTTCGTAACTTTCGTCGTCGATCGCGACGCGCACGGAAATGCCGGCATTGTTGACGACGATGTCGAGCGCGCCGAAATGCGCGGCGACGTCGCCCACCACGCGGCTGATGTCCTTGGCGTTGGCAACATCGAGCTTCCACGCCTCGGCAGAGCCGCCGCTCGCGGTGATCTCCCTGGCGACGGCTTGCGCGCCATCCGGCTCGTAGTCGGTCACGGCGACATTGGCGCCTTCCGCGCCGAACACGCGTGCAGTCGCGCGACCCATGCCGCTTGCCGCGCCCGTAATGAGAACGGTCAGTCCCCTGACGGACCGGCTGAGCTGCTTGAACTCTGGCATGCTGCTTCCTCGCGCCTGCTCGCTTATTGTTGTCTCATTGACAAGGCTGGCATCGATCCGCACACACGTCAAACAAAGCAAAAGCAAAGGGAGGCCGCGATGAACGAGCTCGATTTCTCAGGTAAGCAGGTGCTGGTCGTCGGCGGTTCCAGCGGCATCGGTAACGGCATCGCACAGGCCTTTCGTGCCAAGGGCGCGCAAGTCGCGGTCTGCGGCACCCGCGCACATGCGAAGGACTATTCAGCGGAAGAAGGCTCGGATCTCACCGGTCTTGTTTATGCCCAGCTCGATGTCAGCGATGCCAGGGCGATCGACGCGTTCAAGCCGTCGTTCGAACGTCTCGACGTGCTGGTGCTGGCACAGGGCGCGGTGATCTATCGCCGCGGCGAATTCGAGATGGCCGGCTTCCGTAGGGTGCTCGAAGTCAATCTCATGAGCCTGATGGCCTGTGCCACGCGCTTTCATCCCATGCTGCGGGATTCGGGGGGATCGCTGATCATCGTCTCCTCGACTGCGGCCTATCACTCCACCATGGGCAATCCGGCCTACAATGCCTCGAAGACCGGCGCGGTTGGATTGACGCGGACGCTGGGCGAGGCCTGGGCCGAGGACGGCATCCGCATCAACGGCATCGCGCCGGGGCTCGTCGATACCAAGATGACCAAAGTCACGACCTCCAATCCGCAGCGGCTCGAGGGCGCGCTGTCACGCATTCCGCTGCGGCGATTGGGCACGCCGGCTGACATGGCGGGTGCGGCCTTGTTCCTGGCTTCGCCGTTGTCGTCCTACATCATCGGCCAGACCATCGTCGTCGACGGCGGGCTCATTCTCTAAAGCGATTGCGGAACCGCGCTGCGGCTGATCGGTTACTTGGGCTGACCCTCGAGGAGGACCAACATGGACAACGATCGGATTGCCGGATCAGCCAAGGAGTTTGCCGGACGCGTCGAAGGTGCGGTCGGTGAGATGACGGGAGACGCGAAGACGCAGGCCTCGGCCAAGGCGCGCGAAGCGGCCGGCACCGTGCAGAACCTGTACGGCCAGGCGAAGGATGCCGCGCGTGATGCCACGGATAGCGCTGCCGGTTACGCGAAGGGCGCCTATGAAGCTGGCCAGGATACATTCCGCGACGGGACGCAGGCACTTGCAAAGAGAGTGCAGGCGAACCCGATCGGCGCGCTGCTGGTCGCCGGCGGCATCGGCTTTGCGCTCGCGCTGTTGATGTCGCGGCCAGCCCGCCGCCCGCCGCCGCGCTGGCGCTACTACAGCTAGCCTACACGAGCCGACTATCGCGGCGCATTGAATTCCGCCGATCGCCCAACGTTGCCCGGCGGACGCGGGATCGCCGGATTGGGATTCGGATTGCGCGGCGGCTGCGGCGCCAGTTGACGCGGCGGCGATGGCGAACCGAAGCCGAAGAAATCGCGCAACGACGGTGACGGCGTTGCCTGTGCCGGTTGCTGCACCGGCGGCTTCTTCGGCGCGAGCTTTGGCGGGGCGATCGCGGCAGCAGCAGCATTCGGCGCAGTCCCCGCGGTTGGATTGGCAGCGCCGCCCTCAGGCGTCGTCGCCGCGACCGGCGTATCGCCCTTGGCCTGCTCGCGACCGACCTCGCGCCGTGGCCAGGCATAGTCGTCGGCGCGGCCTGCCGGAGGCGTCAGCGGCTCGCCCTTCACCAGCGTCTTGGCCGCGAGTGCATCGACGGCGGCCGGACGCGATCCCGGTCCGCCCAACAATTGATCGGCGGAGATCGAGGCCGCAACCAGCGGCACGATCGGCCCGGCAAGCGGCCGCGGCGCGGGCTTGCCGGGCTCGGCGCTGGTGTCCGGCGTTGCCGGCTCGCTCGGCAGTGCGATCGGGCCTGAGCGCCCCGCCAGCAGACGCGTAATCTCGCGCTCGACATAGTGCGCGAGCTTGCGTGCGCCGGCCTTGGTGAAATAGACGCCATCAGAGGTACGGAGCTGACGGATCTGGCCTTCGAAGTCGGGGCCCTTCTGGAGGAAGCGGCCTGCTTCATCGACAAAGCCGTCCCAGACGTCGACATAGGTGATGCCGGCCTTGGCCGCGCCTTCGCGATAGAGCGAGTCCAGGAACAGCATGTCCGCCGTACCCTTCGGACCGCGAATTGCGGGCAGGCCGACCCAGAGCACCGGCACGCCCTTGGCCTTGAGCACGCCGATCAGCTCCTCGATTTTCTTGCCGTAGAGCTCGACCCAGCGGTCGTCGCGGAATTCATAGAGCCCGTTCGGCGAGCGCGCGGTCTTTTCCGGCGCCGCGGTCTGCGGCGCATCGGCATTGTCGGCGTCGTCCTGCGGCAGGTCGGTGTCTGCCGGCTTGTCGTCGGGTTTGGCGGCCGCATCCGGGCCGGGCTTGGTGTCGGTCTTGGCGTCGCCCGGCTTGCCTTGCGGCTTGGCGCGCGCACCCTTGTCGTTCTTCTTGTCGGCAGGCTTGTCGGATTTGTCCGCCGCCGGCTCGCGGATCGCCAGGCGGTCGTTAAGGCCGAGCATGATAACGATGACGTCGGGCTTCTCGGTTTCGAGAATGCCCTTGGCTGCGGCGGCCCAGTCCGAGGGCTCACCCTTTGGCTGGTACTTGATCAGGCCGGACGAGGTCTTGTGCTTGCGGATCACGCCCATGTCGGGCTGCTCGGTGTAGGCGTCTTCCAAACCATAGGCGAGCCAGTCCGCCATGGCGTCGCCGATCACCAGCACATTGCGCTCGGCGACCGTATCGCGCTTGGCCGGTGCCGGCGCGCGAGAAAAATCCTGGCGAGGTGCTTGCTGCTGTGGCTGCTGGAAGGGCGCGAAGAAGTCGCCGCCGAACCAGCCGCCGCCTCCGCTGCGCGGCGGCGCGGGCCGCGACGGTCCGCCGAAGCCGGGGAAGTTGAAGAACTGCGCCGACGCAGGGCCGGCCACCGACACCATGATCGCAAGCGCCGTCCCCAGCGCGATCAACGGGCCGGTCTCGGTCAGGGCCTTGAAAAATGATTTCGGCTTCGACATGCGGTTCTGAGGCGCGCGCCACGGTTTCGGAATAGGCTCGATATAATAACGGAATCGGGCCGCAAACGGGCAGATTTGATTGCGCCATACACCGGGGAACTGCCGCCCTCGTCAAGGGCGGAGGCCGGATTTCATGTTCAGGGTTACTTTCGGGACTGATTTATCGCCCGCGCAGCCGTTCCAGCATGTCGGAGGAGGCAAATCCGTCCGCGGGAGCCCCGATCGAGGCCTGGAAGTTGCGCAGGGCGTCCCGGGTCTGGCCGCCGAACTGGCCGTCAGGTGTGCCCTTGTAGAAGCCACGCTGGGCCAGGAGCTGCTGCAATTCCAGCCGCTCGGCGCGGGACAGTTCCCGCTCCTGCCGCGGCCAGGGCTGCACGAAGGGCTGGCCGCCCCGCAGCCGGTCGGCGAAATGGCCGATCGCCAGCGCATAGGCCTCGGCCGGGTTGTACTTCATGATCACGCGGAAATTCTGGAGCATCAGGAAGCCCGGCCCTTGTGCCCCGGCGGGCGTCAGCAGATAGGCTTTGTCGGCCGGCTGCGGGAAGGGCTGGCTGGTCGCGCGCTTGATCCCAAGCTTCTCCCACTGCGCGATCGTCATTGCCTTGGCCCGATCCGCCAGCATGTAGTTGAAGCCCTGCGGCACCACGACCTCGTAGCCCCAGCTCGCGCCGCTCTGCCAGCCGTCCTTCTTCAGATTGTTGGCGGTGGAGGCGATCAGGTCGGCCGGATTGTCGACCACGTCGCGCCTTCCGTCGCCATCGGCATCCACTGCAAAGCGCTTGAACGCGGTCGGCATGAATTGCGTCGGGCCGAACGCGCCGGCCCAGGAGCCGCGCATCTGATCAGGGTTCAGATCGCCACGGTTGAGGATCTCCAGCGCGGAGAGGAATTCGTCCCTGAAATAGGCCTGGCGGCGGCCGATGCAGGCCAGCGTCGCAGTGGATTGCAGCACGCTGCGGTCGCCCATCTGGGTCGAGTAGTTGGATTCGATGCCCCAGATCGCCGCGATGATATAGCGGTCGACGCCGTAGGCTTTCTCGGTGGCGTCGAACTGCGCCTTGTACTTGGCGAGGATCTCCTTGCCCTTGGCGAGGCGGTTGTCGTTCACGAGGATGTCGAGATAGTCCCAGATCGACTTGGTGAACTCCGGCTGCGAATCCAGCAGATCCATGATGCGCAGGTCGGGCGTGAGCCCGGCGGTGAAGCGCTGAAAATTCTCCTGCGTGATGTTGCGACGTGCGGCATCAGGCCACATCGATGCCACGCAATTGTCAAAATTGGCGGCGGCCTCGCGGATCGCGGCTGCAGTCATCAGGGGATGGCCGGAAGCGCCGTCCTCGCCGCTCCAAGATTGACTTCCCGCCTGCGCGCCGCCTTGGGCCGGCGCGGGCTGCGTAGACGACGGGGTTTGGCCGGAAAAAATGCCGCCGAACAGGTTGGACAGGCCGTTTGATCCCTGCGCACGCGCCTGAAGCGGGCACAGGAGGGCGGCCGCAACCAGGGTTGCGCCGGTCAGTCCTGCAAGTCCTGCCATCGATCGCGTCATGTCCCACCTGTGCGGCCAAAATCCGGCTGCAGGAGGCCCTTGTTACGGTTGCCAATACCTTAACAAAGGTGAAATTTTGTAGGCGGCCCTTTCCTTTGGAATCCCGGGGCAGGGCCCAACATCCGCCTTTGTTACCGGCTGCAAACCGGCTAGCAAGATGTCATTGCTCCACGCCCGCACGTCCCAAGGTATTCGATCAATCCCATGAAAATCCGTAAAGCCGTATTCCCCGTCGCCGGCCTCGGCACCCGCGTGCTGCCCGCCACCAAGGCGATGCCCAAGGAAATGCTCACCATCGTCGACAAGCCGCTGATCCAGTACGTCTATGACGAGGCGAGAGAGGCCGGCATCGAGCATTTCGTCTTCGTCACCGGGCGCAACAAGAACGTCATAGAAGACCATTTCGACCGCATGTTCGAGCTCGACTCTACGCTCGCCGCGCGCGGCAAGAAGGCCGAGCAAGAGGTTTTGGCGCAGAACCAGCCCGAGGCCGGTGCCGTAAGTTTCACCCGCCAGCAGGCGCCGCTCGGCCTCGGACATGCGGTCTGGTGCGCGCGCGACATCGTCGGCAACGAGCCGTTCGCCGTCGTGCTGCCCGATGAG
The DNA here is from genome assembly GCF_000472925.1 of Bradyrhizobium sp. Ec3.3. Lineage (GTDB taxonomy): Bacteria > Pseudomonadota > Alphaproteobacteria > Rhizobiales > Xanthobacteraceae > Bradyrhizobium. Next base: position 155,219 of record NZ_AXAS01000006.1, read on the forward strand.
CTCGTGCTCAACACGCCGGGCTGCCTGAAGCAGATGATCGAGGCCGCAAGCCAGCTCGGCGAGAAGTCCAACGTGCTCGCGGTCGAGGCCGTGCCGGACCATCTCACGCATCAATACGGCATCTGTGGCGTTGGAAAACGCACCGGCAGGATCTTCGAGGTCGACGGCATGGTGGAGAAGCCGCCGAAGGGCACCGCGCCCTCCAACCTGTCGATCACCGGCCGCTACATTCTCCAGCCGGAGATCTTCAAGATCCTGGAGACCCAGGAGCGTGGCGCCGGCGGTGAAATCCAGCTCACAGACGCCATGATCGGGCTCGCCAAATCGCAGAAGTTCTATGGCGTCGAGTTCGAAGGCGAGCGCCATGATTGCGGCTCCAAGGCGGGCTTCCTGCGCGCCAACATCGCCTACGCCCTGAAGCGCCCCGAGCTGCGCGACGGCCTGCTCGCGGAGATGAAGAACTATCTGGAGAAGTGATATCGAAGGCGTATACGCATTCGATATCATCCCGGGGCGGTCCGCAGGACCGAACCCCAATGCACAATTGCGCATTGTGGGATCTCGAGATTCCGGGTTCGATGCTTCGCATCGCCCCGGAATGACGGCTTAAACTCACGCCACCAGCGACAGTTTCGGAATGTTTGCGACCACGGACTGATTGCGGCCGCCGGCCTTGGCGGCGTAGAGCGCCTTGTCGGCGGCGGTCACCAGGATGGACCAGTCCATGCCGGCCGCGGGGACGAGGCTGGCGATGCCGCAGGAGACCGTCGTGCTCGCCTGGTCGTCGGACCAGCCCTGCACCTTGCAGCGAATCGTCTCGGCGATCTTGAACGCGGCGGCTTCCGAGGTGTCCGGCAGCAGCACCGCAAATTCCTCACCGCCATAGCGTGCGGGGCAATCGCCGGCGCGGCGCACGGAATCGGAGATGCAGATGGCGATGCCGACCAGCACCTGGTCGCCGGCCTGGTGGCCGAACGTGTCGTTGTAAGCCTTGAAGTGATCGGCATCGATCATCAAGAGCGCGACTGGCGTCTTCTGCCGCATCGCGCGCCGCCATTCGACGTCGATCACGGAATCGAACTTGCGGCGGTTGCGCAGGCCCGTGAGCGCGTCGGTGGTCGCCATCTCCTCGAGCTTGTTCTCCGCCTTGGCGCGCCGGCCGATCTCGCGCGCCAGCACCGCCGTCGAGCCCAGCACGAACAATGCGAGCACCAGCACCACGCCCCCGATGCGCAAGGCCTCCTTCTGCCAGAGCTCGAACACGGCGTTGAGCGGCTTGCCGGCGACGACGAACAGGGGGGGCGTGGTACTGCCGCTGCGGACATAGAGGCGCGGCGTCGTATCCACCGGACCCTGTCCCGCGAACGAACCGCCTTCTTTCAGATTGTCCGCCTTCCAGTTCTGCCGGTCTGCCAGATTTTTGCCGATCACGTCGAGATCGAACGGCCGCCGCATCATGATGGTGCGGTCGCGCTTGAGCACGGTGATGGTGTCCTGCGGATCGAGGCTCAGCCGCTCGAACAGCTCGTGGAAATAGCTGAAGCGGATCGAGCCGGCGACGACCCCCATGAAGCCGCCGTCCTGATCGTTGACCCGCCGGCTCAGCACGATGGCGTAGGCGCCGCGAAACAGCATCGGGCGGCTGATGAACAGCCCTGCATTGGGGTTGTCGCGATGAACCCTGAAATACTCCTCGTCGGCGCGGTTCTCCGGGACCGGGTCGAGCGTGGATGCGTCGATGGTCAGCTTGCCGTCGGCGTCGAACACCTGAATGGCGCCAAAATGCTTGGCGGTCGTGGCGTGGTCGAACAGGATGAGCTGCCGGATCGATTTGCTAACCGTCCCGATCTCGGGCAGCAGCATGTTGCTGGCCACAGCCTTCAGGGACAGGTCGTAGATCTCGATGTTGCGGCTGATGTCGGCCTCGATGGTCGTGGCCAGGTTTTCCAGGGTCTGGCGGGCGAGCGCCTCCTCGCCGCGTCGCATGTCGAGCATCACGTTGACGCAAATGGCGGAAAAGCCGATCACCGTCACGACCGACGAGATGATCAGCAGCTTCGCCGAGATCCGCCACGGCCGCCGGGCCGTGCCTTCGCGCCATCCAGCCAGCATCACTTGCTCCCGACACTAGTGGATGCACCTGAAATCTTGAGTAGTCTTTAAGCTGGGACGCCGGCGTCGCAATCAGTTAAGAAACGGTTTCCGGGGCTAACGCTTTTCGGCAAGGGCGGCCCCCGATGAACGATCGAGGACGACGGTGAACGACTACGACGCGTTGCGCGATTACCTGAAGCGGCAGAAGCAGATGGAGCTCGTGCTGAGCTTTGACCAGATCGAGGAGATCATCGGCGCAGCCCTGCCGCGTGCGGCGCAGCGCGCGTCCTGGTGGGACAGCCTGCGCAGCCCCGACATCCAGATGCCGCAGCGCGAAGCCTGCCTCGCCGCGGGCTTCACCGCGACGCGGATGCCGGACGGCAAGAGCGTGCGGTTCAGGAAGATGCCGAGCGAGAAGCGGCGCTACTAGCTCGCCGCTTCCAGCCGCACTTCCGTGAGCAGGCGCATCGCGGCGTCGGCGTCCATCGGCTCGCCGAAGGCGAAGCCTTGGGCGTATTCGCAGCCGAGCTGGTAGAGCTCGACCGCATCCGAGTCGGTCTCCGCGCCTTCCGCCACTACGTCCATGCCAAGATCGTGCGCCAGCGCGATGATCGATTTCAGGATCACCGGGCGGGTGCCGCGGCTCGTGGTGCGGACGAACGACTGGTCGATCTTGATGGTGTCGAACGGGAAGCGCTGAAGATAGGCGAGCGAGGAATGGCCGGTGCCGAAATCGTCGAGCGACAGCCCGGTGCCGAGCTCGCGGATCCGCGTCAGCATCTGGGCTGCGTGCTCCGGATTCTCCATCACCAGCGATTCCGTCAATTCGAGCTTCAGCGTGCCGCGTGCGACCGAGGAGCGCGACAGCACGGTGCGGATGTCGTGGATGAGGTCGTGGCGCAGCAGTTGCCGCGAGGAGACGTTGACGGATGCGAAGATCGGTTCGCGTGAGCGCATCGCGCGCTGCCAGACCGAGAGCTGCTTTGCGGTCTGGTCGAGCACGAACAGGCCGAGGTCGACGATCAGGCCGGTCTCTTCCGCAATCGTGATGAATTCCGACGGCGACATCCGTCCGAGTTTTGGATGATCCCAGCGCGACAGCGCCTCGAAGCCGGCGATCGAGCGATCTTCCAGCCGCACGATCGGCTGGTAGAGGATCGTCAACTCTTGCCGCTCGATGGCGCGGCGCAGCTCGCTCTCCAGCGTCAGGCGGTCCGTTTTTCGCGCGCGCATCGCGGGCTTATACACATCGATGCGGTCGCCGCCGATGCGCTTGGAATGATACATCGCAAGCTCGGCGTCCTTGATGATCTCATCCGTCAATTGGGTCTGCGGATCGGAGAGCGCGAGGCCGATCGAGGCGGTGAGGAAGATCTCGCGGTCGTTGAAGGCGATCGGCGCGCGGATGGTCTTGCGGATGGTCTCGGCAAAGGCGGTGATGCGGGCCGGATCCTGTTCCGACAAGAGGATCAGGCCGAACTGGTCGCCGGCGAGCCGCGCCAGCGTATCCTGCGGCTTCAGGATGCGGGTGAGGCGGCGGGCGAGTGTGAGCAGGATGGAATCGCCGACCGCGATGCCGACGGAATCGTTGACCTGCTTGAAGCGGTCGAGATCGATCACCATCAGCGTCGGCCGCAGCGTCGGCATGGTCTTGGCGAAATTGGCGACGGCGCCGAGGCGGTCCATGAACAGCTTGCGGTTGGGCAGGCCGGTCAGGTTGTCGTGCACGGAATCGTGCAGCAGGCGCTCTTCGGCATTGCGCAGCTCGGTGACGTCGGTGAGCGTGCCGACGACGCGCGAGACCTCGCCGTCGGAGCCGACCACGGGCCGTGCCTTCAGCGCGAACCACATGAAATGGCCATCCGGAGTGCGCAGGCGGAAATCCTGCACCAGGCGGCCGCGGCGCTGGTCGAGCACGCTGTCGAGCGCGGCGCGGAAGCGATCCTGATCGAGCGGATGCAGCACCTCGAGCCAGGTTGCAGCCGGCCCTTCCAGCGTCCCGCGTTTCAGGCCGAGCAGTGCCTCGGTCTCGGGGCTGGTGAACACCTTGTCGGCGGAAACGTCCCAGTCCCAGATCAGATCGCCGGAGCCGGCGAGCGCGAGCGCCCGCCGCTCGATGTCGGACACGACGCCGGTGGTCGCGCCGCCGCCGGCGAAGGCGTGCTGCATGACCGTGAAGCCGATCAGCATCACGATCAGCACGAGGCCGCCGAGCAGCGCGGGGCCGACGATGTCGTTGGTCACGGAGCCCGCGACCGTCATGCCGGCAGCGACCACCCAGATCACGAGCAGGAACCAGGTCGGGATCAGCAGCACCGCGCGGTCGAAGCCGTGGGTCGAGAGATAGACGATCAGCGCGAAGCCGGCGAAGGCGATCAGCACCAGCGACATGCGCGCAATGCCGGAGGCGACCGCCGGATCGAACAGGGCGAGCGCGACGAGCGAGCCTAAAAAGGCGAGCCAGCCCACGGTGATGTGCGAGTAGCGCACGTGCCAGCGGCTGAGGTTGAGATAGGCAAACAGGAACACCAGCAGTGTCGCGGCCAGAATCGCTTCGCCCGCCGCGCGCCAGATGCGCTCGGCGTTGTTCGACATGTCGAGCACCTTGCCCCAGAAGCCGAAATCGACGCCGATATAGACCAGCACCGCCCAGGCGAGCGCGGCGGCCGCCGGGAACATGATGCTGCCCTTCACCACGAACAGGATGGTGAGCACGAGCGCAAGCAGGCCCGAGATGCCGATCACGATGCCCTGGTAGAGCGTGAACGAGTTGACCTTGTCCTTGTAGGCCTCCGGCTCCCACAGATAGAGCTGCGGCAGCTTGTCGGTACGCAACTCCGCGACGAAGGTGACGACGGAGCCGGGGTCGAGCGTGATGCGGAAGACATCCGCGGTCGCGCTCTCCTGGCGCTCGGGCCGGTCGCCGATCGAGGGCGTGATGGTCGCGATGCGCGACAGCCCGAGGTCGGGCCACAAGAGGCCGGACGAGACGATGCGGTAATGCGGCGCGACGATCAAACGGTCGAGCTGGTCGTCGGTGTTGTTGGCGAGCGCGAATACCACCCAGTTCTGGCCGCCCTCGCGGGCACGCACCTCGATGCGGCGGACGATGCCGTCGGTGCCGGGCGCGGTGGACACCTGGATGCGGTCAGCGTCGCTGCGCTGGTGTTCGAGAACGGCGGTGAGGTCGATCGCGGGCGCGTCGCTGCGGACGCTGACGGCATCGAGCGCGCGTGCAGGCGACGCGGCGACAAGAATCATGAGGCCCAGCGCAATGGGCGCGAGGCACCTGATCAGACGCAAGGTCAGTTCTCCGCGTTCGACGCAAACTCTTCAGTGCTAAGCGAATTTCCGAACGGAACGAGATGGTTCGGCGCTTCACGATAGATGCCACGAAAGCGAGGAAAATCAAAGGGTTTCCGCCGCGCTTGCGGGGCGTGCGGGCTAGACCTCCAACACAATTTTGCCAATATGTGCACTTGTCTCCATCCGCCGGTGCGCGTCCGCCGCCTTTTCCAGCGGGAAAGTGCTGTCCATCAGCGGTTTGATGCGCCCTTCGCGCAAGAGCGGCATCACCTTGGCCTCGATCGCGGCCACCATCGCCGCCTTGTCCGCATTACTACGGGGGCGCAGCGTCGAGCCGGTATGGGTGAGGCGCTTCACCATGACCTTGGCGATGTTGACGTTGACCTTGGGGCCATTGAGGGTTGCGATCTGCACGATGCGGCCGTCGACCGCGGCGGCATCATAGTTGCGGTCGACATAGTCGCCGGCGACCATGTCGAGGATCAGATTGGCGCCGGCATTGCCGGTCTCCGCCTTGACCACGGCGACAAAGTCTTCGTTCCTATAGTTGATCGCGCGGTCGGCGCCGAGCTTGAGGCAGGCATCGATCTTGTCCTGCGAGCCGACGGTGACGATCACCTTTGCGCCGAACGCTTTCGCAAGCTGGATCGCCATGGTGCCGATGCCGGAAGAGCCGCCATGGATCAGCAGCGTCTCGCCGGCCTTCAGGCCGCCGCGCTCGAACACGTTGTGCCAGACCGTCATCAGGGTTTCCGGCAGCGCGCCGGCTTCCTTGATCGACAGCGCCGGCGGCACGCTCATCGCCTGGGCGTCCTGGGCGATGCAGTATTGCGCGTAACCCCCGCCGGCGACGAGCGACATCACCTTGTCGCCAATTTTGTGCCGCTTGGCGTTGCCGCCGACCGCGACCACTTCGCCTGCAACCTCCAGCCCCGGCAGATCGCTGGCGCCGGGCGGCGGCGGGTAGGAACCGGAACGTTGCGCGACGTCGGGCCGGTTCACGCCGGCGGCCATCACCTTGATCAGGATCTCGTCGGGGCCCGGCTGCGGCAGCGCACGCTGCTCCGGCACCAGCACTTCCGGACCGCCGGGCTTGGAGATGGCGACCACGGTCATTTGCGCAGGCAGCTTTTCCATGATTTGTCCTCGATTATCCCTTGGGCCTTATGGGTGCAGGATGAACGAGGCAATGGATTAGCCAGCGGGCCACGCGCTGGCAACCGCTTCGGCTTCGGTTGTGATGGAGGAGCAAACGATGGCGATGGACGACGACGACCGGCCGCGCAAGAAGATCAGCCACGAGATCGGACAGGACCTCTCACTGTTGTCGGTCGAGGAATTGACCGAGCGCATCGCGCTGCTGAAATCCGAGATCGCAAGGCTCGAGGAAGCCGCAACCAAGAAACGCGCCTCGCGCGACGCCGCGAACAGCATTTTCAAGTCGTAGCAACGCGCGCGTCTTGGACGCGTCGGACTGAATTCCCCCGCGTCATTCCGGGTCGGCGCGTCAGCGCCGAGCCCGGAATCCATAACCACAGGCCGTTGAAGCGGGCCGGCTGACAGACCCGGGTTATTCCATCTGCTTGGGGTTATGGATTCTCAGACGCGCAATTGCGCATCATAGCTCGCGACTTCGTCGCGCCCCGGAGTGACGGGTGGAAAAACGTTCCATGAGACCGCTCGGCCAATGGCCGACATGGCTAACGAACCCTCAAAAAATTCGCTCGTTTACGGTCGATTAAGCTTTCGCGATTATGACTGGAACCGTCCTCGTTTGGACACCGAGTGGCTCCTGTCCACTCTGTTTGACGCCTCCCTGTTATCAACTTTCAAAGCCGCCGGTCTCCGGCGGCTCTTTTTTTGCGCCTCACGTGTCCCGCCCTGGTGCAATGAGGCGCGGAAACCATAAACGCGGTTGCCGCTGGACTTCGCGAGGCGCCCGCGCAATGATTTGTTCATCATAAGCCGGCGCCAAAGCCGGATGGTAAACAGTTGCGTAAGGGGCGTTAACCATGGAACGTTTGCAAGCCGACGGCGCTCTCGTTCAACTCAGCGAACGGTTCACCAATTCGGCGGCGTTCAGCGCGTTGTTTCGCGAAGGCATGGACCTGGTGGAGGAGACCGCGGCCTATCTCGACGGCGCGGGCCGTACCGAGGCCAAGGCGCTCGACCGCGCCGTCAGCCTGACCTACGCAACCGAAAGCATGCGCCTCACCACCCGCCTGATGCAGCTTGCCTCCTGGCTGCTGCTGCACCGCGCGGTGAAGGAAGGCGAGATGACACTGGTCCAGGCCAACCGCGAAAAGACCAAGGTCAAGCTGACCGCGGCAGATCCCGGCCCCACCGACACGATCGAGAAGCTGCCGCAGCAATTGCAGGACCTGATCACCCGCTCGATGAGCCTGCAAACGCGCGTGCGCCGCCTCGACACCAGCATCCACACCCCGCCGACGGACCGCATGCCGATCGGCAATCCTCTGGTGCCCCAGCTCAACGCGCTCAAGGCCGCGTTCGAGGGGTAAGCTCAACTCTAACCGTCACCCTGAGGTGCCCGCGAAGCGGGCCTCGAAGAGCGACGGCCCGACTGCTGCGGCCCAAAAAACAAAAACGCCCCTGGTCTCCCGGGGGCGTTTTTCGTCGCGGCCTGATCGGCCGGATCAATCCTTCTTGAGGAAGCCCGAGAACTTCTTCTGGAACCGGGAGACGCGGCCGCCGCGGTCCATGATCTGGGCGGAGCCACCGGTCCAGGCCGGGTGCGACTTCGGGTCGATGTCGAGCTGGAGCTTGTCGCCTTCCTTGCCCCAGGTGGAGCGGGTCTGGTACTCGGTACCGTCGGTCATCACGACGGTAATCGTATGATAATTCGGGTGAATCTCGGCTTTCATGGCAATTCCTCGGCGCCCCGGCGCCTCATTGAGTGGCTAGCGAATGACGGATTTGGGCGGCTCTATACCCCACGAAACCTCGCAAAACAAGCCATTGCGGGGGGCGAACCGGGCTTGCCCCTAAGGGACATCCCGGATTTGCCACTACCCTTGCACCAGCCTATTGGGAGCGGACTAATCCAATGGGTCGGATCTCATGAGCGCACTGGAACGGCTTGATGACCGGTACGTCGATCAGGGCGAGATGAACGCCGCGGACACCCCTTCGATCGAGGCCGAGCTGATCGAGCAGCCGGCCAAAAGCCGCGCAAAGCTGCGGCCGCTGATGGCGCTTGCGCCCTATGTGGGCCGCTATCGCGGACGCGCCGCGCTTGCCTTCGTCGCGCTGACGATTGCCGCGCTGACCACGCTTCTGGTGCCCGTCGCGGTGCGGCGGATGATCGATTTCGGCTTCACGCCGGAAGGCATCGCGCTGATCAACAGCTACTTTGCGGTGATGATCGCGGTCGTCGCTGTGCTCGCCCTCGCCAGCGCTGCGCGCTACTACCTCGTGATGACGATCGGCGAGCGCATCGTCGCCGATCTTCGCCGCGACGTATTCGGCCACCTGCTTTCGCTCTCGCCGACCTTCTTCGACTCTGCGCGCAGCGGCGAGCTGGTCTCGCGGCTCACCGCCGACACCACCCAGATCAAGTCCGCGGTCGGCGCCTCCGTATCGATCGCGCTGCGCAACATGATGATGTTTCTGGGCGCGGTCGCGATGATGGTGATCACGAGCCCACGGCTCTCCGGTTTCGTGCTGCTCGCCATTCCCCTGATCGTGCTGCCGCTTGTCGCCTTCGGGCGCTGGGTGCGGCGGCTGTCGCGCAACGCGCAGGATACGCTTGCGGACGCCTCCGCCTACGCCTCCGAGCTGGTCGGCGCCATCCGCACCGTGCAGGCCTATACCAGCGAGCAGCTCGCCGGAAAGCGCTTCGGCGGCGAGGTCGAGCAGGCCTATGAGGCAGCGCGCACCTCGACCCAGGCGCGCGCGGTGCTCACCGCCATCATCATCTTCATCGTATTCACCAGCGTGGTCGCGATCCTCTGGATCGGCTCGCATGACGTCCTGATCGGCTCGATCACGCCCGGCCGTCTCGGCCAGTTCGTGCTCTACACGGCATTTGCCGCCGCCGGCCTTGGCCAGCTCAGCGAGGTCTGGGGCGAGGTCGCCGCCGCCTCCGGTGCCGCCGAGCGCCTGTTCGAGATCCTGCATGTGCAGCCAGAGATCACCGCGCCGGCAATGCCGCGTGCGCTGCCGTCGCCCGCGCGCGGCGAGGTCGGCTTCGACAGGGTGAGCTTCGCCTATCCGGCGCGGCCCGACGTCAAGGTGCTCGACAGCGTCTCGCTCAACGTGCGCCCCGGCGAGAAGGTCGCGATCGTCGGTCCGTCCGGTGCCGGCAAGAGCACGCTGTTTCATCTGTTGCTGCGGTTCTACGATCCGCGGTCGGGCGCGATTGCGCTCGACGGCGTGCCGGTCAGATCAGTCGATCCGCGCGAACTGCGCGCGCGCATTGCGCTGGTGCCGCAGGAATCGGTGGTGTTCGCGGCCACCGCCCGCGAAAACATCCGCTTCGGCCGGCCCGATGCGACCGACGCCGAGGTCGAGCGCGCCGCCGAGCTTGCGCATGCCGCTGAGTTCATTCGCCGCCTTCCGGAGGGGTTTGAGACCCCGCTCGGCGAGCGCGGCGTGACGCTCTCCGGCGGCCAGCGCCAACGCATCGCGATCGCGCGTGCGATCCTGCGCGATGCACCGCTGCTGCTGCTCGACGAGGCGACGTCCTCGCTGGACGCAGAAAGCGAGACGCTGGTTCAGACCGCGCTGGAAGAGCTGATGAGCCATCGCACCACGATCGTGATCGCCCATCGCCTCGCAACGGTGCTGTCATGCGACCGCATTCTGGTGATGGACCAGGGCCGGATCGTCGAACACGGCACGCATGCCGAGCTGGTCGCAGCCAACGGGCTTTATGCGCGGCTGGCAAGGCTGCAGTTCGAGGGGGCGTGAGTCGTCTTCAAACCAGAACCTCGAAAACAACCCCATGCAAAGTAGCCGAGCGTTCGCCGGCGGCGGGGGCCGAAGTCCCTCAAGCTCCGTCATTTGTGAGCAAGTAGCCGAAAAACTCGGTGTCGTCCTGGCGCAGGCCAGGACCCATAACCCCAGGGAGCGGTTTGGCGAAAGCCGGTCGTTCGGGATTGGCACCGTGCACAACGATAGATTCCGCGGTATGGGTCCTGGCCTGCGCCAGGACGACATTGGGGATGCTTCGTTCCCTGGCAATGACGGCTGAGTGTGGGGCTGGCTGCAGCGCCTACGGCTTCCATTCCATCCGCAGCACCGGACGCCCCGAGGTCGGGTTCACATCATCCCCCGCATGGGCAAAGCCGTTGCGCTCGTAGAAGCGGATGGCGCGGGTGTTGTCCTTGTTGACGAGCAGCGTGACGCCGGTCGGCGAGAGGCGCTTGGCCTCGTCCACCAGAAGCCGCGCCGCATCCGAGCCCCATTGTCCGGGATCGACCACGAGCTGGTCGAGATAGCCTTCGCCGTCGATGGTGACGAAGCCGATCGGCGCGCCATCATCCTGCTCGGCGACGACGATCGCCGCCTTCGGCACGAGGTCCTTGCGCCAGCGCTCGCGCCACCACTCCAGCCGCGCCGCGAAGTCGATCTGCGGATAGGCCTGCTGCCAGGTGCGATGCCACAGCGCGATCGCCGCCGCCTCGTCCTCGGCGCGATAGGGGCGGAGGTGGAAGCTCACTACCGCTCCGTCAGCTTCAGCTCGATGCGGCGGTTGCGCTTGAAGGCGTCCTCGGTGTTGCCGGTGTCGAGCGGCTGGAATTCGGCAAAGCCGGCGGCGACCAGGCGCTCGGCGGGCACGCCGAGCGAGATCAGGTACTGCACCACCGAAATCGCGCGGGCCGATGACAATTCCCAGTTGGATTTGAAGTTGGCGCCGGTGACCGGCCGCACGTCGGTGTGGCCGTCGACGCGGAGCACCCAGGGAATGTCGCTCGGGATCTTGCCGTTGAGCTCATTGAGCGCGCTTGCGACCGTGTCGAGCTCGGTGCGGCCCTCGGGCAGCAGCGTTGCCTGGCCGGTATCGAAGAACACTTCGGACTGGAACACGAAGCGGTCGCCGACGATCCGGATGTCGGGACGGTTGCCGAGGATGGCGCGCAGGCGGCCGAAGAATTCCGAGCGGTAGCGCGACAATTCCTGCACGCGCTGGGCCAAAGCCACGTTGAGGCGAGAACCCAGATCGGCGATCCGCGTCTGCGATTCCTTGTCGCGCTTCTCGGAGGCGTCGAGGGCTTCCTCGAGCGCCGCCAATTGCCGCCGCAGCGCACTGATCTGCTGGTTCAGAACCTCGATCTGTGCCAGCGCCCGTGCGGACACCTGCTTCTCGGAGTCCAGCGCCTTGCTGAGCTCGGTCGTCTTGCCCTGGGCATCGTTGCCGGCGTTGGCGAGGCCTTCATAGAGGCCCTTGAGGCGGTCGCGCTCGGTCTCGGCCGAGGCAAGGCCAGCCTTGAGCTGCGAGACCTGGTCGTCGAGGCTGAGCTTGCCGAGCTTTTCCAGCGACAATAGCTCGTTGAGCTGCGCGATCTTGGCGTTGAGCTGCTCCAGCGCCTTGTCCTTGCCGGTGACCTCCTGCGACAGGAAGAACTGCACGACCAGGAAGACCGAGAGCAGGAACACGATCGACAGCACCAGCGTCGACAGCGCGTCGACGAAACCGGGCCAGTAGTTGAAGGGGCCTTCGCTGCGGCGGGCGCGGGCAAGTGCCATCTCGTTTGTCTCCACTTCCGTGTCCCGGACGCGGTGCAGCGTGCAACGCTGCTCCGCAGAGCCGGGACCCACATCTCAAGTAACGCTGGGCCCCGGCTCAGCAGCGCACCACTGCGTGCTGACTGCGTCCGGGGCAGGGTAGCCCAACGAGTACTCAACTCTTCTCCGGCTGGCGCGCGAGGCGCTCGAGCAGGCGACGGATCTCGCGATTCTGCTCGCCCTGGCCGTCAGCCCATTCGCGGATCATCTGCTGTTCAGTTCGCATATGCGAGACCAGTGCCTGGATGGCCTCGGCAAGGCTCGCCATCGCGGCTGTCGTGCCGCGGCTGGCGTTGCCTTCCTCGAGTACCGAGCGCAGCCGTTCGACGGCAGCCTGAAGCTCGCCCGAGGCCACACCGCCGCCACTGGCGACGGCCGCCACTTCGCCGCTGCCATATTCGCGCACGGTGGTGGCAAGCCAGTCTTCGAGGTCGGTGTAGAAACGGTTCTGGGCCTGGCTCGATTGCAGGTCGAGGAAGCCGAGGATGAGCGAGCCGGCAAGGCCGAACAGCGAGCTGGAGAACGAGATACCCATGCCGCCGAGCGGCGCGGCGAGGCCTTCCTTCAGGGTGTCGAACAGAGCACCGGCGTCGCCGCCAACCTTCAGCCCGTCGATCACCTTGCCGACCGAGCCGACGGTCTCGATCAGACCCCAGAAGGTGCCGAGCAGGCCGAGGAACACCAGCAATCCGGTCATATAGCGGGAGATGTCGCGAGCCTCGTCCAGGCGGGTCGCGATCGAATCAAGCAGGTGCCGCATGGTCTGCTGGGTGATGCTCATGCGCCCGGACCGCTCGCCCCCGAGGATCGCCGCCATCGGGGCCAGCAGTCTCGGATGGCGCGACTGCGCAAGGCCGGGATCGGCGATGCGGAAATTGTTGACCCAGGAGACCTCGGGATAGAGCCGGATGACCTGGCGGAAGGCCAGGATAATGCCGATGAACAGCACGCCGCCGATCAGGGCGTTCAGCCCGGGATTGGCGAAGAAGGCGGTGATGATCTGCTTGTAGAGCACGACCCCGACCAGCGAGCAGAGCACCAGAAACACCAGCATCCGCACCAGGAACACGCTGGGGGAGGACAGTTTGATGTAGTCGATGTCCATGGGGGAGCGGGGCGAAGTGCCAGGCTTCATGGCCGATGTCATCCGTTGCGAAACCTCAAATTGCGGCCCGCACTATGGCACAGCGCGAGCGCAAAAAAAGCTGGGCGGGGTCGATTTCGGGGCTGGGTGGGGGAACTCAAACCTGAAACCGGGCTTTGAAGGTTACGTATTTTGCAAAACTTCGGCGTTTCACAGGCTCAAGTCGGATTTTTTGCATGACGACCTATCTCGGGGCGCTTGCCGTCATCGCGTTGTCGCTTGCGATCTTGATGGCGCTCGCCTGGGTGGTGCGCGAGCTGACCGGCAATTCCGGCTGGGTCGACACCATCTGGAGCTTTTCCATCGGGCTGGTCGGCGCCTCCAGTGCGCTCTGGCCGGCTTTCGGCCATGCGCCCAACGCACGGCAATGGCTGGTCGCGAGCCTGGTGGCACTGTGGTCCGGCCGGCTCGGGATGCATATTGCGATCCGCACCGCTCGCATCTCCGACGATCCGCGCTATGCCGCGTTTGCGAAGGACTGGGGCCTTAACGCGCGGCGGCGGATGTTCATCTTCCTCCAGAACCAGGCGCTGGGCTCGGTGCCGCTGGTGTTCGCGATCTTCGTCGCCGCGCATGTCCCAGAGCCCGCCCTGCGCGTCCAGGATTTCCTGGGCGCGGCGATCCTGCTCGCCGGCATCCTCGGCGAAGGGCTGGCGGACGCGCAGTTGCGGCGGTTCAGGCAGGACCCGGCCAACGCCGTCCAGGTCTGCGATGTCGGCCTGTGGCGCTGGTCGCGGCATCCCAACTACTTCTTCGAATGGCTGTGCTGGCTCGCCTATCCCGTGATCGGCCTTGCGTCCGGCTACGCATGGGGCTGGGCCAGCCTGCTTGCGCCGATCTTGATGTACTGGATCCTGGTCCACGTCACCGGCATCCCGCCACTGGAGGAACAGATGCTGCGCTCGCGCGGCGAGCGCTACCGTGCCTACCAGGCGCGAACCAGCGCCTTCTTTCCCTTGCCGCCCAAAGCGATTGTCCGGGGAGCGACCGCGTGAGCTTCGTCTCCGCCATCATCGGCACCGCCGAGCGCGTGCCTCTGCCCGACGTCGTCGTCCGCGCCGCGATCCAGCGGCTATGCTCGCGCACCGCGACGCGCCTTGCCGACCGCACCGCGGCGGATGACACGGTGTTCGCCGGTCAAATGATGCTGCGGCCGATCGCCGGGTATGCCGATGCCGCCAACACCCAGCACTACGAGGTGCCGTCTGCCTTCTTCGCGGCGGTGCTCGGCCCCAACCGCAAATATTCGTCCTGCTTCTACAAGACTGCTGCGACCACGTTGCAGGAGGCGGAAGAGGAAGCCCTGCGCCAGACCGTCGCCCATGCCGACCTTGCCGACGGGCAGACCATCCTCGAGCTCGGCTGCGGCTGGGGCTCGCTGTCGCTGTGGATGGCGCGGCAGTTCCCCCATGCCGAGGTGACGGCAGTGTCGAACTCGCATTCGCAGCGCGACCATATCGAGGAGGAGGCGCGGCTGCGCGGTCTCAAAAATCTTCGCGTCGTCACGTCTGATATGAACGTGTTCGCGCCCGACCGCCGGTTCGACCGCGTCGTCTCGGTGGAAATGTTCGAGCACATGATGAACTGGCGCAAGCTCTTGACGAACGTCCGCTCCTGGCTCGATGTCGACGGACGCTTCTTCATGCACATCTTCACCCATCGCTCCGGCTCGTATCTCTTCGACCGCACCGACCGCGACGATTGGATCGCGCAGCATTTCTTCACAGGCGGCGTGATGCCGAGCCATCACCTCGTAAGGCAATATCCCGACCTGTTCGAGGTCGAGAAGGAATGGTGCTGGAGCGGCACGCATTATCAGCGCACCGCGAACGACTGGCTGGTCAATTTCGATTCCAACCGGGAGGCCATCGAAGCGATCTTGCGCAAGGTCTATGGCGACGAGACCGTGCTCTGGATGCGGCGCTGGCGCTGGTTCTTCCTCGCCACCGCAGGTCTGTTCGGTTACGCCAACGGCAGCGAATGGGGCGTCAGTCATTACCGGATGAAGGCGGCGGCACAGGGGGCGTGCTCGCGACCCCGCACGCCGTAGAGTGTGCACGAGATCCGCTGTGCCTCTGATCGCGGCGCGATAGCGGAGCTTAGACCGGGTCTGAGTTGGGCCGATACGGGGAGCCTGCGCGCCAAGTTAAACGAGGAACCGGTGGGGCTATCGGAGGGGCCCCGCCAAACCATACTGCGAAGCCCCAGGTTGAGTGAGGGATTCTCCGGATTGAAACCGGTCTTCCAACGGGTCTCAGTCCCTTGATTCAGGTCAAGGGCCTTGCGGATCACGACCCATGTCATTGGGACTTCGAAAGAAATGTCAGATGTCGACTCCGTAAGCGAACTTAACCAGTTCTAGACGTCGGCCGATAGGCAGAATGGCATGAGCGCAGCAGCGAATGCGAACACAACCGACGAGGTGGCGCCCTGGCACGCGATACCTCAGCATGAGGTCGTGGAGCGACTTGCTACCAGCTGCGAGAAAGGGCTTGCTCCGGCTGAGGCCGCTGTCCGACTTCAGAAGTACGGTCAGAACCGCTTGCCCGAAGGGAGGAAACGCGGCTCGTTTGCGAGGCTTCTCGCACAGTTCAACAACATCCTGGTCTACGTGCTGCTCGCCGCAGGGTTCACCAAGTTGATGCTGAACCTGTGGGTCGACGCGGCGATCATCTTTGGCGTGGTCGTTCTCAACGCGCTCCTCGGTTTCATTCAGGAGGGCAAGGCCGAGAAGGCATTGGATTCCATCCGCAACATGCTGACCGCCGAGGCCAGGGCGGTACGCGGTGGGGAAACCCGCATGATCCCCGCGGAGCAGCTTGTCCCGGGGGACGTCGTGCTCCTGGAGTCGGGCGACAAGATTCCTGCGGATCTGCGACTGTTCGAGACAAAGAACCTGCGGACCGAAGAGGCGGCCCTCACTGGTGAATCGGTGCCGGCGGAAAAGAGCGTCGACGCGGTGCCTGCCAACGCGACGGTAGGTGATCGCGAGAACATGGCATTTTCCGGCACCATGGTCGTATCCGGTCGCGCAACCGGATTGGTCGTCGCGACCGGCCCTCAGACCGAACTCGGCCGTATCAACCAGTTGCTCGCCGACGTCAGCCCGCTCGAGACTCCGCTGCTGCGCCAGATCAAGAAATTTGGCTACGCCATCAGCGCGGCAATCGGGGTGATCAGCGTCCTGATCTTCGCCTACGGCAAGTGGGTGAAAGGGATCGACTTTGTGGAGCTCTTCCAGGCAGTCGTCGGCATCGCCGTATCGCTCATCCCGGAAGGACTACCTGCACTTATCACGATCACCCTGGCCATCGGCGTCCAGCGCATGGCCCAGCGCAACGCGATTATCCGGCGGTTGCCCGCAGTCGAGACGCTCGGCTCCGTGTCGCGGATCTGCTCGGACAAGACGGGTACGCTGACGCTCATGGAGATGATGGTGGTGTCCGCCGTCACGGCCGAGTCGGCGTATCAGGTCACCGGCGATGGCTATTCTCCAGTGGGCGAAATCAAGAAGGACGGACAGCCCGCTGGCAAGGATCCGGTCCTCGCGCTGATGGGGCGAGTGTCCCTGCTCTGCAACGACGCGGAGCTGTTCCAGGAGGAGGGCACCTGGAAGGTGGAGGGCGATCCGACCGAGGGCGCGCTCTATCCGTTCGCGGCAAAGCTCGGCATGGATCGGCAGCTCGAGCAGGCTGCATCTCCGCGTATCGACGCCATTCCGTTTGAATCCGAGCACAAGTTTATGGCGACGCTTCAGAGAGATGCGAAGGGCGAGCAAGTCCTGCTCGTCAAGGGCGCCCCGGAAGTCATTCTTGAACATTGCGATCGCCAGCAGACCGACGATGGCCAGTCGAGCCCGCTCGACCGCAATCACTTCTCGAAACAATCGGACAGGCTTGCGGCCCAAGGCGAACGTGTGCTGGCGTTCGCGTGGCTCCAGAACCCGAATGTGAAGGCTGGCGGTCTCACCGCGGCCGATCTGCCAAGGACGCTTGTCCTGCTCGGCCTGATCGGCCTCCTGGACCCGCCGCGCAAGGAGGCCATCGAAGCCGTGAAGGAGTGCCAAGGTGGCGGCATCCGCGTCACCATGATCACCGGCGATCACAAGATCACCGCCGCGGCCATCGCCAAGATGCTTGGGCTCGGCGACGGAAAGACCGCGATCACGGGCGCCGAAATCGAGGACATGGACACCGCGACGCTGCAGGAACGCGTTCGCGCCGTCGACGTCTTCGCGCGCGCCAGCCCCGAACACAAGCTGCGCCTGGTGAAAGCGATCCAGGCCAACAATCAAATCGTGGCGATGACAGGTGACGGTGTGAACGACGCGCCCTCTCTCAAGAAAGCCGACATCGGAGTCGCGATGGGGATCAAAGGCACCGAGGTCACGAAGGAAGCTGCCGAAATGATCCTCGCCGACGATAACTTCGCCTCGATCTCGGCGGCGGTGAAGGAAGGCCGCACCGTCTACAACAATATCGAGAAGGCCATGCTATTCATGCTGCCGACCAACGTCGCGCAGGCGCTGGTCATTGCGGTGGCGATCTTTGTCGGGTTCACCATGCCGATCACGGCCCCGCAAGTGCTCTGGGTCAATATGGTCACGTCGGTCGCGCTCGGCCTGGTCATCTCCTTCGAGCCGCACGAGATCGATGTGATGCACCGGCCGCCGCGCGCAGTAGACCGCCCCATCGTGACCGGCTTCGGGATTTGGCGGATCATCTTCGTCGGCTTGGCGCTCCTTGCTTACACCTTGCTGGCGTTCTTCTGGATGACAGGGCAAGGCGCATCGGATGGGCTTGCCCGAACGGTAGCCGTCAATGCCATCACAATCGGCCAGGTGTTCTATCTGCTGAATAGCCGCTACCTGCTCGATTCGTCGCTCTCCGTGAGGGCGCACTCGGGCAATGCGTACTTGCCGCTCGGCATCGCTGCCGTCGTGATCCTGCAACTGATTTTCACCTACGTACCACCGGTCCAGGCGATGTTTGGCAACGAATCTGTCCCGCTTTGGGTGTGGCCTTGGCTTCTCCTGGGCGGATTGCTGTTCTTCCTCGTGGTCGAGGCCGAAAAGCTTGTCATTCGCTCGTCAAGCTCCTTGCGAAAGATCGTTGTCGCCGCGGAAGCAGGTTCAGGAGACGCCTCGTCTTGAGCCTCAGGAGTCAGGCTTCGCGCGCAAGTTCCGCTCGAGCCGTGGCCAGCTCCTTCTTCTGCTCCGGGCTTACCTTCGGATATGCGAGGTCGAGTTTCTCCACGGCCTCCACGATTGCCGCGGCGACGACAAGACGGGTGAACCATCTGTTGTCGGCCGGCACCACGTACCACGGCGCCTGCTCCGATGCAGTGGCCGTGACCGCCGCTTGGTACGCGCCCATATAATCGGCCCAGTACCTGCGCTCGCGCACGTCCGACGCGGAGAACTTCCAGTTCTTTTCGGGATTGTCGAGGCGCTTCATGAAGCGTTTCTTTTGCTCTGCGCGCGACACATGCAGAAAGAACTTGAGGATGACTGTGCCCTGCCGGGTGAGGTAATCCTCAAAGCGCGCGATGTCGGCCAGCCGTTCGTCCCAGATCCTGCTGCCCACGAACGACGACGGCAGCCTCTGCTGCTTCAGGATATCCTCGTGAACGCGCACAATGAGGACCTCCTCGTAATAGGAACGATTGAAGATTCCGATCCGTCCACGCTCCGGCAGACGCGATGCGTAGCGCCACATGAAGTCATGCGCGAGATCCTCTTGTGAGGGCTGCTTGAACGAAAAGACCTGGCAGCCCTGCGGATTCACCCCCGACATGACGTGTTTAATGGTGCTGTCCTTGCCAGCCGCATCCATGGCCTGGAACACGAGCAGCAGCGACCAACGGTCCTGGGCGTAAAGCATGTCCTGTTCTTCTGCGAGCCATCGAGTGCCCCGCTGCAGAAGATCGGCAGCTTCGCCCTTTTCCATGTTCAGACCGCGCGTGTCGCCGGGGTCGAAGTCCTTCAGCTGAAAGCCCTTGCCGCTGGAGATACGGAAGGGGTGGATGTACTTCTGAATCTGGTCGAGAATCTCTTTTCTCGGCATGGAGTGTCCTCCGTCTTAAGACAAAGACAATCTCGCGCTGCGTGAGAACGGTACGGACCCAAGCCGCACAGCCGGGTTCTGTTCGCGCGCAACTTTGACGTTAAACTTCCTGAGGTCGCCTCGCACCGGTTTATTTTCCCGCGCTCGAAAGCGAGAGCGGCGCAATCGCCGACCTCACCAGAGGTCCGAGTTGGGCCAACAGGCGACATTCGCGAAATGAAAGAGGCCGCCAACTGGGGCGGCCCTACTCTTTAGCGAGCTTCGCTGGCGTTCTGATTTGGCTGCTATTGCCACAATTCTGGCATGTGAACTTGTGCAGGACGGTGCGCTCGGCCTTGATCAACGCCGAATGAATCCAAGTCATCGCGATGCCGCACTTGGCGCAAATAGGTGCGCTCAAACGTTCTGGTTGCTTGAAGATTTCCATCTGAGGATGCCCATTCCTCTGACCGGAACATTCTACCTTGGAGGGCGTGGCCGCTCAAATAACAAAGGTTAGTGTTTCGCTGAGCGTTAAATACGGACCCCAGAGGGCATCTCCAATCGTCCCAGATGCGTTCGCCGCGCCGGCGCTCGTAAAAGCGAACGGTTTTGCCGTTTCGACTATCGCGCATGTTGTGAGCTAGGCGGCGCAGTCCACTCGGGGCCATAACCGGAAGTGGCCGGGCGGGGCAGCGTCGGCGCAAGGGGTAGGCCGAGCGTCTTGGCGTCTTGAGCTTGGTCATTTGAAGCTGTTACCCATTCTGCGTCCCATCCGCGTAGCCGCCGCCAATCTGTGTTCCTGGAGCGAGCAGCCCTTTGCCCGGAACATGATTAATCTCCAGCCTCGTGCCGTCTGGATCCTCGAACAGCACCGAGTAGTAGCCGGGGGCAAAACTGTCGTCTCGTGGTCCGTGAATGATATGTGCGCCGATCTTTACGAGGAAGTCATACGCCTCGTCGACATCGGCACGTTCTCGTGCACGGAAACAGTGGTGATGCAATCCAACAGAGCCCTGGCGGAATCGTTGGCCAACATACTCCTCTGCGGGCGCATGAATGCCGAATCCCGTACGGCCGCCGACGCAATAGAAGGTGTTCGATGTGTCGGCCACGATCGTAAGGCCCATAAACGGTAGCAGTTGTCCGTAGAAGGCACGTGCGGCTGAAAAATTTCCAGCCGTGATGAACGTGTGGGCAACGCCATTGATTTGCATGCTCGGTCCTCCCGCAAATATCATTTCTCGCAATGATCAATTTTACGAACAATACTCTGGGTACGCTGAAGTCCGCTACGCCCTCGGATAGCGGCGCAACAGGGGCAGCGCAGAAGTTGGTCTAGCCTTGACCGATGAGTTCGGCTTGGGGGCAACAGGCGACATCGCGAAACGAAAAAAGAAGCCGCCAACTGAGGCGACCTCAGTCGCCCCAGGCAAATTCTCCGCACAGGCATCGAAACAGGCGAAGCGTCCTACCGTTGCGGGAATCGAGTATCTCGATGAAAAGATGAAGCCTGGCGGCACATCTCGCACAAGAGACCTGCTCGCTCCTTCGGGCCTCGTTGCCCGCGCGCTCATCTGAATCAGTGCGATCCATGGTTTGCGTCCCCAGCTGCGTGCGCCCCCGGCCGCCAAGGTGGGTTGGGTTATGACCTGCGATCCGATTCGGTGCCTTATACTTTGTTACTTTTGCGAGTTGCGACGTCGGCGACCAAGCTCTGAATGCAGTCTTGACGAAAGCATGGCCGCACGATGGAGAGTATGGGGCGCGATGGAACACGGCGGTCGGGGCGCTGAGGTCAATACCGGCGATGAGTCCCGGCTGCGTTCGGCGCGCGCAAAGGATACAGTGTTTTTGATTAGGTTTCTGCCTTGCCCCGGTATCAGGAGGAAAAGATGCGGTTGCCAGTTGCAGTCTCTGTCGTACTGATTCCGGTCACATCGGTCATTGCGCGTGAGCAAGATCAGACCATCTCCGTTGGACCATGGACGATTGCAACTTCATTCAAAGCGGAGAAGTTTGACGGGTGCACGATGAGCCGGTCCGCTAATGATCTCGATATAAAGTTTGCAAGATCCAATGACGGCTTGCGCCTGTTTCTCGATTCATCGAAATGGAAGCTCGAGAGAGGCAAGGCGTACGATGTGACGCTCGTTGCAGGTGCGCGATCAGTCCAGGCAAAAGCGTTGGCTGAAGGCAGGAGCGTAACGATCGCTCTATCGGACCGCCCGCTCAGCGAGAGAGTGCGCACGGCGAATATCCTCCAGGTGAGAGGAGAAGGAGCGACGTTGAAGGTACCACTCGACGGAAGTACTGCGGCCCTTGAACGCCTGGAATCATGTTTTGAGAGAAACAGCCACGCCGACGTTGAGAGTAACCCGTTCGTCGCCCCCAGTCGGAAGCCTTAGCACTTGACCTGGCTTAAACGGCAGTCCCCATCGACCTAGCGCGAGCCGGCATGATCCGTACAAGCAACTATATCGCGGGGAGATCTTCGACCCGCTTCCAGCGGTGGGACAAACACCGCCAAATATCCACCATCGCCTGCGAGCTGATACGTGGCGATCTCGCCATAGCCAACGGCGGATAATTCGCAACGCAACAGCTCAATCGGCGTGCCATGCCTCGAGGTCGGACGCTCGAAATCGACAATTCCGATCCGAGCGCCCGGCTTCAAGGCGGGCGCGAGATTATAGAGAAAGGCGTAGGGCTGGGTTATCTCGTGGTACATGTGCCCGAGGATGGCGGCATCCAGCGAGGAAGCGGGCAGGCGAGGGTCGTGTGGTTCGCCCATCGCGAACTTGACGTTTGCCAGCCCCAGTCGTTCCGTGCGCCTGCTCAGCTCGATGAGGTAATCCCGCATGACGTCCTGGGCGATGATGGCGCCCGTGGAACCAACGACGTACGACAGACGCACCGTGTAGTAGCCGCTGCCAGCACCAATATCGCCGACCGTCATGCCTGGTTTTAGCCCAAGAAGAAGTGCAACCTCTCCGGCTTCATTCAGGGAGTCGCGGTGCTCCTCGGTGGAGCGACTCAGGCTGGCGATCGGCGCAACCGGACGCCTAGGTGAGGGAAACTCCTTTGCAGGGATTCTTGGCGGCGTCAAATAACCAATGTCAGCGGCGAATGCGCGAATTGCGCCCAGCGCCATCACGATCGCCACTGCGCGGACGAGTGTGATCGTCGGGCCGCCAAGCATGAGGCGCGGCCGTCCACTTTGCGAAAGACGTGGCCCCGGGGGCATCTCTCTCCAACCAAACGCCGGAAGAAACGGCTTCGGAAATATAGCCAATCGATCGATTTGCTACGATCCTTTATTCCCGAAACAGCGGCTGCAGCCCGCTGGTGCGATGGTGCAAGCTGCTAACGCGGGTGAGCCCCGCTTCCCTTCTCGCGCCAATGAAGCATTCTATTGCGAGCATCGGCAGCAAAGTTGGCGTTCTGCCGGGCGCACATGTCGCAGAAGGCCATATGCGGACCGATCCAGCGCCGCCGCGCGGTGCTTCCAGTTCAGCCCGGAGGGGAAATCCCCGCAAGACGTCCGGCGCCCGTGATGCCAGCGATGTGACTAATCGTGAAGCCGCTGTTGTTGGGACGGCGCGACCTGGGCCTTACCTAAGCAGGCGCGGCTGTCGATTGGAGAAAAAGCGATGCGTTCTATTTTGGCATTGGGCCTTTTGATCACCCTGTGTGGCTCTGCGAACGCGGCTACAGTGCATCACACGCACCGAGGGCACGCTATCGTTCGTCCCGGTCAGGGCACGATCGCCTCCGACCCCGCTTCGGGTTTTGCCTACGCGCCATCCGGACCGGCGGTCCACTACCGGCCGGCACCGTACGATGATTACAATGGCCCGTATCCGGGAGATTCCCAGGGTTACGCGCCTGGCGAACGCGAGCAGTTTCTCGACAGTGTGAGACGAGGCGGTTAGACCGCCCAAACATATCAGAAGTTGGCCTTGCGGCGCAGGAAGGCCGGGATATCGAGAACGTCCTCCTCGATCCAATTGCGTGCCGTAGAGGAACGGCCGTACGGATCGAGGCCCTGCGGAGCCGCATGGCGCGCAGACTCCGAAGTCGGCTTTGCGGGTCTGCCCTCAGGGTGGCGGGCCGTCGGTGCGGGCGGCGGGCTCTCCAATGGCGGCGGCATCGGTGCGCTGCGCTCAATCCGGTCGGCGACGCGACGGCCGTCGTTGCCCAGCCTGCCGGCGAGTTCCGCGATTGAGCCTTGCGCTTGTTGCACCTGGCGTGCCGGCCCAAGATTATCGATGCCGGTCGCCACCACCGAGACGCGGACTATGCCCTCGAGGCGCTCGTCAAAAGTGGCGCCGACGATGATGTTGGCATCCTGGTCGGCCTCCTCGCGAATGCGGCTGGCAGCTTCGTCGACCTCGAACAGTGTCAGGTCCCTGCCGCCGGTAATGGAGATGATGAGGCCACTGGCTCGCTTGATCGACGGGTCCTCGATCAATGGATTGGAAATCGCGGCCACGGCGGCGTTGAGCACGCGCTTTGCGCCCGAGGCCTCGCCCCTGCCCATCATCGCCTTGCCCTTCTCGTGCATGATGGAGAGAACGTCGGCGAAATCGAGATTGATCAGACCTTCCTTGACGATGAGGTCGCTGATGCAGGCCACACCCGAATAGAGCACTTGATCGGCCAGGGCAAAAGCAGCGGCGAATGTGGTCTTCTCGTTGGCCACCCGGAACAGATTCTGGTTCGGGATGATCAGCAGGGTGTCCACCGCCTTCAGCAGATCCGCGATGCCCGCTTCGGCAAGGCGCATGCGGCGCTGACCCTCGAAGTGAAATGGCTTGGTGACCACACCAATGGTGAGAATGCCAAGCTCGCGCGCGGTCCTGGCTATCACAGGCGCTGCCCCGGTGCCGGTGCCGCCGCCCATGCCGGCAGTCACAAACACCATATGTGCGCCGGTCAAATGATCGCGGATCGCGTCGATCACCTCTTCGGCTGCGGCGCGCCCGACCTCGGGCTGCGAGCCGGCGCCAAGGCCTTTAGTCACCTGGGTGCCCATCTGGATGACGCGCTTGGCGTTCGACATGGTGAGCGCCTGTGCGTCCGTATTGGCGACGATGAAGTCGACGCCTTGTAACCCAGCCGCGATCATGTTGTTGACCGCATTGCCGCCGGCGCCGCCGACCCCGAACACGACAATGCGCGCTTTCAGCTCGCGAAGATCGGTGATGTCAGTCATTTTTGCCTCACGCTTTACTTCGGCGGGTTGGAGAATGTGAGAACTGGGATTGCTACTTGCATGCTCTGCGGTCTGCTTCCACGAGGTCGGCGAGGAGATGCCCCAGTCGGGATGTGGCTTGTCCGTGGCCGTCGGTCGAACCACCGGATCGGTCGCCGGTTCGCAGAGAGCCTTCAAGACGCGCCGCCGCCTCCTTGGCGGCCGTCGCCTCGGCAGTCGCCTGCAGCAGCTCAGTTGTCAGGCGATCGGCGCGCTCTCGCTCCCGCTCGAAATCCGCCCGATGACCGGCTGCTGTTGCTTCGAGCCGCGCGATCTCCACCTGCAGTGCCAGGATCTTTTCTGCTTGCAGCGCGCCGTCGCCTGCTTGCCGACTTCCTGGTCGTCGTGGCGTATGCCGTAGATCGGCGAGATCAATGCTCACCAGTGCCTTTCCGCTATCCGAAAGTGAGCGCGGCAAGCGGCGCCGCTTGGCAAGCGAACGAGCCGCCAATGGCGAGATCTTCAGGCGAGCACCAAGTGCGGCATATGTCAGCGTCTCAATAGGCATCGGCTGTCCTCCTGGGACTGAACCGGGCAGTCGTGTGTGCGCTGATGACGACAGGCTAGGCCGCGATGGTTAACAGATCGTTAACGCGCCGGCTCCTCTCTTCCGCGTACGGGCAACTCGCGCGGACCGCGTGAGTCTGGCGCCTTTTCGGCGAGCCGCAATCTTAACCCAATTTCCAACTACGGCTCGAGCATTGGATCTGCCAACTGATTCGGTGAATGATCGCGATCCCTGAGGTTATTGCCATGGCATTCTTCAAGCGTGAGCTCGGCCCGGTCGAGCGCTTCGAAAGCGCACTGAAAAGCAGACAGGCGGAGCGGCAAAAACTAGTCGACCGGCTGGGCCTCGCCGAATCCGTACTTGCGGAAACACGTGGCGCTGCCGAGCGGCTGGCGATGGCTGGCGCCGGCAATGCCAAGCTCGCGCGTGCGGAGGCCGAGCTGCGTTCGGTTGAGGATCGCGTCAAGACGGCGCGCGCGGCCCTCGGAGAAGCCAACGAACAGATCGTCGCAACCGAGCGTGCACTGGCCGACGCCATTGCGCAGCGCGACCGCGAATTGCTTGCGGATCGTATCGAGGCGCTCGCGGCGGCGATCGATCTGGCCGTCCCGGAATTTGCTTCGGGCGCAGCAGCGCTGGTCGGCGCTGTCGCCAAGGGTGCAGTAACGGTCGCGGAGGCGACGGGCTTCTCCGCCAGCGTGGACGAGGTGCGTCGCGAGGTGCTGTCGGCCGCGGATCTGGTCTGCTGGGAGCTGAGGACACTGGCAGCGCGCACACGGGTGGGCAACGTCAACATCGCGCCGCCGCCGCCCGCCGCCACGCGCCCGCAGCGTCCGGAGGTCGAGCGGCAATTGATCTATACGCTCAATCCGCTCAAGTGGCAGGAGGGCAGCGAGTTGCGCAAAGCGCCTGCCTTCGCCCTGGTCGAGCTGCCGAAGACGCTGCTGCCGATCGCCCTGCGGCACCAGCATGTGGACTATCTCAATGCGAGGCGCGTGCAGACCCTGATGCACGTTCATGGCAGCGGCGGGGGCCAGGACGAGACACCTTGGGACGATCTACAGATCATCGATCTCGATGCGCTTGCCAGCGAGGAGGAGGGCAGTCCGCAAGCTGACGTTGCTTGAGCGCGGCGAGACGCTGACGGTATCCTCGATTGCCTTTGACTCTATCCGGCAACCTTATTCGATCACCTCGTCGACGCGGCGGAGCAAGCTCGCGCGGATATCGATGCCCATCCGAATCCTTGAAACTAGGATCTCGGAACTAAACCGACGTCTCGTCGAGCTATACCGATGCATTAGCCCGAGCGTACCTCCGTACGGTCACTTCATACCTGCGCGCAATGGCCTCGCCCAGGTGCTCGGTGCTACCTAACGAATGCAGAGCGACAAGCAACGGAACCGGCCCGCGAGCAGGCAGTTGCAGGACAAGGTCTGCGGCGTAGCGCCCGCCGGCCTTTCCCTTGATCGAGCCGCGCGTTGCCACTCCAGTTGAGTGTCTACTGCCACAATTGGCTGCGGAGAGTGCGCCATGAAAAACATCGCCGACTTCCTGATGTGGTTTTGGCAAGGGAGCCAGCCCGCGTCCAATACTCGGGTTGCGGCTATGGCCGAAAATCAGGATCGATCCAGCATGGCCGATTTTGTTCGCATCCTGCAGGCCTACGATCAAGACCAGTACGGCAGGAGTTAGGGCGACCGCGTCGGACCGCATTGCGTCCAAGTTTTTTGCACCTGCCGCGTCCGTTCAGGCTCACAAGCGGAAAGTTTCTAATTGATTGCGGAATTTTCCGCTTAGCCGTCAGAAGCCGAGATCATCTACATCTCTGTGCGCACATGCCCGGGCTCGTGACGTTCGCTTGCGATGTTCTGTCGCAGTTGTGGGACCTGGAGCCTGACTCACAAGCCAGTGAGGTCTGAAAACGGCCACGAACTCAGTGCCCTAGCGCGTGTGACATTGAGCCGCCCGTAGCATGCGTTGCGTCGCAGCACGCGCATTCTATCTTGACCGGATCAGCCGCGCGGAATCGCTTCGATATTGTTCCGTGCGTGTTGCTTTGTTCAACAACACCGGGGCACCCCACTTCATGTCAGGACTTCGAGCGCGATCGGCATGCGTTGCAACGATGCTCGCGGCCCTTGCGCCGCTGCTTGCGGGCTGTGATGAATCCAGCTCCGCGGTCTCCGCCGTCCAACCTTCCGAACCCGATGTCAGCATCGTCGTCGTCAAGCCGCAATCGCGCGCCGTGGTGCGCGAGTTGCCCGGCCGCATCGCGCCGACGCGCGTCGCCGAAGTGCGGCCGCGCGTCTCCGGTATCGTCGTCGAGCGTCTGTTCCGCCAGGGCAGCGAGGTGAAGGCGGGAGAAGCGCTCTATCGCATCGATCCGCGGCCGTTCGAGGTCGAGGTGATGGCGAACGAGGCAGGGCTCGCCAAGGCCGAGGCCGCGTTGATGCAGGCGCAGCAGCAGGCGCGCCGCATCGCCACGCTCACCAGCCAGCGTGCCGCCCCCGAAGCCGAGAACGAGAAGGCGATCGCCGCCGAGCGCCAGGCCCAGGCCGAGGTCGAGGGCCGCAAAGCGGAGCTCGCGCGCGCCAAACTCAACCTCGATTACGCCACCGTGCGCGCGCCGATCGACGGCGTCGTTGGTGCGGCGATCGTCAGCGAAGGCGCGCTCGTGGTGCAGAACGAGACCAATCTCGCCACGGTCCAGCAGCTCGATCCGATCTATGCCGACTTCACCCAGTCGGTCACCGAGCTGAACCAGCTTCGCCGCGCCTTCGAGAACGGCGATCTCGACCGCATCGCGGCCGATGCCGCGAAAGTCCGCCTCGTGCTCGACGACAACACGCTCTATTCGCTCGACGGCAAGCTCTTGTTCTCCGACGCCAAGGTCGACGCCCATACCGGCCAGGTGACGCTGCGCGGTGAGTTCCGCAATCCCAAGCGCGAATTGCTGCCGGGCATGTATGTCCGCGTCCGCATCGACCAGGGCATCGATGCCGATGCGATTGCCGTGCCGCAGCAGGCGATCCAGCGCAATGGCGGTGGCGGCAGCGAGGTGTTCGTCGTCAAGGACGACAACCGCATCGCGGTGCAGCCGGTGCGCACCGGCTCGGTGCAGGACGGCATCTGGTTCGTCACCGACGGATTGAGGGCCGGCGACAAGGTCGTGGTCGAAGGCTTCCAGAAATTCGCCGCCGGCGACAAGGTCAAGCCGCAGTCCTGGGCCGAGGCCGATGCGACGGCGGATGCCCAGCACGCCAGGGCCTTGCGGTAACGCGCCATGCCGAGCTTCTTCATCGACAGGCCGATCTTCGCCTGGGTGGTCGCGTTGTTCATCTGCTTGATCGGCGCAATCTCGATCCCGCTATTGCCGATCGCGCAATATCCGATCATCGCGCCGCCCTCGATCTCGATCTCGACCAGCTACCCCGGCGCCTCACCGGAAAACCTCTACAACAGTGTCACGCGGCTGATCGAAGAGGAGCTCAACGGCGCCTCCGGCATCCTCAACTTCGAATCGACCAGCGACTCGCTCGGCCAGGTCGAGATCATCGCCAACTTCGTTCCTGGCACCGACACCGGCGCGGCCTCGGTCGAGGTGCAGAACCGCATCAAGCGTGTCGAGGCGCGGCTGCCGCGCGCGGTGATCCAGCAGGGTATCCTGATCGAGGAAGCATCGAGCGCCGTGCTGCAGATCATCACGCTGAACTCGACCGACGGCAGCCTGGATGAGGTCGGGCTCGGCGACTTCATGATCCGCAACGTGCTCGGCGAGATCCGCCGCATCCCCGGCGTCGGCCGCGCCACGCTCTATTCGACCGAGCGCTCGCTTCGCGTCTGGGTCGATCCGGCAAAGCTCGTCGGCTATGGGCTGACGGCGGATGACGTCAACAAGGCGATCAGCGCGCAGAACGCGCAGGTCGCCTCCGGCAGCATCGGCGCCGAGCCGTCGACGGCCGACCAGCGCATCTCCGCGCTGGTGCTGGTCAAGGGCCAGCTCTCCTCCCCGGATGAGTTCGGCGCCATTATCCTGCGCGCCAATCCCGATGGTTCGACCGTGCGGCTGCGTGACGTCGCGCGCGTCGAGGTCGGTGGCCTCAGCTACCAGTTCAACACCCGCCTGAACGGCAAGCCGACCGCGGGCCTCTCGGTGCTGCTGTCGCCGACCGGCAATGCGCTCGCGACCGCGAGCGCGGTCGAGGCCAAGATGAAGGAGCTGTCGCGCTTCTTCCCGGCCAACATCAGTTACGAGATTCCCTACAACATCACGCCTGTCGTCGAGGCCTCGATCAAGAAGGTGCTATCGACGCTGGTCGAGGCCGTGGTGCTGGTATTCGTGGTGATGTTCTTATTTCTGCAGAACATCCGCTACACCATCATCCCGACCATCGTGGTGCCGGTGGCACTGCTGGGCGCCTGCACCACGCTGCTGCTCGCCGGCTACTCCATCAACATGCTCTCGATGTTCGGCATGGTGCTCGCGGTCGGTATCCTCGTCGACGATGCCATCGTCGTGGTCGAGAACGTCGAGCGCATCATGGCCGAAGAAGGCCTGCCGCCGAAGGAAGCGACGCGCAAGGCGATGTCGCAGATCACGGGCGCCATCATCGGCATCACGCTGGTGCTGATGGCCGTGTTCGTGCCGATGGCGTTCTTCCCGGGCTCGGTCGGCATCATCTACCGCCAGTTCTCCGTCACCATGGTCGCCGCGATCGGCTTCTCGGCCTTCCTCGCGCTGTCGCTGACGCCGGCGCTGTGTGCCACGCTGCTCAAACCCGTCGCGGCCGGCCATGGCCATGCGAAGAAGGGCGTGTTCGGCTGGTTCAACCGCATGCTCGAGGGCGGCAAGCAGGGCTATTCCCGCACCGTCGGCTTCTCGCTGAAGCGCACGGGACGGCTGATGCTGGTCTATGCCGCACTGTTGGTCGGCCTGTCCTGGGCTTTCGTCAACCTGCCCGGCGGCTTCTTGCCCGTCGACGACCAGGGCTTTGTCACCACTGACGTGCAGGCGCCGTCGGATTCGTCCTATGCCCGCACCGAGGCGGTGATCGAGAAGGTCGAGAAATATCTCGCCGAACGCCCCGGCGTGAAGGACGTCACCTTCCTCACCGGCTTCAGCTTCTCGGGTCAGGGCATGAATACCGCGCAGGCCTTCATCACGCTGAAGGATTGGTCGGAGCGCGGCCCGAAGGAGTCTGCCGCCGCGATCGTCTCCGACATCAACCGCGACCTGTCCTCGATCCGTGACGCAAAGATCTCGGCGCTCCAGCCGCCGCCGATCGATAATCTCGGTAACTCCTCGGGCTTTTCGTTCCGCCTCCAGGACCGCGGCCAGAAGGGCTATCCGGCCCTGATGCGCGCCGCCGACCAGCTCATCGCGGAGGCCAATGCGAGTCCCGTGCTGCAAAAGGTCTAT
Source organism: Bradyrhizobium sp. Ec3.3 (assembly GCF_000472925.1). GTDB lineage: Bacteria > Pseudomonadota > Alphaproteobacteria > Rhizobiales > Xanthobacteraceae > Bradyrhizobium. Next base: position 185,744 of record NZ_AXAS01000006.1, read on the forward strand.
ATCGAGGGCCTGCCCGAGGCGGGCGTGGTCAATCTCGTGATCGACCGCGAAAAAGCCGGCGCCTTTGGCGTCACCTTCGAGGACATCAACAACACGATCTCGACCAATCTCGGCTCGAACTACATCAACGACTTCCCGAACCGCGGCCGCATGCAGCGCGTCGTGGTGCAGGCCGACGCGCGCGACCGCATGAAGACCGAGGACATCCTCAACTACAATGTCAAGAACAGTCGCGGCCAGCTCGTGCCTTTCTCCTCCTTCGCGACGGTCGAATGGTCGCGCGGGCCGACGCAGATCGCGGGTTTCAACTATTATCCGGCGGTGCGCATCTCGGGCGAGGCAAAGCCCGGCTTCACCTCGGGCGATGCGATCGCCGAGATGGAGAAGCTTGCCGGCAAACTGCCGCGCGGCTTCGGTTATGAATGGACCGGGCAGTCGCTGCAGGAGAAGCTGTCGGGCTCGCAGGCGCCGTTCCTGCTCGCGCTCTCGGTGTTCGTGGTGTTCCTGTGTCTGGCCGCGCTCTATGAGAGCTGGACCATTCCGCTCGCGGTGCTCTTGACCGTGCCGCTCGGCGTCACCGGCGCCGTGATCGCGGCGATGCTGCGCGGGCTTCCGAACGACGTCTATTTTACCGTCGGCCTCATCACCATCATCGGCCTTGCGGCGAAGGATGCGATCCTCATCATCGAGTTCGCCAAGGACTTGCGCAAAGAGGGCAAGCCACTGGTGGAAGCCACCATCGAGGCCTGCCGCCTGCGCTTCCGCCCGATCCTGATGACCGGCCTTGCCTTCATCTGCGGCGTGCTGCCGATGGCGATCGCCCACGGCGCCGGCGGCGCCAGCCAGCAATCGCTCGGCACCGTCGTGATGGGCGGCATGATCGCGGTGGTGATCCTGGCGCTGCTGATGGTGCCGGTGTTCTTCGTCTCCGTGCAGCGCGTGCTGGCGGGAGACAGGGAGCCGAAGGCCGCGAAGGACAGCGAGGCGTATGGGCCGCCGGCGGAGGTTAAGCGATAGCTCCGCGCGAATCCTTACCAAAGCTTCACATTCTCTGACGGAACCCGACGTAGGCAAATCTGATTGCCCGCGGGGTTAGGGGTTCCACGGAGAAATCGTCAAAATGTTGAAGAAGCTTCTTTCCGCTGCTGCTGTCGGCACCGGCGTGCTGATGATGTCGACCTTCACCGCATCGGCGGCAATCGTGTGCCAGGGCCACAGCTGCTGGCACACGCATGAGGCCTACGACTTTCCTCACGAAGCAGGGGTCGTCGTTCACGAGGACAAATGGCACTGGGGCCCGCGCGAAAAGTTTGCGTTCCGCGAGCACGAGGGCCGCGGTTACTGGCGCGGCCGCAAATGGGTGGCGTGGTAACAGCCGCCGTGTGACCTGAGACGGGAGGCCGCGATCTTGCGGCCTCCAAGTCGCGCGACGTCAAACAGGCGTTCGGCTTGCTTTCGCAGGAGCGTCGATCCAGAGTGCATCCCTGGATTGAACATGTGCATTCGCGCCGCGAAAGCACGTACAGCCTGCCGATTGAGAGCATGTGATGCGTCCGACCGACATTGCGATCTCGAACTATCGCTCCATTCGGCGGCTCTCGATACCAATCCATCCCCTGTCCGTCTTCGTGGGCGAGAATGGCGTCGGCAAATCCAATCTCTACAAGTCCTTGTCGCTTTTGCGCGACGCGGCGACCGGGCGGATCACGCGCACGATCGCCGACGAAGGTGGATTGAATTCAGTCTGCTGGTCCGGCATTCGCAAGCGTGGCGAGGATGGGCGACTACGGTTGTCGGCCAGGTTCGACCGTCTCAAATATTCCATCGAGATCGGATTTCCCGGCCCTCTCGAGGCAGCGTTTTCCGGCGAGCCGATGATCAAGGCCGAAACTATCGAGGCGACACAGGGCAAGCGAACGGTTCAGCTGATGGAGCGGAAGAACGCGCTTGTCAGCGTGCGCGGCGAGAGCGGCGCCTGGAGCAGCCACAAGGATGCGGTGCTGCCGTCCGAGACGGCGCTTGCGGGTTTTTCCGATGGCAAGGAATGCCCCGAAAGCGATGTGATCAGAAACGCAATCCTCGGTTGGCGATTCTATCACGACTTTCGTACCGATCCGGCGTCACCGATACGAAAGCCCTGTCTGGCGATCACGACGCCCTCGCTCAGCGCCGATGGAAGCGATCTGGCTGCGGCCCTGGCGACGCTCTATACTATCAGGGAAGACGCCATCGACCTTCAGGACGCCATCCAGGATGCATTCCCGGGCGCTGAGCTCCGCGCCTGGGAAGCGAGCGGCTTGTGCGAGTTTGATCTGCAGCTGGAGGATATGCCGCGGCCGTTTATGAACTATCCGACGGGACGCTGAAAATACATTTGTCTGCTCGCGGTGTTCATGGGTTATCGGCTTCCGCCGTTCATCGCGCTGAACGAACCCGAGACTAGCTTGCATCCCTCGCTCCTGGCGCCCTTGGCCCGGCTGATCGCCAAGGCATCACGCCGCGCCGACATCTGGATCGTCACCCATTCGGAACAGCTGATCGAGGCATTGCGAAGCGAGAGCTCTGTCCCGCTTCGCCGGGTCATCAAGTCGAAAGGGGCTACGACGATCGAGGGCCTGACTCTCGGCGGGGAATATCGCGACGAGGAATCGGGCGATGATGATTCTTAGCCGCGGCAGATCGAGCCACAGCGCTGCCGCGCCAGCGGTTTGTGAAGGGGCAAGTGATCGATGAGAATCGTGGCCGTCATGGCGATCGCTTAAATACTTACGGGCGCTCTCTACGTTTGGCGTGATTTCCGAAAGCCGATCGATAACCAACCCGGCTATGTCAGGTGGGGCGGGATACGGCCCAAGCTGTTCATCATGCTCTACTGGCTCCCCGGTACGCTGTCTTCGGCATGTCGCGGCGGTGTCTTGCGAGATCAAAGCCGTTCCATGGGCAATCTTTGCTGCCCTCACCGTCGCCGGGCTTTACTTCTCGAATATATAATTCCCCGCAGGTAGGGCATCGAGTCCGCCGCTTCCGTCCGTATCCAACGAACGTCTCTGGAATACTGGATCACCCGCTTTCGCGGGTGATCCAGCGGAGAACGTGGCGGCTTATTACGCCGACTTCCGCAAGATCTTCACCAACTCGCCGTGCACGAACTCGTTGCCGCACACGACGTGGCCGGTCACCAGTGCGTCGCCCGGGGTTTCGATGTCGCTGACGGTGCCACCCGCTTCGCGGACCATGATCTGGCCGGCAGCGATGTCCCAGGATTGCAAATTGCGCTCCCAGTAGCCGTCGAGGCGGCCGGCGGCGACGAAGGCGAGGTCGAGGGAGGCGGCGCCGAAACGGCGCAGGCCCGCCACGCGGTCCTGGATCGCGGTCATCTCGCGGCGGAAGGATTCGTGGTCGCCGCGGCCGATATGCGGCAGGCCGCATGCGATGACGCATTCGTTGAGCTGGCGGCGGCCGGCCACCCGCAGGCGCTGGTCGTTGAGGAAGGCGCCCTTGCCGCGCTCGGCGATGTAGAGCTCGTCATTGGCGGGGTTGTAGATCACGCCTGCGATCACGGTACCTTCGCGCGCCAGCGCGATCGAGATCGCGAATTGCGGAATGCCGTGCAGGAAGTTGGTGGTGCCGTCGAGGGGATCGACGATCCAGGTGTGGCTCTTGTCGGTGCCTTCACGCGTGCCGCCTTCCTCGCCGATGAAGCCGTAGCCGGGGCGGGCCTTGGCGAGGTCCTGGTAGAGGATCTCTTCGGCGCGCCTGTCGGCGAGCGAGACGAAATTCGCAGGGCCCTTCAGCGAGACCTGCAAGTGCTCGATCTCGCCGAGATCGCGCTTGAGGCTGCGTCCGGCGCGGCGCGCGGCTTTGACCATGACGTTGATAGTTGCGGAATACAGCATGAGATCAGTCTTGATTTGCGGGAATTCGGCCCTCAAGCGCGATGAGATTGGGATAAACCGTCATCGCGCTTCAGGTTGTTGTTTGAGCATGATCTTTTCGGAAAACCGCTACGCACTTTTCCGGATCATGCTCTAGCCGCTCGATTTGGGGACTGGGTGCCCTGCGGCCGGGCTGGCGTCAAGTCATTTGGTCCCGAGCCATTTCTTGGCGGCGGCCTCGGCCTTGGCCCGGTCCTCGGGGGCCAGATCGCTCAATTGCTTGTCGAGATCGGGTTCGCCCTTGCCGGCGGTTCGGGCGATAAGATGCCATTTGAAACCCTCGATCTTGTCTACCGGCGTACCGTCACCATAAATCAGCACCCAAGCCAGTCGGCTCTGTGCGATTGGGCTACCCTGGCGGGCCGCCTTGCGCAGTAGCGCCACAGCGGCTGGCTTGTTCCTCGGCGTGCCGGTGCCGTTGAATAGCGCGATGGCATATTCGACCTCGGCATCGACATTGTCGGCGAGCGAGGCGGCCTGAAGCAGCCGCACCGCCCGGTCGATGTCCTTCGGCACGCCGGTGCCTTCCTTGTAGAAGGTCGCGAGCGCGTATTGCGCCTCGGGTAGCCCTGCATCTGCGGCCTGGCGCAGCAGCTCGGCCGAGCGCCTGACGTCCTGCGGCAGCGTCTGCCCGTCGAGATAGAGCAGCGCGAGATTGTAGGCGGCCTTTGGCTCGCCGAGCTTGGCGGCTGAGGCGAGCAGTTTTACCGCGTCGCCCTTGTCGATCGAGCCGCCGCGGCCGGCCACGCGCATCATCGCGAGTTCGAACATCGCCTCCCGGTCGCCGGCATCCGACGCGCGTTTGTACCATTCGGCGGCCTTGACATAGTCGCGCTTGATGCCGAGGGCGTTGGAATAGAGCTGGCCCAGCATGGTCATCGCCTTGGGATCGCCGGCTTGCGCTCGCGCGGTAGCAAGGTCGAAGGCGGTCTTGTACTGGCCGCGCTGATAGGCGCCGTACACGAGGTCGGCATTGGAATTGTCTGTCGGCGGCGCCGGGATCACGGTCGCGGCCGGCGGCGGGCTCGGCGAGGCCGAGGGTTTTGGCGCCGGCGCGGCCTCCTTCTTCTTGGTGATCGCGTGCGGCTTGGCCGCAGATTTTTCCTTTGGATTTTCCTTGGGATTTTCTTTGGGTTTCTCGGGCGCAGGGCTCGGCGTTGCCGCCGGCGGCGTCAGCGAGAGCTGCGCGGCCGCAGGCGTGGCGAGGAGTAACAGCGCCAGGAACGATGTGGAAAGCGGGGGCTTCATGATCGGCTGCTAGCCATGCTCCCGGCTTGCGGGCGCTTCCGCATAGGCCTTCTTGATCGCGGCTTCCGCGTCGACCAGCGCAGCCTTCGGCCCGCGCGGGTCGGCCCAGATGAAATCGCCAACCAGCACGAAATCCGCGCCCGCAGCGGCGAACTCGAAGGCTTCCGCCAATGAGGTGGCAAAGCCGACGCAGGGCGGCTCGAACAGCTCTGCCCACCAGTCCAGCCGCTCCGCGATCGCTTGCACCGAGGGGCGCTGGCCGTTTGCGTCGGGCTCGCCGAACAGCACGTAATCCGCGCCCATCTCGCCTGCGCTCATGGAATCATGCCTGGTCGTGAGCCCGCCGACGCCGGCGATGCGGTTCGGCTTCAGCGACGGCATGGCTTCTTCGAGCGCGGCGATGCCGATCAGATGCGCGCCATCGGCGCCGCCGCGCGCGACCAGCTCGACATGGCCGTCGAGCAGCAACGCAGCGCCGGCCTTCTGAACGACCGGCGCCAGCGCCTTCACCCGCGTGATCATCGTGCGCTGGTCTGTTTCCTTCAGTCGCACCAGCACGGCCGCGACATCGGCGGCGGCGAGCAGAGCGGGCAGCTCGCCGAGAAGCGAAGCGGGGTCGTCGACGAGCGGCGTCGCGAGATAAAGCCGCGGCGCCGGGCGCGCGGAAGCGGAATTGTTCGACAAGTCTACGCCGCCTTCTTTTCGAGCCCGCTGTCCCATTCGCCGCGGCTGGCGAGCGCGTTCATCCGCGCGCGATGGGCGAAGGCGCTTTGACCGGCCGCGACGTTTTCCGCCTTGCCCGACCAGGCCTTCTGCGGCGCGGCCTGGAGCGCGCGGCCATAGGAGAAGGTCAGCCGCCACGGCAGCGGGCCAAGCCTGTTCATGGCATCGAGATGCGCGGTTGCCTCCTCGTCGGACTGGCCGCCGGAGAGGAATGCGATGCCGGGCACTGCGGCCGGCACGCACGCCTTCAGCAGACGCACGGTCTTCTCGGCGACCTCCGCGACGGGGGCCTGCTTGGGGCACTTCTTGCCTGAGACTGCCATGTTGGGCTTCAGCACCATGCCTTCGAGCGCGACGCGCTGCACGCGCAATTCCTGGAACGTCTTGTTGAGCACGCGCTGCGTGACGTCATAGCAGCGGTCGATGTCGTGGTCGCCGTCCATCAGTACCTCCGGCTCGACGATCGGCACGATCTGCGTGGCCTGGCACAGCGCCGCGTAGCGCGCCAGCGCATGCGCGTTGACGCTGATGGCCGTCATCGAGGGGATGCCGCTGCCGATGTCGATCACCGCGCGCCATTTGGCGAAGCGGGCGCCGCGCTCATAGTATTTCTTCAGCCGCTCGGCGAGCTTGTCCAGGCCGACGGTAACGAGCTCGCCCGGGCACATCGGCAGTGCCTGCGTGCCCTCATCGACCTTGATGCCGGGAATGGCGCCGCTCGCTTCGATCAGCTTCACCAGCGGGGTGCCATCCTTGGCATTCTGCCAGATCGTCTCGTCATAGAGGATGACGCCGGAGATGTGCTGGCTCATGGCGTCTTTGGAGCGAAACAGCATCTCGCGGTAGTCGCGGCGGTTGTCTTCGGTGGATTCGACACCGATTGCGTCAAAACGTTTCTTGATGGTGCCGGAGGATTCGTCGGCGGCGAGGATGCCCTTGCCGGGCGTAACCATGGCCTGTGCGACCTTGTTGAGCTCAGTCAGATTCATCGAGAGGTCCTCCCAAAACGTTTCTGCCTTGCCCGCGAAAATAGACCGTTCTCGGGCAATTGCCGAGTTAACGTTGGTCGCAGGGTAAAGGGGGGAGATCGTTAGGGTCTGCGTTTTTGACCGGTCTGGGCGACCGCTTACCTCGCCCCGCTTGCGGGGAGAGGTCGCATCGCATCGAAGATGCGATGCGGGTGAGCGGGACTCTCCGCGAATTCGACTGTTACCGCATTTGCTGAGGCGGCCCCTCACCCCAACCCTCTCCCCGCGAGGGGCGGGGAGAGGGAGGGATAGATCACGCAATCTTCGGGTTGAGTTCGCCCTTGGCGTAGCGCTTGGCCATTTCGGCGGTGGTCAGGACGCGCTTGATCTTGGAGGCCTGGCCGGCGGTGTTGAACTCCTGGAGCCGCTGCTTGCACAGCTTGGTCATGGCTTCCATGGCCGGCTTCAGATACTTGCGCGGATCGAACTCTTCCGGGTTGTCCTTCAGGACCTTGCGGATCTGGCCGGTCATCGCCATGCGGTTGTCGGTGTCGATGTTGATCTTGCGCACGCCGTTCTTGATGCCGCGCTGGATCTCGGCGACCGGCACGCCCCAGGTCGGCTTCATCTTGCCGCCGTTGGCGTTGATGATCTCCTGAAGCTCCTGCGGCACCGAGGAGGAGCCGTGCATCACAAGATGCGTGTTCGGCAGCTTGCGGTGGATCTCCTCGATCACGTTCATGGCGAGGATGTCGCCATCCGGCTTGCGGGTGAACTTGTAGGCGCCGTGCGAGGTGCCCATCGCGATCGCGAGCGCGTCGACCTGGGTCTCCTTGACGAACTTCACTGCCTCATCCGGATTGGTCAGGAGCTGGTCGTGCGACAGCTTGCCCTCGGCGCCGTGGCCGTCTTCCTTGTCGCCCATGCCGGTCTCGAGCGAGCCGAGCACGCCGAGTTCGCCTTCCACCGAGATGCCGCCGAGATGGGCCATGTCCGTTACGGTCTTGGTGACGCCGACATTGTAGCCCCAGTCGCCCGGGGTCTTGCCGTCGGCCTTCAGCGAGCCGTCCATCATGACGGAGGTGAAGCCGGCCTGGATCGCGGTCATGCAGGTTGCGGGCTCGTTGCCGTGGTCGAGATGCACGCAGACCGGGATGTGCGGATAGATCTCGGTGACCGCGTCCATCATGTGCTTGAGCATGACGTCATTGGCGTAGGAGCGCGCGCCGCGCGAGGCCTGGATGATGACGGGCGCATCGACCTGGTTGGCCGCGTCCATGATCGCCAGCGCCTGCTCCATGTTGTTGATGTTGAAGGCCGGTACGCCGTAATCGTTCTCCGCCGCATGGTCGAGCAATTGACGCAACGTGATCCGAGCCATCTCTGTTTTTCTCCCGTTTCGGCCTTCCGGCCAACTAACTTACTTTGTGCGCAAAACCTCGACGCCGGGCAGGGGCTTGCCTTCCATCCATTCAAGAAATGCGCCACCGGCGGTCGAGACATAGGTGAAATCGGAGCCGACACCAGCCTGGTTGAGCGCCGCGACGGTGTCGCCACCGCCTGCGATCGAGATCAGCTTCTTGGTTTTGGTGCGTTCGGCGGCGTGCTTGGCGGCCGCCACGGTGCCGCGGTCGAACGGCTGAAGCTCGAAGGCTCCAAGCGGGCCGTTCCAGACCAGCGTTGCCGCATCGTCGATCGCGGCATGGATGCGCACAACCGATTGCGGGCCGACGTCGAGGATCATGCCATCAGCCGGGATCGCATCGAGCCCGTAGGCATGCGAGGGCGCATTGGCGGCGAAATGATAGGCGACGGTGGCGTCGACCGGGAGGATGATCGCGCAGTTCGCGGCCTCGGCCTTCTCCATGATGCGCACCGCCGTTGCGGCGAGATCCTTTTCGGCCAGCGACTTGCCGACCGCAACGCCCTGGGCGTGCAGGAAGGTATTGGCCATGCCGCCGCCGATCACGAGCGCATCGACCTTGCTGACGAGGTTTTCCAGGAGGTCGATCTTGGTCGAGACCTTGGCGCCGCCGATGATCGCGATGACGGGCTTGGTCGGCGCTTCCAGCGCCTTTTCCAGCGCATCCAACTCGGCCTGCATGGTGCGGCCGGCATAGGCCGGCAGCTTGTGGCCGAGGCCCTCGGTCGAGGCGTGGGCGCGGTGCGCGGCGGAGAAGGCGTCATTGACCCAGATGTCGCCGAGCTTTGCCAATTCCGCGACGAAGGTGGGATCGTTCTTCTCTTCCTCTTTGTGGAAGCGGGTATTTTCCAGGCACAGGATGTCGCCGTCGTTCAGCGCCGCCACGGCCTTGGCCGCGGGCTCGCCGATGCAATCGTCGGCAAATGCAACCGGCTTCTTCACGACCTTCGACAGCGCTTCGGCCACCGGCTTGAGCGAGTCCTTGGGGTCGCGTCCCTTCGGCCGGCCGAAATGCGCGAGCAGGATGACCTTGCCGCCCTTGTCGGCGATTTCGGTGATGGTCGGCGCGACGCGCTCGAGCCGCGTTGCGTCGGTGACGCGCCCGTTGTCCATGGGCACGTTGAGATCGACGCGCAGCAGCACGCGCTTGCCCTTCACGTCGACGTCGTCGAGGGTGCGAAATCTGGCCATGTTTCTGATCACTCGTTAACTGGCGACGTTACGGCGCATCGCGCTCAGGTGGATTGCCTTCCTGCCTGGTCGTTACCTTGCTTCCCTGGCGCATGCCGTACGCGATCAATGCGAACAGCAGGATGACGCCAGGAATTCCGATCCAGGCAGGAAGCATCGCGCTCCCTTAGATCACCTTGCTCATCGCAACGGCGGTGTCCGCCATGCGGTTCGAGAAACCCCACTCGTTGTCGTACCAGGACATCACGCGCACCAGCGTGCCGTTCTGCACCTTGGTCTGGTCCTCGTGGAACGTGGAGGAGTGCGGGTCGTGGTTGAAGTCGATCGAGACGTTCGGTGCCGTGGTGTAGCCGAGGATGCCCTTGAGCTGCTGCTCGGAGGCGCGCTTCATCGCCGCGTTGACTTCCTTGGCGTCGGTGGCGCGCTTGGCGACGATCTTGAGGTCGACGACCGAGACGTTCGGGGTCGGCACGCGGATCGCGACGCCGTCGAGCTTGCCCTTCAGCTCCGGCAGCACGAGGCCGATCGCCTTCGCAGCGCCCGTCGAGGTCGGGATCATCGACATCGCCGCGGCGCGGCCGCGGTAGAGATCCTTGTGCAGCGTGTCCAGCGTCGGCTGGTCGCCGGTGTAGGCGTGGATCGTCGTCATGAAGCCCGTCTCGATGCCGACAAGGTCGTTCAGCACCTTGGCGATCGGGGCCAGGCAGTTGGTGGTGCAGGAGCCGTTCGAGACGACCAGATGATTCTTCGTCAGCGTGTCGTGGTTGACACCGTAGACGATGGTTGCGTCGGCGCCGTCGGCGGGTGCGGAGACCAGCACGCGCTTGGCGCCGGCGGTCAGATGCAAGGCGGCCTTGTCCTTCGAGGTGAAGATGCCGGTGCACTCCATCGCGATGTCGACGCCGAGATCTTTCCAGGGCAGCTTCGAAGGATCGCGCTCGGCGGTCACCTTGATCTTGCCGTTGCCGAGATTGATCGTATCGCCGTCGACGGTCACGGTTCCCGGGAAGCGGCCGTGCACGGAGTCGAAGCGGAGCAGATGCGCGTTGGTCTCGACCGGTCCGAGATCATTGATGGCGACCACCTCGACGTCCTTGCGGCCGGACTCCGCGATGGCGCGCAGGATGTTGCGGCCGATGCGGCCAAAACCGTTAATTGCAACGCGGACTGCCATCTTTCGTCTCCTTCAATGACCGTTGTCATCCCGCGGAACGCTAGCTAGCGCGCCTGCGAGGGTTTTTAGGGCGGACGCCCGGTTCGGCCGGGCGGTACTTGATCATATGGGGAGCTTGGTAGTCCTTTTTTCCGGCAAGCTCAACTCTCAGGAAATGCGCTTCAGGACAGCGTTAACTGCAGCCTCGGCGGTAATTCCAAAGTGCTTGAAAAGGTCCTTGGCAGGCGCGCTCGCGCCGAAGGAATGCATGCCGATAAATTCGCCATCCTGGCCGATCACGGCATCCCAGCCCCAGCGGACCGCGGCCTCGATCGCGACCTTGACCGGCGCGTTGCCGATGATGGCGGCACGCTTCGCCTCTGGTTGCGCTAACAAGAGCTCGAGCGAGGGCACCGAGACCACCCGCGTCGGGATGCCGCGCTCGGCGAGCTGCTTTTGGGCGGCGACCGCGATCTCGACCTCGGAGCCCGAGGCGAACAGCGTCGCCTTGGCCTCGCCTTGGGCGGCGACCAGCTCGTAGGCGCCGTACTGGCAGGGGTTCTCGTTCGCGGAGCTGCGGAGCTGCGGCAGGTTCTGGCGCGTCAGTGCGAGCACCGTCGGACCGTCGATACGGTTCAGCGCCAGCTCCCAGCACTCGGCGACCTCGATGGAGTCGCAGGGGCGCAACACGCGCATGTTCGGAATCGCGCGCAGCGCGGCGAGATGCTCGACCGGCTGATGGGTCGGGCCGTCTTCGCCAAGCCCGATGGAATCGTGGGTCATGACGTAGACGACGCCCGCGCCCATCAACGCGGCAATCCGCATCGCAGGCCGCGCGTAATCCGTGAACACCAGGAAGGTCGCGCCGTTCGGCGCGAAGCCGCCGTGCAGGAAGATGCCGTTCATCGCGGCGCACATGCCGTGCTCGCGAATGCCGTAATGGATGAAGCGGCCCTTCGGTGTCTTGGCGGAGAAGGCGATCGCCGACTTCGCCTTGTTGTTGTTGGAGCCGGTGAGGTCGGCCGAACCCGCCAAAAATTCCATCGGCATCGCGGCGGCGATCGCCTCGATCGCGGCTTCCGAGGATTTGCGCGTCGCGACGTTGAGTGGATTTTCCAGAAGGCTCTTCTTGTGCGCCTTCAGCGCCTTCGCGAGTGAGGCGGGGCGCTCATGGCGCAGGCGGCGCTCGAACTCGGCGCGCTTGCGGCTGCCGAGCTCACCAATCCGCGCTTCCCACTCCTGCCGTGCGGCCGCGCCACGGCTGCCAGCCGCGCGCCAGGCCTTGAGCACGTCGTCGGGCACCGAGAACGGCTCGAGCGAGATGCCAAGATTTTCCTTGGCGGCCTTCAGCTCGTCGGCGCCAAGCGCCTCGCCATGCACCTTCGCGGTACCGGCCTTATGCGGCGCGCCATAGCCGATGGTGGTGCGGCAGGCGATCAGCGTTGGCTTGTTGGATTTTTTTGCGCGCGTGATAGCGGCGGTGATTGCGGCCTGGTCCTGGCCGTCGATCTTCTCGGCGGCCCAGCCCGCCGACTTGAAGCGCTTCACCTGGTCGACCGAGTCTGCGATCGAGGTCGGGCCGTCGATCGAGATGCCGTTGTCGTCATAGAGCACGATCAGCTTATTGAGCTTCCAGTGTCCGGCCATGGCGATGGCTTCCTGCGACACGCCTTCCATCAGGTCGCCGTCGGAGGCGAGCACGTAGGTGTGGTGATCGACGATCTTCTTGCCGAACTCCGCCGCGAGCATTTTCTCGGCGAGCGCCATGCCGACTGCGGTGGAAATGCCCTGGCCGAGCGGGCCGGTGGTGGTCTCGATGCCCTTGGTGTGAAAGTTCTCGGGGTGGCCGGGGGTCAGCGATCCCAGCTGGCGGAAGTGTCTGAGCTGGTCCACCGTCATGTCCGGATTGCCGGTCAGGAACAGCAGCGAATAGAGCAGCATCGAGCCGTGGCCGGCCGACAGCACGAAGCGGTCGCGGTCGGGCCAGGCGGGTGCCTGGGCGTCGAATTTCAGGAACTGCGTGAACAGGACGGTCGCGATGTCGGCGGCTCCCATCGGCAGGCCGGGATGGCCGGACTTAGCCCTCTCGACCGCGTCCATCGAGAGCCCGCGGATCGCATTGGCCATACGGGTGGGATCGACCTGCGTCATGTCTGAAATCCGTCTGAAATGAGGCGCTTGGTGGCGGTGTACGCCCGCGCGGGAAGGAGCCTTTCGGCCGCTGGAAGGTCGGGGGCTGGATAGCATCTCGGTTCCGGGAGTCCAAGGCAATCGAACGTCATCCCCGGGCGAAAAGTTGCTCCAAGCGCGATCGGGAAAAGCCCCAACGGTGGTCGCGCGCGACAGGAACCTGTCGGGGCGGGACGCCCGATCCCGATCTATCGGTGCATAGTTTTGCCGCGGCGTTGCGCTTCGCTTCCCTGCCACGTAAATTTCTGCTTCTAAGCGCTTGCCGAACCGAGTCTTTTGCCGAGCGGCAAGTCCTGGTGAAAAGGCCAACACAAGGGTCCGCCGCTGACTGCATGAGCGATCGCGCTGCCAACAGTTCCGCCATGACGGAGTCCGCCGCCGTCGAGATCGAGATCGCGACCCGGAGACTCACGTCGGCGCTCGACGCGCTGGAGAGCGCGGTCGAACGACGGCGCGATGCCGATCGCGACGAGAACGAGCTCGCGACGCGCATCCAGGCGCTGGGCACGGACCGCTCGCGACTCGCCGACGAGCTCGACGGTGCGCTGATGAAGGCGCGCAAGCTCGAGCGCACCAATCGCGAAATTTCCGATCGGCTGGATTCCGCGATCGTCACGATACGTTCGGTGCTCGATACCGGAGAGGACGGATGAGCCACATCAACGTCACCATCAACGGCCGGCAATATCGCATGGCCTGCGAGGAAGGGCAGGAGGTGCGGCTGTTGAAGCTCGCCGAAGGCCTGGAGTCGCGGATCCAGAACCTGCGCGGAAAATTCGGCGAGATTGGTGACGCGCGGCTCACCGTGATGGCGGCACTCACCGCATGCGACGAGCTGGTCGATGCCGGCAACCGCATCCGGACGCTGGAAGCCGAGGTGAACGAGCTGCGGGATTTCCGCAATGCCGCCGCCGAGCGCGCCCGGATGACGCAGACCGCGGTGGTCAATGCGCTGAACGCCGCAGCCGAGCGCATCGAGAAATCGACCCAGGTCCTGAACCGGACCGTCGGCAACGGGATTGCGATCGGTTGACGAAGGAGCGGGCTGGCGATTCGTCAGCGTCGTTGCTAGATTGCGTCAAGCGAAGCTGCGACGCGCGTCAGGAGCCATATATCCCCGGGGCCTTATCGATCCTTTAGGGAACTGTCCCTGGCCGGGCCCGTGGGCTCGGACATATGGTGCCCACCTACTTTCGTAGGGAACTCCGGGATCGAGTGCTTCAACGGCGTTTGCGGCTTCGCGCTTTTGTTTGCCTGGTTTGTGCCTGTCTAATTTGCGTCCCCGACACACTTGCGGTTGAATTTAGTCTCGGTGTCATGCCCCGCGAAAGCGGGGCATCCAGTACGCCGCGCTGTCGAGGTTCATGCTCTGGCGTCTCTGGAATACTGGATCGCCCGCCTTCGCGGGCGATGACGGCAGAACAAGGTTCTGCCTCAGGGAAAACGCTGATGACCAACTCAAAAGCCGAACTCCGTGCCAAGGCTCTCGCCAAGCGCGATGCGCTCAGCGAAAAGAAGCGCACTGCTGCCGCCGCAAAGCTCGGCAAGCGCGGCCTGCCGTTCGAGATCGTACCCGGCAGCATCGTCTCCGGCTATTCGCCGATCCGCAGCGAGATCGATCCGGTGCCCCTGATGCAGAAGCTCGCGGCCGAAGGCGCGCGGCTGGCGCTGCCTTGCGTCACGACGCGCGGCAAGTCATTGATCTTCCGCATCTGGCATCCGAGCGACCGGCTGATGCTCGGCCCGCTCGGCATTCCCGAGCCGTCGCCGGCGGCGGCCGAGGTCATCCCCGACATCATGCTGACGCCGCTTGCCGCGTTCGACCGTCTCGGCCACCGCATCGGCTATGGCGCGGGACATTACGATTTCACCTTCGCGCATTTGCGCAAGACCAAGCATGTCGTCGGCATCGGGCTCGCCTTTGCGGCGCAGGAGATCGATGCTGTTCCCGCACTATCGCACGACGTCGCGCTGGATTATGTGCTAACGGAAACCGACGTGTTCGATTTCCGGAGTTCTGAAGTTGCGCATTCTCTTCGTGGGTGACGTCGTCGGCCGGGCCGGCCGCGCGGCGATCGCCGAGCACCTGCCCAACATGGTCCGTGACTGGTCGCTCGATTTCGTCGTCGTCAACGGTGAAAATTCCGCCGGTGGATTCGGCATCACGGAAGCGATCTATCAGGAGCTGCTCGACGCCGGCGCCGATGCGGTCACGCTCGGCAACCATTCCTGGGACCAGCGCGAGGCGCTGGTGTTCATCGAGCGCGCCGAGCGCCTGGTGCGGCCGGCGAACTATCCGCGCGGCACGCCGGGTCGCGGCGCCGCTCTGGTCGAGACGAAGAACGGCCGTCATGCGCTCGTCGTCAACGCGCTGGGCCGCGTCTTCATGACGCCGTTCGACGATCCCTTCGCGGCGATCGAGCGCGAGCTCGGCGCCTGTCCCCTGCGCGAGGCGGCGGATGCGATCGTGGTCGATTTCCATTGCGAGGCGACCAGCGAGAAGCAGGGCATCGGCTTCTTCTGCGACGGCCGCGCCAGCCTCGTCGTCGGTACGCATACGCATGTGCCGACCGCCGATCACCAGATCCTCCCCGGCGGCACCGCCTACATGACCGATGCCGGCATGACCGGCGACTACGATTCGATCATCGGCATGCAAAAGGAAGAGCCGCTGCGCCGTTTCACCTCCGGCATCCCCTCCGGCCGTTTCGAGCCGGCGATGGGCACGGCGACGCTGAGCGGGGTCGCGGTGGAGACGGATGATGCAACAGGGCTCGCGCTGAAGATTGCGCCGGTGCGCGCAGGTGGTCGGCTCGAGCCGGCGACGCCGAGGTTCTGGTTGAGTTAGAAATCTAGCGCGGCACTGACGCTGCACCCTCTCCCCTTGCGGGAGAGGGTGGCTTCGATGCGAAGCATCGAAGCCGGGTGAGGAGGTCTATCCGCGAGTCACTCTCTCGCAGTGTACCTTGCGGAAGCAACCCCTCATCCGGCGCTTCGCGCCACCTTCTCCCGCAAGGGGAGAAGGGACAGCAGCGCGCGGCTTCACTCCTGCCGGAATCCCATCCGGAAGGCGCCCCAGTGCTTGCCCTTCACGATGATCGGCGAGGACAGATCCTTCATCAGCACGAATTGGCCGCCGCCCATGTCGCGGCGGTAGGTCTGCAGCAGGAACGGCTTTGTGTTCGCCGCGACCTTCCTCACCGCGCGGTCGTTGAACAGGCGGCGGTTGCGGCAATTGGCGTTGTTCCAGACGGGGTCCTTGCCCTGCGGCAGGCGATAGTTCGGATTGTGGGTCGGCAGATAGCCGCCCTTCGCCCAGGCGACGCAGAACACGATGCGCGGGTCCGACTTCTGGATCGGGTCCTGGATCGCCGGCAGAACGCGGTCGGTAAAGTCGACGTAGCTGGTGAGAAATTGCTTGGGATCGGTGCCGGGAATCTCGCGATATGTCTCGTCCATGAGCTGATTGAGCGTGATCTCGCCGCGGTCGATCGCCGCATCGAACTCGGCTGAGATGCGCCTGGCGGTGTCGACGACGACGCTGATCAGCGGCGCGTCCGACGTCTCCACGCCGCTGTCGGCGATCAGCGCGATCAGGCCCTCGGAGGTGTCGAGCAGCTTTGCCACCCGCTCGTCGGCATTCCTGAGATCGCGCGAGGAGAGGTCGACGCCCTTGGCGAGCTCGCTGAGCTCCGAGATCACGGTGTCGCAATGGCCGAGATTGGAGGTCGCGGCGCGCGCGACGCTGTCGATCTCCGCGCCCACGGAGGCAAAGCCCTGCTGCACGCGCGTGATGATGCGGGAGATCTGCTGCGCGCCGTCGCCGGCGTTCTTCGCGCGCAGCGAGGCATCGCCGCTTTCGCCGATCAGGCTGCCGATCTGGCCGTCGAGATCGCGCACGGTATCCGCGATCTGTTGCGTGGCCTGCCGGGTCGCTTCCGCAAGGCTCTTCACCTCGCTCGCCACGACGGCGAAGCCGCGGCCGGCGCTGCCGGCGCGCGCCGCCTCGATCGTGGCGTTGAGCGCGAGCAGGTTGGTCTGCTTCGCAATCGCCTCGATCGAGCCGGAGACCTTGGCGACCTGGCTCAGTGCCGAGCCGACCGCGGCGAGCCGCGCCTCGATGCGAGCGACGGCTGCGACAAGCTCGGAGATGTGGCCAACCGCGGTCTCGACCACGTCGCGCGACTGCGCGATCTCGCCGACCGCGGTGGATGTCGTCGATTGCACCGCCTGCGACGCATTGGCGATCTCGCGATTGGCCGAGACCATCGTCTCTGCCGTCTTCTGCAGATGGTGGAACCGCTCCGACTGGCTGGCAACGCGATTGGCGACCTCCTGGACGTTGCCGGCGATGTCGGCGAGCTCAACCCCGAGGCCGCCGATGCGATCGGCGAGCTGGTCTATGAGGCGTTCGGCCAGCGTCCGGTTGGATGACGTGTCCATGACTGCACGCTGCACGACGGACATATTCGAACTTCCTCCAGCCGGAGTCGACTATCGACTCACAAACGGCATTCCCATTCCCATTTCAAAGCGTGATTCGTTTTAATGCTGATTCGCGCTTTGCCGTCTTGCCTGAGCGTGCACTAAAGCGCGATGAGATTTGGATGAACCGTCATCGCGCTTTAGGTTGTTGTTTGTGCATGATCTTTTCGGAAAACCGCTTCACACTTTTCCAGATCATGCTTTAGAGCTTGTAGGCCGTCCGGAACCCGCCCCAGTGCCGGCCCTGCACGCGGATCGGTACGTCGATCTCGCGCATCATCACCGTGTTGCCGTTGCCCATGTCGCGCGCGTAGCTCTGCACCAGGTAAGAGCGCAGATTGCGCGCCGCAGCGAGGCCCGCCGGGTCGTTGAAGATGCGCCGGTTGCGACTATTCGCTGTGTTCCAGGCGACATCGCCCGGGCGTTGCGGATGCGAATAGATCTTGTTGTGCACCGGCAGGAAGCCGTTGCGGTCGACCATGGCGCAGAACGCCATACGCTGATCCTTCGTCAGGAATGCTTCCTGGAAGGAGGGGAGGGCGCGGTCGGCCCAGTCGAGATATCTCGTGCGGTACTGCTGCGGATTGGTACCGGCGATTTCCGCGTAATCGGTGTCGAAGAGATCGTCGAGCCTGACCTCGCCGCGCGCGACCGCCTGCTCGAAGATCCTCGTCAGCGCGGCGCCCGCTTCCATCGCGCGGGTCACGAATTCCGTGTTCTCTTCGTGGATCGACCAGAGCTTGTCCTCGATTTTTTCGCGCAGCTCGGCGTTCGACGCCTGGAACTGCGTCCGCGCGCCGGCCTTGGACTGCTCGGCGACGCGCAGGCGGCAGGCGCCAATATCCTGGAGCACGCCGTCGATGGTCTCGTGCACCGAAAGCCTCGCGGCATCCGCGCCGCCGATCAGGACGCCGTCCATCGCAATCTCGTAGACCGGTATCGTCTCGCGGCGGCCCTTGATCTCGAGCTTGAGATGGCAGGGCAGGCGCTCGGTCTTGCGGCGGTCGTCGGCGTCGCTCTGCCTGAGCAGCACGGCGCAGCGCGATTTCAGCTTCTGCGCGAACATCGTGACAGCCTTGCCGGCGCTGGAGACGCTTTCGCCATGGGCTTCCGCCGCCTTGGTGGCGGCATCGATCTCGGCGGCGCTGTCGCCGACGGATACGATGAACTTCGATGCGGTTGCCGCGTTGCCGGAGACCTCGCTGGTGGTCGCGGTCTGCTCGGCGACCGCGCCATTGACGGTGTCGAACACCGGGCGGATCGCCTCGATCGCCTGTGAGATGCGGTGCACGGCTTCCGCCGAGCCTGCCGCGTCCTTTTGCAGTGCCTCGATCTTCCTGGTGATCTCCTCGGTCGCGCTCTGGGTCTGCACCGCGAGCGCCTTCACCTCGGTGGCAACGACGGCAAAGCCTTTTCCGGCCGCGCCGGCGCGCGCTGCCTCGATGGTCGAGTTCAGCGCGAGCAGCGTGGTCTGGCGCGCGATCTGCGCGATCAAATTGACGACGTTGCCGATCGCCGCGGAGGATTCGCGCAAGCGGTCAACATTGGCGCGGGCTTCTTGCGCGGCGGCGCTCGCAGCATCCGCAAGCTTGCCGGCCTCGCGGACCTGGGCGCCGATGCCCTGCGCGGACTGGGTGAATTTCTCGGCCGCGCTGGCAAAGGTGGTCGCGGTCGATTGCGCGGCGCTGCTGCGCCCCGTGAGGGCATCGGTGCGCTCGCGGATGGTCGCGAGCGTGTTGGCGGTTGCTTCCGCCCCGCCGGCGACCGATTCGGCGGCGCGCTCGAGCTGGCGGATCATCGCGCCGAGCTCGAGTTCCAGAAGCTCAAGAATTTCCTTGGCTGAATCGCCTTCCGGCGCAGCAGCGGGCTCGGCGACGGCTTGGGCCACCTGCGGCGTAGCCGCAGCCTGTTCCGGCAGACGCTTCCGAAGTAGTCCGAAGGCCATCAGGTCGCTCTTGTCGGGGGACGGGACGTGGATATTTTCACATCCCGAGATGAAGTCAGGGTTAACAGGTGCCTGATGGCGCGGCAGCGGCCCTACAATATTACCTTCAAGTATGCTCTTTCATTCCGGGGGGCTCGCGGCCTATAAGGCCCGCGCTCCATCCCCTTACCTTGGCTGACGATTCCTCAGAGACCACGCATGGCCGGACATTCCCAATTCAAGAACATCATGCACCGCAAGGGGCGGCAGGATGCGCAGAAGTCGAAGCTCTTCGGCAAGCTGGCCCGCGAAATCACCGTCGCGGCCAAGCTCGGCACGCCCGACCCCAACATGAATCCGCGCCTGCGCGCGGCCGTGATCGCGGCGCGCCAGGAGAACATGCCGAAGGACAATATCGAGCGCGCCATCAAGAAGGCGCTCGGCAATGAGGGCGAGAACTATGACGAGATCCGCTACGAGGGCTATGGCCCCGGCGGCGTCGCCGTCATCGTCGAGGCGCTGACCGACAACCGCAACCGCGCCGCTTCCGATATCCGCTCTTTCTTCACAAAATCCGGCGGAAATCTCGGCGAAACCGGCTCGGTCTCCTTTATGTTCGACCGCACCGGCATCATCGAATATGACCGCAGCGTCGCTTCCGACGACGCGGTGCTCGATGCCGCGATCGAGGCCGGTGCAGACGACGTCATCTCGGGCGAGAACGGCCATGAGATCTACGCCTCGACCGAAAGCTACCGCGATGTGGCCAAGGCGCTCGAAGCGAAGTTCGGCGAGCCGCGCAAGGCCGCGCTGATCTGGAAGCCGCAGAACACGGTGGTCGTCGACGACGAGACCGGCGAGAAGCTTCTCAAGCTGATGGACCTGCTCAACGAGCACGACGACGTCCAGAACGTCTATGCCAATTTCGAGATTTCCGACGCGCTGATGGCGAAGATGGGCGGATAAAGCGGCTCTCGTGTCCCGGACGCGGCGCACTGCGAAGCGGTGCGACGCAGAGCCGGGACCCACGCTTCCCAGTCTGCCGATGCAGAGATGGGCCCCGGTTCAGCAGCGCATCACTGCGTGCTGCGCTGCGCCCGGGGCACGAGACCATACTTCCCCGGGGACTTGCGTTCCGTTTCTGTTTCCCTCCCTCCGGCCAGCCGCTATCACTGGCCCATGACCGCGCTCCCGATTCGCCATCCCGTCCGCATCATTGGCATCGACCCCGGCCTGCGCCGCACCGGCTGGGGCGTGATCGAGGCCGACGGCAATCGCCTCGTCTATGTCGCCTGCGGCTCGGTGGAACCGCCTGAGGGCTTGGCGCTGTCGAGCCGGTTGCTCGCGATCCATGAGGGGCTCGCGTCTGTGCTCTCCCACCACAAGCCGATGGAAGCCGCCGTCGAGCAGACCTTCGTCAACAAGGACGGCGTTGCGACGCTCAAACTCGGCCAGGCCCGCGGCGTCGCCATGCTGGCGCCCGCGATGTTCGGCATCACGGTGGCCGAATACGCGCCCAACCAGGTCAAGAAGACCGTGGTCGGCGCCGGTCACGCCGACAAGAACCAGATCGCGGTGATGCTGAAGATCCTGCTGCCCAAAGCCGAGCCGCCGTCGGCGGACGCCGCCGACGCGCTCGCCATCGCCATCACCCACGCCCATCACCGCCAAAGTGCCGCCCTGCGGCTGAAGGTGGTGGGGATATGATCGGCAAGCTCAAGGGCCTGATCGATTCCTACGGCGAGGATTTCGTCATCCTCGACGTCGGCGGCGTCGGCTATCAGGTGCATTGCTCGACCCGCACGCTGCAGCATCTGCCCTCGCCCGGCGAAGCGGCCGTGCTGTCGATCGAGACCTATGTCCGCGAGGACCAGATAAAACTGTTCGGCTTCCGCACCGACCAGGAGCGCGAATGGTTTCGCCTGCTCCAGACCGTGCAGGGGGTCGGCGCCAAGGTTGCGCTCGCGGTGCTCGGCACGCTGCAGCCTTTCGACCTCGCGAACGCGATCGCGCTGCGCGACAAGGCCGCGGTGTCGCGCACGCCGGGCGTAGGTCCCAAGGTGGCCGAGCGCATCGTCACCGAGTTGAAGGACAAGGCGCCGGCCTTTGCCAATGTCGATCCGCACGTCGTTCATCTCGCCGGCGCCGTCGACGACCAGCGTGCCCCGCGGCCCGTCGCGGACGCGATCTCCGCGCTGGTCAATCTCGGCTACGGCCAGCCGCAGGCGGCGGCCGCCATCGCCGCGGCGTCACGCAATGCCGGCGAGAATGCGGAAACCGCGCAGCTCATCCGTTTGGGTCTGAAAGAATTGTCGAAATAGACTATCCTGCGCGGCCCGCTGACTGACGAAGGAATGCATTTTCCGCCATGCTGAGCAACGAAGACAAGGAACTCATCGCCGCCGCGACCGCCGCGATCAGCGAGCGTTATCGCAATGACTGGCAGGAGGTGGGCGCTGCTATGCGCACGCGCGACGGCCGCATCGTCACCGGCGTGAACATCGACGCCTATATCGGCCGCATTGCAGTCTGCGCCGAGGCGATCGCGATCGGACGCGCCATTACGGAGACCGGTGACCGCGGCATCGAGACGATCGTCGCCGTGCGCCATCCCAAGCCGGACGAGCCCGGCGACATCGCCGTCGTCTCACCCTGCGGCATCTGCCGCGAGCTGATCCACGATTACGACGCCAAGGCGCGGGTCATCGTTCCCGACAATGGCCGCGAGCCGAAGGTCGTCAGCATCGGCGAGCTCTTGCCGAACAAATACCGGCGGGGCAACGAGTGAACACCCCCTCCCGCATCGTCACACCCGAGCGCCGCAGCGACGATGTCGGCGATACGGCGCTGCGCCCGCAATCGCTGACCGAATTCGTCGGCCAGCAGCAGGCGCGCAAGAATCTGTCCATCTTCATCGATGCTGCGCGCAAGCGCGGCGAGGCGCTGGATCACGTGCTGTTCGTGGGTCCCCCCGGCCTCGGCAAGACCACGCTGGCGCAGATCGTGGCGCGCGAGCTCGGCGTCGGCTTTCGCGCCACATCGGGCCCTGTGATCGCCAAGGCCGGCGATCTCGCCGCGCTCCTCACCAACCTCGAAGAGCGCGACGTACTCTTCATCGACGAGATCCACCGCCTGAGCCCAGCAGTGGAAGAGGTGCTCTATCCCGCGATGGAGGATTTCCAGCTCGACCTCATCATCGGCGAGGGGCCGGCGGCGCGCTCGGTCAAGATCGAGCTTGCAAAGTTCACCCTCGTCGGCGCGACGACGCGTGCCGGCCTTCTCACCAATCCGCTGCGCGACCGTTTCGGCATCCCGATCCGGCTCAACTTCTATACGGTCGAGGAGCTGGAAGGCATCGTCACCCGCGGCGCGCGCGTGCTCAATGTCGGCATGAGCCCGGATGGCGCCAACGAGATCGCGCGCCGCGCCCGCGGCACGCCGCGCATCGCCGGCCGGCTGCTCAGGCGGGTGCGCGACTTTGCCTCCGCCGCCAACGCTGAAACCATTGATCGCGAGATCGCCGACCATGCGCTGAGCGCGCTGGAGGTCGATGCCGCGGGCCTGGACGCCATGGACCGGCGCTACCTGACGACAATTGCGCTCAATTATGGGGGCGGCCCGGTCGGCGTCGAGACCATGGCCGCCGCGCTGTCCGAGCCGCGCGATGCCATCGAGGACATCATCGAGCCCTATCTGATCCAGTGCGGCTATCTCCAGCGTACCCCGCGCGGCCGTCTCCTCACCACGCATGCCTTCCGCCATCTCGGCCTCACTGAGCCCTCGCGCGATACGGCACAGTTCGGCCTGTTCGGCACGGACGAGAGCGACGACTAAAGCGACGTTGAACCCACCTGTTTCGTGCTCCCACTAATGCGAACGCGCGGCGATCGGGGTCGCTGGCGCAACGCACATTGGCTGGAGTGGGAAGAATGGGGCTGAGTGAGCAAGCAACACTGCTTGAAAGCATCGCGTCCGCACCGCAACTGCGGACGCCCGACGAGACCGAAGCGTTCCTCGATCCGATGCCGCTGGCCGAGCTGGCCTCGATGTGGTGCGCGCTTCAGCGCGTCAGCCGGCGCGACCAGGCCGGCAGCATCTGGGCGCTGAAACTCTATTTCGATCATCTGCCGCATCGTCGCCCGCAGCGCGCGCTCGATCTCATCCTAGACGTGCTGAAGACCGAGACCGACAAGCCGACCGTGATGCAGCTCAACGACAAGTTCTTGCTGGCGCTGCTCTATGCCCATGGCGACGAGGTGATCGGGCGTATCGAGCATGAGGCGAAGCACAATGCGCGGCTGCGCTGGCTGCTCGGGGGCGTACATTTCGGCGACGAGGAGCCGCTGATGCGGCGCATCGCAGGGATTGCCAATCAAGCGGCCTGGCACGCCGATCACCTGGCCCAGCGCACTCCGCGCGAGCTGCTCGATTGCGCCAGCATGTCGCTGTCCGAGCTGGCGCAGGCCTGGATCGAGCAATATTCCAGGTCCGACCGCGACCAGGACGACAATCTGTTCGCGATCATGGATTTCGAGCGCGATTTGCGCGAGGACGATCCCGACCGGATGATCGACCTGATCCTGGAGATCCTCAGGGTGGAGTCCAATCCCGTGCTGCTGTCGGTGCTGGCGGCCGGTCCGCTCGAGGACGTGATCAGCCTGCGCACGATCGACCGCATCGAGCGCGAGGCCCGTGCCGACAGGCGCTTCCATGACTTGCTCGGCGGCGTCTGGTATTACCGGGCGTCCGACGAATTGAAGACGCGTCTGGATGCGCTGGTCGGCGTGAGGGACCGTTAACGTTTCTGCTCACGATCTGCACAAGCGCACCCCAATTCCGCTTCAATCGGAGGACATCAAGGCAAGGCATCACAATCGGTTTCCCATGATCTCTCGTCGCGCTTTCTTTCGGTCCATCGGCGGTCTGTCAGTCGCTGGCGTATCAACGACGGCTTACGGCGTCGGCATCGAGCCGGAGCGGTTGCTGGTCACCCGCTACAACCTGTCGCCGCCGCAATGGCCCGTCGATTTCGATCTGAAGATCGCCGTCATTGCCGATTTGCATGCCTGCGATCCCTGGATGTCGCTCGAACGCATCGCTGGCATCGTCCAACGTACCAATGCGCTCCAGCCCGACATTACCGTGCTGCTCGGCGACTACGTCGTCAGTCAGCGCCATGCCACGCGCGCCATTCCGGCTAGCGAGTGGGCATCGGTGCTGGGCGGGTTGAAAGCGCCGCTCGGAGTGCACGCCATCCTCGGCAATCACGATTATTGGGATGACAAGACCGTGCAGCGCGAGGGCAGGGGACTGCCGGCCGCGCGGATCGCGCTGGAGGCCGCCGGCATTCCCGTCTATGAGAACGACGCAACGCGCCTCACCAAAGCCGGACGTCCGTTCTGGCTCGCCGGGCTTGGTGACCAACTCGCCTATGTGCCGGCGCGCCACTTTCGCCCGATGCGGCGCGTCGGCGTCGACGATCTCAGCGCGACGCTCGCCAAGGTGACCGACAGCGCTCCGCTGATCCTGCTCGCGCACGAACCCGACATCGCTTCGCGCGTGCCGGCGCGCGTCGCGCTGCAATTGTCCGGTCACACCCATGGAGGCCAGGTGCGGCTGCTGGGCTGGTCACCGGCCGCTCCGTCGAGACCAGAACTCGCCTATGGCCACGTCCGCAAGAATTGCGACGTCGTCGTCTCCGGCGGGCTGGGCTGCAGCATCATACCCTTCCGCCTTGGTGTTCCTCCGGAAATCGTACTGGTAACGCTGGGGAACGCGGGGCAGGCGGTGTCATAGCGATGGCTTGCGCGTCGGGCTGATTTGCGCAAAACACGAGCGTGGACAATGAACCAAGGCTCGCGCAGTGACAGTTCATCTCGATGGTGAGATCCGCGAAGGCCGCCACCACATGCAGGTCCGCGTCTACTACGAGGACACGGACTTTTCCGGCATCGTCTATCACGCCAACTATCTGCGCTTCATGGAGCGCGGGCGGACCAACCATCTGCGGCTGATGGGCGCCGAGCAGCAGGCGCTGTTCGAGCAGGTCGAGACGGAAGATGCCGGCTTTGCCTTCGTGGTGCGCTCGATGCATCTGGATTTCCTCAAGCCCGCGCGCATGGACGATGTGCTCGACATCGTGACCTGGCCGATCGCGGTGAAGGGCGCCTCGATCATGCTGGCGCAGGAGGTGCGGCGCGCCGAGGACGTGCTGGTGAAAGCGGAAGTGCGCGTCGCCTTCATCAGCGGCGGCCGCGCCCAGCCGATCCCGAAATCAATCCGGAACCTGATGAAGGCCGACGTGATTACGAAATGAGCCGATAGGGAAGACGGGCCATCGACTTCCAGGCGCGCGAGCGTAGATTTGCGTGTCCCCAACTGATGAGGCCAGCCATGTCGCGTCCGCCGCTTCCGCCCTTCACGAGAGAGACCGCCGCTCAAAAGGCCCGCATGGCCGAGGACGCCTGGAATTCGCGCGACCCGCAGCGTGTCGCGCTGGCCTATACCGAGGACAGCCGCTGGCGCAATCGCTCGGAGGTGTTTTGGGGGCGCGAGGCGATCGTGGCGTTTCTCACCCGCAAATGGGCAAAGGAGCTCGACTATCGGCTGATCAAGGACCTCTGGGCCTATGACGGCAACCGCATCGCTGTGCGCTTCCAGTACGAATGGCACGACACGAGCGGCCAGTGGTATCGCTCTTACGGCAACGAGCAGTGGGAGTTCGACGAGCACGGCCTGATGAAGCGTCGCGAGGCGTCGATCAACGACATCGCCATCGCGGAGAGCGATCGCCGCTTCCACTGGCCTGCACCGGGGCCAAGGCCCGCCGATGTGGCGGGACTGGGCGATAGTCCATTCTAAGACGCATCGACAGAAGCTGAGCTTGGCGCGCTGCACCCTCTCCCCTTGCGGGAGAGGGTGGCTGTGGCCGCATCTCGCGAACTAAGAAGTTGTCGCCCGCCTCGTCAGAAACCTCGTGATCGCGCCACCGAGCTTCGCGCTATCCAGCGGCTCTGACAGCGAGGCCTTGGCGGTGGCAACGACGTTGTCGGGCGCGTGGCCTTCGCGGAGCTCGCAGCAGACTTGCGCGAAGCTCTTGTCGAATTCCGGATGCGGCTGCACGGAGAGCGTCGTGCCGTTGGGGTAGAGCAGGCCGGCATGCGGGGCGAATTCCGAATACAGGATCGTCCGCGCGTCCTGCGGTGGTTCGATGACCTGGTCCTGGTGCGAGCAGGCGATTGCGAGCTGTTCGCCGCCGATGACGCCGTTGTTCGGCGCCACCTGATAGACGTGCCGGCCGATGCCCCAGCCTTTGTCCGACTTGCGCACGGTGCCGCCCAGCGCCTGCGCGATCAGTTGGTGGCCGAAGCAGACGCCGACCATCGGCGTCTTGTTGGCATGGGCGGTGCGTACGAATTCTTCGAGCGGCGCGATCCAGTCGAGCCCGTCATAGACGCCGGCCGCCGCGCCGGTGATCAGGATCGCCTCCAACTGCCGCGGGTCGGGGAGCGCCTCGCCATCGGGGATGCTCACGACGTCGAACGCAGCGGAAGAATCCTCGGTACGGATCATGCGCTCGAACATGTCCGGAAACGAGCCGTGGCGCTCGCGATGTTTGCGAGGGACGGCTCCGGTCTCGATGATGGTGATGCGTGCCATATGCCCTCGAAGAATTGCATCCTCGGCTAAGAACGTGTCCTCGGTTAAGAGATTGTGTGTGCCTGCGCAAGCTCAGTCGCGCTGTGCCTCCTGTGGCGTGCCGCTCTCCAGAAGCCTGCTCTCCTTGCGAACCTCGTTGAGGAAGGCCTTTGCCAGCCGCGACAGCGGCTCTGCTTCCGACCACAGCATATAGGCGACCGCGCGCGTCGTCGGCGCGAACGGCCGCACGACGAGGCCGTTGCCGCCATTTTGCCGCGGCGAAAATGGATCGACCACCGCGGCGCCCACGCCGGCGGCCGCGAGCACGCAGGCCGTGTTGCAGTAGCGCACCTCGACCGTCGGCTGGAAAGGCGCGCCGGCGCGGGCAAAACTGTCGCGCACGGCTTCACCTAACCGTGTGCCGCGCTCGAGCCCGATGAAGGGCAGGCCGACGAGATCGGAGGCGGAGATCACCGGCTGCCCGGCCAGCGGATGCTTTGGCGGCAGCACGCAGACCATCTCGCCGGTGTGCACCACCTCATGCGCGATGCCGGGATGATGCGTGAGCCCGAGCGCGAAGCCGAGCTCGGCGACATGGCTCAGCACGCCCTCGATGATGCCCTCGTAGCGCCGGACATCGAAGAACACCCGCGTCTCCGGACGGCGGCGCAGGAAGCTGGACAGAGCGGAGGGGATGATGCTGTAGGCAAGCGGCGGCGTCGCCACGAGCGACAGATGTCCCGAGCGGTTCTCCCGCAGATCGCGCACGCGGCTTTCGAGCTTGGCATGCAGCGCGAAGATTGCCTCGCTCTCCTTGTAGAGCGCCATCGCTTCGGCGGTCGGAAACAGCCGGTTGTTGACGCGCTCGAACAGCGCAAAGCCGGCCTGCGCCTCCATCGTCTTCAGCGCGTTGCTCACCGCGGGCTGTGACAGCGCCAGCTCGTCCGCTGCCGCGACCGTGGTGCGGTGGCGAATGACGGCACGCAGGATCTCGAGCTGGCGGAGGTTCATATAAGCCCCGATTATACTCTCGGCCAAAATATCATAGCACAATGAATTGCTTTTCAACTCCCGTTTCCGCGTAATGGCCGCGGATTTGCACGCTGGATCAAAGAGTTCCGCCGCCCAACGAGGCAGCAGCGCGCACAGATTGGAGGCAGTCTTGGTTCGTGTCCTTCGCGCCGCCGCCGCCCAGATGGGGCCGACGCAAAAAGCCGATACGCGCGCGCATACGCTTGGCCGGATGCTGAAGCTGCTGGAGGAGGCTGCCGCTCGCGGCGCCAACCTCGTGGTGTTTCCCGAGCTTGCCTTCACCACCTTCTTTCCGCGCTGGCTGCTCGAAGGCGCAGCGCTCGACGAATATTTCGAGCGCGGAATGCCAAACCCGGCCGTGGCAAAGCTGTTCGAGCGCGCGCGTGCGCTCCGCGTCGGCTTCTATGTCGGCTATGCCGAGCTGACGGCGGACGGCCGCCGCTTCAATTGCTCCATCCTGGTCGATCGCGACGGCGAGATTCTCGGCCGCTATCGCAAGGTGCATCTGCCGGGCTCGGTCGAGCCGCGGCCGGGCGCGCGCTATCAGCAGCTCGAGAAGCGTTATTTCGAGTATGGCGACCTCGGCTTTCCCGCCTTCCGCGCCGGCTCGGCCTGGGCCCATGCAATCATGGGCATGATGATCTGCAATGACCGGCGCTGGCCGGAATCCTGGCGCGTGCTCGGCCTGCAAGGCGTCGAGCTCGTCTGCATCGGCTACAATTCGGCGGCCTATGATCCCAATGGCGGCACGACGGAAGACGCCGGCCTTCGCACCTTCCATTCGACGCTGGTGACGCAGGCCAATGCCTATATGAACGCGACCTGGGCGATCTCGGTCGCCAAGGCGGGCGAGGAGGATGGCTCCGGATTGATCGGCGGCTCCTGCATCGTCGATCCCAACGGTCGTATCGTTGCGCAGGCCGAGACGTTGGCCGATGAAGTGATCGTCGCCGACATCGATCTCGACCTCTGCCGCCAGGGCAAGGACAAGATGTTCAACTTCGCCGCCCACCGGCGGCCGGAGCAATACAGGGTGATCACCGAACGCGCCGGCGTCATCGAGCCGGCCGTTCTCGACGCGGATTGACATCAAACGGCCGGTCGCGACGCCAGCCAAGGGAGCTGACATGACACGCCTCTCGCATTTTCTCGGGTTCGCAGCGTTGGCTGCCGTGACGTCCGCGCAGGCGGCCGAGCTTCCGGCGGAGATCAAGCAGGCGGCCAGGTTGAAGCTCACGGTCAACTCGACCTACGCGCCGATGGAATATCGCGATCCCGCAACCAACGAGCTCGTCGGGCTCGACATCGATCTTGCAAACGAGCTCGCCAAGCGGCTCGGCGGCCTCAAGATCGTCTGGAGCGAGACGCCGTTCGCCGAGCTGATCCCCTCGCTCCAGACCAAGCGCGCCGATTTCATCATCAGCGGCATCTCGGACCGTGCCTCGCGGCGCGAGACCGCCGATTTCGTCGACTATCTGACGACAGGCCCGCAGTTCTTCGTGATGGCCGAGAGCGAGGCGAAAGCGGCGACGGATATTTGCGGCAAGAAGGTCGGCACGACGCGCAGCACCAGCTTCCCCGTCGAGATCGAGAAGTGGAGCAAGCAGAATTGCGAGGCGGCCGGCAAGCCGGCAATCCAGTACGTTCCCGGCGAGAACTCGATCGACGTCCGCAACCAGCTCAAGCAGGGCCGCATCGATGCCGCCGTGCAGGGCAGCGAGACCTTGCCTTACGCGCAATCGCAGGAGGCCGGCAAATATCGCGTCGTCGGCGAGCCCTTCGCGAAGGGCTTTCAGGGCATCATGTTCCGCAAAGATGATGCGGCGCTCCGCGAAGTGGTGACGGAAAAGCTCGCCGCCATGATTGCCGATGGATCCTACAAGGCTATTCTCGACAAATGGGGATTGGGTGTGAACGCCGTCGAGAAGCCCTTGATGAACGCGGCGCCGCAATGAAGGCCGCGCCCGCCCTCGCGGAGGGATTTCCCGACCTGTCCGGGCTGCACGTTGCGCGCGAGCCGCACTGGTTTCGCTGGTTCAGCGCGGCGCTGATCGTTCTGGTGCTGGCTGCCATTGGCCGCGCCTTCGCGGGCGGCCAGATCGAATGGTCCTATGTCAGCCGCTTCCTGACGGCGAAAGTGATCCTCGAGGGTATCGTCAACACCATGGTGATGGCCGTGCTCGCGATGGCGCTCGGTATTTTTCTTGGCGTGATCGTAGCGATCATGCGGCTGTCGCCGAACCCGGTGCTGAAGTCGGTCGCTGCCGGCTACACCTGGCTGTTCCGCGGCACTCCGCTGATCCTCCAGCTTCTGTTGTGGTTCAACCTCGCGCTGGTGTTTCCGACCATCGGCATTCCCGGCCTGTGGAGCGCACGCGCCGTCGACGTCATGACGCCGTTCCTCGCAGCGTTGCTCGGGCTCGGCATCAACCAGGGCGCCTACACCTCCGAGGTGATGCGCGCCGGCATGCTGTCGGTCGACATCGGGCAATATGAGGCGGCGCAGGCAATCGGCATGGGACGCTTGCGCGCGCTGCGCCGGATCATTCTGCCGCAGGCGATGCGCGTCGTGATTCCGCCGATCGGCAACGAGTTCATCGGCCTCGTCAAGGCGACCTCGCTCGCCAGCGTCATCCAGTATCCGGAGGTGCTGCACAACGCTGAGAACATCTACTACGCCAACTCGCGCGTGATCGAGCTCCTGATCGTCGCCGGGCTCTGGTATCTCCTGGTGGTGTCGATCCTGACGCCGCTCCAGATGCTGCTCGAGCGACGCTTTGCTCGCGGCACATTGCGGTTTGCCCGATGACAAAACCCCTCGTCGCGATCCGCTCGGTCAGCAAGCATTTTGGAGAGTTTCAAGCTCTCGGAAGTGTCTCGCTCGACGTGTGGCCCGGCGAGGTGATGTGCCTGATCGGCGCGTCCGGCTCGGGCAAGACGACGCTGCTCCGTTGCGTCAACCAGCTCACCGCGATCGACAGCGGCGGCATCTGGCTCGATGGCGAGCTGCTCGGCGTGCGGGAAGAGGGCGGGCGGCTCTATCGTCTGACCGAGCGGCAGATTGCCCGGCAGCGGCTGAAGACCGGCATGGTGTTCCAGCGCTTCAACCTGTTTCCGCACAAGACGGCACTTGAGAACATCACCGAAGGTCCGCTGCAGGTGCAGGGCCGGAAATCCGACGAGGTGCGCGGTGAAGCCATCGAGCTCCTCAGGCGCGTCGGGCTTGCGGCCAAGGCCGATTCCTATCCCGCGCAGCTCTCCGGCGGCCAGCAGCAGCGCGTCGCGATCGCGCGCGCCCTCGCCATGAAACCGATGCTGATGCTGTTCGACGAGCCGACCAGCGCGCTTGATCCCGAGCTCGTCGGCGAGGTGCTCGCGGTCATGAAGGAGCTCGCGCAAAGCGGCATGACCATGATGGTGGTGACGCACGAACTCGGTTTCGCTCGCGAGGTCGCCGATCGTGTCGTCTACATGGACCAGGGCGCGATCGTCGAATCCGGGACGGCATCTGACGTGCTCGGCGCGCCGCGCGAGGCGCGCACCAAAGCTTTTCTTTCCGCGGTGATCTAAAATGGGGGCGTTTCGATGATGAGAGTGTTGGTTGCGGCGGCGCTGGTGTGTGCGACGACGGCATCAGTGATGGCGATCGAGCTGCCGCCTGAGATTGCCAAACGGGGCAGCATCAAGGTCGCGCTGGTGCCGAACTATCCGCCGATGGAGTTCCGCGATCCCGCCACCAACACGCTTTCCGGATTCGACATC
Organism: Bradyrhizobium sp. Ec3.3; assembly: GCF_000472925.1. Lineage (GTDB taxonomy): Bacteria > Pseudomonadota > Alphaproteobacteria > Rhizobiales > Xanthobacteraceae > Bradyrhizobium. The sequence continues at coordinate 217,416 of NZ_AXAS01000006.1, forward strand.
GACCTCGGCGAGGCGCTCGGCCGCAAGCTCGGCGTCAAGATCGAATGGCAGGAGACCAGTTTCGCCGAGTTCATGCCGTCGATCTCGACGGGCCGGGTGGACGCCATCCTGTCGGGCTTCACCGATTATGCCAGCAGGCACGAGATCGCGTCTTTCGTCGATTATTTGCGCAGCGGTCCAAAATTCTTCGTGCAGCAGTCGCGCGCGGCTGAGTTCAAGGACATGGCCGCGCTGTGCGGCAAGAAGGTCGGCGCCAGCCGCCGCACCATGTTCCCGGCAGAGATCGCGGCGTGGAGCGAGAAGAATTGCGGCAGCAACCCGATCCAGTTCGTCGGCACGGACGGCTCGGCTGATGCGCGCACGCAGCTCAGGCAAGGCCGCATCGACGCTGCCGTGCAGGGCAACGAGACGCTGCCCTATATCATGGACCTCGAGCCCGGCACCTATGCGCCGGTCGGCGACGCCTTCGCAACGCAGTTCACGGGCATCGCGCTGCCGGTTAAGGAAAAGGCATTGCAGCAGGCGATGGTCGAGGCCATCGATGCGCTGATCGCGGACGGCACCTATCGTACGCTGCTGGCGAAATGGAAACTGAACGACAACGGAATAGAGAAGGCGACCATCAATGCTGGACAGTAAGGCACTCCAGAGCATCCCGCTCGTCCCGGCGAACACCGCGGACCCTGCGCCGCACTATCCCTGGCCAAAGCCCTATACGTCGGCGATGTTCCTGTCGTTCGACGTCGATGCGGAGAGCGCGTGGACCAGCAAGGACGCCGTGCACGCGCAGCGCCTGATCACCATGAGCTACGGCGGCTACGAGGCGCGCGTCGGCACGCCGAAGCTGCTGGAGCTGCTCGATCAGCTCGATCTCAAGGCGACGTTCTTCGTCACGGGATGGTCGGTCGATGCGCACCCCGCCATGGCCGAGTCGATCCTCAAGGCCGGTCACGAGATTGGCCATCACGGCTACCACCACCTCCTGCCCGATCCCGGCGATCCCTGGATCGAGGAGGAGCTGGAGCGTGGCTTTGAGGCGCTGAAGCGCCGGCTCGGCGTCAAGCCGATCGGCTACCGCGCGCCCTATGGCGAGTTCACCGAGGAGCTGCGCGTCGCGCTGGTGCGCCACGGCATCGTCTATACTTCCTCGTTCCGCGATGACGTCAGGCCCTATCGCCATCGCCTCGCCGACGGCAAGCCGGGCACGATCGAGTTGCCGGTGACCGCGAGCTATGACGACTGGATGCACGGCCTCTCCGCCCGCTTCAGCCCGCGTTCCATCTTTCCCAAGGAGCACGTGCTCTCGATCTGGAAGGACGAACTCGACGAGGTCAGGGACTGGGGCGCGATGGTGACGACGGTCTTGCATCCGCAATGCAGCGGACGTCCCATGCGACTTCGTCTGTTGCGAGAATTCTTGACCTACGCAAAATCCTGTCCAGACCTCTGGATCACGACGGGCGAGGCCATCGCCGCGAACTTCCAGCGCCATGAGGCCGCCAAGCGTTGAGCACAGCATGACCCGCCGTCGCATCCTGACGATCAACCCGAACTCCTCCGCGGCGGTCACGGCGGCGATCGACGAAGCGGTCGCGCCGCTCAGGATCTCCGGCGGGCCGGAGATCGTAGTGGTGGGGCTCGCCGAAGGCCCGCCCAGCATCACCTCGCAGCGCGACGCCGACAGCGTCGTCATGCCGCTCGTCAATCGTGTTGCGCGCGAGGATGCCGACGCCTTCGTGCTCGCCTGCTTCAGCGATCCCGGGCTGCATGCGGTGCGCGAGGCGGCAGGCGGCCGCCCGGTGATGGGCATTGCCGAATGGGGCATCTTGCGCGCGCTGACGCTCGGCGAGCGGTTTGGCATCATCGCGCTGTCGCCGCAAAGCATTCGCCGCCAGCAGCGCATGGTGCGGCAGATGGGCGTGGACGGTCGCTATGCCGGAAGCTGGTCGGTCGGCGCAAGCGCGGCGGAAACAGCGAGCGCCGATATCCGTGGGCGCCTGATCGAGGCGGGCCGCGCGCTGGTCACGCAAACCCGCGCCGACGTCGTGGTGATGGGCTGCGCCGGCATGGCCTCGCACCGCGCCGCGATCGAGGACGCGATCGGCGTTCCCGTGGTCGAACCGGCGCAGCAGGCGGTCGCTGCGGCGATCGGCGCGGTGTTGTTGAAAGCATGAAAGGCGGACGATGCATTTTGATCTCCTGATCCGGAACGGCACCTGCGTCACGCCTTGGGGCGAGGAAGCTGCCCATGTCGGCATCTCCGGCGGCCGCATTGCGACGCTGTCCGCGACTTCGGCCGACACGGCCGACCAGGTGATCGACGCCAGCGGCCTTCACGTCCTGCCCGGCCTGATCGACAGCCATGTCCATCTGCGCGATCCCGGCGATGCGACGGTGGAAACGTTGGCGACAGGCACGCGCGCTGCAATACTCGGCGGCATCGCCACGCTGTTCGACATGCCCAACACCAATCCGCCGATCGTCGATCAGGAGCGGCTCGACTGGAAGCGCGGCTACGCGGAAGCGCAGAGCTTTTGCGACATCGGCCTCTACATCGCCGGCGCCAAGACCAATATCGATCAGCTCGCGCATCTCGAAAGCGAGCATGGCGTGTGCGCCATCAAGGTTTTCGCCGGCTCTTCGACCGCGTCGCTGCTTGTCGAGGACGACGAGCACCTGGAAAAGCTGATGCGCGCGGGGCGCCGCCGCATCGCCTATCACAGCGAGGACGAATATCGCCTCCAGGCCCGCAAGCCGATGTTTTCGCGCGGCATGCCGCATCGCTCGCACATGGAGTGGCGCGACGAGGAATGCGCCTTCCTCGGCACGCGCCGCCTGATGGCGCTGGCGCGCAAGACCGGTCGGCCCGCGCATATCCTTCACGTCTCCACGGCGGAGGAGCTCAGCTATTTGCGCGATTATCGCGACGTCGCGACCGTCGAGGTGCTGGTCAACCACCTGACGCAGGTGGCACCGGAGTGCTACGACACGCTGAAAGGCTTCGGCGTGATGAACCCGCCGATCCGCGGCGAGCGGCATCGCGAGGCGAGCTGGGCCGCGCTGCGCGACGGCATCGTCGACACTATCGGCAGCGATCACGCGCCGCATTCGCGCACCGCCAAGGAGTTGCCCTGGCCGGATTGTCCGGCGGGTCTCACCGGCGTGCAGACGCTCGTTCCTGTCATGCTCGATCACGTCAATGCCGGCCGGCTGTCGCTGTCGCGCATGGTCGACCTCATGGCCGCCGGTCCCGCGCGGGTCTACGGCCTCGTCGGCAAGGGGCGGCTCGCCGCCGGTTACGACGCTGACGTCACGCTGGTCGACATGAAGGCGAAGCGCACCATCGAGGACTCCTGGATCGTCTCGCCCTGCGGCTGGACGCCGTTCGCGGGCAAGAAGATCGCGGGCTGGCCAGTCGCCACCATCGTGCGCGGCCACACCGTGATGCGCGACGACGAGGTGCAGGGCGCGCCGATCGGCCGTCTCGCGCGCTTTGCGTCCTAGGAGATTTGTTCGATGCCGATCACTCGCCGCTCCCTGCTCAAGGCCGCAGCCGCAGCGCCAGCACTGTCGCTGCCTCGGATCCTGCGCGCCGAGGAGCAGACCACGCTGCGTTTCATCCCGGTGATCGATCTCGCCTTCGTCGACCCGATCTATTCGACCGCGCAGGTCTCGCGCAATCACGGCTTCATGGTCTACGACACGCTCTACGGCATGAGCGCCTCGCTCCAGGTCTCGCCGCAGATGCTGTCGGGGCATGTCATCTCCAATGACGGGCTCCAGTGGGACCTCACCCTCCGCGACGGCCTGCTCTGGCACGATGGTGAGCGCGTGCTCGCGCGCGATTGCGTCGCTAGCATCCGCCGCTGGGCGGCGCGCGACGGCTTTGGCGGCGAGCTGATGGAGGCAACCGACGAACTCTCGGCTGCCGACGACCGCACCATCCGCTTCCGCCTCAAGCGTCCGTTCCCGCTGTTGCCGCAGGCGCTGGGCAAGGCCGCGATCAACGCCTGCTTCATGATGCCGGAACGGCTCGCAAGCCAGGATCCGTTCAAGCCGCTGACCGAAGTCATCGGCAGCGGTCCGTTCCGCTATCTCGCCGATGAGCGCGTGCAGGGCGCGCGCAACGCCTATGCCCGCTTCGACCGCTACCAGCCGCGCAGCGACGGCAAACCGGATTGGACCGCTGGTCCCAAGATCGTGCATTACGACCGCGTGGTCTGGACCACCACGCCGGACGCCGGCACCGGCGTCGCTGCGCTCCAGACCGGCGAGCAGGACTGGCAGGAAACCACACCGCACGATCTGTTGCCGGTGATCAAGGCTGCCGGTGACATCGAAACGCGTGTGCTCGATCCGCGTGGCTACACCTGCATGCTGCGGCTCAATCATCTCCAGCCGCCGTTCGACAATCCCGCGGTTCGCCGCGCATTGCTGGGCGCGATCGATCAGTCGTCATTCATGACGGCGGTCGCGGGCATCGATCCCGCCTATCAGGTCTCGCCGATCGGATTCTTCGCACCGGGAACGCCGATGGCCAGCGAGGTCGGGCTCGACGTCTTCCGCGGCCCGCGCGACTACGCCAAGGTCAAGGCGGATCTCAAGGCCGCCGGCTACAATGGCGAGAAGGTCGTGCTGCTCGTGCCCACCAATTCGCTGGCGCAGCGCCCGCTCGGTGAGATCGCCGCCGACACGCTGCGCAAGGCCGGCATGAATGTCGAATACGCCGCGCTCGATTTCGCTGTCGTGCTGCAACGCCAGTTGAAGAAGGAGCCGATCGGGCAGGGCGGCTGGAGTGCCGCGGTTGGCAACTGGCAGGGCATCGACTGGCTCAATCCCGCCGGCAACACGAATTTGCGCGGCGAAGGCAAGGTCGCCGGCTGGTACAAGAGCGAGAAGATGGCCGGCTTGCGCAGCCAGTGGTTGGCGGCATCCGAACTTGCCGAGCAGCAACGCATCTGCCGCGAGATCCAGGCGCTGGCGTTCGAGGAGATTCCTTACCTCCCGATCGGCCTGTACAAGCAGCCAACCGCCTATCGCAAGTCCATCACCGGTATTCTCGACGGCACCGCCGTCTTCTGGAACGTACGCCCCGCATGAGCACGATCGCGATCTTCGGCAGCTACGCATTGACGCGCAAGGACGGCGCGCAGCATGTCTTGCGCGACCATTGGGTGCTGGTCGAGGGCAAGACGATCGCCGCGGTTACGCGTGACAAGCCGCGCGCCGATCGGGTCTATGACAAGCCCGGCCGCCTCATCCTGCCGGGGCTGTTGAATCTGCACAACCACTGTTTCAGCGAGGCCGTGGCGCGCAGCCACACCGAAGACGGCAACGGCCGCCGCAACAACCAGAGCATCGTCTACACGGTGCTGCTGCCGCTGACCAAGCGCGGCGCCGATCTGTTGTCGCCGGAAGAACGCCTCGCGGTGGCGCGGCTCGGCATCCTCCAGCTCCTGAAGGGCGGCGCCACCACCGTGATGGAGCCATTCCGCAATTCGATCCCGGAGATGTTCGACGCCGCCGAGGAAATGGGCATCCGCTTCTACGGCGCGCCCTACCTCTTCTCTACCTCCGACGCCAAGGCAGGCCCCGACGGCGTGGTCAGCTATGCCGGCGATGACGGCGTGGCTGATATGGCAACCTGGGACGCGCTGTACCAGCGCTGGAATGGCCGCGGTGAGGGGCGCATCGGCCTTGCGATGAGCCCGCACGCGACAGATACGTGTGGGCCCGATCTGCTCAAGGCGTGCGCGGCGCGAGCGCGTGAGCTTGATGTCCCCATCACGACGCATCTGGCGCAGAGCCGCGCCGAGGTCGAGACCATCGGCAAGCGCTACGGCGGCCGCACGCCGGCGGAATATCTGGATTGGCTTGGCATTCTTGCGCCGGACCTGCTCGCCGCGCACTGCATCGCCAGCACCGATGACGATCTGAAGCTGATGGCCGCGCGCGGCGCGACCGTGCTGAACTGCCCGCGCGTGTTCGCGCGTGCCGGCGTGACTGCGGCATTCAGCCGCTTCGCCGGCCATGGCGTCCGCACTGTGGTCGGCACCGACGGCTACAACATGGACCTGCTCGGCGAGCTCAATGCCGCCTCGCTCATCTCCAAGACGTCGTCGCAGCGCGCCGATGTCGCGAATTCCCCCGAGCTAATCGAGTCGATCACCGCAACCGCCGCCGACATCATCAAGCGGCCCGATCTCGGCCGGATCGCGCCGGGGGCGACCGCCGATCTCACCGTCGTCGATCTGACCCACCCGCATTTGCAGCCGCTGTTCGATGTCAGGCGCGCATTGGTCGCACTCGCCAACCGCGCCAATATCGACCAGGTCATGGTCGACGGCCGCGTGCTCATCGATGCCGGCCGTCTCGTTCATGGCAATGAAGCCGCGATCACGTCGCAAGGCGCGGCTGCGATCGGGAAAATCTGGGATCTGCCGGAAGCGCAGGCCGCCTTCAACGGCTGAGCTGCTCGCATCCTTAGCTATTGCATAGGTGCCCGGCAAAATCGTGGAGCGCGTTGCCATCGGTGGAGTCGATGGCATACAAATTGCTCAACGCTTGAACCCAACCTGTCGATCAGCACGGAGACATCTGGAATGCGTGAGGGAGCCGAAGTGCGGCTTGCCGTCGATATCGGAGGAACGTTCACCGATATCGTGCTGGATGTGGGACAGGAGCGCAAGACGCGCAAGGTGCTGACGACCCCGACACGCCCCGAGCAGGCGGTGCTCGACGGCATCCGTCTCATTCTCACCGACGCGCATGCGCATATCAGCGATATCGACGTCTTCATTCATGGCACGACGCTGGCGACCAACGCCATCATCGAGCGCCGCGGCGCGAGGACCGCGCTGATCGCGACCGAAGGCTTTCGCGACGTGCTCGATATCGGCACTGAGAGCCGCTATGATCAATATGATCTCACCATCGACAAGCCGAAGCCGCTGGCGCCACGTTCCCTGCGCTTCACCGTCCCCGAGCGCGTCGATGCGCATGGCGCGGTGCGGCTACCGCTGGACGAGGCCGCGGTGCGCGCGCTGGTGCCGAAATTGCGTGCGCTGAATGTCGAAAGCATCGCCATCGCTTTCCTGCACTCTTACGCCAATCCCGAGCATGAGCGGCGAACGGCCGCGATCCTCGAGCAGGAGATACCCGGCATCTCCGTGACGATGTCTTCGGCGGTGTGCCCCGAAATCCGCGAGTATGAGCGCACCTCGACCGCTGTCGCCAATGCCTATGTGCAGCCTTTGATCGACGGCTATCTCGCGCGCATGGCAGAGGCGCTGGCGGTCGAGCAGTTCCGCGGCGCGATCTATCTCGTGACTTCCGGCGGTGGTGTCACCTCGATCGAGACGGCGCGGCGCTTTCCGGTACGCCTCGTCGAATCCGGTCCCGCGGGCGGCGCGATCTTCGCGGCGCAGATCGCGGCGCGGCTCGGCGAAAGCAAGGTGCTCTCCTTTGACATGGGCGGCACCACGGCAAAAATCTGCCTGATCGAGAAGTTTCAGCCGGAGACCTCGCGCGTGTTTGAGGTCGATCGCGCCGCGCGCTTTTTGAAGGGTTCGGGCCTGCCAGTGCGCATTCCCGTGATCGAGATGGTGGAGATCGGCGCCGGCGGCGGCTCGATCGCGCGGATCGATGCCATGAAGCGCGTCACCGTCGGTCCCGAGAGTGCGTCGTCTGAGCCTGGCCCGGCCTGCTATGGCCGCGGCGGCACGCGGCCTGCGGTGACCGATGCGGACGTCGCGCTCGGCATGATCGATCCCGACGCCTTTGCCGGCGGCACGATCAAGCTCGATCCGGAGTTGTCGAAGGCGGCATTGCTGCACGATGTCGGTGAGGCGCTGGGCCTGTCGGCGGAGAATGCCGCCTACGCGGTGCACGAGGTCGTCTGCGAGAACATGGCGAGCGCGGCGCGCGTGCACGCGGTCGAGCGCGGCGCGGTGGTCGGCCAGCATACCCTAATCGCCTTCGGCGGCGCCGCGCCGCTGCATGCGGCGCGCGTTGCCGAGAAGATCGGCGTCTCCCGGGTGATCGTCCCGTCCAACGCCGGTGTCGGGTCGGCCGTCGGGTTTCTGGCTGCGCCCATCGCCTATGAGCTGGTGCGCAGCCGCCACGTCCGGCTCGACGAATTCGATACCGCAGCGGTCTCGGATCTCCTGCAGGAGATGGCGACCGAGGCGCGGGCGCTGGTCGAGCCCGGCGCTGCCGGCGCGCCGGTGCGCGAGCGCCGCGCCGCCTTTATGCGCTATGTCGGCCAGGGCCATGAGATCGCGGTCGAGCTGCCGAATCGGCCGCTGACCGCGGCCGATCTCGCTGGCTTGCGAAAATCCTTCGAGACCGATTATGCCGCGATGTTCGAGCGACCGATTCCGGGCGCTGCGATCGAGGTGCTGAGCTGGTCGGTGCTTGCGACCACCGAGCCGCGCAATCCGCCGGTCGTCGATGCCGTCGCGCGCAAGCCGGCCGGCAAGGCATCCGGCAGCCGAAAGTTCTTCGATGGAAGGGCCGGGTGCCTGGTCGAAATCCCCCTGTACCGCCGCGAGGACATGGTGCCGGGCGCGACCATCGCCGGCCCTGCCGTGATCGCGGAAGATGAGACCTCGACTTTCGTTTCGACCAGTTTTGACGCCCACATCGACGGTGCCGGCAGCATCGTCATGGAACGGAAGGCGGCGTGACCATGAATAGCGCAAGCACAAGCCTGATCGATCTTCAGATCATGTGGCACCGGTTGATCGCGGTGGTCGAGGAGCAGGCGCAGGTGCTGCTCCGCACCGCCTTCAGCCCGATCGTGCGCGAATGCGGCGATCTCTCCGCCGGCGTGTTCGACCTCAGGGGGCGCATGCTGGCGCAGGCCGTGACGGGCACGCCGGGTCACGTCAACTCGATGGCGGAATCGGTCAAGCACTTCATCGGGCATTTTCCGCTGGAGACGATGAAGGAGGGGGACGCCTACATCACCAACGATCCCTGGATGGGAACCGGCCATCTCAACGATTTCGTCGTCACCACGTCCTGCTTCAAGAACGGCAAGCTGGTCGCGCTATTCTCCTGCACCAGCCATCTCATGGACATCGGCGGCATCGGCTTCGGGCCTGACGCCACCGACGTCTTCATGGAGGGGCTCTACATCCCCATGCTGAAGCTGATCGATCAGGGCGTCGTCAACGAGACGCTGATGGCGATGATCCGCACCAACACGCGGCTGCCGATCGACACCGAGGGCGACACCTATTCGCTGGCCGGCTGCAACGACGTCGGCTGCGAGCGCCTGGTCGCGATGATGACCGAGTTCGGCATCGACACGCTCGATGAGCTCGGCGACTACATCTGTGACCGTTCGCGCGAGGCCGTGCTCGCCGAGATCGCGAAGCTGCCGAAGGGAAGCTGGCGCAACACTATGATCGTCGACGGCTATGATGCGCCGGTGACGCTATCGGCAATGCTGACGATCTCGGAGAAAGGCATTCACGTCGATTTCACCGGCACTTCGCCGGCCTCGAAGTTCGGCATTAACGTGCCGCTCTCCTACACCACCGCGTACACCGTGTTCGGCCTTGGCTGCGTCGTCGCCTCGGAGATTCCCAACAATGCCGGCTCGCTCTCTCCGCTGACGGTGTCGGCGCCATCAGGTGCGATCCTCAATGCGCCAAAACCTGCGCCGGTGGCTTCGCGCCACATCATCGGCCAGATGCTGCCGGACGTCGTGTTCGGCTGCCTGCGCCAGATCATCCCCGAGCGCGTGCCGGCCGAAGGCACCTCGTGCCTGTGGAATCTCAACGTGCGCGGACAGATGCGTTCCGGCGCCGGGGGCAATTACGGGTTCTCGATGGCGGTGACCAGCAATGGCGGCACCGGCGCGCGCTTTGCCAAGGACGGGCTGTCGGCGACCGCCTATCCGAGCGGCGTGCGCGGCACGCCGGTCGAGATCGCGGAGACGCAGACGCCGCTGATCTTCTGGCGCAAGGAGCTGCGCCCGGATTCCGGCGGCGCGGGGCGAACCCGCGGCGGTCTGGGCCAGATCATCGAGGTCGGCAGCGGCGTCGATGCGCCCTTCGACATCCTGGCGGCGTTCGATCGCATCGATCATCCACCACGCGGCCGCGATGGTGGCCGTGACGGCGAGGCCGGCTATGTCGGGCTGAAGTCCGGCAAGAAAATGCGCGGCAAAGGCTTTCAGCAGGTACCGCCCGAAGATCGCCTCGTCGTGATGACGCCGGGCGGCGCCGGGATCGGCGATCCCCGGGAACGCGAACGGACCAGCGTGCAGGAGGACGTCGAGAGCGGGCTGGTGTCGTCAAAGAACGCGGCTGCGATCTACGGACTCGACGACGTCACGTCGTGATCTGAGTCTCAGGACCCGCCACCCGGCTCCAGCGCCTCGCCGATCGCGAGCGGATGCGCCATGGTCTCGTGCAGCGCGGTGCGATCGAGCTCGCCCTCTGACATGCTGATCACGACGCAGGCGACGCCGTTGCCGATCAGATTGGTGAGCGCGCGGCACTCGCTCATGAACTTGTCGATGCCGACCAGGATCGCGATCGACTGGACCGGGATGTCGGGCACGATGGAGAGCGTCGCCGCCAACGTGATGAAGCCGGCACCGGTCACGCCCGAGGCGCCCTTGGATGTGATCATGGCGATGCCGAGAATGCCGAGCTCCTGCCAGATCGTGAGGTTGGTGTTGGTCGCCTGGGCCAGGAACAGCGTCGCCAGCGTCATGTAGATGTTGGTGCCGTCGAGGTTGAAGCTGTAGCCGGTCGGAATGACGAGGCCGACCACGGAGCGCGAAGCGCCGAGATGCTCCATCTTCTCGATCATCTGCGGCAGCACCGTTTCCGATGACGAGGTGCCGAGCACGATCAAGAGCTCGTCCTTGATGTAGGCGATGAAACGCAGGATCGAGAAGCCTGCGACCCGCGCGATCGCGCCGAGCACGATCAGCACGAACAGGATGCTGGTGAGATAGAACGTGCCGATCAGCGCGACGAGGTTGAGCAGCGAGCCAAGGCCATAGGCGCCGACGGTGAAGGCCATCGCGCCGAATGCGCCGATCGGTGCGACGCGCACGACGATGCGGATAATGCCGAAGAACATCTTTGCGGCCTTGTCGACGGCGTCGACGATCGGCTCGCCGGCCTTGCCGAGGAAGGCGATGGAGAATCCTGACAGGATCGAGATCAGCAGCACCTGGAGGATGTCGCCGCGCGCGATCGCGCCGATATAGCTGTCCGGGATGATCGCCATCAGGTGGGCGACGATGCCCTCTTCCTTGGCCTTGGTGACGTAGGTCGCCACCGACTTCGGATCGATCGTGGAGGGATCGATGTTGAAGCCGTGCCCGGGCTGGAGCACCTCGCCGACGAGCAGGCCGACCGCGAGCGCCACCGTCGAGACCGTCTCGAAATAGACCAGCGCCTTCAGCCCGACCCGGCCGACCCGCTTGAGGTCGCCCATCGAGGAGATGCCATGCACCACGGTGCAGAAGATCACCGGCGCGATCATCATCTTGATCAGCGCGATGAAGCCGTCACCCAGCGGCTTCAGCTCCTTGCCGAGGTCGGGATTGAAATAGCCGACCAGGATCCCGAGCGCGATCGCGATCAGCACCTGGACGTAGAGGATCTTGTACCAGGGTTGATGATGACGATGGACGGCGGGAGGAATCGCGACTGACGTCATGGAGTGCCCCGGATTGCATTGCAGGTCGGTGCCTTTTCATCATGGGCCGTCCGGGGCAGGGCCGACAATCACAATTTCGTCGGCGCGCGAGCCGCAGCGCAGCATCGTCATGCGCTCCTCCATCTGGCAAAGCCGATCGAAGCAGACTACATCCTCAGCCATGGCAAAACGTCCGCTCGAAGATTTCGTCGCCCGGCACCAGCGTCTCTTCGTTCTGACCGGGGCAGGCTGTAGCACCAATTCCGGCATTCCCGATTATCGCGACAACCAGGGCAACTGGAAACGAACCCAGCCGGTCAACTACCAGGCCTTCATGGGTGATCCGCGCACGCGGCAGCGATACTGGGCGCGCAGCCTGATCGGCTGGCGGCGGTTCGGCCAGGCCATGCCCAACGACGCGCATCATGCGCTGGCTCGCCTCGAGGCGAACGGGCAGTGCGAGATGCTGCTGACTCAGAACGTCGACCGGCTGCATCAGTCGGCGGGCCACCGGCAAGTGATCGATCTGCACGGCCGGCTCGATCTCGTTCGCTGCATGGGCTGTGGCGAGAAGACGCCGCGCGACGGATTTCAGCGCTCCCTCGGTCGTGCGAATCCCGCCTGGCTCTCACTCGATGCCGCGGATGCGCCCGATGGCGATGCCGATCTCGAACATGAGGATTTTTTCTCGTTCGACGTGCCGGCCTGCCAAACCTGCGGTGGCATCCTCAAGCCCGATGTCGTGTTCTTCGGCGAGAGCGTGCCGCGCGATGTCGTTGCCTCAGCGCAAGAACATCTGGAGCAGGCCGACGCCATGCTGATCGTCGGCTCATCGCTGATGGTCTATTCCGGCTTCCGCTTCGTGCAGATGGCGGCACGCAAGAGCATTCCGATTGCCGCCGTCAATCTCGGACGCACCCGCGCGGACGATCTGTTGACGCTGAAGGTCGAGGAGCGCTGCGAAGCTGCGCTCGCCTTCCTGCTGTGAGCCGGCGCGAGCAAGCTGCCGCCCGCTGTGGGATTTGTTGACGCTGAAATAGTCAGCGCCACTGACATTCGTGTTCTGCGCGTATTCCCTGATTGCACTCCGCGCGATCCGGCGTACTCTATGCCCGCGAGCGGGAGCAACAGCAGCCAATCAAACAGACCGGACCTCCTTGGGCGATGGGCGCCGAGAGAGACGGAAAGCTGTCGCCGACACACCTTTAGGAACCAAGGAGACGAACCGACACTTGACCGGGCTGCAAGCGTCCGTCGCAGAGACGTTCTGCCAAACACACTGTCAAGAAACACACAAGCGGGAGGAACTGCACATGAAGAATTGGTGGTGCTATTCTGGTCTGCCTCTTGTCGTTGGTGCGACACTCATGGTGTCGCCGGCCTTGGCCCAAACCGTGGACACTGCGCGCATCGACGCTGGCGGCCAGAACGACTGGCTGACCTATCACGGCTCCTACAAGTCCTATCACTACAGCCCGCTCGCGCAGATCAATGCGGGCAATGTCGGCAATCTGGGCGTTGCCTGGATCCACATTCCCGGACGGTCGACTCGCGGCCTGCAATCCATGCCACTCGTGGCCGATGGCGTGCTCTATTACTCGGGTTCCTACAGCAGGGTGTTTGCGCTGAACGGCGCGACCGGCGAGGTGATGTGGAACTTCTTTCCCGAGCTCGATGAGGCGCTCATCAGCAGGCAGACCCATTCTCCTTACAATCGCGGCGTCGCGCTCGGCGAGGGCAAGGTCTTCGTCGGCACGATGGACGGCCGCCTGTTCGGGCTGGATGCGAAGACGGGCAAGGTTCTCTGGGAAACCAAGCTGATCGACTCGCAGAAGCTGACGGTCGGCTTCACCGGTGCGCCGCTTTATGCGAAAGGCACCGTGATCATCGGCGCGCAAGGTGGCGAGTGGCCGGGCCGCGGCCCGATCTTCGCCGTCGATGCCACCACAGGCAAAAAGAAATGGGAATTCCTGACGGTTGCCGGCACCGATGAAGCCATGAAGACATGGGGAAATGATTCGTGGCGTACTGGCGGGGGTGGCGGCTGGATGCCGGGCACCTACGACTCCGAGACCAACACCATCCTCTGGGGCACCGCAAACCCGGCTCCGCTCTACGACTGGTCGGGCAAGGATTACAAGACGCAAGGTGCGCGTCCCGGCGACAATCTCTACACGAGCTCAGTGATCGGTCTGGACATCGATACCGGAAAGCTGAAATTCTATCATCAGGAGCTGCCGCACGACGGTTGGGACTTTGACAGCGCCGTCGGTGAATTCGTCATGCTCGATCGCGACGGCCAGAAGCTGGTGGTGCATCCGAACAAGAGCGGCTACATCTTTGTCTACGATCGCAATCTCGGTTTGAAGAACGTCTGGCGGATTACCGAGAACAGCAATTTCGTCAAGAACATCGACCCAAAGACCGGCGAACTGATCGGTCGGCGTGACTTTGCAGCGGGAAAGGTTGATGAGCCACTGTGCCCGCACATCTCCGGCGGCGTCAGCTTCAATGCTGGCTCCTACAATCCGAAGACGGGCCTCTACTACAAGCTCGGCCAGGAATGGTGCATGACCCTCGAGGTCATGAAGACGACACCGGTGACTGCCCCGCAAGTACAGCTCAATATCGGGGCCGATTTCAAGATTGCGCCTCCTCCAAGCGGGGAGATCTATGGTCATCTCGACGCGCGCGATCCGGTGACTGGCGCCAAGAAGTGGGAGGTCCGTTTCCCCGAGCCGCCGCTTGCGAGCGTCCTGTCGACCGGAGGCAATCTGGTGTTCGTGCCCGACTCGCGCGGTACCATTCATGCCTACGATGCCGAAAGCGGGACCGAGCTGTGGAATCACTCTGACGGCACCGGCCATCAGGGAGGAATCATCAGCTACTCCGCCGGCGGTAAGCAGTATATCGCGGTGACCGCGGGCTTTGGCGGCATGGCGTCGGATGATTATGCGCCGACCTTCGGCGGCGTTTACAAGAGCATGCCGCGCGATGACGGCGCGCTCGTCGTTTACAGCCTGAAATAGGTCTTTTCGGACGGTTGGACGGGGAGCGGGCACAAGCCCGCTCCCCGTGCGTTGGAACGGACAGAGGGGTAGATGGAACATAAAAATGGAGTTCCGCTCCATGCGATTGAATTTGCCGGTGCTGTGGACGGCGGTACTGTCCACGTGCCTTGTGTGTGCCATGCCCGCATCCGCGCAACAGGCTTCCCCGGCGCCAAGCAACGAGGAATTCGATGCCAGGCAACTGTTCGCAACGACCTGTGGCTGGTGTCATTCCGATGGGGGGCGCGCGGCCGGCAAGGGGCCGCAGCTCATGAATACGACTCGCGACGACGATTATATTCGCGACCGCATCAAGCATGGCAAGTCTGGCGCGATGCCTGCGTTCGGCGAGACCTTCAGCGACGCGCAGATCGATGAGATCATAAAGTATATCCGGCAATTGAAGCCGCGCGAGGGGTGAGGCGAAATCCAAGTTTGATCCGAGAACACGAGGCTTTCGGAATGAAGTTGATCCTCTCGCTCATGGTCGGTGCCGCCGTCGCGCTCTCGGCAGCGGCGCAGGCGCGCACCCTGGAGGCGATCCGCTCAGCCGGCGAGATCGGGCTGTGCGCCCATCCCAACTCGCTTCCCTTCGCCAGCAAGGCCGGCGATCCTCCCGGATTTCAGGTCGAATTGGGACGGGCACTGGCACGCGAGCTCGGCGTCTCGCTGAGGCTCGACTGGATCATCACGCAGTATCAGATGCGCAGCGCCACTTGCGATGTGCTTCTCGACGTCATCGCCGATCGTGGGGCGCAAGGCGAAACCCGCCTGCGTATTTCGAAGCCGTATTACCGCACTGGCGTTGCGCTGGCGGTGCCATCGTCCAGCGCACTCACCTCGTTCAAGAGCCTGAACGAGCACACCAAGGTTGGCGTGCAGGTCGGCTCCGTCGCCGCCATGATCATCGGCCAGCGCCGCGTGCCGACGTCGACCTTCGGCTTCGAGAGCGACAGCCTCGACGCCCTTTCGAACAATGAACTGGACGCCGCCGCCGTCACGCCGACGGCGGCGAGCTATTTCAACCTCACGCATCCGGAGAAGCCGCTTCGGATCCTCGCCCGTGACGAGAGCGTGACCGACCTGAACTGGAACGTCGCGGTCGGCATGGTTCGCCCGGACGATGCGTTGCGCGAAGCGATCGATGGGGCGGTCGACCGCTTGCGAGCCGACGGCACGATCGATCGGATCTATCGTCGCTACGGTATCGTCCTCGAGGCACCGAAATAGCCGTGCATCGCAGTTTCGGCAGCCCGCCGGTCAACAGGCGCGACGTCCTCCGAGGACTCGCTGCCGCAGCGGCGCTGGGAGCGGCCCCGGCATCCGGCGGCGAGGCGCGCAGGATCGGCCTCCAGCTCTATACGGTCCGCGACCTCCTGAAGAGCGACTTCGAAGGCACGCTCCGCAAGGTTGCCCGCCTCGGCTATCGCGAGGTGGAGTTCGCCGGCATTCTCGGCCCTGACGTGAAGCGCACAAGCGAGCTCTTGCGCAGCCTTGGCCTTGCCGCCCCGTCGCTGCATCTCGACTACGCGGGCCTGCGCGATAAGACCGAATCATCGTTCGATATCGCCCATTCGCTCGGCAGCCGGTTCGTCGTCTGTCCCTGGCTGGACCCACCAGTGCGACAGACGATCGACGACTGGAAGCGGATCTGCGACGAATTGAACAGGATCGGCGAACTGGCGGCAGGTTCCGCCCTGACCCTCGCCTATCACAATCATGATTTCGAGTTTCGAGAGCTCGCCGGCGGCATGCAGCCCTACGACGTTCTGCTCAGCCGCACTGACGAGCGTGTCGTCAAGCTCGAGCTCGACGTCTACTGGGCGACCAGGGGAGGTCGCGATGCCGCTGATGTCCTGATAGCCCATCCATCGCGATTTCGGCTGGTTCATCTCAAGGACATGGCGAAGGACGGGTCGACCACTGAACTGGGGCGCGGCACGATCGATTTCGCAGGGATATTCGCGGCCCTGCCTGCAAGCGGCGTGCAACACGCCTTCGTCGAGCAGGACGTGTCTGCCGATCCGCTGCACAGCATCGAGACCAGCATCGCCTTCCTTCGCACCCAGCGGTATTTTTCCCGCAGCACGTGATCGTCCCGGCCGTGGCCGGGACGATCTGTTGATCGACGCGACCCATGCCGCCGCCTTCCGCCGCGTCTGCTCAGCCTTGTACAGTTCGAACTCCTCGGCGATCGCCTTCGCGATCGATGGGCGCTGCTTGAGGCGCTCGTAATAGGCCTTCAGATTCGGCCATTTCGCCAGCTCGATCGGCGGCGTCGCCATCGTCCAGTTGATCACCGTGACGAGATAGGCGTCGGCGACGGTGAAGTGGTCGAGCAGGAACTCGCGGCCCTTCAGGTGGTTCTCGACATAGTCAAGTCGCGACAGGTTCTTCTCCAGCGCATAAGCCTTGCTCTCCTGCGGCGACTTGCGATCGAGCACGGGGATGAACAACCCCTTGTGCAGCTCGGTGCCGATGAAGCAGAGCCATTGATGCAGACGCGTGCGGTCGATGCCAGGTCCGGTGCCGAGGCCGGATTGCGGAAAGCGGTCCGCGACATACTGCAGGATCGCTGCGTTCTCGGTCAGCACCACGCCCTCGTCGGTGCGCAGTGTCGGCACCAGGCCGATCGGATTGACGGCGCGGAAGTCGGAGCCGTCATTCAGCACGGTCTTGGTCGGTGAATCGACTTCGAGATAGTTCGCCTCGGCGCCCGCTTCATACAGCGCGACGCGGGTCGCCATCGAGCAGGCGAGCGGCGAGAAATAGAGATCCATGGGGTGCCTCCTTGGGCGTGGTGTCATTTGACCTTGCGTTCGCAACCCGGTCGGATTGATTTTTGTACTGTTCCGCATAATATGGAAGCGGTCAAGGATTATTTTGCGAGATGGTACAAAAATCAAAGGGCCCGCCCATCGCTGCACCCGAGCCGCCGAAGCGGCGCGGCCGGCCGCGCGCCTATGAGCCCGACGTCGCGCTCGGCAAGGCGCTCGACCTGTTCCGCACCCAGGGCTTTGCCGCGACCTCGCTCGACGATCTCAGTGAGGCCACCGGCATGAACCGGCCGAGCCTCTACGGCGCCTTCGGCGACAAGCGCGAGCTCTACATCAAGAGCTATCAGCGTTACCGCGAGCAGGCGCGCGCCTCGATGGTGGAGATCTTTCGCGCGGATCTGCCGCTGCGCGAACGGCTGGAACGCATCTTCGCCTCCGCACTCGCCATCTATCTCTCCGGTGAGACCGGTCCGCGCGGCTGCTTCACGGTGGTGACCGCGGCCTCCGAGGCCGTCGGCGATCCCGAGATCCGCGCCATGGTACTGGACGGCCTGTCCGAGCTCGACAAGGCTTTTGCCAATTGCTTCCGCCGCGCCAAGGAGAAGGGCGAGTTGGCCGACAGCGCCGACCCGGTCGTGCTGGCGCAGCTCGCCTCGGCCACCATCCACACCATCGCCATCCGTTCCCGCGCCCGCGTCCCGCGCAAGGAGCTCGACGCGATCGTGAAGGGAGCGATCGATGTGATGGTGGGGGTGAAAGGCTAACCCTTCGCCGGGACGACAGCGAGAGCTCGGCTACCCCGCCTCCCGCCCGAGTGCCGCCGCAGATGTCGCGGCTTCCCGGAATGCATCGCGAATGGAGCCCAGCAGGGTCTGCACGCGGGCGAGGTTGGAGCGCGTCGCCGGGACAAGTGCCTTGACCCAGAGATCAGGGATATGGAGTTGCGGGAGGAGTTCGACCAGCGCGCCGGTCTTGAGCCGCTCCGCCACTGCGGTGCGCGAAGCGATTGCTATTCCGCTGCCCGCACACAGGCTGTCGATCACGAGCGCGCCGTTGTTCGTCACGAGGTGCGGCCGAACCGCGACCGTCGTCACGCCATTGCGGCCTTCAAAAGTCCAGGCGGGCCCGATAGGCGAAAACACGATGCAGTCGTGATTAACGAGATCGCGGGCATGCCGGGGATGGCCGCGCCGCGCCAGGTAGGAGGGCGCGGCACAAAGCACGCGTTCGAACACGTGCAAGGGCTCCTCGAGCACGCCGTCGAAGGACGACGGCATCATGGTGAGCACGATGTCAAAGCCTTCCTCGACCGGATTGACCGTACGGTCCACCAACACCGCGTCGAGCGTCACGCGCGGATACTTGATCTGAAACGACGACAGCAGTTGCGCGAGGTCGATGACCATCGGTGATGCCGGCGCCTTGATGCGCAATTGGCCCTCGAGCTCGTTCGGCGATCGCATGATCCCCTTCGCCATCTCGTCGTATTCGCGCACGATCTGGCGGATGACGTCGAGATAGCGCTCGCCGACCTCGGTGAGCGCCAGGCGGCGCGTGCTCCGCCGCAACAGCGTGGCCTTCAGCGACCACTCCAATTGTCCGACCCGCTTGGTGATGACGGATGGCGCCACCCCAAGCTGTCGGCCCGCCTCGGAGAAGCTGCCGGCTCGCGCCGTCGCCAAAAATGCCTTCATATTCAAGAGGCTATCGGCCATTTAGTCCAATCCGGAAAAGATCATCGCTCAAAGTAGCTTATTCTCCCTCGTTCTCGAAGGAAATAGATTGCTTGGCGCGATAAGCCGTCACCAGAACAAGCGAAACGGCAACGCGGAGGAACGAGCAATGAGCGCACCCGACGTCATCGATGTCACTGATGTCATCGAGCGCCAGCGCCGTAACGGCCTGGTCCTGACGGTCCTGATCCTGTCGACGACGATGATGTTCCTGGATGGTTACGACCTCCAGGCGATGGCCTTCGCCGCACCGTCGATCATCCGCGCCTGGGGCATCCAGCGGGCCGCGCTCGGGATCGTCTTCAGCGCCGGTATTTTCGGCATTCTCGTCGGCGGCCTCGTGTTCGGATCGCTCGGCGACCGCATCGGCCGCCGGCTATCGATCGTCGCTTCGATGCTGGTGTTCGGCAGCTTCACGCTGGCGACGGTATGGGCGAGCGACATCACGAGCCTGATCGTGCTTCGCTTCCTCGCCGGCATCGGCATCGGCGGCTTGTCGCCTCTGTGCTATGCGCTCAACCTCGAATATGCGCCGAGCCGCTATCGCGGCACGGCGGTCGCAATCATCATGGTTGGCTATGTCGCGGGCAGCAGCATCGGTGGCTTCATCGCCGCCGGTCTCGTGCCGCAGTTTGGCTGGACCATCGTATTCTGGATCGGCGGCGTGCTGCCGCTCCTCGGGGCCGCGCTGTGTTACTTCGCGCTTCCGGAATCGATCAAGTTCCTCGTGGTGCGCAATCGCGAGCCCGCGGAAGTCGCGCGCATCCTGAACCGGATCGAGCCCTCGCTCCAGGCGCACGCGACGACGCACTTCGTCCTTCGCGATGAAGCTTCCGCTGGCAGCGCCGGCACGGGGCTCGTGTCGCAGCTCGCCACGCTGTTCGACGGACGGCTTGCGGTCATCACGCCGTTCCTGTGGGTGGCCTACATCGCAAGCTCGATCACGATGTTCTTCCTCAACAGCTGGACGCCGATCCTGGCGGAGGCGTCCGGGCATACGCCCGCGCAGGCCGCCATGGGCCTGACCGTGTTTAGCCTCGGAGGCGCCGTCGGCGGCCTCACCATTGGCCGGGTGCTCGACCGGTTCGGCGTCATCGCCATTGCGATCGTGCCGCTGATTGCCTCGCCGCTGGTCGCTTCGCTCGTCTGGGCCGGACTTGGTGACAGCACCTACCTCGCGACGATGGTCTGCGTCGGCTTCTTCGTGGTGGGCGGTCACCAGGGCCTGAACAGCTCGGTCGGCCAGTTCTATTCCAGCACCAACCGCACGACGGCCGTCGGCTGGGCCTTGTCGGTCGCCAAGATCGGCTCGATCAGCGGACCGCTGGTCGCCGGGATACTTATCGCGCAGCAGCTGCCGTTCTCGAGCCTGTTCCTGCTCGCCGCACTGCCGCCCCTGGTGGTGGCGGCTTGCGTCCTGGCGCTGGGGATCTCCCAACGCAAGCAAAGCGCGGCGGCGCGCAAGATCGACCAGGCGGCAACAGCCTAGCCGCAATCGCGCGAAGCAACGGAGGCCGAAGATGAGAATACCGTTCGCAGGAGCGATCGATTGCGACCTGCATCCGCCCATGCCCAGCATGGCGCAGTTGCTGCCCTACCTCGATGATTACTGGCGCGACCAGATCACCAACCGTGCGATCGACCGCATGTCGTTCGCCATGATGAGCTATCCGCCGAATGCGCCTGTCAGCGCGCGAGCCGACTGGCGCGCGGCGCAGACCGGACGGAGCGAACTCGACACTCTGCGCACTGATGTCCTCGACGCCTTTGGTCTTTATTTCGGCATCGCCAATGTGATGCACGGCGCGATCGCGCTCCACAACGACGACATGGCGGCGGCGATCTGTCGTGCCGTGAATGACTGGCTACGCGCGGAATGGCTGGACCGCGAGCCGCGGCTGCGCGGCTCGATCCTGGTGACACCGCAGGATCCGGCGCAGGCCGTTGCCGAGATCGAGCGCCTGGCGCCCGACCAACGCTTTGTGCAGGTGCTGCTGCCGGTGATGGGCGAAAAGCTGCTCGGCCGGCGCGAGTTCTTTCCACTGTATGAGGCGGCAGAACGGCACGGGCTCGTCGTTGCCGTGCACGCGGGCAGCACCTATCGCTACGCGCCGACGATCGTGGGCTGGCCGTCCTATCAGTTCGAAGATTACGTGGCGCAGGCACAGGCCTTCGCCAACCAGACGATCAGCCTCGTCGTCGAGGGCGTGTTCCACCGCTTTCCACGGCTAAAGGTGGTGATGCTCGAGTCCGGCGTGAGCTGGCTGCCGATGACCATGTGGCGCACCGACAAGACCTGGCGTGGTGCGCGGCCGGAAGTGCCCTGGGTCGACCGCTGGCCTTCGGAGATCATCCGCGAGCATCTGCGCTTCACCATCCAGCCGTTCGATGCGCCCGACGCGACGGCGGTTGGGCAAACGATCGACCGCATCGGTACCGATCAGGTGCTGCTGTTCTCCACCGACTATCCGCACTGGCAGTTCGACGGCGCTGACGTACTGCCGGACGGGTTGTCGCCGCACTCGCTCATGAAAATCCTCGTGGCGAATGCGCTGGAAACCTATCCTCGTCTGGCGCAGGTCGCGACCACACTCGCCGCCGAGCAGGCGAAGGAGGACGTGCGATGAATGCACCTTTCATCGAACAGAAAGCCCGGCAGAACCTCGCGGTCGTCGATTGCGACATCCATCCGGCGCATCGCACACCCGGCGAACTCTTGCCCTACCTCGAGCCGCGCTGGCGTGAGCACTACCAGACCCATGGCGTGCATGTGCGGCAGGCGCTGCCGAACGCGCTGATGTATCCGCGCATGATGGCTGGCGGCATGCGCGCCGATTCGCTTCCTGAGAATGGCGGCCCTGCGGGGTCCGATCTCGATCTCCTGCGCAAACAGCATCTCGATCCCGTCAATGTCGAGTTCGGCCTGTTGATGGCGCTCAGCAAGGGCGGCATGGAGGAGCGCAATCCCGGTCTTGCGGCGGCGCTGTCGCACGCCACCAATGATTGGCAGATCGACCGCTGGGTGCGCGAGGAACCGCGGCTTCGCGCCGGCATCGTAGTGCCGCAGGAGTTTCCCGAGGCAGCCGTCGCCGAGATCGAACGTTGCGCCGGCGATCGGCGCTATGTGCAGATCATGCTGTCGTCGCGGCCGTCAGATCCGCTCGGCCATCGACGCTACTGGCCGATCTATGAGGCGGCGGAACGCGCCGGCCTGCCGATAGGCCTGCATCCGGTCGGCTACAATGGCGGCCATCCCTCCACCGGCTCCGGTTGGCCGACTTTCTATTTGCAGGAGCATTATGTCTTCGTGGCCTGCATGGAGGCGCTTGCCGCCAGCCTGATCATCGAGGGCGTGTTCGAGCGTTTCCCGAAACTGAAGGTCGTGCTGGTCGAGGGCGGGTTCGGCTGGGCGCCGGCGCTGGCCTGGCGCATGGACAAGCATTTCGAGAAATTCCGCAAGGAGGTGGCGCATCTCAAGCGGCGTCCCTCCGAATATCTGCGCGAGCACATCTGGTGGACGACGCAGCCGATCGAGGAGCCGGCGCAATCGCGCCACATCGTCGAGATCATTGATTGGATCGGCTGGGACCGGCTGCTCTATTCGTCGGACTATCCGCACTGGGACTATGACAATCCGTCCTTTGCTTTCAAATTCCCGATGACCGAGGAGCAGCGCCGCAAGATATTCAGGGACAATGCGATGGCATTGTATCGCCTCACATGAGCCGCCATGTGGTCTGTCCGGCCGCCGAGCTGCCGCCCGGCACGCGCAAGGTCGTCGTCATCGACGGGCGCGAGATCGGCGTGTTCAATGTCGAGGGGCGCCTGCACGCGCTGCTCAACCGCTGTCCGCATGGCGGGGCTGCGATCTGCTCCGGCGTTGTCACCGGCCTCAGCCAGTCGTCGGGTCCCGGCGACTACCGCCTGGAGCGCCGCGGCGAATTCTTGCGCTGTCCCTGGCACGGCTGGGAGTTCGACATGGCGACCGGCCAATCCTGGTGCGATCCGCGCCGCACCAGGGTGCGAAGCTTCGAGGTCAAACGTGAGGCGGGCGGCGATCTCGTGATGGGCCCCTACGTGGCCGAACGATATCCCGTGACGGTCGAGGATACCTATATCGTCGTCGATCTCTGACTGGGGCGAGGGGAGCTCTCTCCCCGGTGTCGTCCTTGGCGCGCTATGCGCCGCCCCTTTCGCGCTCCGCAGTATGCGCCGGTCAGCCGCCGACTACGCCGCCCGGATATGCGCGAGGAAGCGATCGACCTCGTCGCGCAGACGTTGCGACTGGCGGGAGAGCTCGACAGCCGAACCCAGCACCTCCTGCGCCGCCGACCCCGTCGCGGCGATGCCCTGGGTGACGCCGGCGATGTTTTGCGAGACCTCGCCGGTACGAGCTGCCGCCTGCTGGACGTTCTGCGCGATCTCCTGCGTCGCTGTACCCTGCTGGCCTACCGCTGCCGCGATCGCGGCCGAGATCTCGTCGACCTGCTGGATCGTCGCGCAGATCGACTGGATGCCCTGGACCGCGCCAGTTGTCTCGCCTTGCACGGCGGTCACCTGGGCGCCGATCTCCTCCGTCGCCTTTGCGGTTTGCGTCGCCAGCGCCTTGACCTCGGATGCCACCACCGCAAAGCCTCTCCCAGCTTCGCCGGCGCGTGCCGCTTCGATCGTTGCGTTGAGCGCGAGCAGATTGGTCTGGCCAGCAATGCCATTGATGAACGAGACGACATCGCCGATCTTCTGTGCGGCATCGGCAAGGCTCTGCACGCGCGCATTGGACTGCCGTCCGTCGCTCGCGGCGCGGCCGACGACCTCGGTGGCAAGCGCGAGGCGGCGGCTGATCTCGGTCATCGATGACGACAGCTCCTCAGCGGCGGCTGCCACCGTCTGGACGTTCTCCGAGGCCAGCGCCGAGGCCGACGAGACTGCGCGCGTCTGATGTCGCGATTGCTCGACGATGTCGGACATTGAGCGGGCCGTCTGCTCCATCTCGACCGCGGCCGACGATACCGTGTTGACGACATCGCGAATGCTGGCCTCGAAATTGTCGGCGAGCGCTGCAAAGGCGCGCCGCTTCTCCTCTTCGGACTGCGCCTTGGCTTCAAGCTGTTCGGCCTGGAGGCGGTTGAAGCTGACGGCGTTGTCGCGGAACACCGCGACCGCCTTCACCATCGCGCCCACCTCGTCATTCGATTTGCCGAGGGGAATTGCGACGTCGAGCCGTCCGTCCGCGAGTTCTCGCATCGCCGAGGTGATGGACAGGATCGGTCGCGAAATGCTCCGCGCGATGAGGTAGCCGACGATCGCGGCGAGCACGAGCCCGAGGGCGGCGATGCCGAGCGCGAGCCATCGCGCGCGGTCCAGGGACGCCTCATACTCGGCATTGTCCATCACCAGCTCCACCGCGCCGAGCGGCTTGCCGGAAAAATCCTTGATCGGTCCGAGCAGCGCGGCCACCGGCGCGCCGTCGAGCTTTGCTTGGCGGACCGTGAAGACGCCTTCGGCCGCGCGGCCGTAGTCGGCAACTTCGAAGAAGGTCTGTCCCTTCAGCGTTCCGCCGAATAGCCTGAAGCCGCTGCCGTCGGCGAGATGGAAGGCGACGTCGACATGGCGATTGGACTTGAAGTCGTCCAGAAAGGGCTGGCCGAAGGTCAGCCCGAACTCGACGGTGCCGAGATGCTTGCCGTCGTGCGCGATCGGTACCACGCCGCGGATGCCCAGCCCGGCCTGGCCGCCTTCGAGGCCGACGACCACCTTGCGCTCCTGGTTGGCGATCACGACGGTCTTGCGGAAGGAGGAGAGGTCGTCGCCAAATCTTGCCGCCTGATGCACACGCAGGAACGACGTCGCCGGCGGCACGTGAAACTGGAATTGATCGACGCCGTAGTCCGACTTGGTGGCGGCGAAGACCGGTCCGAACAGGCGCACCAGCATGTCACGGTCCTGCCCCGCCATGGCCTCCTGCGTTGCCGGCATGGCGGCAACGACGGCGCTCATCGCCGCGGCGCGGCGGGATTCCTCGGCGATGCGCGATTGCAGGGCATCGTAATGGCTGCGCAGCTCGCGCTGGTCGGCGCGATCGATGATGCCGGAGATGATCCACATCGCGCCGAGCACGGCGAACAGGGCGGTCGCAGCCGCCGTAACCGCCAGGGCGACCGTGATCCGCATTCTGAGCCCAAGGGTCGCCCGCATGTCCTGCTCGTTCCTTCCATGTTGGTCAAAAACGACTATCAATTTCCCGCTAAGAGAGGGTGAACAGGGAGGGACGCGGCTCTGTGCCGCACAATTCGGGAGACGGTTGGCGTCAAAGCACCCGTCCCGGACAAGCGCAGCGAAGCGGAGCGCCGATCCGGGCGCCCCATAACCACGTTGCGGCCCTGCTTCTCTCAGGCAGGCGCCGGGCGCAGTTCTGGCTTTCGCGATACCGAAAGCGTATAGTTTCAGAACACTCGATGGTGTCACGAATGTTCAGTTTCGCACGTGGTTTGGCTCTCGCACTGGTCCTGGTTGCGCTCTGTCTGGGCGAGCGAACGGCCCATGCCCAGGCCGCCCCCGTGCCCTACATGAACTCGGGCTGGCTGATGGGCTGGAGCGACAATCCGGCTTTCGACGCCAGCGATCCGCAGTCCAAGTTCCCAAAGGGCTGGTTTCTCAGCAGCTCACGCGGCAGCACGGCGTGGAGCATGAATGGCTTCGATCAGGCGAGGGCGTTCGGCAATTACGGCTCGCTCTCGTCCGAGGGCGTAAGGTTCGGCTACAACTTCACGAATGCGCCGGTCACGATCTATACCGGCTTCGACACTTTGAAATACAATCTCGGGACCGGCGGTCCGATCACGCCCTTCGACTCCACCTCGCCGACGCTGCCGGGCGGCTATCGCGCCAATGCGGGAATCGAATTCCGTCCGACGTCGAATCTCAGCCTGTCGTTCGGCGCGAGCTTCACCCAGCAGTCGTCCGGACTGGTCGACAGCGACATCAATTCGCCGCTGCCGCCCGGCGCATCGCCGCTAGCTTTCGGCGCTCGCCGCTAGGGCAAAGACGCGCGTCGGCCGGCGTTTCAATATCCGCGCGCCCGATCCACCACATTCTCCAGCGCGGAGCCGGCCTCGAAACGCGCGATCTGCTCCGCGACATAGGCCGAGATTGCATCCGCATCGGTATCGGCCGCGTTGTGCGGCGTCACCACCACCTTCGGATGGCTCCAGAAGCGGCTCGCCGCCGGCAGCGGCTCCTCGACGAACACGTCGAGCGAGGCGGCACCGAGCGTGCCGTCGTCGAGGCAGGCGAGGATGTCCTCCTCATTCTGCAACCCGCCGCGGCCTGCATTGATCAAGACCGGCGCGCCGAGCGGACTGTTACGATTGAGCTTCGTAAAGACCTCGCGGTTGAGGATGCCATGCGTCTGTGGCGTCAGCGGCAACAGGCAGACCAGAATGTCGGTCGCGCGCAGGAACGCGTCCATCTGGCCCGCGCCGTGGAAAGACTCTACGCCATCGACGCTTCGCGGGCTACGGCTCCAGCCCACCACGCGGAAGCCGAGCCGGCGCAGCACGTCGGCCGCGTCCGCGCCCAGCGTGCCGAGCCCCATGATGCCGACCGTGACCGCGTTCGCCGGCCATTGGTGTTTCGGGTCCCAGGCTTTTTCGCGCTGCGACTGCCGCAGGTAAAGCTCCTGTCGATGATGCATCAGCACGTGAAGCACGACATATTCGGTCATGCGTCCGGTGAGATCGGGCACGGCGACGCGGACCAGCGGCACGTCCGGCAGGCTCTTGTCCGCCATCAGCGCGTCGACGCCGGCACCGAGATTGAAGATCGCGCGCAGGTTCGGGAATGCCTTGAGATCGCCCGGAACCGGCTTCCACACCGCGGCATAGTGCACCTCGGCCGGGTCGAGCTCCGTATCAGGCAGCAGCACCACGCGCCGGTCGCCGCAGACCGCTTCAAAACGCGCTTTCCAGCGTTCCGGCAGCCAGTTCTGCTGCTTGCTGTTGATCAGGAGTGCCAGCGCGCCCTTAGTCATTCGTCATGTCCCATCGAGTTCCCGTTCAGGGCCCTCCTTGGCACGAACGCGCGGACATTTCCTGCAAAAAATTTCCGCAAGTCGTGTCGGGGCAGGGCATAGTGCATCGTCTTCATAATAAGAGAAAACAGGACGTACCCATGCTCTATGCCATCCTTTGCTACCACGATGAGGATTTCGTCGGCTCCTGGAGCAAGGAGCAGGACGAAGCCGTGATGAAAAAGCTCGCCGTGGTGCAGGACAAGCTCACCAAGCAGGGACGCCTCGGTCCCGTCGCGCGGCTCCTGCCCACCACGGCGGCGGCGACGCTGCGGAAGGAAGACCCGCCGCTGGTGCTCGACGGTCCCTATGCCGAGACCAAGGAGCAGTTGCTCGGCTTCTACATCGTCGATTGCAAGAACCTCGACGACGCGCTCGACGTCGCGCGCGATCTCGGCGCGGCCAATCCCGGCGGCGCCTATGAGGTGCGTCCCGTCGGTGTGTTCAGGCCGGGAGGGAATTTGACGTGAGCGAGACCGATGCCGCCTGGATCGAGACCGCGCTGACCTCGGCGCGGCCCCAGGCGGTGGGCGCGCTGCTGCGCTATTTCCGCGATCTCGATACCGCGGAAGAAGCGTTCCAGAATGCCTGCCTGCGCGCGCTGAAGACCTGGCCGCAGAACGGGCCGCCACGCGATCCCGCAGCCTGGCTGATCATGGTCGGCCGCAACGTCGCGATCGACGAGGTACGCCGCGCGCGCAAGCAGGAGCCGTTACCCGAGGACGACCAGGCGATCTCCGATCTCGACGATGCCGAAGGGAAGCTTGCCGAGCGGCTCGACGGCTCGCACTATCGCGACGACATTTTGCGGCTGATGTTCATCTGCTGTCATCCGGATCTGCCGGCGACACAGCAGATCGCACTCGCACTGCGCATCGTCTCCGGCCTCACCGTGAAGCAGATCGCGCGCGCCTTCCTGGTCTCGGAAGCGGCGATGGAGCAGCGCATCACCCGCGCCAAGGCCAAGATCGCCGATGCCGGCGTGCCGTTCGAGACACCCGGCGCGATCGAGCGCGGCGAGCGGCTCGCAGCCGTTGCCGCGATTGTCTACCTGATCTTCAACGAAGGCTATTCGGCGAGCGGCGACACCGCCGAGATCCGAAAACCCCTATGCGAGGAGGCGATCCGGCTGGCGCGGCTGTTGTTGCGGCTGTTTCCAGGCGAGCCGGAGATCATGGGGCTGACCGCGCTGTTGCTGTTGCAGCATGCGCGCAGCGCGGCGCGCTTTGCAGCCGACGGCTCGCTGATCCTGCTCGAGGATCAGAACCGCTCGCTGTGGAGCAGCACCATGATCGCCGAGGGGCTCGCGCTGATCGACAAGGCGATGCGCCATCGCAGGAGCGGGCCGTATCAGATCCAGGCGGCGATCGCGGCGCTACATGCCCGCGCCGCGACGCCCGAGGAAACCGACTGGGCGCAGATCGACCTGCTCTATGGAGCGCTCGAGCTCGTGCAGCCCTCTCCGGTGGTGACGCTCAACCGCGCGGTCGCGGTCTCCAAGGTGCGCGGCGCGGAAGCAGCGCTCGCGCTGATCGAGCCCCTAGCGCCGAAGCTTGCCAACTATTTCCACTTCTACGGCGTGCGCGGCGCCTTCCTGATGCAGCTCGGCCGCAACGACGAGGCCCGCGTCGCCTTCGACCGCGCGATTGCGCTCGCCAACACCTCGGCCGAGGCCGCCCACATCCGCATGCATCTCGATCGCCTGATCAGGGACAGCCAGCCAAAGGCGTCCAAAGAGGGCGCGAAGGCGAAGTGATGCCGTTGGGGTCATTCGGGGGCGATGCGAAGCATCGAATCCGGAATCTCGGGATTCCGGGTTCGGTCCTGCGGACCGCCCCGGAATGACACCAAAAAGTCGGCGAGAAAAATTCTCCCCGCACCTGTCGGTCTCGCACTGCTCCCTTCGTCCTTAGGCCAGTCGAAGGGAGCCCGTCATGCTGAAAGCTGTTGCCATTATCGCCCTTGTGCTTGCCGCCGGCATCGCCGGCATTCTGGTCTTCGCCGCCACCAAGCCGGACATGTTTCGCGTCGAACGCACGCTCGCCGTCAAGGCGCCTGCCGATGCCATTTACCCCCTGATCGCCGATTTCCAGCGCTGGACGAGCTGGTCGCCCTACGAAGGGCGCGATCCCGGCATGAAGCGCACCTTCGGCGGGACCGCGCAGGGCAGGGGCGCGACCTATGCCTGGGACGGGAACAAGGACATCGGCGCCGGACGCATGGAAGTTCTCGAAGCGAGCACACCGTCGAAACTCCGCATCAAGCTCGATTTCGAGCGTCCGTTCGAAGGTCACAACATCGCCGAGTTCACGTTTGTGCCGCAAGGCGGTGCAACACTGGTCACATGGGCGATGTACGGTCCGGCCCCGTTCCTGTCCAAGCTGATGCAGGTGTTCGTCAACATGGACAACATGATCGGCAAGGATTTCGAGACCGGCCTCGCCAATCTGAAGAAGCTCACCGAGAAGTAGAAGCCTCACGTCAAGGAGAGACACATGCTCAATCCATACCTGTTCTACCAGGACAAGTGCGAAGCCGCGTTCAACTATTATGCGCGCGCGCTCGGTGGAAAGGTCGAGGCGATGCTGCGCGCCTCCGACGCCCCTCCGGAGATGCCGGCTGCACCCGGCCGCGAAAAGACCATCATGCATGCGCGCATGTCGCTTCCCGATGGCAGCGTCCTGATGGCCTCTGACGCGCCGCCGGAGCATTCGCAGAAGCCGCAGGGCTTTGCGATTTCGCTGACGATCACCAACGTGGCCGATGCCGAACGCAAGTTCAACGCGCTCGCCGATGGCGGCACCGTCACCATGCCCTTCAGCAAGACGTTCTGGGCCAAAGGCTTTGGCATGTGCATCGACCAGTTCGGCATTCCCTGGATGGTGAACTGCCCGGCGGAAGGGATGTGATCCCGCAATTCGATCTGCTGCCAGGCGCTCGCTGCGTTCCCTTCTCCCCTTGCGGGAGAAGGTGGCGCATTCGATTGTCACCTGCACCGTGGATAGATTGCGGCGAGGTCGCGGCCCTTCAGCAGCAATAGCCGCGACGTCAATCCGCCGCGGCTTCTGATCCAGTCGCGCACCGGTGCCGGATAGGCCGCTAGCACCGCCTCGGAGGCCTCCGGCTCGGCATAGAAGCGGCCGCTCCGGTCAACCGAGCGGGCGGCGTGGAAGCCGAGCACCGCGCGCCTGGTGACGCAGATGCGCTCGCCGGGCACCAGACTCAGCACCAGCGTGCAGGCGGAGAGGCAGGGCCCGTCGATCACCACGCGCTCGCCGGACTCGCGCACCTGGTCGAACAGTTCGAGGAACGGCCCAACTCGTCCGCCCGGAGACTGGATGATGCGGATCTCAGCGGACGCGGGCGAGGCGACCAGCAATGCGAATGAGAGCATCCACGCCGTGACCAAGGTGATGCGTCGCATGCAGTGCTCCACAGGCTCGATATCGTAGGCTGGGTTAGCCGAAGGCGTAACCCACCATGCCGAGAGAGATGCGGTGGGTTACGCTTAACCCACCCTACGCAGCGGAACCTACCCGTTCCTCCGCTGTCCGCGCAGCGTCGGCAGGCCGATGCCTGCTGCATCGAAGCCGCCATCGACGGCCAAAATTTGGCCGGTAATGTAGCTCGATCGATCCGAGCACAGGAAAAAGATCGCCTCCGCGAGTTCCTCTTCCAGGCCATAGCGGTTGAGTGGGATGGCATCGTGATAGTCCGCGCGGATCTCCGGCGTGTGCACCTCTTTGGCCATCGCGGTATCGACCGGTCCGGGCGCGACCGCATTGACGCGGATGTTGAGCGCGGCGAGCTCGACCGCGAGCTGCTTCGTCAGATGCGCCAGCCCCGCCTTGCTCGTGCCGTAGGCCGAGCGCAGCGTCGAGGCGCGCACCGCCGAGATCGAGGTGATGTTGACGATGGCGCCGCCGCCGGCCTCGCGCATCAGGGGCACCGCGGCCTTGGTGCCGATGAAGGGCCCGGTGAGGTTGACCTCGAGCACGCGACTCCAGTCCTTGTCCGACGTCTCCATCAGCGGGGCGAACACCGCGATGCCGGCATTGTTGACGAGCGCATCGAGCCGGCCGAAGCGCTGTTCGACCGCCTTCATCGCCGCACCGACCGCCGCGCTATCGGAGATGTCGCAAGTCAGCGCCAGCGTCGTCTCGCCCTGGCCGATCGTGGCGACGGCGTGCGCCAGCAACTCTCCCTCGATGTCGAGCAGCGCCACGCGCCAGCCCTCTGCGAGGAATTTCCTGGCCGTCGCAAGGCCGATGCCGCGCGCGGCTCCGGTGACGAGGGCAACCTTTTGCTGGCTTGAAGTCATCTGCTAATCTGTCCTGTACCCGAAACGCCGGCCACCAGGGCGGACGGTCTTCGCGTCTTTTACTGCGCTTTCGCCCCCGCAAGAAAGGCCTCCGCATGCAGCCCACCGATCCTTCCGCGCTGGAAGAGTGGCGGCCAGGCGTCAAGACCCGCATGCTGGCGTCGGCCCGCTCCGGCGCCACCGCGCTCTGCATCTTCGAGCAGTGGGTCGACCCCGGCGCCGGCGCGCCGACGCACAGCCATTTCGTCGAGGAGGTGCTGACGGTGCGTGAAGGCGAGGCCGAGATCTGGCTCGAGGAGACGCGCGCAAGGGTGATCGCCGGCCAGTCGGTGCTGGTGCCCGCCGGGCGCAAGCACGGCTTCCGCAACGTGGGAACCGTGACGCTGCACGTCCACGCCGTGCTGGCGTCAGCGATCTTCGAGGCGCTGCCGGACGGCGGAAGCGAGATGACGCGGCGCTGGGAACCCGTCTCCGGATGAGGCTTACGCCTTCCGGCTGTCACCTCGCAAAAAATCTCCCTGCGCCTGTCGGGACCGCAACGCCCGATTCGTCTTATTCATGAGCGCCGGTGATCGCGGCCTGACATCAAGAAGAAAGCGGAGCAATGACGATGCGTTTCATGGTGATCGTGAAGGCCAACCGGGACACCGAAGCGGGCAAGATGCCGTCGACGGAGATGCTGGCCGCCATGGGCAAGTTCAACGAGGAAATGGCAAAGGCCGGTGTGATCGAGGCGGGCGAGGGCCTGCATCCGACCGTCAAGGGCGCACGTATCGGATATGGACGCGGCGAGACCAGCGTTACAAGCGGCCCGTTCGACCTCTCTTCCGACCTGGTTGCCGGCTTCTGGCTGATCAAGACCGCGTCGCTGGATGAGGCGATCTCCTGGATGAAGCGTGCGCCGTTCGAGCCCGGCTCCGAGATCGAGATCCGCCAGGTGTTTGCGGCGGAGGATTTCGGCGAAGCCTTCACGCCCGAGCTGCGCGAACAGGAAGAGCGGACACGCGCGGCAGCCGCGAAGAGTTAACCCCATCGTCATTCCGGGCCTGCGCCTCACGGCATCCCGGAGTAACGAAAAATAAGAGGATGCCCTATGCGATTCATGATGCTGATGATCCCGCTCGGCTACGAGACCGCGCCGAAGGACGTTCAACTCGATCCCGAGCGCGTCGCCGCCATGATGCGCTACAACGAGGCGCTCCAGAATGCCGGCGTTCTGATCACGCTCGACGGTTTGCATCCGCCCTCGGCGGGCGCGCGCGTCTCGTTTGCGACCGGCGAGCCGATCGTGACCGACGGCCCCTTTGCCGAGTCCAAGGAAGTCTTGGGGGGCTACTGGATGATCGAGGTCGCTTCGCGCGAGGAAGCGATCGCCTGGGCGAAGAAGTGCCCAGCCTCGCCCAACGAGATCATCGAGATCCGCCAGGTTCAGGAGATGGCCGACTTTTCGCCTGATGTGCAGGAGGCGGCTGCCGGCTTTGCCGAGCTGCGGAAAGGCAGCCAATCCGGCCGCTAGCCAGCGCGATTGCCTTTCGTCAAACAGTCAACGCAACGGAGGAGTGAAGCTCATGAGCACCAACGACACCTATCTCGCCGTCTTCCTCGGCAGCAAGGAGAGCGCGAAGATGGCCGCCTGGAATGCGCTGCCGGAAGCCGAACGCAAGGCGAAGGAGAAGGAAGGCATGGCGGCGTGGCATGCCTGGGTCCAGAAGCACCAGGGCGCGATCCAGGCCATGGGCGGCCCGCTTGGCAAGACCAAGAAGGTCGACGCCAAGGGTGTCGCCGACATCGCCAACGAGATGGGCGCCTTCACCGTGGTCAAAGCCGCCTCGCACGAGGCCGCGGCAAAAATGTTCGAGAACCATCCGCATTTCGCGATCTTCCCGGGGGAGCGGGTCGAGATCATGCCCGTGCTGCCGATCCCTGGTGGTTAGCCGATCTTCGGACACACCCACACGTCGTTCCGGGTTCGCGCTTTGCGCTCCCCGGAATGACGGTGTGTCTGGCCCCGGAATGACTGCGTAACCGTGGAAATACGGGGTTAATCAATCCCCGCCCGCGCTAGTGACCTTCGCGCCCGGCTCATGTAAAAGTCATTCACATGAGCTGGCGCAAGGACGAGCAGCGCCGCGCCGAGCGCGGCTATCATCACGGCAATCTGAAGGAGGCGTTGCTCCAGGCAGCGCTTGGGCTGATCGCCGAGAAGGGCGCGGCCGGCTTCACCTTTGCCGATGCCGCGCGGATGGCCGGCGTCAGCCCGGCCGCTCCCTACCGGCATTTTCGCGACCGCGACGAGTTGCTCTCTTCGATCGCCCAGCGTGGCTTCGAGCAGTTCGAGGCGCGCCTGACCGCCGCCTGGGACGATGGCCGCCCGGACACCGTCACGGCGTTCGAGCGCGTCGGCAAAGCCTATCTCGCCTTCGCGCGCGAAGAGCCCGCTTTCTATTCCGCAATGTTCGAATCCGGCCTGCCCGTCGACGCCAATCCGGCACTGATGGCAGCAGGCGAGCGCGCTTTCGGCGTCATTCGTGCGGCTGCAGAGCGCCTCGCAGCGTTGACGCCGCCGGGTACGCCGCGGCCGCCGGCGATGATGATGGCGCTGCACATCTGGTCGATGTCGCATGGCGTCGCCTCGCTGTTCTCCCGCGGCGATGCCGCCCGGCGCAAGCTGCCGATGACGCCGGATGAGCTGCTCGAAGCCGAGGTGCTGATCTATCTGCGCGGCCTTGGCTTCCCGATCGACCGTCGTACGGCGAAAGGCGCGGAGCCGCCGCCGGTGCCGCCGGAGGCATCCTCCGGTTCGGCCACCTCTCCGGGCGGCCCCTGGGGCAAGCTGAAATAAAGTTGCGCAAATAAATCGGCGGGCCTGTCTGGTGGCCGGCTTGACAAAACCGCGGGATCGGCTACCTATGTAAATGTTATTTACATTCACAACGGCGTGACAGCCGTGATGGAGATGGGAAATGGCCTACACCGCTGATGTCAATCGATGGCGCGGCCCCTCGGACGACCCCTACTACCGCCCCCACATGCTCGATACGCCCTGGCATCCCGGCTGGATTGCCGTGACCATCCTGGGCTTCATCATCTGGTGGCCGATCGGGCTTGCCCTTCTCTTTTTCACACTCGGGAGCAGAAGAATGTCGTGCTGGAGCCACCAGGATCGCTGGCAGAACAAGATGGAGAAGATGCAGTACCGGATGGACCGCATGCGCGACCGCATGGAGCGCCGCGGCTTCGGCTTTGGCTTCGGCCCGCCGTCTTCCGGCAACCGTGCCTTCGACGAGTACCGCACCGAGACTCTCCAGCGGCTCGAGGAAGAGCAGCGCGAGTTCAAGGATTTCCTGACGCGGCTTCGTCACGCCAAGGACAAGGAAGAGTTCGACCAGTTCATGGCGCAGCACAAGAGCCGTCCGACGCCGACGAACGAGCCGCCGACGCAGGGCTGATCTGATCCTCAAAGCCTTCAGGCGCACGCCCCCAAAAGTCCTGATGGCCCCGAGCCGCCCGCCTGCGAACCCCGCAGGCGGGCGGTTTGGTTTTGGGGTAGAACCCAATCTGCGCCAGCCCCGACTAAAGCCCTGACGGTGGGCATTCCGCAAGCCGCGAACAAGGCGCGAACGTGGACGAGGCTGAACGCGAACGGATGAAGCGATGTGCCTTGGCGCTGGATCGCGTAGCGACCGTCTGCCAGAAGGGCAGCTTGGGCATGCTCATCTTGCTCGTATTCTTTCCCAACTGGCCGGCCGGTTTCACGCCGGGGCAGGTGTTCGTCAGTTTCGTGCTGTACCAACTCGCATCCCTCGTGCTGTACCATGCATCGCAGCGGATCATCCCGGAGGCGTTGCACGCATGAGCGTGTTCAGGGTTTCCATCTTCTTCATCCTCTATGTCCTGCCGGTGCTCATCGCGCTCGGCGGCTGGCTCTATGCGCTCGGCGTGCGCAGGCAAGGGCGGCGAGGCGCACAGTAAGCTGCCGCTATTTCGCGCGCGCTGCGAGCTCCTCGGCCGCGCCTTTCGCGGCGCCGGGGCCGGCGTGCACGTGGACCTCTTTCGCAACGATCCGCTCGCCGCATTCGGAGCAGACCAGCACCGGATCGAACATCTTGCCGCAGCTCTTGTGCTGGTGAAGCATGGGGCGGCCGCGCTCGTCCACCATGTGAGTGTCGCCCCAATGCACGATCGCCATCACCACGGGATAGAGATCCAGTCCCTTCTGGGTGAGGATATATTCGTAACGCGTCGGATTCTCCTGATAGGGCGAACGCCTGAGCACGCCGAACCGGACGAGCTTCTTCAGGCGATCGGCGAGGATGTGCCGGGTGACCCCGAGCCGGGACTGAAACTCCTCGAACCGGCGCACGCGCAGAAAGCAGTCGCGCAGGATCAGCAGGCTCCAGCGATCGCCGATCACGGCCACCGTCCTGGCGACCGAGCACTGTTCCTGCTCAAGCGAATCCCACCGCATCCGGTCCGACCCCGAAAAAAACTGAAATTCCAATGCGTTCGTCGTGACTACGATACAAAATTCCAAAATGGAATGAAAGCCCGTGACGAGGCGACCACTTGCCTACGTCTAGGCAAAAATGACGAATTGGTATAAAGTTCTATTTCAGAACTAGTAAGCAATGGACTGCGGGAGTAGCGACCTAGGCTCCAAGCATTTCGGGAGGATGCGATGAAGACGGCAATCGTGATCGGTGTGGGCCCGGACCGCGGGCTCGGCGCCCAGCTCTGCAGGCGGTTTGCTGCCGACGGGCTCAAAGTGATCGTAGCGGGCCGGACCTCGTCCACGCTCGAGGCCGTTGCGAACGCTATCGAAAAATCGGGAGGACAGGCCGTTCCCTTCGTCGCCGACGCCACCAAGGAGAGCGACATCGCCGCGCTGTTCGACGCCGCCGGAAGCGACCTTGATCTCGCAATCTACAACGCCGGCAACAACACGCCCGGCAGGATCATCGAGATGGAAGCCGACTATTTCGAGAACGCCTGGCGTGTCGTCTGCTTCGGCGGCTT
The DNA here is from genome assembly GCF_000472925.1 of Bradyrhizobium sp. Ec3.3. GTDB lineage: Bacteria > Pseudomonadota > Alphaproteobacteria > Rhizobiales > Xanthobacteraceae > Bradyrhizobium. Next base: position 254,051 of record NZ_AXAS01000006.1, read on the forward strand.
CCTGTTCGGCCGCGAGGCGATGCGTCGCATGGTGCCGAAGAAGACCGGCATGCTGCTATTCACCGGCGCCAGCGCCTCGCTGCGCGGGCGCTCCGGCTTTGGCGCTTTCAACTCTGCCAAGGCCAGCCTGCGCACGCTCGCCCAGGCGATGGCCAAGGAATATGCGCCCGACGGCATCCACGTCGCCCATGTCGTGGTCGACGGCGCGATCGCCGGCGACAAGATCATGAACCGCTTCCCCGATGCTGCGAGCCGGCAGGACAGCCTGATCAGCATCGAAGGCATCGTCGATGCGTTCGCCTTCCTCTACCGGCAGCCTGAACGGGCCTGGTCGTTCGAGCTCGACGTGCGGACGTCGAAGGAGAAGTGGTGAGGTCTTGTTCCTTGTCTCACCGATCAGGCGGCAGCCTTGTTCTTGATGGCTCCGACGATTGCGGTGAGGATCGCCCCGCCGGCGCCACCGGCGACGACTTGTGACACGACGCCACCAACGCTCAAGTTTCCAGATTCTGCTGCGGCCATGATCGACGGAAGCAGCAGCGTAATGACCTGGCCGAGCACTCCGCCGCCGACCAGACCCGAAATGACGTTTCCGGCCATTCCGAGATCAAATGTCGGCGAAGACTTGCCCGCGCCAATTCCACCAAGTGCGCCCGAGACGAGGTTGATCAGAATCTGTTCCATGCGGATCTCCCGTACGAGGTCGTCGGGCAGTTCGCCAGCCACTGCAGTCGTCTGACGAGCGGCCCACTCCCGCATCGTCAGGCGGCTTGTGGGCAAAGACAATAGAGTGTGTTGCCGATCGCCCGGTGAAATAAACCCTCGCGCGTGGCACAAGCTGCATAGGGGCGTTTTCAGCTCGGCACTGTCTGCCGAACGGCACTCTGGTAGGGTAGGCAAAGCGACTTGTCCGCCGTAGCTCAACGAGCGAAGGCGGAAGCGTGCCCACCTCGTCTGCTTCCGCAGAAGCGGTGGGCACGGCGCTTCGCGCCTGTGCCCACCCTACGAAGCTCTCAATACCCGGCGGCCAGTCCCGAGTTGCGGCGGGGATCGTTGGCGCCATAGTAGCGGTTGTTGCCGACCGGCTTGCCGTTCAGCGATGGCGCGCCGACGATGATGACCGCCAGATGGTTGGCCGGCTGCGGCGGGCCGAACTTGTGGCCCATGCCTTCCAGAATCTTGCGGGTGTCCGGCGACAGCGCATAGTCTTCGACATTGGTCAGGTCGGGCAGCCATTGCTGATGGATGCGCGGCATGTCGACGGCCTCCTGCGCATTCATGTCGTAGTCGATCGCGTTGATCATGGTCTGCAAGACAGCCGTGATGATGCGGCTGCCGCCGGGCGTGCCTACCACCATGACGGTCTTGCCGTCCTTGGTGACGATGGTCGGGCTCATCGAGGACAGCGGCCGCTTGCCGGGAGCAATGGAATTGGCCTCGCCCTGCACCAGGCCATAGAGGTTCGGCACGCCGACCTTGGCGGTGAAGTCGTCCATTTCATCGTTCAGCAGGACGCCGGTCTTGGCCGCCGTCACCTTGGCGCCGAACCAGTCGTTCAGCGTGTACGTCACCGAAACCGCGTTACCGTCCTTGTCCGCGATCGAATAGTGCGTGGTGTTGCTGCCCTCATGCGGCTCTACGCCCGGCTTGATGTCCTTGGAGATGCCAGCCTTGTTCGGATCGATCACGGCGCGGATCTTGGTCGCGTAATTCTTGTCGAGCAGACGATCGAGCGGGTTCTTCACGAAGTCCGGATCGCCGAGATAGCTGTTGCGGTCCACGTAAGCGTGGCGCATGGCCTCGATCTGGACGTGCACGGCCTGCGCGGAGTGATAGCCCAGCTCCCTCAGCGGATAGCCCTCCACGATATTCAGGATCTCGCAGATGATGACGCCGCCCGAGCTCGGTGGCGGCGCGGAGATCACGTGGTAGCCGCGATAGTCGCATTCGACGGGCGCGAGCTCGCGCGTCTTGTAGCCGTCGAGGTCGTCCTGCGTCAGCAGGCCTTTGCCGGCCTGGCTCGAGGCCACGATGGCGCTGCCGACCCAGCCCTTGTAGAAACCGTCGGTGCCTTTGCTGCTGATCTCGCGCAGGGTCTTGGCGAGCTCCGACTGCACCAGCTTTTCGCCCACCTGGAACGGCTGACCGTTGTTGAGGAAGATGGCGGCCGACGCAGGATCGTCCTGAAAATCCGCGGTGGAGGTAAGCAACAAGTCGATGTCGCCCTGGTCCAGCGCAAAGCCCTGCTCGGCGAGCTGGATCGCGGGGGCGAGCAGATCGGCGCGCTTCATGGTGCCGTACTTTTCGCGCGCATATTCCATGCCCGATACGGATCCCGGCACGCCAACGGCCAGGTGCCCGTTGGTCGAGATGCCCTTGATGACGTTGCCATCCTTGTCGAGATACATGTTGGCGGTCGCCCCCTTGGGCGCTGTCTCGCGGAAATCGAGGAAGGTCTTGCGGCCGTCGGCGAGCTCGATCGTCATGAAGCCACCGCCGCCGAGATTACCGGCTGCCGGATAGACCACCGCCAATGCGTAGCCGACCGCGACTGCGGCATCGACGGCATTGCCGCCGCGCTTGAGCACATCCACGCCCACCTGTGTTGCCAGATGCTGCGCGGACACCACCATGCCGTTTTCCGCGGCGACCGGCGCGACCGATGCCGCACGCGCGGGGCCGAATGTTGTGAGGCTGACCGAGACGATCGCGGCGACGATCCACCGCACGCCTGTTGCTGGTTTCTGCACGGGACGCTCCCTGGGCTGGGCCGGTGAATCCCGGCACATGTTGTTGTCGCCAAGAGAGCTACAGTTTGGGGCTCTAGCAAGGCGGAGGCGCGCGCACCACCGACCTCCAGATTAACCGAGCGATCCGGGAGCACAACGCCGCGAGGTTAGTTGGTCTCGCCCGGAAATTCGCTTGGCGTCACCCAAAAGCCGTAGCCGCAGAGGTCGAAGGGCCTGCGCCACTTGTCGATGTCGACCCCTGGCAGATGATAGTTTGCCTCGCCGGCCGCGATCGTAAAGCCCGATTTGGATTCGATCGCGTCGAGCAGGCGCGACTCGAGCTCCTGCCATCGCTTGCCATAGACTCTCTCGTCCTCGTCGTTTTTGCCGTAGCCGAGATAGCTCTGGTAGAAATTGGCCGCCGAGTTTTCGGCCGGCGGAACGTATTCGCCGGCGAGATTGATGTTGTTCCTTCCGGCGACGAGCGTGAGGCGCGCCTTGCCATCCGTCTTCGCTTGCGCCGGGTGCTTGATGAGCAGGGAGAATCCGCGGCCACACGCGAGCTCGAACACGATCTTGCCGTCCTCGACATAGGCGAGGATGTGCCCGTCATTTCTCTCGTCGTGGTAGGTCCAGCGGCCGGCTTGCGCGGCCGGTGCCGCCGTAATGCATGCCACGACGATGGCGGCAACCAGTTGGGCGGTCCTCATCTCTCCCTCCCTCGGAGCAATGTTCAACACAACGCAAGCTCGGCGCATGACGCTGTTTGGTGCGCCGTGCCGGGCGAATGGTTCAGAGAAGGCGCGGGACTGTCATTGCGAAGCAATCCAAAGTGCATCGCCGGCAAAACTCTGAATTGCGTCGCGCAGCCGAGGCGCGCGCTGACAGGCTCAATCGCGCTGTGACTTCGGTGGCGCCGCGCACTCCGCTCTGCTCCCTCCCCCCTTGCGGGGGAGGGCAGGGGAGGGGGTAGCCCAGGGGAAGGCGTATCCATCGTTGAGAAAACCTCGCGGAGGGAGTCCCCGTGGGGCACCCCCTCCCTGGCTTCCCCGCAAGGGGGAAGGGAACCGACCTTGCTCTGGGCTGACTGCGCTCCCCGAAAGACAATGGCTCCATGCGGGCGGAATGCCGCGCCCATCCCTGCCAAGCCCCTGGCCTGCCTTCCTTTCCGGCAGCCAAATGCGCCCGCGCTAACCCCGCATTAACTATCGGCGGCGTCTGGTAGGGTCGGCAAGTCGCGCCCAATGGCTTAGTCGAGGCCCTTAGTTTTGACATCTTGGCAGGGAAAGCAGACGGCCGGCTTTGGACGGGCCGCTGCAATCCAAAAAGACAAGGCTTTGCGCAGGCTTGGCGACTGCGCGCGACCCGCGCGGCTTTGGGGAACCGGCAGCCATTTTGCTCCCGGAGGACATGGAACGATCGCCTTGAGAGGATACTGCTTATGAATCCGGCCGACGTCGCTCAGTCAGCCCTGCCGGTTGCTGCTTCCGCCGACGTGTCGCTGATTGCGCTGTTCTGGCAGGCTCACTGGATCGTGAAAGGGGTCATGCTGGGTCTGTTGTCCTGCTCGGTCTGGGTCTGGGCGATCGCGATCGACAAGATCTTCCTCTATGCGCGCACCCGCCGCTCGATGGACCGTTTCGAGCAGGCGTTCTGGTCCGGCGAGTCGATCGAAGAGCTCTATCGCACGCTGTCGGCCAAGCCGACCCATTCGATGGCGGCCTGCTTCGTCGCGGCGATGCGTGAGTGGAAGCGCTCGTTCGAAAGCCACGCGCGCTCGGTCGCGGGCCTTCAGATGCGCATCGAGAAGGTGATGAACGTGTCGATCGCGCGCGAGATCGAGCGGCTGGAACGGCGCCTCCTGGTGCTCGCGACCGTCGGCTCCGCCGGCCCCTTCGTCGGCCTGTTCGGCACCGTCTGGGGCATCATGTCGAGCTTCCAGTCGATCGCGGCTTCGAAGAATACCTCTCTGGCGGTGGTGGCGCCCGGCATCGCCGAGGCGCTGTTTGCGACGGCAATCGGCCTTATCGCCGCCATTCCTGCCACTATTTTCTACAATAAGTTCACCTCCGAGGTGAACCGGCAGGCCCAGCGGCTCGAGGGCTTTGCAGATGAATTTTCAGCCATCCTGTCCCGTCAGATCGACGAGCGTGGGTGAGGGGCACTATAGTGAAGACCATCGTGGGCTCTAGATCATGGCGATGAACGTAGCCAGTTCGTCCGGTGGCGGCGGCCGCCGCAGCCGGCGCAAATCGGTCATGGCCGAGATCAACGTCACGCCGATGGTCGACGTGATGCTGGTGCTGCTCATCATCTTCATGGTCGCAGCGCCGCTGATGACGTCGAATATCGACATCGACCTGCCGGTCGCCAACGGCGGCAGGTCGATCTCCTCGAACGCGCCGCCCTTGACGCTATCGGTGAAGCGGACGACCGGCGGCTGCAATTCGAATGTGGAATTGTATCTCGGCGACAGTCCGATCTCGGCTGCGGATCTCCAGCCCAAGATCGAGGCGATCAAGGAGACGCGGTCCGACGCCGAACGGGTCGTCTATCTGCGCGGTGACAAGGACGTCTGCTACACCGACATGATGAAGCTGCTGGGGCAGGTGCGCGCCGCCGGCTTCAAGGCCAATATCGTGATTATCCCGGAGCAGGGATGAAGGTCAAAGTCGACAAGACTGTTGTTGCGTCGATTGTTCTCCACGTCCTCGTGATCGGCTGGGGGCTGATCTCCTTTAGCTCGCGCGCCCTCGAAGTGCCGGAAGAGTCCGTCATTCCGGTCGATATTTCATTGGATCAGCCGGCCAAGGCAACCGCCGGCGTGCAGACCGCCGAAAAGGACAAGCAGAAGCCCAAGGTCGACAAGGTTGCTCCGGAAGTGACGCCGCCCGAGGAGTCCCAGGGCAAGATCACGACCAAGAAGGAGCTGATCCAGACCAACACGACGCCTCCGCCGCCGCCGAAGGTGGTGGAGAAGCCCGTTGAGAAGAAGCCGGATCCGCCGAAGCCGGTTCAGGAAAGTAAGGCCAAGGAAGAGAGCAAGCCGGCCGACAAGAAGCCCGAGGAAAAGATCGATCCGATCGCCGACGCCTTGAACAAGCCGGAGAAGGAGAAGAAGCCGCCGCCGCCCAAGCAGCAGGAGGCCAAGCCCCAGCCGCCGAAGCCGAAGGACCGGCCGTTCAATCCGATGGACATCATGGCCAAGCTCGAGGACAAGCGCGATCCGACGCGGCACGAGATGACGGGCGCGACGCCGAATGCGACCAGTGCACTGGGAACGCAGAACGGCAAGGACACCGCGATCGTCGCGACGTGGAAGGGTGCGTTCGTCGCCGCCGTCAGGCGCTGCTTCAGATTCCCCTACAACGGGCAGGATGCGGATCAGTTCGAGGTCGATATCGACATCCAGATGCGTCCGGACGGCACGGTTGCCTCCTCGCCAACGATCGTCGCCGTGCGCGGACCGTCGCGCTCGGTCGGCACGGCGATGGCCGAGAGCGCAAAACGCGCGGTCGAGGAGTGCCAGGCCTATGCATTCCTGCCCAAGGCGCAATACGACACCTGGAAATACATTCCGATGACGTTCGGCCTCAAAGATATGCTGTAAGCGTGAAAAGACATAACTCAGATGAATAAGATGCGACTGCTTTCTCGACGTGGGTTCATCATCGCCGCAGGATCGACCGCCACCGTGCTGGCCGGCCGCTCCGCATTTGCGCAGGGGCGCCTCAAAGTCGACCCGACCGAATTCCAGCCGATTCCGATCGCGATCCCGAATTTCGTGGCAGGCTCGCCGTCTGACGGCGAGGTCGGCGCCGGCGTGACGCAGGTGATCACCAACAACCTGAAGCGCTCGGGCCTGTTCAATCCGATCGATCAGGCGGCTTATCTCGAGCGGATAACCAATATCGACGTCGCGCCGCAATTCCAGAGCTGGAAGCAGATCAATGCCCAGGCGCTGGTTACCGGCCGCATGACGCGCCAGCCGGACGGTCGGCTCAAGGCCGAATTCCGCCTGTGGGACGTCGTCTCGGGCCAGCAGCTCACCGGCCAGCAATATTTCACCTCGCCGGAATACTGGCGCCGCATCTCTCACATCATCTCCGACCAGATCTATCAGCGCCTCACCGGCGAGACGGGCTATTTCGACAGCCGCGTCGTCTTCGTGGACGAGAGCGGGCCGAAGGAGCGCCGCGTCAAGAAGCTCGCGATCATGGACCAGGACGGCGCAAATGTGCGCTATCTGACGCGCGGCTCGGACCTCGTGCTGACGCCGCGCTTCTCGCCGAACTCGCAAGAGATCACCTACATGGAGTTCGGCCAGGGCGATCCGAAGGTCTATCTCTACAACATCGAAACCGGACAGCGCGAAATCGTCGGCAATTTCCCCGGCATGACCTTTGCGCCGCGGTTCTCGCCGGACGGCCAGCGCGTCATCATGAGCCTCCAGCAGGGCGGCAACTCCAACCTGTTCGTGATGGATCTGCGCTCGCGCTCGACCACGCGCCTCACCGACACGCCGGCGATCGATACTTCTCCTTCGTACTCACCTGATGGCACCCGCATCTGCTTCGAGTCCGATCGCGGCGGCAGGCCGCAGATCTATGTGATGCCTGCGGGCGGCGGCCAGGCGCAGCGCATCTCCTTCTCGAAGGACGACACCAATGCCAGCTATTCGACGCCGGTGTGGTCGCCGCGCGGCGACTACATCGCGTTCACCCGGCAGGGCGGCGGACAGTTCTCGATCGGCATCATCAAGCCCGATGGCAGTGGCGAGCGCCTTCTCACCTCGGGCTTCCACAACGAGGGACCGACGTTCGCGCCGAATGGCCGCGTCGTGATGTTCTTCCGCGATCCCGGCGGCAATGGTGGGCCGTCGCTGTTCAGCGTCGACATCTCGGGGCGCAACGAGCAGCGCGTGCCGACACCGGGCTACGCATCCGACCCCGCCTGGTCGCCGTTGCTGTCCTCAACGTCAGGCCAGTAAACCGCCGGCAGCGCGCGTGTTCGCGCGCTCCTTTTCTCGCGGAAAATCTGCGAGCTTTGCTTTTCCGGCAAACATTCGTTCATCCTGAGCTGGGTAAAATTTTCCTAGTCAGTTGATTTGTCATATGAATTTTGATCGCACGCGTTGCAAAACAACGCGAACTTAACGATGTTCCCTCAGAAAGACTTCATACCGGCTGGGTAAAAGTACGCAGCAAACAGGGCGCGTACCACCGAAATGCAGCTCGCATCCGAGAGTGCAAAGACCGATCAGGAAGCCTCCCCGACGATTCGCGCGGCGTTGATCGATTCGCTGTTCCAAGACCCTGGCCCATTGTTCGCCGGCGCGCTTTGCGCTGCAGTTGCTGCACTGATGACGGCGTTGAAGACCGGGAACGTGTGGCTGTGGCCGTGCGTGGGGCTTTTGATACTAAGCGGCGCCGGCCGCGCCATTGATGTTGGCCAATTTCAAAATCAACGATCGAAGCTGTCGCCGAAGGATGTGATCGGGTGGGAAATTCGCTACCAGATCGGTGCGATGGCGTATGCTGCTGCGCTTGGGTTGTGGTGCATCATTGCATTGATCGGCAGCGACGACGCGGTGGCACATATGATCGCCACTTCGGTCACACTTTGCTACATGGCCGCCGGTGGTGCTCGTACCTATGGTCGTCCTTGGATCTTTCACATCCAAGTGCTGCTGGCGTGTGGCCCGCTCACGCTCGGATTGGCCTTGCAAGGCGGTCCATATTACATCGTGATGGCGTTCCTGAACGTACTGTTCTTCTTCGCCCTCAAGCAGCTTTCCACCAGTCTGCAGGCGATGTTCGTGCGCGCCTTGCTGGCCCGCGAGCGAGAGGCATCGCTTGCGAGCCAGTTCGATACCGCGCTGAACAATATGCCTCACGGATTATGCATGTTCCGCGCCGACGGCGTGCTGGCGGTGATGAATCGTCGCTTCGCCGATCTGATGGAGCTGTCGGACGATGTGGTCAAGCGCTGCGCTAGCGCCGCCAACATCATTTCCGCATGCGTTGCGTCAGGCGCGATCTCGGCGGAGAGCGGCAATCTGATCCTGTGCGAGATCGAGGACGCGAGGATCCGCGAAATCACCACCACCGACCCCGATCTGCAGCGCGGGCGGACCCTGTCCTGGACGTTCCAGCCGATGGCCGACGGCGGCACGGTCATGCTGATCGAGGACATCACCGAGCGCAAGAACGCCGAAGCCCGGATCAGCCATCTCGCCCGCTATGACGAGCTGACGACACTGCCCAACCGCGTCAATTTCCGCGACGAGATCGAGCGTCTTCTCGCGATTTCGCAGCATTCCGAGCGCCTTTCGGCGCTGCTGTTCGTCGATCTCGACCAGTTCAAGCAGGTCAACGACACGCTTGGCCACCCCTGCGGCGACCAGCTCCTGTGCGCGGTGGCGAACCGCCTGCGCGAGATGCTGCGCCCCGAAGATTTCGTCGCCCGCTTCGGCGGCGATGAGTTCGTCGTGTTCCAGCAGAACCTCAATTCGCCCGAGGATGCCGCGGCGCTTGCCCGCCGCATCGTCGAGCGGCTCAGCGAGCGCTACCGCATCGACAATCATCTGGTCGAGATCGGCGCCAGTGTCGGCATCGCACTGACCTCGCCCGAGGGCTCCAGCGCCGATACGCTTTTGAAGAATGCCGACATGGCGCTCTACCGCGCCAAGGCCGACGGCCGCGGCACCTTCTGCTTCTTCCGCGACGAGATGGCGGCAACCGTCGAGGCCCGCCGTATCCTCGAGCTCGATCTGCGCAAGGCGCTGGCCAACGAGGAGTTCGAGCTGTTCTACCAGCCGCTGGTCAATCTGAAGTCCGGCAAGATCACCACCTGCGAGGCCCTGCTGCGCTGGAACCATCCGGTGCGTGGCACCGTCTCACCGGTCGACATCATTCCGGTCGCCGAGGATATGGGACTGATCGTGGATCTCGGCCGCTGGATCCTGCGCCGGGCCTGCATGGAATGCATGAAGTGGCCGGAAGCGGTCAGCGTCGCCGTCAACTTCTCGCCGCAGCAATTCCACCAGCGCGATGTGCTCAGCGAGATCCGCTATGCGCTCGAGGTCTCAGGGCTCCCGGCCCATCGCCTCGAGATCGAGATCACCGAGTCCTCCCTGCTGCGCAATACGCAGCTCACGCATGACATCCTGTCGCAGTTGCACGCGCTCGGGGTCAGCATCTCGCTCGATGATTTCGGCACCGGCTATTCGAGCCTCAGCTACCTGCATAACTTCCCGATGCAGAAGGTGAAGATCGACCGCTCCTTCCTCGAAGGCATCGACACCGACCGGCCGCTGACGCTGCTGCGCGGCGTGGCGCGACTGTCCGCCGACCTCGGCATGTCAGTGGTGGTCGAGGGCATCGAGACCAACGAGCAGCTCGAACTGATCAGCGCCGACGGCACCATCACTGAGGGCCAGGGGTATCTGTTCAGCCGCCCTGTCCCAGCCGTGCGGATGCGCCAGCTGCTGAATGCCTCCCATGGCCGGCGCGGCGAGGATCATCTCCAGGTTGTCGGCTCGCGCTCCTTCGCCTGATATCTTTCTCTCCTCGCTAAAATGTCGATCGAGGCGCGAATCCGTAATTCTACGGGGTTAACCCTAAAATAGTGATTGTTTTGCTTAATCATTAAGGAGCTGTTAATAAATTGCCGCACGCGCCAAAGTTGTTGACGTTTAGGAGTATCGTATGGAGTCTGCCGCCGCCCAGCCTGTGGTCCCGGCGCGGACGTGGGATCCGATGGAAAATGTCGACTATCGGCTCGTGGAAACGCCGGAGGAGTGGGAAGAGGTCAATAGTCTCCGCTATCGGGCCTATCTGCGCGAAGGCGCCATCCTTCCGTCCGAGTCGGAGCGGGTTACTGACCGTTACGACGATCTGCCCAACAGTTTTACGTTCGCGGTCTACATTCGAGGAGAGCTGTACAGCTCGATCAGGATCAGTGTCCTGACCTCAAAGTGGCGCGATTCGCTCTCGTCGGAGATGTTCAGCGATCTGCTTCATCCTGAACTCGATCGGGGCAAGATTATCATCGACCCGACCCGCTTCGTGGCGGACCCTGAAAAGGTGAAGAAATTCCCGGAACTGCCGTATGTCACGGTGCGCCTTGGCTACATCGCCTGCGGTCATTTCAATGCGGATATCGGGCTTGCCAATGTTCGCGCTGAACACCGCGCGTTCTACCGGCGGGTCTTCCTGCAAGAGCCTTGGGGGCAGCCGCGGCTGTATCCCGGATTGATTAAGCCGGTCGGACTTATGGCGGCCCATTATCCGAGCATCCGAGAAAGGGTGTTCCATCGATTCCCCTTCATGCGATCCAGCGCCTTCGAGCGCCGAATGCTGTTTCAGCGCCGATCTGGAAGCAAACTTCCCCAGTTAGACGAGACCAAGAGCGCAGAGCTCGTGTCGCTTCAGGCGATGTCCTTGGGGGCCAAGTAGGCCATTCCAGGAGGTGTTCCTCAGTCGAGGCCCGGCCAGGTTTCCACGTCCGCAGCTTCTTTCCGATCTGAAGTGGCTTGCCTTCACCATCACGCCACATTTACAACCCATTAACCATCGCGGTTGCTTTTCGCCGATCGGGGGCATTTGACCGGCCGTAGCAACGTCCCATCAAGGTTGACGGAACGTTCGCTTAACCAACCCCCTGTAGACCGGACGGCAGTGGACTAACGTGAGCGTGGAGGCTCCGGAATGAAACATCCTATGCGTATCCTCCAGGGATTGAAGCTGGTCGCGGTGGTTGCCGTCGCGCTGTCGATGGGCGCCTGCGCCAACAAGAACCTTGCTTCGGATGCGATGGCCAACGCTGCTACGCCGGGCAGCCAGCAGGATTTCGTCGTGAACGTGGGCGACCGCGTGTTCTTCGAGAGCGATCAGACCGATCTGACGCCGCAGGCGATCGTCACGCTGGAGAAGCAGGCGCAGTGGCTCCAGAGCTATCCGCGCTACTCCTTCACCATCGAAGGTCATGCGGATGAACGCGGAACCCGCGAATACAATATCGCGCTCGGCGCGCGCCGTGCCCAGTCGGTCCGCTCGTTCCTGGCTTCGCGCGGCATCGACCCGAACCGCATGCGCACCATCTCGTACGGCAAGGAGCGGCCGGTCGCCGTCTGTAACGACATCTCCTGCTGGTCGCAGAACCGTCGTGCCGTCACCGTGCTGAACGCGAGCTCCTGAGCGAGGCGTCGTTCCGTCAAGGAAACCTGACCAAGGAAACCTGATTTGCCGGCGCCCCCTTGGGCGCCGGTTTCGTTTCACGGACCAAGTCATAGAAAGCCCTTGGTACCAGTCACATTTTTGGCGTACTCCCACTCTCAATGTTTCGCGCGGCGAGTTGTCCGCCGCGTGCCACGTCGCTTTCGTCGTCAGGGCAAGATGTCATCCAGATTCCAGGCTTTTACCGGCACCGTGGCGATCGCCGCGCTGCTTTCGCTGTGCTCGCCCGCCTTCGCGCAGTCGGACGATGCCGACCCGGAGATGCGGATCGAGCGGCTTGAGAACCAGCTGCGCCAGCTCACTGGCCAGAACGAAGAGCTGCAGTACCGCAACCGCCAGCTCGAGGAGCGCCTCCGGCAGCTCGAAGGTGGCGCGCAAGGAGCCCCCGGACAGGGGCCGGCACAGCCTAATGTCGCGGCTGCCCCGCCCATGCAACCCGCGCCGGGTTATCGGCAACAGCAGCAGCCGGTGCAGCAGCCAGCCTATGAGCCGCAGGTCGCTGCGCCCGCACCGATCGTGCAGGAGCAGCCGGCGCCGGGAGCGCCCGGCACCCGCCGGCGTGGCGATGCGTTCGATCCGAATCAAAATCCCAATGCCCCCGGTGCGCCGCGCGCGCTCGGCGGCGGTCAGCAGCCGATGGCGGCGGGAGCACCGGTCGGCGCGCCCGGCGGCCGCGGCGCCGGCGAGCCGCTCGACCTTGGCAACACCGGCGGACGCTATCCGCAAGCGGCAGCGCCGGCCGCGCAGCCCGGCTATCCGGCGGCGCAGCCAGGTTATCCGGCGCCGGCCGCAGGCGGCGGTCTGGCGACCCAGCCGCCCTCGCAATCGCCGCGCGACGAGTTCGACCTCGGTATCGGCTACATGCAGCGCAAGGACTATGCGCTGGCCGAGCAGACCATGAAGACCTTTACGCAGAAATATCCGAGCGATCCCCTGCTCGGCGACGCCCAGTACTGGCTCGGCGAGAGCTACTTCCAGCGTCAGCAATATCGTGATGCCGCAGAGGCCTTCCTCGCCGTCACCACGAAATATGACAAGTCCGCAAAAGCTCCGGACTCCCTGCTGCGGCTCGGCCAATCGCTGGCCGCGCTGAAGGAGAAGGAAGCCGCCTGCGCCGCTTTCGGCGAGGTCGGCCGCAAATTCCCGCGCGCCTCAGCCGGCGTCAAGGCCGCCGTCGATCGCGAGCAGAAGCGGGTGAAGTGCTAGCCGCTTTGCCTCATTGGAGCGTTTTCCAGCGAAGTGGACACCGGTTCGCGTGAAGAGCCACGTTCCGATTCAATCGGAAAGGAAACGGCTCTAGAGCGCTGACAATGCGGATGGCGCTGCGCTAAATAGGCGCGCCATCCTGCGGGCAGCGTCATGTCAGACGACGACAATTCTCCGATCTCGGCGCGCGAGGCGAAGCTGCTCTTCGCCGACTTAAGACGCGCGCCGGCGCTCGTGCTTGCGGTTTCGGGCGGGCCGGATTCCGTCGCGCTGATGTGGCTTGCCGCGCGCTGGCGCAAGACTCTCGCGAGAGGCCCACGGCTGATCGCAGTCACTGTCGATCATGGCCTCCGGCCGCAAGCGGCGCGCGAGGCGCGTGACGTCAAGAAGCTGGCGCAGTCGCTCGATCTGCCGCATCGGACGATGCGCTGGACCGGCGCCAAGCCGAAGACCGGTCTGCCCGCCGCCGCGCGCGACGCGCGCTACCGCCTGCTGATGCAGGCCGCGCGCGCGGCTGGAGCGAGCCATGTGCTCACCGCGCATACCCGTGACGACCAGGCCGAGACTTTGCTGATGCGATTGTTGCGCGGCAGCGGCATCGCCGGTCTGTCCGCGATGGCGCCCGTCACGGAGCGGGACGGGATCGCGCTGGCGCGTCCGCTGCTCGATGTGCCGAAGGCGCAGCTGATCGCGACCCTGAAGCGCGCCAATATCGCTTTCGCTGACGATCCAACCAACCGCGACACCGCCTTCACGCGCCCGCGGCTGCGGGCGCTTTTGCCGCAGCTTGCTGCCGAAGGCGGCAACGCGCGCAATCTGGCGCGGCTCGCGGCGCGGCTCGCCCGTGCCAATGCCGCCGTCGACGTGCTGGCCGACGGCGCCGAGCGCTTTCTCGCTCTGAGGGATCGCGATCGCCCGCCGCCCGATGCGCCTGCGCGAAGCTTCGAAGTCTCGACCTTCGCCACACTGCCCGAGGAGGTGCGTTTGCGGCTCCTGATGCGGGCGATCGACGCTGTCGGGCGCGAGGGGCCGGCGGAACTTGGCAAGGTCGAGTCCCTTTTGGCGGTCCTCGACCGCGGTATTGCCGAGCGCATGGGCCGTCGCGCCGTCGGAACCAGTCGGCCGCACGTCAAGCAGACGCTCGCCGGGGCCCTCATCAGCCTGTCCCGGGGGCGCATCCTGATCGAGCCGGCGCCGGCCCGGCGTGTCAGGGCCGGATCATGACACCGGCTCGCTCGCCTTGCCCCTCAGGACACCTTAACCAGGCTTAACCAGGCCGGAAAAACCCAGCCTGCCCCGCCATTATTTCCGCGGGAATCGGGCTAAGATGGGATAAATAGTCCCATCTCGTTCCCTTGGCAGCGACCGGGGCGGCACCTAAATTGTATGCGTCTAACCGAGAGGATTCCTTGGGGATTTTCTCTAGCTTGCCCAAGGAATAGGGCCGCGATCCGCGCGACCACGAAGGAAGATCGATGAACGCCAATCTGCGCAATTTCGCCCTCTGGGTCATCATTGTCTTGCTGCTATTGGCGTTGTTCACGCTCTTCCAGAATCCCGGCCAGCGCGCCTCCTCCCAGGACATCGCCTTCTCGCAGCTCCTGAGCGAGGTCGATCGGGGCAATGTGCGCGACGTTGTGATCCAGGGACCGGAGATTCACGGGACGTTCACCAACGGCTCGAGCTTCCAGACCTATGCCCCCAACGACCCGACGCTGGTGAAGCGCCTCTACGACAGCAAGGTCCAGATCACCGCGAAGGCGCCCGGCGACAACGTGCCGTGGTTCGTCTCGCTGCTGGTCTCCTGGCTGCCCTTCATCGCGCTGATCGGCGTGTGGATCTTCCTGTCGCGCCAGATGCAGGGCGGCGCCGGCAAGGCGATGGGCTTCGGCAAGTCGCGCGCCAAGATGCTGACCGAGGCGCACGGCCGCGTCACCTTCGAGGACGTCGCCGGCGTCGACGAGGCCAAGCAGGACCTCCAGGAGATCGTCGAATTCCTGCGCGATCCCGGCAAATTCCAGCGTCTCGGCGGCCGTATTCCGCGCGGCGTGCTGCTGGTCGGCCCCCCCGGCACCGGCAAGACGCTGATCGCGCGCGCGGTCGCGGGCGAAGCCAACGTGCCGTTCTTCACCATTTCCGGTTCCGACTTCGTCGAGATGTTCGTCGGCGTCGGTGCCTCGCGCGTGCGCGACATGTTCGAGCAGGCCAAGAAGAACGCGCCCTGCATCATCTTCATCGACGAAATCGATGCCGTCGGTCGTCACCGTGGCGCCGGCCTCGGCGGCGGCAATGACGAGCGCGAACAGACGCTGAACCAGTTGCTGGTCGAGATGGACGGCTTCGAGGCGAACGAGGGCGTGATCCTGATCGCCGCGACCAACCGTCCCGACGTGCTCGATCCCGCGCTGCTGCGTCCCGGCCGCTTCGACCGCCAGGTCGTGGTGCCCAATCCGGATGTCGTCGGCCGCGAGCAGATTTTGAAGGTTCACGTCCGCAAGGTGCCGCTCGCGCCGGATATCAACCTCAAGACCATCGCGCGCGGCACGCCCGGCTTCTCCGGCGCCGACCTGATGAATCTCGTCAACGAGGCTGCCTTGACTGCCGCCCGCCGCAACAAGCGGATGGTGACCCAGGCGGAGTTCGAGGAAGCCAAGGACAAGGTGATGATGGGCGCCGAGCGCAAGTCGCTCGTCATGACCGAGGAAGAGAAGCTGCTGACGGCCTATCACGAGGGCGGCCACGCCATCGTCGGCCTCAATGTCCCGGCGACCGATCCGATCCACAAGGCGACCATCATTCCGCGCGGCCGCGCGCTCGGCATGGTCATGCAGCTGCCCGAACGCGACAAGCTGTCGATGTCGCTGGAGCAGATGACCTCGCGCCTCGCCATCATGATGGGCGGCCGCGTCGCCGAAGAGCTGATCTTCGGCCGCGAGAAGGTGACCTCGGGTGCCGCATCCGACATCGAGCAGGCCACGCGCCTTGCCCGCATGATGGTGACGCGCTGGGGCCTGTCGGAAGAACTCGGCACGGTCTCCTACGGCGAGAACCAGGACGAGGTATTTTTGGGCATGTCGGTGTCGCGGACGCAGAATGCTTCCGAGGCGACCGTCCAGAAGATCGACTCCGAGATCAAGCGCCTGGTCGAGGAGGGCTACAAGGAGGCGACCCGCATTCTCACCGAGAAGCATGCCGACCTCGAAGCGCTGGCCAAGGGCCTGCTCGAGTTCGAGACGCTGACGGGGGATGAGATCGTCGATCTCCTCAAGGGCAAGAAGCCGAACCGCGAGTCCGTGCTCGAGCCGAGCACGCCGCGCGCTTCCGCGGTGCCGCCGGCCGGCAAGTCGCGCCCGCGGCCCGATCCGGATCCCGGCCTGGAGCCGCAGCCGCAGGCGTAATCGTAAGCGGCCGATCGAATTGAAAAACGCGGCGGCAACGCCGCGTTTTTTGTTGGCGATGGTGGTCTGCGACGCGGGCAACTCGGCACCCCGTCATTGCGAGCCACCCGGGCCGCACGAAGCGCGGCCCGGGTGGCTCGCAATTGTCGGTGTTGGTGCAGCTGTGCTCGAAACTCAGGTCTCGTGCCCCGGACGCAGCGCAGCGCCCCTTCGGCGGTGCGCTGCAGAGCCGGGGCCTATGCAGCGGCGGTTTGCGCGGCCTTCTGGGTCCCGGCTCTGCGCCGCAACGCCAAGAGCGTTGCGGCGCGTCCGGGACACGAGAGCGAGGAAGTTCGTCACTCACACTCGGTCATTGCGAGCCAACCGAGCAGGTGTGGGCGGGCAAAGGCGCGCACGCGCCGTGCCAATCATCTCTCGGTAACAGCGACAGAAGTGGTTGGCACGCTCGCGCTTTGCCCACGCTACAACTGAGGTTCGCAGAAGGACTGTCGATGTCTGCTCGGTGCCAACAGCAAACTAAGCGTCGGCCGGCGAGGGACGATGCTTCAGCCAATAGTCGATCTGCCACCCCTCGTAGCCAAGCAATTCGCCAAAGCGCCGTTCGCGGTTGTCGGCCCAAGCTCCGGGTTCGTTCAGGAGCGTAAGCATGGCATCAATCCGCCACTCGTGGCCCGGTAAGGCGTAGAACAGCATCCGATATTCCAGCTGTGGCAGGTCAGGGCATGCTCCAATCGCTTCGCGTCTTATCAGGTGGCCAACGGCAACATGCCTGTCGAACATCCGCCAATATCGAATACAGATGTCTGGCTCACGACCGACGAACTCCATGAAATATGCGAGGGGCTTGACGCCCCTCAGCATTAGGCCGAGTTCTCTATTGGTGTGAACCAAATAGGGCAGCTGACGAAGCCATTCGGAAGGCATGTTGGGCATGTTGACCGCACAACGTTGATTTCTGCCAAGGGGCAAACGGCGAAACGACCGGAGCGTCCACCTAAGTCTGCATCACCTTTAGAAGCGGCATCTCATTTAAAGTACAAGCCCTACAGTTCCATCCTCAATTCGATGACGTCGCAGCCCCGCCGTCCGCATCGTCCCGCACGTGGATCACCGCGATGTCGTCGGCATAGATCCGTTTCCAACCCTTGAGGTGATCGAGGATCTGCGGGCCCGGGGCATCGGCAACCAGCAGCGTCGCGTCGATCTTATATTCGTCGAGCAGGCGCGGCAGAATCTCGGGCTGCTTCCCTTCGGTCGCCTTGAAGAAGTCCATGACGAATTTCTCGCCATAGAGCTCGGCGCGGCCGTCGACGAAGACCGGGACATCGCGCGAGATCAGATAGCCTCCGAACTGGTAGGCGTTGAAGATGCGCTGCACCTTGCGTTGTTCGAGCACGTCGACCGCGGCGACGGGCGTCTGAAACATCGTGAACGCGAAGCGGTGATGTCCCATATAGATCACCGTCGAGGTCCAGCCAGCTGCCACGATCATCAGCGCGCCCGTCACGGTGACGTAGCGAGCCGGCCAGATTTCGTCATTGCCCGAGTCCGGTGCGGGGCGCGGTGACAATTGCCCGAGCGGCTTTGCCAGCACGAGCGGCACCAGGAACGCAAATGCCTCGATGCTCCTGACATGCGTCAGCGCGCTCCAGGTCAGGAACAGGATCAGGAAAATTCGCGGCGCCGACAGCACGAGGCCGCGATAGAAGCCGATGGCGATAAGGCCGAGCAGCGCGCCTTCGAACGCCGAGAACGAGGCGAAATTCGCCGGCATCCACTCGAAGATCACCGTCAGCAGTTCGCCGAGGTTGAGGATGTTGGTCGCGCCCCATAGCGTCCTCCAGCCATACGGCGTGGCGCAGCTTGCGATCAGCGCGGCGATGCCGAACAGCACCCAGCGCAGGAATAGCTGGATCCGTCGTCCTTTCTCGGCGTGCTCGACCGCCTCGAGCGCGATCGGGCCGATCAACGCCAGGCCCAGCACGAAGCCGCCATGCAGGTTCGCCCACAACGCCATCAACGGCAGCCAGAGCCATGACGGCGCGCTCCGGCGATCGGCGGCCGCCATCAACACGCCGGCCCACAGCACCATGACGGGCAGCGCCAGGATGTGCGGACGCGCCAGAAGGTGATGCAGCGACAAGACCAGCGCCAGCATCGCGAACAGCACCGAGCGCGGAAGCTCGAGATGCGCGTCGAGCAGATAGACGAAGATTGTGACAGTGAGCGCGATCCCGACCGTCGTGAGGATCACCGGTCCCGCCCAGCCCCATTGCGCATAGGAGCTCGCGAACGCTACTTGCGACAGCCATGAGGTGGAGATCCAGGGCTGGCCCGACCGCGTGAAGGAATAGATGTCCGTACAGGGCAGCGCGCGATGATCGAGAATCCATTGGCCGATCTTGATCTGCCAGAACGAGTCGGAATCCTGGAGCAGCGTGTCGCCGATAAAGAGGAAGCAAAGATAGGCGCCCGCGCCGACGCAGAGCGGCACCAGGACTCGCGCGCGGCTCTGCATGGCCATGCTGTAGGTAGAGGAGAGGGACATTCCGCCTCGTCGTTTCTGCCGGACGTTGATCCTGCCGGCTTCCAAAGCATGATCCGGAAAAGTGTGAAGCGGTTTTCCCTCGCGACAAACGCGGAACGCGTTTGCGCGGAGATCATGCTCAAACAAGAACCTAAAGCGCGATGACGCTTCATCGCGCTTTAGCGGGCGGCATTGGACCATGACGGTCATAACTTCGAGTAAACCGGCACAGATGCGGCGGGTATGTTTCCGGACGATTTAACCGATTGTTTTCAATTTCGATTTACCATCGCGGAATACACGCAAACCGCTGCATGTTTCCGCGGACGAATTAACTGCGGTGCAATTCTTTGTCGCTACGGTCTGTTCCATGGTCGCGCGGCGCTGGGAAGCCGGTCAGACCAGACTAGTTGTAGCCTTTGTGTACACTTTGGAGCACTCTATGAAGAACCTCGTTGCGCGCTTTGTGAAGGATGAATCCGGCGCCACCGCTATTGAATACGGTCTGATCGCCGCCGGCATCGCGCTGGCCATCATCACCGTGGTCAATAACCTCGGCACCTCGCTGAACTCCAAGTTCGGCTCGATCTCGTCCAGCCTGAAGTAAGTTCGGACGATCGACGTGAATTCGAAGAGCCCCGGGATTCCGGGGCTCTTTCATTTCAGCCGCTGCGCGCGATTTTCTTGAGGGGAATGCAGCATGGCCGAACTCGCCTTGAGCCCGCCGTCAGGCCTGCGGCCAGGCTCGGCGCCGTCCGTGCTGTTCAACGTCTGCCTCGTGCTGCTCGTCCTCACGCTGCTGCATTTCCCGCTCGCCTATATTTCGCATTCCTGGATCTACGACGCGAACGGGCTGGGTAACCCCACCGATTTCGTGAACGTGTGGGCCGCCGGCAGGCTGGCACTCGACGGCCACGCGATACAGGCGTGGGACTGGCAGGTGCAGAAGCAGGTCGAGGTCGCCGTGTTGGGTCAGGATTTTGCCGGCTATTTCGCCTGGCACTATCCGCCGCCGTTCCTGTTCGTCGCCGCCTTCCTCGCGCAATTTCCCTATGCCGTGGCTTTCGCGGGCTGGGCCTTCGCCAGCATGCTGCCCTATGTCGCGCTGGTGCGCGCGATCGTCGGGCGCAGCTTCGGTGTCATGCTTGCGATCGCGTTTCCGGCGACCTTCGACAATCTCGCGATCGGGCAGAACGGTTTTCTGACCGCCAGCCTGATCGGCGGCACGCTGTATCTATTGCCGCGCCATAAGGTGCTTGCTGGAATCTGTCTGGGCCTTCTCACCTACAAGCCGCAATACGGAATCTTGTTTCCGCTCGTCCTTGTCGCAAGCGGTGAATGGAAAGTCTTCGTCTCGGCGGCCATCACTGCCGTGTCCATTGCGCTCGCGTCGATGCTTGTCTTTGGCGTCGAGAGTTGGGTTGCCTTCTTCCATTGGATGCCGATGATCTCGAAGGCGGTTCTCTCCGAAGGTTCGGAATCCTGGCTGAGGCTCCAGAGCGTGTTCGCGATGGTGCGCTGTCTCGGCGGCAACGAGACGCTTGGCTGGGTGCTGCAGGCGGTGGTGGCTGCTGCTGTCGCGATCGGGCTCGTGCTGATTTGGCGCAGCAAGGTGCCTTATGCGCTGAAGGCGGCTGCGCTTGCGACCGGCACGCTGCTGTGCTCGCCCTACACGTACATGTATGATTTCGCGGTGCTGGCCATTCCCGTCGCCTGGCTTGTGCGCGCCGGATATGATGATGGCTTCCGTGCTTACGAGCCTCCTGCGCTCGGCCTCGTGCTTGCGCTGCTTGCGAGCTTTCCGTTTCTGAAAATCCCGGTCGGGCTTGCGGCGACGTTGATCGTTGCCGCACTCATCGTCGCCCGTGCGGTCGCCGATTGGCGTGACCTGCCGGCGTCCCCGCCGGGCCATGCCTCGTCTCTTGCCTCGTCCCTTGCCTCTTCGTGAGTTGGCAGGTCAGCTCGCACATTTGAGGTCTTGTCATCCGCTCTGAATAGTTGTTCAGTTCTTGCGGGGCGATTTGCAGCGAAAACAGTGGAAGAAGCGTTCGGCCGAAACGGGCGGCCAGGCGCGTGGGACAGGAAGCGCGCCATGGTTTACCGGCGGACCCATCAAGTGGTGAAACGCCTCGCCGCCCGGCGTAGCGCCATTCTGGCGGCGGCGCGGGAGGCGGCAGCGGAAGGCGGTATGGTGGCGGTGCAGATCGCCCCGGTCGCGATCAGGGCCAACGTCGCAGCGGGAACGGTTTACCGCTATTTCCCCTCAAAAGCCGACCTGATCTCCGAGCTGATCGCCGAAGTGTCGCGCGACGAGCTTGCCGCGATTCGCCGGGCGGCCGACGCCGCGCCCGGTCCGTCCTCGGCGCTGGCGGCCGCTGTCACCACGGTTGCGGTGCACACGCTTTCCCAGCGCAAGCTCGCCTGGGGCATTCTGGCCGAGCCCGTCGACGTCGATGTCAGCGCCTCCAGGCTTGCGAGCCGGCGCGAGATCGCGGGCGAAATCGCCTCCCGGATCGACGCCGCCGTGCGTGCCGGTCATCTGCCGGCGCAGGACACCGCGCTAGCCGCAACGGCGCTGCTCGGCGCGCTGCACGAGGCGCTGGTCGGGCCGCTCGCGCCCGACAATCTGGAGGATCCGGTCAAGCTGCGCGATGCCGTGCAGACGGTCACGCTGCTGGCGCTGCGTGCCGTGGGCGTCATGGATGCCCGCGCCCGTGGCCTCGTGGTGCAGCAGACGGTGTTGCCGGCGAAGGCGCTGGTGGGCGCTTAAGTGGAAGTTGTCATTCCGGGGAGCGCGCAAAGCGAGAGCCCGGAATCTCGCGTCACAATCTCCGGTTCCGGGTTCGCCCGCGCTTTGCGCGGACGCCCCGGAAAGAGACGGGATGTTACATATTCGCGTCGCCCTCGGGGCCGACGGAGGCGATCCGCACCATGTTGGTGGTGCCGGGGATGCCGAGCGGCACGCCGGCGACGATGATCACGCGCTGGCCGGCGCGGACAAAGCCATCGCGAAACGCGATCTGGCCGGCGCGGCTGACCATGTCGTCCTGGTCGCGCGCGTCTTCCGCCACCACGCAATGCACGCCCCAGACCACCGCGAGCTTGCGTCCCGTCGTGATGTTCGGCGTGATCGCCACGATCGGCGGCTTCGGCCGTTCGCGTGCCACCCGGATCGCGGTCGAGCCGGAGCTGGTCCAGCAGATCAGTGCTGGCAGGTCGAGCGTCTCGGCCATCACGCGCGCGGCGTCGGCGATCGCATCGCCTGCGGTCGCTTCCGGGTCCGGCCGCTGGGCGGTGAGCACGGAGCGATAGGTCGGGTCGCGCTCGACCTCCTCGCCGATGCGGTTCATGGTCGAAACCGCCTCGACCGGGAACTTGCCGGCAGCCGATTCGGCCGACAGCATGATGGCGTCGGCGCCTTCATAGACGGCAGTCGCGACGTCAGAGACTTCGGCGCGGGTCGGCACCGGCGACTGGATCATGGATTCCAGCATCTGGGTGGCGATCACCACCGGCTTGCCGGCGCCGCGCGCCATCCGCGTCATCTGCTTCTGCAGGCTCGGCACGCGCTCCAGCGGCAGCTCGACGCCGAGATCGCCGCGCGCCACCATCAGCGCGTCGGAGGCCTCGATGATGTCGGCGAGGCGGTCGATCGCCTGCGGCTTCTCGATCTTGGCCATCACGGCGGCACGGCCGCGGATCATCTTCTTGGCTTCAAGCACGTCATCGGCGCGCTGTACGAAGGACAGCGCGATCCAGTCGATGCCGGTGGTCACCGCAGCCTCGAGGTCGGCGCGGTCCTTCTGGGTCATCGCCGAGACCGGCAGGTCGGTATCGGGCAGGCTGACGCCCTTGCGGTCCGACATCTTGCCGCCGACCACGACACGCGTCACCGCGTGTTCTTTCGAGGTCTGCTCCGCGATCAGCCGCACCTTGCCGTCATCGAGCAAGAGCGCATGGCCGGGCCGGAGCGCGGCCAGGATCTCCGGGTGCGGAAGGTAGACGCGGGTCGTGTCGCCCGGCGCCTTGTCGGAGTCCAGCGTGAAGGTCTGGCCGTTCTGGAGTTGCACGGCTCCTTCGGCGAACGAGCCGAGCCGGAGCTTCGGCCCCTGAAGGTCGACCAGGATGCCGATCGGCCGCCCGTAGCTGGATTCGACATTGCGGATCGTCGCCACCAGCTCCCGCATCTTGTCATGCGGGGTGTGGCTCATATTGATGCGAAAGATGTCTGCACCGGCCTCGAACAGGCGGCGGATCGTCGCGAGGTCCGAAGAGGCAGGTCCCAGGGTCGCGAGAATCTTGATACGGCGAAGTCGCCTCATGGCTTATTTCCAGGCGGGGGCGGGGGTGCTGGCGCAAGGCCAGGAGAGCCCGGGGGCGTAGCACCCGGCGGGCTATTGGGCAAACCCGGAACGCCGCCACCCGGGCCAACCGGGCCCGGCAGACCAGGTACCCGCTGTTGCGAGGGCTGTTCGTTGGCGTCGGTCAGCTGCACCGTCCAGGCGCGCTGCTCGCCGGTATCGACCTCGAAATAGCCGGTCCGGTCATAGCCGCGGGCGAGGCAGTCCTCGGTGCCGCGGATGGTGAATTCCTTGTCCCGCGAGCACATGAAGGCCTGGCCCGACCATTCGCCGCCGCGGTCGTAGTCGATCGCGTAGATGTAATAGTAGCGCGCGACCAGCGTGCCCCGCAGCAGCGTCTCGCAGGAGCGGGACGAGATGTTCCACCAGCCCTCCGTGGTCCACCCATCGGCGTCCTTGTAGCCCAGCGCGATCCCGACCCGGCTCGAAGTGTTGTTGCAGAGGCGGAAGTCGGCCGATGCGGGGCTGGTCGACAGACATAGCACGGCGATCGCCAGCGCCGGGGCGAGGCGGACGAGCCATGTGGAGAGGCGCTGGAAGGCGGGAGATTCGGCGATCATAGTCGCGGGAAGCTATATCAGATCATTGACGATTTGGCGTAGGGCGCGGGAACTGCCTTAGGACGGTTCAAGGGCCTCGTTTGCACCGTGATATGGCAAAATCTGTGACAAAGGCCTACCTAGTCCGTAAATGGTCAGTCCGGACAGTGAGGTCATCGTCATGCCAATCGACGACAAAACCAGAACAGAGCTCGAGGCAGCGGCCTTCCGGCGCCTGGTCGAGCATCTGAAGACGCGGACCGACGTCCAGAACATCGATCTGATGAATCTCGCCGGCTTCTGCCGTAATTGCCTGTCCAATTGGCTGAAGGACGCCGCCGACTCAAAAGGGGTGCCGCTCAGCAAGGACGAGAGCCGCGAGGCGGTCTATGGCATGCCCTACGAGACCTGGAAGGCGAAGTACCAGGGCACGGCCACGCCTGAGCAGCTCGAAGCCATGAAGAAGGTCCATCCCGGGCATTGAGCCGGTCAGGTTCGTCATTCCGGGGCGCCGAAGGCGAACTCGGAATCTCGAGATTCCGGGCTCGATGCGTTGCATCGCTCCGAAATGACACAGGTTTGGGGCACGACCATCTGCTCCGCCGCATCTCTTGTGGGTGCGCTGTGGACGAGCGCGATGCTGCCTTGACGTAACGGCTGCCAAACCTAAGGGTCAAACCAGCACGCGCGGTGCGAGGTCGCCGGCGTTACCTCACCTTGCCAATTCCATCAGGAGTACGAGATGGCCATTGCTACCGCCGTCGACGAAGAAGCGCCCGCCACGAAATTCGCCAAGGATCAGCTCCGCTCCATCATCGAGCGCATTGAGCGGCTGGAGGAAGAGAAGAAGGCGATCTCCGACGACATCCGCGACGTCTATGCCGAGAGCAAGGGCAACGGCTACGACGTGAAGGCGCTGCGCACCATCGTGCGCCTGCGCAAGCAGGACCCCAACGAGCGCGCCGAGGCCGAAACGATCCTCGAGACCTACATGCAGGCGCTGGGAATGCTCTGAGGGGCCGGCACGGCCTTTCAATTGCAGCGCACCAAACCTAGGCAAAATCCGCTTCTCTGCTAAGCTGCTCGGTGAAGGGACCGAGCAATGGATGCGCCTGGACCAGAGCGCCGGCTCGCCGCAGTCCTCGCCGCTGACATGGTCGGCTATAGTCGTCTCATGGAGGCCGACGAGGCGGGCACGCTTGCGCGCCTCAAGACCCACCGGATCGAGCTCATCGATCCGGTCATCAGTCGCAACCGCGGACGCATCATCAAGACCACGGGCGACGGTCTGCTCGTCGAATTCCACAGCGTCGTCGATGCCGTGCTGTGTGCGGCCGAGGTTCAGCGCCGCATGGGTCGGCGTAATGCCGATGTTGCGCCGGGACGGTGGATACAGTTTCGCATCGGCATCAATCTGGGCGACGTGATCGTCGACGAGAACGACATTTTCGGCGATGGCGTCAACGTCGCGGCCCGGCTGGAGGCGCTGGCCGAACCTGGCGGCATCTGCATCTCGAGCGCCGTTCGCGATCAGCTTGGCCAGCGTCTCGATGGCGTCGAATTCGACGATCTCGGCGAGCAGAACGTCAAGAACATCGTGCGGCCCATCCGCGTGTACCGAGTCCGGCTGCACGAGGAGACGGCCGACGCGCCTGACGGCACGACGGACACCGCCCCCGCGCCGGGCGTTCCGAAGAAGCCTTCGATCGCGGTGCTGCCCTTCGCCAACATGAGCGGCGATCCGGAGCAGGAGTTTTTCGCTGACGGCCTGACCGAAGACATCATCACCGAGCTGTCGCGCTTCCACGATCTACTCGTCATCTCCCGCAACTCGGCCTTCGTGTACAAGGGCAAGGCGGTGAAGGTGCAGGACGTCGCCCGCGAGTTCGGCGTCGACTATGTCGTCGAAGGGAGCGTGCGAAAGGCGGGAGGGCGCGTGCGCGTCACCGTGCAGCTGATCGACGCCGAGACCGACCGGCACATCTGGGCGGATCGCTATGACCGCGAGCTCGAGGATATCTTTGCGATCCAGGACGAGATGACCCGCGCGATCGCCTCGACGCTGCCCGGCCGCGTCGAGGCGGCGAGCCACGATCGCGCGAAACGCAAGCCGACCGACAACATGGCGGCCTATGAATGCGTGCTCGCCGCCAAGATCCTGCACCACCGCTCGAACCGCGACGACAACGCGCAGGCGCAGTCTCTGCTCGACCGGGCGCTTTCGCTCGACGCGAACTACGCCCACGCGCATGCCTGGAAAGCATGCGTCCTCGGCCAGACCTGGGTTTACGGCTGGTGTGCGGATCGCGACCTGACTTTCCAGCACGTGTCTTCCGAGCTGGAGACGGCGCTGGCGCTCGACGACAATGACAGCGACGTCCACCGCATCCTCGCCGCGCTCAACCTGAACCGCGACGACCATGACAGGGCCACCTATCATCAGGAGCGGGCGCTCGCGCTCAACCCGAACTATGATCTCGTGGTGGTGCAGCAGGGCGAGCTGCTGACCTGGCTCGGCCGGCCGGAGGAAGGTGTCGACTGGATCAAGAAGGCGATGCGGCTCAACCCCTATCACCCCGAGCGCTTCTGGAGCCATCTCGGGCGTGCTTATTATTGTGCCGAGAAATATGCCGAAGCCGCCGAAGCCTTTTCACGGATCACACGGCCCGATCATACTCATCATGCATTCCTGGCCGCGATCTTCGCGCAAATGGGCAATGCGGTTGCGGCAGGCGCTCACGCGGCCGAGGTTCTCAAGCGCGAGCCGGCATTTTCGGTAGCCAATCATCTCACCACCCAGCACTATAAGCGCGAGGTCGATCGTCAGCGCTACGAGACGGGCCTTCGCGGGGCCGGCCTGCCGGCCTAAACCATCAAGGGGGGAGCGTGACTGAGCCGCCATTACCGCGCGAGGTGAGCCGAGCCTTCGAGGCTTTTCCGCCGCTGGTGCGCCGGCGACTTCTCGACGTCCGCAAGCTGATCTTTGCAACGGCCAAGGCGCATGACGACGTCGGTCCGCTGACCGAGACGCTGAAATGGGGCGAGCCGTCCTATCTGACCGAGCGAAGCGGAAGCGGCAGCACCATCCGGCTCGGTCGCGTGAAGGAGTCCGATGATCATGCCGCAGTTCTGTTCAACTGCAAGACAACGCTGATCGAGAGTTTTCGCGAGCGGTTTCCAAACCAGTTCGAATATAGGCAGAACCGCGCGCTGCTGTTGCCGCTGGCGGGCGCGCTGGCGAAGCAGCCGCTCGCGGTCTGCCTGTCGCTGGCGCTCACATATCACCTCGACCGCCGCGGCCGGAGATAGTTCCGACGTCGTCCTGCCGAAAGCCCATGGGCTTTCGGCAGGACGACGTCGAATTTGCGGAGAGTGGGGAGGAGCAATCAGCGCAGCGCGGCGGTGCGCACCACGAAGGACGTCGTCTCGAGCTTGGTGGTCGCCGAGCCCGAGAAGCTGTCGCAGGACATGCCCTGCATCGGATCGTCCGTGAAGCCCATCGCGATGACGGCCTGGGGCTTGACGAAATAGGCGCGCATCGCGGCCATGTCGACATCGCCCATCAGCGTCACCGACATCGAGCGGCTGGCGCTCGGCGCCAGCATCACGATCTTGAGCCACATGCTCTCGCCCTTGGCGGCGGAGAGTCGCGTCGAGGTGGCGATCATGCCCTGCGCGCCCTTCGCAACGACGGTGTTGATCTCGGTCGCCTGGGCGAGGCTGCGGGTCGCGGAACTGGGGCGGCCCGCGCGCGGGATCGGCGCGGAGGCGGCGACGACGTTGGCGCGGTCAACCGGAGAAGCGGCGGCCGGCGCATAGGCCAGCGCCTGGTAGGCCGAGGAAGAAACGCTTGCGGTCGCCTGCGGATCGGTCGCCGAGGCCAGCGCCTGGCGTGCCCTGAGCGCCGCGACCTGGGCCGGCGTCGCCTGCTGTGGAGCCGCCGGCGCATCCCAGAAGCCGCGGGCGTTGATGATGTCGGCGGGCGTCTGCGGCTTCGTTTCAGTTGATTTGGCCTCAGCCGATTTGTCGGCGGCAGGAGCTGCCTTCGGCTTGGCCGGCTGCACGACCTGCATGTCGGCCGCGGCGAGTTGGAGCGCGGCCGCAACTTGCGGCTTGGCGCGCGGCGTCGGCACCGGATCGGCGGTCTTCTCAGTGGTCTTGGCAGGCGCGGCTGCCGCAACCACGGTCGGCGCCGCCGGCTTCGCACTGACGGCCGGCGCGCCCTCGTCATCCTCGTCGCTGCTGGGGGCCGACTTGCCCCTGAACAGCGCCGCCAGGAAGCCCGGCTTGCCGATCGTCGCGGCGTCGTCGCCATTGCCGCGCCGCTCGATGTCGGCCCTGGCGAGCTCATAGCCCTTCAGCGGCGTGCCATCGGTCGGCAGGTGCACCGTACGGCCGTCCGGGAAGACACGGGCGAGCTGGTCATGCGTCATGCGCGGCCAGTGCCGGATGCTGCCGGTGTCCAGATGTACGAAAGGCGAGCCGGAGGTCGGGTAGAAGCCGACACCGCCGCGTTGCAGGCGGAGCCCCGCGAAGCGGATCTGCTCCAGTGGCACGCCGGGAATGTAGAAGTCCATCGCATGGCCCAGCATGTGCTGGCTGAAGCGCGCCACTCCTGATGAGCGGCGGCGGAGCATGGCGTTGGTGGCGGGGGAGCGGTAGGAGGAGACGATCTGGATCGGCTGCTTGCCGTCGACGTCGCGATAGACTTCCCAGAGGATATCGAAGAGGTGGCGGTCCATCACGGTCTCGTCCTGGCTGCGCCAGTCACGGAGATAGTGATTGAGCTGCTTCAGCGCGGCCTCGTCATAGCGCCCGTCGCGCTTGAAGGTGACGGTGAGGTCTTCGCCGGAATGGGTATGGTGGAAGGAGAGGGTGCGGGTCTCGTTCAGCGCGGTCGCATCGTGAACGGAGCCGGCGCCGGCAAGCAAAAGCAGCGAGGTCAGGCCGATCCGGGATCCGGCCCTGATTCCCGCATGGGACAACGACACCGCAACGAATTGGCGTGCGAAACCAGCCAGCACGAATGAGCCCACCCAGTCGACGAGCGTTCAATGGACTCTCCCGCCAACCCCGCTAGCGCGCGAAAGAGGATGAACGCTTTCTTAAAGCGAGAAGGTTAATTTGAAGTTTACCTTCCCGCCCCCAACCCCAACGAAATCCCAAGAGGGATCCCAAGTTGAAAACCCAAGTCGAAAACCCAAGTCGAAAAACCCAAGTCAGGGTACAGACCTAACCGGTCGAGTGTGGCGAAAAAACGCCCCTCGCGGCGGATCTGGTGGAGAATGGTTAACGTTAAACGATCCCGTCAGATGACGGGACCGTTGATTTCATTGAGGAATTTATTCTTAGGCGCGAGGCCCGCTGGTAGGGATCAGCGGGTGAAAACGCGCTGTTGACGCCGGCCGACCGGAGCCGGCGGCGGGGTCGGCGCGCCGAACAGCCGCTCGAAGAACGACGGGCCGGACGAAAAGCCGCCACCGAAGCCACTGTTCGCCACCGCGACGCCGGAGGGCAGGGTCGTGGCAGGCCGCGAGTAGCTCGGCTGGGAATGCGCGACGACGTTCTCGAGGTCCTTGCCGCGGCCGTTCTTCAGGATGTTGATCATGGTCGCGTCGCGGCCATAGACGTCCTTGCGGAATTGCAGCTTGCCGCCGTCATCCACGAACGCGGTCTGGTAGGTGATGTTGACCGGGATCGGGGTGGGGAATTTCAGGTCGATCTCGCTGGAGCCGTACATGCCGCGGATGCGCTCCGGCGTGTAGTGCTCGTTCGGCATCGCGATATTGAGCAGCACCGAGGCATACTGATCCGGATTCTGCACCCGCATGCAGCCATGACTGAATGCACGGTCTTCCCTAGCGAACAGATGCTTGTCCGGCGTGTCGTGCTGATAGACCAGGAACTTGTTCGGGAAGTTGAAGCGGATGCGGCCGAGCGCGTTGGCTTCACCCGGCGGCTGCGAGATGTGCACGGAGCCGTCGCGGTTCTGCTCGAGGCGCAGGCCCATGCGCTGGAGCACGGTCGGGTCCTGCTGCAGTGCCGGCAGATATTCGTTGTAGACGATCGACGGCGGCACGTTCCAGGTCGGGTTGACCGTGATGTACTTCATCGTCTCGCTGAGCAGCGGGGTGGCGTGCGTGCCCGGCTTGCCGGTGACGACGCGGGTGGTCCAGACCTGCTGTCCGCGCTGCATCACCTTCAGCGTGTAGTCGGGAATGTTGAGGATGACATAGGCGTCGCCGAGCGACGGCACGCCGAGGTCGCGCGGCAGCCAGCGCCAGCGCTCCATGTTCGCGAGCACGGTGTCGATCTGCTTGTCGCGCTTCGGGCTGTTCAGCGCCCTCACGGTCGGCGCATCGAGCACGCCGGTCGCCTTCATCTCGGCGCCGTCCTGGAGTTTCCGCACGGCTTCCGCAACCGTTGCGTCATAGTGGTCGTCGTTGGCGTTCTCGGTGATGCCGAGCTTGGCGCGGAGCTGCGGCACGCGCGGATCCTGCACTACGACTTCCGCCTGCTTCTTGCCGCGCGCCGGCGTATACTTCAGCGCCGGGCCATCGGTGATCTCGATCACCGGGCCTTCGCCCTGGCCGCGGAGCTGGGCGAGCTTCGCCTTGAGCTCCTTGTAGAGCTTCTGCGGCGGGTTGTAGCTGTCGAGCGTCGCCGACGCATCAGTCGCGGTCGTGACCTTGGTCAGCACCTCGCTCGGGTCGATCGGATGCTCGGGATAGAGGATATCGGCGCTGACCTGCGACCAGTGCATGCGGCCGCTCTGCGCCTGGCGCGCATAGTCCAGCATGCTGGCGGTGAGCTTGAGCTCGGCCTCGGCGAGCGCATCGGGCGTCGTGGCCGCGGCGAAATCCGGTACCGGGTAGTCGGCGGCGTTGAGGCCGTCGGAGGCCGCATCCTTCAGCCGCGCGATCACGCCCTTGGCGGCGGCGGAGAGGCTGCCGCCCTGCGTCCAGACCGGCGCGAAGTCGCGCCCGCCGTAAAACTTCTCGACGGCGGCGCGCTCGTTCTTGCGATCGAAATAGCGCGAGCTCTTGGCGCTGAGCGCGTCCTTGATCTTGTCGGCAACCGGCTGGTCGGCGGCGGGAACGTTGCTCGCGGCCTTCACCGGCTCGGAGGCCGGCTCCTTGGCGACATCCTTCGGCGGCTCGGCTGGTGCTGCAGCGGTCGCAGGCGCCGCGGGAGCGGCCGGCGCGGTCGCAGCCTCGGTTTTCGTCGGTTCAGTTTTGGCGGGTTCGGACTTCGCCGTCTCGCTCTTCGGCGCCTCAGTGGCGGGCGTCGTGGCGACGTCGGAAGGTTTGGTCTCTACTTTCTCGGGCGCCGTTGTGGCTTCCGCCTTCACGGGCTCCTTGCTGGTCGCGTCCTTGGCCGGCTCCTGCACCGTGGCCGTGGTGTCGAGCTTGATGTCGGCGGCGGTCGGCGGCGGGACGTTGGCCGGTTCGGGGCGCGGGATCGCGGCTTCGATCGCGAGCTCCGCGGCGCTGCTGCGCGCCTGGTCCTGGGCCAGGGCCGAAGTGGCGGACACCGTGAGGAAGGTCGCCGCGACCGTCATCAGCACGCGGTCGAAGCCTGCACGGTGGTTCAAACAGTCACGCATTGTGTCGCACCCCGGGTGAACTGCCCCTCTTGGAGCAGCTTCGTTATCGTCTATGAGCTTCGGCTAACCGCGCCGGCTTCTCGAAAGTTGCACGCCTGCACGCCACGACTCTCTATACGTACGCAGACGATATACAGGCCCCGTTTTTGCAGCCAGCGCTACCCGGGACAACTCACGACAAACTGACTTCAAGGAAGCCTCTTGGCAACGGATTGTGCGCTTCTGCCACGCGCTTTTCCCTTTGTCTGTCACTTCCCGGTCACGGTTCAAATCGTACGCAATGCGAAGGACTTGCGCTCCGTTTGGGCCACAATAGAGAACGTCGTTGCGCGAGCCCGCTCAGTGCGTCTCCTCACCGCTTTTGCCGCCATGTCCTTGGACTCCGGCTTCGTCGAGTTTGCGGTAGAGCGTGGAGCGGCCAATTTTGAGGCGGCGCGCGACCTCCGACATCTGTCCGCGGTAATGCGAGATCGCGAAGCGGATGATTTCGTTTTCCATTTCCTCCAGGGGCCGTACTTCTCCGGTGCTGGTCAGCATCGCGAGCGAGCCGGCGGCAGGCAACGGGGCGATCGGTATTTCGTTACCTGAGATCATGGCGGGGACTGTGGACGCGACCGGCTCCAGGATCAGCGGGGCCGTCGGGGCGTCGCTCATCTGATGCGGATGCCCGGCGAGCAGCGGGAAATCGTCCAGACCAAGCTGGTCGCCCTCGCTCATGACCACCGCGCGATAGACCGCGTTCTCGAGCTGGCGGATGTTGCCGGGCCAGTCGAGCGTGGCGAGATGCGCCATCGCCTCGCCGCTGATGCCGGTGATCGGGCGGTTCTCTTCGGCAGCGAACCGCGCCAGGAAATGCCGCAAGAGATGCGGGATGTCCTCGCGCCGCGCGCGCAGGCTTGGGATCGTCAGCGGCAGCACGTGAAGGCGGTAGAACAGGTCCTCGCGGAAGTGGCCCTGCTTCACCCGGTCCAGGAGCTTGCGGTTGGTCGCGGAGATGATGCGGACGTCGACCTTGACCGGCTTGCGGCCGCCGACGGCCTCGACCGCGCTTTCCTGCAGCGCGCGCAACAGCTTGACCTGCGCGGTCAGCGGCAGCTCGCTGACCTCGTCCAGAAACAGGGTGCCGCCATGGGCCTCGACGAATTTGCCGGCGTGCCGTTCGGTCGCGCCGGTGAAGGCGCCCTTCTCATGGCCGAACAGGATCGATTCGACGAGATTGTCGGGAATCGCGCCGCAATTGACCGCGACGAACGGCTTTGCCTTGCGCTCGCCGCTGCCATGGATGGCGCGCGCGAACATCTCCTTGCCGACGCCGGAGTCGCCTTCGATCAGGACGGGAATCGAAGAATTTGCCGCCTTCTGCGCGGCACGCATCACATGCGCCATCGCGTCGCTGCGCGTGATGATGTCGGAAAACGTCAGCCGGCCCTCGCGGCTGTGCCGGATGCGCTGCAATTCGCCCTTCAGCGCGGACGCGTTGAGCGCGTTGCGCAAGGAGACCTGGAGCCGCTCCATGCCGACCGGCTTGACCACGAAGTCGGCCGCGCCTGCACGCATCGCCGAGATCACGTTGTCGATGCCGCCATGCGCGGTCTGTACGATGACGGGCACGCTGAGGCCCGCCTCGCGGATCTTTGCCAGGACGCCCATACCGTCGAGGCCGGGCATCACGAGATCGAGGATGACGGCGTCGACCGCCGGTGCGTCGGGGGCGGTGAGGGCGGCCAGCGCGGCATCGCCGGAATCGACGATGATCGTTTCATAGCCGCATTTCTGCACCATGTTCTCGACCAGGCGGCGCGCGACGGCGTCGTCATCGGCAATCAAAATACTGGCAGCCATGGTGTTCCCCGCACGCTACAACTATCTGTCTCGAATCGGGGCACTCTGGCCGAAGCCGATTAACGCACTCTTAAACCTTGCTGACCCCATCCATTGCGAACGTTGAACACAGGTTTCCAGCACAATGACTTCGCGCTTCAAGTCCCCTCTTAACAAGTCCGCTCTTAACAAGCCCGCTTCTAGCACGTCTGTTCTCCGCAAGCCGAACACCAGAAAAGCCACCGCCAAAGCAAAACCCTCCGGCAAAGCTCCAACCAAAGCCGGCAAGCTTCCGGAGTGGAACCTCGCCGATCTCTATTCCGGGATCACCGCGCCGGAAGTGGCGCGCGATCTGGAGAAGATGGATGCCGATTGCGTCGCGTTCGAGACCGACTACAAGGGCAAG
This sequence comes from Bradyrhizobium sp. Ec3.3, assembly GCF_000472925.1. Taxonomy (GTDB): domain Bacteria; phylum Pseudomonadota; class Alphaproteobacteria; order Rhizobiales; family Xanthobacteraceae; genus Bradyrhizobium. The sequence continues at coordinate 287,883 of NZ_AXAS01000006.1, forward strand.
CTCGCGACAGGGACAGCAAAGGAAGATGGCGGAAAATGGCTCGCGGAGGCCGTGCGGCGTTACGAGGCGATCGACGATCTCGCCGGCCGGCTCGGCTCCTTTGCCGGGCTCGTGCATGCCGGCGACAGTGTTGATCCCAAGATTTCAAAGTTTTACGGCGACGTGTCGGAGCGGCTGACGGCCGCCTCCACCCATCTTCTGTTCTTCGCGCTCGAGCTCAACCGGATCGATGACGATATTTTGACCCGCGCGATGCAGGCTTCCGAGCTCGCGCATTACCGCCCCTGGATCGAGGATCTGCGCAAGGAGAAGCCGTATCAGCTCGACGACAAGCTCGAGCAGCTCTTCCTGGAAAAGGCGCAGACCGGCTATTCGGCCTGGAACAGGCTGTTCGACCAGACCATCTCCGGCCTGCGCTTCAAGGTCGGCGCCAAAGAGCTTGCGATCGAGCCGACGCTGAATCTCCTGCAGGACCGCGACGGCGCCAAGCGCAAGACCGCGGCGGAAGCCTTGGCAAAAACCTTCAAGGCCAATGAGCGTACCTTCGCGCTGATCACCAACACGCTTGCCAAGGACAAGGACATCTCCGACCGCTGGCGCGGCTTCAAGGACGTCGCGGATTCCCGCCATCTGAACAACCGCGTCGAGCGCGAGGTGGTGGATGCACTGGTCGCCTCGGTGCGCGCGGCCTATCCGAGACTGTCGCATCGCTACTACGGACTGAAGGCGCGCTGGTTCAAGAAGAAGCGGCTCGCCTATTGGGATCGCAACGCGCCGCTGCCCTTTGCCGCGACCGACACCATTGCCTGGCCCGAGGCGAGGAACATGGTGCTGACGGCCTATCGCGGCTTCTCGCCCAAGATGGCCGACATCGCCGAGCGCTTCTTCAGCGATCGCTGGATCGATGCGCCGGTCCGTCCCGGCAAGGCGCCGGGCGCCTTCTCGCATCCGACCACGCCGTCGGCGCACCCTTACGTGCTGATGAACTATCAGGGCAAGCCGCGCGACGTGATGACGCTTGCGCACGAGCTCGGCCACGGCGTGCACCAGGTGCTGGCGGCCAGGAACGGCGCGCTGATGGCGCCGACGCCGCTGACGTTGGCCGAGACCGCCAGCGTCTTCGGGGAGATGCTCACGTTCAAGCGGCTCCTTGCACAGACCAAGAATGCAAAACAGCGCCAGGCGCTGCTCGCCGGCAAGGTCGAGGACATGATTAACACCGTGGTGCGGCAGATCGCGTTCTATTCGTTCGAGCGCGCCGTGCATAGCGAGCGCAAGAATGGCGAGCTCACCGCGACCCGCCTCGGCGAGATCTGGCTTTCGGTGCAGGGCGAAAGCTTGGGTCCCGCGATCGAGATCAAGGCGGGCTACGAGAATTACTGGATGTACATCCCGCACTTCATCCATTCGCCGTTCTATGTCTACGCCTATGCGTTCGGCGACTGCCTCGTGAACTCGCTCTATGCGGTCTACGAGAATGCCGCTGAGGGCTTTGCCGAGCGCTATCTCGACATGCTCGCTGCCGGCGGCACCAAGCATTATTCCGAGCTGCTGCGCCCGTTCGGGCTCGATGCCAAGGATCCCAAGTTCTGGGACGGCGGCCTGAGCGTCATCGCCGGCATGATCGACGAGCTGGAGGCGATGGGCTGAAGCGGCCTGGCCGCGTCAGCCCTCTCAACGGGATTGGTCCGCGTCTCATGGCTGCGACATTTTTTCGCGAGCTCGGCTATGAGCTCGTGGACGCAGTGCCGCAGGTGCCTCCCGTCTCGGTGGAACCGGTCTCGAACGACGTCATTGCCCTGCAGTTCAGCGCATCTTGCAGCCTTCGCGCCCTCTTTTTTCTTTTTCAGCCCGCGCATTTCCAGGCGACCTTCGAGACAGGTCTGGAGACCCTGCTACGTGGGATTGAACGTTCGCGCGGGCGGCAAGACTAATTCGTATAAGGTTTTCAAAGTCCATTTTACAACCAGTGATTGCTTATCGCTCTACCGTTGGGGGAGAGCATGCTTGATCAGGTCCAGTCGACTGCCCCGCTAGAAGCCCGGAAAGCCGCATCCGCCGACGATAGGCCCTGGTGCGAAAAGCATGACCGGATCGTTCGCGACGAGATCGAAGCCATCAACACGCGTCGCGAGGGCACGCGCCAGCTCCGGATCGACGATCTGCAACCCTGCCAGATGCTCGACGTCACGGGCCTCGCCCTGTCCGGTGGCGGGATCCGCTCCTCGGCCCTCTGTCTCGGCGTTCTCCAGGCGCTGAACCATCACAACCTGTTCGGCCGGATCGACTATTTGTCGACCGTATCGGGCGGCGGATATATCGGCACCTCGCTCGGTGCGACGATGACCGTCGCAAGACGCTTTGTTTTCGGAGAACGGCCGGCGGGCGACACGGCGACCGCCTGCGAGATCAGCGATACGCCGTCGGTCGGGCACATCAGGAACTACTCCAACTATCTGATCCCCGCCGGCGTGCGCGATCTCCTGACCGGGATAGCGATCGTGGTGCGCGGGTTGATCGCCAATATCGGCCTCACCCTGCCGATCGTCCTGATGCTGGCTGCGGTCACGATCTGGTCGACGCCGACGCGTCATTGCCTGACAGTCGCGACCCTGTTCGGCGTCGCCATCAGCGATGACAAATTGTGTGAGCTGCACGATTTCAGCATCGTGAACCGTTACGGGTTTACGACTGTCGGCGCCGTTCTCGCGCTGATCCTGCTTGCCTGTAGCGGGCTGACCTATCTGAGTTCTCGGTCCGAGAGGGGAAGCGGGCCAAGCATCGTATTCGCCTATCTCGCCGGCATCGCGCTCCTCGTCGGCGTCGCCTGCGACTTCGCCCGCCTGCTTCAGGTGAAGAACTTCGCTTTGACGCTGGCGATCGGGATTCTCGGGGTCGTCCTATTCTTCATTTGGGCAGTTGTCCGATCATTTGCCAGTCCGGAGAAGCGTCAGGAATTCCGCTCGCACCTGCCAAGCGCAGGCGCAACCTTCCTCGTGGTGCTGGCAGTGAACGCCTTCTTCGAATTTCAGCCCTTCATGCTGCGCGAAATGTTCGATGCGGCCGATAGCAGCGTGATCGGCGGGCCGGTTGCCGGCGCTACGATCACCTGGATCAAGTCGCTCGCAGCCATTGCCGCGCCGATCGGCGTGTTCGTCACGGCTTTCCGGCAGCAGTTCGCCGAGCTCCTGAAGGGAAACGGCGTGTCCTCGCAGTGGGGATCGCTGGTGCTTGCAATCGTCGCCAAGGCCGCACTCTGGATCGCAGGCCTGGCGTTGCCTCTGATCATCTGGGTCGCGTACTTGTATTTGTCGTACTGGGGTATCGCCAATGACCTGTTCGAACGATGCCCACCGTCCCCCACCCAGCGCGAATGCCTCGTCAGTGCCAGGTCGGCCGCTTCCTCGCAGGGAAGCCTCGCCGGCAAAATCCAGTTCGACGCAGATTCCGGGACCTTGTCCGCCGAAATCAAACCGAAGGCAGCGCCCCGCGTTGTGGATGACACGGAGCGGCTGACGCCGACCTGGCACGCCCCCGGATGGCTGCTGTCCGCCGCAAAGCGGGTGGGCGACATCTTCCACGCACAATTCCCTAGCCAGTTCCAGGGGAAGGCTTCAGAGCTTGCTTATTCCTTCAGTCTGCCGATGGTCATCCTGTATGTCTTGACGGGCGCCTTGCTGTTGATCGTCTCGTTGCTTCTGACGCCGAACGCGAACTCACTGCACAGGCTCTACCGTGACCGGCTGAGCAAGGCGTTCCTGTTCGATCCGACCCGGTCCGCCGACGGCGATATCGCGCGCGCGGAAGCCAGTCTCGACCAGGGCCGCGATTTCAAGCCGCTCGACCGCATGAAGCTGAGCGACCTCTATGCCGTCGCCAACGCCGACGACCCGAATGCCGGGCCGAAGCTGAGCGCGCCCTACCACCTGATCAACACCGCGCTGAACATCCAGGGATCGGATTTCGCCAACAGGCGCGGCCGCAATGCCGACTTCTTCGTGTTTTCGCCGCGCAACGTCGGCAGCGAGGCGACCGGATACGCGACGACCCTGGCCCTCGAGAAAGTCGAGCAAAGTCTCGACCTTGCTACCGCCATGGCGATCTCGGGAGCTGCAGCATCCTCCAACATGGGATCGAGCTCGATCAAGGCTTTGACGCCGACGCTCGCCCTTCTCAACGTACGGCTCGGCTATTGGCTGCGGAATCCGCGTTACGTGAATGCGCGCTCGTTCCATCGTTTCTCGCCGCTCTATTTCTGGTCCGAAATCTCCGGTCGCCTCTACGAGAACAGCGATGGGGTTTATCTCACCGACGGTGGGCACATCGAAAATCTCGGCGTCTACGAGCTGTTGCGCCGGCGTTGCAGAGTGATCGTCGCCGTGGACGCAGAGGCGGACACGCCCATGAATTTTGCTTCGCTGATGACGCTGCAGCGCTACGCCCGCATCGATCTCGGCGTCAGGATCGATCTGCCGTGGACGCCGATCCGCGAGCGCACGCGTGCGTTGATGGCGCGCAATACCAGCGGCGAGCCGCCCCCTTGTCAGCATCGGCGTGATGATGGGCCGCAGGATGACGTTCACGTCGCGATCGGCACGATCGACTATGGCGGCGGCGACCAAGGTTTTCTCGTCTACATCAAGTCGTCCCTGACCGGTGACGAGAACGACTACATTCGCGACTATGCGCGGCGCCACGCCACCTTCCCGCACGAGACCACGGGCGATCAGTTCTTCTCCGAGGAGCAGTTCGAGGTCTACCGCGCGCTCGGGTTCCACATGACCCACGGCTTCCTGTGCGGCGACAATCCCGTGGCGGTCGGGTCCGGCGTCGATCCCCGCACAGCCAGATTTACCGACGTCGGCGAGCCGGCGATCGACGCCGTCCGCGGGGCGCTCGGCTTGCCGGTGCAGCAGCCTCAAATTGCGCCCGTCATGGTCACCGCGCTTGATCAGGGCTAGGCGGCGGCCGTCTTCCCCGGTCCCGACAATCAGGATTCCAAATGAGCCGATTTGCGGGAAAACTGCGCAGCTGTGCCGTTGCCCTGCCCGGCGGATTGCGGTAATGCCAGCCGGGAATTCGACTTTCGACTGGGGACATCCATGGCTGACCATAGCGAAGTGGCGTACACCACCGCCGACGGCAACGACTACGTTGCCCACGAGCAGACCTATGAGGGCTTCATCAAGCTGGTGAAGTATGGCACGGCCACGGTCGCGCTCATCGTCATCCTGATGGCGATCTTCCTGACCTGATCCATCGTCGGCTGCACCGCCAAAGGCGGCGGTTGCTCAGAAAATTTGCATCCAAGCCGGTTCTAAAACCGGTATCCAACGTTGCGGGAGTAACGCTAAGTTCGCGTGCGCGCTTTCCCGCGCCGCCGGAGGGCCCATGAAGATTGCCGTTGCCAAGGAAATCGATCCGTCCGAGCCGCGGGTCGCCGCTTCGCCGGATACGGTGAAGAAGTTCAAGGCTCTGGGCGCCGAGATCGCCGTCGAGCCCGGTGCCGGCGTCAAGTCGGGCCTGCTCGATTCCGACTACACCGCCGCCGGTGCCACCGTCAGTGCCGATGCGCTTGCTGATGCCGACATCATCATCAAGGTGAAGCGCCCCGAGGCGTCCGAGCTTGGCCAGTACAAGCGCGGCGCGCTGGTCGTCGCCATCATGGACCCCTACGGCAATGACACCGCGCTGAAGACGATGGCCGATGCCGGTATCGCTGCCTTCGCCATGGAGCTGATGCCGCGCATCACGCGCGCCCAGGTGATGGACGTGCTGTCGTCGCAGGCGAACCTTGCCGGCTACCGTGCCGTGATCGAGGGCGCCGAAGCCTTCGGTCGCGCCTTCCCGATGATGATGACCGCGGCCGGCACCGTGCCCGCCGCAAAAGTGTTCGTGATGGGCGTCGGCGTCGCCGGCCTCCAGGCGATCGCGACCGCGCGCCGTCTCGGCGCCATCGTTACCGCGACCGACGTGCGCCCTGCCACCAAGGAGCAGGTCGAATCGCTCGGTGCCAAATTCCTTGCCGTCGAGGACGAGGAGTTCAAGAACGCGCAGACCGCCGGCGGCTACGCCAAGGAAATGTCCAAGGAGTACCAGGCCAAGCAGGCCGCGCTGACCGCCGAGCACATCAAGAAGCAGGACATCGTGATCACGACGGCGCTGATCCCGGGCCGGCCCGCGCCGAAGCTCGTCAGTGCGGAGATGGTCAAGTCGATGAAGCCGGGTTCGGTGCTGGTCGACCTCGCCGTCGAGCGCGGCGGCAATGTCGAGGGCGCCAAGCCGGGCGAGGTCGTCGATCTCGATGGCATCAAGATCGTCGGCTACACCAATGTCGCCGGCCGCGTCGCCGCGTCGGCCTCCGGCCTCTACGCGCGCAACCTGTTTTCCTTCATCGAGACCATGATCGACAAGAAAGAGAAGAAGCTTGCCGTGAACTGGGACGACGAGCTCGTGAAGGCGACCGCGCTGACCAAGGACGGCGCCGTCATCCACCCGAACTTCCAGCCGAAAGCCTAGAGGAGAGAAACCATGGAGCATGTCGCACAGGTCGTCGATCCCTTCATCTTCCGGCTGTCGATTTTCGTGCTGGCGGTGTTCGTCGGCTATTTCGTGGTGTGGTCGGTGACCCCGGCGCTGCATACGCCGCTGATGAGCGTCACCAACGCGATCTCCTCGGTGATCGTGGTCGGCGCGCTGCTCGCGGGCGGCGTTGCGAATGTGTCGAGCGGCTCGGGCTGGGCGCGGGGCTTCGGCTTCGTCGCGCTGATCTTTGCCTGCATCAATATCTTCGGCGGCTTCCTTGTCACCCAGCGCATGCTGGCGATGTACAAGAAGAAGGCCAAGTAAGCGGCCACCTCGGGCTGATGGGATAGATGGGGACCTGAGATGAACGCCAATCTCTCTGCATTGTTGTATCTCGTGGCGGGGGTGCTGTTCATCCTGTCACTGCGCGGGCTGTCGAGCCCGGCCTCTTCGCGCCAGGGCAATCTGTTCGGCATGATCGGCATGGCGATCGCGGTCGCCACCACGCTTGCCAACCATCCGCCGGCCGACGGCCTTGCCTGGCTGCTCGTCATCGTCGGCATCGCCATTGGTGCCGCGATCGGCGCGGTCATCGCACGCCGCGTGCCGATGACCTCGATGCCGGAGCTGGTCGCGGCCTTCCACTCGCTGGTCGGCATGGCCGCGGTGCTGGTCGCCGCCGGCGCGTTCTATGCGCCGGAAGCCTTCGACATCGGCACTCCCGGCAACATCCACACCCAGAGCCTGGTCGAAATGTCGCTCGGCGTCGCCATCGGCGCGCTGACCTTCACCGGCTCGGTGATCGCGTTCCTGAAGCTGTCGGCCCGCATGAGCGGCGCGCCGATCATCCTTCCGGCGCGGCATGTCATCAACATCGCGCTCGCGGTCGCGCTGGTCGCCTGCATCGTCGGGCTCGTGGTCACCGGCAGCCCGGTATTCTTCTGGCTCAACGTTATCCTGGCGCTCGCGCTCGGCGTGCTCATGATCATCCCGATCGGCGGCGCCGACATGCCGGTCGTGATCTCGATGCTGAACTCCTATTCGGGATGGGCCGCGGCCGGCATCGGCTTCACGCTCGGCAACTCCGCGCTGATCATCACCGGCGCGCTGGTCGGTTCATCCGGCGCGATCCTGTCCTACATCATGTGCCACGCGATGAACCGGTCCTTCATCTCGGTCATCCTCGGCGGCTTCGGCGGCGAGACCGCGGCGGCCGGCGGCGCGACCGGTGAGCAGAAGCCGGCGAAGCTCGGTTCGGCCGACGATGCCGCCTTCATCATGAAGAATGCTTCCAAGGTCATCATCGTGCCCGGCTACGGCATGGCGGTGGCGCAGGCCCAGCACGCGTTGCGCGAGATGGCGGACATGCTGAAGAAGGAAGGCGTCGAGGTGAAGTACGCGATCCACCCGGTCGCGGGCCGCATGCCCGGCCACATGAACGTGCTCCTGGCCGAAGCCAACGTGCCCTATGACGAGGTGTTCGAGCTCGAGGACATCAACTCCGAATTCGCGCAGGCCGACATCGCCTTCGTGATCGGCGCCAACGACGTCACCAACCCTGCCGCCGAAGAGGACAAGACCTCGCCGATCTACGGCATGCCGGTGCTCCAGGTCTGGAAGGCGGGCACGGTGATGTTCATCAAGCGCTCGCTGGCCTCGGGTTACGCCGGCATCGACAATCCGCTGTTCTATCGCGACAACACCATGATGCTGCTCGGCGACGCCAAGAAGGTCACCGAGAACATCGTCAAGGCGATGTAACAACGCGCTAGGAGCGGACGGTGGCCATCAACAAGGAATGGCACCGGTCCCATCGCATGCCGCCCAAAGCGACACTCAAGGCGGCGACGCGGGCGCAGCGCATCGAATGGCACGTGGCCCACAGGGCGGCGTGCGGTTGCCGCGAGATTCCGGCAAGCATACGGTCCGACGTCCTGAAATTGCTGCGAAGCCGTCGCAAGGCTTGAGCTAAGGATCGGCTGTGCAGCCATGACATTCCTGAAGTGGATCGCGATCGTCATCGCGACCGGCTATCTCGCCGGTCTCGTCGTGCTGTATGTGAGGCAGCGCGACATGCTGTTCCCGATCCCGCCGGTCGGTCGAACGCTGCCTGATGCCGCAGGCTTTCCCGAGGCGGAAGAGCACGTGCTCACGACATCGGACGGCGAAAAGGTCATCATCTGGCACGTGCCGGCAAAGCCTGGCCGTCCCGTGATCCTCTTCTTCCCCGGCAATGGCGATTTTCTTGCCGGCCTCGTCAGCCGCTTCAGGGCGATGACGGCTGACGGCACCGGCCTCGTCGCGCTGTCCTATCGCGGCTATGCCGGCTCCGGCGGTGCGCCGAGCGAACAGGGCCTGCTGCGCGATGCCGCGGCCGCCTATGCCTTCACCACCGCGCGCTATGCGGCGGAACGGATCGTCGTCTGGGGCTTCTCGCTTGGGAGCGGCGTGGCCGTCGCGGTTGCATCCGAGCATCCGATAGGCAAATTGATCCTGGAAGCGCCGTACACCTCGACGGTCGACGTCGCTGCGTCGGCATTCTGGTTCGTTCCGGTCCGCCTCCTGATGCGCGATCGGTTTCGCTCCGACGAGCGGATTGCGCGCGTCACGGTGCCGCTGCTGATCATGCATGGCGCCAATGACCTTGTCATTCCCATTGTCTTCGGAGAGCGTCTGTTCGCGCTCGCGCACGAGCCAAAACAGTTCGTACGCTTTCCGGGCGGCGGACACGATAATCTCGATTCCTTCGGTGCGATCGAAACGGCGAGGCACTTCATTGCATCCTAGACGCCTCGTCCCGAGATGCGTGGGTCCGCTCATCGCTTTGATCTTCGCGCTGTTGCCGCAGCAGGCCTCTGCCGCGGCCGGGCTCGACGGCGCGGCGATGCGCTGGCCCTACGCGCTGCCGTTTGCCGGCCTCCTGCTGTCGATCGCGCTCGGGCCGCTCTTCTTTCCGAAGTTCTGGCATCACCATTACGGCAAGATCGCCGCCGCCTGGTCGGTGCTGGCGCTCATCTCGCTGGTCTGGCTCGCAGGCGGCATGGCGACGCTGGGCGCGCTCGTTCACGCCATGCTTGCCGAATATCTCGGCTTCATCGTGCTGCTGTTCTCGCTCTATGTCGTGGCCGGCGGCATCCTCATCAGCGGCGACATCAAGGGCACGCCGGGAGTCAATACCGGCATCCTCGCGCTGGGTACGCTGATGGCCAGCGTCGTCGGCACCACGGGCGCTGCGATGATCCTGATCCGCCCGCTGATCCGCGCCAATCGACAGCGGCGCACCAACGCCCATGTCGTCATCTTCTTCATCATCCTGGTCGCCAATGTCGGTGGCGCGCTGAGCCCGCTCGGCGATCCCCCGCTGTTCGTCGGCTTCCTGCATGGCGTCGACTTCTTCTGGACCACGCGGAATCTCTGGCTCCAGACGGCGATCGTTGCGGGATTCCTGCTCGCGATCTTCGTCGTCGTCGATGTCTGGCGGTTTCGCGGCGAGCCGTTGTCCACCGGCACAGGACCCGGAGAGCCGCTGAGGCTCCGCGGCCTCATCAATCTCCCGCTGATCGCCGCCATCGTCGCGAGCCTGCTCGTGTCGGCGATGTGGAAACCGGGCATCGCGTTCGACATTCTCGGAACCAGGCTGGAGCTGGAGAGCATCGTCCGCAATGTGGTGCTGCTGGCGATTGCGGGTCTGTCGGTGTGGCTGACGCCCGACGAGCACCGGCAGGCCAATGGCTTCACCTGGGAGCCGATCCGCGAGGTCGCAAAGCTCTTTGCGGCAATCTTCGTCGCCATCATTCCGGTCATCGCCATGCTCGATGCCGGCCATCACGGTGCGTTCGCCTGGCTGTTGTCGGCGGTGACGGCGCCGGACGGGAGCCCGCGCGAGGTGGCCTATTTCTGGTTCACCGGATTGATGTCGGCTTTCCTCGACAATGCGCCGACCTACCTGTTGTTCTTCGAGCTCGCCGGCGGCGATCCGCAGGTGTTGATGAACGAGCTCTCCGGCACGCTTGCCTCGATCTCCATGGGGGCGGTCTACATGGGGGCGCTCACCTATATCGGCAACGCGCCGAATTTCATGGTGAGCAGCATTGCGAACGAGAGCGGCATCGAGATGCCGAGCTTCTTCGGCTATCTGTTGCGCGCGGGCGCGGTGCTGATCCCGCTGTTCCTGCTGCTCACCATCCTGCCGGTTGCGCCGATCCTGCACTGGCATTGAATCTGCTGGCCGATTTGGTACGTCTCGGGTGACGCAACTGGAAGACATTGATGAGCGCGCATAGCCCGATGCCCCGGTCGGCCTGGATCTTTCCCGCGCTGGCCGTGCTGTTGTTCGTTGCCGTGACGGCGGCGGACTACACATTCACGCTGTCGCCCGGCGGCTTCGTTTTCGCAATTGTCCTGTTGGTGATCCTGTTCGGCACGGTGTTCGCGGCCGTTCATCATGCCGAAGTGATCGCCGAACGGGTCGGCGAGCCCTATGGAACGCTGGTGCTGACGCTCGCGGTGACGATCATCGAGGTGGCGCTGATCACCACGATCATGCTGGGCGAGAAGCCGGCCCCGGAGCTGGCGCGCGACACCGTGTTCGCGGTCGTCATGATCGTCTGCAACGGGCTGGTCGGCGTCTGCGTGTTCATCGGCGGCCTGCGCTATCGCGAACAGGGCTTTCAAGTCTCCGGCGCCAACGTCTATCTCAGCGTGCTGTTTGCGCTCGCGACCATCACGCTGATCATGCCGAACTACACGGTCACCACGCCGGGACCGTTCTACTCGTCGATCCAGCTCGGCTTCGTCGACGTCGTCACGCTCGCGCTCTACGGCGTGTTCCTCTACACCCAGACCGTCCTGCACCGGGATTACTTCGTCAACGAGGCCGCGGAAGGCGAGGGCGGTGAGGCCCATCTGTCGGGCGGGCTGTTCCTGCTCAGCGTCGTGCTGCTCCTGATCTCGCTCTTGGCCGTGGTGCTGCTGGCGAAGAAGTTCTCGCTGGTGGTCGACGCGGTCGCAGCCAGGATCGGTGCGCCGCCGGCGTTCGCGGGCCTGCTCGTCGCGCTCCTGATCCTGTTGCCCGAGGGCGTCTCAGCGATTGCCGCTGCGCGCAAGAACGACCTCCAGAAGAGCATCAATCTGGCGCTGGGCTCCTCGCTCGCGACCATCGGGCTGACGATCCCGGCGGTCGGCATCGCCACCTATGCACTCGACAAGGAGCTCGAGCTCGGCCTCAGCCCCCAGGGCAGCGTCCTGCTGCTCCTGACCTTCTTCCTAAGCATGCTGACCTTCGGCACCGGCAGAACCAACGTCCTGTTCGGACTGGTCCATATGGTGGTATTTGCCGTCTACGTGTTCATGGTCTTCGTGCCATAAGCATGATCCGGACCCGGAGGGCCGCGTTAGCGCAAAGTGTGAAGCGGTTTTCCGAAAAGATCATGCGCAAACAACAACCTAAAGCGCGATGACGAATCATCGCGCTTTTGTTGGGGGAACGGGAATGCTGGCCGCCAAATCCGAGGTTCAGGTCGACAACGACGAGGTCCGGGTCACCGAGTGGCGGCTCCCGCCCGGCGGCGCCACCGGTCATCACATTCACGGGATGGACTACGTGATTGTTCCCGTCACCGCGGGTGAGATGACCATCGTGGCACCTACTGGCGAGCGCTCCAAGGCGCAGCTTTCGGCGGGCAAGTCCTACTTCCGCAAGGCCGGTGTCGCGCACGACGTGCTTAACGAAACTGCAACAGAGATCGTGTTCCTTGAAGTCGAGCTGAAACCGTAAAAGTGGCTTGCCAATTGCCACCGATCCGTCGCAGTTGATCCCTTACTATTGCCTCAAAGTTCCCGCATCAGACCGTGTGGGGAGTGGCCGGAATGCTGAAATACCTGACTAAAATCTCCATGGATATCTTCCCCTCGGTGCTCGCGACGATCATCGGGGCGTACATCGTTAATCACTACATCAACGCCCGGCCGGCCCCCGACACTCCCGCTGCCGCGGTTGCCCCTGCCCAGACCAAGAAGGATGCCAAGCCTGCCGAGGTCGCGAATCTCCCCGCGCCCGGAGTGAAGGCCAAGGGCATTTCCGAGAAGGGCATCTCCGAGAAGGGCATTTCCGAGAAGACCGTGACGGACAAGCCGGCGGCCGAGAAGCCGGCTGACAACAAGGCCGCTGACCAGCCGACCGAGACCAAGCCCGCTGACGCCGAGACCGCCGCCGCTCCCGCCACGCCGCGCGGCCGGCCAACGCCTTCCCGCGACAGCAAGGCCATGGCCAAGGCAACGCCTGCCCAGGCCGCCAGTGCCCCGGTCGTTACTGCACCGGCCTCCGAGACCACTCAGGCTCCGGCGTCGACTGGCGCGACCCCTGACGCCAACGATCTCGCCCGCGCAGCGATCGAGCGGCTGCGCAAGTCGCCCGAGGCTGCCCCGCAGGAGACGGCCCATGCGGGCGAAGCCCCGCGCGTTCAGGAGGCGCCACGGCTCGTGACGGCGGCTCCGCCTTCCGTGCGGCCGCTGCCGCCGCCGATCACGGTATCGACGCCGGGTCCGGAGGCTTATGGTTCCCCGACGTCGTCGAACCCGCCTTACACCGCGTCCGTCGGCTCGGATGATGCGAATCGGCTGACACCGCCGGCCGATATCCCGGTCCCGGTGGTGATCGCACCGCCGCTCGATCTGCGGGCCGATGCGGCCGGCCCCATGCCGAAGGCAAAGACCAACGTCGCCGACGAGATGCTGTCAGGCGTCAAGTCGATGTTCCACGCGGTCCTGCCGAAGGGCGTCACCCCCGACTAGTTGTGGCCTGTCAGGAGGTTGTCCATCTGGTCTGAACCGAGGAAGCTGAGGTTGCGAAGCTTCAGTGTTCCAAGGAGAGACCAGATGAACGTCCACAAGAATGCGCCTTTGACGCCCAAAGGTCGAGAGGCGATGGTCCGAAGCGTGGCGCAAGGCGGGCTCAGCCAGGCTGGCGCGGCCGATCTGTTCAATACGACACCGAAGACGGTGGCCAAATGGGTCAAGCGGTTCCGCGCAGAAGGTGTGGAGGGATTGCGTGATC
>NZ_AXAS01000045.1 GCF_000472925.1 Bradyrhizobium sp. Ec3.3
CAACCCGATGAATGGACGACCCGCGAATTAGCCGAGCAGATCGGCGTGCCTGAGCCCACCTTGTACACCTGGATCCAGAAAGGCCGACTACGTAGTCGTTTTGTCCGAGCTGGATCCGGCCGTGCTAAACTGGTGTATGCTGACGCCGAAACCATCGCTGCCTTGAAGGCGATCCGAGCCAGGCCGGCTCCGTGGCGTCGCCTGCCACCACCATTCACCGAACCCATCAACCCAACCACTGAATCTTGAGAGTCATCATGACTGGTCGATCTCGATAAGATTGCGTAGCTTGTAAATCGTCTCGTCATGCGGAATGGGGACCTTGCGAGAGCGGGTTGAGGGGATCACCGCTTCGGCGTTCATATCTGCGATGGTCTTGCGCAGGTCGTTGTTGTCATAGGCCCTGTCGGCCAGCACGGCCTCGGCCTTGAAGCCTTCGAGCAGGGCTTTTGCAGTCAGGTTGTCATGTCGCTGGCCGGCGATGAGCTTGAAGCGTAGCGGTCGGCCGAGACCATCGCAGAGCATGTGGATCTTGGTGGTCAACCCACCTCGGGAGCGCCCCAATTCCTGAGTTTTGGCCCCCCTTTTCCGCTCGCGGCCTGCTGGTGGACACGAACCAGAGTGGTATCGAGCATCAGATATTTGTTGTCGCGATCTTTGATCAGTTCGGCGAACACTTTCTCCCACACACCGGCCTTGGCTGGTGCACCGCGACCTCGCCGGCCACCTAGAGACCGCGTCGAAGCATCTGAGCTACGGCGAAAAAAACGCCTTCGCACTGGTTCTTTTCATGTACCAGGTGCTGAGTGAAAACCAAACCCGGATTTGGTTGTGCTGGACGACCCTATATCGTCATTCGACAAGAACAAGAAGTTCGCCATCCTGCACGAACGATTCCAGGGCAAGGCCAGCCTGAGGGGGCGGACCACCCTCATGCTGACTCATGACATCGAGCCCGCCATCGATGTGATAAAAAGTACCAAGGACGTTTTCCAAGGGGCTCAACCATTGGCATCGTTCCTCTCTTCGCGTGGGGGGCGTAGTGAAGGAAGTGCCCATCGCAAGGGAAGATATACAGACCTTCGCGAAGGTCTGTAGGGCGAACATCGCCACGCTGCAGGACCAAATCCTGAAGGCCATCTACTTGCGGTGCGACTACGAGCTGCGTGATGAAGTCGGTCTGGAATCCAATCTACTGGCCAGCCTGTTCAAAGGCCGCGCCGTGCCCACGCTGCAGACGGCGACCGAAAACCGGAACATGCCCCCTGAGGAGAAGCAGGCGGCAGAGGCCAGCATCCAGGCCGAACACATGCCAGGATTCAACTACGACGCGCTTGTCTCGGAAGTGAACGACGTCAACGCGATCCGTGCAAAATTCCTGGCCACGGACGTCGGGTATGAGAAAATCCAGCTGTTCCGGATTTTTAACATCGACCACGACGATGTCGTCATCCGCAAGTTTATCAACGAATCCTATCACATCGAAAATGAGTACGTGATGCAGCTGAACCTCCATAAGTTCGAGAGCATCCCCGAGTACGTCATTGAAGAATGCCCGCGCATGCTGCCTCCAGCCGAAACAGCGGCATAGGAGGCAGAAGAGATGTCAGGTGTCGACATCCCGGAGCAGGTCGGCCAAGCGCGAAGACAAGTATCGGTGTCCTTGTTTGGAGAGACGGAGGCAGTAGCCGGGATGTAATCCGCTTGCATCTCCTCGATTGCGGAGGAAATTCTTGCCTCGGCTTATGCAATGAGCGCCCGAGCCGCTTCAGCTGCTAGCTACTTTCCGGCGCAAAATTGATGTTTTGGACAGAGTGGCCGAGGGCGTCCGGCAACGCAAAAGTCGCCGGATGTGACCCGGCGGGGAGTTGCAGAGTCAGATGGCGAGGCTGTCTATGGGGCGGTCCGCTTTTCCATTGCACGGCCGATACTGACGATGTTGTCGGCGATGACACCGAGGCCGACCCAACGCTTCATGCCGGCCTCGCCTTTGTAGCGGCAACAGTTAAGCCCACGTCGCCGCTTGGCCACGCTGATGCGGCCTTCGCATCCGGTCCACCATTTTTGGCCGTTACGGAACCAGCGCATTTTCTGCTCGCACCTGCGTTCAATGCTCTTGGTCGAGCGGTTGGGGATGCAGACGCGTTTGACGCCTTTCGCTTTCGCGGCGACCTCACTCTTTGCGGAGTAAAAGGCGGCGTCTGTCGCCACGAGGCGCGGCGCACGCCCGAGCATCGATTGATGCGTTTCGATGGCTGCAATCAACAGCTCCGAATCGTGCGGTCGCTGAGCATAAACTTCATAGTCGATCACGATCTGGTTTTCGGCCTCCTGTAGTTTCACCATCTTGCCGAACTCGTTGGGCTTGCCCGCTTTGCCCTTGCAAATGATTTCTGTCGATGGCTCGAACAGGCTGAGGATCTTGCCTTCAGAGCGCGTATCACCACGGAAGATGCGCGCTCTGGTCTGCTTCATCACATGAACCACTTCGGCTGGGGCGCCCGGCCGGCCGCGGCCGCGACTCTTGGGAGCCGCTTCGCCAACGCTTCGTACACGGCAGATACGATTTGTTCGTCCGCCAGCACTTGGTCGGCCTGTATCATCCAGTCTTCACGAAGATCGCTCACTTCCTCAGTGATCAATCCGTCGCCGAAGCTCAGCTGCGCCCGCCGCATCTTAATCACAGCTCTTGCCCCCGCGTGCTCGGCGCTTTGTCGCGGCTCTCTCCGGACGCAGCAAATCGTGATTGAGCTCGAAGATCGTCTCGATCGCCTCCTTCAGCTTCTGATAATGGTCGAGCCAGCGGCGAACCTCGGGAACCCGTTCGCGGCGCGCACTGATTTGCCGGGTTCGTCCACCGGCGTAGCTCACCGTCAGCACGACGACCTGGCGCCCTTCGCCGCGCGCATTTCGGGCAATCTTTGGTATGTCGGACAGTACGCTCCAGCAGCGAGCCACGCAGAATCTCGCCGGTGACCGGCAATTTGCTGGCCAGCTTCTGGCGGGCCCGGAGAGCTTGCTCGCGATTCATCCGCAAGAACGAATCAGCGGCAGCAACCAAGCCCTCATATAATCTAGTCGATCTCGCCGACGGCACGCCAAGCTTGATAGATGGCCGCTTGGGTAAGGGGTTCCCAGCCGGAATCGGAATTGGCAATCGCAACATTGCCGAAGGGGCGCCGCGCCACCTTCATCGTGTGCGCCATCTCATTCGGGTCGTCGAATAGGCTGTTCGGAGAATAGGCATAGCCATGGGGCCAGCGATTGACGGTAATGCCCTCGATATCCCGTCCTTCATCGAAGCTGCTGCCAGCGAGCTGGCGACTGAGCTGGTCGCGGATATCGTGCTCCAACTTCTCGAAGGGCGTCTCCAGCAATCTCTGGCGCCCAAGCCTCGACTGGTCGCGTGCATCTAGGCCCTGATTCGGCGTGGTTGGAGCACAGTACATGTGAACGCACATTGTCTCTGACGGATCCTTCGGATGTTGGTATCCACCGAGCTTGACTGGAAAATCCATCTTGACGCGGGCCCATGTTCCGGTCGGCGCATAGAGGTCGTGAATGCCGAGCTCAAGGAACGCCTTCCAACTCCGCACCACCACGTTTGTAGAGATCAGTGGCATCTTGACGTTCTTTCGGAGCGCTAGCTTCTGTTCCTCCGGCAGTTCAGGACAAAGGAATGGGATCATCATGTTGTATCCGGCGAGGATGCATTTGCGTCCGCGAACCTTGCGTAGCGTACCTCCTTTCACGTAGCTGACATCTGCATGATCATCGAAGTTCCTAACATTCACCGCGATGCTATTGAGGCGTATCCGCACCGGCGAAGTGGCTTCATCGAGCCTGCTATAGTCGAACCGTGCAAGGACAATGTCATCCATTGTCGTGCCCGGCGCCGCACCAGGAATGAGGCTGCGGACCAGCAGGCGGGCGATGGAGGCATTGCCGTCCGGGAAATGGCAGATATAGGGATCATCCGCATCCTTGTCGGTGGCCCGTTCGGTATTCATGCCTAGGCCATCGAAGCCCGGAAAGCCGGTGTTCATTGCAGCCAGCGCCGACACTGCGTCGGAACTTGACGCGAAGAGGTCGTTAAAACGTCCTTGGAAGTACTGCGCAGCCCTCTCGCTCAGCCCGGCATGCTTGATGAGATAGTCCCGGTAGCTGGTTCTGGCGAGAATCTTCTCCTTGGCATCCAAAGCCATTCCCTTGAGATAATCGATAGGCGCTTCATGGAAGGCAACAAGGGCCGCCTTGTCAGCTTCCGCGAGTGGAAAATCAGCGATGAAGTCTTTTAGCGGGCGGGCGTTGAGCCGATTGGGAAGTTGGTCGTCATCTGCCATCCAGAACGAATCGCCGGTTACGAGCTTGTCCTCGCCCCAGTTTTCCTTGTTGAAGAAGACACCGCGGCTCAGATTCCTGGATGCGTAGAAAGTACGGTCGAATGCCGCGGTGAATCGATCGAGATCGATGCCCAGCGATTTCAGCAGGCCGGCTGCGACTTCGCCATAGCCGGTGCGCGGGGAATCGATGGTTTCCGTGCCACCATAGCCGATGATTAACCGGCCACTGAGTGTGAATTCGTTGCGCTTGGCGTGTCCGCCGAAATCATCATGGTTCTCAAGGATGAGAATTGACTTGTCCGCACCGTGTTTCCGTCGATAGAACCATGCGGCAGACAAGCCGCTGATGCCGCCGCCGACAACGACCAGATCGTAAGTTTCCTCCACAGGCGTTTGTGCAGCTTGGAAACCCTTACCCTCGCGTCCAAGTGCGTGTGCCGCCTCGAATGAACCAGGATGGCTGCCGCGCAGACCTGTCAGAGATGGTGGATAGTAGGATGAGAACTGTTGAGCCCGAAGGAAGTCGATAGGGGCCATACCGGCGACGATGGCAAGGCCAGTACCTGCCAGAAAATCGCGGCGCGTAATCATTTGAATACTGCCGAAGCGCGAACAGACTGTTTCATGCTGCCCTCGTCCGGTTTGGAAGGAGCAATTCATGGGTGTGGTCAGCGCGAGTTTGAACTGGATTATTCATTCAGTGGCCATGGCACCCAGCAAGCGCCGTGCCGGCAAGAAGCCGCCTTTCCGCAAGGATGCGTTTAGTGACATAACGCGGCCGTGTCGGTAATAGTTCAATGTCGATACTCGTGTGGTATCGGACTTCCAAATCGCTAGCTCCTATGACGTGCACGCAATACCGTAGCCATTCAACTCTGTGTTTGAGCCCACCACTTGTCAGCGGATTGTTTGTGTTCTGCAAGTTGTCTCTGCTGCGGCCGCGGGTGTTCACCCCTAGGAACTCGTTCCGATGACGGGTTGCGAGCGCTCCTTGATCGACTGTCTGCCTGGCGTCGGCCGATGGCACCGCCGCGATGATCATGCCGGACTGGTTGCGGCTCGGAGCAAGCGCACGCCGCTATCTGTCGTGGGAGGTCTTGCTATCTCTCATCGCGCTCGGGCCACCTTGGCCGCTACCCCGGCCGGCCCTGGCGGATCTAGACCATGGTCACGCGCGCGCCATGCTGGTCGAGCGGCGAAATCGGCCTCAGTCTTGGTGTCCTTGCCCTCGGTGACGAACACTACCTTCCGTTCATCACTGTCGGCGGCGACAATGATCGTCAAAACCTTCGTGGCAGCGTCAAAGTCGACGCCCCGAACGTACCACGGCCCCCCTTGCACCGGGCAAGGCAGGTCGGGACGGAGGCATGGTCTCTCATCCGGTCGAACATAGGAACGCGGCGCTCGCCGCGTCCAGCGACCAACGCCGTCACTGCACCCACTCGGGTTTTCAAGAAAGGCCTGCTTCATTCCCGGCCTTCCACCTGCGCCTAGCCGCCTGGACCCGACCTTTCACCCACGCGTAGTTGCTGTATTCCGGAGGAGCCTGGCCGGCCTTCTCAGTCAAATTTGTACGAGGCCTGGAAGAACGTTCCCCATCGCTCCATGTTGTACTTCGCAAGAGCATGGTCCTGATCGAGGGTACCCGGGCCATCGCAGCCGCTGCAGTTGAAGGTGACATCGCTGTCGTTTTTGGTCCACATTGCCCAATAGCGCGCACCAACGCCAACGCTGAAATTGTTGGTGAGGAAGTAGGATACAATGGCTTCGATCTGTATGCCCGCGCCTCCGTTTCCGCGCTGGTCGTAGAAAGTAGTATTGGGGCGGAGGAGATGGTTGTCGCGACCGCTGAAATCAGTCCACGGCAGGTAAGCAACGTCGGCGCTCACGCGCCAGCGCTCAAACAGCATGGCCTCGGCGCTAAAGCCGATTCGCGGTGCATTCCAATTGGTGTCTTGACTGCTAGTGAGACGTCGATCGCTCGGAGCGAGGCACCTGTGGTAGGGAGAGGCGATCTGCAGGCATCCTATCGAGTCGGACTTCTGATCGTAGTAGGTCCATCCCACAAACGCACCCAGCCTATAGGTGCTGTCGCGGAGAAAATCGTAACCGACATCGGCCGTGTAATACATGAATCTCCCATTTGCTTGGCTTAATAAAGTGTTGCTATAGGCCAAGTTGGTGAGGCTCGAATCTTCGTCGTTCTCCTTTCCTTTGTTGAAACGGCCGATGCCAATGTCTCCCTTCAGGAATATCCCCCAGGAGCTATCAAGACGGGCAAAAAGTTCGCCGGAAACGCCGTCGAGTCCCTGATAGGTGAGCCTTGAACCAGGAATGCTGCTATCTCCGGGTATCAGGGGCGGAATCGTGTAGTCCCACTGGAATGTTCCCCGGCTGAGCCAGACTCGCGAGCCGCCTTCGAGCGACCAATTGTCCATATAGGCGATAGGCTTCGCTTTGGCAGTCGCTCTATCCGAGTGCAACGGCGCATCTGACCGCTCCGGCCCGCTCGGATCGCTCCAGAAATGGTAATTCAGGCCGACCTTTCCGATGTGATAACTGCTGGACAAATTACTTGTGCTGGCAGGGATGAATGCAAGTGGCGGAAACTGCACGGTCGGAGGCGTCGCCACACGCGTCCCGCTAAAGCCCATATAGTCGTACTCAAATTTGACGGACCAGGTAGGCGTGAGCGCTTGCTCAACGCCGGCTCCGACGGTCCACCCGAAACGGCCGTCGTCGAACTGCGTTACTTGCCGCGGGTAGCCGGCAAAGTCTCCATCCCGGAATTCGTTATTGTTGGCGATATCGCCGCGATTATTTTGCCAGGCCACCCCTGCCTTGATGTAGGCCAGCGTTTGGCCCTGGGGGCCAAACGCGTAGCCGACAAGAGCGGTCCCTGTGACAAAAACGTTTGGACCTGCATTGCAGGTAGCGATCACAACAATGCCTGAGAAGGCAAGGCAGCTGTTTGTGCCATCGGAGACAGCACGGCTCGCGTCTAGTTCGGCACCGAAAACCCACCCATTCGTTTGCCAATTGTAGCCGATCTGCCCCCCGGCCAGGAACGCAGGCGTATTGACGATGTCGCCATAGATTGACGGGCCATAGGGGTCACTGAAGGATGTGCGGCCATAGCCACCGCCGCCGTGCACGCCGATATAGCCTCCGGTCCAGCTCCATAGGGCTGGCGGGACTTTCATCGCCGGCTCCAGATCCGCCGAATGAGCGACACCGCATCCCACGAGTGCAACTGTTGCGGCACCCCAGAAAAGGAATCGAGATCCCATATCACCTCTCAAACACACGACGCTCGCGCCATCTACAACGCAGCTCGAACGGCCGTCGTTGTGGCGTCGCTTCCACGCTGTTTGTGGTGTGCACGATCTAGGCCAGCGGCTGCGATGCGCATCCCGGCTTTTTTCGATGGCGATGTTGTCTGCCAGACAAGGCCTGTGGTGATAGGAACAAGCCGCACGTCTGTGGTCGAACACAAACGCATGCTGTAGGCCGGCACCGCTGGCCGCTCGCGGCGGCGCGCAACAGCGCATGTGCGCCCCCAGACCGTTGAGCACCTGGTCCTCTTGAGCGCGCAATGAAACGTGGCGGGCCCGCAAGCCAGGACGAGCCCATATGGTACGCCGGTCTTCCGATGTCACTCTCGTCGGAGAGGCTGGGTGCGCCGACGGACAATTTGAACGCGAAAGCCAATTCAGATTCGACGCAAAGAAAGCTAACGCTCTCGCGCTTTCTCCCTCACAGCGAGTTAACCTGAAACATCAGCAGTGCGCAGCCCTCCACGTGTCGAGGAGTGCAAGTGCGCCCGTCAGGCCACCTTCTGCGACGATGCCGTCGTGCCAACCTGGCTCGGAGCCTATACGGCTTGCATGGGACTGGCCTCAAGGCGCTCCTTCAGGTTGTTCAAATAGTCCTGCGCATAGGATTGCGCCTGCGAGACTGCCAAGTCGACCCCGGCATTCGCTGCCCTTTCCATTAGTTCTTTCGCTAGCCCCTCGCGCATCGCGATTTTGACTTCGGGCCCGGAGATACAGCCAATCGCCTGCGCCGCGACACCGAGGCCGGCTTCTTCCAGCGCCTGCTTCATATTGCCCCCACTAATAGCGGTGTGCAAAAGGTTCGCTGCTTGCGACTCGCACTCGATGACCATTGATGCTGCATCGGCCAGTTCGCCCAGTCCCGGAATGAAGCCGAGCGCACCGACCGCCGTGGCGGTCCAATCAAGAACCTTCGAGCCCACTTTGGTCACGTCGTCGAGCGCATGCATGAGGGCGCCGCCATTTTTTTTCACAGACTTGATATCGGGCTGGTCGGCCACGCCCATCATCATGTCCGCGACCGCGGACTGCTCGGCCGCGGTTTTGGGAATATGGGTCTTGGTCTGCTGAACGGTGCGGTTCGCAGCCGACATGTTGCTGTAGAAGTTCGTGAAGTCGTTGTTGCTGATGTTACCGGAATCGACCCTATGTCCGCCGCCGAAGTCGAAGAACTTGTGATGGGTCTTGTAGCCCGTAATCGAATTGTTCAGCAGTGCGAACAATAGCGGATCTGAGAGCAGCTGCGAGGCCGCTTGCCGTACCTTCGGATCAAGACTCTTGTCCTCGGCCATGCTCGCCAACTTGTCCCGGGTCAGCACGCCGCCCCCAAAGAAGGCGCCCTGATTCTTGTTGATCGTGTCGAGCGTGTTCAGCTCGGTTCGCGTGAGGCCCATCGACGATGAAGCGACTTGAAGGAAATCCTCTTTGTGGACCTGATCAATCGCACCACCGTACAGCTGCTTCCAGGCATCCGGGTGGTCGAGGAAGTATTGAGCCGCCGCGATCACCTGCGGCGGGCTCTTGCCAGTTTGGGCGTTGCCGTCGACGATCTGCTTGAAATCCGCCAGGCTCAGATTCTTGGGCAGGCAGTCGGAATACCGGTAAAGCTCGCGCATTGCGTCGTTCACGGTCATGACTGACGGTTGGCCATTTCCGGTACCATCGGAGGGAATGTAGTTCTGCTCGTAGCCGTGCGCCTGCTGCTCCTGGAATGCAGCAACCTGCGGGTGCTGGTCGGAGAACCTCGACAAATCGCATGCACCGATCCTGTAGTAGTGAGCCGGATTCCAGCAGATGGCATCGATCTCCTGGGGGCCTCTGATCGCATCGAAGAGCTTGCGGTCCTGGAGCAATCCCTCGATTGCGGCTTTCAGATCCGGCGGCGTCGACGGATCGTTGGCCTTGTTTGCCAGCGAGACCCAGTTGAGCGGGCATTGGTCCTTGTGCCGGTTCAGCACTGCCACGATCTGCAACTCGGCATTGGTCAGCGTGCCACCGTTCCACGTGACGTTCGACATTTCCGGTGCGGGAACGCCCTCCTCCGCTGCCTTAACCGCCGCCTTCACATTCGCCGGCAGCAGATCCAAGGGATCCTCCGTCACAGGCAGCTTTGGGTCCAGCAGCTCCGGTGGCGGGGACGGCAGCTCGGATTTGGCTTCCCGCGCGCAACTGGACAACATGGCCTCGAAGGGGTCGCCTTGCTGGCCGGGCGGCTGCACGGAAGGACCCACAGCCGTGGTTCCCGGAGCAAGCACGAACAGAGCTGGAACCGCACTGGCGGATGACGAAGAGATGTTGAGCTGCATTGCACTATACTCGGATGTGAGGGTGGAGGTCGTTTGAGGAGCCCGAGTCCAACCTATCGGTCAGAAGGATGCCGAACTTTTGGGTTACGTCGACCTTTGAGCGACTGTCCATTTCGTAAGACGCTCACTCAACTGCCTCGCAATACAAAGTTCGAAAATGCACTTTGCTGGGTCAGGCCCGGCGTCTGCGCAGACGGTCCCGGAGCCAACGTGGCTCCGGGGTAAACGCCGGCTGAGGCTGATTTCCGCTACTGGCTGGCGAAAGGTTACTGAACGACATGGTGCATCCCCGGATGTGACATTGATGACCGTCACAAGTGCGTCTTGTGGCGCCGCCGTGTTCACGACGAACAACACGCAAGACCTGATGGAAATGTTAACCGGGACCTGGCCCATTGCCTGGCGGCTCACCAAAAATGTCGCCACGATGTCCTGCGCGCCAGGCCCGACGTTCATTTCCGTTGCGGTCAATAGGCGACAGCGCCGTCTAGAGACCCAGGCTCTCATGTTAGGGAGGTTAGCTTTCGAGAAGCTGACGCGTCTGAAAGCGATCCACCAATGACGATGGCAAATCTATTAGTTCTGCCGGAAGCTGCCGCGTGCTCTCGACGCGTCTGGTCAGCTCAGGCGCGGGCACGATGCTGTGTTGAAGGGTATGGCGAGTGCGACATCAAGCGAATTTCGCAAGCTTTGCCGGCACGATCCTTCCGCGGCTTCCACGATAGTGGAGGTTTGAGCGGCTTGCGGCTGGTCGCAAAGGTGGGCATGCAGCGCCGCCACGCATTCATCCACCTGCGTCCCATGCGACATGTCACGCGATACGCGCTTCCACCCAAATTGCCGCGCGGCACCGGTCCGCGTAGCGGACGCGCCGAGCGGCGTCGCTCAGCGGCCACGGGATCGACCAACTACGATGGCGCGCGCTTCGATAATACGGAGCAAACGATTTGCGAGCATGATGATTTCGGCGGCTTCTTCCGGATCGTCCAGTACAACATTGCGATGCGAATGCGGGTTCTTATAAGAACCAATGGCGCCGCTAAACTAAAGAGGTGTGCACGCGCGTCCCGCTCGGCTTGGTCGGCGTTTATTTCGGCGAACGGCCCGTTGTTGGGATCGAAGGCCTTGCGCGTCAGCGTGGTACCGACGTCCCTTGGCGGGAGTTTTCGCGGCATACCGCACGGCGACCTCAACCGGCTACATCGCTTCGAACACGGCCGTATCTATTTGCCCCGTGATAATGTGCCCAAACGTCTTCTCTGATCGCAGGATGCAAGGACTCCTTGGGCAGCCTCCTTGCGCCGAAGGAACGAACGGGGTCGGGCTCTTCTCCCAGCTTCAGCGCGCGACGACTGAGCACACGAAGCGTATTGGGCTCAAGGTATCCGGGATGTGGGATCGGAAGGGCCGCACCTTCCAGCCAGTACCAGGCCTCCCGAATAGTGCGCTTAAGCTCGTCACGCCTGTTGGCGGGATACACACCGTTTGGTGACTTCGGGTGACCAAGAACGGAATTGATGAAGATGCCAAGCTCAAGCTGGTGTAGATGCGAAGGCCACCTCGAAACAACCTGAAGGACCCTGATTGCCGAGCGGCCGCCGCTCCGGTTCAGCGCTCCCTACGTAGGCTGCTCGTCAGCTCCCCGACAGCCGGCCCGAGTAGCATCTAGGCCGCATGCTTACGTGATGGACGAACGTAGGAGACTAAGATGGACCGAGACAACTTCAATCTATTTGGTTTCGATCGAAGCGCTTACGACGCCATGGTGGCACAGCAGCAGGCGGAACAACCTGACGAGGCTGCGCCAGGCGTCTTTGAGCAGCACCTCGAAGAGGCTGCCCAGCCGGACGCTCCGGATTATGGAAGGCGGTATACGGCAGCTCCTGGAGACGAGGACCTCATCGAGAGGGCGGATCATGCGGCACGGACGACACCGAACAGAACCATAAGCGACTCAACTTTAGTTAACAACAGATCGGGTCTCCGTATGCTATCTGAAAGGCTTCACGACCTTCACGGGTTGTCTCTCTCTCGGCTCGACGACGAGTCGCTGAAGATTTATGCCCAGCAACTGTTCCCGGGTGAAGCCAAGGTCAGGAAGGGGTTGAGCATGCTTCGGCTGTACCGTGGGACTCGTGATACTCGGATGCGGTATGGAGTCACTCCCGGAGACGCCGACCTCATCGAGCGGGCAGGTAATGCGGCTCGCGATGCGCGCTCGAGCAGCATCATGCAGCAGATCCGCGGGGGGCTTTCGACGAACAGTATACAACACGGTAATACGGGTCTCCGTAAGCTATCTGAAGCGCTTCACACCCGTCACGGGCTGTCTCTCTCCGCGCTCAGCGATGAGACGTTGAAGGATTATGCTAACGACCTGTATCCGGGTGACCGCTACGTCAAGGGGGGACTGCGCATGCTTAAGAAGTACCGTGAGACTCTTGGAGAGGGGACGTCGGGTGCTGCGGGGGGTAGCGCGAACCAGCCAGTGCATCAGCCTGCCCTGTCGCCAGTGCATGAATCCCTGTCGCCAGCGCATGAATCATCCCCGTCGCGGGTCTCAAGTTTCAACCAGGACGAGCTTTGGGAAGCGGCTGATACGGTGCCGCTGCTCGGCGCTTCTCCGGCGGCCAGTTACAATTCGGCGGAGTTTTGGGCGGGGGTGGATCAACGGGGCCAGGTGCCGGCCGAGAGTTGGGGCAACACGTCGAGTTTTTGGCGCGGAATGGAGGCACCTTCGCCAGCACCAAGCGTCAATCAGCCAAGCCCATCGTGGGAGCAAGGGGTCGGCGCATCGATTTTTGGGGCTCCATACATGCCTCCCGCGCCGCCGACCGCGCCGGATCTAACAATGTACGTCCCGGGCTGGGTGCACGGCGACCGACGTGCGCCTGTGGAGCTCATGCGGGGCATGCACTACATGGGCGTGTTGCCGGACGAGGACCGGCAGCAGACGAATTTCACCATTGGTGGCGTGCCATACACGGCAACATTGGGCCCGTCACGTAAGCAAAACGATATTCGGGTCTTCCTAACGCGTCGCACGTAATGGCTGTGGACGCGACCCGTCCGACAGCCGCAACAAGGAGTGAGCGAGACCCCTGACTTCGGCCGAGCCACGAGCGCCACCTTGTCGGCTGGGGAAGGATCTAGGTGTTTAGTCTCGTACTTTGGCCGCCGATAGGCTCAAGAGAGGCGGTCGGATGAGATGCCGACCGCCCCGCACATCAAAGGCATTGTTCGCACGGCTACTACAAGGACACCACACTTCGAGGAGGCGCGCGACGAGACTTCGAATTCGCGCCGTTGCAGCATGCGCGCTAGGGGTCCTGATGACCTCTTACTTGGAAAGCTAGGATGGCAATCGGAAACTTACCAGCTTGTCTGGCCGCGCCCCTCCAATACGAAGGTGGATACTCGAGTAATCGAAATGATCGGGGCAATTGGACCGGCAACCATATCGGGGGCGGGATATTGAAAGGAACGAAATACGGGATCACGGCTCATGCCTACCGGTGCCGATCAGATAGAGATTGCCCATCCTCGAGATCGTCGATGACCAGCGTCCCGCTCGCCTTGCGGCTCACGGTGATCTCGTCCCCCTCCTTCAAATGCTGCAGACGCAAGGTCGAGGGATCGTTCGGCTCCCTGGTCGAGCTCGTCAAGAAGATCACGATTGGGGCCGCACGGGATCGAGTTCCTCTTGCTCCAACCACTTGGCGTCATCACGTCGAAGATAGGCGATGAGGCCCGAAATAGCTGACGTGACAGGTCCGGCGGGCAATCTCAGTCTTTCTGTCGGCGCCTTCCCTAGCCTATTGGCCAAATCCGCAGACATGAGATGGGGCTTGAGCGCCCTACCGATTGAGGTCTCGATGGTGCGGAAGATCCAAGTGCCATCCGGGTCGATATCCGACCAATGGTAAAACGGAACGTCGATAGGCAGGGTCGTCGCTAGGGTTCTTAGGGCGTCCTGCGTCGCCATTGAAGGGTATCCGCCGACGTAGATGGTGACGCCGGCGCGCTCCGGGTCGGTCTCCCTGACATGACGATTGAAGCTGGCGAAGTTCTCAATCGTCAAAACATATTGGGGCTTTTCTCGAACCCTCAGACGTCGGACCTCGTCCGGTGAAATGCCGAAATACTTCGGCCCTGCGGCCGATAACTCGGCCACGTCAAAATCGAGCCGACCGGAGATCAGCATTGGGGGGGCGAACTTCTCGAGTCCTAGTGTCCGAAGCGCATCTCTGGGGCGAGCGCCCGGCGGAAGCTCCAATGCTCCGCTCAGAAGCCTGACCACGGGTCCTTCCAGCCTTTCGAGCCGCTTACTTTCCCCGCCGAAGCGACGGGAAAACGTCCGATAGTCTAGGCCTGCATGCTTGCCCTCCAATATAGCCTTCGCCATCACGAAGGCAGGCCTTAGGCGATCCACGTCGTCGAGCGAGAAGCCCTGCCATTCGCGCCCGCGTGACCAGGCCAACCGAAGCCCATCCACCGAGCCCTGAAATTCAACAGGCAGTTCCAGTCCGTCGAGCAGGCGGTTAGCGGCCACCTCCATCAGCTCTCCGACCGGTCTCCGTTCGAGAAGTTCGTAGACCGACGGGGCGTTCTCCAGCCTGACGTGCTTGATCTGCTCGCTTTTGAGTCCACGCCCCCTGGCGATCCGGATCCCTCCGCGTCCTTCCGCGTCGCGGAGCTCCTTGATGAACTTGTCCATCTGGGCAACATCGAGAAACCCGTCATAGTCCGGATAAGCGATCGGGCTTTCGGCCCCGCCTTCAAAACGGTCTAGAAGATCCGACATCAGCAGGCGCGCGTCGGTGAACTGCCTCGGCATCCTATTCTGCGGCCATCTTTTTGAGCTCGTCATCGGACATGCGATCGGGGTCCATCGCCTGGAGTTCTCTGCGAGCCCGCTCTTTGAGCTCGGCCACCGTGACCCGAGCGTTTTCACCAATTCGATCGACTTCGATCACAGTATCGATATGTTCTAGAACGGCGATCCTCTTTTCGTTTGGCGCGGCAATGATGATCTGGAGACCGAGCTTCTTATAAAAGCTCATCATCTGCCGTTGATTCTTTCCATCCATCTTCGAGAACGCCTCGTCGAAAATCGCCACCGACATGCCCGATGGACGTCCTGCTCCGGACTTCCCGCTACCGTAGACCGACGCGAGCGACGCTCCGATGGCCACATAGATCGGGACTTGTTGCTCGGCGCCCGACCCGGTTCCCCGGCGCGTCTCCCATCGCGTCGGTCGACCAGTGACGATGTCCGTCATGTGGATCTCGAAAGTGAAGAAGTTGCGGTAGTCCTCGAAGAGACCGAAATCCTTCTCCGGATCCTCGAGCAACGCCTCGATCTCCCGCAGCGTGTCGCGATGAGGAAAGTCGTCCGGGACCTCGTCCCCTTTGAACAGCATGTCGAGCGCCTCTGGCGAGGTCTTGCTGATCTCGACGACCTTCAATATCGGCTGAAATTCGACCAGGCGCGTATGGTGAAACGAATACCGTTCGTTGTGGAACGGATGATCGGCCAGGCCGATATTCATGGCCGAGAGCTCGCGCTCCATCTTGCTGATGCGCGACGTGAGAGCGTTGATGAACTCGCCTCGCAACAGCGTCTTCGCCTTGTCGGCCGCCTCCGCCGCCTGTCTTTCGTACCGCCGTAGCTCGTTCTCCTCCATTTCCTGAATCAGCGTCTCCATCCACGGTCGCACTTCCTGCAGAGGCTCGCTCTCGGTCCCCACCTGCGACACGACGCCGAATTGGTCGAAATAATCTCCGAGCGCCTTTCGCACGCGACGTTCGATCTTGATCCGGTCATCATCCGCCCCGGTCGCCGCTTTCGACGCTTCGGAGGCGATCGTCCTGTGCCTATCCAGGACGGCTCGCGTCGATAGGTTTTCGAAACGAGACCGATAGGCCGCCCGCCCCGACTGCCGATCGTATAGCTTTCGGTACTGCCCGTACGAAGCCCAGGCTACCCTTGCCCCCAGCTTCGAGCCCGAAGTCCCGTCTCCCGACTCGATGGTGTGCATCGCGATGTCGGCCGCCCTTGTGTGCTTACGATGCGCGTCTTCTTGCGGAGTCCTCTGTCCTGCACGATGCCGCTTCAGTTGCAACTGGGCTTGTCGTTTTTGCTTCAGACCGCCGTCACCGGCGCCGTCCAGCGCAGCGATACGTTGCTCGAATTCTTTCCGCTCCAGTTCCGACTTTTCGTAGTCTGCGACGATGGTTTTGAACGACGGCAGCTTGTCGTCGAAGATCCTTCCAAGCTGGACGTACGCCGCATCGGCGAGCTTGGCCGCACCATCCGACCTTGCGTGCGCATCGGAAAGCTGTTCGGCCAGCTCCTTCAAATCACGAAACGCCTGGGTCTGCGCCGCCTTGCCGATCTTGAAGTCTGAAGGCTCGGCCGCGCGGTGCGTTCGCACCAAACCATCGTCGTAAAGACCGTCCTTCATGATCGCCCGCCCGGGTTCGTTGAATTGAGCGATCGTATCCGCCAGCCGCACCGTCCCGTGCCTTCGGATGATGAACGCAATGGCATCCCGATCGTCGGACTTGAAAAGCGCAGGAAATGTTCCAGCACGCGGACCGGGACCGTTCGGATCGAGCTTGTTCAAGCTCACCAACGAAGCACGCCGGAATTCACGGCGTCCCTCTTTGAAGATGGCCGTGGCGCGAGCGATATCGGACCGATCGACGAAGACGGCCTCCCGGTCTCGGCCCAAGAGGCCCTCTGCCGCTGCCGTCCAGGCGACGTCCGATAGCTCGATGAGGTTACACAGCACGCGGGGCGACATCCCGGCTTGCCGCAACTTGAGACATAAGCGCTCCGTGTCTTCGTGCAGATAAATCGAACTTCCGCCGCTCGCATGCTGTCGAAGCCGCTCCTCGAGCAACAGTGCCCGGCCCTTTTCGTCCTCGGCCTTCCGGATCAGATCGCGGCGCGCTTGGTCGACCTTCATTAACAACGCTCGGTCGGAGGCAATCAGTCGAATTTCCGCATCCAGCAAACCACCGGTCGGCCGCTCGATCGACGCGCCGACCGCGGCCCGCGTCAGCCCGGAGATCAGCGGGATGAACTCGTCGAAGCCAAAATCCCTCATGGCGACCAGCGCCTGCAGAGAACGGACGGAATCCAACCTTCGCTCGAATTCGATGCTTGCACGGTGCCCCGCCTGCAAGGCGGAAGTCAGCGATTGAGAGAGCGCGCTGCGTCCGCTCTTTGCGTCGTGCTCGGAGATCGCAATGTCCAATCTTCTGATTTCGGCCTCGATCGCTCTCAAGTCGTCATCGATGAAATCCATCTCGGCCTTGGCCGCATCGCGCTTCGCCGCCTCCTCCGTGAACTTCGCGACTTCCGCGAGGTAGGCCGTACGTGCGCCAAACCAATTGGCACGTTTCGATATCCACTGTTCCAGAGCCTTGCGCTCATGGGAGTCGGCAAGTTCCGCAAGAATGGCTTTCAGCGCCACCAGCGCCTCCAGCTTCTCTCGCATCGTCCGGATCGTATCGTTGATATTCCGGTAGGTTCGGATCGACTCCCGGAGCTCTCCCACCTTCATATTGTTCTTTTCGAGAATGTAATTGCGCACGAATTCGGTGGCGGTCTGATCGTGATCCAGCGTCATTGCGTTCACGACGGCCTTTTGAAGCGAGTTTGCGTTCTGCTCTCCGACGACGGAAGCATGCGGAACCAGCTTGCGCATATACTCTCGGACGTAATCGATCGCCTTGTCCCGGTGATTGACGAAATTGTCTTGTCCGACGGCCGAGACGATCCGGTTGCGAACGTCGTCCCATTCTGCCGCAAATCGCTTGCCTTCCCTCATCTCGATGAAGTCCGCGGCCCTCAATATCTTGCCGGTGACGACGAAGCGGCCGAGGACGGTTTCGTTGGTCTCCGACCGGCGGGCCTCTATCGCCATTCCGATTGTGACCGGAGACCGCTTGCCTTCGGTGTCTACGAACCCGAGACAAATGTAGGTGCGAGCCTGCTCCCTCTTGCGCTCATCCTCGCCCAAGGCGCCAAGGCAATAGTCCACGATTGTTCGCTTGGACGCGCTACGGCTTTTTCCCTTGTCGCCGGCGACCGCATTGAGCCGCTGAACGTTCTTGTTACCGCCGGTCAACACGACCTGGGCCATGTCGAGTATGGTCGACTTGCCCGACCTGTTCTCACCGAAAACACCCACATGGCCGGTCAGATCGAAATCTTCGACGTCGAAGAGGTGCCAATTGACCATGGACACATGACGCAACTCCATCACGATTCGTCTCCATCGACCATCTGGGGCAGGCCCACCTCCTGAGATCGGACGTAGCGTTCGATCCGCTGCAGGGCGTCCGAACCGCTGATCAGCTTGATCATCGGACGGATCGCAACTTCGAAGTCCTGCGCCTCGCTGTCGAAATCTCCGACATCGACGAGGCTCCTTTGAGACGCTTCCTTCAAGATCTCCCGAAAACGACCGAGGGAGATCGCGCCCGATCCGTTCGGTTGGACCATGTCCTTGTAGCGGTCGAACAGGGCGTTCACCGTCGTGACGACTATGGCGCGGTCTTCGACAGCGCCGACGTTGACTTCGTCCTGCCAGTGCGCGGCCAGCACCAGGACGACGATGGTCTCGTCGAGTTTCATGCGTGGCAATGGCACGTCTTCGCCGACAGCGACGATCCCGGCCCACTGGGCCTCGGTGTCCCGATGCACCCGGTAACCGCAACTGTCGAAGAATTCATCGATGACCGACCGAAAGCGGCCGTCCATGATCACATTGTAGATCGTACCGGTTCGCGGATCGCCGGCGAAGAGAAACTGCCGCCTCAACAGGAAATGCACTGCCTTCCTGAGGTCGGCAGCTTTTTCCGCACCCAAGCTGCGCTCGATCGCCTCGAATTCACTGAGCATGGAGGCGCCTCGCAGGGGCATGGCGCCGGACAATGAAATTGGAGCACCGCAGCCATTCGCTATCATGAGGGGGCGAGTCCGGCGCAAACTCCAATTCGAAATGAAGGCCAACCTCCGGCGGAATTTCGTTGGTCAAGGCAAACCTACGAGCGGCATCGAAGGCGAGGAAATCGTCGACCGTCTCGAGTGCCATAAATCGTGCTTCTCTCGTCCCCGCGACGGGCACCTGGGCTTCGAGGAAGCGTTGAACCTCCTTGGGGCCGGGTGCAATTCTCTCGATGTATCGCCTGCGCAATTTCTTCCGGAGTTCGTAGAGGGGATCGTCGGGCCAATCGCCCAAGGGCTTTAGTTCGATAGGTTTGCGCGGCTCGCGGCTCGGTGCATGGTGGAATTCCGACCACGGCGAACGAAGCGGCTCGAGACTCCATTCGACGGTGGCGTTCGCGTGCCGCCCTCGCGCGATGAGCCCGTCGAGCCGGCGCACGAGATCCCCTGCCCGTCCTACCAGGCCGTGGGTGCCGCGCTCGGCGTATTTGATTGTGTTGCGGACGCGTGCCTCAAGTTGGCGCCGGAAGGCCTCGATCCGTTCGAACATTTCGCCGATATGACCGAAGGTGCTTTCGATCGCGAGTAGATCGCCCTCGACGTCTAGGTTCGCCTCCGACATCGATGGCGAAACGCCTGCGGTGACGTACTCCTCCGAAAGCACCTGCATAGTCGCGGGCGTATAAGCAATCCGCCTCGCGAGATCGACGATGGTGTCCCTGAACCGGTAAGGATGATTGAACGTCAATATCGACTCAAAATCCCTCAGCAGAAGCTGCTCTACGAATTCCTCGAAGAAGGCCTCGAGCCGATCGCCGACCGTCTTGGATTCCATGACGGTACGGCGGATGCGTTTCAGGTCCGACAGGATGGCGCGTAGGCTCTTGGTGAATTGGTCGACCTGGTTGCGTGCCTCCCGCAGCGCCAGCGCGACCTGCCGTTGCTTCCTGTCGACGACCGTTGGATTGAGCTTCTCCACGGCCTCGAGGTTCACGCGGACGGTAACGATGAGGCCGCCGAACCTCTGAGAGACGTCTTTATTCAGGCTGGCCAGACGTTGGATCACCAAAAGTGGTCCCATCGACATGTCGACGGTAACGCGTAGGCCGTACTCCTCCTCTTCGAGCCAGCCCCAAGCGATCAGCCGCTGATAGAGTTGGCGAGCGATGATCAGAGCCCGGTTCGCCGTCTCGGTCTTGCTCGCCGCGGCGCGCTTGATCCGTCTGCGCCCTGCGGACACGACCTCGGGCAGTGGCTCGCCGAAGTCGTCGCTCTCGTTCCAAAGCGACGGATTGGCCCGCATCACGTCGTAAATTGCGTGCGTGACCTCTTGGGGAGTGGGAAAGGCCGGCGCGCCAGTGAAGAAGCGGTCGTGTAAGTCCAACAAGACGAGAGAGTAAAGATGCTTGTGATCTCGCGAAAATGCTAGAAATACATCGTCATTGAGGTGTCGAAACAGCAAAATGGCCCCCTGCCGGCAATCGCCCCGAACTACCGGGACGCACCGATATCGTTCCCTTTCCGTTCATGTTACCGGGACAAGCTGCGGTTGTCCATCCGCCGAAGGACCTTGGGTCCCTAACCGCGCTTTCAGTCGCCCTGTCCCGATGGTTGGGAACACCCGAGTTCGTGTTGTAGCCTCGTGCCAGGACGAAACGCGAATGGCTGCAACGCGCACGCTCTGTTTTCCGCTCGGAGGAGCTACGCGAGGCAATAACTCGGCAATCAGAAGCCTTGTGCGCTACGTAGTGCGCAGGCGCAGTCAGCCTCTCACACGGTACACTCATGCCATAGTGAACTGTTAGGCAGCTATCAAGTCACGCCAAAATCGAACAAGGAAGTAAGAAGTCTGCCACGCAGCCGTCTTTTGGCGCGGCGGATCGTCGGATTTACGACGAGGCATCTCTGAGCTGCAGAGACGAGATCCACTCCAAACCTCCCATTTACGAGTCCAGCTAGCTGGCACGGTTGTTGCCAACCGTTGAATGTCAAACTAACAGGACAAAACAATGTTGCGATTATCCGCGGTCATGCTGCTCGCGCTCCTGCTTCTCCAACCAGCGTTTGGCGAGCAGACCAACACTCTTATGCCACGCAACCTCGGTGGCACGCCAATGACTAAGTTTGCTGGAAACTGGTCTAATGAGGATCGGAGCACCGGCATCATTACACGCATATTTGTCGACCAGCAGTTCGACAAAGCGCTTGTTCATGCGTGGAGCAGATGTCGTCCTACCGACTGCGATTTGGGTATTGCGCGGACGCCGAGTTTCGAGGCCTACTATGGAAGCCTAGAAGTTAAATGGCACTCTAGGTCCTCAGTGATACGCGCAAACTTGGCGCTCGTAAGAGGTGATCGATTGCAAGTAAGAACGAAAGTTCACTTCACCGACGACTCCGGCAGATCGGATTATACTTTCGTTGACTATTTTATCCGAGTACCCGAGGAGGCCTACCGCAAGAGTGCATACTCGCCAGCCACCATCCTCAATACCGCAGGTTCATTGTTTGGATCAAAAAGAGCGGCGGATGTGTCCTTGCTTCCGAATAACTTATGTCCCTCTGTTTGAAGAGGCTTGCTCGCTTTCGTGTAAATTCGGCTCCAGCCCAACAGCGATAGCATCGAGGCCAGAGCTCTATAATCCATCAGCTTGTTTTGTTGCTCACTCATAGTAGGCGGAGCTTAAGACCGGCGATGGATTGTGGGCATCGGATTTAGGCGAGGACGCTGGCGCTAAGGCTGCTCAGGATTGTTCACAAAGAGACTTCGTCGGTTCGACGCTGGCGAGCACTCTTGCAGCCGGGCAGCCAGAAGAGAGCTCTTGGCAGCACTTGGAAGACGATTTTTTACGTCACCGCTGGTGTTGATTCTACAGCGATCGCGAACAAGGCCCTGCTCCAGGCAAGGGACAGCAACCATTGCAGTCATCAACTCTAAAGAAGTATTGTGATGCCCAGTCGCCTTGGTATACGATCTATCCAACGGTATCACAGTTCGCCGCTGAGGTCGGTGTCGAGGCCTGTGAGAAATGGCTAAGGCGCCTACCGTCCCACGAGCCTGTATCGCTCTATTTACATATTCCGTTCTGCCGATCGATTTGCCGGTATTTGGTTTGCCAACCGCCATGACCCTGCAGGATGGGCCGATCCTCGATTATTTGGCGGTGCTGCGCGAAGAGATCCGTTTGGTCGCCGAGCACCAAAAGAGCTACCGATGATCGCAGTGTTGATCTCGATGGATGATCCCGACGGGAATATTACCCTGGCCAAGGGCCAAGCGCGGCCCAAGGCACCCGATGGGAGGGTGCGTTTACGTTCCCTTCAGAAGGCGTTCGCAGTCCCTTGCTCGCGCGCTTAATGAATTCGCCAAACGCTCTGTGACGGCGTTGCCCAATCCCTCTTGTGCGCGCGCGGATCTCGGTCACTAGCCCGTCATATTCATCAGCGGATTATTGAGGGGCTGGCGAGCGTGGCGTAAGCCGCTGAGGTGGCGTAGGATTCGGTTGCTGACACCCACCCTCCGCGCATCCGGGCCGCCGCCACACTCGCCATGACCGACAATACGAGTCTGCCGTTCTCATTTCCAGCCGTTTCCCGCAAGAAGATCACAGCCGCGTTTGACGGCGGCAGGCTGACGTCGGATGGCGGCGTCATGCTTCTGGCCATGGCGGACCAGCGCCTCGGCTTGGCCGCGAAGTTGTCCTGCGTATTCCCCGAGCGGCGCGATCCGGGACGCATCGTGCACAGCCTTGGGGATATGATCCGCGCCCGCATCTTCGCCATCGCGTGCGGCTACGAGGATGGCAATGATCTCGATCGGTTACGCGGCGATCCGGCGTTCAAGCTGGCCTGCGGCCGGCTGCCGGACACTGGCCGTGATCTGTGTTCGCAGCCGACGCTATCGCACCTAGAGAATGCACCACACCTGCGTGAGGTGATCCGGCTGAGCTATGCGCTGGTTGACCTATGGATGGACAGCTACGCGCGAGCGCCGAGCGCAATCACGCTCGACATCGACGACACGGTCGACGTGGTGCATGGCCGTCAGCAACTCTCGCTGTTCAATGCCCATTATGACGAACACTGCTTCCTGCCGATCCACGTCTACGACACTGAGCACAGCCGGCCTGTTGCGGTCATGCTGCGCCCCGGCAAGACGCCGAGCGGCATCGAGGTGCGAGCACATCTGCGCCGCCTGGTTCGGCGCATTCGGCGGCGCTGGCCCGATACGCGTATCACCTTCCGCGGCGACAGCCATTACGCCTGCCCCGAGGCGATGACTTTTTGCGAGCAAAACGGCATCGATTACGTCTTCGCGCTGGCCGGCACCAAGCCGCTCGCCAGAAAGGTCGACGAGGTCTGCGATGCTGTTCGAACCAAACGTGCGGTCGAGAACAAGATCGTGGTTCGCGGCTACACCGAGACCCGCCACGCGGCAGGTTCCTGGCATCGTGAGCGCCGCGTCATCGCCCGCATCGAGGCAACCCAACAAGGGCTCGACATCCGCTACGTCGTCACCAGCCTGAATATCGGCTCGGCCGAGTGGATCTATGATAGCCTCTACTGCGCACGCGGACAGGCCGAGAACCTGATCAAGCTGCACAAGACCCAGCTCGCCTCCGATCGCACCAGCTGCCGCTCGGCGCTCGCCAACCAGGTCCGCCTCGTCTTCCACACCGCCGCCTATTGGCTCATCCTCGCCGTGCGCGACGCCATCCCGAAGCCGCGTGATCTGGCAACCGCCGAATTCAACACCATCAGGCTCAGACTTCTCAAGATCGCAGCCCGTGTCATCGAGACCGCCAGCCGCGTCCGTCTGGCCTTCGCTGCAGCTTGCCCCGACGCCGACCTGTTCCGCGGCTTGGCGAACGCTCTGGTCCCGCAAGCGCCCTGACGCGCGGGGCATGAGCCCCGGTCATCCCCGCCGCCGTCCTCCAACGCGTTCACGAAGTCCGGTCGAAAAGCGGCGAAAAAGCCGTAGCGTTCGCGCGCGCCTTCACCCACGACCGGAAATGTTCCAGCAGCCCGCCCGGCAGTCATGAATAAGACGGGCTAGATCCGGAATCTGCTCGGCCATGGCGATTAGGTTAGCAATTAGTTTGTCCGAATCAGCGCGCGTTTCGTGCGCGAACTTTTGCCATCGGCGCAAGCCGATCTGGCTAAGCTTGTATTCACCGCCAACTTTCATCGCGAGCTTGATCTTCAGCAAGTCAACATCGTCGTAGGGAAGATCAACGAACGACGAGAACGTAGCCAAATTCGGCTGGCGTATTGCGAAAGACGATCTAGCGAACATCTCCGACCATATGCCAATCGCGCGAAGAAGCGCGGCTATCGTGACGAGCCCGATATTCACGAAACGTGATCGCACGGGGATACGTTTCAAGTTGCTCGAGGCTTCTCGGCTTAGAAGCATTCGGTACTGCCGATCCGTAGTGGTGACTTGCTATCGATGATGCTCACGTTGAGCCTGCGCGGCTTCCACAGACCGCAAGCTGATCGGCGAAGTGATAATCAACGTTCAGCGCTTGGCCACTGCGCACGCTGATCTCCCTCATCATGGGGACTACCGCGAGCCTGGCGCAACCGAGGCCGACTGTCTACTACTGGCTGCGGTCGTCCATTCTGTTCGAGCCGAGGACGTCCGGTAGAGCAGTCAAGCGCTCGCGATTGTCCAGGCGTTTGGCACGTATTCTCAAATTGGACTGGTTCTTCCTTGCTTTCTGATAAATCATTCTTGCAGACATGCCTCACGATCATCTCAATGCGCATGTCCAGCAGGAGACTCAAAATTCAAGAAGCGTGAATTACATCGCAGCATTGTCACGCCGCTACATTAGGATTGCATTAATTAATTGCAAAGATGGAACCGATGCATCGGTTCCCGCCACGAAATGAATTGGACGAGGAGACTATCGATCATGATTACGAGTCCGGCAACGATTTATGTGGTTGATGATGATGAGCAGATCAGGAGCTCTCTTGAAACTTTATGCCAGAATGCTGGGATTCGAGTGAGGTTGTTTGCTTCGATTGACGAATTGGCGATAGAGGACTTCTTTCACGGCCCGTCTTGTCTGGTGCTGGACGTTCGCTTTCCCGGCACATCTCCGACGGGCTTAGACCTGCAGCGCACTCTCCACGAGTCAGGGGTCTCGATTCCTATCGTCTTTATCAGCGCCGTTTCGGATGTTCGGATCTCGGTGGAAGCGATGAAACGTGGTGCGGTGGATTTCCTGCCCAAGCCGTTCCGCGAGCAGGAATTTCTCGATGCGGTGCGGGTTGGCATCGAATTCGACCGAAAGCGACTTGAGCGCGAACACGCTGTGCGCGAAGCGCGACGACGCGTCGAGGGGCTCACGGCACGGGAGCGCGACATCTTACCATTGGTTGCGGACGGATTGCTCGCCAAGCAGATCGCGGTCAGGCTGAATGTCAGCGAGGTGACGGTGAAGGTTAATCGTGCGCGGATGATGAGAAAACTGGAGCTTCGTTCACCTGTCGAGGTGGTTAGGCTCGTCGACAGCATGAGGACAGACGTTACAACGGCACGTCCAAGCATCCTCAAATCAAACGTAATTCACCTCCATACGCGATCGAAAGCGGCAAATCTCGACAGCAGCTCCGCATTCACTCTACGATGATCGACCACGCTCTTTCGGACGACGCATGCATGCCTAAAGTACCGGCTCTGCGCCGCCACTATGCACGAAAGGAGCTCGAGAGATGCACCTGGTGAGACGCGCGGCCGCCTGGCGGCCACGCGGCCGATTTTTGGCTGCTCAAGTAAGACGACAAACTCATTAGCCTGTCGGCGAAGTTCGTGGGCCACCATCGCAGGGCTGCGTGGCTGCCGTCGAGACCACGGTTACGTGCACGCCGCGCCGCTGCACGCCTTCCAGGAACCGGCGGAAGTTGCCGTCCCCTGGGGCACTCCTGGGCCAAGCGAACGCAGATTTGGGGGGAGTGTGAGAGCACGCCTTAGGCCAAAGATCGCGTCCGACAGGGACCGCAGCCAACGATTGGCCTCAAGATCAAGGCGGCAAAGTTGGCGCGGCATGCGCCCAACTATGGTTCGTTGCTGCGTCTCGAATAGGCATGTCTAATTTTGCGGGACTTACGCCAAGCACACTCACCTCGCCTCGGCGGCGATTTCAATCAGCGCTGCAGCCGTCCATGTCGCTCGAACGCGTAGATCGGATTGATGCCGCAATAGGCGTTTGTGCCGGATGCGCTGGTCATACACTGGCCATAGGTCGAGAACTGGCAATTGCCCGGATAGCCCCAACTACGTCCCTGAAGGCAATAGAGGTCCTGCGGAGCGGGGGGCATGCGGCTCCCATCCCGTGGAGCGGCGGTGGAACGCGGTCCAGGACCGACGATGAAGGAAAGCGCTAGCGCAAGAATGCAAAGGTAACGCATGAGAGTCTAGCCTCCGTTGAGTCTTGCCGAGGATAGCGGATCCGCACGGCATGGTTTGATCTTAGTCAACGGCAAACAGCCCGCCGCGGTCGCTGCCAGGACACTGTCCGAGAAGAGGTCACAATCGCACACGAAAGCTCTCGTTGGCGTTCGCTGGCTGCGGGATCTGCTTTTCGATGAGACGCGCGCAATATTCCTGCCGTTTCGGCGACGAAATCGCATTTTTGCTGCGTCATGCGAGCGTTCGCGCTGCGGACCGGCGAAGCTCGGGTATGGACAGGACAGCCAGCAATGCCGAATTGGTTTCGGTGGTCGAACCGTCGGTCAACAAGGCTCGATCCCACGACTTGTCTGATCGGTCACGCCCACGTGCTCAAACAGGGCGGATGTCCCTCTCTATCGGAGCTGCGGGAGGATCGGAATGTCTTGGCACTCGTCACACTTGATGTCGGCCTCGGCCCTCGTCTAAATTGAGTGACTTCAATATGGAGATACAGCAGTGGCAATCGGTACTGTGAAGTGGTTCAACCCGACCAAGGGATATGGGTTTATCGAACCGGAAGA
Source organism: Bradyrhizobium sp. Ec3.3 (assembly GCF_000472925.1). Lineage (GTDB taxonomy): Bacteria > Pseudomonadota > Alphaproteobacteria > Rhizobiales > Xanthobacteraceae > Bradyrhizobium. The sequence continues at coordinate 26,933 of NZ_AXAS01000045.1, forward strand.
TGGGGGGCCTGACATCTTCGTGCACGTTAGTGCCGTTGAAAAGGCTGGCCACACTGGCCTGGCGGAGGGCTCCCGAATTAGCTACGAGCCTAAGACCGGTCGTTCTGGGAAACTTTCCGCTGAAAATCTCCGCGTTGGATAGGATCTTCAAAAGGACTTCGTAGACCGAATTGATCCGCGGTGTGTGGCTCTCGATCATCGCAAGGAAATAGCTCACGCGCGGTGCCCTGAGGCCGAGCCCTGTCCAGGAACGTAATTGTGACATCGATTTAAACCTTCCGGCGGTTCTGTCTTTGCAGTCAAGTTTGCGCCGCAAGTCTCAGCCGGAAGACGAGCGGGGCTTCAACTTGCTTTCGCCACGCAAGTTTAGCGATCGGACGTGGAGCGTAACGCTCGTTTCGCTCCAACGAGCACCCGGTACTCCGGATGTTGCGCGAACTGCGCAAGGCGCCATACAGCGGCCACGCCAACACTGCGGCTTAGATGGATCGCCCGGTCATTGCCAACGTAGACGGCGACATGAGCTCCCCAGGCGCTTTGGCTCTTGTTGAAGAGTAGGAGGTCTAGCGGGCGGTATTCGTCGACGGAGATCGTATATGCCGTATCCTCCCAAAGATTACTTGATCGCAGCTTGGGAACGTGTCGCCCGAAGTGCCGCAGCAGTTCGTAGGCGAAGTTCTGGCAATTTGCCCCGCTTCCAATGTCTGGCAGAGTCGGCGAATTCGGATCATGGGCGGTGTCGTAGCGTATCCGCCAAAATCGTTCGGGAATCTCAGGGTCAATATCGATGGTGCACATGCTCGTAGGCGCCTCAATGAAAAAAAGGAGATTCCGCTGCGTGACATTCAATCGACGATTGGCCCTGACTATTCGCTGACCCGCCGCTGCGCGATCCGAGAGCTGACCTTCAGGGTGGAGAAACGTTCCTCACTCGATAACGATAATTTGGAATCCATTGCTATGGAACAACGACGCCTGCGAATTTGCACGTCCAAATTTGGCATTTGTGATGCGAAAGATTGAATGCTCGGGAATGTAGATGCTACAAATTACCTCACGCAAGGATAGCTTAGAATGGCAGACCCGGTACGGCCCGTGCCGTCACGAGCGACAGGCGATCCTCTGGACCGCGCAAAGCTGCTGGCCGAGAAGCTGGCGGCGGTGCTTATGGATGAAGATGTTTCCGACGCAACCTTGGCAATTGCATTTCTGACGGGCGGCGTCGTCAATCACCACGCCCGCGATGCCGCCGCGGCTCATGAGCTGTTGGACAAGATCCGCCAGCTTGAAGACCGGCTGCTGGCAAGGACGATGGAGGCTGGTCCGCGTACGCTGCAGTGATGTTTGTTCGATGCGCGCGGCAATTTAGCGGGGCAATTCACGAGCATGGGTGAGGCGCGTCCTCACCCATGCGCAAGCCGCCGCGGCGTTATTGATTCACGCTAGCTCAATGAAATCGGAATGCGCTTAACTATCGCAGAAAGAAACAGACCGCTAGCGAATCAAGCGGTATATATCACCAGCAGACCCGCATGTGTTTGGTGTTTTATGAACGAGGATTTCTATCGGGCTCGGGCCTCCTTGGTCCGCGACATCGCTGAGCAAGCTGATCCGTTTACCAAGCAACGTCTCTTGAAGCTTGCCGATCAATATGAGGTCAGGGCAGGCAACCCGTCACGCGCTTCACGCTCCATAGCGCGACCCATTCCGCTTCCGCCTACGCAGCCACGTGGTAAGGCGTGACCGGCTATTCGCGACTAACGAGCGGCGCATCAGGACGCGCATCGAACCCGAAACTATCTCAGTCACGGGAAAGCCGACGCTCGCTGGGTGGGAATTCAAAAGCAAAAACTGAATGAAGCCCAGACTTCCGACGCCCTAGGCAGATTTGCGCTGGCTTGCCGACGGTTTTTTGGACACTGCTGCCTTCTTCGGCTTCTTGCCTTCAATCGGCAGCAGCATCTCCTTCTGGTCGCTCGCTGCCTTGCACGGCTTCTTCGCTGATTTCGCCGGAGCCGCTTCCTGCCCAACACTGCGGCGCAGCGCTTCCATCAGATCGACGACGTTCTCGCCGCGCGTCGGTGTGATGGGCTTGCCTGCACACTTGCTGTTGATGAGGTCGATGAGGGCCGTCTCATAGTGATCCTCGAACTTGTTCGGCTCGAAACGAGCCTGCTTCTGGTTCACGATGTGCTTCGCGGCCGCAGACCAGCCGGGGAAGCGCTGAGCCCGAAAAACGCCGGGTCACAGGGCGCGAGGAAGTCGGCATCCGAACTGTCAAGGGATAGGCGAGACGCCTCGGCCTTGTCCAGCCCGCCATCCTCGCCTAGAACACGCCCCAACCGCACGGGGCATCCCCGATTTGGCGCCTTCAGGAGAGGTGGCAGAGTGGTTGAATGCACCGCACTCGAAATGCGGCATAGGTGCAAGCCTATCGGGGGTTCGAATCCCTCCCTCTCCGCCAGCAATGACGTGTTTTCAATGACTTACACGACGGTCTGGTACCTGTCCCCTAATCAATCCCCTTTTCGTGCGGCCCGCCGGAACCCCTCTTCGGCCTCGTCGGCTTCGCATCGGAGATACATTGCGTGGTCACCGTAACCGCTATGACCAACCCGGCAAATATCGACGTGGCGTCAATCGCGCGAGGTGCCGGCTGCGAGTCGTTGCGTTCTTCGGGCCCGCCGTCCGATTGGCGGCGCAGGTCCTCGACCACCCTTCAGCGCGAACGTCTCTTTGGACCGGGCGGCGTGAATCGCGCCCGTCCCGATGTCAGATTTTACAAAAAAGAAAATTTGAAAATTGTGGCCGTGCGTTTTGCGCGCGCTACGGCTTCAGCATCGCCTGCATCAATCCAGTAATGCTTCTGCCTATGGAGTCGCCTTATCATTCGAAGTCGGCTGATCGTTGTTGTTGACGTGTCGTCTAACTAATAAATTGGCGTGTTTTTTTTCGAGAGCACTCACAACAGCATTCAGCAAAACATCTCCTCTGTTAGTGATCGTATAATCACACAATGATCTAGCGACCCTGGCGGTAGCAGCAGCAAACAAAATTACGTTCGGGCGGATCCTATCAGTGCTCGGAGCTGCAAAAATAGATTCTGCCAAAACAAAACCCGCTGCAGCGTGGGCGTTGGCCTCTTTATTAAACTCCGTCAGGGCGATCTCTCGCGCACGCTCGTACCCGCTCAATACGACATCTACCGGTTTGATAAACTTGTTCGCTTCCTCACTGTTTGGAAAATCAAAATAATGGACTTTGCACATCGACAGCGGTCGCTTCAAGTTTTCGGTGTCAGCTGGACGCCATACATTGGAAATGATAATATCGAAGGGGGTTATCTGCATTGCGTCCGTTGCCTCCTTAGTCGAAGACGCTGTGACCACGGAAATCTTCAGCTTCTCCAAGATGCCGACGATTGTGTTGTTGAATGGATTGTTTGGCTTACTTTTTGACCATCCATCATCGACCCAAAGTATACGCGATTCAACAATCGCTGGAGCAACTCTCGAGGCGCGAACAATAGCGACTTGTGCCAGCTTTTCATCAAAGGAGTCTTCGGACGATTTTGCCAGCCGTTGCAAATCGTTCGTTGCTTGGTCAATTGTCTCCCGCTGGAACTTGAAGCCAAAGAGCTCGCCGCCAGACAACGAGAACAACCAGTCTTCAACGAAATCTCTGTCGTGCAAAGCCCAGCCTATAAGGACCACCAAAGCTAAGGCTTTCAGCAATTGCGAGAAGCCTGTTAGGAAATTTGACGAGCCGTCTGCTTTACGTGGTGCTGAAGCAGCATGCGCTTCGTGCTTTCGATTAGCGTCCGCTTTCATGAAAGTGGCCCCCAGCCCAAAGACGTGAGCAACACGAGCAAATGCCCTTTTAGGGTGACTATACCAAAGCGCGTGTTCGCAGGTAAGGATTGTGGATTGAAATTGAACCTGGAGCGCGACTTGACCTGAACTACTGCTCTTGCCCCTCAATGATGCCCGAGGCAAAGTAAAGTAATTTTGTTGACACAGAGGCGGCCTCTTTGCGGTCATTGCCCGCAGGAGGCGTCACTCGGCGCCGCGAGCTGATTTGGGATCGAGATGATCCTGCATGACCGACCGTGACCTGGGCACTGAGTAAGATCAGGGCGCTCCTGCAAAAGACGGTCGCCAATGGCTGTCCCGTGGAAGAGGCGTTGGCAGCGCATGCGAAGGCGCAAGCCCTCATCGACAAGTATCAGGTAGGCCACGAGGAGCTTTACGGCACCGGGCCGGGACCACGATCGCGGAAACCCCAACCCGAGCCCGCCGAGCCGAAACAAGAGCAACAGCCAGAGCCCAAAAAAATCCGCTGGCATCGGCGTGCGGTTTCCATTTAAGGCCGCGAGATCGCCGTCGGCATCCTGTTGATCGTGGCGGTGCTGTGGGGCAAGTCGGTGGTTACCGGCGTGAGCGGGCTGTTCAAGCCTTCGCAGGTCGGAGAAGCGTCGAAGGACAATGTGGCGCCGCCGTGGACAGCGTCAGGGCGGCAGCCACCGCCGCAACAGCAACAGATACCGCCCGCTATCAGCGTACCAGCGGCGGATCAGATATTCCCGCAGGCAAGCCAGGAAGCTGCCTCTAGCGAAGGACGCTTCCTAGTCTCCGTGTCTTCGCAGCTGACCGAGACTGAGGCACAGGCCTCGTTCCAGGCGATGCAGAAAAAGTATCCAGACCAGCTCGGCTCGCGCTCGCCCGTCATCAAGCGGTACGACGCAAAGAATGGTGTGTACTATCGTGCGATGGTCGGCCCCTTCGCATCGCGTGAAGGGGCCACGCGCTTTTGCGACAATTACGAGGCCGTCGGTGGCCAGTGCCTCGGCGTGCTGCCGGCCTCCAGCGTGGCTACTGGCGCCCCTGCCCCGGAGCCGATCGCCCCCGTGGCGCAGCGCGTCGTGCTCTATGACGAGGATCCGTCCGATCCCAAGGGCAAGCATTATGTCGGCTCGGTGGTCTGGCGCGCCGAGCCGATCAAGGCGTCTGGCAACCAGCGGCCCGACATTGCCGTACGCGCCGACATCGACATCCCCGACCGCAAGTTCAAGATGACGATGTCGTTCCGCCGCAACACCGATTCATCGCTGCCGGCGAGCCACACCGCGGAGCTGACCTTCATCCTGCCGCAGGACTTTTCCGGCGGCGGCGTCGCCAACGTCCCCGGCATCCTGATGAGGTCGAACCTCCAGGCGCGCGGCACGCTGCTTGCGGGCCTTGCGGTGAAGGTCGCCGACGGCTTCTTCCTGGTCGGCCTCTCCAACGTCGGTGCCAACCGCGCGCAACATCGAGCTTTTGGAGGAGCGCTCCTGGTTCGACATACCGCTGGTCTACGCCAACCAGCGTCGTGCCATCATCGCGATCGAAAAGGGCGCACCGGGTGAACGCGCGTTCAAGGATGCCTTCGCCGCATGGGGAGAATAGCCGTTTGGCACAGGACATAGCCGAGGGTCCAACTGCTAAGACGCTTTACCGGTTTCCGGAACTAGTACCTTCAGGGTGCCCCGCTGGCGACGCAAAATGCTCGACCGACCAAGAAGGGTGATCCATTGGATAAGGCCCTTCAACCATGGCGATCATAAAACCTCGTTTGAACTCCGATAGAATTTCTGGCTGTAGCGTGTTACTGGAATATCCGCCCGAGTGCGAACAATGCGACGAATGAGGTTTTCAATTATGTGCGTTGCTCTGGCACTCTGGGTGCTGGTCTTTGGCCTGTTGATGCAGCGTGTGTTCGCGCAAGAGAAGCCACAAACGATGCGACAGTTTTGCGGCTTGGAAATGAAGCCATACCCTTGTCCGCCGTCCTGGCCGTATTGTGGTTATGAAATTACATCCCCTTGCCCCAGCTGGTGGCTAAGAGACGACAAGAACAAGCCCCGCGAGGAAAAGCGCGATCTCCCTGATCTCCTCCGCCGTCACCGATGATGAGCTCTTGCATCCTGTTGCGGAGATGAATGATTGCACTCAAATCCTTGGCGGCGTGATGGATCTGTCTGCCGCTCGATCTTATGGACCGGATCTGCAACGATCCGTGTAAGTCTACGCTTAAGTCCAATAGCGGACGGATTTCGGACGGCGCGAAGGTTCTTGAGACCATCGACCATTCCCGCAACGTCTCTTTGGACCCGGCGACGCGAATCGCGCCCGCCCCAATGGCGGATTTTTTTAAAATAAAAAATCAACCGGGGGCTGGAGCGTCTCGGTCCGTGTCACCGGCGCCGGCTTTAAGGGAATCCAGTATCGGCCGCGGACGTTGAGGTTGAAGTACGCGCCTTTCAACCGCGCGGCGAGCCCGCGCGAGTTCGAGCACGGGGAAGTTAGGGATCTCATAACTCGCGCTGGGACCCGAACCAAGCGCCTAACTAAATGGCTGCAACCAAAGGACCCCGTGGCGACAACCGTCAATTGACCCCACCATTGGCTCCGCTGCGGCAGGTTTGGCCGACCGTTGATGCAACCCTTCGATCTCGCAATCCCTGGGGGTTGTTTTTTCGGGCGTGAAGAGTTTCGCAGCGGGCCGTAGGGATCAGTCTTCCAAGCTGAATACGAGGATTCGATTCCCTTCACCTGCGCCGACGGCATGCGTGCGCGGCAACCAACGCAAAGCGACCTGTGGACAATGGAATCCACTCGAAAATTGTTGCTACCTTGTCCATTATAACCACTCTTAAGGGCTCCGGATCTCAGCACGAAGACCATGTCCGCCAAGGCCGCTTAGAACGGCTTCGGCTTGCTACTGGACGCGGCGCGCGCCGAGCCGTTGACCATAGAAAGGGTACGGGCGGTCGATCGTCGTGGTCGTAGCCGTCGAGGAGTTCGAGTGACTTTCGGCGAAGCGAAGTGAGACGGAGCCGGACGTGTCGCGGGGCAACAAGCTAAAGTGATAAGGGAATCGATGGGACGGCGCGGGGGCAAGACTACATGCAAGCCAAGGGGCGGCAAGCCCGTGGTCCGAGGTGTCGATTTATTTTGTGGTGTAGGAGGCCTGACGAGAGGTCTTGAGAAGGCTGGAATCGATGTCTGTCTTGGCGTCGATATTGATCCCGCATGCGAATTCCCGTTTACGGCTAACAACGATGCGAAGTTCTGCCTCAAGTCGGTGGCTGACCTGTCGGCGTCCGATCTGAGAGGGTCGATCGAGGGGGCCCCTTTCACGCTCCTAGCCGGTTGCGCGCCGTGCCAGCCTTTTTCGACGTACCAGCAAAAACTCGGCCCGTCTGACGGGCGCTGGAACTTGCTCGAGCACTTCGCGCGTCTGGCTCGTGAGTTGGAACCGGATCTCATCACCATGGAAAACGTGCCTAATCTGAGTCGTCAGGACATCTTCCATGATTTCGTGTCCACACTCGAGGAACTCGATTTTCATGTGACGTTTGAGGTCGTCAATTGCGTCGATTACGGCGTCCCGCAGCTAAGGCAGCGGCTAGTGCTGCTGGCGTCCAGACTCGGGCCGTGCGAACTGACTAGGCCAAGCGCGCGCGCAAAGCTGAAGACGGTTCGGGATGCCATCAAAGGCCTCCCCAAACTCGAAGCCGGTGGCGCGTGTAAACACGATCCTCTGCATCAGTCCAGCGAGCTTTCCGAACTGAACTTGAAGCGTATCCGCGCATCCAAGCCGGGCGGATCGTGGCGTGACTGGAAGAAGGATTTGATCGCTGACTGCCACAAGCGCAGCTCCGGCAAGTCCTATCCGAGCGTTTACGGCAGGATGGCATGGGACGAGCCTGCCCCCACGGTGACGACTCAATTTTTTGGCTTCGGGAGCGGCCGCTTCGGTCATCCCGAACAAGACAGGGCGATTTCGCTGCGCGAGGGAGCGATCCTTCAAAGCTTTCCGAAGGGGTACAAGTTCGTTCCGAAGGACGAACCAATCCACCGCAAGACCATAGGCCGTTTGATCGGCAATGCCGTGCCGGTCAAACTTGCAGAAGCGATCGGCAAATCAATTCTCCAGCACGTCAACGAGCATAGATCGACCGATAGAAAGGCCGCCTAATGAGCGTCGGAGCTCAGAAGCGCCAGGCCACGGAGAGCGCTATCATCCGGTCAGCTCCCGAGCCGGGCCAACTCGTCGAAGTCCGAAGGCGTCAGTGGATCGTCGCTGAGACCGATGCATCCAACGGAAGCGGGGAGATCGCGGCTCCGCAGCATCGTCTCACGCTCACGTCGATCGACGAAGACAGCTTGGGTGAGCAGCTCGAAGTTATCTGGGAGATCGAGCCGGGCGCTCATATCATTGAGCGCGCGGGCTTGCCCTCGATGACGGGCCGAGACAATTCAGAAAGGCTGGAGGCGTTTCTCGACGCGGTCAGGTGGGGTGCGGCAACCAACGCAGACCGAGGTTTCCTCCAAGCCCCGTTTCGTAGTGGCGTCAGCATCGAAGAGTTTCAGCTCGATCCGCTCGTTCGGGCGATCGATATGGCTCGCGCCAATCTCCTGATCGCGGACGACGTCGGTCTCGGCAAGACAATAGAGGCAGGCCTTGTCGTACAAGAATTGCTTCTACGGCACCGTGCACGGACGGTTTTCGTCGTATGCCCGGCTTCGCTGCAGGAGAAATGGCGTGTCGAGATGCTGGAGAAGTTCGGTCTAGAGTTCAAGATCGTCGACACCGCGTACGTCAAAGAACTTCGACGCGGTCGTGGCATCCACGCCAATCCCTGGACGTCGTTCCCGCGCCTGATCACTTCGATCGACTGGATCAAATCGGGCGAAGCACTGCGCATGCTACGCGACGTCCTGCCCGTCAGATCCAGCTATCCGCGCAAGTTCGATATCTTGGTTGTCGACGAGGCGCACAACGTCGCGCCTGCCGGATCAGCTCATTACGTGCTCGAAAGCCAGCGCACGCAGCTCATCCGTAAGATCGCGCCTCACTTCCAGCATCGCCTGTTCCTGACCGCGACACCACACAATGGCTACACGGAGTCGTTCACGTCGTTGCTCGAACTCCTCGACGATCAACGCTTCTCAAGGAACATCCTTCCCGACGACAAGCAGCTCTCGCAAGTCATGGTCCGGCGGTTGAAGACCGACTTGCTCGACAAGGATGGAAAGCCCCTCTACCCGAAGCGAAACTTGCAAGCGCTCGCCGTTCCGTTCACTGCCGAGGAACGCCGCATCCAGAAGCTGCTTGAGGCCTATTGCGTCAGCCGTGAAAAGACCTGCGCACAAGCAGGGGCTGCCGCCACCAGCTTCATCAACAACCTGCTCAAGAAACGTCTCTTTTCATCTCCCGCCGCGTTTGCATCGACCTTGGAGAGGCACTACGCGACCCTCACGAGCGGCAAAGCCGCTCAGAAACCTGACGAGATGTCAGATCGCATCCTGCGCAAAGCCATCCTCAAGGCGGAGGAGGATTATGCCGACGATGCGGAGGTGGAGGCTGCTCAAACCGAAGCGGTCGACGAAGCCACCAAGCGGAGCCCGGCGCTGACGGCCGACGAAGAGCGGATAATCGGCGAAATGCGCGATTGGGCGCAGAAAGCGAGCCGTCGCATCGACTCCAAAGGGAAGGCGATCATCGATTGGCTGGAGGCCAACCTCAAGACTGCCGGTGCCTGGAACGACCGCAGGGTCATCCTGTTCACCGAGTACCGAACTACCCATCAGTGGCTGCAGCAAATCCTCGCGTCCCATGGTTTCGGTGGGGACTATCTCTCCATAATCCACGGCGGGATGGATCACGAGGACCGCGAGATCGTTAAAGCCGCGTTCCAAACCAATCCGAAAGACGCCCCGGTCCGCATCTTACTCGCGACGGACGCCGCCTCGGAGGGCATCGACCTCCAAAACTACTGCAACTGCCTCATTCACGTGGAGATTCCGTACAATCCCAACGTGATGGAGCAGCGCAACGGCCGCATCGACCGGCACGGTCAAAAGGAAACGGAGGTGCTGATCTGGCATCCCGTGGACGGCGGCGCAGCGGCCGACGGCTCTTTCGGCGGGCACAGCGAGGACATCATTCGCGCCTTGAAGAAGCTCGAGGCGATGCGCGAGGACATGGGCAGTGTCAACCCGGTGATCGCGCCACAGATGGCAGGGCTAATCGAAGGCAGCCGCCGCGAACTCGACACGCGCGAAGCCGAAGCACGCGCCGCGAAGGTAAGGCGCTTCGTGAGAGCCGAGCAGCAGCTCAAGGATCGCATAGCCAAGCTGCATGAACGTCTCCAGGAAACGTCGAAGGATTTTCACCTGTCCCCGGACCGCAGCTATGCGGCGGTGAAGACCGCCCTCGCTCTCGAAAAGCGACCGTCGCTCAAGCCGGTCGATCTCCCGGGCGCGCCGGCGGGCTCGGTGTTCGAGATGCCGCCTCTCACCGGTTCGTGGTCGCGCTGTGGCGAGGGTCTCCATCACCCGCACACCGGCAAGTTACGTCCGATCACCTTCGATCATGCGGTTGCCAAGGGCCGGGACGACGTCGTCCTCGTTCACCTCAATCACCGCCTCGTACAAATGTGCCTTCGCCTGCTTCGCGCTGAAGTGTGGGCCCAGAACGACGTCAAGAAACTGCACCGCGTCGATGTGCGAGCGCTGCCGTCATCGATGATCAATGATGTCGCGGTGGCGGTGATATCGCGCCTTGTCGTGACCGGGGGCAACCACCATCGTTTGCATGAGGAACTCACCGTTGCTGGCGGCTATCTGAAGGACGATGCATTCAGCCGCGAAACGCGCGTCACACAGGTCAACGACTGGCTGGATAAGGCGGCTTCGATCGATGCCCCCAACCGCTTGTTCGAAGGATTGAAGCGGCGCTTCGAGAAGTCACAGGAAGGCGTTCAGCAGGCCGTGGAGGCGCGTTCCCGGGAGCGGCTTCGAAATCTCGAGAACACGCTCGAAGCCCGGCAGCAGCAGGAGATCGGCAATATAACCGCGGTGCTGGACGAACTCGAGCGCGCCATTACCGCCGAGCTTCGCAAAGAGGAGGAGCCCGAGCAGCTCGACTGGATCAAGACGCTTCATGAAGACGAGCGCTTGCAGGTCCGGCGCGACATCGACGCCTTGAAACATCGACTTGCCCGTATTCCCGCCGAGAAGCAGGAGGAGATCGAGTCGATCCGCAAGCGCTTTGCCGGATATCAGGTCAAGACCTTCCCGGTCGCCGTCATACTGTTGGTTCCCGAGAACCACCCGTGGAGACGCGCGGCATGAGCGATCGCACGCGCCACTCGGAGTGGCTGTCTCTTATCGACGTTTCGGGGCCGTTTCTCGCCGAGCCGGTCTTGAAGGATACCTTTCCTCAAGGGCTCGGCGGCTTGGATGCGGCGAAGAAGACGCTGCTGCGCCAGGCGTATGACGAGTGGCGCGAAGCGCGCGATCTCGACGATCCGCTGCTGCTGAAGATCCACAGCGCTTGGATCGATCTCGTTCTGAAGCAGGGGCTGGAGCTCGACGAACAAGGAAAAGCTGATGTCCTAAAGCCCCGTGCCTCGCTATCCGAGACGCTGGCATACGAATTGCCGGAGCACGGTGTAACTCTCCGTCCCGACTACGCGGTCGTAGATGCGGAAGGCCTGCCACGTATGCTGATAGCCACCTATGCTCCGGACATCCCGCTGACCGATGCAAGGAAGGGCGATGCCTGGGCGGCGCCGCCCGCCGAACGCATGGTCGAACTGTGCAGAGCGACGCAGGTGCGCCTCGGGCTCGTTACAAACGGTGAGCACTGGATGTTGGTCGACGCTCCTGTCGGAGCTGCGACGACAATGGCGAACTGGTACGCGCGCCTTTGGGGGCAGGAGCCGCTAACGCTTCAAGCCTTCGTCAATCTCCTCGGCATCAGACGCTTCTTCGTCGATCGAAGCGAGCAGCTACCTGCTTTGCTCGACAGGTCACTCGAACATCAGGACGAAGTGACCGACGCTCTCGGCGAACAGGTCAGGCGCGCGGTCGAAGTATTGATTCAGGCCCTTGAGCGGGCGGACGTGGACCGTAAGCGCGAGCTGCTCGAAGGGATAGAACCGACGGAGCTTTATGAAGCCGGCCTTACCGTCATGATGCGTATCGTCTTCCTGCTGTCAGCGGAAGAGCGTGGCCTATTGTTGATGGGTGACCCTCGTTACGAAGGCAACTACGCCGTCTCTACTGTGCGACTGCAGCTGCGCGCGGAATCCGAAGAAATATTGGAACGTCGCTGGGATGCCTGGTCACGGTTGCTCTCGGTGTTTCGCGCAGTCTATGGAGGTATCGATCATGACTCCATGCGGCTGCCCGCCTTGGGGGGCTCGCTTTTCGATCCCGACCGATATCCGTTTCTAGAAGGCCGTGCCAAAGGTTCAAGCTGGAGAAGCGATCCCGCGACGCCACTGCCGATCGACAATCGAACCGTCTTACTGCTGCTCGAAGCAGTCCAACTTTTCCAAGGCCGGACGCTCTCGTATCTCGCGCTCGACGTGGAACAAATCGGTTACGTCTACGAAGGTTTGCTTGAGCGTACCGCTGTCCGCGCTGGCGAAGTCACGCTCGATCTCGACGCGACGAAAAATGCTGACACCCCGTGGGTCACGCTCCCGGAACTCGATGACGCTGCAGCTAAAGGGCGCAAGAACGTAGAAGAGCTTCTCCAAGATCGCACCGGCAGTTCCCCGAGCCGCGTTCGCAATGACTGGGGAAAAGACGTCAACGATGCGTCCGCCGAAAAACTACTGACGGTGTGCCAGGGGGACGGTGCGCTGCGTGATAGGGTGAAGCCGTACTTTCATCTTCTCCGAACTGACCCGTGGGGCCACCCCCTCGTTTATCCCAAAGGCACCGTCATGGTCAGGATGGGCGCCGGCAGGCGCGAAACTGGGACCCACTACACGCCCAAATCGCTGACAGAAGCGATTGTTAAAGAAGCACTTGAACCACTTGCTTATTTCGGGCCGGACGAGGGCAAGCCTAGGGATGCTTGGCAGCTCAAAGCGCCAAAGGAGCTACTCGGTCTAAAGATCTGCGATCCCGCAATGGGGTCCGGCGCTTTCCTCGTGCAGGTTTGCCGATGGCTGTCGGAGCGGGTCGTCGAAGCGTGGGCCCAAGCCGAGCAACAAGGAAGTGCAATCTCATCTGAGGGTGAGGTGTTTGAGGCGATCGGTTCGCTAGAGCCGCTACGCTCGGATCCAGAGGAACGGCTATTAACAGCACGACGATTGATCGCCGAACGTTGCCTGTACGGCGTCGACATCAACCCCTTGGCCGTCGAGCTTGCCAAGCTTTCGATCTGGCTCGTGACCCTTTCTAGGGGGCGACCCTTTGGCTTCCTCGACCACAATCTACGTGCTGGCGACAGTCTGCTTGGAATCACAAGCCAAGATCAACTCTATTACTTGGACATGGAGCCCCGCAAGGGAAGCTCTAAGCAGCTGTTTGCTGCGAACCTCGAGAAAGGGGTGGCGGAGTCTATAAAAGTTCGATCGGAGCTGCGGCAGCGTCCCGTTCGAGACATTCGAGACGTCAATGCGATGGCAGACCTTGATCAGCAGGCACGCCATTTACTCCGATTGGCGAGCCTCTCAGCCGATGCATTTGTCGGCACAGTACTCGCGCCTTACGGCCAAACCACGGGTGTGGCCATGGTTGCTGGCTTGATCGGGGAAGCGGTGGCCGGACACACAGACAAGGTGGAAGAACTGCAGCGCGCAGCGCATACGACCTTGAAGTTGGATCTCCCCACTGGAAAAACTCCCCGGCGGCCTTTTCATTGGCCACTTGAATTTTCGGAGGTTTTCAAAGGCTCTAATTCCGGTTTCGATAGCATCGTCGGCAATCCACCATTTCTGGGCGGCAAAAAGATTTCCGGTGTTTTTGGAGACCGCTACCGAGAATATCTAGTCGAGCACGTAGCAGGGGGCACACGGGGCCACGCCGACCTCATCGCATATTTCTTCCTTCGTGTAGGCGCGCTCGTTCGAAGGGGGGGTACCTTTGGGTTGATCGCGTCTAATTCTATTGTGGAAGGCGACACGCGCGATGTTGGACTCACGCAACTGCTGGCGCGAGGCGGAGCGATCTACAGAGCGACGCGCAGCGAGATTTGGCCTGGGACGGCGAACGTCGCAACCAGCAGGATCCATTTTTGTCGCGGAGAATGGGGCGGCTTACGAATATTGGATAACGCCGCAGTTTCACGCATATCAGCTAGTTTGACCGATAGAGAGAACTGGAGCCCAGTGAAGCTGTCGTCGAATCTTGGAGCGTGCTTCCAGGGGTCTATCATCCTTGGGTTGGGGTTTACACTCACTCCCTTAGGAGCGAAAGCCATACTTCAAAAGCATCCGGAATATGCGGGGACAGTCTTGTTTCCGTACCTCATCGGCAAAGAGGTAAACTCACATCCAATACCGACGCCCGGACGATGGGTAATAAACTTTTGGGACTGGCCGGAAAGTAAAGCTAAGACCTATCCGGACCTCTACGAGCAAGTTCTCCGAAACGTAAAGCCGGAGCGAGATGCCCTTAAGAACAACGTTACCGCACAAGGATACAAGGACAGGTGGTGGCGCTTTGGGCGTGATGGAAAGAATCTATACCATGCGGTGGGGAGGGGCGGCCTTTTTGTTGCTCATCCCACTGGAGCGTATCCACGCACTCCGTTGGACTTGGTGATTGTCTTCGCAACACAAGCGACGAAATACCCCTGCTTCACAATAGTTAAAAACGAGTCGATATATGCCAACTCTCTTGGCGTCGTAGCAAGCCAGAGCTTTGGCCTGCTTGCGGCACTTTCTTCCGATTTACATGCTATTTGGGCATTTGAGCACGGATCACGCTTAGAGGAGAGGCTACGATATACTCACGGTGATATTTTCGAGACGTTTCCTTTCCCTCCTGGTGTGTTGGAGAACCGCAACCAATCTCTTGAGCGTGTAGGAAAAAAATTCTTCGATAAACGCCAAGCTTATCTTGTTGGCAAAAACATGGGAATGACGAAATTCTATAATGATTTTCATGACGCCGAGAAGCGAGATGCTCAAATAAAAGAACTTCGTGAGTTGCAGGTTGAGATGAACCATGAGGTTCTAAAGGCTTATGGTTTTGAGAGCATCGACCTTGCCCATGATTTCCGCGAGGTTGGCTATCAACCTAGCGGCAAGAATATTCGTTTCACGATTAGTGAACCTGCGAGAATTGAGCTGCTGTACCGGTTGGCCGTATTGAACAAATTACGGCACGAACGAGAGAGTAGGACCCCGGCATTGTCAGCCCGCCGCTTGTCGGATTGCGTTGACGAAATTCCTTCGGACGGCCTCTTCGCGACACGAGCGGGGGCTGGTGGTGCAAGTGGCTAGGATCTATTCACATGAGGAGTGTCCTGGCGCCGATCTCACGGTTGATGCGGTGTACGAGGGCGGCCAAACTAAGGACGCCGGGAGCGATGCGATTTCGAAGGTTCTGCATGGCAGCGGCAATCAAGGGGGATTCCGTGCAGCAGGGACAGGCGAGGACAAGAAGTTCGTCGCTCTCTACACGAGCGGGAAGAATCGCGATTGGCCAGGCCATCTGGAGCTGAGCACGGGACAGTTCGTGTACTTTGGCGACAACAAGACGCCGGGACACGAGCTTCACGAAACGCCGCGCAGCGGCAACCGCATTCTGCGCCGCGTCTTCGATCTATTGCACGCCAATCCGAGCCAGCGCGCGCTTATTCCTCCTTTCTTCGTCTTCAAGAAATACCCGACGTCGGCGAGCGCGCGATCGGTGCAGTTCAAAGGCTTGGCTGCTCCGGGCTTTCCAGGGCTTGCGGCAACGAGCGATCTGGTCGCTGTCTGGAAGACGACCGGCGGCCAGCGCTTTCAAAACTACCGCGCTGTCTTCACGGTGCTCGATGTGCCTGTCGTGCCTCACGCTTGGCTTCATACTGACCGCGAACGGTTTCAACACACGGGAGCTTTTGAGCGCGCTCCTGCAACGCGAATTTCCAGGGGGCAAACATGGCGGAAGCAACGGCGGCTAACGGCACTGTAGCGACGAACGCCTGGCTGGTCGTCGACAAGGGTGGCGCGCTTCTGCCGGGGTTCACGGTCGCGCTTTCCGGTGAACGCAAGCTGCACGCCGCCATCGCGCATGGCGATTGGCTGTTGGTAGCCGATCCGTCGGGGAGCGCGTCGCGCGTCGGGCGCGTCATGCGCGTGCGCTCGGATCTCGAGAGTACGGTTCTTTACCTCGATCGCCTCCTCGAGATCGGTGGAAATGCGACAATCACTTCTGCCGGACTATCGCCGCCTATGGGGCAGACGACGCGATTGCAGTGGAACGACTTCCTGGACGCGGTGAAAAAAATCACCGGAGGAGCGCTCGACGATGTTCCGCCGGTTGGCTCGCGTAGAGGCAAGGAGAACGAGGACATCTCCTATATCCGGGAGCTGCTACAGTTCGCCGTGATCGACGATCTTCTCGGGCCCGCGAACGGTCCCCACGAGCGTATCATCGATATGAGCGTGCGGGACCGCTACCTCGTCGGCAAGCTCGCGCCGCGCGAGGTCGAACACGACGGCGTCGAAGGCGGGTTACCCGCCGCGGACGATGCCGACGAAGAGCCCGGCGACCTCGATGTCCACAAAGGCCGGCACGAGCCGGGAGCGGAGTTCGACAGTACCACGGGACGCGTCGACGCCGAAGCCGAGTCTGCCGACGAGATCGACGCCACAAGCAACCAGTCTCTCGTGCCTTCCAGCCTCGGATTGACCTTCTGCGTCAACGGCGACGTGAAGCAAATCGAGGTCGAAGCGCGCTGGGGCCAGTACGAGCGCATCTACGAGCACGAACATACGAAGAAGATCAACAAGAAGATCAAGGACGCCCAGGGCAACGTCATCCGCAAGGAACAGGCCGAAGTCAAAGCAAAGGTCTGGCAGCGCGTGCCGTGCGGCGGCCAGCTGACGCTCGAGCTTATCGATGGCGTGATCTCCCATCGGCCGCCCGACAAGGACCGGCCGGATGTGAGGGTGCAAGGAACTGTGAGGCCGAAGAACGCCGACGGCGACCGGCTCATCACACTGTTCCTCGTCAACGCGCAAACCGAACCGGACGAAAACAAGGACTCCGCCTGGGTCTTCCAGCCGGAGCTGATTGTCCGTTCGCCGAATGGCAACGCGGTATTCAGACGCCGCGCGGCGCTCGCGACCAAGGACGACGACGAAGAGCGCAAGGCGCTCGAGATGATCTACCGCAAGCAGGTCGAATTCGCCGTAGGCCACGGAGTTTCCGTCCACGCGAATACAGTGGCCGAGGACCCCGAGAAGGCCGACGATGTGCGCACCGTCGTGATGCCCCAGTTCGAGGTGCCGGTCACCGAGACGCCCGGACTGCGGCCGCAAGACCGGCCCGCCATGCGCGACATGGTCGACAAAGGTCATCTCGATATGGAGGTCCTGTCCGCGCTGGATCCCAAGGACCTGGTCGCCGCGCTGTCCGTGCTTCCCCGCGATTATGGAGACTGGATCGCGGAACAGCGCGCCCGCATCGGCAAGGATGTGACCGGGCACGCCCCACAGGCCAAGGCCGCACTGGACCGCTGCGATGAAATCCGCAAGCGGCTCGAAGAAGGAATTGCCGTCCTCGCCGATGCGAAGAACGAAAAGGCGCTCACGGCTTTCCGCTTCGCGAACAGGGCCATGGCGCAGCAGCGCATTCACAGCCTTTATGCGCTCTCGCACCGCCGCGGCGAAGGAAAGACGCTTGCGGATTTCGAGGAGCGCCGCAACAGGTCATGGCGGCCGTTCCAGCTCGCGTTCATCCTTCTTTCGATCCCGTCGCTAGCCGATCCCGAACACAAGGACCGCACCGCTCCGCTCGACGCCTATGCCGATCTTCTCTGGTTTCCCACTGGCGGCGGCAAGACCGAGGCGTACCTGGGCGTCGCGGCCTTCGCGATGGCGATACGGCGTTTGCAAGGCGTGCTCGGCGGCTATGACGGCACGCGCGGCCTGACCGTCATCATGCGCTATACGCTGCGCCTCCTGACGCTCCAGCAATTTCAGCGCGCCTCGACGTTGATCTGCGCCATGGAGCTGCTCCGGCAGGAGGCCGCTGCGAAGGGCGACAAGTCGTGGGGCGAAGAGCCGTTCACGATCGGACTTTGGGTCGGCAACAAGGTGACTCCCGGCACCACCGCCGAAAGCAGCCAGGTCGTTCGCAATATCCGCGACCCCGAGAAGTTCGATGCGGGCGGGACGTCGCCCGCGCAGCTGACGAGCTGTCCCTGGTGCGGATGCGAGATCGATCCTAAGCAGGATATCGAGGTCGATACCGCGCGCAAGCGGACGACGATTTACTGCGGCGACAAAAAAGGCGGGTGCGAATTCTCGAAGGGCAAGTCGAGTAAAAAGACGCAGCCCGGCATCCCCGTCCTCGTGGTCGACGAGGAAATCTATCACCGCCCGCCGTCGATGATGATCGCGACGGTCGACAAGTTCGCCCTCATGGCATGGAAGGGGGAGGTGCGGACTCTCTTCGGCATGGCCACGACGGAATGCCCGAGGCATGGCCTTCTTTGGCCTGACGCCGATTGCACCGGCAATCACAAGACATACAAAGTGCTGCCGAGTACGGCCGTTCGCAACATCACCCGCCTCAGGCCGCCCGATCTCATCATTCAGGACGAATTCCATCTTATCAGCGGGCCTCTCGGCACGATGGTCGGCCTTTATGAAACCGCGATCGACGAGCTTTGCGGCTGGCAACTGAACGGCAAAACCGTTCAGCCCAAGATCGTTGCTTCCACGGCGACGGTCCGAAAGGCGGCGGAGCAGGTCAACAACGTGTTCATGCGGCGCGTCGCGGTGTTCCCGCCGCACGGTCTCGATGTCGAGGACAACTTCTTTTCGATCCAGAGGCCCGTGGCCTCGATGCCAGGGCGCCGCTATCTCGGGGTTTGCTCGCCGGGCAGCTCGCGTCCGGCCATGCTGATCCGCGTCTATACCGCCTTCCTGACCGCCTCGCAGGCGCTGTTCAACCGTTTCGGCCAGGCTGCCGATCCGTACCTCACCACGGTCGGCTACTTCAATTCACTGCGCGAACTGGGCGGCATGCGCCGCCTCGCCGAAGACGACGTGCAGACGCGCTCCTACCGCGTGCAGATGAGCGACGTCGACCGGCCCGGCCTCGAGCAGCGCGCCGTGAGCACCATCCGCGAGCTTACCTCGCGCGTTTCGAGCCGTGATATCCCGAAGAACCTCGATCAGCTCGAGATCAAGTTCAAGGCGTCCTACGACGCCGCGCTCGGGCGCTACGTGACGGAATGGGACGAGGGTGAAGCTCGATCGATCGACGTCGTGCTGGCGACAAACATGCTTTCCGTCGGAGTCGACGTGAATCGCCTCGGGCTCATGGTCGTGAACGGACAGCCCAAGGGGACAGCCGAATACATTCAGGCAACGAGCCGCGTCGGGCGCTCTTTCCCGGGGCTCGTCTGCACCGTGCTGACATGGGCTCGGCCCCGCGACCTATCGCACTACGAGACCTTCGAGCACTACCACGCGACCTTCTACAAGCACGTGGAGGCGCAATCCGTCACGCCGTTCTCGCCGCGCGCGATGGATCGTGGACTTACCGGAACGATGCTGAGCGTCATGCGGCTCGAGAACCCTCTCTTCAATCCCAATCCCGGCGCGGGAGCTCTCGACAAGCCCGATCGAACGGAAGCGGCCGAGGCGCACGATCTGCTTGTCAATAGGGCGTGGCAGATCTCCCATCAGGCCGCCATCAAAGATCTCGCCTCCGCGGAGCTCAAGGAGCGTCTCGACGAATGGGCGGGAGAAGCGGGCAAGGGCGGCAGAACCCTCGCTTACGAGAAGAAAGGTCCGAACGTTTCCACGACCGTCGCGCTTCTCAAGCGGCCAGGGATTCAGGCGTGGGACAATTTCACCGTTCCCATGTCCATGCGTGAGGTCGAACCCGGCGTGAGCCTCATCATGAGCACCGTCAGGATCGGCGGTTCCGATCCGGGCTGGAATCCGCGGCCCGTCGGGCGGGACGATGCTGGAGGCGACGCATGAACGGTGACAGGACTCCCGTCGGCCAGGTCAGGCCGAGTCAGCTCCTTTGGACCTACGGGCCCGGCGCTCTCGTCGACCTTCCGAGCCTTTCCGTCGTTACGCTCGGCATCGACAAGTGGGAGCTGAGCCGTTGCCCACCGCTGGAGGAGGCGCGCCTGCTCGCCGCGGTGCGCCGCGAGCTGGGGCCGCAGGTTCAGAGCCTTCGGATGCCGCCGTTTCAGCGCAGCGAGAATGTCGATCCGTTCTCCGCCGAGGCCTTCATCGGTGTTCCGGTCCGGCCCTTCCCGCGCTGGTTGCGCTGCGTGAAATGCGGACTCCTTTCCGCCTATGATACGGGGCTCTTCGAGTGCAAGGAGCACCGATTTCGGCCCGAGCGGACGCGCTTCGTCCACAAAGATTGCAAGGGCTCGAAGGACGACCAGCCGGCAAGAGACGCCGATGCCGTGCCCGCTCGCTTCTTGCTCGCCTGCCGCAACGGTCATCTCGACGATTTCCCGTGGGACTATTTCGTTCACAACGGCCCGTCCCCCTGCAAAGGTACGCTGCGCTTCTATGAAAGCGACGCCTCGCTCCAAACCGAAAATCTTTGGGTCAAATGCGACGGGTGCGGTGCAGCGCGCAGCATGGCGCAGGCCTTCGGGAAAGTCGGCCGCGAGAACTTGCCCGGCTGCCGGGGCCGCCACCCTCATGTCGATCACTTCGACTCAGGCTGCACGGAGGAGGCTCGGGCCGTGCTTCTAGGTGCGACCAACAGCTGGTTCCCGATCACGCTTTCGGCGCTGGCGATTCCGCTGACATCCGATCCGATCGTTCAGCTCGTTCAGGACGGCTGGGACTACTTCGGCGATCTCGAGTCCGAGGAGCAGGTCGCCGTCACGGTGAAGACCCTCAAGAAGACGGGCGCGCTTTCCGGCATCGACAAGCATTCGCCGAAGGCGATCTGGCAGGTCATTCAGCAGATCAAGATCGGTAACGCGGGAGGAGGCGTAACAGAAGCCGACATCAAAGGGCCGGAGTGGAGCGTTCTCACCGATCCCAATCCGCCGACCGACTGGCCTCATTTTCTGAGCAAGACCGTTGCGGCTCCAAAGGCCTTCGAAAAAAAGATCGCAAGCGTCCTGCTTCTCGAGCGCCTGCGCGAAGTGAACGCCCTGATCGGCTTCACCCGCGTCGAAGCGCCAGAGGAGGCGACCGACGTCAACCAGCGGCCACCGCGCGCAGCCCTTTGTAGGGTCGCGCCGCAATGGGTGCCTGCAACGGAAGTTCACGGCGAGGGGATTTTCGTCCGGTTCGATGAAGCCGCCGTCAAGGCATGGGAGAGCAAGCTTGCGGTCGTATCCCGCCTTGCTAAGATCGAAGCCGGGCATCGCGGCTGGCGAAATGCGCGCAAGCTCGATCCTGCGGAAGGCTTCCCCGGGATCCGCTATGCGATGCTCCATACGCTATCGCATCTCCTGATCCGCGAGCTCGCCCTCGAATGCGGCTACAATGCCGCCAGCATCAGGGAGCGAATCTACGCGGATACCGAGGGCGATAGCCCTCAAGCGGGCATCCTGATCTATACCGCCGCCGCAGATTCGGACGGCACGCTCGGTGGCCTCGTCGAACTCGGAAGACCCGACAATCTGGGCAGGCTTCTCAAACAGGCCTTGGGTCGCGCAGGCATTTGCTCTTCCGATCCACTCTGCTCCGAGCACAATCCCGAGACGGACCGTTCGCTCCACGCCGCGGCCTGTCACGCCTGCTCCTTCGTCTCGGAAACTTCCTGCGAGAAGGGCAATCGCTACATCGACCGCGCGCTCGTCGTTCCGACTTTGGAAGTGACCGACGCGGCATTCTTCGATTGAGGGCCGCATGGATCGGCTGATCGAAGCGGTCATCGACCTCGTTTCCAACACGCCGCCCGCCAAGGCGAAGCAGCTCGCGGCAGCGATCGGCAAGCTAGCTTCACAAGATGAGGCCGCCTCGCTGTCGGGATGGGCATCGAACCAAAACGCGCAGGCAAGGCTCGCGAAGCTTCTTGCGGCCTGGACCAACGCCCCAGTACCACCGGCTGAACTATCCGGCATACTCGCCGGAGCGAGCGCTGCCTATCACCAGGCCAAAGCCGAGCAAGAATTCGAACTCGTCTGGACAGGGCCATCGAGCAAGCTCGTCGCGACCCGAAAGACGGAGCAGGCGCTGCTTCAGGTCATCGACGCGGCCGGGTCGAAGCTCTTCATGACGAGCTTCGTAGCTTACGACGTCGCCACGATCATGAAGGCGTTAGGGCGCGCGGCGGCGCGGGGCGTTGCCGTCTCGATGCTGCTTGAGGCGAGCGCCTTGCACGGCGGAAACATAAGCTTCGACGCTATCGGGAAAATGAAAGCTGCCTTGCCGACCGCACTTATTTATTCCTGGGCGCGGAAGGCCGATGAGTTCGCCGGCGGAAGCGTTCATGCTAAAATCGCCGTCGCCGACGAAAGCTTCTGCTTCATCTCAAGCGCCAATCTCACGGGCCATGCCATGGAAAAGAACATGGAGGCGGGCGTCCTCATCAAGGGGGGCGCCATACCGAGCAGCCTTCACAGGCACCTCGAAGCGCTCGTGACAACCAAAGTGATTGCAGGCGTCTGATGGACACGGTCGACAAGGCGACACGTTCCAGGATCATGGCCAGCGTCGGTCAGCGCAATACCGGCGTCGAGCTGATGCTGCGCTCGGCTCTTCACCACATGGGAGTTCGCTACCGGCTGCACGTTCGTTCCCTTCCGGGCAGCCCCGACCTCGTCTTTCCGCGTTATCGCGCCGCCGTGTTCGTCCATGGCTGCTATTGGCATGCGCACGGCTGCCACCGCTCGACCGTTCCTCGAAGCAACCACGGCTTTTGGTCCGACAAGTTTGTCGCGAACAAATTGCGCGATGCGAAGAAAGAAGCCGCGCTGCTCGATGCCGGATGGCGCGTCATGACGGTTTGGGAGTGCGCGCTTCGCGGGAAGACTGCCCGGCAGCCCGAAGAAGTAGCGGCCGCCGTCCGCAAGTGGCTGCGTTCGCCCGCGAGTCGCAGCCGGCCCGCCAACGCGCCCGCTCCTTCGATCGCAGGCCTCGAGTGGGCAGCGTCATGACGATCGCATGTCTTGGCTGGGGATCTTTGAGCTGGAGTCGCGGCGACCTGCCGATCCGAGGAAGCTGGCACGAAGACGGTTTCGTCAATGGGTGCTTCTGGCACCGACATGAAGGCTGCGCGAAGTCGACCACTCCAGCAACACGTACGGACTTTTGGCTTCAGAAATTTAAGAAAAATGTTGCGAGAGACCGACGAGCCAAGTCTCGCTAGAGGCAGCGGGCTGGAAGGTGATTGTGATCTGGGAATGTGAGGTGCCGACGCTTCAAGCCGCTGCGGCTCTGACTAAACCTATCTGTTCATCTGTCAAAAAGAGAGCTCGAGTTCGCGCGACGAACGTGTTATACGACCTACGACATGGGGCGGTAAATGCGGGTCGTTAGTCTATTTAGCGGCATTGGTGGTTTTGAACTGGGCTTGTCTCGGGCCGGCCATGAAACCGTTCTCATGTGCGAGAACGATGACCTTGCAAGATCAGTTCTGCATCATCGCTTCCCCGGCATCACTGTTCGCAAAGACGTGCGCTCGCTAAAGCAGTTACCAACCTGCGATATCTTGACTGCTGGCTGGCCCTGTCAGGATTTAAGTCAGGCTGGAAGGACTGCGGGGCTCAACGGTAGTAGCTCCGGGTTAATCTCGGAAGTTTTTCGAGTTATAGAAGCAAGCAAGCACAAACCGGATTACGTATTGCTTGAGAACGTCGCGTTTTCCTTGCACCTGCATGGCGGAGCTGCATTGAAGTACGTGACAGCAAACCTTGAACGACTAGGATATCGGTGGGCCTATAGAATTTTAGACAGCAGACAATTCGGGGTCCCGCAACGCCGGCGCAGGGTTTTCATTTTGGGATCGCGCAAAGCATTGCCACAAACGATACTTTTTCGAGGAGCGAGCGCGGTCGGAAAAATCAACGAGCCTTCCGTCGAGATGTTTGGCTTCTACTGGACAGAAGGAAACACGGGACTTGGTTGGTCACCCGGGGCTGTTCCGCCTCTAAAGGGGGGATCTTCGCTTTCCATTCCCTCCCCGCCAGCGATTTGGGACAAACGCTCGCGGTCCTTTCTGACGCCCGGAATATCTGATGCTGAGCGAATGCAAGGCTTTCCTTCCGGTTGGACGGCCGTTGGCGTTTTGAAAAACAAGAGAAAGCGGGGAAGGTGGAAACTTATCGGCAATGCCGTTAGTGTGCCTGTAGTCGAGTGGATTGGCAGGGGCTTTTTGGGAAACGAAGAAATAAAATATGAAGCGCCGGTAAGTACGACCTTCACAAAGTCCGCAAACGCTGCTTACGGCGAGAAAGGCAAACCGCACCTATATTTCTGCTTCGGCCATGAAGGATCAGACGCGCCCGATATTGGAAGCTTGGAGAATTTTCAGTTGAATGATGCAACAGAGCTTTCAGGGCGAGCTGCGTCGGGGTTTTTATCACGGATTGAAAAAAGTACGTTGAAAACACATCCCAGCTTCATCCCTGATCTGAGAAATTATGTCAGCTAACGTATGACCGGCCAGTCTCGTACCGCTGCATCATCCTTATATAGGAACACATGAACGATCTTATGCGGTCGAGCTTGTCTGCTATATCGGCGACCGAATAATTTCCGCCTATGGCTTCGAAGGTTTCCTCGCCATGGGCCAATTCGTTCCTAGCGTTTTTTACGATAGCCAAATCAGACCCGCCCAAAGTCTTGTTGGGAGGCCGCCATCCGCGATCGCCAATGTCTCGCGCGAATTTTATCAGCTTCGTATGATCAATATTGCCGGCGAAGGGTACGGCCTCCTCCTTCTGCAACCAACTCACTCTCCCTGGTACAAATTCGACAAATTCCTGCAGTAATGCTCCATGATTGACGCCGTCTTGCAGCTTCTTCTTGAAATGCGCGTGCACGATATCTTGCTGCCAATAGGCGATCAGCTCAGCAAAGGAGCTGCTGTCATTTTGCATGCTCTTTCTCACGCTGATGACAGTCTCTCTGGTCGCGAACTCCACACAATTGTAAATCATGATGAAGGACGCTGCGCGAGATGCCGCGAGCGTCGCGGTCGCTCGATAAAAGCCCTTGCCTGGCGTCCGATGCCGCGTTTCCAGCTCGCGGAGAGACCGCAAATAATATGACACCCCAGCAATTCGGGCGCGAAAAGCCGCTTCAATCATTGCTCTGCGCCAGTAATCTGTCTCGCACAAATTCGATACGAACCCGCAGGCGTGGCCCGCTATTGCTAGCGTCCGTCCTAACTAGCGCATTCAACTGATCGCCAAAGATCCAATCGGGGTCGGAAGTCAACTTAAGGTTTGGCTTTTGCCGTAGTGCCAAGCAGGTTCCTACAGCGACAGCCTCAAATCGAACGCGGGGCAGCGTGCCACCCTTACCGCCTCGATAAAAAGCTTTGGGATAGTTGTCCGTCACGAATGTCATGGTGCGCAAGAATTCGTCTCGCATATGATGGACCTGAGCGTCAGTAATGGTCTTGTTCAGTTCAATTACATTCAGGTCCAAAAATCGCCGGACGTCGTGCTTAAATTCCGTGTAGTGATCCGAGTATATGAAGAAGCGGGTGACCAGCTCCTGCCGCTCGCTTTCTGGATCGGCAGCTTTGGTGATCTTGGGCGAAAGCTGTTTGAAGATGTCCGTCGCGGCGCACTCCAAGATTAGGTCCAAGAACCTGCCACGGAAAGCACCCTTCCTGATCTCCGCATCGTGCAGTGTCTTCCCGGTGGTGTTCAACCGTCTGAACAGCTCGATACGAGTACTCTCGTCCGTGCCCTCGTCTAGAACGAACGACCGAATTGGAGTGTTGAAAAGACGCTTACGAACTGTGAGTGGAAAATCCGCGTATCTGAACCCCGACAGAATATCTAGCTTATCAAGGTCACCGAGAGCGAATTCGTTGTTGACGAAGCGTGCCAAGGTACGGACGCGTTGGGACCCATCCACAATTTCCAAGCGACCCTTGACGTCATAGAAAAAGATTGGAGGGACCGGAATTCGCAATATCACGCTCTCGATAAAGTAGGACTGAGCTTGCTCAGACCATCGGAGCTTCCTTTGGTATTCAGGAATGTAAATGTCGCCCTCTTGTTCGGGCTCTTCCTTAAATTTCTGAACCAGCAGTTCTACGGGGTAGTCGGTCACGAGATAGCGAACATCTCTGCGGGCTGCCTCGATAACCGCAGTAATTTCCTCTTCAGAAGGCGCAAGATTAAGGCCCTTCTGTATTTCGTAATCGCTCATCCCAGTTCCCCCATGCTGCCGCATCCAACCTCAACCGGAGCGCGAGGGCAAGAGCGTCGCTGTCTATCGACTTCACGGATCGGTGCCTCGCCCTGCTTACGAAGCTCCGCGCTCGACGAAAATATGGGTCATCGCACGCGCCTTGCGGACTTCCTTCGTCAGTGCCTTAACGATCTATTCATGCTGACAATCGGAGGCGCTCCAAGGCCCATCGCTCGGCCTGCGGGCTCGCCTGACTGCAAGAAGCCGGGCCGACTGGCCCTTGTGACAAGCGCGATCCGGGAATGTGGTTAACTTCAGCGTCCCGAGCAATGTGTTGTAATTCACGGGCCGCGCGCCCGCGGCGGCTTAGACCCGCCGGTACCGCTCTTGAAATTGCAATGGAATTCGACAGCAGAGGCTAGATACGCCCCTCTAGACGAACGCTATGTCGCTGCTGGAGAGCCGATGCTGGCGGCGCTCACCGAGTGGGGTGTCGCGTATCCCGGGTTGAACGTGATGGTCGAGCGCGACGAAATTCTGGAGCGAGGCCTCAAGCCGATCGCGGCGGAGCCGGAGCAAGTGACCGGCGCGACCCTTCACGAAGCATCATTGTCGCAAATCGCGCTTCTAGAGCCGGAGCTGATTAACTACTGCCGACAAACACCCGAAAGGGCACAAGCCTTGTTCGGGCTTGTGGTCTGCTACGTCGCATCGGCGGATGATTCGTGGCGCACAACCGCCGAGATGGCCGTGAAGACGAAGGAGGGTGAGAAGACCGTTGCGCTGAGCTTTGCAGATTGCTACCGGGTGCTCACATTCCAATCGGAGAAACGTTGTCATTCGTTCAAGACGCGGAGGGGAGCGACGTCGCCATCCGGAACGTGGCGGCTCTGCGGTACGCCGTTCGGCCTGATATATGGGAAGCCGGAATGGACTTTGACGAATGGGTCGAGAGTGCGTTTGTAGCTGCTGGGCCGGAAGAGCCCTGATGCTCTTCGATGACAACGAACGAAAATGTGATCACTGAGCGTGGGTGCGCGTGGTGCGTCTCCGCTCACCGCCCCTCGTCATAGCTCTCGTATCCAATCGATTCTTGCAAGATACACGCCCCAAAGGACCCGTCCACTTGACTGCCTTGGACATCGCGGCCAAGTTCGGCAGGCTGCGCTTCTGATGGACCAAAATTCCTGTGCGGATCATTCCTTCCAGCCTCCTATCGTCATCGGATTTGATCATCGACGCCGTCTATGAGGGCGGCAGGCAGGGAAATGCAGCCGATGACCCGATCTCCAAGATACTTGAGGGAGTAGGAAACCAGGGTGGATTTCGCGCCGCCGGACGCGGGCCGGACAAGAAGTACGTTGTCCTCTACACCAGTGGAGAAGAAAAAGACTGGCCCGACACTTTAAACCTGAGCACCGGTCAGTTCACCTACTTTGGTGACAACAGACGGCCAGGACACCAACTGCACGAGACCCCGCGCAGGGGAAATGAAATCTTGCGGCGCGCGTTCGAGTGCCTGCACGCCTCACCGCCGATGCGAGCTGTCGTACCCCCGTTCTTCATTTTCAAGTGGTATCCAACGCCCGAAAGCAGCCGATCCGTACAGTTCAAAGGATTGGCGGTTCCTGGATTCCCTGGCTTGCCGTCAACGGCCGACCTGGTCGCTGTTTGGAAAACCACAGAAGGACAACGCTTTCAGAACTACCGCGCGATTTTCACAGTGTTGGACGCTCCTGTGATCGCGCGTTCGTGGCTGCAAAAGCTAGCTGCCGGACCTAGCGCAGGTGCTGTTGGTTCGGCACCCGCTGCTTGGCTGGATTGGGTGCAGTCTGGTCACGCACATGCCCTAGCTTCGGAAAATACCACGATCATCAGAAGCATCGAAGAGCAGCGGCCCGATACTCCGACTAAAATTGCCATTTTGCGCGAGGTCTTCGAGTATTTCGAGCAAGCACCGATTGCTTTCGAGGCGTTCGCCGCAAGGGTCTTTCAGATGCACGATCCGCGAGTGATCATCGACACAATCACGCGAGGCAGCGTCGATGGAGGTCGCGACGCAATCGGTCGCTATCTCCTCGGTCTTTCGGACGATCCGGTCTACGCGGAATTTTCGCTCGAAGCGAAATGCTATCAACCGGGGTTCGACGAAACTTCGCCGAATACTGTTGGAGTTAGAGAAGTTTCACGGCTTATCTCCCGAATTCGCCATCGGCAATTCGGGGTTCTGGTGACCACCTCGGTGATCGCGCGCCAAGCTTACGAAGAGGTTCGCGAGGACCGCCATCCGATCATCTTTCTTAGCGGAGGAGACATCGCTGATATTCTTGTCAACAATGGCTTCAACACGCCAGAATTGGTGACATCTCTTTTGCACACGGAATTTTCGCTGACGGAAACTGCTTTAGGGATACCGCGCGCTAGTGGAGCTTGAACCACGGACGCCCCGTCTCCATAACGTTCACTCCGCCGACCCCCTCAATCAACACTTGTGCTGTATCTTGGAAAACGGCCTTTAGTTTATCCTCGTATTTCAACAAATTCGGCACAAATACAGCAGCAAATGCGACCGGCAATGCAATCTCATTCAATGCCAAAAACAAGCCGCCTTCTTGGTACGCCGGAGCTGTTGTCGCTCTCCCGACAGAATTGTGAGCTTGTGGCATGCTGTTTGGATCGGCGTGAATAGAGTAGCCTGAGAGCATAGCGTATCTCTTCTCGTCAACAGGGACAGGTGCGTTCAGCCGCTCAAGTGCTAATCGGACTTTTACTGCGGAGAACTCGCGGCGACGTTGCTTCTCGTCGATCGTTTTCCAAGTCTCTAGTTGCGTTGGGTCAGCTACAAACAACGACAACAAATTCGCTATTTCTCCCAAAGTACGAGCTCCGGACAACGCCTGATCATAGTAACCTCGTCTCGCCGCGGAGATAGCCGCGTACGCTGAGTTCGCGGTGCGGCCTAAGAGGTATTCGAGCCGATGATCGCCTTTCGCGCAACCCCACCAACATGCGGCCGAGCAGTCCAGCAACGCTAACGTCATGCTTAATGCTTCGTAGCATTGTGGCAAGCGTTTTCCGAGTTGAGGCAAACGCTCAGTTGTTATCTTCGAACAGGCATCTTCCCTTTCGGTGATGCTGTCTAGAAATGTTATACCAGTAAGGTCGTTAGGAAGCTGCGACACTTTCACTCCTATCGAACTGCCTCAATCTTTCGGGCACCATATGGCCTTGCGGGGGAGCAGGTCATCATCACGTAAGCGGCCGCCCGCCGCTACTACGTCCAGCATTCATTTTGCGCAGGGCGCGCATAGTCTCAGTGCGCGTGTGCCTCAGTCCGCTGTCCCTAGCGCCGCGGTTTGTACCGGTTCGTGACGAGGTTCGAGAGCACGCGGCGGGGTCTTGTGGCACGGCTAACCGCTCCCGCCGCCGCTGTCGTGAGGCGCGTCGCTGCGCCACCACATCCGGCGCGTCGGGTCGCGGCTCAGCAGGATCACGGCGCGGCACCTCCCAGGGCGCTAGCCGGGGCTGTCGCCAGCGCTCCGTCGTGCCGTCGTCGTGGACGATCACGCGGAACCTCACGCCCGACTTGCGGAGCGCCCACATCGCCGCGTGCGCGGAGCGACATTCCCACCATTCGGCGCCCGCCCGCATCAGCGCCTCGCGCGTCGCCCGCTGCGATGCGCTGCATCGCCCTCCCGGCGATTTCATCTCGATACCGATTGGCTTCGTGTAATGACACCAGACCAGTGTGTCCGGAACGCCGGGTTTGACGCCACGCTTCTTGCGCATCGCGCCGGCCAGCGCACTAGGCGCGACAGGATCGGTCGCCGTGGCAAATGTGCAGGCAGGGTCGAGCCACTTGTCGAGCAAGGAGGCCAGCTTCACCTGCTGCTGCCACTCCGCGCGGCGCGCCATGGCCGGGGTTAGCTCGTAGCGCGCCCGTCGGCGTCGGCTTCCTCGGCGTCGCGGAACAATCCGGTTGACTTGGTTTCGCTAGAGAGAAACTCGCCGACTTCCAGCAACGTCGAAGCGGCGCGTACGCGCTGGGTGACGCTTGCGAAGCCATCGCTTCTCACAACAAAGCTCAGAAAGGCGACGGCATCAGGCCCACACTGCCGCGCCCGCTTTCGGGTCTCGGTGGCCGCCTCGGCATCGTCGCCGCGCGCCGTCCATTGAACCGCGTTGATGGTCTCGGTCAGCTTTTGTTGGTTCACTTTCAAAACGGCCATGTCTCCTCCTTCTCCACAAAAGATCGGCCACGTTGGGTGTAGCGACGGCGCGTGTTTCGCACGCGCTCGTCGCTACAGCCCAAGCGTGCCCCATCGTCACCTGCCGACGTGCGCATCATGAGTTTGCGGGTTTAGCTGACCTCGGCCGCGCGCTGAGGCCGGCTTCGGCGATCACATCGCCGGCGATGAGGCGGCCTTGTAGCACGAGCGCGATGTTGTCACCGCCGACATCGCGGATCGCTGTCTGCGTCTTACGCAATGATTTCGCCGCGATGTCGACGGTGAGTGTGCGCTCCGGCAGGCGAATACGCAAGGTGATGCGCGGCTTGCCCTCGGGGGCGGCGACGGCGAGCAGCTCGGTCGCATTGAGCGTGAGGCTGACCTTGAGCCGTTGAGCGGTGAGTGTGCCGGGGCGTGGCGGCAGGGTGAGCCTGCCCGGGCGTGGTGTGGCGTCATTGCGGCCGCCATCGCCGCGTCGCGCGCCGGGATCAAAAATGCTCATGGCTTTCGCTCCTCCATCGGCTGGCTTCCCGGGAACACGACTTGCATCACGCGCTCGAACTCGATCGCAATGAACTCGGGGAATACGCCAAGCTCCGCCAGTCGCCGGCGCAGGTCGCGGTCAAGAGCAGCCTGATCGAGCCCGATGCCGAGGCGGCGGCGGTCGCCTTCCTGCTCGTACCAGCGGGCAAGATCGCGGATCGTGTATTGGCTTAAGCCCCACTCGTCTGGCTGGGCCGGCGGCTCGGGCTCGGCCGCGGGCCTCGCTGCAGCTAGAACTTTTCCAGTGGTTACAGTGGTTACGGTGGTTACAGGTTTGGAAAGGCGAGGGTTCTCTGTAACCATTGCATTTTCGGCACTGGTTACACTGGTTACAGCAGGTCCGCGTTGTAACCACTGTAACCAGTCGCACGGAACGCACTGGTTACAGGAAACCCCAGGCTTTTCAGCATTGTAACCACTGTAACCAGTGTAACCACCAGAATTGGCAGAGCTTGAACCGAAACGCGCGGCCAACCGGCGCAAAGCATCACTCGCCATCGTCGCCGCCTTCTAAGATCGTGCCGGAGATTACGTAGACGCGAACCGGGCCGTGACCTTCAATGCGTTGCAGGGCCTGTCGGCGTCAATCGCCGCCGCGCAGCAGGAAGCCTGCCTCGTCCACCGCCTTGGCCGCGCGCGCGGCGTTCAGTCCACGACAAACCTCGTCCCGCCAGCAGTCCGCGGTGATCAAATACTCGCGTTTGCCAGCTATTAGCTGCGTCCAGCCTGCCCGGTTGATGACGCGCTGCTCCTTCGGGCGGTCGTCGTCATCGTCGTCGTCGATGCGCTCGAAGCGCGATGCACCATGTGCGGCGATGAAGGCGCGGACCTGCTTCAGCGCCCGCATGTCCTCGCCTGCACCAGCACCGCCGCGCGCGTCCAGCCAAGCCTTGATGCAGGCGCCTACCCTATTCAGTGCTTCTCCCTCGGGCCAGCCGGTGATGCCGTAAGCAGTGGCTAATTCGCCGGCGGCGGCGGTCACCGCCAACCGCTTAGCGACACTGCGCACCTGGCCGTCGGCACCCGGCCGGACATGCTCGTCCAAAAACCGTTGGCAGAGTGCACGCAGCGTAGAAACCAGCGCGTCTGGATCGGCGCCCCGTTCACGCGCAAGCTGTTCCAGATAGGCCCGCCCGGCCGTGCCGCAGTATGTGTGTGACGCCGCGCTCAGATGGTCGGAGAGCGCCGCGCCGGATGAAAAGCCATGCAGGGTTTGCCAGACGCCCCGTCCACCCCCGGCATCTGCCGCCAGTCCGATCATGCGCACGTCCTGACCGGCGCGCACGCGCTGGCCTGCCTCGAGTAGTTTCGCTTCCAGGCTAATTTCGCCGGTAGATAGGAACAGCGTGCGCCAGTTACGCTGCCGGCGAGAGCCGCCCTCGCGGTTCGCCCGCGCCTTGCCGGCGTTGTTGGCTAGCATGTAGACGACTTGGTCCATTTCGCGAGCATTCGCCTGCGAAATCTCGTCGAGGGTCAGTGCTTGCATTCGCCAAACGGCAAAATACCCGGCAATTTCAAGGATTACTTCTTATATAAACCATTGATTCTAATACATTATAAGCGACACAGAAAGCGGCAAAATTGGCCTTTCCCACCACTATGGAGCCCCTCCTCCCCGAGGAAAACAAGGGCCTTTCCGACCTCGCAACTGACTTGGTTGCCAAGAGCAACGCTTTGGCTGGCCGCCTGCACCCCGTTAATCCAGCAGGGAATCGGCGACCTCGTCCGGTCGATGAACTGTTACTACAGCAACCTCATCGAGGGGCATCATACCCACCCGATCGACATCGACCGCGCGCTGGCAGGTGACTACAGCGCCGAACCCAAGAAGCGCAATCTTCAGCTTGAGCCCGCGCGCACATTGATGTGCAGCGGAAGATAGACCTTGGACGAGCCCCCTCCCCCTCGACATCAAAGGGGTTCGTCCTTTGGGTCCATAAGGAATTCTGCCAACAACTGCCTCCCGAAGGAAGAGAAGGTCATTCCCGGCGACTTGGGACAGATCCACGTCGAGGTCGGTCACCACTTCGCCCCGGCTCCCGATGATCTCGGCCCTTTGCTTGACCGCTTCGCTTCCGCTTACGACAATGAGAAGCTGCCCAAGATCGAGCGCATCATCGGAGTTGCGGCTTCACACAACAGGCTACTGTGGATTCAACCGTTCGCGGATGGCAACGGACGCGTGGCACGGCTGTTCTCGCACGCCTTCCTCAAAGTACTTGGTATCGGCTCCAGCCTCTGGTCAGTCTCGCGTGGCCTGGCTCGCGCCGTCGACAAGTACAAGGCAGCGCTTCAAGCCGCCGACGAGCCCGCCGTGGAGACCTCGACGGTCGGGGTAACCTGACTCAGGCTGGCGTAATAGAGTTCTGCACGTTCTTCCTCACAAGCTGCGTGGACCAGGTGGTCTTCATGGAGTCGCTGTTCGCGCCCGCTGAACTCCAGCGACGTATGGAGATCTGGTGCGAAAAGGAAACGCGCGCCGATCGCTCCAGCGGGATTTGGATCGAGCGATCCAAGCTATCCTGGATGGTGTCCCCGGCGCTCAGCTCAAGGATAAGATTGGTGGTCTTGAAGCCCAAGGCAGAACTGACCTAGCTGCTGGCAAACGTGGAGGAGCGACCGCCCCTCCTGCATCCGAACATGGCGGAGATCTACCGCCAACGGATCGCTGCGCTCTATGAGAGCCTGCACAGCGAGGACGACAAGGCCGAGGCGGCTGAAGTGACGCTTGTGCCTGACGAGGCCGAGCTGGCGATCGTGCCGCGCGGCGACGTGGCCGCGATCCTCCGGTTCGCTGCGAACAAGAAAAACCCCGACGTCCCTTTCGGAAGCCGAGGTTTTGAGCGTCTTGCTTTCGCAAGAGAATCGTTGGTTGCGGGTGGCACAACCACCGATACCGACATTCGCTTCAGGTTGTGATCTGAGCAGACAGTAGGCCTTGGACATATAGTCCGCTTCCGAAACTGGTTGATATTTCGATCCAAATCCCCCGGCTTGGGCAGGTTTTGCGCTCGTTGCAATCGGATGCGCACTTTTAGTGCTGAACCGCTTCATAGTGGAACGCTGCGCCGCTTAGAGAAGGTGATAGACCAGCGGCCGGCGCGAGATCGCGAGGGATGCCGCCTATGCGCCAAATCCGATAATTCACTTTTATGTAATCTAGCACATAATTCGGCTTTATGCGCCAAATCCGATATTGTGATTTTATCGGATTTGACGCATACAGAGGTCGGAGAAACTCATGACCGACTTAGCAAGGACACCACAGCAGATAGGCAATCTGGTACGCCGCGCCCGCAAAAAGCGCGACCTCAGTCAGACGCAACTCGGCGACCGCGCGGGAGTGCGGCAAGAGACCATCTCCCTGATCGAGACCGGCAATCCGGCGGCAAGGCTGGAGACCATCCTCGTCGTTCTCGCCGCTCTCGACCTTGAATTCAGGATTGTGACCCGCGGCAAAGCCAGCCCCGCGGACATTGAGGACGTCTTCTGATGGCGCGCCGCCCTCGCCATGAGCCGCTGCGTGTGCTCATCAACGACCGCCTTGTCGGCCGCCTTAGTAAGGCGGCAACTGGCGCTATTGAATTCCGGTACGAGGACGACTGGCTCGGGTGGGAGCATGCCCTACCCGTCTCGGTCTCGCTACCGCTGCGCGAGGATGCCTTCCGCGGTGAAACCGTCGCGGCTGTCTTCGATAATCTGCTCCCCGACTCTGATGCGCTGCGCCGCCGTGTGGCGCAAAAGGTCGGTGCCGCCGGGACTGACGCCTACCGCCTGCTCGCGGCCATAGGCAGGGATTGCGTCGGCGCTCTGCAATTCGTCGGCGACAACGAAGATGGTCGCCATGGCGATGGTCACACTGTCGCCGGCGAGGTCGTCGACGACGAGGCGATCGAAAAGCTTCTCAAAGGGCTTGCCCAGGCTCCGCTCGGGCTGACGCGCGATGATGATTTCCGGATTTCTGTGGCAGGCGCGCAGGAGAAGACGGCGCTCCTGCAGCATGGCAGCAACTGGCTCAAGCCGCACGGCACCACTCCGACAACTCATATTTTCAAGACGCAGATAGGGGAGTTGCCGAACGGCATCGATCTCTCGAACAGCGTCGAGAATGAATATTACTGTCTCAAGTTAGCAGAGTCTTTCGGTCTTCCAGTGAACAGGGCGGAGATCACGACCTTCGGCAAGACGACGGCACTGGTAATCGAGCGCTTTGATCGGAGATGGACGAGAGATGGCCGTCTGCTCCGCCTGCCGCAGGAAGATTGCTGTCAGGCCCTATCAGTCCCACCCACGCGCAAATATCAGAGCGACGGCGGCCCCGGTATGGTAAAGCTTCTTAATCTGCTCAAAGGTAGCGACACGCCAGCCGATGATCAGGCGACGCTGCTCAGGGCGCAACTTTTCTTCTGGCTAATTGGCGCAACCGACGGCCATGCGAAGAATTTCAGCATCTTCCTTTCGCCCGGCGGCGGCTACCACCTGACACCGCTCTACGACGTGCTCACGGCACAACCTAGCCTCGACACCGGCCAAATCCAACGCAAACAGATGAAGCTCGCAATGTCTGTGGGGACAAACAACCACCACAGAATTGGCGAAGTGCAGGGCCGGCATTTCGTGCAGACGGGCGAAGCAGCGGGCGTACCGAAAAAGCTGGTACAGGACTCAATCGAAGTAGTAGCTGCCACCGCTGAAGTTGCTTTCGCCAAAATCGAAGGCGAGCTGCCAAAGGGATTTCCAGAGGCAATTCACGCTTCCGTGAAAGCCGCCGCTATGCAGCGCATGGGTACATTGAAAGTGCGATAGCGAGCACTGCGGTACAGATTGACGACATCATCGAGATCACATGGCCGCGTGTGCTCGGCCCGCGCCCTGAATTTTTCGGCGAAGGCTTCGACATGGTCATAGGCGAGCACCTCGGTCCCATCTTGCATCGGAATAGGGATGGAAGATTTCGACGATCTCGGGCGGCAGCATCTGCTTGTCGAGGCCGAGATCGGCCACCGGCTTCTTCAGGGCCGGGGAATCGATGCGAAAAACTCTAGCCAAAAATGGTCCAGTTTGCCGGCCTCAGATCACGCTCTATCGCCGTAACTACTTTCCGCTCCAGAGCTCCTTTCGCTCAGTTACTGACGTCTGCTCGACCGGCTATGCTGCCAAATTGGCCAGGACGTCAGCCTTTTCCAAGCTGACTCGGAGCGCTTCATCCGACACGTGGGTATAAATTTCGGTCGTTGAGATGCTAGAATGCCCAAGCAATTTTTGAACGAACCGAATATCCACACCGCGCTCGATCAATAGAGTTGCAGCCGTGTGACGTAACATGTGGGGCGTAATCCGGCGCCCGCTGGTTGACACCTCAGAATGGCGACGAAGCGCAACGCGAACCGACTGAGGTCGCATTGGCCGCCGACGTCGGTTCTCAAAAAGGTGCGCGTCCCTAGTCGGTTGCTTTGCACGGCTCTCGAGGAGTTGCACGAGTTCGGACCGAAGCACGGCATCAGAGACATACACGTGTCGATCCCTTGCTCCTTTGCCTCGAATCCTGACGCGCGTCCCCTCCGGAGCCACATCGGAAACGAGTATCTTGCAGAGCTCACCAACCCTTATCCCGGTAGCGATCATCAGCCGAACCGCGATTGGAAGCGGCGCCGGCGATGAGGGGCATACTCTCCACGCGCTTGCCAGGGTTGACAACACTCCTCGAACTTCGGTCCGCGAGAGACAGCTGGGCAATCCTTTTCGTCGTGGAAGTTCTAGGCGCCAGTCATTGAACGGATTTGTCACGCCTTCCGAAGCTGCCATCCGGCGGTAGAATGTTCGCAGACAAGCGAAGCGTCGACGCGCAGTTGAAATCGAAAGCGTTCGCTTCTCTAACAGATCGGCGAGATACGCCCCAAGATCCGCACTAGCCACCGATTCCACTGAACGATCCAAGCCTACAAACCGATGAAAATCGTTCAGATCGATTGCATACGCTTCGAGGCTATGCGCGGAGAGCTGACGTTCAACCGCACAATACCGCAAGTACTCGGCGACTGCTGTGCTGATCAGCATCACAAGCACACTCCATTCACATCACGCAGTCTGTCTCTATCGCAAGATACTCGGGATTGGGATGGACTCGAATTCGTTCATGGTAAACGCCGTCTCAATCGGCTGGCCGCAGAGCACATAACTCGGAATTATTGTTAGATTGGCATGACCGCCGACCTCTCCGAACTGCTCGGTTTCGACCACCTGGTTCCTTTATTGACAAAGCGTTTCATAGAGGAGGGCGCAAAACGCTTAGTGATCCGAGGACCGTCCGGGACAGGAAAGACGACCCTTGCTCGAGCTGTATCTCAAAACATTGCTGACGCCGGTTGCAGCATAGTCTGGCTGAGGGGAGACGCGGGTCGTACCGAAGAAAGCTACTTCCCAATTCGGTCGGCCCTGCAAACAGGAAGTATTAGTCGCCTGCTTGGTAAGGGTGCCAAACTGATTGGCGGCCTCGCCGAAGACTTTCTTCCGATGGGACGGGCGACTGCTAAGACTCTAGTGAGCTTGCTGCCAAGCGCGGTTACTGGGGAGAAAGATGCTCAATCTACAGATGCTCCAAGGGAGTTCACTTCGATGCTTGCGAGATTGCGCAAGCGCCATAGGGTCTTATTGATTGCGGACGACATCCAGTACTTTGACAAAAATACGCTTGGCCTTATCGACGAGATACTTAACACTGCGATCTTCGATCCGAATTCGCATAGCGAAGACATCGGACTCTTGTCAGTACTAAATACGGATGCGGCAATTACCGCCGCCTACGCTGATCGCATTAATTCGCTTACCGCGACGATGACTGCGACCAGCCTGAGATATTGTACTAGTGCAAGGTTTTCAGACGTTCTGAAGGCCCTCGGATTAACAACGACCTTGCCTCCGGCTGCAGTCAAACTGTTGTACGAATGCAGTGGAGGTCATCTTCACATTGCAAAGTTCATTGTCGAAGAAATGAGAACCCTCTCCTTTGGAGAAATTAGCTCGTCAGAGTACTCGGATCTCTTGCACTACGTGATCCAAAAGCGTCTGGAGCACTCCGCACCGGAGCCAAAGACGCTACTTTCACTGATGTGTTCAGCTGCACATATTGGCCGCAGCTTTACTCAGGAAGAGCTCGTTTGCCTAACCGGCATCGATGCTCCGACATTGCGAAAATGGTTACGCGCAGCCTCCGCTCTTGGCTTCGTGGAAACAGAAAATTAAATAGTTCGCTTCTCACACGAGATCGTCAGGTCCTATTTTCTAAAGTACGTGCTGGAACGCAAGTCGGAGTACGGCGCAAAATATAGCGACTGCCTCAGAATACTTCGTCCTTATGACTACTATTCGAGGTGCGTTAGCCTGGTGGACGCGGACAAGCCGGAGCGAGCAATTGTCGCCTATTGCCAAGGGGTATTGGCTGACTGGCGCTCTGGCAGAGCCGAAAGCGAGGAGACGACCAGAACCATCACGGGCATTTCCGATGTCGGGTCTGATATTCAGGCTTACCTTGATGCTATGCGCGAAGCTCATCTGCAACTCGCGATGGGTAATTTTCGTGATGCATTGTTAGTTTTATCGGCTATCCACGATGGGATTGATCGTATCCTTCGCGCGGAAAAAGATTATGTAGTTGCCGAAGCTATGCTGAAGGATTTGGGAGAGTCGCAGAGTGACGAGGCCCGCAGGATCTTAGATGAATGGGATGACCTGAAGGACGAAGAGCCCGAGCTTTGGTGCCGAATGCGACTACTGCTCTTGCTCGCGCACGTTCAACTAGGGCGGTTCGATGACGCCCGGCGAACTGAAAGACAAATTGCTGGTTCTTTAGCGGTAAGAGGAAAGTTCGATCGTGGTGCAGACAGACAGCTGCAACGGCTACTTTGCTTGAGCGAGATGCACAGCACCGCGGAGGTGTCTCGACGCCGGATCGGACAGGCGTGTCAGTACTACGAAAGACAGCTAGCGAATAAGGGCTTTACTGACCTGTACGAGTATTTCATCTGCCTCACTAACAAATCCGGCAACGCAATCACAAATTCGGCGTTTGATGAGGCAATCCAGGACGCCGGGCGAGCTCTGCTAATCTGTCGAGAGTATCCAACAATAAGGCTTCCAGCCCAATGGGCGGCAGCCAACAATCTTTTGGTCGCAGCGGTTCTGAACGATCAAGTCTCGCCTGCCGATGCTGTTCAGTCCCTGAAGGAGCTATTGTCCCGCTTTCCTCAACTCGATGACGACTTAATCATCCATTCAAATATAGGTTGCTTCGAGATCATCGGCGGCGCTTTGGAGTCGGCGCTAGATGCCTTTGCACGAAATGAGGATCGGCTCCAATCTACACCGGACATTGATCCCTACTATCGTTTCTTGTCAGAAAGTAACCGGGCTATTGCGCTCCACCTTAAGGGAGACGTTTCCGGAAAGGAATTGTGGACCAAGTGTGAATGTCTGATAGATCGTCTTGCACCGAATTGTCGCTCTGAACTAGCGGCGCGCCATAAGGCCCTGACTCCTCTTTTCGATGACCGAGGATCGTCCGATCAGGCTGCATGGGATAGGTACCTTAATGCGATAGCGTCGAACAATCCTCGATATCGAGGCAAAACTTTTCGACGTGGTGTTTTCCTAAGTGATATCCAAATTTGGTCGAGCTTCTGACAAGGAAGCTGAATTGAATCTACCAATTGTCACAAGAGCCGCCATTAGGTCTGAATGACGAAGGCCAGCACTTCTGAAGGAAAACGAACACGAGCTGTGATCAGTGAGGTGGGGTGGCGTGTTGAAATCCGTTATAAATATTTGTTGTCCTAAAGTGACCCGGAAATCGACGCGAGCCAGCCCTGATAGACCGAGCGCGGCGTAAGCCGCCTCCGCAGTCAATTTCAATGCCTCAGCGCAACTTGGGAACGGATCCGAAAAGTCGTAAAACTCATAGTTGCCGCCGAGAACAATATCGTTCGTTAGAATCGCCTCACCGAGCAGTCTTTGTTTGCTTGTCTCGATGCCGACCGCGGCCGGGCAGGTCGCGCGAGGATATGGAAATACTGGCACTTCTACTTCGTAGCCTGGTATGAATGTTTGAACGAGGATGGGCTGGCGAAACGCAGACGACATGCGCTGCAGGAAATCGAGTTTCGAGTCATCGTAAGAAAAAACATTCTGTTCATCGATTCCGATGCTCGATGATTCACAGCACGGCTTGCAGATGACACGCACGCCCGATTCAGGAGCTCCATTCCGCCAGCCATACTGCAGATCGTACAACCAGCTCTCGGGGACGGGGAAGTTCAGGGATTCCAGTAGCCGAAAGGTATAGAACTTGTTTTCTAGGAGCGCCGCCGTTAGGCCATCAGCCGAGCAAATTGGGATTTGACAGAGATCGCAGAAGGCTGGGACTAAGCTAGTCCTGGCCCGTCCCGTTCCTGAACCTGTCGTATTGAATACGTACTTGTCTGAGTATGGGATTGCCCGCCAATCTCCATTAAGCACAGCGCGCAGGGATGCACGTTCGCCATCGTAGACGGTGACCGCAAATCCAGCGTCTCGCAAGCCAGCTAACAGCTCAGATTTCTCACCATCATCCAGATACTCGGCAACAATCGAGTGCCATTTGTAGTCGATTGCCAAAGCGTTTTCCTCAGGTTCATTCCATACGAACGAGAGGTGTGTGTTGGCCGAATTTCTGAGCGTGGCGCTCAATTCTTGCTCAAGGCGCCCCCAGCGAGAGTCATCTCTAGTATGCATAATTCCGAGTTATGTGTTGTTGGAGCCCCGAATTGGTTGCCCCGAAAGTCCCAATACTAGTAACCCGGGAAGAAAAGGCAATAGAACAACCGCTGGTCACAAAGACTGTGGTCATTTTATACAGCTGGAGCTGGCCACGGGTGTTTCCTCCAGGTGCAATAAGCTTGGGCGGGCCATCAATCCGCGGCCCGATATAGCACAAGCCATTTTCCGGAATGTAACGTTTGCGGCGGATACAACACGGCGTCAACACCCGCCGCGTACAGGATGCGAGCGCCTTCTCATCTATTACGTTCAGCAAGAAACATGACAGCGCACTCGATGCGCCCGTTTGGGTGATACTGGGACGGGGGCGGACGGAATCAGGATCATAGACCCCCTTGACCCGGTGAAGTCTGGACGCCGGTCCCGCTCTCACGACCTGTGGCAGGGTCGCGGCAATCGCTTGCCCGCCGTTTTTTTCCGCGCACTCGAAGGTCCAGGAGCTTCAACGTCTGAGCAATCGAACGTGAGGTGGCGCATAAATGCTGCAGAGGATGGCCGAAAAACGCACGATGCGATCCCAATCATAGGACTAAAGTCGCCGCTCCGGTGGACGGGAGGGCGCGCGGCAGCAACTACACGACACGCACCGTGGAGAAGCAATTTAAGCAGTCTTCGCGTTGGGTGCCGGCAGGATCGTTCGCTTCGTACGGAGTTTGCTCGCCGAAAACAAATTTCATTTGGTCCATAGATTAGTCGGTCAAGAGAAGTGAAATGGCTACTTACAAAGACGCGAACTATCTGCAACAATCTTCCAGCGAAGCTTTTGATCAGGATTACGGGCCAGGAGCCGCAGCTCGCCATGCCGGAATTTACCGGTGCATGGGCTGTCATCGCGAGATCGGTATTGCAGCAGATCACGTATTGCCGCCGCAAGGACATCACGCGCACACCCCCTCGCAAGGATCGATCCGGTGGCGTCTGATTGTCTACGCTGACCATAAGCCAAAATAGCGTCACAAGCGAAGTCCGGCGAAAGTCGGACTTTTGCGTTTACGAGCGTATCGCAACTGAATCCTGTCGCATTCGATCGCTCGGGACACGTGGTCGTTGGCAAGTTGAGCGAAAAGTCCAATGAACGCGCTTGTTCGCGTAGCCAAGATTTCAGCCAAAGGCCGGACATGTTCGATGTGTACCTAAACGACAAACATGATCTGCTGGTTATTCCCCAGGGAGCTCCGCTGCCTGTCACGGATGCACTGGCGAAGTGGCGAAAAAAGAAGACAAGGGTGATCGGCGTTAGTCATGAGATCAGATTAGCTGTTCAGAAGCAGGGCTATTACATGCGAAAGGCGCGAGATTTCGGCAAACATTAGGAAGAACTCTATCGTCGATCGAGGCAAATCGACGCTCCTGGCCTGAACCCACGAAACGGACGCTTGAACACGTAGCTGACTTTAAATGGTAGATGGCCAGTCGGAAGCCGCCGTGTAAGGGACCGAAGCGCTGCGTTCACGGCCACAGATTAATGTCTGTCTCGCCACGCTCTCGCACGCGATCCTGTTGACCGCCTCGTCCGAACTCCTGCAGCCACGCATGCGTGCCAAGTTGAATGATCTGTGCCGAGAACGGGAGGGCTTGAAAACCAGGGCTAATGCCCGGAGTCGGAACGAGACTCCTGATTAATACTATCCCAGTTTTCTCGATAGTAAGCTTCCACCCTCTCACGCAGGTCTTCCCCGGCATCGTCTAGAATTTGGAATGGGGTCGACGCATGAGGAAGCAAACCAATACGATCAAGCGCTTCTTTTCTCTGTCCGGCAACGAGGAGAGTCTTTGCAAGACGCTGAAATTCCGGTGAGAGCCTGAAGCTCTCAAGATAGGCAGAGGCTCGCCGAACGCTCTCCGCCACCCGTGCAAACTCTTGCTGCAGTGGTTGCACAGCCGCCTGAATGCGCTGATGCAGCTCGGCCCAGGACCTGAGCTGCTCTGCCATTTGCTTTTGAATAGCGGGAAAGACCCGTAACGCATCCTTGCCAATCTTGGCAAAAGCGGTCGCGTCGATAGCTGGAAAAATCTTCGGATTAACCTTTGACGCATGTTCAAAGGCCTTTATTGCTGCAACAACGCTTGGCGGAACTGCCGGTGGGCTCCGGTTCTCGGTCATTCGCTGCCTCGTCCAGACCATTTAGCCTTCTGCGAGAGAATAGCTCGTGCTACGTCCACCCGCCGCGTCTTTTTTAAGAACCCCCCAAGCAACCAATTCGTCAATGTCGCGCGAAGCTGTCGCCTGTGAAACCTTCGTCAATAAACCCCATTTGGATGAAGTAAGTT
Organism: Bradyrhizobium sp. Ec3.3; assembly: GCF_000472925.1. Lineage (GTDB taxonomy): Bacteria > Pseudomonadota > Alphaproteobacteria > Rhizobiales > Xanthobacteraceae > Bradyrhizobium. Next base: position 70,106 of record NZ_AXAS01000045.1, read on the forward strand.
TTCCTTCGAAGCCATCGAGCAAACGATTGAGGACCTTTCGCTGGCGATCATTGAGTGCCAGTTCGCGGAATTTTTCCCAAAAGCTAGCCTTGCGTAGCACGCTCCCTAAGATTTCCTCGGCCCCATCGAATGCGCGATCCAGGCAATCTAAGAACCACTTCAGCCAATCCGTGATATCGAGATCACCTTTCTGAGTCGCTTCGAGGATGTCGTAGTATCCATTCCGCTCTTTGCGGATCTGAGCTGACATGCTGTAGAAGCGCTGCCTACTCTCTTCCGACCGGGCCAGCGCGAGGTCAACAATTGCTCGTGCAATACGGCCATTGCCGTCCTCGAACGGGTGGATGGTGACAAACCAAAGATGAGCAATGGCCGCCTTGAGAACGGGATCAAGCGAGCCACTGTTATTGAACCAGGCAAGGAAGTCTTCCGTCGCCTTTTCGAGCTTGTCGGCAGCAGGCGCTTCATAATGGACCTTAGACTTGCCAATCAGGCCAGATACCACCTGCATCGGCCCTGACTTATCGTCCCGCCAACCACCCACTTTGATTTTGCTCATGCCACTATAGCCGGTGGGAAACAGCGAAGCGTGCCAACCGAACAGCCTTTCCTTCGTCAAGGGCTGTTCGTACTTCTCAGTTGCGTCGAGCATCATCTCGACCACACCTTCAACGTTGCGGTCGGCAGACGGCAACCCGCCGACATCCATACCAAGACGTCGAGCTATGGATGAGCGGACCTGATCTCGATCCAGCTTCTCGCCTTCGATCTCGCTAGATTTGACGATTTCTTCTGTCAGAGTTTGAAGAGAAGCCTCTGCACGAAGGTTGAACCCCAGCTGCTCCATACGGCCGATTAGGCGACCCTGCTTGTGGCGAACAGCGGCCAGCTTTTCGGTGAGTTCGTCAGTCTGCCATGAGAAGTCAGGCCAGCCTTCTAGTTGGTGAATATGGCTCATAATCTCTGCATCCTTTGATGAGATTATGCGCGCAATCTCGTCATCCGCAATGCTATTCTCGTCATTTTGCGATGAGAATGTACACTGCATTCCCTTCATATTATCCTAAGACACTAAAATCATTAGTCTTTTTTACCCGGAAAGAACCTCAAAATTTGCCCATCCCTCATACCCCTTGGGGCCGGAGCATTTCGACCAACTCCTGGGGCAACCCAAGATAAGCCTTTTCCCTCTCCGTCTCGGACATCAGCTTTGGGCTCAATTCCCGCATGTCCAGGCCACGTTCGTTTATCTCATCAATGGCATCACCAAATCGCTGGATTATGAGTCCGCGTGAACTCATCCGGCGGCTTCGGCCAGCCTCCTTTCACGAACGACAAAGAATTTAGGGCAACGCACCGATGGAAGTGCACCCTCAAAGCGCTGTCCGTAAGTGGTCGTAGGTAAGGATTTCGCTTATAGGCGAGCTTCCATGCCTCGTACCGCCGCATTTGCTTCGGCACATCGAAAACCGTGTCAAACTCACCTTCGTCCATACCTTTGTAAACGACAGGCGTGCGGGTTCTATAGTGAGCCCACCTATTAGCGATTAGATCGAGCAGCCCGGCCTTCCAATATTGCTCTTCCAAGGCAATTGCCTCGAAGATCCCGAGCCCGAAAGCAAGCCGACCATCAGGCAGGCGCTGGACATGCTTTTCCGAGATGTAAACGACAGAATCGATATGTGGAAAACGCGCGCTACCCGTCTTCATCTTCCGGTGAATCGAGTGGAGGACCACTTGCGGGCTAAATTCGGGAATTTGTGAGTTCAACAACACACAAACCGAAAATGAGTTCTTACGCGGATTACGCGCCCGGTAATCCCGAAACTGCGAGTTTGCTTAGCGCAGGACCGTCTCGATAGTCTGCGAAAGATTATTGGAAAGTGCCGCTCGGATATCCTCAACATTGCTCAGCTTGTCGAGATCCTTATCGATCGACCTACTTCCGTAGAAGACTGGTGCTTCCGCTGGATCGACCTTGGACTGGTAGACTTCGTTCAACCGGTCAGTCTGCTCAGCCTCAAGATGCTTCATCTCAAGCAAAATAAGATCGCGGAAACAGGCAAAGTCCGGAAACTTGCCGAGCCTCGCCTCAACATCCTTCTGGTCGTCGAGCGAACGGCCGCGAAGAACCTTACGTACAAACTGCGTGAAGGCCGCCTGAAGGTCAGGGGGGCCACCGTGCCACTCGACGTGCATTTTCCTTTCCTCGTCTCGTTACCGCTAGAAAGCTTCTCACCAGACCTGATTCCTATCAATACGGCGTGGCGAAATTCGGATATCGTTAGGCAAATTGCGATCTCCGAATCACAGGTGGGAAATGCCCTCATCAGAATTCAAAGCCGAGGTTAAGGAGCGCAATCCCGGCGAGCCTTGCTTTGTCGTGATCAATACGGACCAGTCTATCGGTCTTGATTCCAAGCAAATCATTTTCCATCTCCCCGAAGGCACGGGCCTCGCGGAGGCTCACCAACTCGCAACCGCTCTGAGTGGCCTAACCGTTTCTGTTCGTTAGCTCGCACATCCTACCTATGTCGGAGATAGGCAGCGGCCTTCATCACCCACCCGCACCGGGAGTGGAGATATTCCACTTGGCCTTGAGCAGCTTCGAAAGCTCGGCCGCTTCGCCCACCGTGAGATTTGACATCGCATCAGCTAGTCTCATCAACTTCACGGAGACATTCCTGATGGGTGCGTTCAGGATGTTTGGCTGGCCGAGCGGCCAGCCTGCCAATGCCGCGCGGGCATCTTCGGGGGTCTTGAACAGGAGTGGATTGGCAATGAACTGGATGGCGCGCCCAAACGAGCCATCCGCGTAGGATCGCTCGTTCACAAATCCGATGAAGTGCAAGCGCTCGCGGGCCTGGGCGGCCCCCTTCATGTCAGTGGTGGTGCTAAATACTCCGCTGATCAGCTTGCCTTGCCAATGGCGACGATTGAAAGGGGGGCGCACACACTCGCCGCCAAGTGCTACATGCACGCGGTCCCACTCGTCCCCTCCGTTGAGAAACGTGCGAAAGTCCACGAGCAGCACGTGCGTGGCTGATGTAATTGGCGGAAACTTGTGAGGCTTGCCTTCCTTTTCAAACTTCTGGCAGAAGCGCTGGACGGCCTTAAGCGTTTCACCTTCTTCGGATTGCTTGGGATCTTCATTGGTGGTGCTTAGGTTTCGGCTAACCAGCACTGCGCCATCTCCAAAGTGCTTAGTCGAGGTGGCGTCCCGAACCGCCTTGGTCTCCTCTAATCGCATCATCTCGACGAGGAAATCACGGCCGCCGCACGTAAAGCCGAGATCAAGCGTGGACTCGCCTTCGCCTGCTGTTTCGTAGCGAGGCTGAATGCCGGCCTTGTGCACGCTGTGGCCGAAGCGCAGCTCGAACAACTTCGCCTTGTTCTCTCCCTTCAATCCTCCGTTAGCGTTGATGTCGTCTACCAGCGGCTTGGCCCATGGCACGGCCTCATGCTCCTTCATGAGCGTTTCCATGAAGTCCCCCTCATCGCCGGTCAGAAAATCAAACGTAAACTCGTCGCGCTTGGCCATGGATTCACCTTAACACATTCGCGGAGGCCCTGATGAGGCGGTGGAATGCTGATCGGACTGTACTCAGGACCGAGCAAGTCGGGGCAATTTCGAGGTCCAGTCGTCGACGTCAAACGCCTTCAGATAAGCCTTGGTCAGTGCGGTCACCAAGCTAGCAATCGCTACCCGAGCGTCGACGATCGTACTATCCAGCATTTCGACTGTGCCGGTGCGAGCCCGATAGCCGTAGTCTTTTGGTTCAACGAGAATGCGATTCCATTGATTCCGGCCTGCGATGAACCCGCTGTAGAAATCTCGCGGCGGCTTTCCATCGAAGTGCTCGGGATCAACCCAATGAGACAGTTCAACCAAAACCTGCTCTAAGACGCCCACGATAAGTTGCGCTGCTGCCCGTGCCGAGCGGTATCGCCTTCCTCAGCGGTGATGTCATCGGCCTTGGCGTAGGCCACGGCAAGAATATCAGGTACCTTCTGCAGGTAGAGCGCCAATATCTTCGCTGACGGTCTGTACCTAAACGGCTTGCGCTCGGGTGCCACCGGAGGCGGCGTCGGCTCTTCCACGCGGACGGCTGCAAGCCGCTCGATGACGATCTTATCAACTTCGGCGCGACGTTCACGCACGCGGCGCGTCCATTCATCACGGCACTTCGTCACATCGAGCGCGCGAAGCTTCCTGCCAAAGCCGCCACGTATCTGGGTTTCTTCATGATCTTGAAGGCAAAGGACCGCCAGGTTGTTCGGATCGTGATTGGATGGATCTTCGTCGATATGATGTATCTGGATAGCCTTACCCGGTTCGTTGCAAACGCAACACGTGCGATCGTGCTGATATAGCACCTCGGTCGCGACATCGTCTGGAATGGGCGTCCGCACGAACTCCTCCACCTGCGCGAGCGTCGCCTTAGCCGATAAACCGCCTCCCAGGAAGTCTAGATTGGCAGTGGATGCTCTTAGCGCGGCACGCCAGTGGCATTGCATTAGGTGCCGCCCGGCGTGGCAAGAATGACACCGTGTCAGGATTTCACAGGCCAGCTGTCGTCATGGGGCACCCAGACCAGAACCTCTGCCTTGGGATCAGCGGTGCGCGCAAAAAGCACTGCACGAAAATTTCCCTCCCAAAGCACGAGCTTGCCGTCATCCCAATGCCCGATGACCAAAGGCTCTTGTTGAACGAAGGGAATATTGATCGGGACCGCGTCCGCAGCCACAGCCGCATCCCGTATCTCAAGCTGGCCGTTGGGCAGACGTCGCCTTGGATGAGCGAGGTAGGGAAGAAACGCGAGCGATCGACCTTGGCCTAGCGGGTCAATGATCGGAAGGGTATGGACCCTGGCAAGTCGTGATTTGGTCCAGCTTTCGCAGCGGAAGCTTTTGTACCAGTTGTTCAAAGCGACCGCGCAGTCTCGGCGCAGGCCTGTATCGAACCAAACGCCGAGTCGGTACCGCTCTGCGCCGTCAAGGTCATCGAAGGCCGCGCCGTTCTTGATTTTGCCATCAGAGCAACGCTCTCTGGCTCTTGGTGGTTGGCGGCATAGTCTGCAGCAAAGCGACCGGTAACCTCGGCGTAGGACCGCCGCCCGCGACGTTCGATATCGATACGCTGCCAGGCAGCTCCAATTTGACGGCACTAGAAGCAGCCGCAATCATCCGGCGCACACCGGCGCGCTGGAGCAGTGGCGGCGGGATCCGAACCACCCGCTGAAATGGCGCTACGTCGACGGCCGTCCGCTCTATCGTGTCGATGCGGTGCGCGACTATTTGGCCAGATGCGATAAGGCCACTAAGCCGTCCGAGCCGCATAATGCTCGCGGAGACGGTCGAGCCGCTCGGCCTTGATGAGGTCGAGTGGATTCGTCCGCTGCAGGCGCACGACCTTGCCGACCGTTATCGCGCCGACCAACTTCGCGATGTAGTCATGAGCCGCTTCGTACTCCATCTTGCGGATGATTCACCGTTTGTCATGATTGTAGACTTGATCGTTTCCGCTGACTTTTGCCCGCCACACATCCGCTGGATTTCGTTGTTGTAGCCGCAGCGTGACATAATGGTGCGCAAGCTGTGCCTTAAGTCATGCATGGTGAACTTGGCAACACCCGCTTCCTTGACCAAACGGTTGACCATCTTGGTGAAAGCCCGACGTCTGGCCACCGGTCTTCGGTGAGGCGCAACCATCGATACCGACATTCGGTTCGAGTTGCGATTCGAGGGAGATGCTCCGCCAGGTGCTCCCTTGATGGATCAATGCGATAGGCGCTCGCGCGCGAAGACCGCTGCTTCTTCGATCGAGGCCATCCCTTCATCAAGCATCGGCGCAAATAGCTGCCAGGAGTGGCACATGCCGTCCCAGATCTTCAGCTCGGCGGAAACACCCGCCTGATGCAGCCGATCAGCGAGTTGCACACTATCGTCGCGCAGCAGCTCCCACGAGCCGACATGGATCAAGGTCGGGGGCAACGTCGACAGGTCGCCATTCAACGGCGCGAGATAGGGCGATGTCGGCACCTGGGCGCCGAAATAGACGTGCTTAAAAAGCTCCATCAATTGCGGGGTAAGCAGCGGAGCGTCGGCGATGGTGCGGAACGACTCGCTCTCGCCAGTGAAGTCGAGCGCCGGTGACATCACCACGAGCGCACCCGGATTGGGCAGCCCCTCGCCGCGAGAACGCATCGCCGTCGATATCGTGAGATTGCCGCCCGCAGAGTCGCCCGAAAGGCAGATCGCCGATGGCGCGAAGCCCTGCTCCAACGCCCATTTGTAGACGGAGAGTGCATCATCATGCGCGGCGGGCCCCGGGTGTTCCGGCGCGAGCCGGTAGTCCGCGGCGAGAACGCTGCAGCCGGCTGCGCGCGCGAGATTGGCGGCGACGACTCGGTGCGAGCGCGACGAGCCGAAGAAGAAACCGCCGCCGTGAAAATAGATGATCAGGCGCCCGCCGTCCGAATTGGGATAGCGGATCAAGTCGCCGCCGACGGGACCTGACGATACCCGCTCGATCACGGCGCCGTCAGAGATCGGCGTCTGTGCGTTGATCGCCTCGAACCACGCGCGCATGTCCGCCGGACTACCGTCGGCCGGCGGCGGGAATTGCGCGCTCATCTGCAAAATCGCTGCGAGTTGCTGCTTGGACATGTTTCCTCCATCGGACAGTGAACGGCGTGCCGGTTGACCGGTCGGTTGCCATCTAGGATGGACGAGATGCCGGCCAAATCCGCCCCTCGCCCGCTACGAATGACCTGCGTTCAGTTCATCCGCACGATCGGTTTGATCACGGCGCCGGTCTCGGAATCGTGGATTGCAGCGTTGATTTCATCGAGCGTGTAGAACTTGATGAGCTTCTCGAACGGGAAGCGACCGCTCCGGTACAGATCAATCAGCACCGGAATGAAGACGTCGGGATTGGAGTCGCCCTCGACGATGCCGATCAGGCGGCGGCCGGCGCTCATGAAATGCGTCTCGTCGAGCACGATTTCCGCATCGGGCCCAGACGCGCCGAGAATGCCGCACGCGCCACGTGGGCCAAGGCTCTCCACGGCGTTGCGGATCACCACAGGCAGGCCCGTGGTATCGAGCGCGAAGTTCAGGCCGGTGCCGGTGATCCGCATGATCTCTTCGGCCGCATTAGTCTGGCGCGGATCGATCACATGCGTCGCGCCCAGAGATTTCGCGACTTCGAGCCTTACCGGATTGGTATCGACCGCGATGATCGTGGTGGCGCCGACGACTTGCGCTGCCATCAGCGCGGAGAGCCCGACCGAGCCCGATCCGAACACCCCGAAGGATTTTCCTGCGGAGACCTTCAGCGCGTTCATCACTGCGCCGGCGCCGGTCTGCACGCCGCAGGCAAGCGGCCCGAGCAGCTCGAGCGGCACATCGGATGCGACTTTCACCACATTGACCTCGTGGCAAATCGCGTGAGTCGCGAACGACGACTGACCGAAGAAGTTGCCGTTGATCCGCGCGCCGTCCGCCGAAAGCGCGCTTGTTCCGTCGACACGTGCGGCGAAGAAGTTACGCGGGAAGAATTCATGACAGTAGCTGATCGCGTTGTCCTGGCAGCTCGGACACGCACCGCAGGAATTGAAGGTCATCACCACATGATCGCCGGGCCTCACCTTGGTGATCCCGGCGCCGACCGTTTCAACGACGCCCGCGCCTTCGTGGCCAAGCACGACCGGCAGCGGCGTTGGCAGCATGCCGTCGCGGACGACGAGGTCGGTATGACAGACACCCGTGGCCTTCACCTTGACGAGAATCTCGTCAGGACGCGGTGCTTCGAGGTCGATGGTTTCAAGCTTCAGCGGTGTGCCCTTTTCGCGGGCGACGGCGGCACGGATCTTCATCTTGGTCTCCAGAGGTCAGTCGTTGCAAGACGGATGGCTTCCGGCGCGAAAGGCGCCGGAAGCAGTGCAATGTGCGAAACGCATCAGAAGGGATAGGGCGTCGCCTCCGGCTTCTCGGAGGTCCAGACCCACTGCGTGAACTCTTCCCAGATCGCCGGACCGCCGATGCGACTGCCGTTGCCGGAACGGCCACGCCCACCGAACGGCGCAAACGGCCCGCCGTTGACGGTCTGGTCGTTGATGTGGAGCTGGCCCACCGCGAGGCGATCGCCGACAGCTCGCGCCCGCGCGACCGAGCCGGAGATCACGCCCGCGGCGAGGCCATACTCGGAGCGGTTGGCAAGCTCGACTGCCTCATCGTCGGTGGCGAAGCTGACGAGGCATGCAACTGGGCCGAAGATCTCCTCCTCGAACGCGCGCATACCGGGCTTCACGTCGGCCAGGACGGTTGCCTGGTAATAGCGGGCGTCGTGACCGCCGCCGGCAAGCAGCCGCGCGCCCTTCGCAACCGCATCGTCGACGATCGCCTGAATCTTCGTCACCTGCGAGTCGCTGATGATTGGGCCGAGCGCGACCTGACCGGACGACGGATCGCCCGCGGGCAGATGCTGCGCCTTCTCGGCGACCTTGGTCGCCAACGCCTCGGCAATGCTCGCATGGGCGAGCACGAGACCGGTCGACATGCAGATCTGCCCTTGATGCAGGAACGCGCCCCAGGCGGCGTTGGACGCTGCGACATCGATATTCGCATCGTCGAGCACGATCAGCGAATTCTTGCCGCCGAGCTCGAGCTGCACCTTCTTGAGATGGCGGCCGGCGACCTCGCCCACCTTGCTGCCGCCTTCCGCCGAGCCGGTGAAGGAGATCATTGCAATGTTGGGATCAGCGCACATCGCCTCACCCGCTGCCGCGCCGCCCGGCACCACTTGCAGCACGCCCATGGGCAGGCCTGCGTCCTCGAAAATGCGGGCGATGATGATGCCGCCGGACACCGCGGTGCGGGGATCGGGCTTGTGCACCACGGCGTTGCCAACTGCGAGCGCCGCGGCAATGGCCCGTATGGAGAGCACCAGGGGGAAGTTGAACGGCGAGATCACGCCGACAACCCCATGGGGCACGCGCTTCGCGGTGTTCGACCGCCCCGGCTCCATCGACGTCAGAATAATCCCGTTGGGCTCGATCGCGATCGCCGCTGCATGGCGCACGAAGGCCGCTCCGTGCTCGATCTCGATCGCAGCCTTGGGCTGGATTGAACCGCTCTCGCGCATAATCCAACCGATTAGCTCCTCGCCATTCTGTTCAAGCAGATCGGCCGCCTTGTTGAGGATAGCTGCACGCTCCTGCGGCGGCCTCAAAGCCCATGCGGGCTGGGCCTGGCGCGCCTCGCGTGCGGCCTTGGCGATGTCTTTCGGATCGGCGATGCCGACCGAACCGAGCACGGTACGCGTCGCCGGCTCGCTGATCTCCATCACGCCGCCGTCAGTTGCGCACCATTCGCCGAGAAACGCCTTGCCGCGCCAACGCTCGACGGCAATGAAATCGCGAGCCTGCATGTTCATCGAAATATTCTCCCTCCGCCTCGTGCGGATCGATTGACTGTGCGGTCGTTGCGACCGCGGCTTGCCGTCCTGGGGAGAAAGAGGGGCAAGACGGTTGTTGCACGCGCGCGGCCGTGGCGCGTGCCGCACACATGGTCGAGACCGTAGGTCGGTCTTCTTGCTTCGCTTCCTCCCGCGAACGGTTCAGCAATTAGCAAGACCGGTGCCAGCTCACATCTACCCCCCAGGACGACCTTCGATTTATGAAAATAACAAAGCCAAAACAGATACTTATGCGAAAATTGAAATATATTTGCATCTCCGACGACATAGGCCTTCCATCGTGCGATTTTCCTGAAATAATGAAATCCTCAACAGCTGTTTCACTATTTCATGAAAGATTGACGCTCAGATGGCGGAGCATGACTCCCGGATTTCACTGGCGGAAGCGTCCCGCCGCGCCGCCCGCATTCTCACACGCGGCGCCAGCAGCGAGCTCGACACCGGCGCGGCTCCGACGTTCAACGATCTCGCTGAGTCGCTGCATTTCGCGCTCGGCGACGGGCGCATCTGGCTTAATGACCAGCGCATGGTGCTGATGCAGTCGCAGGTACTCGGCCGCCTGCGTACGGAGATCATCGACGCATTCGGTCTTGAAACTGCCAAGGCGCTGTTCATGCGTGTTGGCTGTATGCAGGGCACACGGGATGCGGCCCTAATTCAAAAGCGCTTTCCTAATGAGGACCTCACCCACGCGCTCGCCGCAGGACCGCGCGTTCACACGCTGGAGGGTTTCGTCAAGGTCACCACGCGGCATTTCGAGTTCGACCGCGACAAGGGCATTTATTTCGGCGAGTTTTATTGGGACGATTCATCTGAGGCGGCCGAACATGTCGCGAGTTACGGCCTTGCGACCGAGCCAGTTTGCTGGATGCAGGTGGGCTATCCATCCGGCTACACCACCAAGCTTTTCGGCAGTCCGGTAATCTTCCGGGAGATCGAATGCGCCGGCATGGGAGCGCCCCGCTGCATCATCGTTGGTCAGCATGCGGACGCCTGGGGCGACGATGCCCCTGAGCGCAACTATTTCGGATTGGAATGGAAGAGCCGTTCGGTGCACACCGTCGTCAACGCTCCGGTTGCGGCGCATGAAAGCCCGGCCCCCGCACGCGACAACAATAACATCGCGGTCGGCGTGTCGACTGCGTTCGTCCGCACCCGCCGCCAGCTCGAGCGCGTCGCCGCGACCGACGCCACCGTGCTGTTCGTCGGCGAATCCGGCGTCGGCAAGGAGCTGTTCTCCAGCCAATTGCACGCCATGAGCCGGCGCAGCACAGGTCCTTTCGTCGCGATCAACTGCGCGGCGATCCCCGAACAGCTCGTCGAATCCGAACTTTTCGGCGTGGAGAAAGGCGCCTACACCGGCGCCATCGCCTCGCGCGCGGGCTATTTCGAACGCGCCTCCGGCGGCACGTTGTTTCTCGACGAGATCGCGTCGCTAACCTATTCGGCGCAGGGCAAAGTGCTGCGGGCGCTGCAGGAACGCAAGGTCGAACGCGTCGGTGGCACGAAAACCATCTCGCTCGACGTCCGTGTGGTGGCGGCATCCAACGTCGATCTGACCGTCGAGGTCGCGGCCGGCCGTTTCCGGCAGGATCTCTATTTCCGGCTCTGCGTATTCCCGATTGCTATCCCGCCGCTGCGGGAGCGGCGCGACGACATCCCACTCTTGATGGCGCATTTCCTCGGCATCTATTGCGCGCGGCACGGCCGGCACCTGATGGGCTTCAGCCGTCGCGCCACCGACGCACTGCTCAAATACGATTATCCCGGCAATATACGCGAGCTGCAGAACCTGATAGAGCGCGGTGTCGTCTATGCGGATGAGGGCGGCACCATAGATATCGGTCATCTGTTCAGCGGCTCGGAGCTGCTCCCGCCATTCTCAATCCAGCTCACAAGTGAAGGGCGGCTCGGACGCGCGCCGTTAATTGAAGACAAGAGCACCGCCTCGGTCAGCAGAGGCGCATCGTCGCCAGGCAAGTCGTTTGCAGAGATGGAGGTCGCGGCCTATCGCTCGGCACTGGCCCAGACGGACGGCAATGTGTCGGCCGCCGCGCGCCTTTTGAAGATTAGCAGACCAAAACTCGACTATAGACTTCGCCGTCTTGGCCTAAGACCATAGCGACAGGTCATTCTCCTCCCAGGTTTGCCGGCGACGTCTGGTGAGCCGCATTGCGCTGGGTCCCCCCTCACCCCCGGCTTGGTGAAGAGGTAAACCCAAGTCCGGTGGCGCGCATGCGCAGAGCGAAGTCGGGCAGCTTGACGCCGTGGAGATGATGTTGCGCCTTGCTGAGCGTCAGCGTGGCGTTGCGGATCACCGCATCAGTGAGTGTCAGCAGGGTTGGCCGGCTCTGTCACGATTCCTTCCCAGCGTTTGTGCCAGGTGTGCCCCGCGGGGAGGCTATCGCTGTGACCGCGCGCGGCCAGCCTGGATCTAGATATTGGGGTTTCCAGCTCCAAACCAGGGGCTGCCGATCAACAAAGCGCCTATCAGGCCAAAGCGACGCATGCGAGTGCGCCCCAATTGGAAAACCCCGGCAATTGCTGCCGGGGTTTTCGCATTTCGTGAATCGGCGTGAGGCGGCTGGATCAGAAGTCCATGCCCCCCATGCCGCCCATCCCGCCGCCAGGAGGCATGGCGGGGCCTGCAGCGGCCTTCTTCGGCAGCTCGGCGACCATGGCCTCGGTGGTGACCAGCAGCGCCGCCACGGAGGAGGCGTTCTGGACTGCAGTTCGCACGACCTTGGTCGGGTCGATGATGCCCTTGGTGACGAGGTTGCCGTACTCGCCGGTCTGCGAGTCGAAGCCGTAGGCGTACTGATCCTTCTCGAGGATCTTGCCGACGATCACCGA
>NZ_AXAS01000046.1 GCF_000472925.1 Bradyrhizobium sp. Ec3.3
GCGCATTCGAAGAGCGAGGTCGCCGAAGGCTTCAATCTGGCGAAAGCCGAAGCCAAGGCGTCGTTCGGCGACGACCGCGTCTTCGTCGAAAAATTCATCGTCGATCCCCGCCACATCGAGATCCAGGTGCTGGGCGACAAGCANGGCAATGTCATCNATCTCGGCGAGCGCGAATGCTCGATCCAGCGCCGCAACCAGAAGGTCATCGAGGAGGCGCCGTCGCCGCTGCTCGACGAGACCACCCGCCGCAAGATGGGCGAGCAGGCGGTCGCGCTGGCGAAGGCCGTGAACTATGATTCCGCCGGCACCGTCGAATTCGTCGCCGGACAGGACAAGAGCTTCTACTTCCTGGAGATGAACACCCGCCTCCAGGTCGAGCATCCCGTCACCGAGCTCGTCACCGGCATCGATCTCGTCGAGCAGATGATCCGCGTGGCCGCCGGCGAAAAGCTCACCATTGCGCAGAAGGACGTTACGCTCACGGGATGGGCGGTGGAGTCGCGTCTCTATGCCGAAGATCCCTTCCGCAACTTCCTGCCCTCGATCGGACGCCTCGTGAAGTACCGCCCACCAGCGGAGCTAAGCAAGGACGGCATCACCGTGCGCAACGACACCGGCGTGCAGGAGGGCGGCGAGATCTCGATCCACTACGATCCGATGATCGCCAAGCTCGTCACACATGCGCCCTCGCGCGCCGCGGCCATCGAGGCGCAGGCGACCGCACTCGATGCGTTCTATGTCGACGGCATCCGTCACAATATTCCGTTCCTGTCCGCGCTGATGAACCATCCGCGCTGGCGCGAAGGACGGCTCTCGACCGGCTTCATCGCCGAGGAGTTTCCGAAGGGCTTTTCGGCGCGCGTGGCTGAAGGCGAGGTCGCGCGGCGGATCGCGGCCGTCGGCGCCGCCATCGACCACGTGCTCGGCGAGCGCAAGCGGCAGATCTCCGGCCAGCTCGGCGGCCGCGTCGTGCAGCGCGAGCGCCGCCGCGCGGTGTGGCTCGACCGCGAGGAGATCGCACTCGAGATCGCGCGCGAAGGCGAGGCGATCGCGGTGCGTTTCCTCGATGCCGAGGGCAAGGCAGGCAATGCCCACCTCCTGGAATCGCCGTGGAAGCCGGGCGTACCGGTCTGGCAGGGCACCATCGACGGCCACTTCATCGCGGTGCAGGTGAGGCCGATCCCGAACGGCATGCGGCTCGCCCATCAGGGCGTCGAGGTTCCCGTCTATGTCTGGACCGAGACGGAAGCGACTTCCGCGCGGCTGATGCCCGTGACCGCGGCCTCCGACACCGGCAAGAAGCTGCTCTGTCCGATGCCCGGGCTCGTCGTCTCCATCGCCGTCGCCGAAGGGCAGGAGGTCAAGGCTGGCGAGACGCTTGCGGTCGTCGAAGCCATGAAGATGCAGAACGTGCTGCGCGCCGAGCGCGACGGCACCGTGAAGAAGATCCACGCCAGCGCCGGCGCCACGCTCGCGGTAGACGCGCTGATCCTGGAGTTTGCGTGAGGTGTGAGTCGGTCTCCGCAGGACCCACAAACACCGTCATTGCGAGGAGCGAAGCGACGAAACAATCCAGACTCCTCCGCGGAAAGATCCTGGATTGCTTCGCTGCGCTCGCAATGACGGAGTATGCTGGAGCGGCTTCGAAAGACAGGGAACACCATGGCCTTCCGTCAACGCCGCGAAAGATTGCGATCGATCCTCGCCGGGCTGGGCTGCGTCCGTCCCGGCTCGGTCTATGACGCGATCTCGATCCGCATTGCCAAAGATCTCGGTTTTCCGCTCGGCATGTTCGGCGGCTCGGTGGCCTCGCTCGCCGTGCTCGGCGATCCCGACATCGCGCTGATTACGCTCACGGAACTTGCCGAGCAGATGCGGCGCATGTCGCGGGCATCCGCGCTGCCGGTGCTGGTCGACGCCGATCACGGCTATGGCAACGCGCTCAACGTCCGCCGCACGGTGCAGGAGCTGGAGGCCGCGGGCGCCGCCGGCCTCACCATCGAGGACACGCTGCTGCCGCAGGCCTTTGGCGAGCCGAAGACACAGCTCATCTCGCTGGAGGAGGGCATCGGCAAGATGAAGGCAGCGCTCGACGGCCGCAGCGATCCCTCGCTCGTCATCATGGGCCGCACCGGCGCCGCCGCGATCACGTCGATCGAGGACACCATCAGGCGCGCCCAAGCCTATGAGGCAACCGGCGTCGATGCCTTGTTCTTCACCGGCATCAAGACGCGCACCGAGCTCGAGGCGATCGCAGCGGCAACGCGTCTACCGATCGTGCTGGGCGGTGCGCCCGATGAGCTGAACGCCCTCGACTATCTCGCTGGCCAGCGCGTGCGCATCGCGCTGCAGGGCCACGCACCGATCGCTGCGGCAACTCAGGCCGTCTACGACACGCTAAAGGCGCTGCGCGAAGGGACGCCGCCGAAGAATCTCAGCGGTCTCGCATCGTCGGAGCTGACCAGCCGCATCATGCGCGAGGCCTACGTGAAAGCGCGTACTGCCGATTTCCTGGGGTTGAAGAGATGAGCCGCGCCATCCTCCAGGTCATGATCCGCGGCCGTGTGCAGGGCGTTGGCTATCGCGCCTGGGTCGAATACCAGGCGAGCGCGAGCGGGCTCGAAGGCTGGGTGCGCAACCGGCGCGACGGCAGCGTTGAAGCGCTGTTTGCGGGGCCTCCGACCCGCGTCGCCGAAATGGTGGCACTGTGCCGGCATGGCCCACCGTCCTCGCGCGTCGATAATGTCACCAGCGAAACCGCAGGCGATGACGATCTGAACCTGCGGCGGGCAGGCGAGGCGTTCTCGGTGCTGCCGACGGTGTAGATTCACCGCGGCAGCTTGGCGATGGCGTCGCTGAGCTCGTGGATCTCGTAGGGCTTGCGCAGGATCGGGAAGTCGCCGCGCACGTCGGCCGCGGCGTCGCTGTAGCCGGTCGCGAGCAGGATCGGCAGGCCGGGGCGGATCTGGCGCAGGCGATGGGCGAGGGTGAGCCCGTCCATCTTGCCGGGCATCACGATGTCGGAGAATACGAAGTCGACGCCGTCATGCTCGATCTCGCGTAGCGCCTCCTCGGCGTCCGCCACGCGGCGCACCTGATAGCCAAGTTGCTCCAGGAGCCCGATGCTGACCAGCGCGACGTCCGGATTATCCTCGACCAGCAGCACGGTTCCGCTGCCGCGCGAGGGCGCGGCGGCCGCTTCGCGTTGTGGTTCGCTCGTCTCGCGCGGCAGGAGAATGGTGAATATCGTGCCCTTGCCGAGTTCGCTGTCCACCTTCACGGTGCCGCCGGCCTGATGCGCGAAGCCGTGCACCTGGGACAGGCCGAGCCCGGTGCCCTTGCCGACCGGCTTAGTCGTGAAGAACGGCTCGAAGATCTTGTCGAGCACGTCGGAGGGGATACCGAGACCAGTGTCGGCAACGCTGATGGCCACGAACTCGCCGGCGTGAAGGGGGTCGGACAGCGCCACATTGCGGGCACCGATCGTCACGGTGCCGCCGTCGGGCATCGCGTCGCGCGCATTGATCACCAGGTTGAGCAGCGCCGTCTCGAGTTCGGACACGTCGGTTCTGATCGGCCATATCTCGCGGTCGATGTCGAAGGCGAGCCGCACGGGGCTGCCGACGCCGGCATGGAGGACCTCACGGATCGCTTTGATCCGCTCACCGAAATGGATCGCCTGGGGATTGACGCTCTGCCGCCGCGCAAAGGTCAGGAGCTGGGCCGTCAGTGCGGCGCCGCGCTTCGTAGCCGTATCGATTGCGGAAATCGCGCGCTCCAGCTTGGCGTCCTGCTCGGCGCCCCGCTTGAGAACGTGAAGGCTGCCGCTGATGATCATCAACAGATTGTTGAAGTCGTGCGCGACGCCGCCGGTGAGCTGGCCGAGCGCGTCGAACTTCTGGGACTCCGCCAGTTGCTTCTGCATCGCCTCGAGCTTGAGCTCGGCGTTGCGGCGTTCGGTGATGTCGCGGGTAATCTTGGCAAAGCCGATGAGAGCGCCGTTCTCGTAGATCGGATCGATCACGACGCTCGCCCAGAAGAACGTCCCGTCCTTGCGGACGCGCCAGCCTTCTTCCTCGTAGCGGCCTTGTTCCCGCGCGATTCTGAGCGCGCGCGCGGGCTTGCCGTTGGCTCGGTCGATTTCGGTATAGAAGCGCGAGAAATGCTGGCCGACGATCTCCTCGGGCGAATAGCCCTTGATGCGCTGACCTCCGATGTTCCAGCTGGTGATGATGCCGGTGGGATCGAGCATATAGAGGGCGTAGTCCGCAACTCCCTCAACCAACAGCCTGAAACTGCGTTCGCTATCGAACAAGTCTCTCTGTTGTCTATACTTTTGCGCCATTCTGGACCCCGCCTCGACGGGGACAAACGTCTTCGTGGCGGTCTTTGTTCCGCGCGCCTGAGCTCTTTTTAGGCAAATGTCGGGAACAGTATGCAAGGCAGAGGCCTCGCGTAACGCTTGACAGGAAATCGATACCGTCAGATATTTCTGTTATGACAGAAACAACCGGTAAGAAGAAACTGCCCGCCGCCGTAGAGCGCTTTATCCTGCACTGGGGCGACATGGGAGACGAGTGGGGCGTCAACCGCTCGGTCAGCCAGATCCATGGGCTCCTCTATCTGGCGGAAGCGCCGATGACGGCGGAGGACATCGCCGAGACGCTCGGCATGGCGCGGTCCAACGTCTCCAACTCGATCAAGGAGCTTCTGGCCTGGAATTTGATCCGGCGCGTGCCGATCCTTGGCGACCGCCGCGATCATTTCGAGGCCGAGACCGACATCTGGGAGGTGGCGGCGCGAATCGCGGCGCGGCGCAAGGAGCGGGAGATCGATCCCGCGATCGTGGCCCTGCGGGCCTGCGTCTCCGATGCCACCGATGATCCGACGATCAGCCCGGTCGCAGCCAAGCGGCTGAAGGAGATGCTCGCCTTCACCGAGCTCACGGATCGCTGGTTCATGCAGATGCTGAGAGTGCCGCGGCCGAAGCTGATCGCGCTGATGAAGCTCGGCGAGAAGATCGCCAACCTGCTGCCGCTGGGCAAAGCCAAATAGCTGGGGGGAGGGGTGAGATGACGTCGGCAAGATTACCAGGCTCTCACGCATCCTCCCCCGCTCACACCAGATTCCTCGATGATCGCCGCTTCCGCGCGCTGTTGTCGGCTGAGGATTGGGGGCGCCTGCCGCTTGCGACCTGGCGGCGGTTTTCCAAGCGGGTCGCTGTCGGCGACAGCGTCGTCTATGTCGGCGTGGTCAACGAGGTCGGCTTCAGCGAGCTTGGCTGGTGGTTCGCGCAGGCCGCGCGCCTGATCGGCGGCCCGTTGCCGACCGGACGCGACACCGGCGTGCCGATGATCGTCACGGTCACCGAGGATGGGAGGAGCGGCGGCCAGACCTGGACGCGCATCTGCGCGCGGAAGCGGGGCTTTCCGCAAGTAATCCATTCGGCCAAACGCTTCGCCGGACCGACCGGGCTCGAAGAATATGTCGGCTTCGGCGTCTCGATGGCGCTCCGTATCGCGGTGGAAGGCCAGGCGCTGACCTTTCGCAGCGCCGGTTATGGCCTTCAGCTGGGACGTCTCTGGATTCCCCTGCCGCAATGGCTCACGCCGGGCGACCTCACGGTGACCCACCGCGATCTCGGCGAGGGCTCTTTCCGTTTCACCCTCGACGTCACTCACCCGCGTTACGGCGCGCTGATCCACCAGTCCGCCGTATTCAGGGAGGCCGTATCATGACCCCGCTGTTGTGGACCCTCATCGCTATCCAGATCGTGATGGGGGTGTTCGACACCTTCTATCACCATGAATTCACCGAGCGCCTGGCCTGGCGGCCGTCGCAGCGTTTCGAGCTGAAGCTCCACGCGGTGCGCAACATGCTCTATGCGCTTCTGTTCCTGGTGCTCGGGTGGCTCGAGGTTCACGGGCTGCTTGCCGTCCTCATCTTCGCGATGCTGGTCGCCGAGATCGTCATCACGCTGATGGATTTCGTCGAGGAGGATCTGAGCCGCAAGCTGCCGCCGAGCGAGCGCATCAACCACACACTGCTTGCCATCAACTACGGCGCCATTCTGGTGCTGCTGCTGCCGGTCCTGATAGGCTGGGCCATGCAGCCGCTCGGCGTGACGATCGCTTATCACGGCCTGCTCAGCATTGCCGCGACCGCTTGCGCGGTTGGCGCGGCATTGTGCGGCCTGCGCGACTTTGCTGTGACGCGGCGGCTCGCCCGCATGACCAGCACGCCCGCCTGCGGCCTGGTCGACAAGCTGACCAGTCGCCAGACCATTCTGATTACGGGTGCCACCGGGTTCATCGGCAACAGGCTCGCGGCCAGCCTTGTCGCGGCGGGGCACCATGTCATCGCACTCATCCGAGACCCCGCAAAGGCGGGGATGCTACCGCCGCCGGTGACCTTGATCACGGGCCTCGATCAGCTAGCTTCCGACATGCCGATCGACACCATCGTCAATCTCGCGGGCGAGCCGATTGGCAACGGCCTGTGGACCGAGGAAAAGCGTGCAGAGATCCTCAATTCGCGGACGCATGTCACCGGCGAGGTCGTGAAGCTCATTGCGCGGCTTGAGCGCAAGCCGGCCGTGCTGGTCAGTGGCTCCGCGATCGGCTGGTACGGACTGTGGGCCGACCAGGTGCTGACGGAATCAGCGAAGTCGCATGCCTGCTTCAGCCATGCGCTGTGCGATGCCTGGGAGAAGGCGGCGCGGCCGGCGGAGCAGCTTGGCGTCCGCGTGGTCTACTTGCGGATCGGCCTCGTGCTTGGCACCGAGGGCGGCTTCATCACGCGCATGCTGACGCCGTTCGAGTTCGGCCTCGGCGGTCCGCTCGGCACCGGCCGACAGTGGATGTCCTGGATCGAGCGCGACGATCTCATCCGCCTGATCGCCTATGTCATTGCGATACCCGATCTCGCCGGCCCCATCAACGCGACCGCGCCGATCCCCGTCACCAACGCGAAATTCACCGACGAGCTTGCTCGCCGCCTGCATCGGCCAGCGGTATTCCGCATTCCCGGCCGCCTCTTGCGGCGGATCGGCGGCGGCTTTGCCGACGAGCTTCTGCTCGGCGGCCAGCGCGTGCTGCCGAACAAGGCCCTGAGCCGGGGTTTTGTCTTCAAGCACGAAACGCTGCGCAGCGCGTTCGAGGCGATTTTGTGAGGTGGTGGGATGTCCGGCACCTTTGCGCGCACTTTCAAAGGTTGGCTCGCTGGCTGCATCGTCGCAAGCATCGTCATCGAGCCCGTCATATTGGTCATCACGTCTCCATCCTCGCCGGAGACTGCTGGTAGGCTGGCAACTGCTCTCGTTGTCGCCACGTGGACCTTGCCGCTCGTGCTCATCGTCACCTGCATTCTGACGGGCATTCCCGCTGCCATCACGGTTTGGCTGAGCGAGCGACACCGGATACGGTCATTGCCCTTCTTCGCTTGCGTCGGCGGTGGGCTCGGGACCTTGAGCCATGCCATCCTCTTCCAGGGCTTCGGATGGTTCAGCGGGTTCTTCATCGGCGCAGGATGTTTGGCTGGACTCGTCTATTGGTTCGTCGCTGGAAAGCGCGCGGGCGGCGAGAGCAAGCCGGCTTTCTGAGCTACGCGTCGGCGACGCTGCGGAATGTCGCCGCGAGCGTTCGTAGCGCCGCGAGCTTGGCAGGATCGCTGACCTTCGAATGCAGCATCACTTTCGATGTTCCGAGCTTCGGCAGCTTGTGTGTCGGCCCAATATCAACCAATCCCGGTGGCGCAATGCGGCGGGCGAGGGGCGCCACCGCAAGACCGGCAAGGGCTGCAGCCGCAACTGCCCTGACACCGCCGCCGACGAAGCTCTCAGTCCAGGCGATGCCGGCCTTGTCGAGTGCGCGCAGCGCGATGGCGCGGACGCCGCAGGGCGGCGCCAGGGTTGCGAGCGGCAGGGCTTCGCCCTTCGGCACGGTAAAGCGTCTTGACGCGAACCAGCCGAACTCGTCCTCGACGAGTTTCTCACCGCCGCGCCGGCTGCCTTCCTGACGCACGATCACCGCATCGAGCTGGCCCTTGTCGTAGGCCTCCAGCATCTCGCGCGAGAAGCCGATGGTGACTGATAGGGCCATCTGCGTGGTCATGGCATGCAGCCGCTCGAGCAGCGGCACCAGCTCGGGGCCCGCGGCATGGTCGGAGATGCCAAGCGACAACAATTGCGCGGTCGGCGTCTCGCCCGATAGCGCGCGATCATGCGCGTCCATCAAGGCACGCGCCCGCGGCAGGAACATCACGCCGTCGGCCGTCAGCCTGACCGCGCGCGGCGAGCGCTCGACGAGGCGCTTTCCGAGCAGCGTTTCGAGCCGCTGGAGTTTCAAACTGACCGCCGCCTGCGTGGTACCAAGCGCTTCGGCGGCGCGCGTAAAACTCTGCAGGTCGGAGACCAGCAGGAAGGCCTGCACCGTGGCGATGTCGAGGGTGGTTTTCATTATGGATTGTTATCATTGATATCACTTTAGATAAGATACCAAAATGGCGCGGTCGGGTCTAGTTTTCCTTGGACGCCGCACAGCAGCTGCGCGCCCTTCAAGGAAAGAACCACAATGCCCCTGATCACCGTGTCCTATTCGACCTCCCGCCAGTCGCCCGCGCTCAAGGCCGACATCGCGAGCGCTGTGTCCGAGCTGACCGCCAAAATCCTGCACAAGGATCCCAAGGTCACCGCCATCATCGTGAAATCGGTCGACGCGAGTGACTGGTTCGCGGGCGGCAAATCGCTCGCCGAGCAGAAGCTCGCCAGCTACTGGATCGACATCCACGTCTCCGAGGGCACCAATACCAAGGACGAGAAGGCCGCCTATCTCGCCGCGATGTTCAAGCGCATGGGCGAAGTTCTCGGGCCCCTGCATCACGAGACGTACTTGCATGTCGACGAGGTGAGGGGCGATGCCTACGGCTTCGGCGGCCTCACCCAGGAGCGCCGCTACATCGCAGGCCAACTCGATGTCGCGCCGCAGAAGGCGGCGTGACGGTCAGGTCGCGGGCGAGCAATCACCCGCGACCCGGACCTGGTGCAGGGGATCGTCAGCTCGCCGCCCGGAACCGAACTTCGCCGTTGTTCAGGAAGCATGTCGTGTCGAAGAGCTTCAAATCCAGCGGATTTGGCAGCCTGACATCCCTGAGGTCGGGGCAGGGTCTGGTCGACAGATCGTATGACCGATCAATCTGTGAGATGAAGATGATGATCAGTCCCTTGTCGCGTGCAAATGATCTCAGCGTGCGCACCTGAATCGTCAGCTCGGGGTGTTCACGTTTCTGATCGAGCAGTTGCAAATAGTCGATCACCACCAAAGTCCCGCGGGGCGCGGCAGCCATCCGCTTCACAATGTAGTCGGCGCTGATGGCGTCAGAGCAATCGAGTTCGAACAAGCGATCGAATTGCGCAGGCTCCACGCCGATCGCCCGGAAACAGCCAAGGACATCCCGCTCGGTGTATTCGAGCGAGAAGAACGCCCCCCGACTGCCGGATTTCATGGCCTCAACGGCAAGTTCGAGGCTCAGCAGCGTCTTGCCATGGCCCGGTCGGGCTCCGACCAGCACCAGATCACCCGGCCGAAATCTGGCGAGCAGTTTGTTGGCCGGCGTCGCCGCGGCGGCTTTCGCCACGAGCAAGCTCCAGGCGCTGAAGCCTTCGCTCGCGGCGACGCGGTCAAGCGCCTCGTGGAGCGGAATGCCTTCTTCGCGGGATAAACTCTTCGCAGTACGCTTCAAACGATAGATGGGCGCAGACAACTTCATCGATCAAACCTCCCATTGCGAGCATGATCGCAACCCCTCCTGATGCATGGTGCTCGAACAGTCGGCCCAATGATCTATTCGCCCGGCATGATCTGTACTTTCCCGACGGAGGGGGGAGGCGTGGGCGACACCGGAATCAAGCATAACCGAGTCCCCGCCTGCGGAGAACTCGCGCGCAGCTACACCGTCGCTTGCATGAGCCGTGCCTTGACGGGGCCGAACAGCTCCTCAAACGCCTGCCGGAGTGCGACATCGACGTCGGCCATCGTCACGAGGTGGCCAAGGTCGATCAGAGAGGTGACGCCGTAGCGGGGATCGGTGACGCCGCAGGGCACGATCCCCAAAAAATGCGACAGGTCCGGCTCGACATTGATGGCGATGCCGTGGAACGATACCCAGCGCTTCAGCCGCACGCCGATCGCGGCGATCTTGTCCTCATGGCCCGGCCCCTTGTCCGGCCGCTTCACCCAGACGCCGACCCGGTCCTCGCGTCGCTCGCCGCGGACGTTGAAGGCGTCGAGCGTGCGCAAGATCCATTCCTCCAGGCTCGCGACATAGGCCCGCACGTCGGGCCGGCGGCGCTTGAGGTCGAGCATCACATAGGCAACCCGTTGGCCGGGCCCGTGATAGGTCAGCTGCCCGCCGCGCCCCGAGGCAAAGGTCGGGAATCGGGCATCGAGCAGGTCGGAGGCCTTGGCGGAGGTGCCGGAGGTATAAAGCGGGGGATGCTCGAGGAGCCAGACCAGCTCCGGCGCTTCGCCCGCGGCAATCGCGGCCACCCGTGCCTCCATGGCGGCCACGGCCTCGGGATAGGGGACCGGGGCATCTGCGATCCGCCACTCAACGGGCTCCCCGCCGGGGGCGGAAAACGGCGTCAAATCGAGGTCTTGGCGCTGATTTTCGGGGCTATTAACCATTGGCTAACCATAACGTGGTGATCATCACAGGCGCAAATGCAAGAGTCTCCAGTTGCGGCGGTGCTGACGTGCCCACTCTCGACAAAGTAACCGTGGATCTCATGGTCGTCCTCGGGACGACCACCATGCCGATCCATCAGGTATTACGTCTTTCCCGTGGCGCCATCATCGAACTAGACGCAACCGAGGCCGACGAGGTCAAGGTTTTGGCCAATAACCTGCCCGTCGCCTCCGGCGTCGTGCTGGTCGACCGCAACCGGATCGCGGTCGAGGTCAAGCAGATGCTGCCGCGCTCGCCCGGGACCCGGTAACGGCGGGAGCGGGGGCGAAACTTTCCTCAGAAGCTTGTGGAATTTGCGGCCTCAGCAGGCTTGTCCCCCCCTGATGGATTTGTTAGATCGGCGCCGGTTGATCCGGCCGGCGCAAGCCCAAGCCGGCTTCTTAAAGCGCTCGTGGCGGAACTGGTAGACGCGCTGCCTTGAGGTGGCAGTGGGTAACACCGTGGGGGTTCGAGTCCCTCCGAGCGCACCACCCCCGCTTTTGGCGTTGAAATCTCGCGATTTTTTCCGCTTGGTACGCTCAAAAGTTACTGTGCTCGTTTTCTGGCATCAGCAAATCGGCGATGTCTGCGTCTGATCGTAGGCGATCAGTTCGTCCATGCCGTCGAATCCAAGCCGCTCGCAGGAATTCAGAGGACTGGGCTGGGCAGCGGGTGCCCGGCGAAATGCGCGGCGAGATTGTCTCGCATCAACTGGCCCATGGCCTTGCGGGTCTCGACCGTCCCGGAGGCGTGATGAGGTTGCAGGAGGATGTTGGGTAGGCTGAGGAACTTGGGATTCAGGTTCGGTTCACCGTCGAAGACATCGAGCGCTGCCGCCCCAAGCTTGCCATTGGCAAGCGCCTCGATGAGCGCCTCCTCGTCGATATTGGAGGCACGCGAGACGTTGACAAGGAGCCCGTCAGGCCCGAGCGCCTCGAGAACCGAACGCCCGACGATGTGCCGCGTTGTGGCGGAGGCAGCGAGCGTGACGAACAGGACGTCTGAACGCTCGGCGAGCGCGACCGGATCGGGAACGAAGGTCCAATCCTTGCCGTAAGGCTTCGGCTCGATGTCGCTATAGGCGACATCCATGTCGAAGCCGGTCAGCCGACGTGCCACTTCAAATCCGATGCGCCCGAGTCCGAGCACACCAGCGCGCTTGCCCCAGGCCCGTGTCCTCAGGGGATAGAGTCCCTTGGCGGCCCAGGAACCATCGCGCACCCAGCGTTCGGCGCCGTTCACGCCTCGCCATTGCGCGAGCATCATTGCAATCGCGAGATCAGCCACATCCTTCCTCAGCACGTCGGGGGTGTTGGTCACGCGGATCCCGCGCGCCCGGCAGCTATCAAGATGCACCGCATCGAAGCCCACACCGTAGACTGAGACGATCTCGAGCTTTGGGCAGGCCGCGATGAGCTCGGCGCTCGCGCCGAGCTCGCCGCGCGTGGCGATGGCTCGCGTGCGCGCTCCAACCTCGGCGAGGAGGGCAGGCTTGTTACTGGTCTCGAAATAGCGGTGCATGACGTAAGCGGCGTCGAGAGGGACCTGATCCCACTCCGGATATGGGCCGATCTGCAGGACTTCAGGCTTCGACATGGGGTGAGCGCTCCTCTCGGTCATGGTCTTGACGAAATGTTATCGATAACATAGTCAGGCGCAGGGGTAATTGTCGAGATGCAACAAGAAGGGGAGATGGAATGGCGCTCAGCTTGTTCGATCTGACAGGGCGCCGCGCCCTCGTGACCGGGTCTTCTCAAGGCATTGGCCTCGCGCTTGTGCGCGGCCTCTCCGAGGCCGGTGCGGAGGTCGTGCTCAATGGCCGCGACGAGACCAAACTCGCGGCCGCGGCCAGTACCGTTGTGGGATCGCGAACACTCGCCTTCGATGTGGCCGACCATGCCGCGGCACGTACCGCCATCGACCGCTTCGAATCCGAAATCGGACCTATCGACATTCTCGTCAACAACGCGGGTATGCAGCACCGCGCGCCGCTCGAGGATTTCCCCGCGGATGCGTTTCAGCGCCTCCTGCAAACCAACATCGCCTCGGTCTTCAATGTCGGCCAAGCCTGTGCGCGCCACATGATTGGGCGGCGCGCCGGCAAGATCATCAATATCGCCTCGGTGCAGACGGCGCTCGCGCGCCCGTCCATTGCTCCCTATACGGCGACAAAGGGAGCAGTCGGAAACCTGACCAAGGGCATGGCGACGGACTGGGCGAAACACGGGCTGCAGGTCAACGCGATCGCGCCCGGCTATTTCGATACGCCGCTAAATGCCGCACTCGTCTCGGATCCTGCTTTTTCGGCCTGGCTCGAAAAGCGTACGCCGGCGGGCCGCTGGGGCAAAGTGGAGGAACTGATCGGCGCCTGTATTTTCCTTGCCTCAGCCGCTTCTTCCTTCGTCAACGGGCACGTGCTCTATGTCGACGGCGGCATCACGGCCTCGCTCTGAGGCGGTTGCCTAACCCATCCAACGGACCACCGCGGAGATGTTGAAATGTCCCGTTCAGTCGCATTGATCGGCGCCGGCGCCATGGGCGGCGCGATTGGAACTCGACTTGCTGAACGCGACACCCGCCTCCTGGTGTTCGACCTCGATCCCAAAAAGGTCGCTGCCCTCGTCGAAAAAGGGGCGACAGCGGTCAGCTCCGCTGCGAAAGCAGCGGCCGAGGCCGATGCAGTGATCCTCAGCCTCAACTCGCCAAAGATCGTGCGAGCCGCTGTCTTCGGACCGGCGGGCGTGGCTGAGGGAGCGCGGAAAGGCACGCTCGTCATCGACATGTCCTCGATCGATCCGGAAGCCACGCGCGCGCTGGCCGCAGACGCGGCCGCGGCCGGTCTGCGCTGGGTCGACAGTCCACTGTCGGGCGGTGCCCCGAAGGCGCTGATCGGTCAGTTGACGTGCATGGCCGGTGGCGAAGCCGCCGACGTCGCCGAAGCGCGGACGGTGTTGGCTGAAGTCGCCTCGAATTTCACGCATATGGGTCCGAGCGGCGCCGGCCAGACCACGAAACTGATCAACCAAGTGCTCTGCGGTCTCAATTTCCTCGCCGTCGCCGAGGCGACAGCGCTGGCGGAGGCCGCCGGTGTCGCGGCCGCGAAAATCCCCGAGGCGTTGCGCGGCGGGCGGGCCGACAGTGCCATCCTGCAGGAATACATGCCGCGCTTCGCATCGCGCGATTATCGTCCGACGGGCCGCATCGACAATATGGTCAAGGATCTGAGCGGCGCGCAAGATCTTGCCAGACAGACGGGTATCGCCATGCCGATGACCGTTGTCTGCGCCGAGATACATCGCCTTCTGACGGCGGTGGGGCTCGGCGCGATGGATCAGGCCGCGCTCATGGAATTCTGGGCCCGGCGAACGCCGCCCGCGTGACAAAGAACGCGGGCGGACGGCTTCATGCAAGCCCGTGGGCATTGACGAAGATCGCGTAGAGCGAGGTCTGCGCGGTGATATAGAGCCTGTTCCGCTTCGGCCCGCCGAAGGTCAGGTTGGAGACGATTTCAGGCACCGGAATACGTCCGATCAGCGTGCCATCCGGCGCGTAGACGGCAACTGCATCCGCCGTCGATGTCCAGATATTGCCGTTCCGGTCGAGGCGGAATCCATCGAAGAACCCGGCCGGGGAGGTCGCGAACATGCGGCCCTCACCGACTGCGGCACCGTCCGGCGCAACGTTATAGACGCGTATGACGGCCGGTGTGTCCGGCACATGGGTGGCACCCGTTTCGGCCACATAGAGCAGCCGCTCGTCAGGCGAGAAGGCGAGACCGTTTGGCCTCACCATGTTGGTCACGACAGCCGAAACTGCGCCGCTCGTCGGATCGAAGCGATAGACATTGCTCGCGCCGATCTCGCTTGGTCCGGCGTGCCCCTCATACTCGCTATCGATGCCGTAGGTCGGATCGGAGAACCAGACCGTTCCGTCCG
The DNA here is from genome assembly GCF_000472925.1 of Bradyrhizobium sp. Ec3.3. Classification (GTDB taxonomy): domain Bacteria; phylum Pseudomonadota; class Alphaproteobacteria; order Rhizobiales; family Xanthobacteraceae; genus Bradyrhizobium. Next base: position 14,658 of record NZ_AXAS01000046.1, read on the forward strand.
ACTTGACCACGACATCGTTCGGGGAATTGAAGCGGCACCCTTCGAAGCGGTCGACAAGTCCCACCCATCGGCCGTCGGGCTCCAGCCGCGAGATGCGGCGGCCGCCGTGCTCGCAGGCGATCACACGCCCGAGGGCGTCACGGGCATGACCGTTGTGATAGCCGCAGGTGCTCTCGAACACCGAGACCGAGCCGTTGGTCTCGTCGAAGCGCAACACGCGGTCATTGGGAATGTCCGACCAAAGTAGCGACTTGGCGGCGGGCACATAGACCGGGCCCTCGGCCCAGCGACTGCCGGTCCAGAGCCTGTCGAGCTTGGCGTGTCCGATGATCAGCGCCTGGAAGCGTCGGTCGAGGATCTCGTAGGTGCTCACGGTATCAGTGTTTCCGAGATTGCAGCGCTGATAGCATGATCAGTCGGTCGGCAGCGCAAAGTCGTTGGCCTTGAAGACCGTGTGGAAGATGGAGCCGTCGAACATTTCGGCCAGCCCCTTGGTCACCTCGCGGCTCTCGAGGCGAACCGGCGAGGCCAGCGCTTCGTCGATTGCCTCGCGCGAGGGATAGCGGATCGCCAACACCATCTCGTAGTGCTGGGCATCGCTGTCGCTCTCATCCTGGCGCAGCACGCGAACCTCCTCGGCGCCAGGAAAGCGTGTCCACAGCGGCACGAGCTTCTCGCGGACATAGGCGGTGAATTCGGCTTCGCGCCCGGGCTTTGCGCGGCCACTGAAAAAAGCACAACGGATATACATCGGCACTTGCTCGTCTGTCTGGTGGAGGTGAAGCAAAAATCGGCGGTCAGCTTGTGACCGACCGCCGAGTGAGCACGGTCACGGTTGCTCGGGGATAGGGAAGGAACGCCTACTCGAAGCCCCAGGCCTTCTTGTAGGCGTTACGGTAGCCATTGCCCGGGTCGAACGTATTGGTTGGGCCGCCGTCGAATTCGACGTTGGTCTTGGTCACCACATGCAGCGGCGAGACATATCCCGACCATTTCTCTCCAGCCATGGCGCGGTTCAATTCGTCGACGAGCTGCCATCCTTGCAGGTTCAGGGGCTCGGCCACGGTGACGGCCTGGTAAGCGCCGGAACGGATGCGCTGATAGGCGCTTTCGGAGCCATCGCCTGCGGCCACGTTGACCGGCGCGCCGGTGCCTTTGATGCCGGCCGCAGCGAGGGAGGGGGCCATGAAGTCGTAGTAGAGGTCGTTGATCGCAAGCGAATGCGTCCAGGCGGCACCATGCTTTTGCAGGAGCGAGGTGGTCAGCTGCGGCATGCGCGTCGAGGTCTCGGCGATTGGCGTATCGACCCATTCGAGAACCTTGCCGCCGAGCGCTTCGATGACTTCCTTCATCTTCTTGGCCTTGGCAATTGCGATCTCGTAGGTCGAGTCGGTGAAGATGATCACACCCGGCTTGCCGTTGGCGTCGACGAAGCTCCAGTTGGCCGCGGCAGTGGAGACGGCCATCGGATCGGTCGTCACATTGGCGAAGACACCGGCTTCGGGTACTGGGCCGATGACGGGAGCGGCGTGCCAGGAGACCATCGGGATCTTGGCGGCCTTGGCTGCCTCCATGCCCGGCTTCTGCTCGATCGCGTCGAAGCCGCAGATGACGAGGCCATCGGGCTTCAGCGTCATGGCCTGGCCGAAGGCGGCGGTGCGGCCGGAGACCGATCCGGCACCGTCGAGCGTGCGCACGGTCCAACCGGCTGCCTTGGCAGCTTCTTCGATGCCCTTGGTGACACCGAGAACGCCGCCGTTCTTCATGTCCGAGGCAAGCACAACGATGGTCTTGCTCTTGGCAATCTTCGGACCGGAGGTCGGGCCGTCCCACTTGTCAACTTTGGACGCATACTTGTCGACGAAGGTTTTCGCGTCCGCGAGCGGGTCGGCGTGGACGGAAGCAAGACCGAATGCTAGCCCGGCGACGACAGCGCCGGTTCGGAGGATCGAATGCAACATAGAGCGTTCTCCTTGGTGTGATTGTCGTTCCGGTTTCTCGCCGGACGTTTCGTTGTTGTCGGCTTGTCGCCGATCACGAAATCCATGGCTGGTCGTGCCTCAGGCCTTGCGGTCAGGTGCTCCGGCCGGCAGCTTGGCAACGGCGCCGCGCTTTCTCTGCGCGTAGCCGGCCATGCCGATCGCGGCGAGCAGCGTGAGGCCGTTGAAGAGCGGCTCGACCCAGAAAGAACCGCCGAATTGCTGGATACCGGCGATGCCGACCGCGAGCACGGCGACGCCGATCATGGTGCCCCAGACGTTGACGCGACCGGGCTTGATCGTGGTCGAACCGAGAAAGGCGCCGACGAGAGCGGGCAGGAGATATTCAAGGCCGACACTCGCCTGGCCGATGCGCAGCTTTGAGGCGAGCAGAACACCAGTGACAGCGGTCAGCACGCCGGAGGCCATGAACGCGCCGACAGTGAACCGCTGTACGGGAATGCCGTTGAGTGCAGCCGTCTTGGGGTTGGCGCCAATGGCGTAGATGTAGCGCCCGATTGGCAGATATTCGAACATGAGCCACATCGCCACCGCGAGGACGAGCACGTAGAAGCCCGTGATCGGCAGACCAAAAACCATCGTCCCGTTGAGGGCGAGGAAGCCTTCCGGCAGGAGTGCGACGACCTGCCGGCCGCCGGTGTGCCAAAGCGCCAGTGCATAGAGCACCGTACCGGTGCCGAGTGTTGCGATGAAGCTGTCGATGCGCGCGACCTCGACCAAGAGGCCATTGAGAAGACCGGTGAAGGCGCCGAGGCAGATGACGACAAGGACTGCGGCCGGCCACGGCAAGCCAAGGGCGGTTTGCAGGCTGATCACCAGGATGTGCCAGAGCACGATGCCATAGCCGACCGTAAGGTCGATCTTGCCCGCAGCCATGGGGATCATCGCTGCAAGGGACAGCATGGCGATGATCGACTTGTCGGAAATGATCGAGCGCAGGTTGAGGAGCGTTGGAAACGTGTTGGGCAACAGGATCGAGAACAGGACGATCAGCGCGACGGTGATGATCGGCAGGCCGTAGACCGGCAGGAGCCGCGTGAGCTTCTGCGGCAGCGAAGCGCCGGCGAGATCGGCGCGCGTCGGCTCCAGAGCGTTCGACTCGATCGAATTCATTCCCATGCATTCCTCCCGACGGGCCTCTCGTCGGCCCCTGCGATTGTCCCTTACGCGGCCTCGGAGGCCGAGGCGGCGGTGATCAGGGCTTCGGTCGTCAGATCATCTCCGGCGATCTCGGTGATGATCCGGCCGCGGTTGAAGACCAGCGCGCGATGGCAGATATGCGCGACTTCCTCGAAATCGGTGGAGACGACGACGACAGCGAGTCCCTCTGCGATGGCGCGCGCGATGAGCCGATAGATCTCCGCCTTGGCGCCGACATCGACGCCGGCGGTCGGATCTTCGGCCACGAGCAGCTTGCGGCCCGTCGCAAGCCATCGCCCGACGACGACTTTTTGCTGGTTGCCGCCTGAAAGTCCTTCGATTGCGAGATGCGGATCATTGGGCCGCAAACCCACCATGGCGCCGAGCCTGATGGCCTCTTCCGCCTCGCGCCGCGGTGCGAGCACATCGAGCAGGCCGCGTCCGGAGGCGCCCGGGTTGAGGAAGACGTTCTCCCGGATCGACAGGGAGGCGGCGATCGATTCCTCTGTACGGTCGCGGGCAACGAGACCGATGCCAGCAGCCATTGCCGTCACCGGGCTGGACAGATCCGGCACCGAGCCGTCGATGCGGATCTCGCCGCGATGCGCCACCGCGCCGAACAGGGCGCGGCCTACTTCTTCCTGGCCGGCGCCGCGCAGGCCGACGAGGCCCAGGAGCTCGCCCTCGCGCACGTCGAAATCGACCGGCCCGGACTTCGGGGTGATCAATCCTTTCACCGTGACGCGGGTCGTGCCGGAGTGGCAGGCGGCTTTCTCGAACATGTCGAGCAGCGGCCTGCCGACGATCTGCCGCACCAGATCCTCGGGTGAGGTCTCGCTGATCGCATTCTCACCGACAAGCTGGCCATCGCGCAGGACGACAACGCGGTCGGCGATGCGGAAGATCTCGTCGAGCCGGTGCGACACGTAGATCATCCCGACGCCTTGCTGGCGCAAGCGCCGCAGCGCTGCAAACAACCGCTCCACCTCATCCGCAGGCAAGCTCGCCGTCGGCTCGTCGAGCACGAGGAAATCGCATTTGACGACGAGCGCCCGGGCGATGGCGACGAGCGATTTCTCGGTGCGCGACAGGCTCGATACCCGCGTGGTCGGATCGATATCGCAGCCCACCAGGGCGAGAGCCTTGGTTGCGCGCGCCTCGGCGCCGCGCCAGTCGATAAGGCCGAACGGCCGCGTCCGCGGAAAACCCTGGGCCAGCCCGACATTCTCTGCGACCGTCATCCATTCGACGAGGCCGAGATCCTGATGGATGAAGGCGACCGGCTGGTGATCGGCACGGCCACCCGGGGCATGATGATAGGATTCGCCTGCGATCGTCACCGCTCCGGCATCTGGACGATGGATACCGCCGAGCACCTTGATGAGAGTCGACTTGCCCGCGCCGTTCTCGCCGAGCAAGGCGACGATTTCGCCTCGCTCGACGCCGAATCTGACGCCTTTGAGTGCGCGCGTGCCACCGAAAGACTTGACGATTCCATCAAAGCGCAGCGCACCCGACGCCATCCTTAGGTCCCCCTCCGCGATCGCCGGCCGGGGCGCGAACGATTGCGAGGATCCCGCAACCGGCGGCCGAGCTCTTTACGATGGCGAGCTTATTGTTATCGATAACATCGTAGCCGGTTAGTGGGAGCTGTCAAGCCGTGCGGCTCAGGTGCTTTCGCGTTCAATGACCTGGAAGGGGACAATCAATGTCTCTGGCCCCGGTGTTCGTTTCTCCCGAACGTCGTCGAGGGCGCCGAGCAGGACGCGGCCTGCCTCTAGCCCGATATTGCGGCAATCGACGGCGACAGTTGTGATCCTCGGCCAGCAGCAGCGCGAAACTTCGAAGTCGCCGAAGCCGGCAACCGCGATCCGGCCGGGTACCGCCCAGCCGCGGCGGTGGCACTCCATGATCGCGCCAAAGGCAGAGAGGTCGGATACGCAAACGGCCGCGTCCACATCAGGCCACTGCTCGATCAGGTGGACGATGGCTTCGCCGCCCTGTTCCATCGAGATTGGCGGATTGCCGAACGAGATGGTGCGCCCGGGTGGCAGGCCGAGCTCTTCGACTGCCCGCTTGTAACCGAGCCGGCGGTCGGCGCCGCGGGTGTCGCGCCTGCTCGCGCCGCCGATGAAGGCGATGTTGCGGTAGCCCTGATGGTAAAGCCGGTGCACGAGCGCGCGTGAAGCCTCGGCGTTGGAGAAGCCGACGACATGGTCGATCGGATCGGCGGGCAGGTCCCAGGTCTCGACCACCGGAATGCCGGCGGATTGCAGCATCCGGCGCGCCTTTGGCGTGTGCCGGCCGTCGGTGACGATGATCCCGTCGGGCCGGCGCGTCAGCATGGCCTGCACGAGTTGCTCTTCCTTATCCATGTCGTAGTCGGTGTAGCCGAGAAGCATCTGGAGCCCTTGGCTTTCGATTGCCTCGGTGATGCCGCGAGCGGTATCGGAGAAGTTGGAGTTGTTGATCGAGGGGATGAGCACAGCTACGAAGCCCGTCCGTTTCGAGGAAAGTGCTCCAGCGGAAAGGTCGAGCACATATCCGAGTTCTTCGACGGTCGCGAGGATCCGGCGCCGCGTTTCCTCGGAGACGGCACCGTCGCTCTTCAGCGCACGTGAGACGGTCATTGCGGAAACCCCGGCCCGTGCCGCCACCTCCGCCATGGTCGCCGGCCGCTTTGGGCTCTTCCTGATCTGAGTCCGCTTCATCTCAATGCAGTCTTTGCTTGGTGAACGTAGTCGGGATCGAAGCCGGCAAGCCGTCTCTGCCGAAGGATTTCGGTGCTGCAGCCGCGATGCCGAACGAGTTTATGGTATCGATATCAATCACCGCAATGGGGTCGATAGTAGAAAGGGTTCCAGGCAAATTGGCGGGAAACCGGCACGCAAGATCGAACGCATCCGGAACTACCTTCGCCTCACGGCGGGGGTTCGTGTCGCCACGCGAGCCACGCGGCAATCCGTATGCGCTACAGCATCGGTTCGAACTGGCAGTGAACGAGCAGTTCGGAAACGGAGGCGTTGTTCGGCAGCATGAGGGCGGTTTCGACGAGGCGAGCGATATCGCCCGGCTGGCTCATCTCATGGCGGGGGATCTCGTCGTCCTTCAGCGTCATGTCGGTGGCGACATAGCCCGGGCAGATGACGGTGGCCCGGATTCCTGCCGCGCGTCCCTCGCGGCGGATACCGTGGGTGAGAGCGACGACGGCAAATTTGGTCATGGCATAGCCGACATTGCTTCCGACGCGCTTGCCGGCGAGTGACCCCAGATTGATCACCCGCCCATGACCACAGGCGGCAAGATGGGGAAGGGCGGCCCTGACGAGGCGCAACGGACCTTTGACGTTGACCCGCCACATCTCGTCCAGCTCATCCTCGCCATCGTCGGACACGCGAACCCTGGGATTGATGCCCGCAGCATTGACGATGGCGTCCACACCGCCCCATCGCGCGATCGTTGCCTTGACCCATGATACCGGGCTCTCCGCGTTCTCCGCGTCGTAGCGGTGTGTCATGACCCTATCGCTCTCCGCGAGACGGCTGGGATCACGAAGTCCGGCCGAGACGCGAAAGCCCGACGCCACGAGCCGGTCGACGACGGCGCCTCCGATGCCGCGCGAGGCGCCGGAGACCATGACGATCCGATTGTTGACCTCGAGCATGTGCGGCTGTCTCCAGGGGGAAGGGTTAGCAAAGGACCGCGCGAATCTAACGGGACGCCGCTTACAGCCAGTAAGAGAAATTCGCTCTGCCGGTATTGGTGGCCCTTATGGCGTCGGCCGCCGAACCGGCCTCAGTTATCGGCTGTCCTTATGTGGGCAGACCGAATCCGTTCTATGCGTGCGCGTTCCCATGTACGTAGTGTTCCCGATCGCAAGAGAGCCGTGTGGATGGGATTTTCGGACTATCGAACGGCGTTGGTGACGGGCGCATCCTCAGGCATCGGGGCTGCGACCGTACGTCGCTTGAGGGGCGAGGGGCTCGACGTCTACGCGGTCGGGCGTGATGCGGTCCGGTTGGCGGCGTTGTCGTCCGAGACGCATTGCCACGTGTGCGCGGCGGATGTGGGTAATCTCGACAGCTTGACCGCGCTGGCGCAATCAGCTGCGTTCGATATTCTGGTCAACAACGCCGGTCAATCGCGGCGGGGCAACATCCTGGACACTGCGCCTGATGACGTCGACACGCTCGTCGACGTCAATTTGCGGGCCGTCCTGCATCTCACACGTTTGATCGTGCCCGGCATGGCCAAGCGTGACTGCGGCCACGTCGTCAACATCTCGTCCATCGCCGGCCACTACGCTTTCGGCGAGAATGCAACGACGTTCAACTCATCCGTCGCCTATCACGCGACCAAGGCGGGCATCCATTCGCTGTCGCAGCAATTGCGCATCGATCTCTACGGCACGCGCGTTCGCGTCACCGAAGTATCGCCGGGTCGGGTTGCGACCAGCATTTTCCAGCATCCGGGCGTCGCAGAGGACGACGACAGCCGCTTCATTGGGGCATTCGAGACGCTTCAGCCTGAAGATATTGCCGACGCCATTGCTTTCGCCGTGGGATCGCCGGCTCGCATGAATGTCGCGATGCTGGAGGTCGTTCCGACACTCCAGGTCGTCGGCGAGCTCGGATTTGCGAGCCGATCCGAAGCCGCGCGGCTAAGAGAGAAGAGAAACGGAGTATCAAATGCCTGAACTTGCAACGCGCCTCAAGACCGTGAAGGTGTCCGCTTCGGCGGCAATGACGGATAAGGCGCGCGAGCTGCGTGATGCGGGCGTCCAGATCGTCAGCCTGTCGTCCGGGGAGCCCGACTTTCCGACGCCGCCGCACGCGATCGAGGCCGCGCATCGGGCTGCCCTGGTGGGGGATACAAAATATCCGGCGATGCCTGGAACCGTGGCCCTGCGAAAGGCCGTCCAGCGCAAGTTCAAACGCGAGAACAATCTCGACTATGCGCTCGACGAGATACTGGTCGCCAATGGTGGCAAGCAGATCATCTTCAACGCCCTGTTTGCCACCTGCGATCCGGGCGACGAGGTCGTCATCCCGGCGCCGGGCTGGATCACCTATGCGGATATCGTGCTCCTCGCCGAGGCAACACCCGTCGCCGTGCCCTGTCCGGAGAACAACCAGTTCAAGCTTCGGGCCGCGGACCTCGAGGCCGCGATCACCCCTAAAACCAAGTGGCTGATCCTCAATTTCCCGAACAATCCGACCGGCGCGGCCTGCACCCGCGCCGAGATGCGGGCGATTGCCGATGTCATGTTGAAGCATCCCGACGTCTGGATCCTTACCGACGACATCTACGAGCACCTCACCTATGACGGTTTCGAGTTCTGCACCATCGCGGAGGTTGAGCCCAAGTTGAAGAATCGCGTCGTGACCGTGAACGGCGCGTCCAAGGCCTACGCCATGACGGGCTGGCGCGTCGGCTATTGCGGTGGGCCCAAGGACCTGATCGCCGCCATGACCAATGTCCACGGTCAGGCGACCGGTGGCATCTGCACCCTGAGCCAGGCTGCTGCCGTCGCCGTTCTCGACGGTCCGCAGGATTTTCTGAGAGAGCGCGCCGATATTTACCGCAACCGGCGCGATCTGGTGGTCTCCCTCCTCAATCGGATCCCCGGAATCACGTGCCACAAGCCGCAGGGCGCGTTCTACGTCTTCCCCAACATCGCTGGTTGCATAGGCAAGACGTCGCAAGGAGGGCGGCGACTGGACACCGACGCCGACTTCATTTCGGCGCTGCTCGAGGAGCAACATGTCGCAGCCGTTCATGGCGGGGCCTATGGAATGAGCCCATACTTCCGGATTTCCTACGCGACCGACACCGAGATCTTGAAGGAAGGGTGCCGCCGCATCGCGAATTTCTGCGAAGCCTTACGCTGACGGTGAGAGCGGATACTGGTGAGCGATCGGTCCCTTGTCGCTCGCCGGCATTGTCGCCGCCGCAGGCGCATCGATCGAAGTTTGGGCGGAGAATGCCAAACCGATTGTCATAACCGTTTGCAATGGCCCTAAACCGAGACAATCTTGGTGCCGTAGGATGTCGACACATAAGCTTCATCTAAAGAGGGGTAGGCCTTGGTATCGCACAGTCGAGGACGGCCAGCGATGACCACCAGCGACGATGCGGTGGCTATATTAGATGCCCAGCCAGAGATCCGGCAGGGATCGCGGTGGCGCCTGTATTTGCCCGCCGGGCTCCTGGCGCTCCCGTTGCTGCTTTTCCTGACTTACTTCTTCTTCTATCCCGCGATCACGCTGCTGCTGTCGAGCATCCAGACCCAGAACAGCCAGGGGATCATCGGGCGGCCGTTTACGCTCGCGCACTACGCGCGGCTGATTAACGTCGATCTCTATTCCCGGGTGTTCTGGAACACGCTGCGGATCAGCGTGATCACCTCGGCGCTTGCAACAGTGCTTGCCTATCCGGTCGCGTTGGTCATGGTCAAAAGCCGCCCCCTCGTGACGCGGATCATCACGCTCATCGTCATCGCGCCATTGGTCGTCAGCGTTGTCGTGCGCGGCTATGGATGGCAGCTCATTCTTGCAAACGGTCCGAAGGGGATGCTGAACTGGATCCTCATGACGCTGCACATCACCGACGGGCCGGTGTCGGTCCTCTACACGGAGATAGCCGTCGTCATCGGATCGCTGCACGTGTTCTTCCCGATGATGGTGTTGCCGCTGGCCTCGGCGCTCGGCAAGATCGATCCGAACCTGGAAGACGCGGCGCGCATGCTTGGCGCGCCCTGGTGGAAAGTGTTCCTCCGGGTGACACTGCCGCTGAGTATGCCCGGTTTCGTCGCCGGCTTCACCCTGGTGTTTTCACTCACCGCCGGATCCTTCGTCATTCCGGCGATCCTCGGTGGCGCCTCCGCGATCATGCTCGGCAACCTGATCGAGCAGCAGATCTTCGTCGTGTATGACTGGCCGTTCGGCGCTGCGATCGCGGTGATCCTGGTTGGCGTCGTGTTTGCGGTCAACGGCTTCTCCATGTGGCTTCTCGAAGGCCGCCGTCTGCGGAGGGCAAGCTGATGGACGAGCGCTTCTCAGGCCTCGGCGCCTTCATCCTCTATGCGATCACAACCGCCATGATGATCTTCATCCTGGCGCCGCTCCTGCTCGTCATGGCGGTGTCGGTCTCCGACTCCTATTTCGTGACGTTCCCACCGCAAGGTTTCACGCTGAAATGGTACGCCAAGGTCCTGGGGGATCGCGACTTCCTTGAAGCGATGCGGCTCAGCATCCTGCTCGCACTCGGTACGACCGCGGGCTCGCTGCTGTTCGGTGTGCCGGCCGCCTTTGCGCTGGTGCGCGGAAACTTCGTCGGCCTGGCGGCAATCAAAGGGTTTCTGCTGTCGCCGCTCATCTTCCCCTCGCTGGTGACGGGCCTGGCCCTTCTTCAGGTCCTGACGAAGCTTGGATCCCAGGATGCGCGGCTGAACCTGCTGATCGGGCATATCGTCGTGACGTCGCCCTACGTCATCCGCACCGTCGTCACCAGCCTCCAGCTCGTTGACGAGAACCTGGAGGACGCCGCGCGCACGTTGGGGGCCAATCGGCTGCGCACCTTCTGGCGCGTGACGCTGCCGCAGATTGCATCCGGGGTCGCGGCCGGCGGACTGTTCGCCTTCATGGTGTCGTTCGACAATTATCCGGTCACGATGTGGCTCGCCAATTCCGAATATTCGCCCGTGCCGCTGGTGCTGATGCGGCAACTGGTCAACGTCTTCGATCCTTCCGTTCCTGCGATGTCGACGATCATCATCCTGATGGCGATGGTCGGTGTCCTCTTGCTGGAGAAGTTGGTGGGCCTTCGCCGTGCGCTGGCCGCCTGATGTTTGTTCTTGAATGGAGATTTGACCCATGAGCGTGACACGTAGGACTCTCATCAAGGCCGGTGCAGCCACGATTGCATTCCCGACGATCATCAGCCGGGCATCGTCGCAGGATGCCAAGCAGGTCCATATCGGCGTCTACAACTCCGCGCTGGGCAAGCTCATCCAGAAGGAGGTCATTCCCAAGTTCGAGGCGGAATTCAAATGCCGCGTCTTCACGATCGAGGGGGCGACGCTCTCCAATATCGCCGCGCTTCGCGCGACCCGTGACGCGCCGCGGTACAGCGTCATGATGATGGACGATGTCGGCATACCCCAGGCGAAGCAGGAGGGGCTCATCGACAAGCTCGACGCGAGCAAGATCCCCAATCTCGCGAAAGTATATCCGCGCTACATCTTCGAGGAGGGCTACGGAGTCGGGTTCTCGATCTCCAGTGCAGCCCTGTTCATCAATCCGCAGGTGACCAAGCCGATCGAGAGCTATGAGCAGATCTTCGATGCGAAATATCGCAAGCAGATTCTCCTGAACACGCCCAAGAATACCCAAAGTGTGCTCATGCTCATCGTCGCAACATCGCTGGCGACGGGCAAGCCGCTCAAGGAGGCGCAGTATCTCGTCGACAACGGCTGGGACAAGCTGGCTGCACTCAAGCCGAATGTTCTCACGATCTATGACAGCGAGGCGCAGGTGCTCCAGGTTGCGCAGGGGCAGGCGACGATCGGCGGCATCGAATATTCGAAGGCGATCTATCCGCACACGGCTAAGGGCATGCCGATCGACATGACGTTCCCCAAGGAAGGCGCGTTCACGGGCATCAACAGCATGACGCTGGTCAAGAATGCGCCGGAGCCGGAATTGGGCGCGGCATTCATCAACCGAATCCTGGAGCCGTCGGTCGCCAAGATGCTGTCCGAGCAGACGCTCAGCGCGCCTTCGGTCAGCGGCATCGACTTCAAGCCGGAGACGGCGAAGTTCCTCGCGTACCCCGATACCAAGGCGACCGATCTCGGGCTCTTCACGCCGGACTGGAAGTTCATCGTTCCGCGCCGCGGCCCCTGGCTGGAGCGCTATAATCAGGTGTTCACGAGCTGAGCGGAGCAGCCATGAAGTCGTCCGAGGTCAGGCTTGAACGCCTCTGCAAGGAATACAACCGCATGGTCGCGGTCGACAACGTGTCCCTGACGATCGAGCCGGGCCATATGATCGCTCTGCTCGGTCCAAGCGGATGTGGCAAGACCACCTGCCTTCGCATGATCGCCGGCCTGATCCATCCGACTTCCGGCGACGTCTTCGTGAACAATCAAAGGATGACCGGCGTCCCGGTGCATCGTCGCAACGTCGGCATGCTGTTTCAGAACTACGCGCTGTTTCCGCATCTCACCGTCGAGGAGAACATTGCATTCGGCCTCGAGATGCGTGGGATCGCCAGGGCGGAGGCCGCGCAGAAAGTGGCTTCGGCGCTCAACCTCGTTCAGCTATCGAACTTCGGGAAGCGGTATCCCGCCCAGCTCTCCGGTGGCCAGCAGCAGCGCGTCGCACTGGGGCGGGCCCTGGTGATCGAGCCGGCGATGCTGCTGCTCGACGAGCCGCTGGGAGCGCTGGACAAGGGGCTGCGCGAAAGCATGCAGGTGGAGTTGCGGGCCCTCCAGCGCCGGCTGGGTTTGACCACGATCATGGTGACCCACGATCAGGACGAAGCCCTGACAATGGCGGACCAGATCGTGGTGATGCGAGACGGCAAACTCGAGCAGGTCGGCTCCGCAACCGAGATCTACCAACGGCCGACGTCGAAGTTCGTCGCGAAGTTCATTGGTGCCTCCAATCTGTTCGAGGGCCAGGTCGAGCAGCGGAATGGAAACGGCGCAATCGTCCGTGTGTCGCAGGGTTTGAGCCTGTTGGTCGACGAGGTTCCGGCGTCGGCCGCCGACGTCATGGTCTCGATCAGGCCGGAGGCCATCGTCGTCGAGGAGGCCGGCCAGAGCGGTGCCGTGGGTCGCCCCAACAGCGTCGCTGCGCGTGTCGATCAGGTCGTCTATCGCGGCTTCGTCAGTCACTATTATCTGAAGATGGCGAGCGGCGAGCAGCTCATCGTATTCGAGCAGAATCAATCGCAGCAGTCCGGCTTCCGTTACTCGGTCGGCCAGGAAGTCGTTGCAAGCTGGAATGCACCGAGCAATCACGTGATCGCGCGTCACTGACCTTTGGACGCGCAAGAGGCGGGCGGGTCGCGCAACGCAAGTCGACGCGCGTCAGGCCGCGTCCGCAACTGAGCCGCCTCGCCAGTGATCGATATCCGCTATACCGGCAGAGCGATAACGTCTTGGATCGCATCGCGCCGGATACCTAGATTGAAGATGGCGACGCTCTGCCGTGCGCCGTTTTCCGGGGTAACCCTTGTCGATCAATCATCATGCCTCTCCCTTCGTCGGCGTGCTCGAGAAGGATCCGAAGATCAGCCTGATCGGCACGCTGGCGATGCTGGTGGAGGCGCCGGGAGAGTTCGACCTGGTTCAGCAGGGACGGATCTGGGCTCTTGCCGACGCGCTCTCGTCCTGGCCCAACGTTCAGGAAGCCGTTGTTGGCGTCACCAACGTCATGCTCGCATTCGAGCAGCCACCGGATGATATCGACGCGCTGGGAGCGTCGCTCATCGAACTGTGGCATCGACTCGCCCCGCGCAACGCCGACGGCAAGCTGATCGAGATTCCAGTCGTCTATGGCGGCGAACTCGGCTTCGACCTGCCGGCAGTGGCCGCACGCGCAGGCTTATTGGAGCGCGAGGTGATCAGGATCCACAGCGAGGGGGAGTACACGGTCTGCGCGATCGCAAGCTCGCCAGGCTTCGGCTACCTCCACGGCCTCGATCCACGCATCTACATGCCGCGCAAATCCGTGCCGTCGCTCAACATGCGCGCGGGCTCGGTGACCATCGGCGGGATGCAGACCGGCGTCGCTGCCCTGGACAGCCCGAACGGCTGGAACGCGATTGGCTGGGCTCCCGTAGCGATGTTCGATCCCCGGCTGGAGCAGCCGTCGCTCATGATGCCAGGCGACCGTGTCCGGTTCAGAATTGATCGGATTGAGCTGTGATCGAGATCCTCGCCAGCCACGCCTTCAACACCATTCAGGACCTCGGCCGTCGCGGCGCGCGCCGTTTCGGCGTCAGCCCGTCCGGCGCGATGGATCCCGTCGCGCTCGAAGCCGGAAATGCGCTGCTCGGCAACGACGGTGATGCCGCGAGCATCGAGGTGCAGACCTTTCCGTTCCGCCTGCGCTTTCTGGCAGACATGGCGTTTGCGCTCACGGGGGCCGATCACGACGCGACGCTCGCCGGCCGGACCGTCCCACCCTGGTGGTGCATGCGGGCCAGCGCAGGAGACATTCTCACGATCGCCTCGCCAAGGCGCGGTGCGCGCGTCTATGTGGCGTTCGAAGGAGGCATCGACGTGCCGCGCGTGCTGGGCTCGCGCAGTACGCATCTGCGCGCCGGCTTCGGTGGACTGGAGGGGCGCCCCTTGCAGGCAGGCGATATCGTGCCGACCGGGAGCGCACGGAATGATGCGTCCAAGCACGTCGACTTCGGCGCCGAGCCGCCTGATATGGCAATTGCCGGTTCCGAGCCCGCGGAGGACCGCGTGCTGCGTGTGCGTGTCATGCGCGCCGGAGAGCACATACTGTTTTCGGAGGCGATGCGCGCGACGTTCTGGTCGACGAAGTGGAAGATCAGCGCCCGGAGCGACCGGGGAGGATATCGTCTGACCGGAAGCAAGCTGACATTGGCCGCACCGGTTGAGATGCGCTCGCACGGCGTGGTGGCAGGCGTGGTGCAAGTGCCGCCGGCCGGTGAGCCGATCATCCAGATGAGCGACGCCAACACTGCCGGGGGCTACCCGAAGATTGCCGCCGTGATCCAGGCCGATCTCTGGCGGCTCGGCCAGGCGCCGCCGGGCTCATTCATCGCCTTCGAGGAGGTCGGCTATCAGGACGCCGTCGCAGCCATGGCACCCGTCACCAGCTATCTTGCCGGGCTACGCGCAACCGCCGACCTTTATCGCGCACTTTGAGATGGACGGCCGCAACAAACAAGGGATGGTGCAAACATGAAAATCGGCATCAATTCGGACATGGGCGAAGGTTTTGGCAATTATCGCATCTGCGACGATGAGGCGCTGATGGGTATCGTCTCCTCGGCCAATGTAGCTTGCGGCTTCCATGCCGGCGATCCCATCATCATGGATCGCATGGTGCGGATGGCCAAGGCGAAAGGGGTTGAGGTCGGCGCCCATCCAGGGCTGCCGGATCTTCTCGGGTTCGGTCGCCGAGTGATCCAGATGGACGCTGCCGAGCTCGAGAAGCACATGGTTTACCAGATCGGTGCGCTCCAGGCGATTGCGACCAATGCCGGCCATCGCGTGACCCATGTCAGCTTCCATGCTGCGATGGGCAACATGGTGAACGCGGATCCCGACATGGCCGACGTCGTTGCGCGTGCG
Source organism: Bradyrhizobium sp. Ec3.3 (assembly GCF_000472925.1). GTDB lineage: Bacteria > Pseudomonadota > Alphaproteobacteria > Rhizobiales > Xanthobacteraceae > Bradyrhizobium. The sequence goes on from NZ_AXAS01000046.1 coordinate 30,138, forward strand.
ATCGCGGCCATCAATCGCGACTTCATTGTATTCTCACAGCCTGACGCCGAGATCGTGCGTGCCGCGCGCAAGGTCGGCTTACGGGTGCTGACGCTGTTTCTCGCCGATCGCGCCTATGATGAGAATGCGCACCTCGTGTCCCGCAAGCTCCCCAATTCGGTCATTACCTCGCCGGAAGCCGTTGCGGAGCGGGTTACCCGCTTCCTGGACAGTGGGACGGTGAAGACGATCGAAGGCAAGTCGATCAAGGTCGACGCGCGCTCGATTCTCATTCACAGCGATACGCCCGGCTCCGTGAACCTGGCGGCCACCGTGAGGCGCGTGGTAGAGCAGGGCGGCGGCGAAGTTGCGCCAGCGACAGTATTGGTCGGGTAATGCGATAGTTGCGGGTAGGTCGCCGCGTACCGTCGCTCAGGTCAGGCGGTCTCAGCGGTCGGACGAATGCTGGCGATCGGCGTTCCGTAGCCGACCATCGCGCCTGCCTCCGCGGTGATCGCATCGAGGATGCCGGCGGCCGGCGAAAGCACGGGTGCATAGAGCAGCCCGATCTTGACGAGGCCGACGATCGCGCCGGCTTCGATCTGCTGGCCGGGTTCGGCGAACGGCTTCGCCCGCCACGGGTGCGTGGCGAGAAAATGTCCGGCAACATCCGCCTTGGCAATCACGAGCGTCTCTTCGGAAGAGCTGATTGCGTCGGCGCGCACCGACGATGTCATGCCGATCGCGCTCGTTTCCATGACGAGCTTCAGGGACTGTCCCTCGTCGTCGATCTCGATCGATGTGACGCCGGACGTCTCCAGCAACTTCGCCAGGCGTTCGATATGGGTCATGTCTATCGGCATCCTTGAAGCTCCGCGAAAAGGCGAACATCGGCCCTGAGCCGATCGAGATAGACCGAGACTTCGTCCTCTGCTGCTAGCGCGTCCGCATAGGCCGTCTGCTCGAAGCGCAGTGTGCTGCCGAGCCGCGCCTGTGCAACGCGCCACATGTCGGCCTTGATCACGGTCGCGATTTTCGGATAGCCACCGGAGGTCTGCGCGTCGCGCATCTGTATGATGGGCTGCCCGTTCGGCGGGATCTGGATGACACCCGCGACGATGCCGTGAGACCGCTTTTCGATCGGCGAGACTGGATTTACCGCGGGGCCTTGCAGCCGATAGCCGTAGCGGTTGCTCTGTGGCGTGATCTTCCAGCCGCTGCGCCAGAACAATTTTTGCGCGGTACTATCGAACGCGTCGTATTCGCCAGCGATGATGACCCTGACGGTGGTATCGCCGGCCGGCATGTTCGGTCGGGCGAGAACGAGATCGGCCGGCCCGACCCCGAGATCGCTGGTCTCCGCGGACGGGTTGGGCGCGGCGCAAGGCAGGACATCACCCGTTTGTAACGGTCGCCCCTCAAAGCCGCCAAATTCGCCGCGAAACTGCGTACTGCGCGATCCCAAAACGACGGGGACGTCGATGCCGCCGCTCAGGGTGAGATAGCTTCGTGCACCACGGGACATCGCCTTGATGGTGAGAATCTCCCCGGTGTGGGCTCGCGATCGCCACCACGGCGGGATTGCGCGGCCTCCGACGTCGGCCTCGACCTCGGCGCCCGTCAGCGCGAAGGCCCTATCGCGGCCAAAGCGAAGCTTGAACGGGGTTACCGGGATTTCGATGCCGGCCGCGTTCTCGTCGTTGCCCAGGAGAATGTTGCCGGCGCGCAAGGCGACGTCGTCCATCGCGCCCGACGTGCCAACCCCGAACCGATACTGCTCGAAGCGCCCCAAATCCTGGACGCTGGTCGGCCCGAGCGCGGAGAGGATCTCGATCAACGAATCACCCGTTCAATCTCGAACCGGATGGTGTCGCCCGGCGCAAGCGCAGCCGGCGTCGTCCAGCACGGATCGAAGAATATCCAGCTCGTGTGCCCGATGGCGTGCCAGCCGCTCGGGCCCGGTGAGGCCGAAACGCCCGTCTGCGATCCTCCGATGGAGACCGAGCCGCCCGCGGAGCGCTGGAGCGGAGTCTGACGCCTGGGCATCGATATCCGCGGATCCATGCCGCCGAGGTAGCAATAGCCGGGGTGGCTGCCCAGCGCGAAGACGGTGTAAAGGGGCGCAGCGTGGATAGACACCACGTCGTCGATGGACATGCCGCAATGATTGGCAACAGCCTGGAGCGAAGCGCCGATTTCACCGCCATAGGTCACAGGCAGCCTGATCTCGCGGCCGCCGATCGTGAGCTCCTGCGCTTCATTCCAGGCATCGTTGAGCGCGGCCATCAAGGTACTCGGATCGCGCGGCGGCGTCTCGAAGGTCAACATCAGGTTCGTGATGAGGGGAATTGCCTCGCGGATTCCCGGCCATTTCGAGGCCGTCGTTGCGAGGGTCCAGATGCGCCGCTGGTGCGGCAGGTCGAACGGGCCGGGCGCCTCGAACAAGATTGCTGTCGTCCCGAGCAGGCTGATCCGCGGCCGGTCGCTCGCCGTCATTGCGCAGCCACCCGCGCAGCCATCCAATGTTCGAGATGGTGGATGTCGCAGCCACCGCGACGGAACGCGGGATCAGCGAGAATGGCCTGATGCAGCGGCACATTGGTTCGGATGCCATCGGCGCGCAACTCGGACAGCGCGACGCGCGCGCGCGCCAGGGCTTCATCGCGTGTGCTGCCATGGGCGATGAGTTTGCCGATCAGCGAGTCGTAGTGACGAGGAACAGGAGCGCCGGAGGCCATGTGAGTATCGACGCGGATGCCTATGCCGCCGGGAACATCCCAGCGCGTGACCGTGCCCGGCGAGGGGGCGAACGTGGCGGGATCCTCGGCATTGATACGAAACTCGATCGCATGGCCGACGCGCCTGATGTCGGCCTGCGCGATCAGCAACGGCTCACCCCGCGCGATGCGGATCTGCTCCTTGACGATGTCGATCCCGGTGGTCATCTCGGTGACGGGGTGCTCGACCTGGACGCGAGTGTTCATCTCGATGAAGAAGAACTGGCCGTCCTCGTAGAGGAATTCGAACGTGCCCGCGCCCCGGTAGCCGATGCGCCGGCAGGCTTCGACGCAGCTCAGGCCGACCTGCTCGACGAGCGCGCGGTCGATGCCAGGAGCGGGCGCCTCCTCGACGACCTTCTGGTTCCTGCGCTGGAGCGAGCAGTCGCGATCGCCGAGCCAGAGATGGTTGTCGTGCTCATCGCAAAGGACCTGAATCTCGATATGGCGGGGCTTCTCGAGGAACTTTTCGATGTAGACGGCCGGGTTCTTGAAGGCCTGGCTTGCCTCCGCACGTGTCAGCGCGAGTGCGTCATCCAGGTCGCGCTCATCGCGCACGATCCGCATGCCGCGCCCGCCGCCGCCGCCGGCCGCCTTGATGATGACGGGATATCCAATCTTGCGCGCGATGGCGCGCACCTCCGCCGGATCATCGGGCAAGGCGCTGTCCGGTCCAGGCACGCAAGGGACGCCAGCCAGCCGCATCGCCCGTTTGGCGGCGACCTTGTCGCCCATGGTCCGGATGCAGTCCGCCGGGGGGCCGATGAAGGCGAGGCCGGCCTGCGCGACGCGTTCGGCGAATTCGGCACTTTCCGACAGAAATCCGTAGCCGGGATGAATGGCCTGGGCGCCGCTGACCTCCGCCGCAAGCAATATCGCGGCGGGATTGAGATAGGTCTTGCTCGCCGAGGCCGGCCCAATGCAGAGCGCCTGATCCGCGAGGGCGACATAGCGCGCGTCGCGATCCGCTTCCGAGTGAACGACGACCGTCTTGAGGCCCATCGCCCGGCAGGCGCGCTGGATGCGAAACGCGATCTCACCTCGGTTGGCGATCAGGACCTTGTCGAACATCAGGAAGGCCCCGCAGGAGCGATCCGGAACAGCGGCTGTCCTGCTTCGATCTCGTCACCGTTCTCTGCAAGGACAGCGAGGACGACGCCAGATGTCTCGGCGGCGACGTCGATAAAGGTCTTCATCGCCTCGATGATGCAAATTTTCTGTCCGGCCTCGATTCTGGCACCGACCTCGACCAGCGGCGGCGCATCCGGCGCCGCAGCTCGGTAGAATACGCCGTGCATGGGAGCCGATACGATGATCTCGTCGGTGCTAGCAGGGACCGGTGGGCGGGCAGCCTCGCGCCTGGCGACGTAAATTTCCTCCGATCCGGGCTCAGCAGCAGGCAGGGCGGGGACCGCTCCGCGCGCGGGGTTTTTCAGGATGCGAATGCGCGTCCCGTCTTGCGTCAGCTCCAGCTCCGCGATGCGGGATCGCGAGACCAGATTGATCAGTTGTTCGATTTTAGCGAGATCCACGGTGATCGTCCTCTGCGTCGAGTCGCGATCCTTAGCCCTTCGTCCTCAGGTCGCCGTCTGCCGGCTTCTCTGCGCGAAGTTGAGGCCACCGACGACCTGCTGCGTTGGCAGCACCTCCATGAACGCGACGTTCATGCGCGCAGGGGAGCCGATTGCGAAGGCGATCGAATTGGCGATGTCCTCTGGCTGGAGGGCTTCATAATCGTCGAAGAAACGGCGCTTGGCCTCGGCGAGGTCGCCCAGGAGCCGCCCGAAGACTTCCGTCTCCACGCGTGCTGGCGACACCTCGGTCACGCGAACCCTGGTGCCGTAGAGGTCGACGCGCAACTGCTGCGAGAGCGAATGAATGCCCGCCTTCGTCGCGTGGTAGACCGTGTTGCCCCCTCCGAAGGCATAATGGCCAGCGATGGAGGAGATGTTGACCACGTGGCCACGGTCGCGCTTCGCCATTCCTGGCACGATCAGGCGCGTGAGATGCAGAACCGCGCGCAAATTGACGTCGATGAGCGCATCGACGTCATCGGGTGTCGTGTCCAGGATGTTGCCGCGCCGGGACTGGCCGGCGTTGTTGATGAGAACGTCGAATTCTGCCGATTGCGCCAGCGCCGCCAGCGCATCGAGGTTGTTCACGTCCACGGCGCATGAGCGGCAGCCGGTCTCGGCCGACAGGGTCGCCAGCCGGTCCGCATCGCGCGCCACGGCGTAGACCTCGAGCCCCTCGGCGCTCAGGCGGCGAACCGTGGCAGCCCCGATGCCCGAGGATGCGCCGGTGACCAACGCCCTTCGATAGTCCGAAAATGCCATTCGTACGGCTCCTCCGTGTATCGTTACCTATAGGCCCGGCCGGTTCCAGATGGTAAGAATATTTCCTTCTGGTCCCATAGCCCCAGCGTATTGCTGCTGCGGCCATGACAACCGCCTTCTCGGGAACCCCGTATTGGATACGCGTCGCCTCGAAGCCTTCGTCAAAGTCGTCGATCTCGGTAGCGTCTCGCGCGCGGCGAAGCTGCTCAACATCGCCCAGCCCGCGCTGAGCCAGCAGATCGCGAGCCTCGAGCAGGACTTCAAGCGAAAGCTATTGGACCGCAGCGCCCGCGGGGTCCGCCCGACCGAAGCCGGACAGATCCTCTACCGCTACGCCAAATCGATCCAGCGGCAGATCGACGAGGCGCGGCGTACTATTTTGGAGAACCGATCGGGGCTGACCGGCAACGTTACGATCGGCTTGGCGCCGCTCAGCTCGGCGGCGTTGCTCGCGACTCCGCTGCTGTTGCAGGTACGTGAACGCTATCCCGGCGTCGTGCTGCACATTTACGACAGTTCAGGGATCATGCTCAGCGAAATGATGCTGAAGGGCAGCATGGATATGGCTGTCCTGTACGGCGATCGTCCGGTGACTGGTCTCGACTACAAGCCGCTGATGCGCGAGTACTTTTATCTTGTCGCGCCTCGCAGCATGTATGCAGGGCAGATGCCTTCGGAGGAGGTTTCGGCGGAGGAGGTCGCGCAATTCGACCTGCTTCTTCCATATCGGGAATCCTTCCTGCGACAGACGGTCGAGCGGGTCTGCGCCGAGGTGGGGCTCCGCCCGCGCATCGTCGCCGAGATCCATTCGCAATCGACCCTGTCTTCGGCGATTGCAGCCGGAATGGGTGCTGCCGTGCTGCCGATGTCCATCGCAAAGGCATTACCGAACCTGGATGAGCTCTGCATTCGGCGGATCGATGCGCCGTCGGCGTCGCAGCAAATGTCGCTATGCATTTCCGATAACGTTGCCCTGTCCGACGCAGCGTTCGCGGTCTACAAGATATTGCTGGAGATCATCGCGAAGGAATGGGGACAGTTCGATTGCCTGGCTGATCCGAATGCCGTCACCTCAGGCTCCTCCACCAAACCTCTGGGCGGTTCGGAAGACGAGCCATAACGAAATACGATGCGGCAATCCCAAAATCTGAAATTCTCCGGCGGGAGAGGGTCGACTATTGGAGGTGAGGTGCAGAGATTGCGGCCGTTGGAGGGACCATGGTTCACGTTATCAGGACATTCGATCGGCCCGCGGCTGAGCTTGTGGAACGCATCAAGCAATTCCCGCCGTCGACCCTGCATGAGGCTCAGGGGCGGACCGGGGCGCTGACGTCCCGGATCAAGCCGATTTATCCGGGTATGCGCGCTTGCGGGCCGGCATTCACGGTCAGCTGCCACCCCGGCGACAACATGATGCTCATTACCGCGATCTCGCTCGCTAAGCCGGGCGATGTGCTCATCGTGAGTGCAGGCGACCATCCCGAGCAGGGCGGTTTCGGCGAGGTGCTGGCGACAGCCTGCGTGGCCAAGGGGCTTGCCGGCCTGGTGACAGATGCCGGCGTGCGCGACGGTCCGGCGATCCGGAATACCGGCTTCAACGTGTTCTCGTATGGCCTCTGCATGAAGGGGACCGTGAAGGAGACGCTCGGCTACATCAACCAGCCGATCGTCATTGGCGGCGTTGCGGTTCGCCCCGGCGATATCGTGAGCGCCGACGATGATGGTGTCGTCATCGTGCCGAAGGACAACATCGCCGATGTGTGCACCAAGTCGGCCGCGCGCGAGGAGAAGGAAGCCGGCGTGATGAAGGCGCTCAAGGCCGGCGGCGACATTCTCGAACTGTCCGGCATCGGCAAGGTGCTTGAGTCCAAGAATTGCACGTTCGCCTGAAAAGCGGACGGCTAGGCGATCATCGCTTACGGGAATAGCACGGCCTGAGGGGACCGCACGCGCTGAATTCCGCGTGTCAAGCCCGAGGGGCATGGCGAGGATTATCAGGAAAGCCGTCGTGCCATTGGGATGCTGCCACGCGTCCCCACGCGCGCGTTTCTAATGTCCGGCGCTCTGTCCGCCGTCGACGTGCAGGATCTCGCCGGTGGTGAAGGCGGCACCTTCGAGGTACAGCACCGCATCGACAACATCGCGCACCTCTCCCATCCGTCCGACCGGATGCAGCTTGGCAAGGAAGTCGTACGTTTCGGGTGCATGCATCGGCGTCTTGACCGCGCCAGGTGCCACGGCGTTGACGCGGATACCCTTGCTCGCATATTCGATGGCGAGCGACTTCGTTGCCGCATTCAAGCCGCCCTTTGTGAGGGCGGCCAGCACCGATGGGACGCTGCTGACCGCATGTTCGTCGAGGCTGCTCGTGATCTGCACGATATGCCCGGATCCTCGCTTCAGCATTTCCTTGGCTGCGCGCCGAGTGACATGGAAGAACCCGTCGAGATTGATCCCCAGCAAGTGGGCGTAGTCTTCGTCGGTATAATCGGTGAATGGCTTTGCGACGAAGACGCCGGCGTTGTTGACGAGGGTGTCGAGGCGGCCGAAGCGGTGGATCGCCTGCGACACGATGCGTTCCGCCGTGTTCGGATCGGCGATGTCCCCGGCAACTGCCAGGATATCCGGATCAGACGGCTGTCTGATCGAGCGAGAATTCGCGACCACACGAAAATTGCGATCGCGATATGCCCTGACCAAGGCTTCGCCGATACCCTGCGACGCTCCGGTGATGATAGCGACTTTCTGCTCTGTACCCATGATGGACCTCCATGTTTTTCGGTTGAAGCGGCGCGTCGCCGCGCTGGTCGCTTCGCTACTGTGCGGTCCAGCCGCCATCCACGGAAATGGTCGTGCCCGTGATCTGGTCCGCCGCAGGCGAACAGAGGAAGGTCACGGTGCCGCCAAGCTGTGAGGGAGAAACGAAATCCAGGGACGGCTGTTTCTCGGCCAAAAGGTCCCTGGCCGCCTCCTTCTGATTTATGCCCCTTTGCGTAGCGATATTGCTGATCTGCTTTTCGACAAGGGGTGTTCGTACCCAACCCGGACAGACTGCGTTGCAGGTGACGCCGCTGCCGGCTGTCTCCAGGCCGACCACCTTGGTCAGGCCGACCAGTCCGTGCTTGGCTGCAACGTAGGCGGCTTTGTGTGTTGAGGCGACAAGACCGTGCGTCGAAGCAATATTGACGATCCGTCCCCAATGCTGCTTTTTCATCTGAGGTACCGCCGCGGCGATTCCGTGAAACGCAGCGGACAGATTGATGTCGAGAATTGCGTGCCACTTAGCGGCAGGAAATTCCTCCACCGGCGCGGTGAACTGGATGCCGGCATTGTTCACCAAGATGTCGAGGCGTCCGAACCTCTCGACCGTCGCGGCAACCAATCCGCGCACGGCTTCTCCCTTTGACATATCGGCGCCGTCGTAGACGACGCGCACGCTGTGCTCACGTTCGATGCCGATGCGGATCTTCTCGATCTCGTCGGCATCCCCGAGGCCGTTCAACACGAGGTCGGCGCCGAGCCTTGCCAATTCCTTCGCGATGCCCAGGCCGATGCCGCTGGTCGATCCGGTGACGATGGATACTTTTCCCTTCAACATGGGGAATTCCTTTCGATGTTTGAGACAAGAGAATCAGGCGGCGGTCGCCGCCTTGGTTTCAGTGGGCGCCGCCGCCGGCGTCGATGCGGTCGGGCTTGGTGAGTATGAGCGCCGCGATCAGGGCGACGATCTGTGAGATGCCGAGCAGATAGAAGGTGTCGCTGAAGCCGAGGATGAACGCCTGCTTCTGGATGACCTTGCCGATTGCGACATAGGCGCGATGGGCGGCATCGACCCGGTCGATCACGCCGTGGCTGATGAAATACTGTGTGAGCTGATCGAGCCGGGTGCGGGTTGCTTGCTCGAACATCGAGACCGATTGCATCAGGACGTTGGAGTGGTACTGCTCGCGCTTGGTCAGGAGCGTCTGCAGGGCAGCGATTCCGATCGCGCCGCCGAGGTTGCGCATCATATTGAACAAAGCTGATGCCGATCCTGCGTTCTCCGCTTCCATTCCTGCAGTCGCAACGCTCGATAGCGGCGCGAAGACCAGGGCCTGGCCAAGCGCGCGGATGACGTTCGGCCAGAAAAGCTGATCGGCCGCATAGTCGTTCGTCATGTAGATGTTCATGAAATTGGAGCCGCCAAACAGCACAAAGCCGATGCCGATGACGAGGCGCGGATCGAACCGCTTCATCAGGCGAGGTACCAGCGGGATCAGCACGAGCTGCGGCAGGCCAGTCCATGCCAGCACCATGCCGATCTGCTCGGAGTTGTAGCCCTGGATGCGGGACAGATAGACCGGCAGGACATAGACGGAGCCATACAGCGATACGCCGAGCAGGAAATTCGCCAGCACGCCAAAGCCGAAATTGCGGCGGAACAGGATGCGCAGGTTGAGCAACGGTTTCTGGGCAGTCAGCTCGATTGCGAGGAACAGCGTCAACGCAACCGCGGCGATCACGGCCAGCCGAACGATGAAGGGCGAGCCGAACCAATCGTCCTTGTTGCCTTCTTCCAGGACGGTCTGAAGCGCGGCGAGCCCGATCGCCATGGTGATGATCCCGGCCCAGTCGCCGTCTCGCAGCAGCGAGAGGTTCATCGGCCTCGCTTCCAGAGAGAAGAAGAGCATACCGATCATGATCGCGCCGGGCACGACGTTGACGTAGAAGATGTATTCCCAGCCGAAATTCTCGGTGAGATAGCCGCCGATGGTCGGACCGATCGCGGGTGCGAAGGTCGCGGAGATCGCGAACATCGCCAGCCCGATCGGCTGCTTCGCTTTCGGCAGGAGCGTGATGATGAGCGTGAATGCCATGGGGATCAGCACGCCGCCGGTAAACCCTTGCACCGCGCGCAGCGCGATCATCTGCGGCAGGTCTTGCGCGAGCGCGCAGGCTGCCGAGAAGACGAGGAACAGAACGGCGTTGGTGAGGAGATAGACTCGGACCGAGAAGACCTGGGCAAGCCAGCCGCTGAGCGGAATCACGACGATTTCGGCGATCAGGTAGGAGGTCGAGATCCACCCGCCGTCGTCGATGCCCGCACCGATCCCACCCTGAATGTCGGCAAGCGAGGCGTTGACGATCTGGATGTTGAGTACCGCCATGAACGCACCCATCGTGGCGCCGATCACTGCGAGCCAGGTTTTTGCTGAGACGGCGTGGGCCGCAGGTGGCCGATCCTCGCTGGCGGGAGTGGCGTCGATCGTGGTTTGCAATGTGGTCATGACGGTTTCCTCGCTCGCGAGGCTGGATAGGGGGGTCAGCTGCGGGGCTTGCCGCCGCGCGATGCGAGCCGCTTTTCGGCCTCGCGTTCGGCGACGACAGTGGACTTGGTGTCGACAGTCGGCTCCGCAGACATGCCGGGGCGCAGCAGACCGCTCAGGCTCCGGTCATCGAGCACGATCTTCACCGGCACGCGCTGCACGATCTTCGTGAAGTTGCCGGTCGCGTTGTCCGGCGGGAGCAGCGCGAATTCCAGGCCACTCGCCGGCGACAGGCTATCGACATGGCCTTTCAGCCTGGTCGAATGGAAGCTGTCGACCCGCAGCTCGACCGGTTGGCCATTGCGCACATGGGTGAGTTGGGTCTCCTTGAAATTGGCGACCACATAGACTTGGTCGAGCGGAACTACCGCCATCAGCTGCGTGCCTGCCTGCACATATTGGCCGACGCGGAGTGTCCGCGCACCGATCGTGCCGTCGACCGGAGCCGTGATCTGGGTGTAGGAGAGGTTCAGGGCAGCCTGGTGCTCGACCGCGCGTGCGCGATCGAGTTGCGCGACAGCTTGCGTGCGCTGGGTCGATAGCACCTCGACTTTCTTGTTGGCTGCGAGCAATCCCGCCTTACCCTGCTGAAGCTGTGCGGTCTGCGAGCGCAATGCTGCGTCGGTCTGCTGGGCGCGTTGTATCGTTCCCGAGCCCGACCTCATGAGCTCGTCGTAGCGGGCGCGCTCCTGCTGCGCGAATTTCAGACCAGCTTCGGTCGCGTCGACTTCGGCCGCCTGCTGTTGAATGAGAGGCTGCTGCAATTCGATCTGCGCGTCGAGGTTCTTGACCGCGGCTTCCGAGGCCGCAATGTCGGCCTTGGCCTGGTTCAGCGCGGTCTTGAAATCGCGATCGTCGATCCGGGCCAGCACCTGGCCGGCCTTCACCGGTTCGTTGTCGGCGACCAGCACTTCGGCGATGTAGCCGGAAACCTTCGGCGCAATGACTGTGGAGTCGGCCTTGACGTAGGCGTCGTCGGTCGTTTCCAGATAGCGGCCGGTGGTGATGTAGTAGTGGCTGAAAGCGGCGGCCCCGGCCACGCCGAGGGCGGCGGCGAACGCCAGCGCCGCGCGCCGGATCGCCTGACGCGACGGGCGAATGCTGGTTTTCGTTTTCTGCTCGGAAGCATACGAAAGGATCGACATGGTTCTCTCCGAAGTCGGGGGGGACGCTAGATCTCAATCGGGGCGGTGGACGTCATGCGTGATGATGCCGAGCTCGGGAGCGGGCGGGTCCAGGCGGCGTGGGTCGGCCAGCGTGCGGCGGATGTCGTCCAGACCGCTTTGCCAATGCGCGCGCATTGCGTTCAGCCCGAACTCGTAGTCCTTTGACTGGCCCTCGTAGATTTTGGACTGGTAGATGAGGTGGACGATGTTGTAGGAGCGATGGCGGGCCATGTCCGCGATGGCGCGGATTTCCGGATCCTGCTTCGCGCGTTCCGGCAACTCCTGGATCGTCCGCTGTAACGCCTGACGCATCTTCTGCATGCGTAGCGCCTGGTCCGTGATGGCGCGCGTACGGCTCGAATATTGGATGTCCTTCTGCCGGCTCGACACCTCCATCATGTCGTGGGGAACACGACCCCTGGCAGACCAGAGATCGACCTGGAATGTCAGTGTGTCGCGCGGCTCGCTGGACAGCACGCGTGAGAGAGGAGTGTTCCAGACGACGCCGCCATCCCAATAGTGTTCGCCTTCGATCTCGACGGCAGGGAACCCCGGTGGCAAAGCGCCGGAAGCCATGAAATGCTTCGGTCCCAGCTTACGTTCGGTCGTGTCGAAGTAGGTCAGGTTACCGGTGCGAACGTTGACCGCGCCGACGCTGACGCGTACCTCGCCCGCGTTCAGCCGATCGAAATCGACGAGCTTCTCCAGCGTCCGCTGCAACGGTGCTGTGTCGTAGAAGCTGGTCGCTGCATCACCCGAAAAAGGCGACCAGAACGGCGCGGGGAATCGAGGCTTGAAGAAGCCGGGCTGCCCCTGGAATAAGGCCCTCATCGCGGCAAGCGCGTTGTGCAGCGAGCGCATATCGAACGCGAATGGCAGGGCATTGGCTAGCCCTTCGCCGGCGGGCCATCCCACCGGACACGCACAGATAGTCTCCCAGAACTCGCGTAGCCGCTCGACCCGTTGGTCTTCCGGCGATCCGGCAATGATCGCCGCATTGAGCGCGCCGATCGAAATGCCGGCCAACCAGTTCGGCCTGATACCGGCTTCGTGCAGGCCCTCATACACTCCGGCCTGATAGGCTCCCAGAGCTCCGCCGCCCTGCAGCACCAGGGCGACGACGTCATATGGCAGCGACGTGGACGGCTGCGGCACGGAACTCACTTGCTCGCGCATCACCTTCAGCATCTCGTAAACTCCCGATCTTGCGGCTGATCCGATCAGCCTGCGTTTGCTTCGATAAGGATCTCGGACCTGGACTCGCGTCGTTGTGCGGTAGCGCCCGGCGCCAGGTAGTCGTGGACGACAGTGCCAAGCCCGAGCGTCAGGTCGGCGATGAGGTGCTTGGCCGAAAGCACTTGGAGGACGGGCAGTTCGGCTACGGGGGCCAGGGCGTGCGAATACAGGTCCAGCGCTGCCGGCCCGGTCCAAGCACCTTTCACGGTGATCGCTTCGAGGTGGTAGCGGACCAGCTCGCAGATGCGCGCCGAGCCGTCGACATGCGGGATGATCTTGAGCAGGAAATTGGGAGCGGCGAGTTTCCTGGCCTCGGCTTCGATGTCGAGGGCGCGGTGCTTGTAACCCATGGTGCCGGTCGCGATGCGCACCGAGCCGTAGTTCAGGGTGCCGACCAGGGTATCGATCTCGACCGCGAGCTTCGGTTGCGCCAGCTTCTTGGGAAAGCCCCACAGCTCACGCCCGCCGGCGATGGGCGGATGATCGTTGAGGAACATCTGATGGGTAAAGCTGCCGGCCTGACCTTGATAGGATACCGGGATGACCTGGCCGCTTTCGGTGTAGTCGCCAAACCCAGTTGAATCCGGCATGCGGATGAACTCGTAGTTCACCACAGGTTCGGTCAGCTCGAGTGGCGCCGGTACAATCCGGCGCAGCGCCTCGGGATCCGTCCGGTACTGGATGATGAAGTACTCGCGATTGATGAAGCGATAGGGGCCGGGTGGAAAGGCCGGGTTCGTCAACGGCATGGCGAACGCGCTCGTGCGGACGGTCTCGTGTTTCATCGTGGTGAGCTCCAGTTTGGTCGATAGCGAGGGAGCCGCGCTTCTGCGTGGGAAGCGCGGCCGTGTCGCGTGAGGCCCTCAGACCTCGGTGACGTGATCCGGATCGGCCGACGCCAGCGCGGCGGCACGCTCGGCGCGCGGCGGGTAGATCCACACCGTGTTGATCTCGTGCTTGGTCTTCTTTGCAACCTCGCCGACGATCTCGACTTTCCGTTCCCAGCCTCGCGTGAAGAGCGCGCCGGCTTCGCCGAGGTCGAGGCACGTGACGTAGGCCTTCTGGTGATACGGCTTGGTCGGGACGCCCAGGAGCTCTGCGGCGGCGTTGTTGCCCGCGAAGGCGCCCATCCTGGTGGCGTGCTGGCAGGACATCAGCGCAAAGTTGCCGGCATCGTCGCACGCTGCCTTTGCGGCATCGCCGGTGGCAAAGACGCCAGGCACCGATGTCACACGCAGATCCTGATCAACCAGCAGCCGGCCGAAATTGTCGCGCTCGGCGGGGATCTGCTGGGTCAATGGCGCGGCGCGAATGCCTGCCGCCCAGACTACGGTTTCCGCTTCGATGCGTTCGCCATTTGAAAGCGTGACAGCGGTTTCATCGAGCGAGGTAACGCCAGCGCCGACCCGGGTCTCTACGCCGACCTTGCGCAGGGCATCCTCGATGATGGGACGAGGGCCAGCGCCCATATCGGGAGCGATCGCACCGTTGCGTTCGACGATGATCACGCGCGGCTTGGCATCCTTGCCGAGAATCGCGCGAAGCCGCGCAGGCATCTCGGTCGCCGCTTCGATGCCGGTGAAGCCGCCGCCGGCAACGACGACGGTGTCGCGCCCGTTTCTTGCCGGCCGATCCGCCAGGCTGTGCAGATGCCGGTCGAGCGCAACGGCATCATCGAGCGAGTCGACACTGAAGCCATGCTCGGCGAGGCCCGGAATATTCGGACGGAACAGCCGGCTGCCGGTGGCCACGACCAGGCGGTCATAGGAGAGCGTCTTTCGCGTGCCCTTGGCAGTCGCGACCTGCAGCATGCGGGACTTGGTATCGACCGTTTCGGCGCTGCCTTGCACGTAGACAACGTCGATGGACTTGAGAACATCCAGCAGAGGCGCCGTCAGGGTTTCCGGCTTCGCTTCGTAGAGCCGCGGCCGAATCACCAGCGTCGGCTCCGGTGCAACCAGCGCGATCTCGAGTTCTTCCGGCGAAGCGCCCTGAATGTCCCGCAGGCGGGCGGCGGAAAGTGCGGCGTACATGCCGGCGAAGCCGGCGCCGATGATGACTATTCGCATGTGATCTTCTCCTGTGGTTGATCTTCGGGCATACGCGCGTTGCCGCCGCCGCTGCTGTTGCGGTTTCGTGTGGTCGACGCGCGAAGACGTGAAATGGAGTCGTTAGGTCTTAAGGGGAGGGGCAGCTCGGCATCGATGACGCCCGCAGCGGCCAGGGGCGGCGAAAGAAGATCGGCTCGGTGGCGTTCGGGCCACCCCAGTTGGCGTAGGGAAGCGGCGCGTTATCGTTGGCGATGATGGACATCGCCGGGGTCGTCCTCTGCAGGGACTGCGGTGGAATTTCCACCTCCTCGCCCGTTGCAGAGGTGAAGCGAACTGCCAACGACAGTCCGTAGACGATTGCGCTTGCGACCAGCCGGCGTCGCGGTGCGATTGCAAAGAGGCTGACGAAGGTCTTCGAGGTCATCGTTCGTCTCCGTCTCTTGGGGTCTCGGGACCCTGATGATTTAGCGGGAGTGAGCTGCAACTGCGCCAGAGCGATTGCGGCACCTGCAGAGCGATTGCTGCTACCGCAGCGTCGCCAGTCGCTCGGTATTTCTCCGGTCAATTGCCCGAACGCCGGGTCGCTTGCGGGAGCCTCGCCAGCCAGTCCTCGAAACGCACTGAGCCGAGCCGGGGACCACTGCCAGGCATGAGAGACTGATCATCGAGCTCCGCGCCGAAATAGCGGGCATGGATGTCGGCGACGACTTTGCGCGGATCCTTCATCGCGATCAGATATTTCCGACCGAATTCGTCGAGGCTAAACCGCTCCGGGCCTGCCAACTCAACCAAACCGTTGACTGGAGCGCCGAGCGTGATGTCGGCGAGCGCGGCGGCGACATCGTCCGAGGCGACCGGCTGAAACAGGGCAGGCGACAGTCTGACGATCTGTCCATCGGACGAGGACTCGACGATTCCGCCAACAAACTCGAAGAACTGAGTCGCGCGCAGGACCGTATAGGGGATCTTGCACGCATTAATCAGGTTCTCCTGCGCCAGCTTGGCACGGAAGTAACCGCATTCCGGAAGCCGATCCGTGCCAACAATCGACAGCGCGATATCGTGCCGGACGCCTGCGGCGCGCTCGGCAGCGAGCAGATTGCGGCCCGAACTTTCGAAGAAGCTCAGAGCGGGCTCGTCCTCGAAAGAGGGCGAGTTCGCGACGTCGATGACGATTTCCGCAGCCGACAGGGCCTTTTCGAGACCCTCGCCCGTGATCGTGTTGACGCCCGTGCTGGGTGCCGCTGGAACCACCTCGTGGCCCTTCTCGCGGAGCTTGCCCGCAAGCTTGGTTCCGATAAGGCCGGTGCCACCAATAACGACGATCTTCATCACTTTCCCTCGATTTATCTGAACACCAATGGCGTTTTCCTGAACGCGAGGGGAGAGTGCGCGCGTGCGGGATGGAAATCCTTGCAGCCGCCCTGAATTGCGGTTGGATATTCCTTGGCTTCTTGTCCAAGCGGAGTGCGAGAAGTGCCGTACTCATTCGAAAATTATTGCTTGGACGCCGGACGCCGCGAGCTCAGGCGAGGCGCCGAACTGATTACGATCGGACCTAAGGTATTCGATCTGTTGCTTTTCTTGATCCAGAAGCGGGAGCAGGTTGTGACAAGAGACGACCTTCTCGAGAGTGTTTGGGAAGGACGGATCGTTTCCGAGTCGACGCTGACCAGTCACATCAACGCGGTGCGCAAGGCGATCGGGGACACTGGCAAGGAGCAGCGCCTGATCAGGACGGTTTCGCGCAAAGGCCTTCGGTTTGTCGGCAAGATCGAAGAACGCGAATTGCCCATCAGCACCCCGATCACTGCCCCGGACATCCCGGCGCCTGCTCTGCCCTTGCCGGAGTCCCCGTCGCTCGCGGTCCTGCCGTTCCGGAACCTCAGTGGCGATGTCGAGCAGGATTATTTTGCGGATGGCGTCGTCGAGGATTTGATCACCGCGCTGTCTCGTATTCGCTGGCTGTTCGTGATCGCCCGCAATTCAAGCTTCACCTACAAGGGCAAGACGGTCGACGAAAAGCAGGTGGGGCGCGAGCTCGGCGTCCGCTACGTCGTCGAAGGCAGCGTGCGCAAGTCCGAGAACCGCATTCGCATCACGGGCCAACTCGTAGACGTCGCGACCGGCACCCACCTGTGGGCGGAAAGGTTCGAAGGGCCGCTCGACGACATTTTCGAGCTTCAGGATCAGATTGCGAACAGCATCGTCGGAGCAGTCGCCTCCCAGCTCGAACGAGCGGAGATCGAGCGCGCCAGACGGAAACCGACTGGCAGCCTCAGTGCATACGACAATTATTTGCGTGCCATGCCCACCTGCATCGAGGGACCCGCGAGTCGATCGACGAGGCGCTTCCCCTGTTCTACAAGGCCATGCAGCTCGATCCGGAGTTTGCCTCCGCCCATGCAATGGCAGCGTGGTGTCATTTCTGGCGAAAGGTCAACGGCTGGATGACCGATCGAGAGCAGGAAATCGCCGAAGGCCTCCGATTGGCCCGCCTTGCGGTGGAATTGGGCAAGGACGATGCCGTCGCGCTCACCAGGGGTGGACATGCTCTTGCCCATCTTGCCGGCGACGTGGAGGGGGCGATCGCGCTGGTGGACAAGGCCCTTGTGCTCAACCCGAACCTGGCGTCGGCCTGGTTCCTGGGAGGCTTTCTCAGAACCGAGAACGGGGACCCCGACGCTGCGATCGAACTCTTTGCGCGCGCGATGCGTTTCAGCCCGCTGGATCCGGAGATGTTCCGGATGCAGGCAGGCGTAGCGCTGTCGCATTTATTTGCGGGGCGCTTTGACATGGCCTCGTACTGGGCAGAACAGTCCTTCAAGCAATTGCCCAGCTTCCTGGTGCTGGTGGCCATCATCGCCGCAAGCCACGCGCTTGCCGGTCGTGCCGAGCAGGCGCACACCGCGGTCGAGCACTTGCAGAAGCTGAATCCCGAGTTTCGTGTTTCCAGCCTCGAAGGCTGGATTCCGATCCGACGACCGGAGCATCTCGCCCGCTTCCAAGACGGCTTGCGTCAAGCGGGATTACCGGAGTGACCTCATTGCATGCACCGCATGCGCCGCCGCCAATCGCTCGGCGTTTCTCCGGTCAATCGCCTGAACGCTGCGGCGAAGGCCGTTTGAGAGGCATAGCCAAGCTCTGCCGCCACCAAGGCGATCGATGTGTCGGTGTCGCGCAGCATGTTCATGGCCTGCTCGAGCCGGTGTTGGCGCATCCAGGCATGAGGTGAAAGACCAGTGCTTTCCTTGAAGGCTCGGCAGAAGTGAAAGCGCGACAGCCCCGCATCCGAAGCAAGCGCGGAGAGAGAGAGGTCCGCATCGCTATCGGAGCGCAGGCGCTCGATGGCGCGGCGCAGGACTGTCGGTGACAGCCCACCTGCAACTGGCTGGAACGGGGTTGGCGTATCCGCGTGCGCAGCGAGCAGGCGCGTGGCCAGAAGATCCGTAAGCTGATGCCTGAACAGAGCATCCAGGGCCGCATTGCCGTCCAGCGCGTCCGACGCACTCATAAGCAGGCGGGATGTGATCATGTCGGGATGTGCGGTTCGCTCCAGGAGATCGCCCGGTTCGGCTTTGTCGGCTTCATGCGCAATCCGCTCAAGCGTCGTGTGCGGCAGATAAAGCTGGACCACGTCGACAAGCCCGGGAATGTCCCATCGCGCGCTTGAGCCGGCCGGAATGATCGTCACCACGCCGGAACGCGCCGTGCCAATGGCGATCGATTTCCCGGTGCGCCGCTCCAGTCGCTGTACGCCCGTGGGATAGGTCATGATGACGTGGTCAGCCATTGGCTCGACCACGTCGTGCAGAGCTCCATGCTTCCAATGGGCGATAGCGCCATTCGACGCATCGGAAGCCATGCGGAGCGGCGCGGTCTTGAGGACGCGCGCCATTTCCATATCCGCGGGACGCCGGTTGGCGCCCGGCAATTCGCTCTGGTGCGTCTCGGGTGCCACCAGCAGCGCTTGCAAAGGATCATTCAAGATCGGCTTGCGCATGGCGTATGCTCGCGTTTGTGGGGCCGACACTCGCGCTGCTCGGCGTAACTTTGCGGGCTGTTACGAAGCCGATGCTTCCTGTCTGCCCGTATCGATGCGCCTAAGCGCCGCGACCTTTCGATCGCGTTCTAGGCGCGGAGAACTACGGGGTCTTTTCCAAACCGGGCGTGCTTTGCCTGATTCTGCTCAAAGCCTATTCGAGCGGCGGATGCGGCGGTCGGCGTGGTCAATGCGGGAAGGCTTGGAAGTGCCGGCTTCACAAACGCACGATGGAACCCGAGAGTGATCTTGTGGAACCTGGCGAGACGAGCGCCAATTGCGTTGGAATCGCTTTGAAAAATCGTCTTGCCGAGAATTAATCGGGGACTCGGCCGACACACCTGTCAGTTGACGAGCTAGTCTGGACGGGTGCTCGCCTACCTCCGATAATGCATTCTCGATCTGGTAGGGCGCAGCAATGGCCCGCCAGGTCAAATTCCACTGGATGAGATTGACACATATGCCACAAGCGGGGGTCTACGGACAGAGGCTCGGGCGGCCCTTGTTTTTGAAGGAGGCGCCCTCGCTGATAACGCATTCGCTGCGCAGCGCCGAGCTCGCGGTCACCGAAACCCGGAATGACGATCCGGTGTGCGATCTTTCCGGCCCCTTTCCCGCCGAGGATGCCTATCTCGTAAGCCTCAAGTTTCGCGACTACCCCGACTGCGAATGTTGGGAACGGGGTCGGTGCGTCATCAAGACGGATGTCCGCGCCGGCGCAACCTATCTTTATGACCTGAAGCGCGATCCACGCTACGTAATTGACAAGCCGTTCCACTCCGTCTTTTTCTATCTGCCGCGCTCGGCGCTCGACGACATGGCCAAACAGAGCGGCGCTCCACGCGTCGGCGAACTTGACTATCAGCCCGGCGTCGGAAACGACGACACGGTCGTCCGTCATGTTGGCGCGTCGCTGCTGGAGGGACTGCGTCGGCCGGCCGAGGCCAACCAGCTTTTCATCGATCACATGATGCTTGCGCTTACCGCGCATGTCGCCCAGGCTTATGGCGGGCTGAGGCGAACCGGCGAGCTGGCTCGCGGCGGTCTTGCGCCGTGGCAGGTGAAGCGAGCCTGCGAAAGGCTCGAGTCTGACCTCGGCGGGACGATTTCATTGCAACAAATCGCGGCCGAGTTTGACCTCTCGGTCAGTCATTTTTCGCGCGCGTTTCGATTCTCCACCGGACTGCCGCCGCATCAATGGCTGCTCCATCGGCGCGTGAAAGCGGCCAAGCAGTTGATGACTGTCCGCGATCTGCCGCTGGCCGAAATCGCAGTTTCGGTCGGGTTTGCCAATCAAAGCCACTTCACGCGGGTATTCTCGGCCGCGGTCGGTGTCAGCCCAGGCGTGTGGCGCCGCGAAGCGTTTGGTGCAACAGGAAGCGAAACCAAGGGACCACGCCTATGGCACAGGCGAGCACCTTCGGAGAAAGGGTCAGGCAGCAGTTGCGCCTGAGGGATGCACCGCCCTCGCTGATCACGCGTTCAATGCGCGGCGTCGATCTCGCGGTCACCGAAACCCAGGATGATACCCCCGTGCCAGGCCGTTCCGGCTCAGTGGCCGATGAGGCCTATCTCGTCAGCCTGAAGCTTCGCAATTACCCGGACTGCGAACTCTGGGATCACGGCAAGTGCGTCACGAAGACGGATGTCAGACCCGGTACAACGTATCTGTACGACCTCAGGAGCGATCCGGGCTTTATCATCAACAAGCCCTTCCATTCCCTCCAGTTTTATCTTCCGCGTTCAGCGCTCGACACCATCGCTAAAGAATCCCGTACACGGCGTGTTGGCGATCTCGCTTGTCAGTTCGGCTTCGGCCATGACGACAAGGTCATGCGTCATATCGGAGCATCGCTGTTGGAAGGGCTGCGTCGGCCGGCCGAGGCCAACCAGCTTTTCATCGATCACATGATGCTCGCGTTCACGGCGCACATCGCGCAGGCCTATGGCGGACTGGAGCGCATCACCGTGTCGAGCCGCGGCGGTCTCGCTGCGTGGCAAGTGAAGCGCGCCTGCGAAAAACTCGAATCCGATCTCGGCGGGCAGCTTTCGTTGCAGCAGATCGCGGCCGAGTTCGGTCTCTCCGTCAGCCATTTTTCACGTGCATTTCGGGTTTCGGCTGGTTTGCCGCCGCACCAATGGCTGCTGCGCCAGCGCGTGAAGGCGGCCAAGCAGTTGATGACTGTACGCGAGCTGCCGCTGGCCGAGATTGCACTATCGGCCGGGTTTGCCAATCAAAGCCACTTCACGAAGGTATTTTCGGCCGCGGTCGGCGTCAGCCCAGGCGTGTGGCGCCGCGAAACACTGGGCGCGCCGGAAGACGATACATAGTCCGCGGCCATCAGGGGGCTCGCTCGATCAACGACGCCTCGCAAACGAGATAGCGTAGGCAGCGCTGCGCGCCGCGAAGATCTCGTCCGGCGGATGACCGATGCCTTCGGCGAGATTTGCCGGATCGAAGAAGAAGGCGTCGCACGCTTCGTTTGGATCGATAGCTGTGATGACGATTGTTCCCAACCGCAGCGCCTCCCGTCTGTCTTCGTCTGGCCAACGGATGGTCGCGTCCATAGTGGGATCCCCGGGACGATCGAGCAGGGCCATCACGCTGAAGCGGGCATCGCCTGCGGCGATCCGATGTTCGAGATCTTCGTGCAAAAAATCCGCAGACTTCGCCTTGGCTTCGTCCTCCGCCAGCGCGATATCTCCGCCGACCGGCGTGACCTTGAACTTGATGAACCGAGTCTCCCCCATCGAATTCGTCGCGGGAAAGGCATGCACGCCCCAGTAGGTTGTTCCAGCAAAGCTCGCCGGCAGCGGGCGCGCGGCGATGTAATCGGCCTGATGCTGCGTTTCGGGATTGGCGGCGGCGAATGCGCTGATTCTCTCCATATCCGGCTTGTCGTCCTCTCCCGGAATGCTCGCGTCGAGGAACGCCAGCATCTGGTCGAGCGTCCTTGCATAATGCACCGGAGCGCTCTGCGTGAGAATGTCGGACCGATGATCAACGTTCCCGAGCCTGAAACTGAAGCCGCGCAGCGCGAGCTTGTCGGTATCCGTAACCCTGGGATTGCCGCTGCCGACCGAGAAGCGCGCCAGTACGCGCGATGGTCTAGTGAAGCTCTGGGATTTCGTAATCTCCTCCGCCTGATCCGACGGGATATAAGCGCCATGGACGCATTGGCCCCTGGCAAAGCTCGCGCGTACCTTTGGTGGATCACCAGCTACCGCTTTCAGGGCGTCGACGATCGACGCGGGCGCGGCGCTGCCGGTCGGGAACTGGGACTTCGCGGGGTCTTTGGTTGACATCGCAACGATCTAGCGAACCTGGTATTTCGTTGCGCCAGAGCGATTGCGGTACTTGTAGAGCGGTTGCTGCTATCGCGACGCGTCGTTGCCAATCCCTAAAAGTCCGAAACCTTGCCGACCGTAAATCCGGCGAAGCGCTCGGCCCGGTAGGGTCTGGGATCGACGATCGGCGCCGCGCCGGTCACCAAGTCCGCGACGAGGTGCCCGGATGCTGGGCCGATACCAAAGCCGTGGCCGCTGAAGCCCGCCGCCAATATCAACCCAGGCAGGCCGGACGCTTCTCCGATGACCGGCACGCCATCGGGTGTCGAGTCGATGTAGCCGCCCCACGTGGCGGTGATCTTCGTGTCCTTCAGTGCCGGTAACAATTCGAGGGCGCGCCGATGCGTGAGTTCGATCGTGCTTTGATCGGGCGTGGGATCGAGGATGCGAACGCGCTCCATCGGCGTCGGGCTGCCCGCGCGCCAACGGCGGAGCGTTTCGTGTCCCGACCTCACGCCCTCGAGGCCGCCGGGGAGCAGACTGCGCCAGCGGCGCGCGAACATCGGCAGGAACTGCGGGGCGAAGCGGAACTGCTGCGCGGTTGGATCGACGCGTCCGCGACCGCTGATGGCGAGCGTGTATCCGCCGTCGCCGCGTTTCGTCACCGAAACGGCGGCGGTGTGGAGCGCGTCCGGTAGGCCCTTCGTGCCTGCCGAGACGGAGAGAATGGACGAGCGGATCGAGGCGAGCGGAAGCCGAATGCCGGCCTGGTGGCAGAAGGACGAAGACCACGCGCCGCCTGCCAGTATGGCGACACGCGTGCGAATCGTTCCGTGCTCCGTCACGACCGCGCTGATCCGGCCGCCCTCGGTCTCCAGCCCGCGCGCCGCGCACATCTGGCGCACCGAGCCTCCACGCCTGAGGATCGCCCGCGCGACCGCCGGCGCTGCATTGGCGGGATCGGCGGTGCCGTCGGTTGGCGAGAAGACGCCGCCCTTCCAGGCGCGGCCCGTCGCCGCGCCGCGCCGCGTCGCCTCGGTCGCATCGAGCATGTGCGTGGTCACGCCGGCCGTACGGGCGAAGTCGCGCCAGCGCGCCCAGCCGTCGAGCTCCGCCTCATCGTTGCTGAGGTACAGGAGGCCGCAGCGAGAGAAGCCGGTGCTCTCGCCGCTTTCGGCGCCAAAGCTCTCCCACAGGTCCAGGCTCTTGGTTGCGATCGGCAGTTCTCGCGCATCGCGGTTTTGCTGGCGGCACCAGCCCCAGTTTCGGCTGGATTGCTCGGCCCCGATCCGCCCCTTCTCCACGAGAGCGACGCTGAGGCCTCGCAGGGTGAGATAGTAGGCGGCAAACACCCCGATAATGCCGCCTCCAATGACCACCACGTCGGCGCTGTGGGGAAGATCCGGCGAGGTCTCGATGTGGCAGAGTGGCGCAGGCATCCTGACGTCCTAGATTTCGCTCGCCGCATCGTATGTCGCGCATCGGCGCGAACGGCGCTGGATTCGATGGCAGCCCAGCATTTTGTGCTGTATCCTCATTATCCTGCAAAACGGCATTCTACCTGAATGATATGACGCCGGCGGTGGCCAACGGATACAGGATAGGTGGGCTTTTGGCTCATTGGACCAAATTTTATGCTGCGCCTTCCGGCGCGTGCTCAATGGAGGATCGTCAATGAAGCTGGACCGGATCGACATCAAGATCCTCCACGAACTCCAGAAGAACGGTCGCATCACAAATGTCGAGCTCGCCGAGTTGGTCAACCTGTCGCCGAGCCCATGTCTCATGCGTGTGAAGAGACTGCAGAGCGAGGGCTACATCGAGGGCTACTCGGCCCAGATCAATGTGCGCAAGCTCGGACAGACGCTGACCGTGTTCACGGAAGTGACGTTGAAGAACCATCGGCAAATCGACTTCGCCCGCTTCCTGGCGGCGGTCGACAAGGTCGATCAGCTGATCGAATGCCATCTCGTCTCCGGCGGATACGATTACATGCTGAAGTTCGTCACCGCCAGCATCGGCGAGTACCAGACGATCATGGAACGCCTGACGGACATGGATATCGGCATCGACAAATATTTCAGCTTCGTCGTCCTGAAGTCGCCCATCGTGCGCTCGCAGATGCCGCTGACCAGCCTCTTTCCTGCCTGATAGCCGGCTGCGCCAGCGCCTCTACTGGTGGCAATAGGCCCGCACCTCTTCGGCGTTCTGCTTCAGATTGTCGAGCCAGGTGGGATCGAGTTTGGGGACCGAAGAGAACAGCAGCCGCGTATAAGGGTGCTGCGGTGCCGCCAACCGGTTCGGCGTGATCTCCTCGACCTTCTGGCCGCGATACATCACGATGATCTCGTCGCAGATTGCCTCTACGACCGACAGGTCATGGCTGATGAAGATGTAGGAGAGGCCGAGCTCGCGCTGCAACTCCTTCAGGAGCTCGACCACCGCGGCCGCCACGACCGTATCGAGAGCCGACGTGATCTCGTCGCACAGGATGAGCGTCGGCTCGGCAGCGAGCGCTCGAGCAAAGTTCACCCGCTGCTTTTGACCGCCTGAAAGTTCTCTTGGCAATCGATGGCGCACCGATTTGGGGAGATGGACCAGATCAAGAAGCTCGCTGACGCGCGCATCACGCGCTTTGCCCTTCATGCCGTGGTAGAAGGTGAGGGGACGTCTCAAGATGTCTTCCACCGACTTCGCGGGGTTGAGCGCTGTGTCAGCGTGCTGGAACACGATCTGAATCTTGCGGAGTTCGTTGCGGGTACGGCCGCGGCCGGCTTTCCCCAATTCGCGCCCATCGAAGATGATGTCGCCCGCATGGGCCGGCAGGATCCCGGCAATCGCCCGGGCAAGCGTTGACTTGCCACAGCCGGACTCGCCGATAATGCCGAGATTACGCCCACGATCCAGCTTGAGGCTGACTGCCTGGACGGCGCTGATCAACGGTTGTCCATCGCGCCGACGAGGGCCGTAGCCGACTGTCAGATTGTCGACCTGAAGCAGGTGACCGTCGGTCGCGTCCTCGTGTTCAGGCCCGCGCTGTTGTGCCTTCGGCCTGAACGCGGCCAGCAGTTCCCTTGTATAGGGGTGCCGGGCCTCCTCGAGGATTTCGCTGGTCGTGCCCGTTTCCTGGACCGTGCCGTCTTTGAGCACGACGATCCTGTCGGCGATCTGGGCGACGACGGCCAGATCATGCGAGACGTAGACGCCGGCGATGCTGTGCTGCGCCGTGACAGCCTTGAACGCGCGCAGCACCTCAACCTGGGTCGTGACATCGAGCGCCGTGGTGGGCTCGTCGAAGATGACGACCTTCGGTTGGCCGATCAGGGCCATCGCGGCGGCGAGGCGCTGCAACTGGCCGCCCGAGACCTGGTGCGGATAGCGGTTGCCGATCGTTTCCGGCTCCGGCAGCGACAGTGCTTTGAACAGCGAAAGGGCTTTCGCTTGTGCCTCTGCGGTCGACATCAGCTTGTGGATGCGCGCCACCTCGATGACCTGATCCATGATGGTGAGTGCAGGGTTGAAGGCGGCCGCAGCGCTCTGCGGCACGTAGGCGACCCTCGTCCCGCGAATGCCCGCGCGTTCCGCTTCCGAGAGCTTCACCATGTCGACGCCAGCGAGGTGTACTTCGCCGCCGGTGATTGCGCAGCCTTGCCGGGTGTAGCCCATCAGCGTCATGGCAATCGTGGTTTTGCCCGAGCCGCTCTCGCCGATGAGGGCGACGATCTCGCCCTCGGCGATGTCGAGGCTGACGCCCTTGATGATCTCGACCCGTCTGTCTGCGTCGGTCGTTGCCTCAACCCTGAGATTGCGGATCTCGACGAGGTTTCCGGTCATTCGGCGCTCCGGTCGCGAATCCTGCTCGGCAGGTTGTCGATCAGAAGGTTGACGCTAATCGTGAGACTTGCGATGGCGAGCGAAGGGAAGATCACCGCCGGTGCGCCAAAGGGCAGGCCACCGATATTCTCGCGGACCAGCGCTCCCCAGTCGGCGTAGGGTGGTTGCACGCCGAGACCTAGAAAGGACAGGCCAGAGAGCAGGAGCACGATAAAGACGAAGCGCAGGCCGAGGTCGGCAAGCACGGGACCGAGAATGTTGGGAAGGATCTCGGATGCGATGAGATAGGGCAGGCCTTCGCCTCGAATGCGGGCGACCGCCATGAAATCCATCGTGTTGACATTGACGGCGAGAGCGCGGGCGAAGCGGTAAGCTCCCGGGGTGTAGATCACCGAGAGCGTCGCAATCAGCGCCGGGATCGACGAGCCAACCGCGGCGACCACGACGAGGCCAAACAGCTTGCTTGGAATAGAGTTGAGCGCATCGAGAAACCGGCTCAACATGCTGTCGAACCATCCGCCGGCGACCGCTGCAGTCATGCCGAGTGCGACGCCGCTGAAACAGGCGATGGAGACGGCGGCAAGCGAGATGCCGAGTGTGTAGCGTGCTCCCATCAGGATGCGCGAAAAGATATCCCGGCCGAGATAGTCCGAGCCAAACCACAGGTCTCGGCTCATAGGCCCGAAATAGTCGGTATCGACGATCTCGCCAACCGAATGCGGGATGATCTGCGGGGCGAAAAGGGCGACGCCGCTCCAGAGAAGAATGATGCTCAGCGCCGACATGCCTATGAGATTGAAGCGATAGCCCAATCTCATTCCGAACCGGCCGGACAAAGTCGCTCTCGTCATCGCAGCCTCGGATTGGACAGGACGGCGATGATGTCGGCGGCCGTGATCAATGCCAGGTAACCCAGGCAGAAGATCATCGCGCATGTCTGGATCAGCGGCAGGTCGCGGGTCGAAACGGCATCGACCATCAGCTTGGCGATGCCGGGATAGTTGAAGATGGTCTCCACGATGATCACACCGCCGAGCAAATACGATAGCGAGAGTGCGACCGAATTGACGATGGGGCCAAGCGCATTGGGCAGTGCGTGCCTCAGCACCAGCCGGGGGCGCGAAGCGCCCTTGAGGAGAGCCATCTCGACATAGGGCGTGTTCAACGTCTCGACCACGGCGGCGCGCGTCATGCGGATCATCTGTGCCGAAACGCCGAATGTGAGCGTTACGACCGGCATCGCGTAGGTCCGCATCAGGTCATAGAACGACTTGACCTCGTTGGTGAAAGACAGTGCCGGCAGCCATTTGAGGTAGACTGCGAACAGCAGCACCGCGAGGGTTGCGATCATGAACTCCGGCACCGAGATGATGCCGATGGTCGCAACTGTCACGATGCGGTCGTAAAGGGTTCCGCGCCACATTGCGGCGGTGATGCCAAGCGTCAGGGCGAGCGGCACGGCGATCGAGGCGGTCAGTCCTGCAAGCATCATCGTGTTGGCGAACCGTCCGCGTATCAGATTGGCGACCGGGACGTTATTTGCATAAGACGTGCCGAAATCGCCCTGGACGAGCCCGGCCATCCATCTCAGGAATCGGATGATCGCGGGATCATTGAGATGCATGGCCTTGCGCAAACCCTCGACGGCTTCGGGCGTCGCGGACTGCCCGAGCAGGATCGTGGCTGTATCGCCGGGCAAAAGTGCGGTGGCAAAGAAGACGGCAAAGGAAACGATCACGAGCGTAATCAAGGCGATGAGAAGCCGCTTCACCACAAGTGACGTAACTTGTCTTCTCACGCTCGCGCTCCCGCACCACGCCGGGTTTGTTCAGCCCATGGTTCCGATGTCGGGAGCCAGAGCAGGCACCTCGCTATGCGCCGGTCAGGCGGTAAGCCAGACGTACTCGGCGAAGGCGTAGCCCATCATACCGCCGAGCGGGTTGGGCTCCAGTCCCTTCAGCTTGGCGGTGATGGCGTCCACATTGGAGATGTAGGCCGGAATAATGGTGCCCGCTTCTTCCGAAACCAGCACCTGCATCGCGTTGTAGATCTCGCGGCGCTTGGCCTGATCGAGCGAGCCGCGGGCCTCGAGCAGCATCTTGTCGAATTTTTCCGAGCTGAACCGGCTCTCGTTCCATGGCGCATCCGACTTGTAGAGCAGGGAGAACAGGATGTCCGGCGTCGGACGAGGGTTGATGTTGCCGAAGTGGATCGGTGCCTTCAGCCAGTAATTGCTCCAGTAGCCGTCGGAGGGCACGCGCTTCACATCGAGCTTCATACCGATCTGGGCGGCCGTAGCCTGAATGATCATGGCCATGTCGATCGCCGAACCGGCCGCATCGGAGGTGATGACCTCAATGGTCTGACCGAGCACGCCAGCTTTCTCGAAATGGAATTTGGCCTTGTCCGGATCGAACGATTTAGGCTTGAGCGCCGCGTTGTGGTAGAAGTTGGCAGGCGACACGGGTTGATCATTGCCGACGACGCCGAAGCCGCGCAGCGCCGATTTGACGATCTGCTCGCGGTTGACCAGGTATTTCATGCCCTCCACGAAATCCCGGTTGTTGCCGGGCACCATGTCCATGCGCATGTTCAGGTCGGTGTACGTGCCCGACGTGGTCGTGGACAGCGCGAAACCAGTCCGACCTTCGAGCAGGCGCACCGATCGCGGGTTGATCGACGCAGCGAGTTGAATGTCGCCGGACAGCAGGGCATTGATTCGAGCGTTTTCATCAGGAATGGCGAAAAACTCGAATGAATCGACGTTCGGACCGCCTTTGAAGTAGTTGGGATTTCGCACGCCGATCGAGCGCTCGCCGGGTTCGAATTTCTGGCACTTGAAGGCGCCGGTCCCGTTACCTGAGGAGAAATCGGTCGTGCCGTCGGCCACGATCATGAAGTGATGCATGGACAGGATCGTCGGGAGATCCGCGTTGGGGCTCGCCAGGGTAACCTCGACGGTGTTCTTGTCGACGGCCTTGAAGTCGGTCATTTGGGAAGCGATCGCCGCGACTTTCGAACCGGTTGCTTTGTCCCGGTGGCGCTTCAGCGAGAAGATGACATCGTCGGCGCTGAGGTCCTTGCCGCTATGGAAGGTGATGCCCTTCTTCAGCTTGATCGTCCAGGTTTTGGCATCGGCGCTCTCGATCGACTCGGCGAGCTCCATCTGGGGCACGCCAGCCTGGTCGAGGAATGTCAGGCGATTGTAGAAGGAGCAGCAGCGCACATAGTCGGTCGAGAGCGAGGCTTTGGCTGGGTCGAGCGTGTCGGCGGTCGAGGAGGACCAGGCCGCCGCCTTCAGAGCGCCGCCTTTCACGGGTGTCGCCGCCACCGCTTGCGACGCGCGGCCGAAGACCGCGCTGGCGGCAGCCAGTGCCACGCCATTGGCGAGCATGAACTTCAGAAGGTCGCGGCGCGAAGCCCCGCGCCGAATAGCGCTCTCGACCATGGCGTCGTCTGAACAGGACCAGTTCCTCGTCGTGTCGCTCATGTCAATCCCTCGTCGCTGGCTAAGGCTATGGCTCATGCTGCGGTGAGCGGCAGATTGTTCTGTCGCACGATTGTCGTGGGTGCCGGCCCGGTCCCGTTAAAACGACCAGGCCGCAGCACCCCTTAAGGACTGCATTCTTTCCCGCGATCGAAGTCTCGCAGGATAGTCCCGCGGCTGTGTCCGAAAAAACCGCGGGCCACGGCACAAAATTGCGAAGATGCCTCGGTTTCTAGTATTTCGGACCAGCTTGCAGCCGGCTCATTATGCATGCCTACTAATGTTGCAATGCGGCGCGAACTTCGGCATCGGCCAGCGTGTCATCAAGCGTCCTGGCGGTGCGTTCGATGATGGCTTCGATATCGGACTCGGAGCAGCAGAGCGGCGGGGCATAGCCCAACACGCCCGTCGGGAAGGCACGGATGACAAGGCCGTTCTTCCAGGCGCGGTCGAAGATGCGCTTTGCCGGTTCGGCCGCGGCGGGAAGTGGCGTCTTGCGTTGCTTGTCGGTGACGAGTTCGATGGCGGCGAGCATGCAACGGCCCCGCACATCTCCGACAAGGGGGTGATCCCTTAGCGACTGAAGGCCCGCCATCAGGCGTGCACCGGCCTTTGCGCCATTCGCAAGCAGGCCGTTCTCGTAGAGGCGCAGCACTTCGAGGGCTACCGCGGCACTGACCGGATGCGCGGAGTAGGTATAACCGTGGCCAACTGCGCTGGAGCCCGCCGCATCGGCGATCGTGTCGTAGACGTGATCCGACAGGAAAACCGCGCCCATTGGCACGTATCCAGAAGTCAATCCCTTGGCGACGGTCATGAGGTCCGGGACGATCTCGTCCTCGCTGCACGCGAAAAGCGGTCCGGTCCTGCCGAACCCGGTAATCACCTCGTCCGCCACGAAGAGGATGCCATATGCCCGGCACCGCGCGCGCATCGCTTTCATCCAGCCTTTGGGCGGCACGAGCACGCCGCCTGAGCCCTGGATCGGCTCGGCATAGAATGCGGCGACGCGCTCCGGGCCTCCGATCTCCTCGATCTTCGCATCGAGGGCAGCCAGCGAGGCGGCGATGATGGCGCCTCCATCCTCTCCGGCTGGGTTGCGATAGACATAGTGCGAGGGAATCCTGTGCTGCCAGCTTAGCGGCAAGCCGAACCCGGCATGGAAAGAGGGCAGGGCGGTCAGCCCGGCGCCGACGGTCGAGGACCCGTGATATCCCTGTTCGACGGTGATGAAATGCTCTCGCTGCGGCTCGCGGCGAGCGTGCCAGTAGTAACGGATGAAGCGGACCGTGCTGTCGACTGCGTCCGAACCGCCGAGCGTGAAGTAGACGTGGTTCAGGTCACCGGGAGATCGCTGCGCCAGCTCTGCTGCAAGCCGGATCGCTGGCTCCGAGCCGAGGCTGAAATAGCCCGTTGCGTAGGGAAGCTCCTGCATCTGCCTGGCCGCGGCCGCAACGATACTCTCGTGCCCATAGCCGGCATTGACGCACCAGAGCCCGGCAAAGCCGTCGACGAGCTGATGTCCGGAAGCGTCCGTCACGATCGCTCCCCTGGCCGACTTCAGGACTCTAACGCCGGTCGCCTCATGCCCCCGGTAGGATGCGACCGGGTGGACGAGATGAGCCCGATCGAGTTCGATGAGTGAATTGCTGAGCATCAAAGTCTCCGTTTATCCGAAAGCCTGGCTGGCGAGGGCGAATGCCGTGGCTGGCGCGCGGCCGGATCGCGCAACGACAGGGCGCTGCATGGCAATGCCCTCGTCCACCTGGACGAGACCCTTGTCCGTGAGCCAGGCTCCCAATTGGGAGGCCTCGGAAGTATCCACGCGAACGAAGCGTCCTTGCCGCCCGGCCATGAAATAGACGAGCAGAGCCTTCGCCTCGTCGGCGTTCGCGGCCACGACAGGGCCGATCACCTCAGCTCTGCCGAAGGCGCGCAGCGCCGCAAATCCAGTTATCCTTTGGCCATCACCGAGCACCGCGAGGCGACCGGAGTTCGCAAGAACACGAAGCAGATCTTCCCGGTCTGCACAGTACGCACTTCTGTCGAGTTCGATGATCTCGGAGATATCGCGCGGCTCTGCCGGCCGGACATTGGCAGGCGGGGTGACACGCAAGACCAGTCCCTGATGCTGGACGATCGTTCCGGTCCGGCAAAAGCCGAGTTTCTGATAGAGCGGCAGGCCTTCGCCTGTTGCAACGAGCCTCAGCGCGCGCGATCCCGCCAGCGCGATGGCCGCCTCCATGAGTTGGCGGCCCAATCCGCGCCCGCGAGCGGATTCATCGACGATGACCATGTTGATGGTTGCGACATCCCGCTTGTAGGGCGTCATCAGAACCGTCCCGACAACGGTTGAAGCATTCGCATCGAACGCGACGAATCCCGCGCTCAGATCGAGTGCCAGTCGCCAGTCGTCGAGGCGATGCGGCCATTTGGCTTGACGTGAAAGGCGTAGCGCACCTTCGAGATGTTCGGGGCGGAAGGCGGTGAGCGAGATGTTGCCCTGGGTCATTGACTCGTGTTCCTGTCCGGCACCAGTCTCGTATTTTGGCGATGTGCAGATCGTCTGAAGGCCGCCGCGCGAACGATATCTTCCACCGCAGCCGGCG
Organism: Bradyrhizobium sp. Ec3.3; assembly: GCF_000472925.1. Classification (GTDB taxonomy): domain Bacteria; phylum Pseudomonadota; class Alphaproteobacteria; order Rhizobiales; family Xanthobacteraceae; genus Bradyrhizobium. The sequence goes on from NZ_AXAS01000046.1 coordinate 62,249, forward strand.
GAAAAGCCGCATCTTATGCCGCATAGGCGCTCTATTGTTGCGGCTCTGACATTGCGCGAGCGCACCAGGACGGGGATGATGAGCCAATTTCGCCCGAAATACGTGACCTTCGATTGCTACGGCACGCTGACGAATTTCCAGATGGCGGAAGCGGCGCAGGATCTCTATCGCGCGCGCCTACCCGAACTGCAGATGGCTGCACTCGTCAGGGATTTTGCGGCCTATCGGCTCGACGAGGTTCTCGGCGACTGGAAGCCCTATGCCGACGTGATCCACAACGCGCTGGAGCGCGCCTGCAAGCGCAATGACGTCGTCTTCAAGGCCGAGCATGCGCAGATGGTTTATGACCGCGTGCCGAGCTGGGGACCGCATCCCGACGTTCCTGCCGGGCTTTCCACGGTTGCCAAGAAGATTCCGCTCGTCATCCTCTCGAACGCCATGAATGCGCAACTTCCTTCGAACGTGGCGAAACTTGGGGCGCCCTTTCATGCCGCGCTCACGGCCGAACAGGCTCGATCCTATAAGCCTCGCATGAAGGGCTTCGAGTATATGTTCGATACGCTGGGCTGCGGGCCCGAGGACGTGGTGCACTGTTCCTCTTCTTTCCGTTACGACCTGATGACCGCTCATGATCTCGGCATCAAGAACAAGGTATGGGTCAATCGGGGACACGAGCCTGCGAACCCCTACTACGGCTACGTTGAAATCAAGGACATCGGCGGCCTGCCGGGCGTGTTCGGACTCTGAGCCGGCGGGATCTGCGGTGAAATACGTCTCCTACTGGCACGATACCGCACCAAGCTTCTCAGGCGGTGCCGAAGGTCCCGCCGAGGGGCACTATGACGTCGCGGTGATCGGTGGCGGCTTCACGGGCCTGGGAGCTGCGCGCCAGCTCGCGAAGGCAGGAACCAGGGTCGTTGTTCTCGAAGCAGACCGGGTAAGCAGCGGAGCATCGGGGCGGAATGGCGGGCATCTCAACAACGGTCTGGCCCACAGCTATCTTGCCGCCAAGGTGGAGTTGGGGAAGGATCGAGCCATCGCGCTTTACCACGCGCTCGATGCCTCAATCGACACGCTTGAGGCACTGATCGCGGAGGAGGGCATCGCGTGCAACTTCCGCCGTGCCGGGAAGCTGAAGCTCGCCTCCAAGCCGAAGCACTTCGATGTTATCGCGCGGAACTTCGAAGCGGTTCATCGCGAGGTGGATCCAGAGACCGCGTTGCTGTCCGCTCAGGACCTGAGTTCGGAGATTGGCTCGCCTTTCTTTGGCGCGATGCTTTCGAAGAAGAGCGCGATGATGCATATGGGGCGCTACGGCATTGGGCTGGCCGAGGCGGCCAAACGTCGCGGTGCCATCATCTTCGAGAAGGCTCCGGTCACGGCGCAGGCGCGGGAAGGATCGCGCCACCGCCTGACGACGTCTCGTGGCAGCGTCACCGCCGATCAGGTGCTGCTGGCGACAGGCGCCTACACCACAGCGAACTTTCCCTACTTCCGTCGCCGCATCGTCACCGTCGGCAGCTTCATCATCGCGACACGGCCGCTGGATGCGGCCGAAATCGCGGCCACCATGCCCGGCAACCGCACTTGCGTCAATTCGATGAATGTCGGCAATTATTTTCGGCTGGCACCGGATAATCGCCTGATTTTCGGCGGCCGTGCGCGCTTCTCAGCGACGTCGGATCAGCGTTCCGACGCAAAGAGCGGCGCGGTGCTCGTTGACAGTCTCACGCGAACCTTTCCGCAACTCGCCGGCATACCGATCGACTATTGCTGGGGCGGGCTCGTCGACATGACCAGCGATCGCTATCCACGCGCCGGCTATCAGGACGGGCTATGGTATGCGATGGGTTATTCCGGCCATGGTGCGCAGCTGTCTACTCATCTTGGCATGATCATCGCCGATGCGATGCTCGGACGCGAAGATCAAAACCCGATGAAGGGCCTCGACTGGCCCGCAGTGCCCGGCCATTTCGGCAAGCCATGGTTCCTGCCGCTGGTGGGAATATACTACAAGATGCTTGATCGCATTCAGTAGTCGGAAAGGGACGACCGCGGAAAGGCTGCCTGGACGTGCGGGAGGGCGCGGAGATGCGCCCCCTCCGTTTCGTCACCGCCTAGCTCAACCCACCGATATGGAAGGTCTTCATCTCGAGATATTCCTCGATCCCGACCTGGGCTCCTTCGCGCCCCAGGCCGGATTGCTTGATACCGCCGAACGGGGCCACCTCCGTCGACACCATGCCGGTGTTGAGACCGACCATGCCAGCCTCAAGTGCCTCCGCAACACGCCAGGATCGCTTCAGATCTCTGGTGTAGAAATAAGCCGCGAGCCCGAAGGGCGTCGCATTTGCCATGGCAATCGCCTCCTCGTCGGTCTTGAAACGGAAGAGAGGGGCGACTGGACCGAATGTCTCCTCGTGCGCCAGCACCATATCGGTGGTTGCCTCGGTCAGTACGATCGGTGCGGTAAATTGCGGACCCTTGGGCAGCGTCACCGGTTGCGCGGCGATACGGGCGCCCTTGGACAGTGCGTCGGCGACATGGCGGTTGATCTTGCTGATCGCCGCCTCGTTGATCATGGGTCCAATCGCCACACCCGGCTCGAGGCCTGATCCCACCTTCATGTTTTCGACACGGGCGACGAGCTTCTCCGCGAACGCATCATAGACGCCGGCCTGTACCAGGATCCGATTGGCGCAGACGCAGGTCTGGCCGCCATTGCGGAATTTTGACATGATCGCACCCTCGACCGCGAGGTCGAGATCGGCATCGTCAAAGACGATGAAGGGCGCATTTCCGCCGAGTTCAAGGCTCACCCGTTTGACGCTGTCTGCAGCGCCGCGCATGAGCAGCGAGCCGACGCGCGTCGAGCCCGTAAACGAGATCTTGTGCACGGTTTCGTTGGCCATGATTTCCGCGCCGATTTCTGTCGGCAGGCCGGTGAGAATATTGACGACGCCCGCGGGAATGCCGGCGCGCTCGGCCAGCACCCCGAGAGCCAGCGCCGAATAGGGCGTGAAATCCGACGGCTTGATCACGACGGTGCATCCGGCTGCGAGCGCCGGAGCCACCTTGCGCGTGATCATGGCGTTCGGGAAATTCCAGGGCGTGATGATTGCGCACACGCCCACCGGCTCCTTGAGAACGACGATACGCCGATCGGGCGTTGGCGAGGGGATTGTCGTGCCGCCGATACGCCGGGCTTCTTCTGCGAACCATTTGACGAAGGAGGCGCCATAACGGATCTCGCCCTTGGACTCGTCCAACGGCTTGCCCTGTTCGAGCGTCAGAATGCGCGCCAGATCGTCCAGATGCGCGATCATGAGCCCATGCCAGGCTTCCAGAAGTGCGGCGCGCTCGGCGTTGGTCTTCGCACGCCAGGTGGTGTAAGCCTTGGTTGCAGCGACAACTGCGGCGCGCGTGTCGTCCCGTCCCATATTCGGTACGGTGCCAAGAATGGTCTGCGTCGCCGGGTCGATCACGTCGATCGTCGCTCCCGAGAGTGCCCCCAGCCATTGGCCGCCGATGAGGCCCTGTTGCCGGAAGAGATCCTTGTCGTTCAGCTTCTGCATCGGATGATCCTTGTCGATCAGGAGAGACGGGAAAGTACGGCTGCGGTGATCGCCTCGGTGCGCTCCTTGCCGGGAACCGTGCCGATGCCATGGGACGTGGTGGCCGCCAGCGACGTCATGACGCGTGCTGCGGCGTCGCTCTCGCCAAGATGTTCGAGCATCATCGCGCCGGACCAGATGGCTGCGATCGGATTGGCCGTGCCGAGATGGGTGATGTCGGGGGCTGAGCCGTGAACGGGTTCGAACATCGATGGAGCGCCGCGCTCCGGATTGATGTTGGCGGAAGCGGCAAAGCCGAGCCCGCCCTGGATGGCGGCGCCGAGATCGGTCAGAATGTCGCCGAAAAGGTTGGAGGCCACGACAACGTCGAGGCTTTCCGGCGCCATGACCATGCGTGCGGCGAGCGCATCCACGTGGTAGCTCGTGCATTCGACATCCGGATAGTCGGCGGCAACCAGCCGTGTCACCTCGTCCCAGAAGACCATCGAGTATTTTTGCGCATTCGACTTGGTGACCGATGCAAGCTTTCCGCGTCGCTTGCGCGCCTGGTCGAAACCGTATCGCAAGATCCGCTCCACGCCGGCGCGCGTAAACACCGAGGTCTCGACGGCGATTTCGCCGGAGGTGCCCTGATGCACGCGCCCACCGGCGCCCGAATATTCGCCTTCGGTGTTCTCCCGGATGCAAAGGATGTCAAACTCGGTTGTCTTCAACGGGCCGTTGACGCCCGGGAGCAGGCGGTGCGGCCGGACGTTGGCATATTGCGTGAACCCCTTGCGTATCGGCAGCAGCAAACCGTGCAGCGACACGGCATCGGGCACCTCCGCCGGCCAGCCGACTGCGCCAAGCAGAATGGCATCGAACTTCCCGAGCGTCTTGATGCCATCGGCAGGCATCATCGCGCCGGTTTCCTTGTAATAGGCGCAGGACCACGGATATCGCGTTCCACTGAGCGCAAAGTCCGAATGCCTGGCAGCAGCCTCGAGCACGGCCCAAGCGGCGTCCGTCACGTCGCGGCCGATGCCGTCGCCGGGAATGAGAGCGATCGCGTAGTTCTTCATGTCAGCCCCTGGATGTGGATGAGCACGCTCTTCGAGCGGCGATTGGCGTGATAGGCTTCGCGGCCGAGATCCTTGCCGATGCCGGACCGCTTGTAGCCTCCCGTCGGCAGGATGTGGTCGCGTGATCGGCCGTAACGATTGACCCAGACGGTGCCAGCAGGAAGTGCGCGCGTGATCCGCATCACGCGTGAGACATCGCGAGTGAAAAGTCCGGCGGCAAGACCGTAGGTCGGGTGGTCGGCGAGCGCCAAGGCTTCTTCCTCGGTCACAAATGTCTGAACCGTCAGCACGGGTCCGAAGATTTCTTCGGCGATGGCGGGAGAGGATTGATCCACCTTCGCAAGCAGCGTCGGCTGATAGAAATAGCCCTGGCCTTCCATCGATTCGCCGCCCGCCAGACATTCGGCCCCCTTTGCGCGGGCTGCTCGCACGATCGTGTGAATCCTCGATCGCTGTTTCTCAGAGATGATCGGGGAATAAGTCGTTGCGGCATCCCATGTCGGACCTGCGCGAACGACCTGCATATGGGCGATGATGGCTTCAACGATCGGCTCGGCCACGACGATGTGGGCGATAAGCCGCGATCCGGCGACACAGGCCTGCCCGGCATTTGCGAGGATGCTGCCCGCAATCGCGGCGGCAGCCTGATCGAGATCGGCATCGGCGAAGACGATCTGCGGGCTCTTGCCGCCGAGTTCGAGCGTCATCGGTTTGATGCCCGTGCGCGCGATATTGGCCATGATGGCGGCGCCCGCGCCGGTCGATCCGGTGAAGCTCACTTTTGCGATGTCGGGATGTCCGGTGATGGCCGCACCGGTCGTCAATCCGTCGCCGAGCACAACGTTGATGAGCCCTGCAGGCACGCCTGCCTTCACCGCCAATTGTGCGAGAAGGATGGACGAGAACGGCGTCATCTCGGACGGCTTCAGCACGACTGCGTTGCCCGCGGCGAGGGCCGGCCCGAGCTTCCAGCCTGCCATGGACAGGGGGAAATTCCAGGGTGTGATGGCGCCGACGACGCCGTAGGGCTCGGTCATGATCATGCCGAGATGCTCGTCGTCGGTGGGCACCAGGTCGCTGCCTTCCTTGTCGGCGAATTCGGCGAAGAAACGGATTTGCTCCGCGGCGACCGCGATGTCTCCCGCGACGAGTTGACCGACCGGGCGGGTGGATGAAGCCGCCTCGATCCTGGCGAGCATCTCGGCTTCGCGCTCTATGAGATCGGCCCAGCGCTTGAGGACGCTGGCTCGTTCGCGCGGCCGCACGCCGCCCCAGTTGCTGGTCTTCAGAGCCTTCCTGGCGGTTTGAACCGCCTCATCCACGATGTTCTCCGAGGCTATGGGACAGTCGGCGTAGAACGAGCCGTCCGAAGGGCGGCGCAGCGGAAGCAGACCGGAAGACTCCCGCAGCCGATCGCCGATGAAGTGGCCGACCGGCAGCGAGATCTGATCTGGGTCGAAGCTCAGGCTCATGACACCGTGACGTAGATCTTGCGTACGGTCTCGATGGTCTTCCAGACGCCCGTAAATCCCGGCTTCATGACGAAGCTGTCGCCAGCTCTGAACGTGATCGGATCGCCGCCGTCCGGCGTGATCTCGACCACGCCTGCGAGGATGTGACAGAACTCGAAGGTCTCTCCCTTGATGGAGCGCGTTTCGCCCGGGGTCGCTTCCCATACGCCGGTATGCACGAGCTCACCCTTGGCCATGTCTTGCGCCCAGGTCTTGTAGTGGGGCGTACCGGCAATGAGCCGCTCCGGCGTCGGGCCGGACTCTTTCGGGGCGAAAGTCGGATTGGGATCGATCAGTTTCAGAAGCAATTGGAACTCCTCTCAGTAGCCACGTGTGCGATCAACGAGCCCGATGAGATCGAGGCCCGCCTCATATCGCTTGATGTTGTCGATGACCGCGCGCGCTGCGGTGTCCGCCTGGGTTGCGCTTGCCACATGCGGAGTGAGCATGACTTTCGGATGGCCCCAGAAGGCATGATCGGCAGGCAGAGGCTCGGGTTCGGTGACGTCGATGACGGCGCCGGCGAGTTGGCCGGCATCCAGAGCGGCGAGCAGCGCGAGGTGATCGAGCTGGCCGCCACGCCCCGCATGGACGAGGGCTGCGCCTTTCGGCAACCGCGCAAAGAGCTCATGATTCAGGATCCCCTGCGTGGCCTTCGTGAGCGGCAGCAGGCAGATGAGGATGTCGGTCTCAGCGAGCATCCGGCTAAGTCCAGCTTGGCCGCTATATGTTGCGACGCCTTCGATCGTCTTGTCCGATCGGCTCCAGCCGCTCAAGCGAAAGCCGAAAGGCTTCAGGCTCTCCAGCACGGCCCGGCCGAGCACGCCAAGCCCGAGCAGTCCAACCCGGCGATCGGCAGCCTGCTTCTGCGCCAGAGCCCGCCACTCGCGTTGCCGCTGCAAATCAAGATAGGCAGGGAGGTTGCGGTGGAGCGCCAGCACCGCGAGGGTGACATACTCCTGCATCATCCGGATGATGCCGTTTTCCACCATCCGGACCACCTTCACCTCGGGCGGGATCGCGTTGAGCGGAAATTGATCGATGCCGGCCCCGACTGAAAACAGGACTTCAAGGTTGCGGTACCGTTCGAGGGTCTCCGTCACGGTCCAGCTGATGATATAACGCACGCCGTCGGGATCGACCGTGGCCGGGCCGATCGCGAAGGGCAGGTGCGGGAGCTCGCGAGCGAAGGCCTCACGGAAAACGGCTCCGCGCTGTGCGTCGGAATTGAAGAGAAATGTCATTTGGTCAATGTGGACGCGCGGAGGGTGGCGAACTCGCCGGATTGAACCAAGCTATCGGATCGGGATTCCATCCGGTGCCGAATGCGACCGCGATTTGGTGGATTGTTTCGTTGGACCGCCGTTCTGAAACTTAATCTGCGGCGAGGCTCGGTCTATGCTGATCGCGCCCGGAGCTGAAGCGAGCTCGGAGCAGCCACTCGACCGATGTCAGGCCGACCAGAGGGAGACATGAAGCCCCGCACGACCGGTTCGCTCACGATCGATGCTTTCGATGCGCGCGCGGTCGACATCGACACGGTCGGGCTCGAACAGCTTTACACCCTTTCGATCGGCGTAGGCTGGCCGCACCGGCCTGAGGACTGGCAGTTTCTGCGTGATATGGGCCACGGCATCGTGGTTCACGATGAAATCGGACGGGTGCTGGGATCGGCCATGTGGTTTCCTCATGGGACAGAGTTCGCCACAGTCGGCATGGTTATCACCTCACCCCGCCTTCAGACGCGTGGCACGGCACAGTGGCTCATGAAGCGCGTTCTGTCCGCGTGCAGGGGGCGCGATCTCCGCCTCAATGCCACGCGCGCAGCGCGCAAGCTCTATCTCTCGCTCGGCTTTCGTACCGAGCGAACGGTGTTCCAACGTCAAGGCGAGGCGCGACGCTCCGGCGAGATGCCGCGTCCTTACGAAAGAGCCGAGCTGCGTCGTCTGGACGAGCGGGATCTGCCGGCCGTCGCCGAACTCGATGCGCAAGCGTTCGGCGCCTGGCGCCTCACGCTGCTTGCTGCTCTGCTACCGCAATCCGTGGGGTTCGGGCTCTACCGGAACGGTCGTCTCGCAGCCTTCGCGCTCTGTCGCCCGTTCGGGCGCGGGCATGTCGTGGGGCCGCTGGTCGCGTCAAACGACGAGGACGCGATCATAGTGATCGCACCGCATATCGCCGCCCATGAAGGAGAGTTTCTGAGAGTTGACACGCACATTGCCGAGGGCGAGTTCAGCTCCTTCTTGGCCCGGTCGGGCCTTGCTTTCTTCGACACTGTTACGACGATGTCGCTGGGAGGAGACTTTCGTGATCCGAATACCCGCTATGGAATGCAACCCGTAACTTTCGCGCTCGCAAGCCAAGCGCTCGGCTAAGCCCGATCATTGAGCGTTTCCGCCATGCGCAGGAGGCGCCGTGTGCACGGCGGGTGCACTGGAAGATCAAGAAAAAATCGATCGACGGCAAGCGTGGGCTGCCTCTCTCTCTGGAGTGATCTGACCTCCGCAGAGGCTTAGGGCGATCTTGAGAATCGGGCCGCAAGTCGCAAGGACGACGCGATCAAATTGATCGCGTCGTCCTTCGACAAGCAACACGCCGGATTCTGCCCACTCAATGCGCGCCGAGATAGGCGGCCTGGATACTCTCGTCCGAGCGCAGCCGGGCAGCACTGCCTTGATCGACGATCGTTCCGTTCTTCAGCACATAGCCGCGGTCGGCGATTGCCAACGCCATATGGGCGTTCTGCTCGACAAGCAGGATGGTGACACCACGCTTGTTGATCGTCTCGATAATATCGAAAATCCGCTCGACGAAGAGCGGTGAAAGTCCCATCGATGGCTCGTCAAGCAAGAGTATGCGTGGATGCTGCATCAGCGCGCGTGCCACAGCGAGCATTTGCTGCTCGCCTCCCGACAGTGTACCGCCGAATTGCTTGCGGCGCTCGGCGAGCCGCGGGAACAGCTCGAGCATCTCGGTCATCCGGCTCGCGATATCGGCCTTCGAGCCGACCGTGAAGGCGCCCATTTCGAGGTTCTCGATCACGGTCAAATCGGCAAAGATGCGGCGCCGCTCCGGGACATGCGCGAGTCCACGTCGCACGACATCGTGCGGCGGCACCGATCGGAGGGAGCGTCCGTCCAGCAGGACGTCGCCGGACCGGATCGGCAGCAGGCGCGAGATCGCGCCCAGGGCTGTCGTCTTTCCGGCACCATTGCTGCCGATGAGTGTAACGATTTCGCCCTCGTTCACAACCACCGACAGGTCGCGGATGGCGTGGATCGCCCCGTAGAACACGTCGATGTTTCGAACCTCGAGCAGAGGACGGGCTGGCGATTCCGATGCATCCATCATGATACTGTTTCGCTTTCCGATGTGGCGGTTCGCGCCGCAACACCGCGACCGAGATAGGCTTCAATCACTTTCGGATGCGTCCTGATGTCGTCCGCCCCGCCTTCCGCGATCTTGCTGCCATAGTCGAGCACGACGATATGATCGGAGACGGTCATGACAAGCCGCATGTCATGTTCGATCAGCACGACCGCAATGCCGAGTTCCGAGCGGATCCGCAGGATCAGCGCTTTGGCGTCCTCCGTCTCTTGTGGATTCATTCCGGCTGACGGTTCGTCGAGCAGCAGAAGCTTCGGCTTCGTGGCGAGCGCGCGTGCTATCTCGAGACGCCGCTGCTCGCCATAAGCGAGACTTCCAGCCAGCGCGTCGGCTTTCCCCGTGAGACCGACGAATCCCAGCAATTGAGATGCGTCCGCGATCGCGGAACGCTCCTCATTTCCGTAGGCGCGCGTGCGGAACAGCGCGCCCCAATATCCGGAACGCATATGCATCGATCGTGCGACGACGACGTTTTCGAGGGCCGTCATTCCCGTGAAAAGACGGATATTCTGGAACGTCCGGGCCAGGCCAGCAGCCGCGACCTGATCTGGTCTGAGGCCGACGAGGTCAACACCGTCGAGCAACGCCGCACCAACGTCTGGGCGGTAGATTCCGGTGATGAGGTTGAAGAACGTGGTTTTGCCTGCCCCGTTTGGTCCGATCACCGAAACGATCGATCCGCGCTCGACTTTGAGGGTGACGTTGTCCACCGCGGTCAGGCCGCCGAACGACTTGCGCAGGTTCGACACGTCCAGGAGGAGATTGTCGGTCACGAGGCGCTCCCGGCATTTCCGGCGGAAATCGGACGTCGTTCGGCGGGGACCAGGCCACGCGGTCTGTACAGCATCATGGCGATCAGGATCAGGCCGAAGATCAAGCGCTCGTATTTGGAGGGCTCGAACTGCGTCGGCAGGTTGGCGAAGGACCAACCGAAAATCTCGAATCCAGTCGCGCGCAAGTGGTTCAGTCCGGCCGAAAGCGATTTCAGGACCTGCAGATTGAGGATCGTGACGAGGCCGGCACCCATCATCACGCCACGTATGGAGCCGAGCCCACCCAGCACGATCATCGCAAGAACCCCGATCGACTGATTGAAATCGAAGCTTTCCGGGCTGACGAAGGTCTGCTTCGCGGCAAAGAGGACGCCCATCGTACCCGCGAAGGCAGCGCCGGTCGCGAACGCGATCAACTTGGTCCTCACCAGCGGAACGCCCATGGCCTGCGCGGCGATCTCATCCTCGCGGATCGCCAACCACGAGCGCCCGATGCTGGAGCTGTCCAGCCTGCGATTGGCCAGCACGGCGACGAGAACCAGCGTGAGCACGACAGCATAGTAGATCAACGCCTGCCATTTGAAGGCCGGGGCCGTGGTGGTTGCGAGCGTACCGGCAACCTCCGTGAGCGGCTGCGCGATTCCCGCGATTCCCTGCGGGCCGTTTGTGATGTTCAAGGGTTTGTCGAGGTTATTGGCGAGGACGCGGATGACCTCGCCGAAACCCAGCGTGACAATGGCGAGATAGTCGCCTTTCAACCTCAGTACCGGTAAGCCGAGCAGCGCGCCCGTACCGGCGGCGACGAAGACGGCGACGATCGCGATGACGAAAAACGCATCGCCTTGCAGCGGAAATCCCGTGCCGAGCAATGCGGCTCCGTGGGGAGAGCTGACAATGGCCCACAGGTAAGCGCCAACCGCGAAGAACGCGATGAAACCGAGATCCAGCAGGCCCGCGAAGCCGACCACGATGTTCAGTCCCAGCGCCAGCACCGCGAATATGCCGACCTGAATGGCGACATCGAGATAGAAGGTGTTGCGCATTCCGACCAGCGGCAACGCGCACAGCAACACGAAGGCCAGCACGGGCATGCCGACGCGCGGATCGCACTTGTCGAAGTCGCTGGCTATGAAGAGCGGCGCAAGAAGCGCGAGGAACGCGACGGTGTCGATCAGGCCGTTGCCGGTGAAGACGAGCACGCACAGCAGGGTTACGACCAGCGTGTAGGCGATCAACCACGCGGATCTGCCGGGAAAAAAGCCGTGGGCCATGAATCAAACCTTTTCCGTGGAGGGACGCCCGAGCAGGCCGGTGGGTTTGAAGATCAGAATGAGGATGAGTATGCCGAACGCGAAAATGTCCTTGTATTCGGTCCCTATGGCGTTGTTCGTCAGGATAGGAACGAATGTACCGATCAACATCTCGATCAGGCCGAGCACGATGCCGCCAACCATGGCGCCGGGGATCGACCCGATTCCACCGAGGACCGCGGCGGTGAACGCTTTCAGGCCGGGTATGAACCCGGAGAACGGATCAACTCGCCCGAACTGCAGCGCATAGAGCGTTCCCGCGACGCCGGCGAGCGCGCCACCGATGAGAAATGTCAGCATGACGATACGATTGACGTCGATGCCCATCAGGCTCGCCGCCATGCGGTCGGTGGCGACTGCGCGGATCGCCTTTCCAAGGCGCGTTTGGTTGACGGTATACCTGAGCCCCACCAGCATCGCTCCGGCGGCAATCAGGATGACGACCGATTTCATTGGAATGCTGTCGTTAGGTGTCAGCGGCAGCGGAATGTCGAAGAAGGGCATCGAGGGGAATGGCCGGATGAATTGGCCGAACAGGCTTTCGACGAAGCGCACGGCGTCCTGCAGGAAGAGGCTGATGCCGATGGCTGTGATAAGCGGCGCCAGCTTTGGCGCGTTCGAACGTCGCAAGGGCCGGTAGGCGACCCGCTCGGCGAGTCCGGCGAGTGCGGCTGAGACCGCAGCCGCGACAATCATGGCGAGCGCCAGTTGCAGGACGGGGTGGAGCGGGGAGCCGGCGAGGACATAGGTGAGCAGTTCGACCGCGACGACGGCGCCCACCATGAAGATTTCAGAGTGGGCAAAATTGATCAGGCCCAGGACGCCGTAGACCATCGTGTAGCCGAGCGCGATCGTGGCATAGAGGAGGCCGAGGATGAGCCCATCCGCCAGGGTCGGTGGAAGCAATTCGAGAGCCAACTGGAAGGACATGTCGAAGTTTTCCGAAGAACGCCATTGCGGCGGGCGCCGCGTCTAAGTCGGGGACCGGAAGGGATGGCCGCGGGGCGGAGAGACCCCGCGGCCGTCGTGGACATCGATCGCGACCTGGTCAGGAGCCGCCGGGGGCGGCGACATCGATGATCTTTACGATCTTGTTGGCATCAGCGGACTTGCCAGCTTCGATCACGACGTATTTCGCGCTCGCGATGTCGCCGCGATTATTGAAGGCGATCGAGCCGGTCACACCGTCGAACTTGACCTCGCGAACGGCCGCTGCGACCTGAGCGCGGCTGGGAATGGCGCCGCCCTTTGCCTTCGCGGCGGCGACGATCGCCTCGATGATCACGCGCGCGCTGTCATAGCCGTAGGCGGAGTAAACCTCGGGCTCCTTGTTGAACTTGGCCTTATAAGTCTGTGCGAAGGCCGCGGCGGCCGGCATTTGCGACAGCGGCAGCGCCGTCGTCGTAAAATAGGCGTTCGTCATGTTCTCCGGCCCGGCGATCTTTTGCAGGTCGCCGCTGTCCAAACCGTCGCCACCAAGGAAGGCCGCCTTGAGGCCCTTTTGCCGCATCTGCTTGATGATCAGGCCGCCCTGGGGGTAGGTGCCACCGTAGTAGATGAGATCGGGCTGGTCGACACGAGCGCGATTGAGGATCGACGAGAAGTCGGTCTCATTCTGGTCCATGCCGGTGGACAGGATGACATTGGCGCCGTTCTTCCGAACCGCTGCTTCAAAAGTCTGGGCGATGCCGGAGCCATAGGCCGACTTATCGTTGATGATGTAGAGCTTCTTTGCCTTCAACGTCTCGGTCGCGAAATTGGCGCCTGCCGGCCCTTGAACGTCGTCGCGGCCGCAGATGCGGTTCGCGATGGCGTGCGTCGTCTCACGATCGGTAATCGCCGGATTCGTGTTGGCCGGCGAGACCATCGCGAGATTGTCTTTGGCATAGACCTCAGAGGACGGAATCGCCACGCCGGAATTGTAGTGGCCGACGACGCCGAGCACCGCGGGGTCGTTGAGGATCCGGTTGGCGTTGGCGACACCGACGTTCGGCGTGGCCTGGTCGTCCTCCGGCTGGAGCGAGAGTTGGAAGCCCATGTCGGTCAGCTGCTTGCCGAACTGGGCGACGGCCAGCTGAGCGCCGAGCATGATGCCTTCGCCCGCCACGGATTGTTGTCCCGAGAGAGGCGATTGCGTGACTATCTTGATTGCACCTTTGTCTTCCGCGAACGCCGCGCAGGAGAGCAGCATCAGGCCGGTGGTTGCCGCAACTAGCGTCTTCATCAATTTCATGGTGACTTCCCCCTTTTCGAGAGCGCCCGATCGGCTTACCCAGATCGGCACAAACACGCCTGGGATGGGATCATCGATTGGGGGATTTCCGCTGGCTATTTGGCGGCTTGCGTCATCATGACGTTTGCTTATGCTCACGCAGCATCAAATAGCGCCAGAATGTCTGGTCAGAGCGAAAGGCCTTATGCCATCGGTGTCGGGCATTTGGAGAACTGATTGGCGGCAGCTTCGTCCGGCCCGCGGCCGGCCGGGCAGGGTGGGGCGTTGCGAGATATGGCGAGGCTGGTGACTGCCAACGCTCGACGACATCCCGTCTTCCTGCCGATCAGAGCGGCAGTTGAAGCCTAAAAACTGGACATTTGGCGACCGCGCGCTGCGTTGGCGAACGGCGCCAGTTCGGCAATCGCTGTCTTTCTTGTCGGGGGATCTCCGTCGGCCGTGGCATCCAAATCGGTGCGATGATCCACGGGGGATCACTGATCGAGGCGTCTCTGCTTGCGCCGCCGCGGGGTTTCCATATTATGCTTTTGGAGCATCAAATAGCGTCAGGTGCGAATGGTCCAGGCGAAAGTCATTGTGAAATCGGCGGAGGATTCCGCCAGCGAGATGCAGCGATCCTTTGCGGAGAATCTTCGTCTGGCCTGCAGTTACGCGCCATCCGTTTCGGAGGTCTGTCGTCGCCTCGACATCAACCGTACGCAGTTCAACCGCTATCTGCGCGCGGCGGCGCGTCCGTCGCCCAATATTCTCAATCGCTTGTGCGATTATTTTGGGGTTGAAGCGACGGAGTTTCATCTGCCACCCACGCAGTTCGCGCGCATCATATCGCTCAAGCGGCGTACGTCGAAGCCGCGTCCGCCTTACGCAGACTCCATCGACAAGCTGCGCGCGGCGTCGCTGCCAACGCTGCGGGGCTACGTCGGATACTACTACGTGTACTACTATTCGATGAGCTCGCCGGGGAAGATCCTGCGCGGACTCATGCATCTGTTCACGCACCAGAACCAGGTCTACTACCGGCGCATCGAACACTTCTCCGATCCAGAGCGGCGGGGGGCCGCCTACAAGTGCCGATACTCCGGCGCCGCCTTGTTTCTCGAGGATCGGATATTTCTGATCGATTCCGAGACGCTGACCAGCAACGAGGTTACTCAGACCATTCTGTTCCCTTCACGGCGCAACAAGATCGCCCGGCTGACCGGGCTGATCATGGGCGTGTCGTCCGGAAGCCAGCGCAGAATTGCCTGCTCCCGCGTGCTCTTCGAATGGTTGGGCGCGGAGATCGCAATCCGGCCCGCGTTGAAGAATTGCGGGCTGTTTGCGCCCGATGCGGCGGCGATCCCGCGATCGATACGGGACATGATCGACAATACGATGCAGCCGGGCGTACCGCTGTTTTATCCGGTTGACGCATGATGCAGCAGCCGCCGTTCACGACACCGCGCTAAGCGCGACTTGAAGGCGTTTGCCGCGCGTGATCGTGATCCGGTAGCGCCTCGGACAATTCCAGCCAAAGCCGGACGAGCGCTGCCTCGGCCGTTTCCTCGTCGCCATTCTCCACGCCAAGACGCCAGAGTGGGGCGCCGGCTGCGTAAGCGCCGGGTGTGAGGCCGCCTTGCTCGCACTGGCTAACTGCCCGCAACCGACATCCCCTTCGGATAGCAGCATCGAAAGCATCAAGGAGATCATTGTTGCTCGTGATCGTGCCCGCTCCAAACAGCCGTATGACCGCGCCATCCAACTCCGCCAGTGCGGCTGAAACCATGCGTGCGGGCACGCCGGGAGAAATCGTGAGAATCGACACGCGTACGTCGCCGAAACGCCGTGGGCGAAACTGCGGCGCGCCAATCGGGGGTGTGACGGAGCGAAAGGAGTCTGGCGCGAGGGAGTGGCGCTTGACCAGTCCGGACGCCGCGATCGTGCGCCCAGCGAAAGCGAGCCACACGCCGGGTGGTGCGGTGAGGGCCGATTGAAGTGCGAGTGCAAGATTCGACTCAGCGTCGCCGCCCGTGCCGAGTGGGCGCATCGCACCGCTCAGGATAATCGGAAATGGCGCACCCGCCAGAGACTGACTGAGCGCGGCTCCGGTGAAGCTCATCGTATCCGTGCCATGCGTGACGACAGCGCCGTCGCCGGACCAGCCTTCGAGATGTGAAATAATCCGGTTCCAGTGTTCGCGGCCAATGTCGGCGCTATCGACAAGGGGGTCGAACGAGCAGATCGACAAGCGCGCGCCGGGCGGTCCAAGCGTAGCGGCGGCGTCCTCCAGCACGCCCGCGGCTGGCGTCAGTCCGTCGGCAGACCCACGCATGCCAATCGTTCCGCCTGTGTGAATGAGCAGGATTTCGCGGCAGCGCTCGTCCGACACCTTGGCTTTGCGATCTGCGTCCGCGTCCATTGACACCGCGCCGCCGATGCCGCCGGGGGCGCCCGACATCATGTTTGAAGGCCTGGTCGCGGCATGCCCTGCCTTCCGGCAAGCGAACGGTCAACCAGTTCGCGTGCGACCAGGTCGGTGACGTCGATCAGCATTTTGTTGGTTTCGATATCCGAGATCAGCGGCAATTCGGTGCAAGCGAGAATGACATGATCCGACGTCAGTCTGTCGACGAGGGTCCGAAGGCGTGGCCGCAGCGAGGGATCACGACTGCCGAGACGTTTCACGTCGAGAATGAGGTTGTGCAGCTCCGCGGTATCGGCCGGCGTCTCGATCGCCACGATTTCCTGCAGCGATCGATAGGCAGACCATGGCCCAAGGCTCGTGACCGGAGCGGCACCCAGAAGGGCAATGCTGTCGACGCGGTTACATGCAACCCAGGCGGAGAGCGCAGACTGGAAGGACACGAATTCCCCTGGCAGGCCAAGCGAGATGATGCGAGGCGCAAACAAGTTGAGAGTGTTGCAGGCAACGGCATAAGCGTCCGCCTGTACGGCTATCGCGGCGATCGTTTGCTTGAGGCTGTGCCAGACAATTTCTTCGTTCTCTTGAAGGTCCATCGACAGCCCCAACGTGGGCTCCGACAAGACCACCACCCGCGGGGCGTCGAGATCTCCGCGGAAATCCCCGCCAAAAAGCGTCTGGTTGCGGGCAAGAACCTTGCTCCAAAGATCGATTCCGGCCTCAGGGCCAGAGCCCGCGACAATCCCAATTGACGCGCGCGTCGCCCCTTCTGTCGTCGGCTTCATAGTGTCGCCCTTGTTCGTCGAACACACGCGCGTAGAATCTCATTCGCGACCTCCAAGCCAATTTCGCTCTCTGTCGCTTGATGATGCGAAATGATGCTGGAAGCGCGCCAGAGAGCGTTGCGACTCTGGCGTCATAAGGCTTCACAGGCGGGCAGCGTTGCGTACCCAGCTTGGATTGCCGTAGTTTGGCTGGAGCTAGCTCAAATTGGGCCCATGATGGATTGGAGCGAGAGTTCAAGCGTTTCAATAGTCGCCCGTGAAGAATTCGGAAGCAATTGGTCTGTCGCTGTGATTTGACGTGAGGAAGTATTCGATTGTGCAAGAAAGCCGTAGGTAGGTGTTGGTTTTCTTGCGTTTTTGGATTCCGGATTTGGCGACTTCGTGATTCCTTTGACGGCGAGATTCGCTGTTGGGGAGAACCCATGAGCCATCCGCGCGACGATCGTCAGGACGATCTGTTTCGTCCATCTCTGGAGAAGATCATCAACCTTCGCCATCCGTTGGTGCGTCTGGCGGCGGAGATCGATTGGGACTTCCTGGCGGGACGCTTCAGTTCGGTCTGTCGCCTCGGGCCGGGGCAGCCACCGTTGCCGACACGATTGGTAGCCGGACTGTTCATCCTCAAGCACATGCACAATCTCTCTGACGAGGCGCTGTGCGATAG
>NZ_AXAS01000047.1 GCF_000472925.1 Bradyrhizobium sp. Ec3.3
GCCATGCTTGAGGTCCCTGTGGTCGCGAGGCGGCTCGATCTGTTGCATCAATTGGCACCCACTGCGGCGACTATCGCACTGCTGACAAATCCAGCAAATCCATTTGAAAAGGCGGAACGCCGGGTAGTTGAAGCTGCGGCGCGATCTCTGGGGCTGCAACTGCATGTCGCTGAGGCGACNCTTCAAGATGAAATTGATGCTTCATTTCCGGATCTGGTCGCCCTAGGCGCCCGCGCGATTGTGATTGGGGCCGATGGATTTTATTTCAACCAGCGCAGGCAAATCGCAGCTCTGGCCGTCCGGTATGCCGTCCCTTCCGTCGCGGCATGGCGCGAGTACCCCGCAGCCGGCGGCTTGATAAGTTACGGGACCAACCCCGCCGACCTTTATCGTCTGGTAGGAATATATGTCGGTCGCATCCTCAGGGGAGAAAAGCCGGCCGATACGCCGGTGCAGCAGGCGACTAAGTTCGAGTTGGTTATCAATCTCAAAACCGCGAAGGCGCTTCGCGTCGAAATCCCGTGGCAGCTTCAGCAACTCGCCGACGAGGTAATCGAATAAACGAGCCGATGCCGGCTTTTGGCCCATCAGCGAAGTGGGCACGCGCCTCGTCGAGGTCCGGACACGGCGGTATAGCGGACTAGATTTGCTCACACCGAGTTCTTCGCATTTTGCCCCGAAAGAGACATAGCGTGCCAATTTTGATAGGCTAATCTGGTTCTTGGTAAGGACGAGGGGATCGACATCGTGGGTGCGTGGCGTGTTGTAGCTTCAGCAGGAGGATCGTTATGAACTCTGATGAGCGTCGACAGGCTATTGAACTGGAAATTCGCAACTTTGGAGCCGCCGCCGCCCGCAAGGATTATTTGGGTGTGGCTGGCTTCTTTACCGAAGATGCCAAGGTTCTGCCGCCGGGTGCGCCGATCCTTTCGGGAAGGAAGGCGATAGAGGAGTTTTGGCGCGCGGCACTCGAGCGGAGCGACCTCACATTCAAGACCACTGAGCTCGAGGTCGCCGGCGACACAGCCTACGAGATTGGCGAAACCGACACCGGGCAAGCAAAGGCAAAATACCTTGTTGTCTGGCTCAGATGCCCGGATGGCCGGTGGCGTCTGCATTGCGACATCTGGAACAACATGCCGACGAGCTAGAGCCGCACGGAGTATCAGCGCGATCGTCGATACTCTTGGTAGGGAATGGCCCTTCTCGGACCTCATCCAATGGCGGCATCTGCGGCGCTGTTGAAGGTTAGACGGACATCGCAGACACGAGAGTCCACGCCCTAGACCGCCTGTCCCGCCTTCAACAGCGAGCACCCCGTGATCTTGTAGCTGCCGTCGCTCTGCTGCTCGAGCGTGTAGAGCGCGTCCCAAGCTTCGTTGTTGGCATCGATGATGTCGACGTGCTGGCCGATCCAGTCGCCATCGACCTTGGTCTCGCCGAACTCAAAACTCTTGTGCCTATAGATCGGTGCGTAGGCATTCTCCACCATCGCCATGAAGATGTCGGCAGCCGGGAAGATCTTCTTGATCTCGGGTGCGGCATAGGAATAGGCGGCCGCGGCATCGTTGCGGGCAAAAGCCTGCTCCTGGGCGCGGATCACGCTCTTGGCGGCTGCGATGTCGTCGGCCTGCGCAGCGGTAAAACTCAGGAGGAACGTGATCAGCAACACCGCAATGCGCATCTCTGGCTCCGTACTATCGTTTTTTCTTCGCCGCCGGTTTTGTCTTTTTGACGGTCGCGCGCGGTGATGGTTTGGGCTGCACGCGAAGCCCGTCGACGAACACGTCGAGCAGCCTGAGCGCGGTCGATTGCCAGCCGGGCTGGTCGTGCATGTAGCACATGCCGAAGAATGCACGCAGCAGGTCCTCGGGACTGATGTCGGCCCGCATCTGGCCGGCTGCAACCGCGCGGTCGAGCAGTGAGCCGATGGCTTTGGTCAGGCGCTCGAACGAAAAGGCATGCAGCTCCGAGCCGCTCTGCACCGCGAGCGCCAGCGCTGCCGACATGCCCTTCTTGGTCGCGACGAACTCGACGTTCGAGCGCAGCCAGCGCCGCAGCGCATCGACCGGATCCTTTGCGCTTCTGAGTTGCTCGGCGAGCTCGCCGAGCTGCTCGACCTCGCGGCGATACACTGCCTCGAACAGCGCCTCGCGCGTCGGAAAATGACGATAGAGCGTGCCGATGCCGACGCCGGCGCGTTTTGCAACGGCTTCCAGGCTCGCCTCCGGCCCGCCCGCGCTGAACACGGCTTTCGCAGCCTCCAGCACGCGCTCGCGATTGCGCACGGCGTCGGCGCGGGGTTTCCGGATGTGGTCGACCTGCTCGTCCATGCAGACCAATCTAGATCACGATCTGGTTAGATTGAACCCTTTGCGTCACTCATCGCGTTGTTTGCGCACGGGGTTTTGACGAATTCCAGGAATTTTGCACCCTCTTGCTAAGTGGAGGGTGCCTCCGTATATCCGCTGGCACGCCGGCTCGATTTGCCTTCGGGTGGCGACAGATCGACTGCGGCCACGGCGGTGGCGCGCATGCGATCGACCATGTCCATATCTGATCGGAGCCCTGTATGACCCACTCCATCAGCCTCACCGTGAACGGTGCGCGGCGCGATTTTCAACTCGACGATCCCAGAGTCACGCTGCTCGATCTCTTGCGTGAGCGTCTGCAACTGACCGGAACCAAGAAGGGATGCGACCGCGGCCAGTGCGGCGCCTGCACCATCCTGGTCGACGGCAAGCGGATCAACTCCTGTCTCGCGCTCGCCATCAGCCATGACGGCGCCGACATCCTCACTATCGAGGGCGTCGCGCGCGGCGACCAGCTTCATCCCGTGCAGGCCGCCTTCATCGCTCATGACGGCTTTCAATGCGGCTTCTGCACGCCCGGCCAGATCATGAGCGCGATCGGGATGATGCGGGAAGCGCAGGCGGGCGATGATCCCGAACGTATCAGGGAATGCATGAGCGGCAACCTCTGCCGCTGCGGCGCCTATGCCGGCATCGTCGATGCGGTGCTCGAGGTGCAGACCAGTGAAGCCAATCAGAGGCGCTCCGCATGAAGCCGTTCGATTACGTCAGGCCCGCGACCATCGCCGAGGCCGTCACCGCCGCCGCGCAGCCCGGCGCGACCTACCTTGCCGCCGGCACCAATCTGCTCGACCTGATGAAGGGCGGCGTCAGCCGCCCGGATCGTCTGGTCGATGTCACGCATCTTCAGGGACTCGATAAGATCGAACACCTCGCCGACGGTGCGTTGCGCATCGGTGCACTCGTGCGCAATGCCGATCTCGCGCATGACGCGGCCTTCGCAAAGGCCCATCCGGCGATCGCCGAAGCGCTGCTGTCGGGCGCCTCCGCGCAACTCCGCAATGCCGCGACCGTTGGCGGCAATCTCCTGCAACGGACGCGCTGTGCGTATTTCTATGACCCCACCAGCCGCTGCAACCGGCGTGAGGCCGGCAGCGGTTGCGACGCACGCGGCGGCGAGAACCGGCTGCATGCCGTGCTCGGCTGGAGCGAGAACTGCATCGCGACCCATCCCTCTGATTTCTGCGTGCCGTTGGTTGCGCTCGACGCCATCGTCGAGATCGAAGGCAAAAGCGGCCGGCGCGAGCTGCCGCTCGATGAACTGCATCGCCTGCCGGGTGCTGCGCCCCAGCGGGAGACCGCGCTCGAGCCGGGTGATCTGATCGTGGCGGTGCGCTTGCCGGCTACGGCGCGCGATTTCGCAGGCCATGCGCGCTATCTCAAGGTTCGCGAGCGCACGTCGTATGCTTTTGCCGTGGTGTCCGCCGCGGCCGCGCTGAGGATCGAGAATGGCAAGATCCGCGAGGCCCGGCTTGCGCTCGGCGGTGTCGCTGCAAAGCCCTGGCGTGCCCGCGCTGCGGAAGCGGTGCTGAAAGGTGCCGCGCCTGAGCCGTCCGCTTTCAGCGAAGCCGCGCAAGCCGCGCTTACGGATGCAAAGCCATCCGGCGACAACGCCTTCAAGATCGAGCTCGCGCGCCGCATCGTCGTGCGCGCGCTGACCCTAGCCGCTGCTGGAACGCCCGCGCGCATTCCGGCGCTGCCGGCCTCTCCCTTTGCTTCCGGAGCCCTGCATGCCTGAGATCAGCCTCACCTCCGCACCCGCTCACATCCGCCACGGCTCGAACATCGGCCAGCCGCTGACCCGCCGTGACGGCGTTCTGAAGGTCAAGGGGCAGGCCGCCTACGCCGCGGACCACCATCCGCCGGGCATGCTGTTTGCCGTGATCGCAGTGTCGAGCATCGCGCGCGGCCGCGTGGCGGCACTGGATGTGGCGGCGGCCAAGGGCCACAAGGGCGTGGTCGACGTCATGACGTCGAAGCACCGGCCTGAGCTCGCGATCGACCCCGACATCAAGACCAACCCGTTCGTGTTCCGGATGGAGGTCCTGCAGAGCGACGAGATCCGCTACGCCAATCAGCCGATCGCCGTCGTGATCGCCGAGACGCTGGAGGCGGCGACCGAAGGCGCGGCGCTGCTGGCGCCGCGTTATGACGCGCTTGCACCGCGGGTCGGTCTCGATGCCGGCGAAACCTTTGCGCCGCCCGTCGTCGGCGTCGGCAATCCTGCGGAAGTGCAGCATGGCGATATCGATGCCGGGCTCGCTGCGGCCGCAAAGCGAATTGAGGCAACCTACGAGACGCCGCCGCAATATCACAACGCCATGGAGCCGCACGCG
The DNA here is from genome assembly GCF_000472925.1 of Bradyrhizobium sp. Ec3.3. GTDB lineage: Bacteria > Pseudomonadota > Alphaproteobacteria > Rhizobiales > Xanthobacteraceae > Bradyrhizobium. The sequence continues at coordinate 4,709 of NZ_AXAS01000047.1, forward strand.
ATCGTAGCTAGCTGGGATGGCGACACGCTCTCGATCGATACGCCGAGCCAGGCCATGGTGATGGCGCGCGCCCGCGTCGCCGAGCTGTTCGGCCTCGTGCCGGAAAAGATCAGGATTTGCAGCCCCTTCCTCGGCGGCGGTTTTGGTTCGAAAGGATTTTTGACGGGACCGCAGATCCTCGGCGTCATGGCGGCGAAGCTGGTCGGCAAGCCGGTGAAGCTCGTGCTGCGCCGTGAGCAAATGTATGGCCCGGTTGGCCATCGCGCGCCGACGCGGCAGCGCTTGCGGATGGGCATCGACGCGGAAGGGCGCTTCACCGCGATCGATCACCATGCGAAGACCGTGTCGAGCAGCTACGACGATTTCTACGAGCCCGCCGCGGACGCTTCGCATACGCTCTACGCGAGCCCCGCGATCAGGAGCTCGCACGAGGCGGCGCGCGTCGACACGGGCACGCCACTGTTCATGCGCGCGCCCGGTGAGGCAACCGGATCGATTGCGCTCGAAAGTGCGATCGACGAGATGGCGCTCGCCTGCGGCATGGACCCGCTGGCGTTTCGCCTGACAAACTATGCCGAGGTCGAGCCGACCACCGGCAAGCCATTTTCGTCCAAGGCACTGCGTGCCTGCTACGAGCAGGGCGCGGCGCGCTTCGGCTGGGCGAAGCGGCCGCTTGCGCCGCGGCAGATGCGTGATGATTCCGGCCTCCTTGTCGGCTGGGGCATGGGCACCGCGACCTTCCCGGCGCTGATGTTCCAGGCGGAGGCGCGCGCGGCGATCCGCCGCGATGGTACCGGCGTGATGGAGATCGGCGCGCATGACATGGGGCAGGGCGCCTGGACCGCGCTTGCCCAGATCGCCGCCGATGGCCTTGGCCTCGACGTCGATCGCGTCGAGTTTCGCTCCGGCACCTCGGACCTGCCCGACGGCGGCATTGCCGGCGGCTCGGCCCATACCGCGACCGCGGGCAATGCGATCCACAATGCCGGCGCCGCGGTGATTGCGAGGCTCGCCGATCTCGCCACTCGCGACGAGCGTTCGCCGCTGTTCGGCGCCGGCAATGCCGGCGTGGTTGCGCGCGATGGAAAACTGTTCCGTCGCGACGACGAGAGTCGTGGCGAAAGCTATGCCGATATCCTCGCGCGGGCCGGCCTAGCCGAGATCGATGCGCGCGGCACCGGCGCACCGAACCCGACGGCGCAAACCGACTATGCCATGCATGCGCATGGCGCCGTGTTTGCCGAGGTGAAGGTCGATTCCGAGCTCGGCCAGATTCGGGTCTCGCGCATGGTCGGCGCATTCGCCGCGGGCCGTATCATCAATCCGCATCTGGTGCGCAGCCAGCTCCTCGGCGGCATGATCTGGGGCCTGTCCTTTGCGCTGCACGAGGAAGCCATCACCGACCGGCGAACGGGGCGGATCATGAATGCTGATCTCGGCGAGTACCACATCCCCGTGAATGCCGACGTGCCGCCGATGGACGTGCTGACGGTCGAGGAGCACGATCCGCACGTCAACGCGCTCGGCATCAAGGGCGTCGGCGAGATCGGCATCACCGGCAGCGCCGGCGCGGTGGCGAATGCAGTTTGGCATGCGACGGGCGTGCGCGTGCGCCGTTTCCCGATCCGGATCGAGGAGCTGCTGACGCCGCTCTAGAGCCGTTTCCGTTCCGATTGAATCGGAACGGAGCTCTAGATTCTTGTTTTGACGCGTTTTCTTCACGCGAACCGGTGTCCACTTCGCTGGAAAACGCTCCGAGGCGGCGGGCGGGCCGGAATAGTTTCGGCCCGCCTAGCGGATCTCGCCCGGCATATTGTCGATGTCTGGGGAGGACGGGGCAGGAAACAGCCGTGCGGTCGAGGAGATGTCGAGCCGCCGCTTGCATTTCTGTTCGTCGGTGTCGTTCGCTCCGCTGCGCTTTTTTGCAAAATCGTCGTTGAGCCGGTTGACAATCAGCATGGCGTGGTCGCGCTCAAGCGTATCCGGATTCTTGCGCTTCTCATCCGACCGGAATGTCCCGTCACTGACGCCGCCGCTCATCTCATAGTCGCAGCCGGCCTTCCAGTCGCCCTGGTCCCATTTCCAGCCTTTGGCCTTCAACTGGCCGTCCTTGTCGATGGTGATTTTGATGACCGCATTGTAGGCGAGCCAGACGCCGGCAAGACCCGTGCGCTTGTCGTCAAAGCCTTCGAGCAGCGCGATACGCTCGCGTTGCAGGGCGTCGACATGGTCGCGCGCGTTTGCCGTGAAATGCATCTCCGAGGTCTGCTTCTCCCAGGCGGGGTGCAGGAATTCAGGATATTCTTCGGCCTGGGCGTGCACCCAATTGCGCTGGTCGTCCGTCAGTGCATGCCGTGTCGCGTCGTCGAGCCGCGGCAGCAACGCCTTCCAGGCCCGGTTCAGTCGCTGGTCGTTCTCGGCGAGATCCGGATCGGAGCAGATCTCCTCCTCCGTCGCGGTGTCCGGGCGCGTGCAGTCGAACGTCGGGACGACGAATGACGTATCGATCTTGTCTGTCGTGCCTGATTTGCCGCTCGCGAAATAAGTGCCAGTGATCTGCCAGAGATAATCGCAATCGTCGCGGTCCTCGCTCGAGCCGTCGTCGCCGTCGATCATGACGACGCGAAGCGTATCGCCCTGGCGCCGGATCTTGATCGCCGGCGGTCTTGCCGACTTGCTATTGGCATCGCCCGACTTCGCCTTGTCTCCGGTGTCCGAGGGCTTGGCAGCGGGTGGTGGGAGCGGGCCGCTCAGCCAGCCGCCCGTGCCGGACGTCACCGTGGCCTTCAATTTGCATTGGCGATGCTTGTCGCTGCCGTAATCGGCGTTCATGTCGACGGCGAGATCATAGCCGCCGTTCGCGGCCGGCGTGACGATCAGGCCGCCGAACGCGTTGGTCCATTTGCCGGCCAGCCCGCTGTGGCCGAATCCGATGGCGATCTCGTCGAGCACCCTCGTGCGCCGGCGGAGCGTTGCGATGAAATTGTCACGGAGCTCGGCCTCGTCGACCTCCTGCATGGTATCGGCGGCCCCGAGGATCATCTCGTTGAACCAGGCCTGGTCGCGCTTGATGAGCGGCCGGATATTGCCGGGTGTTTTGGCGAGCGCGGCATCGAACGATTTATCGATCGCGGCTACGAGCTTGTCGTAGCCGGCTTTCTTGCAGGCCGCCGCCGTCTTGATGCGGCTGCCGTCGCCATTGACCGCGCCGCACAGCACGATTCCCGTGGGCGCGCTGCTGCTGGCGCGGAGATAGTCGTCCATCGCCTGGCAGGTGGCCGGGGCAAGCGAAACCATCGCGGCGAAGAGGGCGAAACGGAAGGGCGCGGGCATGGGCGGGCAGCTCTTGGGTCCAAAGGGGATCACACCTGCCCCTTTGGTCGCCTGCCTTGTGCGCGGGGTTCAGCAGGAGCCGGACCAAGACGAAGCGGCCCCGGAGTGCCTAGGAGTCCGGGGCCATAACCTCAGCACCTTTGCGCCAGGTTGTTCGGCTACGGGGCGGACCCTAGGCGAGATTCGGTGCGCGGGAATTGAGATGGCTCAAACGTGATGGACGGCGGTTGCAGTTTATCCGGCGCATCACCGCGGACTGTATTCCTTGACCCTGCGCAAGCATAGCGGCGGGTCTGCCAGCACCTCAGAAGGTCGGCGGCGTGCAGGCCGAGATCACCTCGCACGGCTTGCCGCCTACGCAGCGGAAGCGGTGCGGCCTGCGGCTTTCGAAATAATAGGCATCGCCGGGATTGAGGATGCGCCGCTCGTCCTCGACGGTGACCTCGAGCTTGCCGGAGATCACCACGCCGCCCTCCTCGCCGTCATGCACGAGCGGCACGCGGCCGGTGTCGCTGCCGGGCTCGTAGCGTTCTTTCAGGATCTGCAAGCTCCGGCCGAACAGATTGTCGCCTACCTGGCGGTAGGAGATCGGCTTCTTGCCGACCTCGGTCAGCTCCTCCGTGCGGTAGAAGATCTTGCGCCGCTTTTCCGGCTCCAGCGCGAAGAACTCGGCGAGCCCCATCGGAATGCCGTCGAGGATGCGCTTGAGCGCGCCGACGGAGGGGTTCATCTGGTTGGATTCGATCAGCGAGATCGTCGAATTGGTGACGCCGGAGCGTTTGGCGAGCTCGCGCTGCGACAGCTTGTGGCGGGCCCGGATGAATCGCAGCCGTCCACCGATGTCGACGCTCATGGTGCAAATCCCTGTTGCAGGTGTTGCGGATCGCGCAAATATGGACCGGCAGCCCCAGCTAGATCAATGGGTTGCTGGCGCACAGAAAAGGACTTGTTGCGCTTTTAAAGCCGTGGCTCTGCTAGAGGGTCAGCAAAGGAGCGGCCCGTGACCCTTCACCAGATTCCGAACACCATCAAGACCGATTCGCACTGGATGCCGTTCACGGCCAACCGGCAGTTCAAGAAGGCGCCGCGCCTGTTCTCCTCGGCTGAGGGCATGCATTACACCAGCGTCGACGGCCGCAAGGTGATCGACGGTTCGGCGGGCCTGTGGTGCGTCAACGCCGGCCACGGCCGCAAGCAGATTGCGGCTGCGGTCGAGAAGCAGCTCATGACGCTCGACTTCGCGCCGTCATTCAATATGGGTCATCCGCTTTCGTTCGACTTCGCCGAGCGGCTCGCGGAGATCGCGCCTAAGGGCCTCGATCGTATCTTCTTCACCAATTCCGGCTCCGAGTCGGTCGACACTGCGCTCAAGATCGCGCTCGCCTATCATCGCGCCACCGGCCAGTCGAGCCGCACCCGCCTGATCGGCCGCGAGCGCGGCTATCACGGCGTCGGCTTCGGCGGCATGTCGGTCGGCGGCATGGTGGCGAACCGCCGCGCCTTTGCAACGCATCTGCCCGGCGTAGATCACATCCGCCACACCCATGATCTTGCCCGCAACGCCTTTGCCAAGGACCAGCCGGCGCATGGCGCCGAGCTCGCCGACGATCTCGAGCGCCTCGTCGCGCTGCACGGCGCCGAGACGATCGCCGCCGTGATCGTCGAGCCGGTGCCGGGCTCGACCGCGGTGCTGCCGCCGCCGGTAGGTTATCTCAAGCGCCTGCGCGAGATCTGCGACAAGCACGGCATTCTCCTGATCTTCGACGAGGTCATCACCGGCTTCGGTCGCCTCGGTACGCCGTTCGCCGCCAATTTCTTCGGCGTCACGCCGGACCTGATGACGACGGCCAAGGGCATCACCAACGGCACCGTGCCCTGCGGCGCCGTGTTCGCGAGCCGCAAGGTTCACGATGGTCTGATGATCGGCCCGGAGGGCCAGATCGAGCTGTTCCACGGCTACACCTATTCGGCACATCCTGTCGCCTGCGCCGCCGGCATCGCGACGCTCGACATCTACAAGGATGAGGGCCTGCTCACCCGCGGCGCTGACATCGCCGACTACTGGCGCGATGCGCTGCATTCGCTCAAAGGCCTGCCGAACGTCGTCGACATCCGCAATTGCGGCCTGATGGGCGCGGTCGAGGTCTCGCCCCGTGATGGTGCGGTTGGTGCGCGCGGCTATGACATCATGGTCGACTGCTTCAACACTGGCCTCTATCTGCGCATGAGCGGCGACTCCTTCGCGATGTCGCCGCCCCTGATCGTCGAGAAGAGCCACATCGACCAGATGGTCTCGATTCTCGGCGACGCCATCAAGCGCGTGGCTTGATAATTGCTCTCGCGGATCTCGACCCCTTGTTCTTGCTAGCGGCGCGACAAACGCCGCGGGAGTGGTGCGAAACGTGAAAGTCCTGATCCTCGGCAGCGGTGTCATCGGTGTCACCTCTGCCTACTACCTCGCGCGGGCCGGCCATGAGGTGACGGTCGTCGACCGTCAGGGCGAGCCGGCGCTCGAGACGTCCTTTGCCAATGCCGGCGAGGTCTCGCCCGGCTATTCCTCGCCCTGGGCCGGCCCCGGCGTGCCGGTGAAGGCGATCAAATGGCTCTTGATGAAGCACGGCCCTCTGGTGATCCGGCCGAAGATCGATCCCGTGATGTGGGTCTGGCTGCTCAAGATGCTGCGCAACTGCACGTCCGCGCGCTACGCCGTCAACAAGAGCCGGATGATCCCGATCGCGGAATATAGCCGCGATTGCCTGCGCGCTTTGCGCAAGGACATCGGCATTCAATATGACGAGCGCTCCAAGGGCACGCTCCAGCTCTTCCGCTACCAGGCGCAGCTCGACGGCACGGCTGAGGACATCGCCGTGCTGAAGCAGTATGGCGTGCCCTATGAAGTGCTCAATCGCGAGGGCTGCATCGCGGCCGAGCCGGCGCTCGCCGGCGTGAAGGAAAAGATCGTCGGCGGCCTGCGGCTGCCGGAGGACGAGACCGGCGACTGCCACATGTTCACGCAGGCGCTGGCCGCGGAGGCCGAAAAGCTCGGCGTCCGCTTCATGTTCAACACGTCCATCGACGGCATCGTCACGGACGCCTCGCGCGTCACCTGCGTTGCGACCGGCGCCGGCCTGTTGCAGGCGGATGCCTACGTCGTCGCGCTCGGGAGCTGGTCGTCGCGGCTCGTTGCTCCCCTCGGGATTTCGCTGCCGGTCTTTCCGGTGAAGGGCTATTCGATCACGGTGCCGATCAAGGACGCCTCCGGCGCGCCGGAATCGACCGTGATGGACGAGAGCTACAAGGTCGCGATCACGCGGCTGGGCAATCGCATTCGCGTCGGCGGCACCGCGGAAATCTCCGGCTATTCCGACAAGCTCTATCCCGCGCGCCGCGCCACGCTCGATCACTCGGTGACGGATCTCTTCCCGCGCGGTGGTGATCTCTCCAGGGCGACCTTCTGGAGCGGTCTGCGGCCAATGACTCCGGACGGCCCGCCCGTGATTGGCGCCACGCGCTATCCGAATCTTCATCTCAACACCGGCCACGGCACGCTTGGCTGGACCATGTCCTGTGGCTCCGGCCGCGTCCTCGCGGACATGCTCTCGGGCAAGAAGCCGGAGATCGACACCAGCGAGCTGACGGTGGATCGCTACGCGCACCGGTTTGGGTGATTTGCACTGTCATTCCGGGGCGCCTCGAAGAGGCGATCCCGGAATCTCGAGATTCCGGGTTCGATGCTTCGCATCGCCCCGGAATGACTCAGATTAACTCGCTCCCGTCACGCAGTTCACCCACAGCACGACTGCCTTCGCATCATCAGCCGGATTGGAAAACCGGTGCGGCCTGCGGCTCGCAAAGCGAAAACTGTCGCCCGTCTTCAGCGACCACGTCTCCGTGTCCACCGTGAGCATCATTTCGCCTTCGAGCACGAGGCCGGCCTCTTCGCCATCATGGGTGTAGAGTTCATCGCCGGTCGAGCCGCCGGGCTCGAGATGCACCAGGAACAGGTTGAGCCGGTTCTCGGCGCCTGCGGCGCTGAGGAGCTGTTTTGATATGCCGGTGCGCCAGAGCTTCAGCTCCGGCCGTTGCATTCCGCGCGTCACCACGGAATCGGATGCGCCGTCCGTGCTCGGACTCGCGCCGAACAGCGCGGCGATGCCGACGCCGAGCACGTCGGCAAGTGTCGCGAGCACGCGCAGCGATGGCGAGGACAGGCCGCGCTCGATCTGGCTGAGGAAGCCGATCGACAGCGACGTGCGCTCGGCGACCGTTTCGAGCGAGAGTTGCCGCGTGCGCCTGAGATCGCGGATGCGGCGTCCGACCGCGACGTCCATCGCCGGCTCGACCGGCTTGGCGGCCGGTTTGGCGACGGCCTTTGCCTTCTTCACCGCCTTGGCGGCGGCCGGTTTGCGCATTCTTTTGCCACCGCTCACGTCAAACCGCTTCCTTCATGTGCATGAAAACCGCTTGCATCGTCCGCGAAAGTGTGACCAAATTTTCATACTGGTGAAAATAAGCCGAAACGGCCCGACCCGCAATATCCGTCACAAGCGGGCGCGCCGTCATCGGCCGAACCCAACAGGGGGATTGCGATGAAGCGTTTCGTTCAAGCCGCGGTCGCGGTGCTTGCCCTTGCAGCCAGCGTGCCGGCATCCGCGCAGCAGGTGCTGAAGGTCGGCTCGACCCCGACTGGTATCCCCTTCACTTTCCTCGACACCAAGACCAACACCATCCAGGGCGTCATGGTCGATCTCATCACCGAGGTCGGCAAGGACGCTGGCCTCAACGTCCAGATCGAGCCGATGCAGTTCTCGGCGCTGATCCCCTCGCTCACCTCGAACAAGATCGACATCATTGCCGCCGCGATGTTTATCACCGCGCCGCGCAAGGAGGTGATCGATTTCTCCGATCCGATCTATACCTATGGCGAAGGTCTCGTGGTGCCGAAGAGCGATACCAAGGCCTATGCGTCGCAGGAAGATCTGAAGGGTGAGGTGGTCGGCGCCCAGGTCGGCACCGCCTTCGTCGATGCGCTGAAGAAATCGGGCCTGTTCAGTGACGTGAAGGCCTATGACACCATTCCCGACATTTTGCGCGACGTGAACGCCGCCCGTCTCAAGGCCGGCTTCGCCGACTATCCGATCCTCGCCTACAACCTCAAGCAGGGCGGCTTCCCCGAGGTGCGCCTCGTTACGAGCTACAAGCCCGTGACCGTCGGCTCGGTCGGGATCGGCGTGCGCAAGACCGACACCGAGCTGCTCGGGAAGATCAACGCCTCGCTCGGCCGGCTGAAGGCCAACGGCACCGTGGACAAGATCCTGGACAAATGGGGCCTGAAGGGCTGACCGCCGATGCAGGGCTTTTGGCGCGACACCATTGAGTTCTTCCCGATCCTCCTGAACGGCGTCGCGCTTACGATCGTCGTTACCATCGGCTCGCTGATCCTGTCGACGCTGCTCGGGCTGGTCTGGGCCCTGATGCGGGTCTCCGGCATCGGCTTTCTGTCCGGCCTGAGCGCCAGCGTGATCAACGTGATCCGCGGCATCCCGATCATCGTGCTCTTGTTCTATCTCTACTTCGTGATGCCCGATCTCGGCGTCACGCTCACGGCTTTGCAGGCCGCGATCCTCGGCCTCGGCATCGCCTATTCGGCCTATCAGGCGGAAAACTTCCGCGCCGGCATCGAGGCGATCGACAAGGGGCAGATCGAGGCGGCGCAGACCATCGGCATGGGCTGGTGGCTCACCATGCGCCGCGTGGTGCTGCCGCAGGCGGTGCGCATCGTGCTGCCGCCCTACGGCAACGTCATGATCATGATGCTGAAGGATTCGTCGCAGGCCTCAACCATCACGGTCGCCGAACTCGCGCTCCAGGGCAAGTTGATCGCGTCCTCGACCTTCAAGAACACCAGCGTGTTCACGCTCGTGGCGCTGATGTATCTCACCATGAGCATCCCGCTGATCCTGCTCGTCCGTCATTTCGAGAAGCGGGCCGGCAAGCGATGATAGAGCTCGACGACGTCCACAAGAGCTTTGGCAAGGTCGAGGTGCTCAAGGGCATCACGGCGTCCGTCGAGAAGGGCGAGGTGGTCTGCATCATCGGCCCGTCCGGCTCCGGCAAGTCGACCATCCTGCGCTGTATCAACGGGCTCGAAAGCTACGACCGCGGCGACATCAGCGTCGAGGGCACGCGCGTCGATCGCAATGCATCGTCGATCGTCTCGATCCGCACACAGGTGTCGATGGTGTTCCAGCGCTTCAACCTGTTCCCGCATCGCACGGCGCTGGAGAACGTCGTTGAAGGACCACTCTATGTGAAGAAAGAGCCGCGCGCCGCGGCGCTGGAGCGTGGCCGCGCGCTGCTCGCGCAGGTGGGGCTGGCCGAAAAGGCCGACATGCATCCGCCGCAGCTCTCCGGTGGCCAGCAGCAGCGCGTCGCGATCGCGCGCGCGCTCGCGATGCAGCCCAAGGCGATCCTGTTCGACGAGCCGACCTCGGCGCTCGATCCCGAGCTCGTCGGCGAGGTGCTTTCCGTGATGCGCAAGCTCGCCGATGACGGCATGACGATGGTCGTCGTCACCCACGAGATGGGCTTTGCCCGCGACGTCGCGGACCGTGTGCTGTTCATCGACGGCGGCGTCATCGTCGAGCAGGGGCCGGCGAAAACGGTGCTCAATCAACCGCAGCATGCGCGGACGCAGGATTTCCTGCGCCGCGTGTTGCATCCGCTCTGATCCGGTATCCGCCATGACCGCGCCCGCGCGCCTGCCTCTGCCGCCCTCGCTCTATGCCGACACCGCCGTTGCGCCGGTGGCCACGCCGCCGCTCGATGCAGACAAGAGTGTCTCTGTCGCGATCGTCGGCGGCGGCTACACCGGCCTGTCCACTGCGCTGCATCTGGCCGAGCAGGGTGTCGAGGCACTGGTGCTGGAGGCGCAGGAGCCGGGCTGGGGCGCGTCCGGTAACAATGGCGGACACACCAATCCGGGGCTGAAGCACGATCCCGATCAGATCGAGGCCGATTTCGGCGCCGATCTCGGCCGCCGCATGATCGAATTTTCCTACGGCACAACGAATTTTACCCACGACCTGATCCGTCGTTACCAGATTCCTTGCGAGGCGCGGCAGAACGGCACGCTGCGCGCGGCCTATAACGAAGCAAGCGCTGCGGCGATCGAAAGCACGGCAAAGCAGTGCATTCGCCGCGGCATGCCGGTGACGCTGCTTAATCGCGAGCAATTGCGCGAGATCACTGGCACCGATCGCTACCTGTGCGCGATGCTGGATGCACGCGGCGGCGATTTGCATCCGCTGAGCTACGCCCGTGGCCTGGCACGCGCCGCGATCTCGGCCGGTGCGAGTGTGCACGGCGAAACCCCGGCGCTCGCCTTGCGCCGCGAGGGCACGCATTGGCGCATCGAGACGCCGCGCGCGGTCGTGCGCGCCGAAAAGGTGCTGCTCGCCACCAACGGGTTTACGGATGATCTCTGGCCTTCGCTTCGCCGCACCATCGTGCCGGTGTTTTCGTCGATCGCTGCGACCGCGCCGCTGTCGGACGAGGTCGCCCGCTCGATCATGCCGACACGCTCCGTGCTCTACGAAAGCGGACACATCACGGTCTACTACCGCATCGATCAGCAGAACCGCCTGCTGATGGGCGGCCGTGGCCCGATGCGCTGGATCAGCTCGCCGTCCGATGTCGCTTATCTCATGCGCTATGCCGAGCGGCTGTGGCCGCATCTCAGGGGCGTCGCCTGGACCCATGGCTGGAACAGCCGCCTTGCCATCACAAAGGATCATTATCCGCATGTGCACGAGCCGGCGGAGGACATCCTGATCTCGCTTGGCTGCAACGGCCGCGGCGTGGCGCTCTCCACCGCAATGGGCGCGCAGCTCGCACGCCGCCTGATCGGTGGCAGGAGCGCGGAGATCGACATGCCCATCACCGGCATCAAGCCGATCCCGTTGCACGCGTTCTGGCCGGTCGGGGTGACGAGCGCAGTGATTGCCGGTCGCGTACGGGACAGGCTGGGGATCTAGAAAGGCGCCGCCCGATGTGGAGCGGCGCCTGGCAGGTTGTCGGCGATATCAGCAGCGGCCCTGCTTCCACAGGCCGGGCGGGCAGCCCATACCGCGCCAGCCGACTTTGCGCCCGTGATACCAGCCCGGTGGCGTGCCATGGTGATGTCCATGGAATCCGCCGTGGCCGTGTCCGTGGCCATGACCGCCTTTGGCGGATGCCGCGTTTGGCATGGCGAAGCCAGCCGCGATGATCAATGTTGCGGCGAGCGCAAGCTTCCTCATTAGAATGGTCTCCTCTTGGACGTACGCTTCTGTCCGTTCGATGAACTGACATCGGACTGGAAGTCGCCTGCAAATGTGGAGGAGTCGTGACGCTCAGCTCTCTGCTACCGCATCGGCCCAGGGCTGGAAGATATCGACCGCGCCGGAGTTGGTGTCGCCCTCGCGCATCACCATGCTCGGGCAGGCGAACTTCATCGGCACGGACTGCACCTGCGTCTCCTCATAGTCGAAGCGCGCCGCGAGCGCCCTGCGTGCGTCCGCGGGCAACCGGCGGTCGCCGGTCACGACGGCGCCTTCGCTGGCGTCGATGCGCGGCTGGTGGATTGCGGCATCGAGGTCCATGCCATAGTCCATCGCGAAGGAGAGGAGCTGCGTCACTGCGGGCAGGATGCGGCGGCCACCGGAGGCGCCGACTGCGAGGCGCTTGCCGTCTCTGGTTTCTGCGATAACCGGCGTGATGTTGGTGAGGCAGCGTTTGCCGGGCGCCAGCGAGTTGGTCGTGCGGGGTGTCGGATCAAACCACATGATGCCGTTGTTCATGGGAATGCCGGAATGCGGCGTCACGTATTTCGAGCCGAAGGTCGACAGCAGCGTCTGCGTCACCGCGGCCATGTTGCCGTGGCGGTCAACCACGGAGAAATGCGTGGTGCAGCCGGGCGCGAGATATTCGGCGCCGAGCGACCGCTTGCCGTCGGCATCGCCCATGTCCTTGAGACGCTCGCGATAGGCCGCTTGCAGGGCAGCGGCGTATTCAGCGTAGGCCGTTGCATCGGGCGCGCCGTCCGGCCTCAGGTTCTGCTGCAAGAGGCGCAGCGTATGCGCAAGCGTAGGGCCGGCGGTGAGCTCGGGCGTCGCAAACACCTTGCCGCCGCGATAGGGAATTTTCAGCGGCTCGCGAAGATGCGCACGGAAGGCGGCGAGGTCCTCGACCGAGAGGGCGCCGCCGTCGGCCCGGATGTCGGAGGCGATGCTTTTGGCGAGATCGCCCTGATAGAAATCGCGTGGGCCGGCCGCGGCGAGGTGCGCCAGCGTTGCCTGCAATTTCCGCTGCGGCAGCCGCGTCTCGGCCTTGATGCCCCACGGTGCATTCGGCGGCAGGCCGTCGACAAGAAACGCCTCGGCGCTGGCGGGATAGCGCCGCAGGTCGAGCGCGCTGCTCGCGATCATAAGCGTGGTCCACCAGTCGACGAGCAGGCCTTCGCCGGCGAGTTTCGCGCTCGGTGCGACCAGGTCCTTCCAGGGCAGTTTGGCGTGGCGGCGATGAGCTTCCTCCATGCCGGCAACGACGCCGGGCACAGCGATCGCGCCGGGGCCGTGGATATTGCGGTCGTCCTTCACTCGCGCCCAGGGGAAGAGATCGGAGGCAGCCCCCTGGCCCGTGATCGGATAATCCTCGACCCGCAGGCTTTGCGGCGCACGCATGTTATAGTCGATCACTTCGTAACGGTCTTCGCTCGCGCGGTAGAGCACCATGATGCCGCCGCCGCCGATGCCGCTCATCCAGGGCTCCAGCACGTTGAGCGCGAAGGTTGTAGCGACCACCGCGTCAACGCAGTCACCGCCCGCGGCCAGCACCTCCGCCCCGATCTCGGCCGCCCGGCGCGACTGCGCCGCGACGATGCCGCCCTTGGCGTGGCGGGCGGGTTTGCGGGGCTGCTGGGCATAGCTGAACTGGTGAGACATGGGCCGATCTTGTTGCGTGGGATGGAATTGCGCCGGAGTGGCACGGGAGCCAACAATGGCAGATCGCGGCCGACGATCCAGACCGAAGCGCAACATGGCAGGTGTGAAGCAGGCGCGGGATCGTCCTTCTTCCTTCTCCCCTTGCGGGAGAAGGTGGCGCGAAGCGCCGGATGAGAGGTTGTATCCGCGAACACAACCATCAGAGCGACTCGCGGAGAGAGACCCTTCACCTGTCTCGCAAGGGGAGAGGGGACGCCAGCGCGCTATCCCCCAATCCTCGCAAACACCTGCTCGACCGGCACCGGGGGCTCGACGTTGAACGTCTCATCCAGCACCAGCCCCAGCTCGTCGGCGCTGTCGATCGTGCGCTCGCCTTTCACCTCGCCGTCGCGTCCTTCGATGGTCAGCCGGCGGTTGGCCAGCTTGTAGCGCGTATCGGCTGCGACGCGCTCCATGATCAGGGTGCTGGTGAAGGGTGGGATGGAGCTCGTCGAGGTGAAATAGTTGCCGAGCTCGTAGTCGGATTGAAGCTGCGGGACCTGGTCGAAGACGTACATGGTCCGCCAACCGCTGGGCTGTTTCGCGCTGATTGAGAACAGGCCATTGGTCTCGTCGATCCGATAAGTTCCCATCGCGGTGCGCTGCTCGATCTCCGTCCGGAACTGCAAGGGGCTATCCATCACGCAGGCGCCGAATCCGACATCGGCGATGTAGAGACCCTCGGGCAGGTCGACCTTGAGCAGCATATGGACCTTCGGCCCGAGCGGGCTGTCGGGTGCGGCCATCCACCGCACGCGCGCGCCAAGGCCCGTCACGGTGAAGCCGATGCGCTCGAGCGCCGCCTTGAACAGCGCGTTCTGCTCGAAGCAATAACCACCGCGCCGGGAGTCGACGAGCTTGGCCTGCACGGACGGCAGATCGAGGTGGACCGGCCGGCGCAACAGCGGATTGAGCCCCTCGAACGGGATCGCGTCGACGTGAGCGCCATGGAGTGCCGTGAGGGTCGCCAGATCCGGCTTCACCGCCCCGCTATGGCCGATGCGCGCCAGGTAATTGTCCAAATGGAATTCATTCGGCATGAAATGGCCCCTGCTGCCTGAAAGGGCGGCAAGGTAGACAAGGCTGTTCCCTGATGAAAGCCTTAAATCGGCGTCGTGGTGATGGGGAGGATTGTGCGTTTCGGCCCGGCGAGGTCGCGCTCAGAGCCGGCCATCCCTGCGGCGGTTGCCGTGCTTGGCGTGCCATTTCGGCCCCGGGCCGCGCATGTAGTGCAGCTCGGGGCGGTAGGGATTGCCCGCGGGCTTCACCAGCGTCTGCCATCGCGTGGCGATCGCGGAGACGTGGTGGCGAAGCAGCGTGAGCGAAGCGATCAGCATGGCAATGTCCTCAGTGCGGCTTGCCGAGCACGGAGCTGAACGGCACGTCGAAGATCTCCTCGCCGTCGTCGTCGCTGACGTGCAGGATCCAGTCGCGCCAGTCTTCGTCGCCGGGCACCATGATCATCGAGTGCATGATTTGCGCGGCACGGTCGCGGGCCTCGGTCAGGTTCGACACGGCGGTGCCGTGCCGGTCGATCAACATGCCGTCAGTATTCGAACAATGAAAATAAACTTGGACCATAGCCGTCTCCTCCAGGGAGCGAATCGGACGCAATCAACCCATAACACTCTGACGTTGTCGGAAATATTCGGGTTCAACCCGGTAAGGGAATTTACGGATGTTCCGATTCACGGGACGGTGAGCGCGTTACTGATTCTTAACCTTCGGCTGGACGGCGCGGCGGAGGCATGGAACTCTCGATTTTGCCGGGGGCGAGGGGAGGGGGAAACTTGCAATTCACCAGAGAAACCTGGGGCCGGCCGGGGACGTTCGCATGCATTCTGGTGGCCGCGGGGCTTGGCCTTGCGCCGCCGGCGTCGTCCGACCCGATCCGGAGAAGCGGCTATGCGATCGGCACGGATACCTGCGGCAGCGGCGATCTCGCCTTCCCGAGGCTCAAGATCGACCTCCGCCAAGGGTTTTGCGCAGGTCTCGTCGCCAGCGAAGAGGATCATCTCAAATTCCCGCGATCGATCATCCAGATTCCCGGCCACGAGCTGTTCGTGGTGACCGACATGGGCGGCTGGGGCCACACCGATGGCCGGCTGCTGCTGCTAGATCCCCGTGCAGCCGAGGGCAAGCGGATCAAGGAGCTGCTCACGGGGATCGAATATCCCTTTGGTCTGGTGATAGGTCCCGACAAAAAACTCTATGCGTCCACCGACGAGACGATTTTCCGCGTCGATCCGCTTGCCGACAATCCGCACAGCACGGTCGAGACCATCCTTCATCATCTGCCGGGCCGCCGGCTCACCTTGCCTGACGGCACCAAGGTCGAGGAGAGCGCGCATCCGCTCAAGCAGTTCGCGTTCGACCGCACCGGGCGGCTGTTCGTCAATGTCGGCTCGCATAGCGATGACTGCATCACCCAGCCGCCGATCACGCGGCCATGCGCGCCGGCGGAAGGCGCCTCGGCGCTCGCCGCGATCTGGATGTTCACGCCGCCTTCAGGCGGCGTCTTCCCTGGATTGAAGCCCAGCGATCCCAATCCGCCGCACGAGGTCTATGCGCGCGGCTTGCGCAACTCGATGGCGCTGGCGCTGCATCCGCAATTTCCTGATCCCGGCTACGCCTTCCTGCAGGGCGAGAACGGTCGCGACCTGCCCGACATCTTCAAGCCGAACGAGGAGATCAACGCGATCGAACAGGGCAAGCACTACGGCTGGCCCTATTGCTACGACCTCTCGACGGCGAGTCCGGAATTCAGGCTGGTGCTTCAATCGGGGCCTTACAAGAACCTCTGCGCCGGCAATGCCCTCTACAAGCAGCCGTTTTCGCTGCTGCCCCCGCACGGCGCGCCGCTCGGCATGCTCTACTATCACGGCGCAAAATTTCCGGAGCTGGAGGGCAGGCTGCTGATCGCCCTCCACGGCTATCGCCCGACCGGCAGCCGCCTCCTGGTCTACGATGTCGACGATCACGGCTTCCCCAAAATCAGTCCGCCGCCGGTCCGCTACCATGTAAGCTGCGCCGCCGAGCCGACGCGCAGCTTCCAGACCGACGCGGGCGAGGTCGCCGCGGCGCCTTTCGAGGAACTGGTCTCCGGCTGGCACCGCGTCAACGGCGCGCGGCCGCAGGGCGCGCCCGTCGGCATCACCGTTGCGGAGGATGGCGCGATCTGGCTGGTGGAGGACAAGAACCAGACCGTGATCCGGATCGATCGCACTGATGGCACTGGTCCGGAGCCGCTCCCCTGCGACATGCGAAGCCCTGCGCAGATCGACCAGCTCGCCGCCTTCGTTGCCAAGGACGCACAGAACAGGGACCGGCTCTCGGCACTGCGCAAGGGGCTCGTGGAGAAGCACTGTATCGGCTGCCATTCTGATTTCGGATTGAAGCAGGGCCAGTCCGACGCCGAGAAGGACCAGACCGTGCTGCGCTTCATGCTGACACAGGACGGCTGGATCTATCCCGGCGATCCCGGGTCCGGAAAGCTGCGCACGCGCCTGCGCGGGATCGGCGCCGAGAAGCTGATGCCGCCGGGCGGCGAAGCGCTGGCGAAGACCGAGCCCGGCTACGCACGCCTGCTCGACTATACGGACTCGCTGGTTGCAAACATGGTTCCGGGAACACGCATGCGCATCAAGCCCGGCCCGCCCACGCGCAAATTCGTCGCGCACAGCGGCAAGGAATGCGGCGAAATCCCGGCCGCCAAGGTCGTCGTCGTGACACAATGGACCGCTGTAGACAAAGCAGGCTTCAGCCGGTTCTACCGGCCGGCCGATCCCTATCTCAACGGCGAATGCACCGACGACGATGGCTACTACATCCAGCAGAACGATCTGGTGCCTTTGCAGTAGCATTCTCATGATGCTGGCGACGCAGCCCTCCGGCGCGCAGACCAAGCTGTTTGAAAGCGCGCAGGTGACGCCGGCTGGCGAGTACACCTTCGGCATCGAAGGGCCGGCCGTCGATCTCGACGGCAACCTGTTCGTGGTCAATCTCGGCAAGCCCGGCACGATCGGCAGATTGCCGGCGGGAGGCGCGGCCTCCGAGACTTTTGCGGAGCTCCCGCAAGGCAGCGTCGGCAACTCCATCCGCTTCGATCGCGACGGCACCATGTTCGTCGCCGACTACAAGGGCCACAACATCTTCGCGCTTCCCAAGGGCAATGCGGAGCCGCGACTCTGGTTTCACTCCGACGAGATGAAGCAGCCCAATGACATGACGATGGCGCGCGACGGCACCATCTATGCGAGCGATCCGAACTGGAAGGGGCGCGAGGGCCACGTCTGGCGCATCGCCAAGGCCGCTGACGGATCGGTGCAGGGCCAGATCATGACGGCGCCGCGCGCGATGGGCACCACCAACGGCATCGATCTCAGCCCGGACGGCAAGACCCTTTATGTCGGCGAATCCAACAGCGGCGAGGTCTGGTCTTATACGATACGCGGCACAGAGCTCACTGACGCCAAGCTGATCAAGACGTTCCAGCCCGACACCATCGACGGTCTGCGCACCGACGTCAGCGGCAGGCTCTATGTCGCGCGCATTCTCAAGGGCACGATCGCGGTCATGAAGCCCAATGGCGCGGTCCAGCGTGAGGTTGCCCTGAAAGGCAAGGAGCCGACCAACCTCGCGTTCGGCGGCGACGACGGCAAGACCGTCTTCGTCACGCAGCGCCAGGGCGGCTTCATCGAGGCCTTCCGCACCGATCAGCAGGGCCGCGAGCATTGCGTGCAACGCGGCCGTTGCTGAGCCGTGCATCGGGTGCGATCCGCGCGCCACGCAGGGCACGCGCGCAAGATGCGGCGCTGTTCTTGCTTGCATCGTAGCGCCGCCGGGATCAAGACGTCATCCGATCCCAAGGCAATGGAGCCGCCCACGTGAAAGCCCTTTATACCGAACTGCATCGCAGCCACGATCCGCAATTCTTCCTGGTGCGCGGGGTCGTCAAGCGCACGACCGAGCAGCCCGAGCGCGCGGACCGGCTGCTCAAGGGTTTGAAGGACGGTAAGCATCAACTGGTCGAGCCGACCACATTCGGGCAGGGACCGCGGGCTCGGATTCACAGTCCGGAATATCTTGCTTTTCTCTCTGAGGCCTGGGACGCCTGGAGCGCGCTCGGCGATTCCGGACCGGAGATGATCGGCAACATCCATCCCGTGCGCCATGCCGCGACCTATCCGACGCATATCGTCGGCAAGCTCGGCTGGCACACCGCCGATACCGCGGCGGGGCCTGGCACCTGGGCGGCGGCCTGCGCGGCGACGGATGTTGCGACCACCGCGGCGCAGCTCGTGATGGACGGCGAGGATGCTGCCTACGCGCTCTGCCGTCCGCCCGGCCATCACGCCTATCGCGACATGGCCGGCGGCTTCTGCTTCCTCAACAACAGCGCCGTCGCGGCCGCGCATCTGCGGCTCAGGCATGAGCGCGTCGTGATCCTCGACGTCGACGTGCATCACGGCAACGGCACGCAAGGCATCTTCTATGCGCGGCCCGACGTGTACACCATCTCGATCCATGCCGATCCGGTCGCGTACTATCCGTTCGTGTGGGGCTATGCGCATGAGCGCGGCGAGGGCGAGGGGCTCGGCACCAATCTCAACATCCCGCTGCCGATCGGTACGGGCGATGACGGCTACATGCAGGCACTCGCGCGCGCCAAGACCGCGATCGACGCATTCGCGCCCGGCGCGCTCGTCGTGGCGCTTGGTCTGGACGCCTCCGAGCACGATCCGCTGAAGGGCCTCAGCGTCACCACGCCCGGCTTCCGCCGCATCGGCCAGGCGATCGCGCGCATGGGACTGCCGACCGTGTTCGTGCAGGAGGGCGGCTACCTCTCCGATATCCTCGGCGCGAACCTGACGTCGGTGCTGGCGGGCTTTCAAGAGGTGCGGTGATCCGGCGTCGCCTCTCCCGCGCGTGGGGAGAGGCCGGATTTTGCGAGAGCTGAGTCCGAGTGAGTGACGCCGTGCCTTTTCGATCCAGTTGAGCTATTATTCAAAAAACTGTGAAACGCGTCCGGTCCGAGATGGAGTTTTGGCTCTCAAACTTTGTGGTTGAGGGCATATTCTCCTGGATGGAGTGTGCAGTCGAACGGAAGCAGCATGCTGGAGCCGGGCGCGGCGACGGAAACGGATTTGAAAGGCTGGCTTGAGGGCGCGGGGCTCGGCCAATACACCGAACTTTTTACACAGCATCGCCTCGGCCTCGACGTCATGCCCGACCTGACCGAGGCCGATCTCGCAGAACTCGGCCTGCCGCTCGGTGATCGCAAGCGGCTGCGCCGGGCGATGGCGACGCTGCTTTCGCCCGAACCGGCCCAGCCGCCACCCGCCCCGCAGACTACGGCGCGCGCGGAGGTCGGCGCCGAGCGGCGGCAGCTCACCACCATGTTCTGCGACATGGTGGATTCGACCCCGCTCTCGACCCAGTTCGACCCCGAAGACGTGCGCGACATGATCGCGAGCTTTCGCGAGACCTGCGTCCGCGTGGTCAAGCATTATGAGGGTTTTGCTGCCCGCTTCGTCGGCGACGGCATCCTGGTCTATTTCGGCTATCCGACCGCGCATGAGGACGACGCCGAGCGCGCGGTGCGCGCCGGGCTCGAGATCGTGCGGGTGCTGTCGACGGCACGCGCGGTCGAGCCGCGCGGCGCGCCGAGCCATGCACCGGCGGTCCGCATCGGCATCGCCACCGGTCTCGTCGTGGTCGGCGATCTCGTCGGCCAGGGCACCGAGGAGCGCGATTCCGCGGTCGGCGAAACCGTCAATCTCGCCGCGCGGCTCCAGGGACTGGCGCCGCCGAACGGCGTGGTCATCTCCGCCTCCACCCAGTCGCTGCTGAAGGGCAAGTTCGACTACCGCAATCTCGGCCTCCAGGCGCTCAAGGGTCTTTCCGGGAAGGTCCAGGCCTGGCACGTGGTGCGGCCCTCGCGCGTAGAGACTCGCTTCGCCGCGGCCATGGGCACGCGGCTGACGCCGCGCGTCAATCGCGAGGAGGAGGTCTCGCTGCTGACGGGGCGCTGGCAGCAGGCGAGGCGGGGCGACGGACAGGTCGTGGTGCTGTTCGGCGAGCCCGGGATCGGCAAGTCCCGCATCGTCCAGGAGATATTCGCGGCCATCGCGGGTGAGCGGCACGGGCAGATCTCGTTGCAGTGCTCTCCGTACTACACCTCGACCGCGTTCTATCCGTTCAGCGCGCAGCTCAAATTCGCGCTCGGGCTCGATCGCGAGGATGCGAGCGCGATGTCGCTCTCCAATCTCGAGGCCGCCGTGGCGGCTACGGGAAACGACGTCGCGCAGGTGACCCCGCTGTTCGCTGCGCTGCTGTCGATCCCGACGGGCGACCGCTACCCGCCGCTCGACCTGTCGCCGCAGCAGCAGAAGGACGCGACGGTGTCGGCCATCGTCAACCATCTGCTCGGGCTTGCGCGCGAGCAGCCGCTGGTGATTGCCTTCGAGGACCTGCACTGGATCGATCCGACCTCGCGCGAGGTCATCGATCTCCTGGTCGACAAGGTGCAGGGCCAGCCGATCCTCGTCGTCATCACCGCGCGGTCGGAGTTTCAGCCGAGCTGGAATGCGCATTCGCACATCACGACGCTGGTCTTGAACCGGTTGAGCCGGCAATTGCGCACGACTCTGGTCGAGCGCGTTGCCGGGCGGGAGCTGCCCAAGGAGGTCGTCGAGGAGATCATCGTCAAGACCGACGGCGTGCCGCTGTTCCTGGAGGAATTGACCAAGACGGTCCTCGAATCCAACCTCTTGACCGAACGGCACGGCCGCTACGTGCTGTCCGGCGAGTGGCGGCAGCTCGCGATCCCGGCGACGCTGACGGACTCGCTGATGGCGCGCCTCGACCGCATGGGCCCGTTCAAGAAGATCGCGCAGATCGGCGCCACCATCGGCCGCGAGTTCTCCTACGAGACGCTTCACGCCGTCGCCAACACGCCCGCCGACCAGATCGAGGCGGCACTCGATCATCTGGAGGAGGCCGGCCTGATCGTGCGCGGCGGCCATCCGCCGGATGCGCTCTACGCGTTCAAGCACGTGATGATCCAGAACGCGGCACATGCCAGCCTGTTGCACAGCGAGCGGCGCAAGCTGCATTCGCGGATCGCCCAGGTGCTCGCCGAGATGTATCCGGAGAAGACGGCGCGCGAGCCCGAGCTTCTAGCCCATCATCTGACCGAATCCGGCCAGAGCGAAGGCGCCGCGAGCTTCTGGCTCAAGGCCGGCAAGCAGGCCGCGAAGACCGGGGGCAATCTGGAGGCGATCGGGCACTTGCGTCGGGGCTTGAGCGTCGTCCAGGCCAATGCCCGCATGCAGGGCGCGGGCGAAATGGAGCTCGAGCTGCGAATTGCGCTGGGCAACGCGTTGATCGCAGCCAAGGGCTATGCGGTGCATGAGGTCGAGGAAAACTATATCCGCGCCCTCGAACTCGGCCGGGAGCTCGATGACGAGGAGAAGACGTTCGCGGCGACGCGCGGGCTCTGGGTCTGCCATTTCATCCGCGCGGATCTGACGCGCGCGCACGATCTCAGCGTCGAACTGTTGAAGTTTGCCAAGCGCGTGCGGCAGAGCGAGCGGGCGCGGCCTGCGCAGCAGACCGGCTATCTCATGGAGGCCCACCGCGCCATCGCGATGACCATGCTCTATCGCGGGCGTTTTGCGGCTGCCCAGCATCATCTGCACCGTTGCATCATTCTCTATAGCGCGGATCTGCACGCCGACCTGATGGTGCGGCACGGCACCGATCCCGGCGTCGTGTCGCTGTCCTATCTCGGCTATCTCCTGTGGTTCCTCGGCCGCTCCGATGCGGCACGCCAGCATAGCGAACAGGCGATCGCGAACGCCGAGAAGATCCGCCATCCCTTCACGCTTGCCTTCGCGCTGGTGTTCGGCGCCTATCTCTGCCAGCACCTGCGCGACGTCGAAGGCACCCGCGATCACGCCAACCGCGCGATGATCCTCGCCACCGAGCACAATTTCCTGCACTGGAAGCAGCAGGCTGCGATCCTGCGCGGCTGGGCGCTGACGCAGCTTGGCGACGTCGACGATGGATTGAGCCAGATGCGCGTCGGTCTCGACGAGTATGAGGCGATGGACTCCTGGCTCGCCGGCTGCTGGTTCAGATGCCTGTTGGCCGAGGCCTATGCGAAGGCCGGCTTCCGCGAGGCAGCCTTGCGCGCGCTCGATGGCGCACTCGCGACCGCACGGCGCACCGGCGATCACTCCTACCTCGCCGAAGTCTATCGGTTGCAGGGCGAGATCACGCTCGCCGAGGGCGGGCCGAGTTCGGCCCATGACGCCGAAGATCTCTATGAGCTCTCGCTCGACGTCGCCCGCAAGCAGGGTGCACAGTCCTGGGAGCTCAGGACAGCGATCAGCCTTGCGCGGCTCTGGGAGGACGCGGGCAAGGCCGGGCAGGCCGAACGGCTGCTCGGCCCCATCATCGGCAAGTTCAGCGAAGGCTTCCTGACGCCGGACCTAACGCAGGCGGCGCAACTGCTGAAGCAGCTCGGCAGGCAGCAGGTCGACGTGGAGCGGTAAGCGTCGCCCTTGGCTCGGAACGCGCCTCCGCGCTCGCGCTGCTAGCGCGCGTACTCATAAATCTTCGTCGATGTCCGGTTCGCCCCGACACCGACCGCCTTTGTACAACCGCAGCAAGCGTCGCGATGGGCCAGATGCGGACTCTTGATCTTTGGTCTTGCACCTATTGTCGGCCTCAAGTCGTGCATTGATCCTTCAACCTATCTGTGCCAAGCTGAATTATCATGATGATCCGCGCATCCGATATCGCTTCGGTCTTCTTCCTGAGCCGTTAACGGCGCCTGCTTCGAGCGGGCGGAAGACGAGAGCGTGCTGGGCAGCCGCCTAGCCGTCCCATCTTACATTACTGGACCAATGGGCCGCACCAACGTTGCATCGCGCAGCGATAGGTGACCAGCCTAGAGCGATATGAGGATGATCTTCATGCCTGCTGATGAGATGCGCGCGCTCAGCGACGATCAGATACAGCGATTCGTTCGCGACGGATTCGTTCGCATCGACCGAGCCTTTCCGCGCGAACTTGCCGATGAAGCCCGCGCCATCCTGTGGCGCGATACCGGCTGCGATCCTCACGATCCGGGGACATGGACAAAGCCGGTGATCCGGCTTTCCGGCTACAAGGACCCGCCGTTCCTGAAGGCCGAACGCACACCGGTGCTGCACGCCGCGTTCGACCAAATCGCCGGCAAGGGTCGCTGGCGCCTGGGGTCGCTGGGCTTCGGGGGCACGTTTGTGGTGCGCTTCCCGCATCCGGATGCGCCCGGCGACGACGGCTGGCACATTGATACAAGCTTTTCCCCCGATGGCGGCGATCCGAACGAGCGGCGCGCGAACGTGAGGTCGCGCGGCCGCACCCTGTTGATGCTGTTCCTGTTCTCCGACGTCGGCCCGCACGACGCCCCGACGCGCATACGGGTGGGATCGCACATCGACATGGCGCGCCACCTTGCGACGGCCGGCGAGGCGGGGATGTCACATGAAGATATGATGCTGGACCAGATGGGTGCCGACCGGCCCGAAGCGCTGGCGACCGGCGAGGCCGGCGATGTCTACCTGTGCCATCCCTTCCTCGTCCACGCCGGGCAACGGCATCAGGGGACGACACCGCGGTTCATGGCGCAGCCGCCGCTGCATCCGCATCCGCAGGACCCTGTCCGGCTCGACCGCGAGAACGGTGATTACTCGCCGGTCGAGATTGCGATCCGGCAGGCTCTTCAGGGAGAGGGGCTTAACGACCCAGGTCCGACCGGACCCGAAACGTCGGCCGGCGGCCAAATGAATCGCTGAGAGGCTGACTTTCCCACTGGTGCGAACTTCTTCAATTTCGCACCAGTACCGGAGCGAAGGGCGAGGTCCGCCTCGGGTCATCCTCGACGCTTCTGCCCGGGCCGGCAAGGCTGCCCATTTCTCCAGCACCTCGATAGCGGCCACGGGCGAGCGCGCAGCAAGGCGAACTTGGTCGGCTGCCCGATCGCTGCCTTCCTCAGCCGTTCATGTAGGCCTTGTAAGACAGGAAAGCCCCGATCACGAGAAACACGACGGCCTCTCCCACAATAAGCCCCGTGCTGAGGCTGAGGGTCGCAGCCATTCCAGCGAGCCAGATCGGAAACAGCATGCGAACCAGGCCGCCGATCAGCAGAAGCCAGCCGAAGATCGTGACAAGAACCGCCCAGTCTGCGGCCCAGTGATTGTGCACGCGCACGACAGCGAGCCCGGCCACGAAGGAAACGACCCCTGAGACCAGCACGACCGCCGGATCGCGCGAGACTGCCTCGACCAGTGCCGACATCGAGCCCAGATTGATGAGCAACGCGGCCGCAAGCGCGATCAGGGACGGGCCGATTAGACCAGCGATCGCTTTTGAGTTTGCCATGGGTAGTCTCCCGGCGCGGCGCCGTTGTGCACCGGTCCTGACAAAAAAACACACAGCGCGAAGCAATCCGCTCCGCCCCAGCATGATAGCCCAAAAAGCTCGGCGCCGAGGAGGCGACATACCAGTGTGGGCGGCAGCCTGTGCAGGATTTCGATCCGACCAATGTCGTCCGTATCTCCACCGCGCCCGCAACCGGGTCGAGCGGTTCTTCAACAGGATCAAACAATGTCGGAGTGTGGCGACACGCTATGACAGGCTCGCCGTAAATTACCTCGCGTTCGTACAGCTTGCTTCAATCCGGCTGTAGCTGTGTCTTAATGACTCCGCGTCCTAGCGCTTCCACGGCATTGCTCAGGGCCTGCCGAGGGACGGCTAGAGCCGGCGCTCGCCCGTATCTCACAATATGCGCGATACGCGGCCGGGCTTTGGGCCCGAGATTCAGATTGCCTGCGATTGGCGTTCCGCCTAATAGTCTTGTACAGTTGACCAAGAACAGAGATCCGCCGGCCGCTCTTCGCGCCGGCAAGGGCCGGCCGATGCGCGGAGAGCGCGTATCGCGCCAACGGAGGATGGATCGAAAGCATGTCCGCAAACGGCTTTGGACTCGCCGGTATCATCGGAATGCCGGTCGCGCATTCGCGCTCGCCGGCGATTCACAATTATTGGCTGAATGCCCACGGCATCCCCGGCGTCTATGTGCCGCTCGCGGTTCAGCCCGAGCGGCTGAAGGACGCGCTGCCGGGTCTCGTCGCGCTCGGCTTCCGCGGCTGCAACGTCACCATGCCGCACAAGCAGACGGCGATGGCGCTGCTCGCCCGCGTCAACGACACCGCGCGCCGCATCGGTGCCGTCAACACCATCGTCGTCGAAGAGGACGGCACCCTCTCAGGCTTCAACAATGATGGCAACGGTTTTGTGCAGAGCCTGCGCGATGCGCGTGAGGACTGGCGTGCCGAGGAGGGACCGATTCTGCTGCTCGGCGCCGGTGGCGCCTCACGTGCGGTGGTCGTGGCGTTGCTCGAAAACGGCGCGCGCGAGATCCTGATCGCCAACCGCACGGCGGACAAGGCGGAAGCCTTGGCGAAAGAGTTCGGCGCAAATGTCCGCACCGTCGCCTGGGCGGACCGCAGCGCTGCGGTCGCCGACAAGGCGCTGGTCGTCAACTGCACCGATCGCGGCATGGTCGGCAAGGATGCACTCGAGATCGACCTGTCGCGGCTGAAGCCGTCGACCCTGGTTGCCGATCTCATCTACACGCCGCTCGAGACGCGGTTCCTGGCTGAGGCCCGCACGCGCGGCTGCAAGACCGTGAACGGGCTCGGCCTGCTGCTCAATCAGGCACGGATCGCCTTCAAGGCCTGGTTCGGCGTCATGCCCGACGTGACGCCCGATCTCATCAAGGCCATCGAAGCGACCTTCTAGAAGTTTTTCCGCCATGACCATCCCGGCGTGTCCCAAGATCGATTGCCACATCCACGCCATTGATCCCGCGCGGTTTCCGTACGTGTCCACAACGCCCTATCGGCCGAGCGGGCAGGAGATCGCGCCGGCCGCGCAGCTTCTCAGCGTGTTCGACGTCTTCGACGTCAGGCACGCGCTCGTCGTCGCCACCAACACCGGCTATGGCAGCGACAGCCGCATCCTGCTCGACACGCTCGCGCAAGGGAAGGGCCGCTTCAGGGGCGTCGCGGTCGTCGAGAACGACGTCGATGTGAGGGAGCTCGAGCGCCTGAAGGCGGCCGGCGTGATCGGCGTTGCCTTCAACGTCCCGTTCCACGGCGCCGAATACTATCGCAACACCGCGCCGCTGCTGGCGAAGCTGACCGATCTTGGCCTGTTCCTCCAGATCCAGGTCGAGCAGGATCAACTGCTCGCTTTGCTGCCGCTGATCGAAAAATCGAACGTCAAGCTGGTGATTGATCATTGCGGGCGGCCGCCGGTCGAGCAGGGCCTGAACGGCAAGGCCTTCCAGGCGTTGCTGGCGATCGGCCGCACGCGCGATGCGCACATCAAGCTGTCGGGCTACTACAAATTCTCGCAGCAGCCGCATCCTTACGAAGACGCCTGGCCGTTCATCGCAGCGCTGGTCGACGCCTTCACGCTCGATCGCTGCGTCTGGGGCTCGGACTATCCGTTCCTGCGTGCCCCGGAGCGGCTGGATTACGGGCCGCTGCTCGCGGTGCTGAGCCGGCTGTTTCCCGATCCGGCCGATCAGCACAGCCTGTTGTGGCGAACGCCGACAAGGCTGCTCGGCTTCGACCCAGATCAATCAGCATAACGAGAAATAGAGGGAGGACGTCATGAAGGCCTTGGGAAAATGGGGTGGCATCGTCGCTGCTGCGTCGCTGTGGGCGGGCCTCGCGCAGGCGCAGACGACGGTCTACATCCCAGATGTCGTCGAGCTGTCCGGCCCCGGCGCGGTCTCCGGCACCAACTGGCGCGACGGCGTTGCGCTTGCGATCGACGAGATCAACGCCTCCGGCGGCATTCTGGGCCGCAAGATCGAAACCGAGCATCTCGACACCCAGAGCAATCCCGGCGTCTCTCGCGCCCAGGTGCAGAAGGTTTTGGACAAGGACCCGTATGTGGTGCTCGGCCCGATCTACTCCGGCTCGGTCAAGGTCAACATGGCGCTGACCCAGGCGGCCGAGATTCCGCAGATCGTCGGCGCCGAAGCCGCCGACATCACCACGCAGGGCAATCCGTTCGTCCTCCGCACCGCCTTCGGCCAGCAGTTCTCCATGCCGAAGATCGCCAACTATCTGCACGACAAGCTCAAGGTGAAGACGGTCGCGCTGGTCTGGGTCAACAATGATTTCGGCAAGGGCGGCCACGACAATTTTCTGAAGGAGATGAAGGCGCGCAACATCGACATCGCGGCCGATATCTCGACCGAGCAGGGCCAAGTCGATTTCGGCTCCGACGTCATCAAGCTGAAGAGCGCCAAGGCCGATGCCGTGTTCGTCTACACCAACGAGGAGGAGAGCGCGCGCTTTCTGATCGAGGCAAGGCGGCAGGGCCTGTCGACGCCGCTGTTCGGCGAGACCACGCTGCTCAGCCAGAAGGTCGTCGAGCTCGCCGGCCCCGCCGCCAACGGCGTGCGCGGCCATGTCGGCCTTTCCGCCGATGCGCCGGTGCCTGCGATCCAGGACTTCGCCAGGAAATTCAGCGCGCGCTACAAATACTGGCCCGACCACAACGGCATCAAGGGCTATACGGCGGTCTATCTCGTCAAGTACGTTACCGAAAAGATTGGCAAATTCGACAGCAAGGCTTTCGGTGCGGCCATGAAAGGCCTGACGCTGACGCCGGACAAGGCGCCTGGCATGCTGATGGAAGCGAGCTGGGACCAGAATGGCGACATCGACCGCGCGAGCTTCCTCGCCGAGATCGTCGACGGCAAGCAGAAGATCGTTGAGACGCTGCCGAAGTTGAAGGGCGGGAGGGAGTGAAGGGGCTGACGCGTATTGCGTCCTTGCCGTTACTCCCCTGAGTGCGCGGTCTTGGTCACCCGAACTGCGCGGCTCACCAGATGATCCAGCGAAATCGGCCCAGGTCCGTACGCCATGATTGCGAGGGCCATCGCAGCCCAGGTGATGTGCACCGGCCATCCGTCCGGCACCGTGAGCTCGACGATCACGGTCATGAACAGGAGGCCGAGCGCTGCGAACCGGGTGCCGAGGCCGAGCAAGAGCAGGATCGGAAGCAGGATCTCGCCAGATCCAGACAGGAAGGCCATCACCGTCGGCGCCGGGAAATGATAGGGCCCGCCCGGCAGGTGCAGCATGAACTCATCGCTGAACAGCGTCACGGCCGTGTCGTTGAGCCTCAGAAAGCCGCCCCATTTGAGGGTGCCCGAGCGCCAGAACGGCACCGCCAGCGCGACGCGCAAGACGAGCTGGACGAGAGAGGGCGATGCGATCGCCTGCACCAGATGATCGGCCTTGCGGGCGAGACGTCCGAGAGAAGGCAGAGTGTTCCCCGCTGCAATATCTTGGTTCGTGATCATCGTCCGTCTCCGAAAGTCGCTGGCGCGATAGAGGTGAATGCACCGGCCTCGATCAGACCGGCGATATTCGCGGCAATATCGAATGTGGGCGCCTGCTTGAGCGCCATAGCTGCGGCTTCGCCGAGCGGACATCCAGCCATCAGGCACGAGATGAAGATCGCGCCACCCGGCGGGAGCTGCCGCACCACGACCTCGACATCCGGTCGCGTGATCAATGCGTCCTCGGGCGTTGACGCATCGATGCGGCCGACGGGCTCCGCACTGCGGTTGGCGGCAAAGATCGTGACGGCTGAATAGGGCGAGCGCACCAGCCGCGTTGCCGGATGCGCGGCAAAGACGAGGCTGGCAAGCCGTTCCGGCGCGATCCTCGCCAGAGCGTGCGGCGCAAGCGGCACCGCATCGGCGGCATGATAGGCATCGAGCCAGGCGCGTTCGACGCGCGCGACATCGGCGAGCCAGGGCAAAGACTGCGCGTATTCGTAGCGTTTGATGAACGCCGGAAAGTCGCGGCCATATTCGAACAGCAGCGGCGATCGTGGCGGGCTGCTGCGGATGTAGAAGCGCGCCATGGCACGGAAGAAGTCGTTGCCCGTGATACGCAGCACGGCCGCATAGATCGCCGCGAGCGCCTCGATCAGGCTGACCGTGACGTTGTTGCGGTAGACGCCGAAGCGTTTCTCGGTCGCCTTGCCGTTCGGTCCGATGACGACGGTCGGCACAGCGCGCGTCGGATCGAGCAGCGCAGGAGCGATGGCGGCTGCGTAAGATGTGGAGGGCTCAGGCGGCATGACGATCATCCGAAACTGCGGCGGCGTGGGCACGATCCAGGATCGCCTGCGCCCGCGCGGCTTCGGCTTTGAGGACCGGCCAGTCGGGAATGCTGCTGTCCCACTCGATCAGTGTCGGAACCGGACCGCGGCGCTGGATGACGATTTCGAACAGCTTCCACACGGCATCCGCGACCGGGCCGTCATGGCTGTCGATCAGCAGCGGATCACCCTCGTCGTCACTCTGCTCCGCGTGCCCGGCAAGGTGGATCTCGCCGACCCGCGACAATGGGAAGTCGGCCAGATATTCGAGCGCCGCGAAGCCGTGATTGGTGGCGGTGACGAACACGTTATTGATGTCGAGCAGCAGGCCGCACCCTGTGCGGTCCGCCACGCTGCGAATGAAATCCGTCTCGCTCATCGTTGAGGTGGCAAAGGCGACATAGGTCGACGGATTTTCCAGGAGGATGGGCCGCCGGATCGTCTCCTGCACCTCGTCGATGTGATCGCAGACGTGCTGAAACGTCGCCGCGGTGTAGGGCAGGGGCAAAAGATCGTTGAAAAAGCCGGTCTCATGCGTCGACCAGGCGAGATGCTCCGACACCAGCGCCGGCTGGTAGCGCGCGACGAGGCCGCGAAAGCGCGCAAGGTGTGTCCGGTCGAGCGCTCGCGGGCCACCGATCGACATGCACACGCCATGCAGCGACAACGGATGATCGCGGCGCATGGCCTCGAGCGCGCGATGAGGAGCGCCGCCGGCGCCCATGTAGTTCTCGGCATGGACTTCGAAGAAGCCGCGCTGCGGCCCTTCGGCAAGGATCGCGGCGAGATGCTCGTGCTTGAAGCTGGTGCCGGCGAGCCCGCCGATCGGCGGCGAAAAGCGGAGAGGCATGGTCGCAGGCGCATCTAGCCTGATCGCAATGGTCATGATGCTCCTCCGCTCTCTGTTGTCATGATGAGCTGGCTGCCTCAGATCGGCTTGAGCGAGCCGTGCTTGCCGTTCGGCAGCTCGATATTGGCGCAGGTGCCGCCCTGGACGAATTTCCAGGCATTGCCTTGGAAGTCGGCCGTCGACGTGCCCTGACAGGTCGTGCCCGGTCCCGCGGCGCAATCGTTCTGGCCTTTCAGTGCAACGCCAAAACACTTCTCCTTCTTGGCGGCGACGGCAGCATCGGCCTCCGCCTTGGTGAGTGGTGCGGCCGCGGCGAGCGTCGCGAGCGCAGTCGAGACCGCGCCGGCGAGCATGAGCGAGCTGACTAGGGTCTTGGCAGACATGAAATTCTCCTCTCGAGGGTTGCTCCGCTTGGCAAGCGAAGGTGCATGACTTCATTCGTCGCGGCGGCCTCCGTTGTTACGGGCAACGCCGCTCACGAGTCCGTGAAACCGTTTCGATATCGCGCACGACGTCGTACGCTTGGGACGCGATTAGCGAGGAAGCGGCGGGGCAAATCCAATGCCTTGTTCCTATCGCCACATTAGCCGGCGGGCATTGGCCGGGTGCCGAGACATTTGCGAGACGTAACGGACGGCGCAGGCCCTGCGTATGTCGATATCAGCCGGCGCAATGCGCCGCGCATGGCTCGAGGGCAGAACCAAGGATGATCGCGAATCCTGGACGATATCGTCGACCGACGTCCCTGTCGGCCCTCAACCGGCTCACCGTCAGCATTCGTCTCGCGGTGTCGGCGCTGGTGCTGACCGCAATCCTTCTCACCGCCGCGCTCTCGAGCCTGTTGTGGTGGCGCACGGCGGAAGCGACCAGCCGGCAGCTCGCCAGCACCATCAACGAACAGATCGTGGCCGCCGTTCGCAAGGAAGTGTCGGCGATCGTGGATGAGGCGCGCGCCGCCCATACCGCCATTCGCACACTGTTCCTGCAAAACGTGCTCGACACCCGCGAGGCGGACAAGCGCGAATTCGTGTTCCTGTCCCAATTGCAGTCGCAGGCGACGATCTCCTGGGCGGCGTTCGGCTGGCCCGACGGCTCGTTCTTCGCCGCCCACAAGCTCGGCGACCGCCATCTGGAGATGATGGAGATTTCGCTGACCGATCATCCCGGCCAGCGGCGGGTCGACGAGTATGAGGTGGTGCCGGGCGACATCGAGTTCACGCATCGCCGCTTCGAGCCGACCGATTTTCGCGTCGCCGAGCGCGACTGGTTCAAGACCGGCATGGCCGCGGAGCAGCCGCAATGGTTCAAGGTGACCGACTACCCGATCGGCGAGCGGCCGTCGATCGCCTTTGCCGGGCCGATCGACGTCTACCAGGAACGCCAGGGCGTTCTGGCCATCGTCATCGAATACACCCGGCTTGCGAGGTTCCTGGCGCAGCTCGAGGTCGGCCGCACGGGCACTGCCTTCATCTTCGACGGCAGCGGCGAACTGGTCGCCGCGCCCGACAAGGACGCCGACGAACTGCATCCCGTGCATGGCGAGCAGCCGCTGCTGCCGTTGGCGCGGACGGCGCTGGCGAAAGCCAGCGAGGAAGGCGGGAAGGATGCATGGCGAAGCCGACTCGCCGCCGGCGGCGCGGCCTATGAAGTCGCGCTCACGCCGCTGCCGTTTCCAGGCTGGCGACTTGCGACCGTGATTCCCGAGGCGGAGTTTCTGGGTCCCGTCGAGACGACGTTGCGACGCCTCATCGTCGGTCTCGCGGTGGGAGCGGTGCTGGCGGCGCTCGCGTCGGCCGTGCTGGCGCGGTCGGTGATCGCAGCGCCCCTATCCCGCGTCGTGGGCGAGCTCCGCCACGTCGAAAGCTTTGCGTTGGAGCAGGTTCGGCGGCATCCCTCGCGGCTGAAGGAGATTGCGAGCCTGTCGGGCGCAATCGCCGAGATGGCCGCGGGCTTGTCCGCCTTCCGCAAGTTCATTCCGGCCGATCTCGTCCGCTCGCTCCTGCGCCAGGGTGTCGAAGCAAAACCCGGCGGCTCCATTCAGGAGCTGACCGTGATGTTCATCGACGTTGCCGGCTTCACACGACTCTCTGAACGCATGGGCGACCGCGTCGTGCCGCTGCTGTCAAGCTATCTCGATCTTGCCTCCGAGATCATCGTCGCTCACGGCGGGACCATCGACAAGTTTATCGGCGATGCCGTGATGGCGTTCTGGGGCGCGCCCCAGCCGCAGGTGGATCACGCGCTGCTGTGCTGCCGGGCCGCGCTCGCCTGCCGCCGCGCGATCGAGTCCTCCGGTCTCATCGACGATCTCGGCCATCCCCTCCAGATCCGCATCGGAATCAATTCCGGCCTCATGCTGGTCGGCAATATCGGCTCCGAACTGCGCCTCAACTACACCGTCATCGGCGATGCCGTGAACGTCGCAAGCCGCCTGGAGAGTGCCAACAAGCATTACCTGACGCAGATCCTGATCGGCGAGACGACGGCGCGCCTCGCGCGAGGAGACGTCGTGACCCGCGAGATCGACAGCATCGCCGTCTATGGGCGCGAGGAAGGGCTCGCGGTGCATGAACTGGTAGGGCTGACGGGAGAGGCCGACGCGGAGCGTCAGGCGGCGAGCTGGATTGCGCGCTACGAGCAGGGGCTCTCCAAATACCGCGCGCGCGATTTCGCCGGCGCTGCCGCCGATTTCGAAGCGGTGCTCGGGGAACGGCTGCGCGATCGTCCCGCGGAACTGATGCTGGAGCGTTGCCAGCAGTTGCTGCGGTCGGGTCCGGATCAGGCGTGGCGCCCAGTCGCCACGCTGAACTCGAAATAGCCCTCGGTGTCCCCGGGATACAGCGGGG
Source organism: Bradyrhizobium sp. Ec3.3 (assembly GCF_000472925.1). Taxonomy (GTDB): domain Bacteria; phylum Pseudomonadota; class Alphaproteobacteria; order Rhizobiales; family Xanthobacteraceae; genus Bradyrhizobium. Next base: position 38,011 of record NZ_AXAS01000047.1, read on the forward strand.
CTTTACCTTGATTTGGAATGTGAGTTCCCCGCCGTAGGCGGCCCCGCTAAGTTGACCCGCGATGCCCCCTGACAACCCGGCCTGAGCGCGTTCATGCATTCTGTTGCACTGCTGACAGCCAGCTACGCCAAGGATATCGAGCGCTTCTCGCTGCTCGCCGAGAGCATCGACACGTGGTTAACGGGATACACCAGGCACTACGTCGTCGTTAACGACGAGGACGTTCCGCTATTCGCGCAGTTCGCCTCCGACAAGCGCGTCATCGTGCCGGTGTCGCGTTATCTGCCGCGATGGTTGTTTGCCGCGCCGTCGTTCCTCCAGCGGGGCAACCGGAAGGTCTGGCTCTCGCTGTTGTCCTCTCCGGTGCATGGCTGGCACATCCAGCAGATCGTCAAGATCGCGGGCGTGCTTGGCGCGTCCGAGCAGCGCGTCTGCATCCTGGATTCCGACAATCTGTTCTTCCGCGAGTTCGACGTGGGCCAATATGCAGGCTCCGCGAAGGCACCGCTGTTCGTTACGCGCGGTGCGATCGGCGCCGAGACGCCGTTGCACTGCCTTTGGCTCCGCACCGTCGATCAACTGCTCGGCATGCCCGATACGCCCTTCCCGGCGGACGACTATGTAGGCAATGCGCTGGTCTGGGATAAGGATTCCGTGCAGGCGATGACCGACGCGATCAAGTCGGCGACGGGAACGAACTGGATTCTGGCGCTGTGCCGCCGCAAGAAATTCTCCGAATACCTGCTCTACGGCCATTTCGTCGCCAGTTCGCCAAAGCATCTGGCGGCGCATGAGATCACCGAAGACAGCATCGCGGTGTCGCATTGGGATGACAGCCGGCTCGATCGCGCGGCGATCGAAGCGATGATGCGCGCCGCTTCGCCCCGGCAGGTCGCGCTGTGCATCCAGTCCTACTCGTCGACCTCGATCGAGGACATCCGCGACGTCTTCCGCCTGCGCTCACGCGCGCCGAGCCTTGCGCCCGGCGATCACGTCGGTGATGGCGCAGGGATCGAAGCGTCGAAAATGGCGCGATAGCCGGTCGCCGCTCAGGCGGGCTTCAGGAATTTGCTGATCACGTCCATCAGCGGCTTCGGCTGAAAGTTGCCGTCGAGCGGCAGCGGCCGGTTCGGCTGCTTGTCGGGTCGCTTGAACGTCCCGTTGATCCAGCTGTAGCGATCCGAGATGCCCCAGCTCAGGATCGAATTGAGCGGGCCGCTCGCGGTGATCGCCGTCAAGAGGTCGTCCACGCGCTTCGCCACGATGGCGTCGCGCTGCGCCGGATCGCCGGACAGTTTCTGGTCGTCGACGTCGAGCTCGGTGACGAGGACCTCGAGCCCCCACGAGCGTAGCTCGGCGACGAAGGCGGCGAGCCCGTCCTTGTCGATCTCGAGCTCGGCATGCAGATGCGACTGCAATCCGACCGCATGCAGCGGAACGCCCTGATCGAGCAGGTCCTGGATCAGGTTGCGGTAGGCCGCGCGCTTGGCGATGAAGCTGTCCTTGGCGGACTCGATGTCGTACTCGTTGATCGCGAGCTTCACGAACGGATCGGCGGCCGCGGCGGTGCGGAAGGCGAGGGGTATCCAACGCTCGCCCAGCATGCTCGACCAGTAGCAGTCGCGCCGATCGGTGATCTTGCGCGGATTGTCGGGGATCGGCTCGTTGACGACGTCCCACGAGGTCAACTTGTCCTTGTAGTAGGCGACGACGGTCGAGATGTGATCGACGAAGGCCCGCTCGGCCGCCTTCGTCTCCTTGATCTGCTTCGTCCAGTCCGGGATGTCGTGGTACCAGGCGAGCGCGTGGCCGCGCATGGTCAGGTCATTTTGCCGCGCGAAATCCAGGATCGCATCGGCGCGCTCGAACGCGAAGGTGTGCGGATCCGGCCGCAGCATCGGCCATTTCAGTTCGAGGACCGGAACGACCTGCGTGCAATACGTGCTGATGGCCTCGCCGAGCCGCGGGTCGGCCTGCAAATCCCACAACGTGGCCGCGGCGCCATAGCCGGGGCGGCGGCTGAGCTGCTTTGAGGTCTGGGCACCCGCCGAGGAGCTAGCTGCAAGCGCGGCCGTCGCGCCCAGGAGAAATTCGCGTCTGTCGAGGCTCGCCATGTTGCGTAGTCCTAACGCGCCGATAGACGCTGCATCACGGCTTGTGCGATCTCGTAGTAGTGCAGCGCCCCTTTCTCGAGCGTGAGATTGTCGAGGACGTAATCGCGGGGCTTGAAGTCGCCGGCTTCGCTGTGTGCCCAGAACTCCGCCCAGCGCGACTTGAAACCTTCCGCGTTGGCGAACTTCATGCCGCAGCGCTCGTCCCAATAGGGCACCGAGGTGACGCCGCCTTCAAAGCGGACCTTGTGCGGAAAATAGCCGGGGTCCTGCCACGCGCCGCCGCGCTCCCAGGCGAGGACGGGAACGTTGCTCGCCAGTGCCTGCTGGCAGGCGATGCCCTGGCTCTCGTGCTCGCAGAGGAAGATCATGGTCCGGCAGCGCGCGAGCGCGGCCTTGTAGTCGTCCTCCTTGTAGCTGCCGTAGCGAACCTCCTCGAAGGAAAGACCGCTCGCCTTCAGATGCGCGCGGATCGGCTCGATCAGTTCGGTCTCGTAGCGGTCGTGCTCCCAGCGGACCTTGTCGTAGAGCAGCACGTCGACGCTCTTTTGTTCAGCAGGCAGCGACGTCCAGACATCGGTGTCGATGCCGACCGGCCAGGCCTCGACATTCGGCCAGCCCGGCCGGCACATCTCGACATACCACTGGCAGGGCACCACGATGTGCTTGATCGGCGCGCGCTTCAACAGGTCCGGATCGTCGATCGGGTGATTGTACATGGCAACGCCGAGCAGGATCGGATTCTTCCACGCGATGCGATCGAGCACGAAAGGCCGCCCGATGATGCAGGCGAGTTCCTCGGGGTGCTTGCGAATGTGGCGATAGTCGTTGACGCGATAGCGGATGCCGAGCCTGTCGAGCCCTGCGCACAGATTGAGGAACACGCGTTCCTGCCCGCTGATCCACGGCTTGCCGAACAAGAGGCGCCTGAGTAGCGGCCGCAGATGCCGGTCGCCGCGAAACCAGCGATCGTCCCTCTCCTCGAAGAAGAGGTTGAGCACCATCCGCTCGCCGCGCGCGATTTCCGGCTGTATCGGGGGCAACGCTGCACTCTTGCTCAGGCCGGCTCCCCTGCGGCCAGCCTCGGAGAGGCACACATCGGCCCGAGCACGTTCAACAACTTCCATGTCAGTCGGATCCACACCTGGCGACGATCGGCGACGCTCGAAACCACTGTTTCTATTGGGTGATCGAGCCTACGAGTTCAAGGCAACCGCAAATTTAACGCTAACGTACGAAATAGAGCCTAACGGGGAATTCGCCGGTCCGATTAGCCCGTTTATGTGAGTATTCTCGGACATGCTGCGGCGCAGTCGTCAACATAGCCCAACCAAGGTCCGACTGATTAACGAAGCGTTAATTGGCTGGAACAGTCACGCTCCCGTGCTCGCATGCTGAATCGCCATTTCTCCATCTATCTCGCGGCCTACATCCTGCCGGCGGCCGTCGGCTTTTTCGCGATCACGACCTACACGCGGCTCCTGAGTCCGGCGGAATATGGCGTCTACGTCGTAGGCCTCAGCATCGCCAGCATCCTGGGCGCGATCTTCTTCGCCTGGATCAAGCTGTCGGTCTCGCGCTACCAGGCGATGTCGCCGGAGGTGGATTTTCGCGGCACGGCGATGGTTGCCTTCGCGCTGACCGTCTCCGCTCTCTGCGCCGCGGCGCCGCTGACGTTCCTCTTCCATCGCGACGTCAGCTTCGAGTTGCTGCTCGCCAGCGTGTTCGTCGCCATCACCGCGAATGCGGTCGATGTCGGTCAGGAATTCGAGCGCGCCAAATTGCGCCCGTACAGGTTCGCGGCAATTGCGATCGTGCGCAGCCTGGCGAGCGTCGGCTTCGGGCTGCTCGCGATCTATTTGGGCTGGGGCGGGCTGGGTCTGCTCGCGGCGTTCGGGCTCGGCTCGCTGACCGGCATCGTTCTCAATCTCGCGGGCGACCAGACCAGGATCGCGCCCTGGGAGAAGAGCCAGCTCACGCAACTCGCCCGCTACGGCTTGCCGCTGACCATCGGCGGCCTCTCGGTCGCGCTCTATTCGACCAGCGACCGGCTGATCGTCGCCTATCTTCTCGGCAAGGATGCCGCCGGAATTTTCGGCGTTGCCGCCGATCTGCCGCGGCAGTTTCTGGTGATGCTGGCCTCGAGCGTCGCTGCGGCCACCGTGCCCATCGTGTTCCGGACGTTGAGCCAGGAGGGCCATGCCGCGACCCGTGAACGACTCAACGAAAGCCTCGAGCTCCTGCTCGTCGTGATCATGCCGGTCGCGATCTGGCTTGCGCTCGCTGCGGACCAGGTCGCCGGAACGCTCGTCGGCGTCGACTTCCGCGCCGGCGTGTCGGCGCTGCTGCCGATGCTGGTCGTCGCGCGGATGCTCGGCATCGCCAATCAGTTCTATGTCCAGATCAGCTTCCAGCTCGCCGAGCGGCCCTTCATCCTTGCCGCGCAGTCGTTCCTCACGCTGGTGCTGAGCATCGCGCTGATGTTCGCGCTGATTTCGGGCTTCGGGCTGTATGGCGCAGCGCTGGCAACGTTCGCGACCGAAGCCATCGGCTTCGTGGCCGCGGTCGTCCTGATGCGCCGCGCCTATGTGCTGCCGTTCGATCCGGGCCGGCTCGCGGGCGTGGGCGTTGCTTCGGCGATCATGGCGGCGGCGATCCTTGGCGTGCGGTCCCAGGTCAACGGCACCGGCCTGTTGTCGCTGATCGTGGTGAGCTTGGCCGGCGGCGTTGCTTATGCCGGCGCAGCCTGGCTGCTCAATGTCGCGAACGCCAGAACGCTGACGCTGCGGCTGTTGCGAAACTTCAACCGGAAGGCTCTCGGCGTCTAGCCGATACGACTAGCCGCGACCGACGAGATGCGCCGCGGAGCGCCAGGCATGATGCGACAGCACCTGGAGGCTGCGGACCGTTTCGACGCGAACGAGTGCGGTGTCGGTGGTGAGCGTCGCATTGGCGACTGCGCCGAGTGTCGCGCTGCGGTGGCGGCGCAGCACTTCGCCAAGTTCCGTCGTGCAACGCTCGAGCTCGGCGATGGCCTCGTCGGTCTGGATCGCGCGCGGACCGGCCATGGCGTCGACGCCATGCGGGACTGGCACGACCGGCTGCGATGGTGCGGCCACGCCGCGGGCGAGCGCAGCTGCGCTTCGCATCACTTCGGCGCAGAGTTCTCCTGCGCGGACGTCCTCCGGTCCATCCCTCACTGAAGCGAAATTGATTCCGCCATTCGCCACGTCCGTCAGCCGAGACGCATGGTCGAGTGCGTGCAATGTGCTGGTCAGACTCCGTTGCTCGTCCTCGGTGTCAGGCGGTCCGGCCACCTCCGACAAAAATATCTGTGCCTGTCGCAGGGCGTCGGCGGCGTCCTGCAGCGATACGGCGGCTCTCCCGAGACGGACTGGTGCAGCTCGGCCAGCCAGTGCCGCCTCGACCCAGGCGCAGACCGTTACGAGCACGCGCGCGATCGTTCGGCGTACCGCTTCGACGGCCACGATTGGGGTCACGAGCGCCGAGGGATCGAGACACCGCGTGAGCGGCGAGCCGCGCTCGGGCAGGATACGCTCGACCAGGCGCGTGAACTGGTTGATCAGCGGCAGCAGGACCACCACGCCGACGACATTGTACGCGGTATGATATCCGGCCAGCAGCGTGACGCCATCGATGCTGTTCGAGGCGCGCACGAGCAGTGGGATGGTGACAGGAAAGAGCACGAGCGCGATGACGGCGGCGATCAGCTTGAAAAGAACATAGGCAATGGCCAGCCGCTTGGCGGTGATGCTCGCGCCAATCGCGGCGAGGGCGGAGCTCGTCGCCGTTCCGATATTCTGGCCGATGATCAGCGCACAAGCCTGGTCCAGCCCGATCGCACCGGCGAAGTGACCGGACAAGGTCACCGCGACGGCGGCCGTTGACGACTGCATCAGGGCGGTCATCACCAGTCCGATCACGACGAGCACCAGCACGCCGAGCAGGCCCGACCACCACCGCCCGTCGGGACCCGCGAGAACGGCAGGAAGGTCCGCCGGGTGCAATCGTTCGGCGAGCCCGCCCATGCCCTGCTGCAAGGTCGTCAGCCCGAAAAGCACGAGCCCGAATCCGGCGAGCGCTGCGCCTGCGCCGGATATTCGCCCGCGCGCCAGAAGCTTGGTCAACGCGCCGGCGAAGATCATCGGCAGTGCCGCGGCGGTAAGCGAGACACGGACGCCAATGAGCGCGACCAGCCAGCCGGTGCCCGTGGTGCCGATATTGGCGCCGAACACCAATCCCAAGCCTTGCTGGAACGTCAGCAGGCCCGCGCTGACGAGGCCGATCGTCGTCATCGTCGTTGCACTCGACGACTGCACCAGGAGCGTGACGACGGCGCCCCAGAAGGAGCCGTGCAGCGGCGTCGCAGCGGCCTTGCCGAGCACGGTGCGCAGGGCGGAGCCGGCCAGCGCCTTCAGGCCTTCCGTCATCACGGTCATGCCGAGCAAGAAAAGACCGACGCCGCCGAGTACCGAGATTGCCGTAGACATGCGGGCTCCCGAAGTGAACGACGATCAGCCAGCCCCCTCTGACTGTAGCGCAGTTGCCGAAGTGAAGGCAGTTGACGACACAGCGTGGGAACTACGCGGCATTGAACGTTCAGTAAAACAATTTGCTAAACAAATTCGCTTGGCTTCGATCGCGTTGGCGTCGCGGTGATTGGCAGGTCTGCGTTCAATGGCGAGAAGCAAATTCACCGAAATCACGGCTCTTGTGCTGCGTTGCAGCAGGCTCCCGGCGAATGCGGCCGCGGACGAGCTTTTTTCCGGGCGCGCCAGAAACCGGCTTGACGGCTTCGAGAATTTAGTAATAGGTTTAGTACTACAAAAAAATAAACATCGCGCATCGAGCTGATGTGTGGGAGGAGCCCAACCCGTCCGGACCCGTTTCCGGGCGCGGTCCGTCTCGTTCTCCATCATCTCATCGCTCATCAACTCGGTTTCAGGGTCTTGGCGTTGCTCCGGAAAAGGCGCGCGCCGGGCGGGTTCGGTGGTTCAACGATAGAGAGGAAACGGACATGCGAAGACTCAAATGGCTAGGTGGTGCAGTGACGTCTGCGGTCCTCGGGGCCGCCGCGCTGGTGGCCGCGGGCGGCGGTGAAGCCGCGGCGGAAGGGAAGCAGCTCACGCTGTGCTGGGCGGCATGGGATCCGGCCAACGCCCTGGTCGAACTCGGCAAGGACTTCACCAAGCAATCCGGCATCGAGATGAAATACGAGTTCGTCCCCTGGACGAGCTATGCCGATCGCTTCCTGAACGAGCTCAACTCGCACGGCAAGCTCTGCGACCTGATCATCGGCGACAGCCAGTGGATCGGCGGTGCCGCCGAGAACAAGTGGTACGTCAAGCTCAACGACTTCTTCGACAAGGAGAAGATCTCGATGGACGATTTCGTCCAGGCGACCGTCGTCGGCTATTCGCAGTGGCCGAAGAACTCGCCGAACTACTGGGCACTGCCGGCGATGGCCGATGCGGTGGGCTGGACCTATCGCAAGGACTGGTTCTCGCGTCCCGACATTCAGTCGGCCTTCAAGGCCAAGTATGGCCGCGATCTCGCGCCGCCCAAGACCTTTGACGAGCTGAAGGAGATCGCCGCGTTCTTCCAGGGCCGCGAGATCGACGGCAAGAAGGTCTACGGAGCCTACATCTTCACCGAGCGCGGCTCCGAAGGCATCACGATGGGCGTGACCAACGCGCTCTACAATTACGGCTTCAACTATGAGAACCCAAAGAAGCCGTACCAGATGCAGGGCTTCGTCAATTCGGCGGATGCCGCCAAGGGACTCGAGTTCTACAAGGAGCTCTACAAGTGCTGCACCGCGCCGGGCCTGACCAACGCCTACATGCAGGAAGGTCTCGACGCCTTCAAGTCCGGCCAGGTGGCGATGCAGATGAACTGGTTCGCCTTCTTCCCCGGGCTCTACAAGGACCCGAACGTCGGCGGCGACAAGATCGGCTTCTTCGTCAATCCGGCCGGCCCAAACGGTCACTTCACCCAGCTCGGCGGGCAGGGCATCTCGGTCGTCGCGACATCTGACCACAAGGAAGATGCGCTCGCCTACATCAAGTGGTTCGCGCAGCCGACCGTGCAGCAGAAGTGGTGGCAGCTCGGCGGCTACTCGGCGCTGAAGGCCGTCGTCAACGCGCCTGACTTCCCCGCGAGCGCGTCGTTTGCTCCGCAGTTCCTGGAGTCGATGGCGATCGTAAAGGACTTCTGGGCCGAGCCGTCCTACGCCCAGCTGCTCCTCGACATGCAGAAGCGCGTGCATGACTACGTCGTCGCCGACAAGGGAACGGCGCAGCAGGCGCTCGATCTCCTGGTGAAGGACTGGACCAAGGTCTTCAAGGAGCAGGGCAAGCAGGTCGCCTCGCAATAAACGAGACTGCCCGCATCGACCTCACTGGTTTCCCCGGGGCGAAGTGTCCCGGGGAAGCCGAACCAGCCAGCCGATGGACAAGATGACCACCATTCTCCAACCCGATCATGTTACGATCCCCGGCGTGAGCGAGCCCGCCAAATCTCGTGCCACGCGACGAGTCCGCGGCCTGTCGGACCGGGCCATCGCCTGGCTGTTCGTCGCGCCGACGATCGCGCTTCTGCTCGCGATCAACATCTTTCCGCTGGTCTGGATGATCAGGCTCTCCTTCACGAGCCTCAACCTCAGCATGTCCTATCTGCCGCTGCGGTTCGTCGGCCTGGACAATTTCACCGACATCTTAACCGACGAGGATGTCTGGTTCAGGCTCCAGACCACGGCGCAGTTCGTGATCTCGTCGGTGGCGTTGCAGGTGGTCATCGGATTTGGGCTCGCGCTGCTCATCAACCGCCAGTTTCGCGGTCACAGCTTCTGGACCACGATGATCCTGCTGCCGATGATGCTGTCGCCTGCGGTCGTCGGCAACTTCTGGACCCTGCTGTTCCAGCCGCAGATCGGACCGTTCAATTACCTGATCAGCCTGTTCACCGGCGTGCCGCCGAGCTCGTTCAGCATGACCGGCGAGGTCGCGCTGGCACCGTGGACGATCGTCCTCGTCGATACCTGGATGTGGGCGCCTTACGTCATGCTGATCTGCCTCGCAGGGCTGCGCTCCATTCCCGACTACATCTATGAGGCCGCCGAAGTCGATCGTGCCTCGGCCTGGCGCCAGTTCTGGTCGATCACGCTGCCGATGACGGTGCCGTTCCTGATGCTCGCCGTCCTGTTCCGTGCGATCGAGAACTTCAAGATGTTCGACATGGTCAACCTCCTGACCTCGGGCGGACCGGGATCGACCACCGAGCTGGTCTCGATCACCCTGAAGCGCGCGGCATTCGAGAAATGGCGCACCGGCTATTCCTCCGCGCTCGCCATCATCCTGTTCGTGACCGTGTTCGGTGCAGCCAACATCTACGTCAAGGTGCTCAACAAGGTGAAGCAACGATGACCGCCGCTATCGCCAAATCCACCGCTCACTCCATCGTCGAATCTACGCCGCGCGCAAAGGCGGTGGCCGGCAGCCTGGTCATCCTCTATGCGGTGATCACGATCCTGCCGCTCGTCTGGATCGTCGCCACGGCGTTCAAGTCGCAGAGCGATGCGATTGCCTATCCGCCCAAGGTGCTGTTCCAGCCGACGCTGGAGGGCTATGTGAACCTGTTTACGGTGCGCACGCGGCAGACGCCGGACTTCATCGCAAAGCTGCCGCCACCGGAGACCTGGTACGACAAGCTCGTGCGCCAGCACGACATGGTGATCGCCGGTCCCTCGAAGGTCGTGCCGCGCTTCGTCAATTCGCTCATCATCGGCTTCGGCTCGACCTTCCTCGCCGTCTTCCTCGGCACGCTCGCGGCCTATGCATTCTCGCGGTTTCGCATTCCGCTTGCCGACGACCTCCTGTTCTTCATCCTGTCGACGCGCATGATGCCGCCCGTTGCGGTCGCAATCCCGATCTATCTGATGTACCGCCAGCTCAACCTGACCGACACCAGGCTCGGAATGATCCTGCTCTACACGGCGGTCAATGTCTCGCTCGCGGTCTGGCTGCTCAAGGGGTTCATCGACGAGATTCCGCGCGAATACGAGGAGGCTGCCCTGGTCGACGGCTACACGCGACTGCAGGCGCTGCGAAAGGTGGTGCTGCCGCAGGCGGTGACGGGCATCGCGGCAACGGCGATCTTCTGCCTGATCTTCTCCTGGAACGAGTATGCCTTCGCGGTCCTCCTCACCAGCGGCGAAGCCCAGACCATGCCGCCCTTCATCCCCTTCATCATCGGCGAAGGCGGACAGGACTGGCCGGCAGTTGCTGCCGCGACCACGCTGTTCGTCGTCCCGATCGTTCTGTTCACCGTTCTGTTGCGCAAGCATCTGTTGCGCGGCATCACCTTCGGAGCTGTACGCAAATGAGCGGTTCTGCGATTGCCAATGGCGGCTTGATGCGCTGGTTCCGGCGCGGTCCCTGGGAGGCCGGAGCGACGATCCTGATCGGCGTCGGCATCGTGATGCTGGTGCAGCCGTTCTCGCTCGATCTCTACAGCTATTCGTTCGTGACGATCCTGGCCGGCACGCTCGGCTACGTCATCGTGAGCCATTTTCCGGAATAGGACGGCAGACATGGCACAGATCCGCGTCGAAAACCTGCGCAAGTCGTTCGATCAGTTCACCGCCGTCGAAGGCTCGAACTTCACCATCGATGACGGCACCTTCTTTGCGATGCTCGGCCCCTCCGGCTGCGGTAAGACGACGACGCTGCGCATGATCGCCGGCCTCGAGCTGCCGACCGAGGGCAAGATCCTGCTCGATGGCGAGGACGTGACCTTCGAGCGGGCATCCGCCCGCGACATCGCCTTTGTGTTCCAGCTCTTCGCGCTCTATCCGCACATGAACGTCGCAGGAAACATCGGCTTTCCACTGAAGTGCCAGGGCATGGGCCGCCGCGAAATTCGCCAGCGCGTCGAGGAAACTGCGCGGCTGCTGCGGATCGAGCATCTGTTGTCGAGCAAGACGTCAAAGCTGTCGGGCGGTGACCGCCAGCGCGTGGCCCTCGGCCGGGCGATGGTGCGGCGGCCGAAGGCCTTCCTGATGGACGAGCCGCTCGGAGCCCTCGATGCCGAGTTTCGCCATCTGATGTGCGGCGAGCTCCGTGATCTCCACGATCGCATCGGCGCGACCACGATCTACGTGACGCACGACCAGCTCGAGGCGATGTCGATGGCGGACCAGATCGCAGTAATGAATAGGGGACGCGTCGAGCAGATCAGCTCGCCGCAGGAGATCTATGATCGGCCCGCGAGCATGTTCGTTGCCGACTTTATCGGCTCACCGTCGATGAACTTCCTGCGCTTTGAGGGCGGCCTGCATTGCGGCGACCGCGCGGTCAGTTTCCATGACACCGACATTGCCGTGCCGGAGATACGCGAGGACCGTGCCAGCGCCCCGCTGGTGCTCGGCGTGCGCCCGGAACATATCCGTTTCACCGATGCTGCGCCGGTTCGCGGCGAGGTGTTCGGCGCGGAATATCTCGGCACCAACCAGATCGTCACTGTCGACACCGCGCATGGGCGCGTTGCGGCTCGGCTGCCGTCCGCCACGCCGGTGCGGATCGGCGAGACGGTCGGTCTCGAATTCCACTCCGAACGGCTGGCGCTGTTCGATGCCGGCAGCGGCCTTGCGATCCGCACCGCGAACGGGGGAGGCGCTCGCCATGGCTGACGTCATTCTGCGTAACATCAGCAAGCGTTTTGGTGCTGTCGAGGCCGTGCGCGAATTGTCGCTTGCGGTCAACGACGGCGAGTTTCTCGTCCTGCTCGGCCCGAGCGGCGCCGGCAAGACCACGACGCTGCGGCTGATCACCGGGCTCGAGCAACCCGATTCGGGCTCGGTCATGATCAACGGCCGCGACGTCACGCTCGATCCTCCGGGGTCGCGCGACATCGCGTTCGTCTTCCAGCAATATTCGCTCTATCCGCATCTGTCGGTTTACGACAATCTGGCGTTTCCGCTGCGCTCGCCGGCGCGGCGCGTTCCGGAACCGGTCATCCGCCAGCGCGTCGAACAGACCGCGGAGCTCCTGCATATCGCCAGCAAGCTGAACAATCGCGCCACCCGCCTGTCCGGCGGCGAGATGCAGCGGGTCGCCATCGGACGCGCCCTGGTGCGGGATCCGTCGATCTACCTGATGGACGAGCCGCTGTCGTCGCTGGATGCGAAGCTGCGCGCCGAGCTTCGCCTCGAGCTCAAGCGGATCCAGGTCGAGCTCGGTGCAACCATACTCTATGTGACACACGATCAGGTGGAAGCCATGACCATGGCCACGCGCATTGGCGTGATCAAGGACGGCCAGCTTCTCCAGCTCGGCACGCCGCGGGAGATCTACGAGAGCCCGTCCAGTACGTACGTCGCGTCACGGCTCGGCACGCCCCAGATCAACCTTCTTCCGGCTCGCCTTGCTTCGGAGATAGTCCTTCCACCCGGGACCGAGACCATCGGCATCCGCACCGAGCATCTGCAGATCGCCGCGCGCAATGGGGGGCGATTGATCGGCCGCGTGCATCGGGTCGAGCACCTGGGTGAGCAGAATCACGTACACCTGGACTACAAGGGCCAGACGCTGGTGACGCTTGCGGACCCGCGCCAGCCGCTCCAGGTCGGTCAGGAGGTTGAATTGCACCTGAAGCATCCGCTTTACTTCGACGGCGTCGGGCAACGCATCAACGCCATGGTTCACTGAGGATAATTCAATGTCGCTGCAACCCGAGACATTCAAGTCGCTGCTCAAGGTGGCCGCCGAACAGGTCATCGCCAGCGCGCCGGAGCTCACGACGCTGGATCAGGCGATCGGCGACGGCGATCACGGCACGAACATGAAGCGCGGTTTCGAGGCCGTGCTCGGCAAGCTCGATGCGATCTCCGCGCAGCCGTTCGACGAGGCGCTGAAGACCATCGGCAAGACGCTGGTGATGACCGTCGGCGGTGCCTCGGGGCCGCTCTACGGCAGCTTCTTTCTTGCCGCGGGTGAAGCGCTGTCGCATGACAAGCATCTGCCGGACGATCTCGCGGAAGTTTTTGCGAGCGGGGTCGACGCGGTGAGCAAACGCGGCCGCTCGCACGCCGGCGAGAAGACCATGCTCGACGTGCTCGTTCCCGTCCTGGAGGCCTTGAAGACCGATGCCGGGCGACCCGACATCGTCGAGCGCATTCGCACCACGGCCGCCGAAGCCGCCGAGCGGACTGCGCCGATGCAGGCGACCAAGGGACGCGCGTCGTTCCTCGGGCCTCGCAGCGTTGGACATGTCGATCCCGGTGCACGGTCGAGCTGCGTCCTTCTGCAAGCGGTGTGCGCGAGCCTGGAGGGGCGGCCGTGAACGACACCGTGAGCATCGTGATCGTCTCGCATTCCAAGGACATCGCCAAAGGCACCGCCGACATGGTGCGGCAGATGGTCGGCAGCGAGGTCAAGGTCGCCTTCTGCGGCGGCAACCCCGAGGGCGGACTGGGGACCAGCGTCGCCCTGATCGTCGATGCCATCAATGACGCCTGGTCGCCGAAGGGTGTTGCGATTCTCGTCGATCTCGGCGGCGCCGAGACCAACAGCGAAATGGCGGTCGAAATGCTGGACCCCGAGCGGCGTGATCTTGTTGTCGTCTGCAACGCACCGATCGTCGAAGGCGCCGTGATGGCGGCGACTGAAGCCGCGGGCGGCAGCTCGCTGGCCGAGGTGCGGGCCGTGGCCGAGGAACTCTCTGCCGACTGACAACAGTTCGGCGAAGCGAAGATGGAATATGACGATGCTGGAAACCTCAAATGTGAACGGACAGATCTTCACGGGCAACGTGCAGCTGGTGCACGCGGTCGGCATGCATGCGCGTCCGGCGGTCAAGCTGACCAAGCTCGCCAAGAAGTTCGAGGCGCAGATATCGGTCCGCGTTGCCGGCGCGGCCGAGTGGATCAATGCCAAGAGCGTGGCCAAGATCATGGCGATGCGCGCCGCCCACGGCAGCATCATCGAGATCAAGGCGCTGGGCAGTGATGCGGAAGCTGCCGTCGCCGCGCTGATCGATCTGATCGCGACCGATTTTCCGGATGGGACCGCTTAAAATGCGAGACAGCGCTTCACGACTGGCCTACCGCGGCAGAACCGCCTCGATCGGTTTTGCCCAGGGCCCGTTCGTCCGGGTCGACGCGGGCGCGAACGGCGAACGGGTCGCCGGCACCCTGGTCGATGAAGCGCTTGCGCTGCGAAGTGCGATCGATACCGCGAGCCGGCAGATCGCCGAGCTCGCCGCAATCGCCGGCGGCGAAGCCGCGCAAATCCTGGAATTCCAGGTCGCGCTGCTGGAGGACGAGGATCTGGTCAGCGCGATCCTCGCGGCGATCGGCGAAGGCGAACCCGCGGACGCCGCCTGGCGCGCGGTGCTCGACGAGCAGATCGCGGACTATAATTCGGCGCCGGACGAATATCTGAAGGCGCGCAGCTCGGATCTTGCCGACCTTCGCGATCGCGTGTTGAACATCTTGCGCGGCGGCGGGGGCCATGCGTTGAGAATTCCGAGCGGTGCGGTGGTCTGCGCCGACGATCTGCCGCCCTCGCGTTTCCTGGAGATCGACTGGTCTGATGGCGGCGGCCTGGCGCTGCTGCGCGGCAGTCCGACGAGCCACGTCGCGATGCTGGCGCGCGCCCGCGGCATACCGATGGTGGTGCAACTCGGCGCGGTCCCGGCAGGCAGCACGGCGCTGCTCGACGGCGAGGGCGCAACGCTCGAGCTCGATCCCAGCATCGAGCAGATCGGCCTGTTCGAGAAGCGGCGGGAGATCCACCGCAAGAGCAGGGCTTCTGCGCGAGCCATCCTGCGGCGGCCGGCGGCGTCCTGGCGCGGCGATCGGATCAAGCTCCTCATCAACATCCAGCGCGTCGAGGACCTCGACTATCCGGATGCGCAATATGCCGACGGCGTCGGCCTGATGCGCACCGAGTTTCTGCTTTCGGAGCGCGGCCTGCCTGACGAGGAGACGCAGTTTCAGGTCTACGACCAGGTCCTGCGCTGGGCCGAGCGGCGTCCGGTGACGATCCGCACCTTTGACGCAGGCGGCGACAAGCCGGTGCCGGGCTTCACGCCGGATGGCGAGGCAAACCCCTTCCTCGGCGTACGCGGCCTTCGTCTTTGTCTGGCTCGGCCCGAGATCTTTGCGGTCCAGCTCCGCGCTCTGGCGCGTGCGGCGGTGCGCGGAAATCTCAAGGTCATGTTCCCGATGGTCACCTCGGCCCACGAGGTCGAGGCGGCTCGAAAGCTGTTTGCCGACATCGTGCAGGACTTGCAGGGGAAAGGCACTGCCGCGATGCTTCCCGACCTCGGAATCATGGTCGAGGTGCCCGCGGCGGCGCTTTCGATCGCCAGTTTCAAGAGCGCCTTCTTCTCGATCGGGTCGAACGACCTTGCGCAATACGTCCTTGCCTGCGACCGCTCAAATGGAGCTCTCGCACCCCTGGTGGATCCCTTGCATCCCGCTGTTCTCGAACTGATCACGCGGACCGCGGAGCACGGCCGGCGCGCCGGAATTCCCGTGAGCCTGTGCGGCGACATGGCGAGCGATCCGCGCTGCATTCCTGCGCTGCTCGATTGCGGGCTGCGCGAGCTCTCGGTGAATGTTTCGGCGCTTGCGCAGATCAAGCAAACGATCGATCGTCTAGGCAGCGGAGGTGGGACTTGACTGACGCCGTTGTCGATGAACCGGCGGAAGCCGGTGCCGTTGCCGTCTACAAGCGCATTTTCAAGGAGGTGCTGGACAAGCGCCCCTCGGGGATGCGGCTGCGGCTCGCCCATGCCATGGGAAAGAACCGGAGCTTCGTCAGCCAGATCTCCAATCCGGCCTATCCGGTGCCGATCCCGGTGCAGCATCTCAACACGATCTTCGACGTCTGCCACTTTCCTCCGCAGGCGAAGGCAGCCTTTCTGCGCGCCTATGCGCGCGCCCATCCGCGCAGGATCAGCCGGCTGACCGAGGGACCGCACGAGCGGACCTTGACGCTGCATCTGCCCGATCTCGGCAGCGGCAAGCGGAATGCTCAGCTCGACGCGCTGCTCCAGGAGTTCGCGCGCCGACTGATTGCCATCATGCAGGAAAAAGAATGAGGCATAAGTGATGGGGAGGGTCGCATGAAGAAGTTCATCAATTCCGTCGACGACGTCCTGGCCGAGAGCCTGGACGGGTTTGCCGCGGCGCATGCCGATCTCGTGACGCTGGGATCCGAACGCAAATTCGTGCGCCGCCGTGAGCTCAACCCGAAAAAGGTGGCGCTGGTCTCGGGCGGCGGCAGCGGGCACGAGCCGCTGCATGCCGGCTTCGTCGGCTATGGCATGCTCGACGCCGCCTGTCCGGGGCAGGTCTTCACGTCGCCGACGCCGGACCAGATCGTCGAGGCTGCCCAGGCTGTCGCTGGTGACGCCGGCGTGCTGTTCATCGTGAAGAATTATGCCGGCGACCGCATGAATTTCGAGATGGCGGCGGAGATCGCCGAAGGCCGGATTGCTACCATCGTGACGGATGATGACGTCGCGGTTGAGAACTCTACCCACAGCATCGGCCGCCGTGGCGTCGCCGGGACGCTGATCGTCGAGAAGATCGTTGGCGCGGCCGCTGAGAAGGGCCTTGATCTCGCCGGCTGCGTTGCGCTCGGCGAGCGCGTCAATGCGAAAACGCGCTCGATGGGCGTGGCGCTGACGAGCTGCACCGTCCCGGCCGCGGGCGGGCCGACTTTCGCGCTCGCCGAGGACGAGATGGAGATGGGCGTCGGCATTCACGGCGAGCCCGGGCGCCGCCGCGTCAAGCTGGAGCGGGCCGACGCCATCGCCTTCGAGATGACGACGGCCATCGCGGAGGATCTCGACGCACGGGAGGGGGCCGAGGCGCTCCTGCTCGTCAACGGCTTCGGCGGCACACCCACGATCGAGCTCTATCTGATGTACCAGGCGGCGCGAAAGCTGCTCGAGAAGCGCGGCCTGCGCATCACCCGCTCGCTGGTCGGCAGCTACGTCACCTCGCTCGACATGGCCGGCTGTTCGCTCACGTTGAGCCTGCTCGATGCCGAGACGACGGCGCTGTGGGACCACCCGGTCCGCACCGCAGCCCTCAAATGGTGAGCCTCGCCTGATATGGACCACTGAGCGATCCTGAACTCCGCCGCGATGGAATGCCGGCCCCGCTAGCGGGCTGTCCATCGCGCCGGTTTGCTCCCTGAAACTGGCCGTGCCATCAGGCACGGCATTTTTTTGCGAAACGCTCGCGACTCAATTTTCCGTGTTTTTTTAGATTTTTGTTGGGAGCTCGATCGGACTGCCTGCGCGGCCGGTTGCGTCTACCGAACTGGAACCCATGTACCAGGATCCATGTTAGTTTGCCGGTCGCGCTGGCATTCCCAAGGATGCGATGAACGGCGACCTGCCCTTGGCTAGCGTCAGGCCGGCTACTGGCAACTCAGCGTCACGCTACGGTGGTACGAGCCCATGAAACGAACGGATCGCGCCAATGCAACTGAAGCCGTCGATCCCCGCTTCACGGATTTGGACGCTTGGTCGGGGACCGCGGCATTGGAAGCGATGTGGGAAGGTCAGCTCGCGGCCGTCGCGGCCGTCGGCCAGTGTCTTCCCGCGCTCGCCGCGGCGACGGCTGCCGCGGCAGAGGCCCTCGGAGATGACGGGCGCCTGGTCTATGTCGGCGCAGGAACGTCCGGCAGGGTGGCCATCCAGGACGGCGCCGAGCTGACGCCTACCTTCGCGTGGCCTCAACAGCGGGTTCACTTCATCATCGCCGGCGGAGAGAGCGCGTTTGTCACCAGCGTCGAAGGCGCGGAAGACGACGTCGATGACGCAATCGCCCAGATCGATGCCGCAAGGCTGTCGTCACACGACGTTGTCATCGCGGTTGCGGCGAGCGGCACGACCCCGTTCACCGTAGCCGCATTGCGCCAGGCCGGCCGATACCAGGCCGTGACCGTCGGCATCGCCAATAATCGCCAGGCCCCGCTGCTTGCAGCCGCGAAATATCCGGTCCTCGTCGAGACCGGGCCCGAGCTCATCGCCGGTTCGACGCGGATGAAGGCCGGCACGGCCCAGAAGATCGTCCTCAACCTGATGTCGACCGGCATCATGCTGCGTCTTGGTCGCGTCTACCGCGGCATGATGGTCAACATGCTGCCCACGAACGCGAAGCTGAAGCGCCGTGCCGAGGCGATGGTCGCCCACATCACAGGTTGCAGCGAAGCGCAAGCTGCCTCTGCCCTGGAAGAGACCGGCGGCGACATCAAGCTGGCCGCGCTCGTCGTGCTCGGATACGACAAGACGGAAGCGGCGAACCTTCTCGCCGGCCACAAGGGCAATCTTCGTCGCGTGTTTGATGATCTGGGGTGAGGGCGCGGCAGGCGGCATACTCACCGCAGCAGCCCCGAAGTCCGCCCCTCGTCAATTGGGCCCGATCACGGCGTCAACCTGGCGGCTACCGTTCCGGGTAACGGCGATGACGCCGTTGCGAATGGTAAATCTGGCGCCAAGCAGTTTCCGCACCTTGTCCGTGATCGGAGAAGGAAAGGGGATGGTTTCTCCCGCGACGGGATCGCCGACCTTGATCGGCTCAGTCGCGGACGGCGCAATCGGGGCAGGCTTGATAAAGTCTCTGATCAGCTGAATCTCTTCGCGCGAGAGGATGAGCAAGCCCTGGTCAGGACGGGGCTCCGCCGCTGGCTTGGGTGTTTCGCTGCTTTGCCTGTCACGTGCCTCGTTGGCGATCTGATCGAGCCTGGCGACGTGCAGCTTGAGCGCGATGATCTCGCGTTGCAGCGTTGTGATCTCTGCTTTGAGCGACGTGACCTGCGTGAAGACGATGGTCACGCAAACGCAGCTGACGATCACGAGGACGCTCAACAATGCGAGCAACCAGCGCTCGACATTTCCTCCCGACGGCCTCGTCGCCTCGGGGGCCTGATCGCGCAGGACATGGCCACGCCAGATGCTGCGTGCTCGCCCCACCCATCTGGCAAAGGCGGTCATGTCTCCCGCCTCATCGCCCCCGGAACCGAAGTGCACGGACGACACGGCAGAGGCCTCGTGGGCCGGGTGAACCGCGGGTGCTCTGCTACTTTGCCCGGTGCCTGACCCCAGCTCCTGGTCCTCTGGAACATGATCCTCCGGTGGAGGACGAGCGGCGGCGTGCAACGGATCACGCTCCATTCGCAGATCAAGCCGGCCGATATCCGTTCTCGATGGAGCCATCTGTCAACTTCAGCAGCTGCGCCGATGCGGCTTGAGTGCCCCGAGGGTCGTGTTGCGACGCTGCGGTTTGCGTGCCGACGCCGCCGAATCGGCAACTCGTTCCCGCATGTTTCACGGACGTAAACCGTGCCGATAAGCAAGGCCCGTGTCAATTGGAGGCGACGGCGGCTGTGTGGGGCCGAGCTTGCTCGTGAATTCAGGTTGTCAGCCAAGGCGCACGCGCCAGCTATCGCTCTGGCACGCCGCTCGAATTGCCGAGTTGGGCCGGCGGCACGATCGAATGACGGGCGGCAAAATCGATCAAGGCGCCTCGCGCGGGACTATCAGGCTGCAGCAAGTCCCTGTGCGTGCCGAACAAGGTCACGGCGACCTCGATCTCGCCTTGCCAGTTCGTGATCGCGGATGAGATCGCGCTCAGTCCCGGAATGTAGCGTCCATCGACATAGGCAATCCGCTCGCGCCGGATTTTCGTCGTCAATGCCTCGACGCTTTCCGGGTTGGGATTGAGATCCGGCCAGCTGACGCCGACTGACGCGGCACGCTCGAGTTCGTTTTGCAGCCGCCCGGCCAGTTGTGGGGACGGCAGGTAAGACAAGAAGACGCGTCCGGTCGCGGAGTCCAGCAAGGGAAACGTGCTGCCGAGACCGATCGACGTGGTCGTCAGATGGGGACCTCTCTCCATTCGGACCACGGTCGGGCCATTGTGGCTCCAGACGGCCAGCAGTGCAGCCTGGCCCGTCGTCGCGGCCAATTCCTCGAGCTCGTCGGAGGCGCGGACGACGAAGTTGTTCCGGCTGATGGCCGCAACGCCCAACTCCGCGGCTTCGCGGCCGAGGTCGTACCGGCCGGAGCGCTCCTTCTGCACGGCAAGTCCCGCATGAATGAAGCTCGCCAGGTAGCGATGCACCTTGCTCGGTGGCATCCCGGCTTCGCGCGCGATATCCGACAGTGTCGCCGGCCCGTCAAAGGATCGCAGGACTCGCAGGACCGAAAGCGCGGCGTCGAGAGCCTGGATACCGCCGGGAGCCGTCCCGCCGCTCTCTTCGCCAGTGTCTTTCGGAGGCGTCCGTTTCATTTCAGCAATTCCCTGAACTCTTGCGGCACGCTGGCGCCGCGGAGTTCGCCCGTGTCCGTGACAGAGGCCCAGGCGCGCTGTTCGAAGCCGCTCGCAATCTGCACGTTTCCGACCGACAGCTTGTAGTCGATTCGAAACTTTCGCTCTCGCCACTCGGCGATTTCAGCGCGGACCACCAGCTCATCGTCGTAGCGGGCAGGTCCGACAAACTGGGCGCCGACATCGACGAGCGGCGTGACGCTTTTGAAGCGGCGCTTGAGCTCCCGCTGGCTCAAACCGTGCTTACGCAGCCAGCGCTGATAGGTGCAGTCAAACCAATAGAAGTAGTTGGGATAAAAGACGATTCCGGCTTCGTCGCAATCGCCCCACTCGATCGTGAAAGCTGTCTCAAACATCCGAAAACCCTCCTGTCGCACGACGCCGGACCGAAGCTTAGCTTCGGCGGCTTCATTCCCTATAAGAAAAATGTTTCCTCACTGCGCAAAAATATATTGCATATTGAGAAATTGATTGCATAATACGCAATAAGAAAACGGCAAGCAAACCAACAGGGAAGGGAAGGTCATGCGGCTCAGTCGCATTGCTGTGATGGGGGGCGGTCCTGCGGGGCTGTATTTCGCCTACTTGTGGAAGCGTCGGCACCCCGACGCCCACGTCGACGTCTTAGAGCAGAATCCGGAAGGCGCCACCTGGGGCTTTGGCGTCGTCTTCTCCGACAAGGCGCTCGACTTCCTTCGCGCCGATGATCCGGAAACGGCGGACGCCGTCTCAGCGCGCATGGAGACATGGCGCGACATCACGCTCGTTCATCGCGGCGAGAGCGTCGCGCTCGACGGCGTCGGCTTCTCCGCGGTCGGACGGCTCGATTTCATCACGCAACTGACCCAGCGTGCCCGATCCGCCGGTGCGGATCTGCATTTCGGCACGATCGTGCGCTCGGTCGACGAGCTCGCGGGATACGATCTGATCGTTGCTGCCGACGGCGTGAACTCGCTGGTTCGAAGGAGCTACGAAGGCGACTTCAAGACGTCCCTTTCATATGACGACAACAAGTTCGCCTGGTACGGCACCACCAAGCGCTTCGAGACGCTGACCCAGACCTTCGTCGAAACCGAGTTCGGCAGCTTCAACGCCCATCATTACCGTTACTCGCCGACGATGAGCACGTTCATCGTCGAGTGCGATCGCGCAACGTGGCTGCGCGCCGGTTTTGCGGAGAAGACCGAGGAAGAGAGCAGGACTCTTTGCGAGAAGGTGTTCGCCGACACGCTCGAAGGGCATCCGCTCGTCAACAACAAGTCGATCTGGCGGAATTTCCCGTGGCTGTGGAACGATCGCTGGTCACACCGCAACATGGTGCTCGTGGGTGACGCGCTTCACACCGCGCACTTCTCGATCGGATCGGGCACGCGCCTGGCGCTCGAGGACGTCATCGCCCTCGTCAATGCGCTGGACAGTGAACCGAACGATCTCCGCCGCGCGCTGGAAGTCTACGAGGCTCTGCGCCGCCCGGTGGTGGAGAAGCTGGTCAAAGCGGCAAGGACGAGCGCGGCCTGGTACGAGCGCTTTGCCGAGCACATGAAGCTAAAGCCGCTGGATTTCGGCTACAGCTACATCACCCGTTCGGGGCGGATCGACGACAATCAGCTCCGCGCGATGTCGCCGCGCTTCATGGCGCGCTACGACGCCAGTTCATTGGTCCCAAGCACGTAAGCGATGATGAGGAGCGCTTCCATGACGAACGGAATCGGCCAGGTACTCGCGGACGCGATCGTGGACCAAGTGCCCGACAATGCGCCGGGCGCACAGGAGATCGGGTTTGAAATCGCCGAGCGCTACAACGCCAGCGAAATCCTCTTCGACAATCTCGGGGCGGGTCGTGCCGATAAGGTCGCGATCTTTGCCGCGACCGGCAACACCAGCTATGCCGAGCTGTGTGTCAAGGCCGCCAAATGCGGAAACGCGCTCAAATCGCTCGGGCTTGCCGCCGGTGAGCGCGTGCTCCTCCTGCTGAACGACACGGCCGCTTACCCTGCGGTGTTCTTTGGCGCGATCCGTGCCGGCTTCGTGCCGATGCTGATCAATACGTTGTCGCCCAAGGACCTCATCGGCTTCTACCTTCAGGACTCGGCCGCGCCGGTTGCGGTCGTCGACGCCGAATATGCTGCCCTGTTCGACCAGGAGACGGTCGCGGGAACGCGGCTGCGCGCGCTGGTCGTCGTCAATGGCGATGCCGCGTGCGAGCCGTCCTCGATCAAGGTTCTGAATGGCGACCAATGGTTTGCCCAGTTTCCTGAAGAGCTGGACGCAGCACCCACGCGTCGTGACGACATGGCGTTCTGGATGTACAGCTCGGGCAGTACCGGCCGGCCGAAAGGCATCGTGCATCTCCAGCACGACATGGCCTACACGGCTGATAGTTTCGGGCGTCACATCCTGGGAATCGAAGAGAACGACATCTGTTTCTCGGTGCCGAAGATCTTCTTCGCCTACGGCTTCGGCAATTCGATCACGTTCCCGTTCTCGGTCGGCGCCAGCACGGTCCTGCTCGCCGGGCGGCCCGAGCCAGGCGCTATTCTTGATATGATCGAGCGGTTCAAGCCGACCCTCTTCTTCGGCCTGCCGACGCTTTACAACGCGTTGCTGCATCATCCTCGCATCGAAACTGCCGACCTGTCGAGCGTGCGCTTGTGCCTGTCGGCCGCCGAAGTGCTGTCGCAGGATATCTTCAACGACTGGCGGCGACGCTTCGGGCTCGAGATCGTCGAAGGACTCGGATCGACCGAGGTGCTGCACATCTATCTCTCGAACACGCGCGAACGGAGGAAGACCGGGACCGCCGGCAAGCGCGTTCCGGGATACGAGATCCGACTGACCACGCCCGAAGGAGAGCCCGTCGCGCAAGGCGAAGAAGGCGTGATGTGGGTCCGCGGTCACTCCAACGCGCCGTGCTACTGGAACAGGCCCGACAAGACCGAACAGACCATGCGCGAGGAGGGGTGGATCTGGACCGGCGACAGGCTGGTCGAGGATGCCGACGGCTTCTTCACCTTCGTCGGTCGCGTCGACGATCTCATCAAGGTGAGCGGGCAGTGGATCTACCCGGTCGAGATCGAGCTCTGCCTGTCGGATCATCCCGCGGTCCGGGAATGCGCGGTCCTTGGCCTCGAGCTTCCCGATCGCCGCATGACCACGAAGGCATTTGTGATCCTTCAGGACGGTCATACGCCGAGCGAGTCGTTGACGCGTGAGCTGCAGGATCACGTCAAATCGAAACTGCTCCCCTACAAATATCCACGCCTGATCGAATACTGGTCCGATTTGCCGAAGACGGGAACGGGCAAGATCGATCGGCAGAAGCTGCGTAGCGCCCCGCTGGGGGCCTGACCAAGCAGCCAGCTCCGCCTTCTCACATACTTGAACTGTCACCGGCTTAGAAACACAAGCTCACTGGAGTTCGTGATGTCCGCTGCGAATATTGTAGACGTTACCGAGGTCATCGAAGAGGCGCGGTTCGGACGCCTCCAGCTTCTGATCCTCGTTCTTTGCGCGTGGATCGCCCTGCTCGACGGTTTCGACACTCAGGCGATCGCCTATGTCGCGCCCGTCATTGCCGAGCAATGGGGGATCGCCATGGCCGGCTTCGGCCCGATCTTCGGTGCGGGCCTCGCCGGCCTCACGGTCGGTGCTTTCGTCCTGAGCCCGGCGGCGGATCGCTTCGGTCGAAAAGGCGTGATCCTGCTCTCGGTGCTGCTGTTCGGCATCTTCGCGCTCGTCACCGCGCGCGCGACCACGCTGAACGAGCTCCTGGTCTACCGCTTTCTGACGGGCCTTGGCCTCGGCGGTGCGATGCCCAACATCATCGCTCTGACCAGCGAATACGCGCCGAAGCGGATGCGTGCGCTGCTCATCGCCATCATGTTCTGCGGCTTTCCGCTGGGGTCGACGATCGGCGGCGTGATCAGTGCGCCTTTGATCGGTGCGCTCGGCTGGCAGGCGGTCTTCGTCGTGGGCGGCGTGCTTCCTCTCGTCACCCTGATCGTGCTGTTGATCTGGCTGCCCGAGTCGATCCGCTATCTGATGACACGCGACGTTGCAGACGAAAGAATAGGGCGTCTCGTCGCCAGGCTCGATCCGACCATCTCCCCGACTGCGGTGAGCCGCTATGCCATGCATGGTTCGAAAGCATCCGGATTTCCGGTGACGAAGCTTCTCGGGGAAGGCCGCGCATCCATGACGGTGCTCCTCTGGATCGCGTTCTTCATGAACCTGCTCGTCATGTACTTCCTGGTAAACTGGATGCCCTCGCTGCTCAAGGCGAGCGGGCTGCCGCTCAACATCGCGATCCTCTCGACGGCGGTGCTGAACGCCGGAGGGGTCGCCGGCGCGGTCGTTCTCGGCCGCTTCGTCGACCGGCTCGATCCGTATCTGGTGCTCGGCGGCGCCTATTCCGCTTCGGCGCTCTTCATTGCGGGCATCGCATTCGGGTCCGCCAATGTGTGGACGCTGATGATCTCGACCTTCCTCGCCGGGTTCGGGGTGGTGGGTGCGCAGATCGGCATGAACGCGCTCGCGGCCAGCCTCTATCCGACTGAGATCCGATCCACCGGTGTGGGCTGGGCGTTGGGCGTGGGCCGCATCGGCTCGATCATCGGCCCGGTCGCAGGCGGCGTGCTGCTCGGCTTCGGATGGACTGCGCAGTCCGTCGTCTTGACGGCGGCGGTGCCGGCAATGCTGGCGGGACTGGCGGTGATCGCGCTTCGCAGACGAGAGCCGGCGCTTGCGCTCGTCTCGTCGGCCGCGACCCTTCATCATTAACAGCGAGACAGACAATGTCCCAACATTCGATCATGGCCCCGACCGCCGATACGCCGGAGCGACGGGCCTTCTACGACAAGATCGACAAGAGGAACCTGACGGCCCTGTGGCTGTCACTGGCCGATCTCGTCACGCCCGAACCGAGAAGCGCGTGTCGTCCCGCATCCTGGCGCTTTGATGAGATCCGCGCCTATATGCTCGAGGCCGGAAGTCTCATCACCGCCAAGGAGGCGGAGCGGAGGGTTCTGGTCCTCGAAAATCCCGGTCTTCGCGGCCAGTCGAAAATCACGACGGACCTCTATGCCGGCGTGCAGCTCGTCATGCCGGGTGAGGTTGCGCCGGCCCACCGCCATACGCAATCCGCGCTGCGGTTCATCCTCGAAGGCGAGGGCGCCTACACGGCGGTGAACGGGGAACGCACCATCATGCACGAAGGCGATTTCATCATCACGCCGCCTTGGGCCTGGCACGACCACGGCAACCCCAGCCCCAATCCGGTGTTCTGGCTGGACGGTCTCGATATTCCCGTCATTCAGATGCTGGATGCGTCCTTCGCCGAACATCTCGACGTCGACGAGCAGCCGATTATCCGCCCCATCGGCGACAGCGACGCTCGCTATGGCCACAACCTGCTTCCCGTCGATCACAGGGGAGGCGGCGGCACCTCGCCGGTGTTCAACTATCCCTATGCACGAACCCGCGAGTCGCTCGAGCGCTTGCGACGCGCCGCCGCCTGGGACCCCTGCCACGGTCTCAAGATGCGCTACACCAACCCGATCACGGGCAATCATGCCATGGCCACCATGGCGACCTTCATCCAACTCCTGCCAAAGGATTTTGCGACCGCGGCCTACCGTTCGACGGACGCGACCGTGTTCGCGCCGATCGAGGGCAGGGGCCGCAGCGTCATCTCGTCGCGATCCGGCGAGGACATCGTGGTCGAGTGGGGCAAGCGCGACATCTTCGTCGTACCCTCCTGGCATCGCGTACGTCACGAGGCGATCGACGGCGACGCCGTGATCTTCTCCTATTCCGATCGACCCATTCAGGAAGCCCTGCATCTTTTCCGGGAGGACCGCGGCAATGCTTAACGCCAATACTCACTCCGATTTCGTTCTGCCGCCGCCGCCGCACGCCTCGGTCGCGGTCCACGATGTGGCGGCGCGCTTTCCGCTGCGCCGGATCATCTGTGTCGGCCGCAACTACGCGGCGCACGCACGCGAGATGGGACGCGATCCCGATCGCGAGCCGCCGTTCTTCTTCATGAAGCCCGCGGACACGGTCGTGGACGACGGGACGACGGTTCCCTATCCGCCGCAGACCAGCAACTTCCACTACGAAATCGAGCTGATCGTCGCGATCGGCCAGGGCGGCACGGACATTCCCGTCGCGCGCGCGCTCGATCATGTCTGGGGCTATGGCGTCGGCATCGATCTGACGCGCCGCGACCTGCAGCTTCAAGCCCGCGAGCAGGGCCGTCCCTGGGACTGGGGCAAGGGTTTCGACCTCTCTGCGCCGATCGCCCCGCTGCGACCGGTCTCGGAGGTCGGCCATCCAAACGCCGGGCGCATCTGGCTTGCCGTCGACGGCGCGCTCAAGCAGGACTCCGACATCTCAAAGCTGATCTGGCCCGTGCCGGACATCATCTCGATCTGCTCGCAGTCGATGGCGCTCAAACCCGGCGACATCATCATGACGGGCACGCCGGAAGGCGTCGGCCCCGTGCAGCGGGGCCAGGTGATGACAGGAGGAATCGAGGGGCTGGGCGAAATCAGGATAAGTGTCGAATAGCAACCTAGACTCTTTGCCGTCGAGATGGGAACGAAGACAACATCGTCTTGACTGCGGCCAGCCGCTCCAATCCCCTTTTTGCCCAGCACACCAATGATGGTAAAGGGCACGTCGCCAATCCGGAATATTCTTCCGACTGCCGGACGCGAGTCGTAGAGTTCCATAGGAATGACTGTCCCAACGATGGCGACCTTGGCACCGGAATTGATCTCGGCACTGTTGAAGGAGCGGCCATCCAATATCGTCCATTCACGAGCGACTAGGTAATCGGGTGTGATTCCGGCAACTAACGTCCTCCAGTTTCTGTCAGTTCGCCTGACGGCATGGCCGCTAAAGAACTGCCGGAAGCCATTGTCGGGACCAGCTTCGCACAAGCGGGCATTGGGATAGTGGGATCGATTCTAGGTTAAAGGAGATTCTGCAATGCCTATCGCGGGGCAAAAGCTGGCCTTTGTCTTGGCCTCGTCCAATCATGGAACGATGATAGTCAATCGATTCGACTATCGCATGGTCAGTCCTGACCGCGGCTACGGCGTGGGATTTCAGATCCTCGAAACGGCCGCTTTCGATCCAGGCGAAGTCAGGGCCGCTCTCGAATTGTTGGCATTGCGACGGCGGTACCACGGTGACGGGGTGATCGCCATTGACTGTGGCGCGAATATCGGCGTGCACACGATCGAATGGGCCTCGTCGATGACGGGCTGGGGTTCGGTGATTGCGATCGAAGCCCAGGAACGGATCTACTATGCGCTGGCGGGCAACATTGCCATCAACAACTGCTTCAATGCGTTAGCGGTGCATGCTGCCGTTTCCTCCGAATCCGGCACGATGCAAATTCCAAATCCAAACTATTTTACGCCTTCCAGCTTCGGCAGCCTGGAATTGCGGCAGCGTCCGGGTAACGAATTTATAGGTCAGTCGATCAACTATACCGACAACACCGTCCCTGTACAAAAAATGACGCTGGACGAGCTCAACTTGCCTCGAGTGGATTTCATCAAGATTGATATCGAGGGAATGGAGATGGAGGCCCTTGCGGGTGCTCGGGAGACAATCAAAAAGTATCGCCCGATGCTGTTCATCGAAAAAATCAAGACGGATAACCGGCAACTTGAGCATTGGCTACGGGACAACGGCTATCAGTCCTTGGCTCTCGGCATCAATATTCTCGCAGTACATCAAAGCGATGAGAGTTCGAAGGATATCAACGGACTTCAAGGCGCCGGCCAGCATGCTGAAGCACGCAGCTTTGCGGAAGCAAATGTCTAGAGCATCATCCGGACTCGAAGGGGCGCGTTAGCGCAAAGTGTGAAGCGGTTTTCCCTCGCGACAAACGTGGAACGCGTTTGCGCGGAGGTCATGCTCAAACAAGCGACCTGAGCGCGATGACGATTCATCCCAATCTCATCGCGCTTTAGTCTGCGCCGATCGTCCTTTTCGCCGGGCTCCAGCCAGCAACAACATTGCGCAGTTCGGTGCGCACCTGCTCGACAACTCCCGACCATTCGCGCGGCGCGTTTTGCCTGAACAGCCTCATTGACCGATACCACGGGCTGTCGTCGCGCTTGAGCAGCCAGCGCCAATCCGGGTTGAAAGGCAGCATCGTCCAGACGGGAGCGCCCAGCGCGCCGGCGAGGTGAACGACGCTGGTGTCGACCGAGATCACCAGATCAAGGCAGCAAACCAGCGCCGCCGTTTCGCTGAAATCCGTGAGCTGTTCCGTTAAGTCTACGATGTCACAACGTTCGCGGAGGAAGGCCTGATCCTGATCCCGGACGCCTTTTTGCAGGCTGACGAACTGGACGTCGCAGTCCAGGAGAGGAGCAAGCGCGTGCAGTGCCATCGATCGATTGTGATCGTTCTTGTGAACCGGATTCCCCGACCAGACAAGACCGACGCGCAAGCGATTGCGGGGGCCAATCCGGTCTTCCCACGCCTTCACGCGCGCCGCCGGAGGCGCAGGAAGGTACGGCTCTGCGAACGGGATCGTATCGAGCCGCGTCCCGAACGCCAGCGGCAGGCTTCCAAGAGGACAGTGCAGGTCGAACGACAGCGACGTTGTAGACGATCGGACCGTACACGTTGCGACGCCGGGCACCCCACCCAAGAGCCTCTGGATCGGCGGCTGGACCTCCAGGATGACTTGAGCCCCGAGCGCGGCCACCATGGGCACATAGCGCGCAAACTGAATTGCATCGCCCAATCCCTCGTCGGCATGAAGCAATATGGTCTTGCCTTCGAGCGGTTGGTCACCGAGCCAAAGGGATTGGGGAAAACCTCGGCCGGGCAAACCGAAAGAAGGAATTCTCCAACGCGCTTCGCGCCCAAGCCAGCCTCGCTCAAAATCTCCGGTCAGCAGCTGAAGCGTCGCCAAATTAAAGGCCGCCGCCGCATGATTTGGGTCGACCGCCAAGGATCTGTGAAAGGTCGCGAAGGCTTCATCCAGCAATTGCAGATTCAACAACAGGAATGCTTTATTGGAAAGCGCTGCGGCAAAATCCGGACGAAGTTCGAGCGCGCGATCGATGCTCGCCAGTGCCTGCTCCATCCGGCCAAGTCTCGAATGAAGCGAGCCGAGGTTGTTGTGCGTTTCCGCCAGGCCGGAGTCCAGCGCGATGGACTTCTCGTAGTCGGCCTCCGCTTCCTCGAACCGGTTCGCCTCCTGGAGGCAAACGCCGCGCATTTGATACAGAGCTGCGGAATTTGGATTCAATTTCACGGCTGCGTTGAAGCAGTCCAGGGCTTCCGCATGCCGGCCGAGATCAAGCAGCAGCAGCGCGAGATTCCGAATCGTGTCCGCATTGCCCGGGTCGATCGCCAGCGATTTGTGAAGGACCACGAGAGCTTCATCCCGCAATTGCAGGTTCCTCAACGCCCGTGCCTTTTCGTTAAGCGCTGCGGAAAAATCAGGACGAAGCTCGAGCGCGCGATCGATGCTCGCCAATGCCTGCTCCATCCGGCCAAATCTTGAATGAAGCGTGCCAAGGTTTTTGTGCGTCTCCGCCTCGGTGGGGTTCAGCGCAATGGACCTCTCGAAGTCGGCCTGCGCTTCCTCGAACCGGCCCAACCGTTGGAGGCAAAGGCCGCGCGTTTGATACAGAGGTGCGATATTTGGATTGAGCCTATCGAATGCGTTGAAGCATTCCAGGGCTTCGGCATACCGGCCGAGATCAAACAGCAATTTGCCCTGTTTCGCAGCCTCCAACTTTGTTTCGCGGCCTCCAAATTTTGCGGTGCGACCTTTTGGGATTGTTCGGCCGCGGCCCGGCACTCTTGACGATTCATAAGCTGACCAGAAAAAAGTGGACAACGTCAGATTGCTCGCCGATTCTCAGTCACGCGAGAAGGAGGAGGCGTCCGTCGCACTTGCCCCCCTCGTTCCGTCAGTTCGCTTTGAGCTGTGCTGGCGGAGTCCACCCACCGAGCGCGGCCGTAGCGTCCCATGAAGTCGTTTATGGTGCGAAGCTGGCGCGAGGCTGGCGCGGCCTGAACCTTCCATATCCTCATCTGCCCTTGCCAGGGAACGGACCTGACGTCAGGAAGCTCCGCTGTGGTCTAGTTCTCGAAGGATTTGATCGCGGTGCGCAACGAATTGCGTTTGCGTGCAGAGGAATGTTTCCAAGAGAGCGCGGGCCAAGGTTGTGTCATGCCCATGATGCTCAAGGTCCTCGATACGCTGTTCTTGGTCGAGAACATTCTGCTCGCCACGCAACAGGTGGCGCTCAGCTTGTTCAAGATGTTGAAGTTGCCGGGACCGATCCATCTTGCTCTCCTCGCTATAGGCGGGAGCGCGCTCGGTCTCTCAGCCACCGACGCCTACGGGCAGAGGCTTGGCCGGTGATGGTGATCAAACTAGCACAGCAGGGGTTGGTCCAAAATCAAACATTAGGCGCGCGGCCACCCTCACCCCCGGTGTGGCAGCCTTAATGGAAGAAGCGCTTGCCCAATTTCTTGACGATTTCCCCGAGATCGTTCGCGTACTCCTCAACAACCCGGCGCGCTTCCTCCGTGCGCGACGGCTTCGGTGTTGGCTCATGTGCTTCCGGGCATGATCTTTCGGTCGGTGTCATGGTTCGACGGTCGGACAGAGGCAAACTGCTACCCTTGAGCTAGATCAAGGTTGCTTTCGCATGGTGACGCCCTTTTGGCGGGCTCATGTAGGTCCTCTGGCTCGGGTCCTCTGGGCCGCGTCGAAAAAACGGGGGACGCGCGACCGCATCGATCGAGGATATCTGATGCGCCAAAATTGCTGGTTGCAGTTGTAGGAGAGCGGGTGCGCCGTCACATCGGCTCGATCTCTCCGGGGCCGTGCCAGGCGAAGGGGTACAATTGACCGGGGATGACGATGCTAGCCAAGCGGGCCATGTCCGCGGTGATGGATACCGAGGCGAAACCGGCAATTTGAATGCACGGTCATCGTAACTCAACGTCGCGAATGCGCGCGCAGTGCGGTTGCCAACGCAGGGGTGTACGACTATTTCTTGATGGAGGCTTTCCCAAGCGTTCCTGCGAATGGCTGCACGTTCATGCCAAAATTCCTTCGCATCGGGGTCCATCAGTCGAACGTTTCCGGATACACGTCGAAGGCGTGGTGTGTTCGGCGCGTTGGCTCGGCGGTTTTCCTGAAGTGGGGCGCCGTGGAAGTCCATGGTGCCGGAGACGGGCGGAAGGTTTACTGGACGGTTGCGCCGAGGGAGAAGACAGTTCGTTGCGGTACGGCCCAGCGTGCCCAGGACTATGCAAAAGCTGCGATCGCGCGGCGCCGCAGCCATCGGTACGAACCGCTGGCCGGACCGATTGCGCTCCGGCGCCGATCCGTCGAGCGCGGCACCGAGCTCAAACAGGCGCTCGCCACGATCCTGATCGTCGATATCGTCAGCTCCACCGAAAAAGCTGCAAAGCTCGGCGATGCGCGTTGGACAAAGGTGATGGGCCACTATTACGCAGCCGTGCGCAAAGAGCTGAAAACCTCGCGCGGAAAGGAAGTCGTGACGATGGGGGACGGAGTGCTGGCGACGTTCAAGGCGCCGGCTGCCGGGGTCAATTGCGCGACAGCGATCCAAAAGGCCGTGCGCACGCTCGGGCTCGAGATCAGGGTAGGGCTGCATGTAGGCGAGTACACGGTGAGCGGGGGCGAAATGGTCGGTCTCGCCTTCCACATCGGGACGCGCATCGCTGCGAAAGCGCGCGCCGGCGAAGTCCTGGTCTCGAGCGCGGTCAAGAACCTGCTCGTGTCACACGCGCAAATCCGCTTCAGGGATCACGGCGTTCACCAGCTCAAAGGCGTGCCCGAGCGATGGCGGCTGTACCGGGTCGAGGATTGAGGGGCCTACTGGAGGGGGCGCCGGGAATTGCGGTGCACTTTACTCGTGAGCCTTCGAATTTGCGAAAGCGGCGGGGTTATTGAGTGCGCTGTTACCGTAATCCCATCGCTGCCCTGCTCTAAGCCTCGGCAAAGTCGATCTTGGCAAGGTCGGCCTTCAGGTAGTCGACACGAATGCTGGCGATTCGGCCTGCACCCCTTTGGTCGAGGAGCGTTCGTGCGTTTGCCCGCCTCGACGCACCGTTCACGATAAAATGGACTCTGCCCTTTGGGTCATCATACAGATACGCGAATGGCGAATGTCTTTTTTGGTTTTGACGGCGCGTTAGTCCCCGGTCGACATGCGGCGGAATATGATCGCTCGCGGTTGCGCTTGGGTGCCTTTCAAAACAGTCTCTGCGCTGGTTTGCACTCGCCATTGAATTTCTTGAGACCATCACGTTCAATGAAATGAGCAATCAGCGCACCGGTTATGCGATTGAGCGTGACGCCACCTTTCTCTGAATCCGTAGATGCGACCGTTACCCCCGACAAATCTCCGGACATCGTCCATTTCACGTCATTTATCATCAAAGTCTGTTGGCCAATATCAACTACGACCGCGATAGAAGACCTCTCGCCTACTCGGTTGACCTGTTTGCCTTGATGGATCACTTCAACTGTTCCCCAGCATGACAACAGCAGTTCGTCAGCCTTTGCGTTGGCGGAAGCGATGAGCGCAAAGATAGATACCAAGACCACTAGCGCTAAGCGCTTGGTAGGTGAGGCGTCAATATCTAGGGACGCGACAGGTGCGGCGGCCAGATCGTCCATCAGAACCTCCCGAAAACACCGACCTATGTCAGTGGGCGCCTTGATCATCCTGTCAGGAACGCAATTGCTCGCGCACTCGACGACCCTCTCGCGTTCAAGGGAGAATTGAGGTGGCCCTACTCATCCCTCACGACGAGGGCACTTATCCTCAGTCTCCTCGATCAGCAGGTCGAGTTGACTCGCCAGATCGCTCAAGCTCTCAAAGTCACCTTGGCGCAATGCGGCATCTTTGGCCAGCTTCAGCCACTCGTTGGCGAGTTGTAGCCAAGCTTCTTTATCGATCGGATCGTCCGCCTGCTTCGCAGATTTGCAGCATTCCTCGGCCTTCCAGCGGAACCGATTTGCGGTACTCTCGGACATGACGAGCACCCCGCGAGCCCCCACCCGAGCCGTCTACGCTAGGCTGAAACCAACGAGGGTTATTGAGCCAAATCAAGGAGCATCGGGATGTCGTCTATCGGCCCGAGGCAGACCTTAGCACGCTCTGGCCTCATGTCGGCTGATTGAAGTAAAGCGGACTCGTTGTGCTCAAAGCGAGTTATTCCGAGTCTGACCCGGAGCCGACTTGCGTCGCATTGACAAAGTCAAGTTGCGTGATTGTTCCAGATCGGTCGTCAAGGTAATATCGGCGCAGATTGAGGGACCCATGACCGATTTGGGTATGCCCGAGACTCGATACGCGCAGAGCGGCGATATCAATATCGCCTATCAGACGATGGGACATGGTCCGCACGACATCGTCATCGTGTCGGGGGCGAATTCCCATGTCGAATTTCACCATGAACTGCCCGGATTTACGCCGTTCTTACACCGTCTATCCGGGTTCGCACGCGTTGTGACCTTCGACAAGAGAGGACAAGGTCTGTCGGATCGCGTGTCCGGAGTGCCGTCGTTGAAAGAACGAATGGACGATGTTCGCGCCGTCATGGATGCAATCGGCTCCAAGCGGGCTGTCCTGCTTGGGTTCTCCGACGGCTGCGCCATGAGCATTTTGTTCGCGGCGACATATCCCGAACGCGTATCGCATCTCATTCTTGTGGGCGGTTACGTCCGGGCGGGGTATTCCGTATCCGACGAAAAGTTCGAAGCCGTCGTCACGGCGACGGTGGCAGCATGGGGCACGGGCCAACTCATGAAGCGCGTGCTCGGGACCAGCGACGGAAACGAGCGTGAAATTGCGCTATTGGGCAAGTTGGAACGTCTGTCGTGCAGTCCGGGCGCTATCAAGACGCTCATGTTGATGAACCGTCGGATCGACATAACGTCAATCCTGCCCTGCGTGCGGGTTCCCGCGCTCGTGTTACACAGTCGTGCTGACGCGTTCGTCCCGGTAGCTGAAGGTCGAAAGCTCGCTGCCGCTATCCCCGGCGCAAAATACATCGAATACGGCGATCTTCCTCACGGCGCGTGCTTTGCTGGAGCTTGCGAGGGGCTGATCGGCGACATTGAGGAATTCGTCACCGGGCATCGCGATTGCGCTGTTCCCGAAATGGATCGGGTCCTGGCGACCGTTCTCTTCACCGACATCGTCGGCTCGACGAGTATTGCCGTAGAAGTTGGAGATCAGCGCTGGCACGAACTGCTCGACCGTCACGATCGTTTGGCGGAACAGATGATCGATAAGCATCGCGGAAATTTCGTGAGGAGCACAGGTGACGGCATTCTCGCAACCTTCGACGGACCGGGCCGCGCGGTGCGTTGCGCGCTCGCCTTGGGCGCAGCTGCGCAGCAAATCGGCCTCCCGCTGCGCGCCGGCCTACACACCGGCGAGATCGAAGTGCGGGGCCCGGATGTCGGCGGGATCGCGGTGCACGCCGCCGCGCGCGTCATGGCGCAGTGCGGCGCGAACGAGGTTCTTGTGTCGCGCGTTGTAACCGATCTTGTCGCCGGCGCCGGGCTCAAATTCACGGAACGCGGCGCGTTCGATCTCAAGGGCATTCCCGGTCAATGGGTTTTATTCGCTGCAAGCCAATAAGTCAGCATATGGCCCTTCGCGACATACACCGCCACGCATCCTCGGTCGCGAACGGGGCATAGCGGAAATCGACAGGCCGACGTCTATTGCAGAGGGCGACGCTCGTGACCCAAAGGCGACTTCGATCCCTCTATGTCGTATAGGCCCTTGTTCATTTCCCTCTGGGCTGCCATCGATGACATATCTCGTTACCGTTCTGCGATCCGTTGAACCTCTTCAATCCGGTTGAGACATATCCGTGACGAACTTGCTTTGTACCCAAGTTCATCTGGTGCATTCACCAATGGGGGTGTGCATGCCTCACGATCCAAGGATTGTCAGCGACGAGAGCAAGATCGAGCAACTTCGTGGTTCTATCCCGACTTGGATCAAGCGCCTGGAACGACCGAAGACGCCGTGCATCGTACCAGCGTTCGGGCCATTGGAAGGCATCCGCGCGGTCGGCACCGGGCAGCTGATCGCTCAACCCTACATTGGCACCAAGCTCGCGGAGTTCGGCGCCGAGGTCATTCACGTCGAGAAGCCGGGAGGCGACGTGTTTCGCTTTACCGCGCCGCAATTGCAGCGGGGGCCGCGTCCCCATGGCGGCGACGAGGCCGAAGTCACGAAGAACAAGTTGTCGCTGGGGCTCGACTTCAAAAAGGCGCGCGGGATAGAGCTCTTAATGGCGCTGTGGAAGATCTCCGACGTATGGATGGAATCCTCGGCACCCGGCACATGCGAGCGCAACAATATCACCAACGAGCTGGCGCTCGCGGTAAACCCGAGCCTCGTGATCGTGCGTGTCAGCACCTATGGTCAGTACGGGAAACAAGACTATCTCGGGCGACCGGGTTATGACGCGATTGCGCAAGCGTATGGCGGCATGATGAACTTGACGGGTGACCCTGCGGGTCCGCCGCAGCGTGCGAAGTCCTATACCGGCGACTATGTGACCGCGCTCACCGGCTGGGCGGCGACTATGATGGCGCTGTGGGAGGTCAAGAAAACCGGGCGAGGCCAGGTCATCGATCTCGCGCAGTACGAAGCGGTCGCGCAGACCAACGGCAACACGCTGCCGATTTTTACAGGTGAGGGTACGGTCTCCGGGCATACTGGTAACCGGCCGGCGGGTTTTCAACCCTACGACACTTTCAAATGCAGCGACGGCTGGGTCTTTATCGGAGCGCTCGGTGGCGCGATCTACAAGCGGGTGCCGAGCTTCCTCGGTCTTGACCCGGTCGAATACAGCTACGACGAGTGCTCGAAGGATGCCGCGGCGGTAAACTCCAAGAAGGGGTGCGAGGTCGACCGACGGTTGCGCGACTATTGTGCCGCACACACGGCGTTTGAGGTGGAGACCGCGCTGAACGCAGCGCAGATAGGTTGCGCTCGCGTGTTCAACGTGCGCGACCAATATAACGACGAGCACTATGCGGCTCGTGATATGACTGTCCCGGTGCTCGATCGGCAGTCGGGCGTGCCGATCCGGGTCTTCGGCGTCGTGCCGAAGATGTCGCTGACACCAGGGCGCATCTGGCGCGGCGCGCCGTCGATCGGCGACGATACGACCGATATCCTCTCGACTATGCTGGGCCTATCGCATGCCGAGATCGATGGATTGTATGCTGACGGGATAGTGCACCGCACAGATCCATTCACTGAGCCGCAGGTAGCTCCGGCCAATCCATAGCACCGTAAAGCCTTGGGCGCGACATGGCGCCGGCCATGGCCGACTGTGTCGGTGCTGGCGCAGCTTTCTGCGGTGTCGCCTATTGGCCGATTTTGTTGCAGAAGTCGGTAGGATCGACGCTCTCAGCGGGGCTGTGATCTGAAAATTTGGGCTCGCGATCTTTTGGCCGCCTGCCCGGCATGGGCTGCGGAGACGCCCTGGCACTGATGCCTGACGCAACCAACGCGACGGACGCCACTTACGCAACGCATGGTGCGGCCGT
>NZ_AXAS01000048.1 GCF_000472925.1 Bradyrhizobium sp. Ec3.3
GAAAGAGGCCTTGAGGAGCGATCACGCAATCCCTCCACACCTTCTGCGCGGAACCGCTTGACCCATTTGGCCACCGTCTTCGGTGTCGTATTGAACAGATCGGCCGCGCCAGCCTGGCTGAGCCCGCCTTGCGCCACGCTTCGGACCATCGCCTCTCGACCTTTGGGCGTCAAAGGCGCATTCTTGTGGACGTTCATCTGGTCTCTCCTTGGAACACTGAAGCTTCGCAACCTCAGCTTCCTCGGTTCAGACCAGATGGACAACCTCCTGACAGGCCACAGTTAGGTTGTTGTTTGAGCATGATCTCCGCGCAAACGCGTACCGCGTTTGTCGCGAGGGAAAACCGCTTCACACTTTTCCGGATCATGCTCTACGGTTCGCGCGTGAGCCGCAGCGAGAAGCTTCTGATCGCAGGCGCGGCGAGGAGAACGACCGGCAGCATCGCGGCCCAGGAGATCAGCCAGGACGCGAGCCAGTGTTCTAGGAAGTCGGGTGCTGCGGTCGCGGGCAGGCTCGCAATGGCGGCGGCGACCAGGCAGGTCAGGCCGGACTGGATCGCGCCGAACACGAAATGGCTGTAGCGACGGGGAATGCCGAGCATGAGACGCCTTTGTCGTTCGACCCGCCACGGGCGAAGCAAGGCATGTGCCGCGGCCTCATCTCATCGCACGATGCGACCCGGGCGTTAGCGGCTTCCCGGCAGATGGGTCGCCGCCGCAGCTAGGCGGCTGTTTCGACAGTCCCTCGAAGCGCCAGAAGGTGATCACGCTCGTCTCGCCGCATCGCTCGCAGGCGAGCATCTCCTCACCGAGGCTGTAGCGTCCGCGCCTGAAGACCGCAGGCGATGCCGGCTGCCTGCAATGCGGACAGACCAGCGAAAAGTTTCGCGCACCCCAGCGCAACACGAGATTACGAAGCCAGCCCACGCCATCCTCTTTTACGAGGTCGAGTTTCTTACGAGGTCAAGTTAGCAAGTACCATAGAATGAAACCTCTCGTTGTCATGTGCGATCAAACATTGCAACACAAGGCCAATCTGAATCGAGTCGGTTCCATCCCAACTGCGCGGCCTTTCGCAAGACAGCCGCAGCGCGCTTCACGCTGCATGTCGCGATTGTCCGCGGAGATGTCGCTTCTGGAACCCGTGGTTCTCCGGCCATGAACAAAGTTCCTGCCCCGCCGCGACCAGTGGCAGCACCCGATCAATTCGGATAGTTGGTTCGCTCGCCCTCCCGGTCGTGCATCTGAAGGATGCGGACGAAATCTGCCATGCTCGAACGGTCGTCACCCTCGCTTGCGCGCAAGTTGTAGCCGTCTGTCTCGACCCGGCCGCGCTGCCAGACCCGCTTGAAGAGGTCGACGATCAGCTTCATGGAATCCGAACGCGCCGGGTTTGAGTCGAATGGCCCTGGATGAATCCTTGCCGAGCCAATGCGCGGCCAAGCCGACTGGTTCCCTTTGGCCCCGCCGATATTTGCGCCGCACCATTTACGGAAAGCATCTTTCGCGGGCGCCCTTGTTTGTTTCGTGCCACGCGCGGACCAAGGATTTCCTTGCATTATCCACGGCTTAGCGGCAGATTTAATGGACGGCGGGAATATTATGACGTCCAACATGTTACGTTAACCATGGGTGAATCGTGGAGGTAGGCCATGAATCACAGGGGCATCGAGTTCACCGTGGCCAAGACAGCGATACAAGGCGTCTGGCAGTGGCAATTCCGCATCGGTGAAACGGTCAAAACCGGCAAGACCGAGACCAAAATCGATCTCCTTGCCATCCGTCGCGTGCAACTGCGTATCGACCGCGAACTGAAGGCCATCGATCGCAAGATGGCCTGAGCGGGTCGCGAGGACATCGTCGGCAAAACCGTGCCGTGCACCCTTGGGTGCGCATTGATGTGCATTGCCCGCACAGCTTTGCTGCTCATGAATCCCGTAGAGTTCCGGAGTTGATCTGCCTGCGGTTTGGGATTGCACTGCGCGCCTCATGGCCTCGGGGCGCGGCCATCATGCGATCGGTGCCAGCCATGCCGCTCTATTTCTTCCGGATCCGGAACGGGCGCTATTCAGGCTCATCGGAGCAGGCCAGTGAATTTCCCGACCGCGATGCTGCCTGGAAGGAAATGACCCATGTCTGCGCTGACATGGCCGCCGGCATCGCCCGCAAATTGCAGGAGAACTCCGAATGGCACATGGAGCTCCTGGACGAGGCCAAGCAACCGGTCTTCCGGATTCGAATCGTCGCGGAATCCTTTGATCACGGATAGCCACGCCCGGCCGCCCTGCCCTCCGGCTCCCTGGCCGCCTCGCGCTGACGCTTCCGCCGCAAATCCCTGGCACGAACGAAGCGCGCACCGACGCGCTCGCCATTGCGCCAGGTCAGGATGCAGATCCGGATCACCTCGCCGCCGGTCGTGAACGACAGGCCGAACACTTTCGGCACCGGCAGCGCACCGACGTCGATAGACACGCCGTCATCGGAGACATCGACGATCGTGCATTCGATCCATGGCGCATCGGGCGCCGGAATCAGAAATCCGGGCCTATAGAGATCGACCCGCACATGTCGGCGGGCGCCTAGATCTTTGCGGTGCCGGACCATCGGTCTCCCCTGGAAGAAGAGACCCTAAACCGCAAAGTCTTTGAACGGGTTTCCAGAAAAGACTAAAAGTGGCTGCAAACTGCAGGCAGGTTCAAGACGACCCTAAAGGATCTCCGCGCGAACGCATTCCGCGTTTATCGCGAAGCAAAACCGCCTCACACTCACAACTAGTCGGCACTCGGCAGGCGACGCATCGTGAACTCGATGTCGCCGCCAGGCAGCTCACGCCAACTTTCGACCTCACTCATATAGCCGGCCTTGGGATAGCGGGCGAAGAAGGCCTGCGCCTTCGCCCTCGCCGCCTCGCGCGGCAATGTGAAGGTCTCGCGCAAATAGCCGTCGCCCGCCTTGCGCCGGCGCGCCATCCGGTCGGCAAGATCCCGCGGGCGAAACACCATGCCGCGCCTCCTTCACCCTGCCCCCCTCCGAATATAGGGAGACCGGAGCGCGAAGAGGAGTCCGGCTGGCTGTGGCGGTCAGTTCGCGGTCGGAGCGGTCTTGGTCTTCTTGGCCGCGGCAGAGGCCTTCGGCGCAGCAGCCTTGGGGGGATCGGAACGCATCCCGCCCCAGGGATCGCTGGAGGCCTTGGCGTCCGGAATCTTCTTCATCGTCTCCTTGTAGCGCTGGTCGCGCTCGGCATCGGCCGCCTTCTCCTCGTCGGTCTTGCTTGGCGCGTCCTGCATCATGTTGATGTGGGGCATCGCATTCTGCGCGTAGGCCGGCCCGGCGATCACAGCCATCAGCGCCGCCATACGGAAAACCTTCATCACGTCACTCCTTGATTATCGATGGTCGATCGGGCGCGTCGTCAGCCGTGACGCCGCATGCCCTGCGATCCGCTAGAAACGGTCCGATTTGCAGGATTTCGGCGATTGCAGCCAATCGTCCCAGATCGGGCCGCATTTGGTGCACCCGCCCAGCGCAAGGCCGACCAGGCCCAAGCAAAACACCAGGACAAATCGCCGCAACATCATCCACCCTGTTCCCAGGCCCGGCATCATAGGGGGCGAAGTCGGGCATTTTCAAGCCAAGGCAAAAGCCCGGAACGAGGTGACTTTGCCGTGCCATACCGGGCAGAATGGCCGAAACATCGGGCAACAGGGGGAAACGGAATTCATGCCAGTGCAGCCAACAACCGAATTCGGCATCGAGGAGGCTAGACGCGTGCTGGCCGACGTGTTCGCGCCATGGGTTCAGGATCTCGGCCTGTCGGTCGAGCGCATCGACCACGAACCGCCGCCGAACGACACGGACTGGCAGCCAGGTGCGGTGCTGCGCATGGCGTTCTCGGAGCGGCTGTGCCGCAGCGGCGGCGTGGTCTGCGGCCAGGCCCTGATGGCGCTCGCCGATACCTCCATGGTGATCGCGATCCTCGCCGCCAACCGCGGCTACCGGCCGATGACGACCGTCGACCAGACCACGCACTTCATGCGCGCGGTCTCGTCGTCGGACGTCCTGGCGGATGCGAAGGTGGTGCGGCTCGGACGCACCATGAGCTTCGGTCGCGTCACGCTGTTGTCCGCCACCGACAACAAGCCGGTGGCGATGGTCTCGAGCGCGTTTGCGATGCTGCCGGGCTAGGCTAATTTACTTGCCCAGCACTTCGTCGGCGGCGGTGACGATGCTGACCGTCGGATTCTGTCCGCAATAGGTGCCGAACTTCTTGGCGTTCTCCACGAACACGTCGGTGTCGATGATCGCGTTGTCCTCGTCACCCTTGTACCAGCCGTCCATCCAGGTCAGCACCAGCTTGATGGTGTCGTCGCCGCTCTCGAGAAACTGCTTGCAGCTCATGGTCGACAGATCGAGCTTGGTGGCGTTGGCGGGAGCCGATGACAGCGCGACGGCGGCAGCGAACAAAATCGAAATCGTGGTCTTCATCAATATCTCCATTGGCGAGGGACGCCGCAATTGATCAGCCTCTTTTGCGAGGCTGCGGGACGCGAGCACAACGCCCGCGCCCGCCGCGCATTGTCGTAAACGAAGTATGAAGCGCCGGGCAAGTACGACGTACATTGAATTTAGTTCGATGTAATTTTCATGCCGTAATTTACACTCTCTCAGTTTGGATTAACCGACATGTTCGAGAAGCGTGCAGCGCAGCGACATCGGGTTTTCAAAGGCGCGACGATCACCTTCGAAAGCCGCGGCGTTGCGTGCACGGTGCGGAATTTATCGAGCGGAGGCGCTGCAATCGACCTCGACGGCCGCATTTTGCTGCCGCCGTCGTTTACTCTGTCGATCTCCAGCGATCAGTTCGTGCGCAAGTGCCGCACCGTGTGGCGCAACGACAAACGTCTCGGTCTCGCCTTCGAACAGTAACGCGCGAGGCTGTGAACCGCGGTTCGCAAAACGCGTCTTCGCGCCTGGGACTAGACCGTCCTGCGGCGACTCACGCGCCGGCGAAAGCCGGCGATGACGAGCGCGATCACCACGAGCACCAGCACGGCGACCGCTGCCCAGAACCGGCCGCCGGGACGATCGAGCGTGCGCGACAATAGCGAGGGCGACTCCCCTTCCCGCGCCAGGCGAAACGCGACCACGCTGTCGCCGATCGACGTGCCGCCTTCCGAATGGCCGCCGGCGCCGATCGCGACATATTGCTCGCCCTTCCAGACATAGGTCATGGGATTGGCAACGCCGGGTACGGGCAGCCGGCCCTGCCACAGCTCGCGTCCGCTGTGTGCATCGAAGGCGCGCAAGTATGCGTCCATCGCGCCGGTAAAGACGAGACCGCCCGCCGTGATCGCGACTCCGCTGACGAGCGGCATTCCCCACGCAAACGGCAGGTCGAGCGGAGCGAGATCCTCGGTGGTGCCAACCGTGGAGCGCCAGAGGATCTTGCCGGCCTTGAGGTCGACCGCGACCATCTCGCCCCATGGCGGCTTGACGCAGATCAGCCCCATTGGCGACATCACCACCGAACGCGACATCGCAAACGGCGCGCCCTGCTGCTGACCGAAATCGTGGCCCGGCGGCGGATTGAAGCCGGCCGCGTCCGCACGCGGGATCAGCTTGATGAGATGCGCAACCCGGCTGGTGTTGGCATAGAGGATCTGGTTGACGGGGTCGAACGCCGCGCTGCCCCAGTTCACGCCGCCGCCCGTGAAGGGAAACTCCAGCGTGCCCTGCGTCGAGGGCGGCGTGAACAGGCCCTCGTTGCGTGCCGCCGCGAACTGTTGTTTGCAGGCGGAGCCCATGCCGGGGATCAGCGAGAAAATATCGTCCGCCGAGATCGTCTGCTGCGTCAGCGCCGGCACATGGGTCGGGAACGGCTGCGTCGGCGACAGTTTTTCGCCCTCGGCCGCGTTTTGCGGAACGTTGCGTTCCTCGACCGGCCACACCGGCTTGCCGCTGTCGCGGTCGAGCACGAAGACGAAGCCATGCTTGGTCGGCTGGATCACGACGTCGCGCTGACCCGCGCCGGTATCGATACGCGCGAGCGTCGGCTGCGCCGGCAGATCGTAATCCCAGAGATCGTGATGCACGATCTGGAACGACCACGCGAGCTCGCCGGTCTCGATGCGCAGGGCGACGACCGAATTGGCGTGCTCATTGTTGCCGGGGCGCCTGCCGCCCCAGAAATCCGGCGACGGCGAGGAGGTCGGCAGGACAACCAGTCCGCGCGCCTCGTCCACCGACATCGGCGCCCAGACATTGGCGTGACCGGCCTCGATGCCGTCGCGATTCAGAGGCTCAAAGCTCCAGCGCGGCTGGCCGCTGCGCGCGTCGAACGCGCGCACCGTGCCCGCCGGCGCGTTGACGCGCCGGTTGTCGCCGATCGCAGAGCCAACCACGACGACGCCGCGCCCGACCGCGGGCGGCGAGGTGATCTGGAATTCGCCGGGCCATTCCAGCTTCATGCCGACGTCGATCCTGACCTCGCCGTTGTTGCCGAAACCGGCACAGGGAATTCCGCTCTTCGCATCGAGTGCGATCAGGCGGACGTCGTTGGTGCCCATGAAGATGCGGGCGCGACACGCGGCATCCGCCGGCGCCTGGTCATCGACCCAATAGGTGACGCCGCGACAGACGAAGCGGTTTGCGGGGCGATAATCGGTGCTGATCTTCGGATCGTAGCGCCACTTCTCGGCGCCCGTGCCGGGATCGAGCGCGATCACCTCGTTGAAAGGCGAGCAGAAGATCAGGCTGTCCTCGACGAACAGCGGCGTCGCCTCGAACTTCGTCCGCTTCATCACCTCGCTCGGACGCGTCACGAGATCGCCGGTGTGATATTCGAAGGCGCGAACGAGATTGCCGACATTGTCGGGCGTGATCTCCTTCAGCGCTGAATATTTTTGACCGCCGGCATCGCCGCCCCAAAACTCCCAGCCGGAGGCCGGACCCAGCCCAAGCATCAGGACCGCGAACAGACCTGCCAGATGGCGCAGGTGGATCATGGGGCTCGCCCGGCGCTATTTCGGCTTCTTGGCGGGCTCGGTCTGGCGCGCCCCGCCCCATGGGTCGTATTTCTCCTTGGGATCGGGAATGCGCTCGAGGGCTGCCTTGTACGCCTTCTCATCGACCTCGGGAGTCTTCTTCTCGGTCTTGGGACCGTCACTGCCGTGGCGCCGGCCGCCCATCTGGGCCTGCGCGGGCGCGGCAACGAATGCGAGCACGGTCACCGCGACGACAAGAAACCTCATGCGTCAATCCCTCCCATCTGGCGTATCAGCCTAGCCTGCATTGCCCTATTGGCAAATCCCGCTGGCCCTTTAGTCCCGCTCAGCAATTGTTGATCGAGGGAGACTTCGATCGGCCGTCTTCGTACCCATTTGTCGGGACGCAGGGGATCTTCACGGATGTTACGAATCGTTGCTCATGCGGCACTGCTTGCCGGCGCGCTGGCGCTCGGCGCGTGCGGTTTTGCCGACAGCCGCGCGCCGGTGCCGGAGTTCATGCGCATGAAAGACGCCGAGCAGCCGCCTCCCGAACCGCCACCCGACGTCAAGAAAATCGTTCGCGAGCAGCTCGACGTCGTCTTCATGGCGGCGTCATATCCGCGCGAGGTGCAGGTCGCCCCGCCT
Source organism: Bradyrhizobium sp. Ec3.3 (assembly GCF_000472925.1). Classification (GTDB taxonomy): domain Bacteria; phylum Pseudomonadota; class Alphaproteobacteria; order Rhizobiales; family Xanthobacteraceae; genus Bradyrhizobium. The sequence goes on from NZ_AXAS01000048.1 coordinate 7,631, forward strand.
CGTCACGAGGTCCGCGGGCTGGGCTGGACGTCCTGCGTCCGCGCGCAACTCACGTCGGCGACCGGCACCGGGCTCGGCACCCAGACCTACGTCGTGACCATCAGCGGCGGCAAGGTCGTCGACCGGCGGCGCGCAGAGGTTGACGACATCTGCGGATCCGAAACCTACGAGCCGATCTAGGGAACAGCATCCTCTTCCGCTCGTCTTGTTCCCCGGAACGTCACACGTGTTCCGGGAAAAACCCGCAAAAGCATCCGGAACGAATGCGCGCGGCCATTCTTGTCACCCCGAGGGCAGTTGCCACGGAGAAGACTGATGAGGACAACGATGATTGCGTTGCTGGCAGGCGTCGGGGCCCTGGCCGCGACAGGAGTCGCGAAGGCTGCCGACATCTACACGACCAGCGAATACACCAACCCCGACCTGGTGCAGCAGGTGCGACTCGTCTGCGATGACACCGGTCGCTGCTATCGTACCCACGACGGCGGGCGGGTGATCATCCGCGATCGCGATTCCTACAACTACATGCCGCGCGAGCGCTATTACGAGCGCCGCACCTATCGCGACTACGACAGACCGCGCGCGGGCGTCGGCATTTACGCGCCCGGCGTCAGCGTGGGTATCGGCGAGGATCGCTACTAGTTCCATCGCGTGGAATCGGAAACGACCGGACGGCGCTGCCGCCCGGTCGTTTTTCGATTCATTGGCTGATGGTCGCGCCGGTCAGGCGGCCACCGATTGCTGCTGGAACTGCTCGTAGGCGGCGATTGCGTCCGCCGCATACATCAGCGAAGGACCGCCGCCCATATAGACGGCCATACCGAGGGTCTCCTCGATTTCCTGGCGCGAGGCGCCGAGCCTGACGAGCGCCTCGGTGTGAAAGCCGATGCAGCCGTCGCAATGCGCGGCAACGCCAAGCGCGAGCGCGATCAGCTCCTTGGTCTTCTTGTCGAGCGCCCCATCCCGCGTCGCGGCCTGCGCGAGCGCGGCGAAGCCCTTCATAGTGTCGGGAATGTCGTTGCGCAGCTTGCGCATGTTTGCGGAAATTTGCCTGACGATCTCGGGATAGTTCTTGTCCATGACTTACTCCCTACGGTTGCGATGCGGCATATTGTTCAGGTTTCAAGCCGATCTGCCGCCTGCCAGCGTCATTCCAGACGTGTCCGTTGGGGAACTGGCCGAGATCGCTGGCCTCGTCTTCAACCGCCCGCCTGATCCCAGCACCTCGGCAAGATGCGCGCATTGAGCCTGGTCAAGAACTGGCGCGACGGCCAGACGATATACTGCAGCCTCGCGAGCCCTGAGGTCCGCTCTGTGCTGGAGGCGCTGTACCGCCCGTTCTGCGCTCCGGCACAGGGATCGCTGTCCGCGCGACGACGAGGAGCGCATGATGACCGACGACACCTTCATCGAAGGACCGCTCTACGAGAGGCGCAGAAAGGTCTACCCGCAGTCGGTCCACGGGAGATTCCGCCGCATCAAATGGGCGATCCTCTGCATCACGCTCGGCATCTACTACCTGCTGCCGTTCGTGCGCTGGCACCGCGGGCCCGGCCTGCCCAGCCAGGCCGTGCTCGTCGACTTGCCGCATCGCCGCTTCTACTTCTTCTTCATCGAGCTGTGGCCACAGGAGGTCTACTACTTCACGGGCCTGTTGATCATCGCGGCGATGGCGCTGTTCCTGATGAATGCGGTAGCGGGGCGCCTCTGGTGCGGCTACCTGTGCCCGCAGACGGTATGGACCGACTTGTTCTACGCCGTCGAGCGCTGGGTCGAGGGCGACCGGCGCGAGCGCATGCAGGGCGACAAGCGCTACTGGACGTTCGGTCACGTCCGCAAAGTGGCGCTCAAGCATTTTCTCTGGATCATGATCGCCTGGTGGACCGGCGGCGCCTGGGTGCTCTATTTCGCCGATGCGCCGACGCTGGTGAAGGATCTCGCCACCTTCCAGGCGCCCTTCATCGCCTATCTCTGGATCGGCATTCTCACCGCCACCACGTACCTGTTCGCAGGACACGCCCGCGAGCAGACCTGCATCTACATGTGCCCATGGCCGCGCATCCAGGCGGCGCTGACCGACGAATGGGCGCTCAACGTCACCTACCGCCGCGACCGCGGCGAGCCGCGCATGTCGGTGAAGAAGGCGGAAGCCGCACGCGCGCTCGGCGACGTCGCCGGCGACTGCGTCGACTGCCACCAATGCATCAATGTCTGTCCGACCGGCGTCGACATCCGCCACGGCATCCAGCTCGGCTGCATCCAGTGCGGCCTGTGCATCGACGCCTGCGACAACATCATGAAGGAGATCGGCCGGCCGCCCGGGCTGATCGGCTACGATACCGACATCAACATGCAGCGGCGGCGCGAGGGCAAGGCGCCGATCTATCGCATCGTCCGGCCGCGCACGCTGATCTATGCGGCGGCGATCGGGCTGGTCGGCAGCATCATGCTCTACACGCTCGCAACCCGCAGCACGATGGACGTCAACGTGCTGCACGAACGCAATCCCCTGTTCGTGCAGCTCTCGGATGGCGGCATCCGCAACGACTACACGGTCCGCCTGCTCAACAAGGGCCCGGAGCGATCGTTTGGTCTGGAAGTCCTTGGGCTGCCGGGGTCAACGATCCGGATTGCCGGCGTCGAGCCCAAGCCGGATGGCAAGCTGACTGTGCAGGTCGGGCAGGACCAGACCCGCGAAGTCAGGATGTCGGTGCAGGTCGATCCCGCCCACGTTCCGCAGGCGCCGGTGGACATCGAGATCAGGATCACGGATCGCGCCAGCGGTGAAAGCGCTAGCACGCGCGACCATTTCGTGCCGGCCGACCAATAACAGCGCGGCATCTGGCGGATCGCCGCCGGATGGTCAACGGGACGTTAACACTACCGTTCGAATTGACGGCTCGCGCCAACGGTATCTTCCAATCTTTGCGCTAAGCATGAGCCCGTGACGCGGTTCGGGCGTAGGCCCGGCCGGCGTGAGCAGGGAACGACGGGACGTGGTCGATATCGCACATCGAGCTGCGATCAACGGCGCATCGGCAAGTGATGCCACGGCTCCGCGCGCCCGCAATCTCTCCGATGCCGCACCGCTCGTTCCGCTGGCGTCAGTCGATTTGGGGCAATGGCAGGCGCTCGGCGCGCAGGCGATCGAGCCGAACGGCTACTACCTGCCGCCCTGGGCGCTCGCCGCCAGCGCGACGGCCCGCGGCCGCACCGGCGCAATGGCGCTGTGCGCGGTGGATGCGTCGACGCAACTGATCGGGCTGATGCCGGTCGTCTCGCTATGGCGCGCCTGGAAAATCCCCCTGCCCGCGCTGGTGAGCGCGCATCCCTACGGCACGCTGTGCAGCCCGCTGCTCGATCGTGACACCGCGAGCTCAGCCGCCGCGCGCCTGCTCGATCAGGCACGCGATGCCGGCGCCCACGCGCTGATCCTGCGAGACGTCGCGCTCGAAGGCGCAGCGATGAAGTCGCTGACTGCAACCTTGACCAGCGGCGCTCTGAAGCCGCGCGTGCTGGGCTCGTACATCCGCGCCAGCCTTGATGCGACGCAGGATGGCGAAGTGCTGCTGCGCGAGGCAGTTGGGGCGAAAAAGCTCAAGGAGCTTCGGCGCCAACGGCACCGGCTCGAAGAGCATGGCCCGATCGCGTTCGACGTCGCACGTGCGCCTAACGAGGTCAAAACGGCGCTCGAAACCTTCTTGCAGCTCGAGGCGAGCGGCTGGAAAGGCAAGCGCGGCACCGCGCTGATCCAGCACGCGGGCGATGCCACCTTCATTCGCCGCGCCGTGCCCGCGCTCGCCGAAGCCGGCCAGTGCGAGCTCATCAGCCTGCGCACTGGGCCAACGCCGGTCGCCGCCGGCATCGTGCTGCGGCATCTAGACCGCGCCTTCTTCTTCAAGCTCGGCATCGACGAGCGCTTTGCAAAATATTCACCGGGCGTGCAGCTCACGCTCGAGCTGACGCGCCACCTCTGCGCCGATCCGGCGATCGCCAGCGCCGATTCCACCGCAAGCGCCGATCACCCCATGATCAACCCGATCTGGCGCGGCCGCTTCGCAATCGGCGACGTGCTGATTCCGCTGCGGCGGAACGATCCGACGGTGACGCTGATCCATGCGGCGCTGGTTGCGCGCAATGCTGCGCTGGACACCGCGCGGCAAGCCGTTCGCCTGCTCCGCAGGTAGAGCGCCTACTCCGCCGCCTGCGCGTTGATCTCCTCCGACACCTGACGGATGGCGCGGGCGAGCAGGTTCGGATCCTGCGCGCCGGAGACGGCGTATTTCTGCGCGAACACGTAGGTCGGCACGCCCGAGATGCCCTTCTCGGCGGCGTCCTGCGCCTGCGCCGAGATCAGAGCGACGTCCTCGTCGGTGGCAAGCCGCCGGCGTACGTCGTCGGCATCGAGCCCGACATCTGCCGCCGCCTGCACCAGCACGTTGACGTCGGTGAGATCGCCGCCGTCGCGGAAATAGAGCTCCATCAGCCGCTGCTTCATCTCGGGCGCCTTGCCGGCTGCCTCGGCCCAGTGGATCAGACGGTGGCAGTCGATGGTGTTGGGCTGGCGCTGCACGAGATCGGGCCGATAGGTCAGCCCCTCCTCGCCCGCGGCTGCGACCACGCGACCGGCGATGCCCTTATAGGCCTCGACCGAGCCGAACTTCTTGGTCAGATAATCCTCGCGACTGATACCCTCGCGCGGCACCCAGGGATTGAGGAAGAACGGGCGGAAGTTGAGCTCGACCGGCACGTCCGGCACCAGCGCGAGCGCATTCTCGATCCGGCGCTTGCCGATATAGCACCAGGGGCACACCACGTCGGAGACGACGTCGATCTGAAGCGGTTTGAGCGTGCTCATCTGAGGCTCCTTCGGGCGGACCATCGGTTCCGTCGGAAGATAAGCCGAACGCGCCCCGAGGCAAGGGCTAGCCAATATTTGCTGCCATCTGCTTCAGCCGCTCTGCCGTGAGCTCATCCGCCGGGAAAAACGTCTCCAGCGCCAATTCCGACAGCGTGATGTCGACGGGCGTGCCGAACACCATGGTGGTGGAGAAGAAACTTAGTATCTCGCCCTCGTGCCGCAGCTTGAACGGAATCGCGACATTGTCGTGCGAGAGCGGCGCGGAGCGCGCCGGAATCGGATAGGTCTTCAGATCATTGTAGAGCTTGATCAATTCAGGGTCGGCGGTTGCTTCGCATTGCCGGTGCAGCCGCTCCAGCAGATGCCCGCACCATTCGGCGAGATTGACGGTGCGCGGGGCGAGCGCCTCGGGATGGAAGGCGAGCCGCAGCACGTTGAGGGGCTGGCCGAGCAGCCGCTGCGGGACGCCCTCCAGAAGCGGCGCCACCATGCGGTTGGCGGAGACCAGATTCCAGTGCCGGTCATAGGCCAGCGCCGGATTTGGCTCATGCGCCCTGAGCACGAGGTCGATCGCCTGGCGGGCTGACTTCAAGGCGGGATCCTCCAGCGGGCGCTGCGGAAACGCCGGCGCGTAGCCGGCCGAGACCAGCAGCACGTTGCGTTCGCGCAAGGGAACATCGAGCCGCTCGGCGAGCTTCAACACCATCTCGCGCGAGGGCGTCGCGCGGCCGGTCTCGACGAAGCTCAAATGCCGCGCCGAGATCTCCGCTTCGCCCGCGAGATCGAGCTGGCTCATGCGACGGCGCTGCCGCCATTCGCGCAGGTAATCGCCGATATGGATGGACTGGGCGCGCTCGGCCTGCGCCGCGGATGCATGTGCGTTCATGGTCAAAAACCTAGCATGTGGATTTCGGCCCTTCCATTACTCCTGAGGTAATCGAATTGCGCAGGGCCATGGCGCATCTTCTCGGGCAACAGGAGATGACCATGATCGCGCTGCTTCTCTATCGGACCGTCGCCGACACCCTGCTGCCCTGGGCGGTGAAGTTTGCGACCCGCATGCTCGCGCGCAGCCTCAACATGCCGGAACCGCTGGTGCATTCGACCGGCGACTTCGTCGTCGCACAGGTGCTGGCCTTCGAGCACAGCGTGGGAAAAAGCCTCTGCCCGTTCCGCCTCGCACGCGTCATTCGCGCCTTCTGGCGCGGCCTGCACTGATCTTCACCCCCAAGCCCACACAAGGAGAACGACCATGATCTTTGCATCGACTTTCCTGCGCCGCGCCCTCTTCGCCGACGCAATCTTCAGCGGCGTCTCGGCCATCGACCTGACCTTCGCCGCGAGCGCCTTCGCCTCGCTCTTCAATCTGCCCGAGGCGCTGCTGCGCGAGACCGGCCTGTTCCTGATCGCCTATGCCGCACTCGTCGGCTGGCTGGCTTCGCGCAGCTCGGTGCCGAGGGCGCTCGTCATCCTCGTCGTGGTCGGCAACGCCGCCTGGACAGTCGCAAGCATCGCGCTGCTGTTCTCCGGCGCCGTGTCGCCAAACCTTGCCGGCGAGCTCATGATCGTCGCGCAGGCGATCGCGACCGGCGTGTTCGCGGAATTGCAGTATGTTGGGTTGCGAAGGAGCGGAAGCGCTGTGACGGCTTGACCAACGCCGTTACCACGCAAAGAAGTCGTCGCCCGGTTCGACCGGGCGACCCAGAATTCCAGAGACGACAAACGTATGTGGATAAGACGCGGCGTACTGGATGCCCCGGTCTATCCATCAAGCCGGGCATGACAGCAGAAATAAATGATTACGCCCGCGCGCGGCCGTTGGTCTTGCCGTTGGCGTACTTGCCGTTGAGCTTCTTCTTTTTCGGAGCCGCGCTCGCCTTCTGTGCCTTGCGCTCGGCGCGCACCTTCACCTTGGCCCGCTCGGCCCGCGCCTCGGCGCGGAGCTTATTGCGCTTCTTTTCGCAGGAGGCGCACTTGCAGCCGATCGGCTTGAGATAGGCTTTGAAATAGTCGGCGCCGTAGTCGTAGTTGATCTCGTCGCCCGCCTCGATGTTCTTGATGGCGCGGATGAAGACCTTGCGCTCGCGCGGCCGCACGTCGGATTCCGCATTGGGCCGGCAGGAATGGTTGATGTAGCGCGCGACGTTCTTGCGGACCGAGCCGTCGATGGTCCAGCGGCCGTTGAGCTCGAACAGGTATTTGTTCTCGATGTCGTCCTGTTCCGGGATCCGACAGTCCAGGATCGGCCCGAAATAGCGGATGATCCGGGTACCCTTCTTGATCGGTTTGGTGGCGAAGAGGCCAAGTCCGGTCTTGGAGCGGCCGACGCGATAGGGTTTGTTCGACGAGATGGCTGGCATGATCGAGATAAGTGACAACGCGGGACGAGGCGAAGGCGCTCTTCTAGAACGATTCCGCGGCCATGTCAGGTGTCTCAAGGCCCCGTTTGAACCTTCCCCACAATGAACACGTCTGATGGAGAGAGTTCCGCGCCCAAAAAGGGCTCATCATGAAGCATGCCACATTTGGCTGCCTGATCGCGCTGCTCGCCTGCGGCTGTTATGACCAGGCCAGCGCCCAATCTTTCGCCAGCAGCTACACCTCGACCGCGCCGAAGGACTGCCGCGTGAGGAGCGCCGGCAATGGTGTCGACGACAGCACAATCCGCGTCTGCCCCGGCAAGGCGGGCCTCGTCGTCCTCATTTCCGAGGATGACCTGCGCGAGGTCGTCTCAGTCGGAAAGAACCGCGCGACTGCCGCCAAGGAGCCCGCGGCCGAGGACTGGTTCGGCCCGTTCAACTCGTCCGAGCACACGGTCGAGTGGCGGGCGGCGAACGGAAAACCGTTCGCCATCATCCAGCGCTGGCACATCGCCGATGGCAACGACCTCGACAAACAGGGACGGCCGAAGACCAAGGCGATGCTGGTCGTGACGCGGCTGCCGCCGGGCGCGGTCTGCCATGTCGCCTATGTCGACGTGAAGGCGAACGCGAACGCCAACGAGCTGGCGCGCCAGGCCGCCGACGATCTCGCCCGCAGCTTCGGTTGCGGCAAGGACGAGGTGAAGATCATGGGCGCGAGCGGCCGCGCAGTCGAGCTCGTGGCGCGCTAGCTACCGGTCAGCAGCCCGGCGGCCTCGCCACCGTCGATTTCAGGATCGCGACCAGAAGCTGCTCGGGCGTGGTGCCTTCCGGCAACCGGTGCAGGATGTCCTTGAGCCGCCCGTCGAGCATCAGCATGGTGAAGCCGTGCACCAGCGACCAGTTGCGCGCGATGACCGCGGCATGGTCGAGCGACAAAGCGTCCAGCGCGGACTCAGTGAGCTGCTCCGGGCTGAAAATGCCGACGGAGCTTGCCAATCCCTGGAACGACGCCGTGGCGGCCTCGTGCAACGACGGCCGGGAATAGTCGAGCCGCTCGCTGCGGAACATCAGGCTGTACATGCCGGGATGCATCTGCGCATAGGCAACATAAGCCTTTGCATTCGCCATCCCCCGCATCAGCGGATGCGTCTCGCTGGCGCGGGCGGCAATCATGGCGGCATTGAACCTGCGGAAGCCGACCGCGGCGAGCTCGCTGACGAGGCCTGTGAGATCGCCGAAATGATGGGTCGGCGCGGCATGCGACACCCCCGCCTCGCGCGCCACGGCACGCAGCGTCAGGCCGGCGAGCCCGTCGCGCTCCAGCACGCGTTCTGCCGCCTTGAGCAGAGCCTCGCGCAGCGCACCGTGATGATAGGGCGTCTCGGCCTTCGCGCTCGCGGCGCGGCGCGGCCGCTCCTTGGCCGCGGATGACGGCGATTTTCTGGGGCGAGCGCGACGGATAATTTCGGTCTTGGCCATGACCAGCGTTATATGACGTCATTTTGACAGTGTAAAGATTTCGCTTGACCGAAGCTTGAAGCGGCACTAGCGTATCTTTACGGTGTAAAGATACGGGAGGATCCGCCATGCAGCAGGATGTGTTCAGCCAGGTGCCGGCCAATCGCGCGCCGATCCCGTTCGAGGCCGACGCGCCGTTCCTGAAGGTCGTCGGCGAGTTGCCGCGCGAATTGAACGGCACGCTCTATCGCAACGGCCCCAATCCGCAGTTCGAGGTGGCGGGCGCGCACTGGTTCGTCGGCGACGGCATGCTGCACGCATTCCATCTCGAAAACGGCCGCGCGAGCTATCGCAATCGCTGGGTCCGCACGCCCAAATGGAAGGCTGAGCATGATGCCGGCCGCGCATTCTTCGGCAGGGGCTTCGGCAGCAAATTGCCGAATGCGCCTGCGCACCTGACCGACGGCGGCGTCGCCAACACCAACATCATCTTCCACGCTGGCAAGCTGCTCGCGCTCGAGGAAGGTCATCTGCCGACCGAAATCGAGCCCGGCACGCTCGCCACGCGCGGCTATTGCAACTACCAGGGCCGCGTCGCCGGCCCCTTCACCGCACATCCGAAGATCGATCCCCTAACCGGCGAGATGGTGTTCTTCGGCTACAATGCGAGCGGCCCGCTCACGCCCACCCTCTCCTACGGCGCGATCGACGCCAGCGGCAAGGCGACGCGTTTTGCGCGTTTCGAGGCGCCCTATGCCAGCATGGTGCACGACTTCATCGTGACGGAGAACCACGTGCTGTTTCCGATCCTGCCCATCACCGGCAGCATGGAGCGCGCGATGAAGGGCCGGCCGCCTTATGCCTGGGAGCCGGAGAAAGGCGCCTATGTCGGCGTGATGAAGCGCAACGGCAAGCCTGAGGACATCGTCTGGTTCCGCGCCGAAGCCTGCTACGTCTTCCACGTCATAAACGCCTGGGAGGACGGCAACCGCATCATCGCCGATGTCATGCAGTTCGAGGAGGCGCCGCTGTTTCCGCATCCCGACGGCAGGCCGACCAATCCCGACAAATCATTCGCGCGCCATTGCCGCTGGACCTTCGATCTCACCGGGAATACCGACCGCTTCCAGCAGACCTATCTCGACGATCTCACCGGCGAATTCCCGCGCGTCGATGATCGTCGCGCAGGATTGAAGACCAACCACGGCTGGTACGCCTGCGCCAATCCAAGGCTGCCGATGTTCGCCGCGTTGTCCGGCATCGTGCATGTCGATGGTGCGGGAAAACGCCTCGGCCATTATCTGCTGCCGGCCGGTGACAGCATTTCGGAGCCGGTGTTCGTCGAGCGGAGCAAGGACGCTGCGGAAGGCGATGGCTGGCTGCTCGCGGTAATCTGGCGCGCCCGCGAGAACCGCAGCGATCTCGCCGTGTTCAACGCCACCGATGTCGAGGCCGGCCCCGTCGCGCTCGTGCAGCTCGGCCATCGCGTGCCCGACGGTTTTCACGGCAACTGGGTGGGAGCGGCGTAGTCGCTCATCCGTCATTCCGGAGCGGAGCGAAGCGACGAGCCCGGACTCCATTTCGCCGCGCATGATGAGGCACGATGGATTCCGGGCTCGCGCCAAGTGGCGCGCCCCGGAATGACACCGTGGAAAAAGCATGCCGCAGCTCAAGGGAGCCCCACATGCACATGCCAGCCATCACTGCGTTCTATCTCGCGATCCTCGCCCTGCTCTATGCCGTCCTCGCGCTTCAGGTGATCCGGCTGCGACGGAGCAACAAGGCCGCCTTCAGCGACGGCGGCAACACGAGCTTGCGCAATGCGATCCGCGCCCACGCCAATTTCATGGAGTACGTGCCGATCATCACGCTGATGGTCGCCATGATCGAAATGTCCGGCGCCTCCACACTGCGCGTTCACCTCCTGATGGGCGCCCTGTTGGTGTCGCGGCTGATCCATCCCTTCGGCCTGTCCGCCGCGCCGAACTCGCTGCGGTTTCAGATCGGCCGCGTCGGCGGCATTTTCATCACCATCAGCCTGTTGATCACGTGTGCCTTGACGATCCTGTCGCGGCTGCCCTGGAGCGATTTCGCCGACGAAGTGTCGACGCAAGCCATTGCAGCAATTCACTTTTTACAGGTCATTCACATCATTTTGACACTGTAAAGATTTCGCTTGACCCTTGCCCTGGTCTGAACTATTGATCTTTACGTTGTAAAGATTGGCCTGATCGAGGCGGCTCATGACCATCTTCCTGATCCTTGCCCCCTATGGCGCCTTTGGCTTCCTGATGTTCATGACATCGGCCACCGCCAGCGTGTTCACGGCCTCCGCGATCTGCCTCGTCACCATCGCGATCGACGTTGCGCGCGGCCGCTCGGTGAAGATCCTCGCCGCCGGATCGGCGGTTCTGTTCGCCGGCATCGGTATCTATCTCTCGCTGCTCAATCCCATGCTGAGCGCGCTCGCGGTGAAATTCTCGCTCGATGCGGGCATCTTCGTGATCTCGCTCGGCTCGATGCTGGCCCGACACCCGTTCACGCTGCAATACGCCCTCGAAGAGGTCCCCGCCGAGACGGCGGCAATGCCCGGCTTCCTGCGTGCCAACTACATCATTACCGCCGCATGGACCGCGGCAGCGCTGTTGATGATGGCCTCCAACGCCGTGCTGCTCTACGTGCCCGGCCTGCCGATCTGGTCGGGCCTCGCGGTGGCCTTCGCCGCCCGCAACAGCGCGATGTATTTCACGAAATGGTATCCGGAGTACCGTAAGATCAAGTACGGTACGCCCGCGAGCGCGCTGCCCTCCTCCTAACTGACAGGACCGACGATGAAGGACGTATTCGCCCGCCTCGCCTCCGACTTCCTCTCGACCATCGTCTTCCTCGTCATCTATCTCGCCACCGACAACATCATCCTGGCAACGTCGGTGGCGATTGCGGGAGCGATCGCGCAGGTGATCTATGCCCGCGTCAAGGGCATCTCGCTCGGCTACATGACCTATGCCTCGCTCGCGCTGGTCATTGTGCTCGGCACCGTCACCATCCTCACGCAGGATCCGCGCTTCGTGCTGGCAAAGCCCTCGATCGCACATTTCGCGATCGGCGCGATCATGCTCAAGCCCGGCTGGATGCTGCGCTACATGCCGGCGCGGGTGACCGACGTCATTCCGGAACATGTCACCGCCGCAGGCTATGCCTGGGCCGTGCTGATGTTCGTACTCGGCGCCGGCACCATCGCGGTCGCCTGGACCGGCGATCTCAAATTGTGGGCGTTCTACGTCTCGGTCGTTCTCGTCAGCGCGAAGATCGCGGCCTTCGCCATCCAATACGTGATCTTCCGCATCATCATCACCAGCCGCCTGCGCGCCGCCGCCCGCGCCTGACTGCGGCGAAGAGAGCGTTAGGCAGCGGCTTTGAGTTGCGCTATACGCTCAACTCTGGACGGACCGCGTAACGCGGGCTCACCACGACAGTTTAGGGAGACGGGAATGGCTGTGGACGGCAACTGGAATCTGACCATGACGACGCCGATGGGTGAGCGCCAGGCGACGCTGAGCCTGACGAGCTCGGGCGGCACGCTCACCGGCACGCAGGGCGCGGAAGGCAACACCGCCGAGATCTTCGACGGTGCGGTCAGCGGCGATGCCGTCAACTGGAAGGTCTCGATCACCAATCCGATGCCGCTGACGCTCGAATTCGTCGGAACGGTCTCCGGCGACAGCATGAGCGGTGAGATGGGCATCGGCCCGATGGGCAGCTTCCCGTTCACGGGCACACGGGCCTAGCCCTCTTCACCCATGCGTGCTCTCCGCCTCATCGCTGCGACGGTCCTGTCCGTCGCAACAGCGGCGGCAGCTCGCGCGGACGACAACGAACCGGCGTGGCGCGCAAGCGCGCTCGTCCATGTGCCTGCGGGATATGTCGCGGGCGAGGCTTATCGCACCGATCCTGCAGGCCTCACCGGCTACCTCGCGGTCGATCGTGCCAATTCAAACGATCCGAAGACACCGGCGAGCGTGTTCGCACCGCGCCAGGTGCTTGTCGTCAAGCTCACGCCAGATGCGACGCGCGCGGTGTCGGCGGAGTTGAAGCCGCGCACCGATCCGGCACGCAGCAACCGCGACACCACGATGAGCGACCCCGACAGCGAAGAGAGCGAGTACGACAAGCTCCAGGCCGAGCTTGCAACGAAACGTGACGCGCTTCCCGATGGCACCGAGCCTTGCGATCTCGGCGGATGGTCCGAGGACAAGGACCCGAAAGGCCTCAACGTGCGCGCCGAGCCGACGGTAAAGGCGCGCGTGCTCGGCACGCTGCCCGCGCCCTATCGGCTCAAGATGGGCGGCAGCGAGAACACGCCTGACGGCGGCTGGCTCACCGAATTCCGCATCATCGGCTTCAAGGACGGCTGGTTTCTGATCGAGGGCGCGAAGCCGCCCGGCAGGGACTATGAAGACGACAGGAAATATCCGCGCAACGCGCCAAAACCCTATGCCGGGCGCGGCTGGGTCGCGGCCAACAAGGTTGGGGCGGCCTTCGCGAACGGCAGCACGCGCATGGGCGGATTATTCCAGGCCCCGTTCGTCGACGCCAAATGGACGCCGGCGAAGCGCGCGCTCGGCGGTGCGCTGGATACCGATGGTGGCCCCAAGCGCATTCTCGCCTGTAGCGGGCATTGGGGCCTCGTCGAGAGTCACGACGGCGTACGCGGCTGGTGGCGCTCACTTTGCTCCAACCAAGTTACGAATTGTAGCTGATCGCGGACGCGTCTGCGGTCATCGGCCACGGGGCCGATGCACTCCCGCCGTTGACCCCGGCCAGTACCGGGAGCAACATCGCGCGCACAACTCAAGATTTCAGTCGCAATCGATCCGACAGCAGGGTCATGTCACTGAGGGCCAACAGGCGACGTTGATGCCTCGAGCCCCTGACCTAGGCAATGTGCCAACCGTGGCACTATCAAGATCGGCTATGGTACAGCGAGCTTTGGCGCCGTGTCCTGAAACTCTCGAGCTCTGATTTCACGGAACGACACCAAGCGGCGTTGCGCCTCGTCCCACAGCACAAGCCTTACGCACCGAAAGCTCTGCAGGAGCGTTATATGACCGACCTCGCGCAGTTCCGGGTGGTCGCGTAGCACGTGTGGCAGCCGGTAAAAAGGGATACGACTGCAGAGATGGTGCACGTGGTGGATGCCGATGTTGGCTGTGAACCAGCGCAACAATATCGGAAGATCGTAATATGAGCTGCCGTACAGGGCGGCCTGATGCAGATTCCAGCGCTCGTCGCGCTCCCACGCGGTTTGCTCAAACTGATGCTGAACATAGAACAGCCATACGCCGGCCGTGGCGGCGAGCAGCATGATCGGGAGATGTACGAGCAGGAACGCCTTGATACCGATGAACCATGTGAGGGCGGCGGCGATCAGGGCAACACCGAGATTGGTTGCCATTGTGCTGGCCCAAGGCTGCCAACCGTCACGCATGAGGCCGACCGGGAGACGGTGTTGCAGGAGAAACAGATAGGCTGGTCCGAGCACGAACATGACCAGCGGGTGGCGGTAGAGTCGGTATTTCAGACGGCCCCACCGCGAACGGGCCTGGTATTCGCGCACTGTCAGGGTATCGATATCGCCGATACCGCGCCGGTCGAGGTTGCCGGTGGTGGCGTGATGGATCGCGTGGGCGCGGCGCCACCAGTCGTAAGGCGTCAGCGTGAGCACCCCAATGACGCGGCCGACCCAGTCGTTCACCAGACGATTGGCGAAAAAGGTGCCATGGCCGCAGTCGTGCTGGATCATGAACAGGCGCAAGAGAAAGCCAGCAGCAGGAATCGCGATAAGCAATGAAGCCCAGGCGTGGCCAAGGGAGAATGTGAACCAAGCTGCCGTCCATAACGTCACGAGCGGCAAAGCCGTGATCGCCAACTCAGCAATGCTGCGCACGTGATTTGGCGTCCGATAGCCGCCCAGAATGCGCGTCCAACGCCGGGTGTCGGGAGTCGCCAGACCTGAGTTATGTTTAATGCTCACGATGATATCCGAGGCCTACCTATCGCGCCCTGGGTGGACTGACTTTTCAGCCTCGCAGCTCGCAGAGAATATCCTTGACACCGTACACGTAAGACCCAGGCGCCGAGGGATCGGCACCCTTCGTCGGTTGATCTATTTTTTGGAGAAGGGGTCTGAAACGTGCGCGCCGTCAGCAACGAGGCGAAGCGACCCAGGTCGTCGGCCATCTGTCGATTGGGCCCGATATAGAACATGAATTGGAACGACGTCAAGGTCTGCGGCATCCGGCTTGCCGATGTCCGCTTTGGATCTTGGCTGCGTAAGAACGCGGTCGACCGGCGCAGCCCTGTACACGACCCTCCTGTTGAAGATGCGAGACGAGGGCTTGGTGAAGTTCGATATCCACAAGGGGCGATGGCTTATCGGGTGGTTTTGTGGAATTGTGGCGACCGTCCGACGTTGATCACCGAAGACTCACCGTGGTGCCCAGGAACGCCGCTCACACTTGAAGGATTGAGCGTCTCGCAGCACCCGATAGACCTCGAGCGGTTGCTCTGTGCGGCGACGGATTAGCCGCGACGATTTTTCTTTGCCTTCTTTCCAGGGGCACCTTTTGCGGGCCAAGCGCTTACTGGCCGCGATTGACCGGTGTGGCCGGGCTTGTCCCGGTGTTTCTTTTTCTTCCCGAATTCCGGCTCGCTGGCGAATTTCGACCCGCTGTCGCCGTGCGGCTTGCCGCGTTGCTTCGGTCCTGTCGCGTCACGAGACTTGTCGTTGCGACGAGCATGGTGATCGGTGTCGCCGGCGTCGCGCCGCGGCGCGTGTGGGCGCTTTTCCGAAGACGCCTCGCCTCGGGGAGCATCTGCCATCGGCTCGATGCGTATGCTGTCTTCCTTGTCCGGACGCCGGATCTTGATGGCGAAGGATTCCGCGACCCGCTCGGAAATCTCGAACTCGGTGGTGGTGTCCATAATCCGGATGGCGCCGATGTCGCGCTTGTCGATGCCGCCGCGGCGGCAAATCATCGGCAAGAGCCAGCGCGCCTCCGCATTCTTTCTTCGTCCAATGGCGGCGCGGAACCATACGCTGGCCTCCGCCATGCCGTGACGCGACGATGATTTTCCCGTCTTCGATCGGGGCGTGGCAGGACGGTCATCGCCGCGCGATGTGCGAGCATTCTCTCGACCTCGCCCGTCGCGCGGCCGACCGCTCCCCTCACCGGGATCGAGAATGTCTTCGGGCGAAGGAAGCCGCGCGCGATAGAGACGCGCGAGCGCGGCGGCGATATCCTCTGGCGACCGCTCGGCGAGCAAGGCTTGCGCCATTGCCAGATCGTCGGAGGTCGTCTCCTCGGTGAACACCGCATCCTTCAGCATGCGTTCGTGATCGAGCTTGCGGATTTCATCCGCCTGTGGAGCGGTGCCCCAGACGGCGTCGGTGCCGGACAGGTTCAGCAGCAGTTCCGCACGCCGTCGTCGTGCGGGCGGCACCAGCAGGACGCTGACACCCTTCCGGCCTGCACGGCCGGTGCGGCCCGAGCGATGCTGCATGACCTCCGCATCGTTCGGCAGATCCGCTTGAACGACGAGGTCGAGGCTCGGCAGATCGATGCCGCGCGCCGCCACGTCGGTCGCCACGCAGACGCGAGAACGTCCATCCCGCAACGCCTGCAGCGCCTGGGTTCGTTCGTTCTGCGTCAACTCGCCGGAGAGCGCGACCACGGAAAAACCGCGCTCGAGCAGTGCCGCCTGCAAATGCCTGACAGCATCTCTCGTGTTGCAAAACACCAGCGCGCTCGGCGACTCGAAGAAACGCAGGACGTTGACCACCGCGTGCTCGACGTCACCGGGAGCGATCCGGATGGCACGGTACTCGATATCGGCATGACCGCCTTCGTCGCCGGCGACCTCGATCCGGAACGCCTGTTGCTGATATTGCTTGGCCAGCGCGACGATGCCGCGCGGAAAGGTCGCCGAGAACAACAACGTGCGGCGCGTGTCCGGCGTGGTCTCGAGGATGAATTCCATATCCTCGCGAAAACCAAGATTGAGCATCTCGTCGGCCTCGTCGAGAACGACGGTCCTCAATTCCGAGATGTCGAGATGGCCGCGCCGCAAGTGATCGCTCAATCGGCCGGGCGTCCCGACCACGATGTGAGCGCCCGCGGCAAGCTCGCGCTGTTCGCGGCGCGGATCCATGCCGCCGACGCAGGAGACGACGCGCCCTTCCGCATGTTGATAGAGCCATGCGAGCTCGCGATGGACCTGCAAGGCGAGCTCACGGGTGGGCGCGACGATCAAGGCAAGCGGTGCGGCAGCCCGCTCGAAGCGCTCCAGGCTGCCGAGCAGATTCTTCGCAATGGCGAGCCCGTAGGCGATGGTCTTGCCCGAGCCGGTCTGGGCCGAAACGAGCAGGTCGCGGTCAACGGCTTCGTCCGCAAGTACGGCGATCTGAACAGGGGTCGGCCGGTCGTAGTTGCGGTCGGCGAGAGCGCGAGCGAGCGGCGGACTTGTGGTCGGGAATGACACGAGATGAATAGCCTTGTTTGGTTCAGGCGGAGCTTGGTTGGTTCAGGCAGAGATGGTCCGGCCGAACGAATGGAAGCCACGCGCGCGGCCGCACGCGTGGCGACTTGATCAGGATGCTTTGCGAACTCCTGCGAGGACGCGTGCTAGCCCAGGTTCAACTCCTTGAAGAAGTCGTTGCCCTTGTCGTCGATGATGATGAACGCCGGGAAATCGACCACTTCGATGCGCCAGATCGCTTCCATCCCGAGCTCGGGATATTCGAGCACCTCGACCTTCTTGATGCAGTGCTCGGCCAGGTTCGCCGCGGCGCCGCCGATCGAGCCGAGATAGAAGCCGCCGTACTTCTTGCAGGCCTCGCGCACGGCCGGCGCACGGTTGCCCTTCGCCACCATCACCATCGAACCGCCGGCGGCCTGGAACTGGTCGACGAAGGAATCCATGCGGCCCGCCGTGGTCGGACCGAACGCGCCGGAAGCGTAGCCCTCGGGCGTTTTCGCAGGACCCGCGTAGTAGACCGGATGGTTCTTGA
Source organism: Bradyrhizobium sp. Ec3.3 (assembly GCF_000472925.1). Lineage (GTDB taxonomy): Bacteria > Pseudomonadota > Alphaproteobacteria > Rhizobiales > Xanthobacteraceae > Bradyrhizobium. The sequence continues at coordinate 25,383 of NZ_AXAS01000048.1, forward strand.
AGTAATCCGGCAGCGGCTCGCCCTTTTCCAGCCGCTCGCGCAGCTTCGCGTGTGCGGAGTCGCGCGCGACGATCATGGTGCCGGTCATCGAGACCCGCGTCTTGATCGGATATTTCGCGAACGTCGCCAGAATGTCCTTCATCGGCTGGTTGAGGTCGATCTTGACGACCTCGCCGCCGAGCGTTTCTTCGACCTGCGGCAGATACTGCGCCGGATTGTGCTCGAGCTCCTCGATATAGATGCCGTCCTTCGTGATCTTGCCGAGCACCTGGCGATCGGCCGAGCAGGACACGCCGAGCCCGATCGGCAGCGAGGCGCCATGGCGCGGCATGCGGATCACGCGCACGTCGTGGCAGAAATACTTGCCGCCGAACTGCGCGCCGACGCCGAGCGACTGCGTCATCTTGTGGATTTCCTGCTCCATCTCGACGTCGCGGAAGGCGTTGCCATCAGGCGAGCCGTGGGTCGGCAGCGCATCGAGATAGCGTGCGGAGGCGAGCTTCACCGTCTTCATGCAGAGCTCGGCCGAGGTGCCGCCGATCACGATCGCGAGGTGATAGGGCGGGCACGCCGCTGTGCCGAGCGTCAGCACCTTCTCCTTGAGGAAGGCGAGCAGCCGGTCTCTGGTCAGCACCGAGGGCGTTGCCTGGAACAGGAAACTCTTGTTGGCCGAGCCGCCGCCCTTGGCCATGAACATGAACTTGTAGGCGTCATCGCCCTCGGCGTAGATCTCGCACTGCGCCGGCATGTTGTTTGCGGTGTTCTTCTCCTCATACATCGACAGCGGAGCGACCTGCGAGTAGCGCAGGTTGCGGCGCAAGTAAGCGTCGCGCGCGCCTTCCGACAGCGCCGCCTCGTCCTCGCCGTCGGTGATGACGTTGCAGCCCTTCTTGCCCATGATGATCGCGGTGCCGGTGTCCTGGCACATCGGCAGGACGCCGCCGGCGGCGATGTTGGCGTTCTTCAGGAAGTCGAGCGCGACGAACTTGTCGTTCGGGCTGGCTTCGCCGTCCTCCAGGATCGCGCGGAGCTGCTTCAGATGCCCTGGGCGCAAATAGTGGTTGATCTCGCCAAAGGCCGCCTCCGACAGCGCCCGCAGCGCCTCGCGCGACACCACCAGCATGTCCTTGCCCAGCACTTTCTCGACCCGCACGCCCTCGGTCGAAATCTTCTTGTAGGGCGTCTCGTCCTTGCCGAGCGGAAACAGCGGGGTGTGCTTGTAGGGCGGAACGGGCTGGGACTGGTCGGGAAAGGCGGTGGGAGCGTTCATGGTCTGGTCTCGGGGTTAGGTCGGCTGGGCGCGACAAAAGGCGCCAACGTTTGAACCCTTCTAAGCACTTTTCCCACAAAGGGAAGGTTTTCGGACGCCCTCCAGCAATCGAAATGACGAATGCCTGCCCCTGCGATTACACCTGACACCATCCCGGTCCCGGCCCTGCCGATACGCCGCCCGTTCGGCCTCTTGATGGTCCTCTTCGCCGTCGCGGCGCTGGAGGCTTTTGACGGCTTGTCCAGCGTTTCGACGCTGTTTGGCGACATGTCGGAGATCCCTGGCCCCGGTCTCGGTGGATTCCTGATCAAGGCACATATCGCCACGCATCCCGTGCTGGCGCTGGCGGCGCTCGCCTGCGCGGCCATGGGACACCTGCGTGGCGCAATCCTCGCACTTGCCGCCATCATCATGATGACCTGGCTGAACCACATGCCTTCGGTGGTTCTGCACGGCTTCGACGTCGCCGGCATCGGCGCCTTCCAGACCCCGGCCGAAATCATCGCCTTCCCGCTGATGGCCGCCTGCGCCATAGCCTGCGCGCTCCGCAATCAGCGCCTCGCTCTCGCCACGCTGCTCGTCAGCGTACCGACGCTGTTCAACATGATGATGTTGGTTGCCTTTGCGGTGGGCGTGGCGATCTATGGGTTCTGAAAAACCGGCGCATTGGGCCCGCATAACCGACAACGCGACACTTGCGCTTCGGGCGCTCCAACGCTTTTATAGCGCCGAAGGGGCTTTTCATCATGATTTTCAAATTCGACGTTCGCGGCGCGATTCTGGCCGCCGCTGCAATCACCGGCCTTGTCACCCTCGCCTCGCCTGCGCGCGCGGACCAGTGCGATGACATCGCAAAGCAGCTCGGCAATGCCATCGACGGGCTGAAGGTCAACTTCAAGGCCGCCAACATCATCTACCTCACTCACCCTGCGGCGAAGGAATTGTCGCTCGGCTGTCGCGCGCAAGGGCAGACCTACTCCAACGAGCTCTATGCCAAGGGCGACCGGCGGCCGACGTCGCAGTTCTATGATCTGGTCGCCTCGGCGGCGGCAATCATCTTCACGCTGCCGAAGGACGACACCACGACCGGTGCGACGCGCTGCCTGAAGCGCATGGGCATCTTGCGCGGCGACAAGGTGTCGATGCGCTACAAGCGGCTGAACATGGAGTGCACACGCACCAAGACCGAAGCCTCGATCGCGATCACGCGGCCGAAGGACGAGTAGACGGAGTCCCTCTCCTCACGATCGGGCACCGTCGCGACGTCGGGTCCACAAACTCCGTCATTGCGCAATGACGGGGAAAGAGCGGTGCTCTTGCTGAGGCGCTCTTGATTGCGGTGATAAAGGCTGCCGTCCTGCGGCTGACGCAGAAAAATCCCTCGCATTTTAACGATCTGCTTCACGGAAGGTTCGGCTCCCGCAGGTCATGTTCGCGTGTTTCTATCTGTGAGGATTTGCGTGATGAGTGTTTCCAGCGTTACGCCGCCGCCGATCGCGATCGTGGCGCCGAACTACGACACGACCCAGCAGCAGGACGACCAGACCAAGGCCAACGATTCCGATTCCAGCTATCAGCCGCCGCCGGCGCCGCCGCTGCCGCCGGGCCAGGGCACGCGGATCGATCAGTACGCCTAACCTCGGCTCTCGCCCGCCTTCAAGCCGCATCTTTGCCAGATAGCGGCGCTAGCATCATGTGCGAATTGCAGGGAACCGCGCATGATCGCAAGACTGCTCTTGCAGAACTCGATCGTCGTTGTCGCAATGGGCGCGCTACTGTTCGCGTCCGCCGGCACGCTGGACTGGCCCTCCCTGTGGGTGTGGCTGATCACCTCTGCACTGCTCGGCCCGGTCTGCGGCTGGTGGCTGTACCGGCTCGATCCGGCACTCCTCGCCGAACGCCTCCGCCCGGTCATCCAGAAAGACCAGCCGGCCGCCGACAAGGTCTTCATGGCCGTGTTCATCCTGGCGATGGTGGCCTGGCTTGTCACGATGGGGCTGGAGCGGCGCTATCGCGCCTCCGACATGCCGGTCGCGTTGCAGGTGCTGGGCTTCGTGCTGAGCCTGCTCTCGACGGCCTGCATTCTTTGGGTGTTTCGCGAGAACTCGTTCGCCGCACCCGTGGTGAAGCTGCAAACCGAGCGCGCGCAGCACGTGGTCTCGAGCGGACCCTATGCCTATGTGCGGCATCCCATGTACAGCGGCATGGTGCTGTTCTTCCTCGGCGTGCCGCTGCTGGTCGGCTCATGGTGGGGCGTCGCGATGCTGCCGCTGTTCCTCGTCTTGTTTGCGATCCGCATCCGCATCGAGGAGCGCACCCTGATCCAGGGCCTGCCCGGCTATGCCGACTATGCGCTGCGCGTGCGCCATCGGCTGCTGCCGGGCGTCTGGTGAGCATGATCCGGAAAAAGTGTGCAGCGGTTTTCCCTCGCGACAAACGCGGAACGCGTTTGCGCGGAGATCATGCTCAATACAATAAACCTAGCACGATGATGATCCGCTTACGCGTCGAGCTCCTTGTAGCGGCGGAAGATGCCCTGCTCGTTGAAGGGAATGCGGCGCTCGCATGCGAGATAGGCCTTGATGTTCGGCCGAGCTGCGACGCGCTCGCGCAGCGCGACGAGGCCGGGGATCTCCTTCTCGAAGGCGCGCATGCGTTTTGGAAACGCGTAGCGCAGGCCGTCGACGATCTGAAACAGCGAGAGATCGGCGTAGGTGAGCTTGCGGCCGGTGACGTAGACACCGCCATTGGTATCGAGAAGCTCCCTCGAAATAGCCGAGATACTTTGGCACGCGCTCCTTCCAGAATTCGGCCGTGCGCTTCTTCGCAGCCGGCCGCGCGTCCTCGTAGTAGAGCGACGGCCCGAGCGGATGATGGGTGTCGTGGATCTCCAGCACGAAATCGGCGATCGTGAGCTGGAGCTGATGCAGCCACAATTTGCCGGCCTCGGTCTTTGGCGCGAGGCCATGGCGGCTGCCCAAATAAAGCAGGACGTTGGCGGTCTGGCCGATGACGAGCTTGCCGGCTTTCAGGAACGGCGGCGCAAAGGGCGGCGTCCCTCCTTGCGCATCCATCATCTTCATCATCGCAGCCGTGCCGCGCGGCCCGCGCGCCACGTCGACATAGGCCGCCCCCGCCTCCTCCAGCGCCAGCCGCACATATTCGCCGCGGCCCTGGATCTCGGGCCAGTAATAAAGCTCGTATTTCATGAGGGGCAGTCCTGTGATTGGGCCGATGCGAGCGTAGCACGCGACCCAAACACCGTCATTCCGGGGCGGTCCGAAAGGACCGAACCCGGAATCTCGAGATTCCGGGTTCGATGCTTCGCATCGCCCCGGAATGACCTTCGGTCAATTCGCCGCGAAGCAGTAGAGCAGCCCGTCGCCGCCGGTGCTCTTCAGGTCGGCCTGCGAGCAGCCGCCTTCCGGTCCGCGCGAGGGATGCGAGCTGTTCCAGGATTTCGAGGGCTCGTCGTCGCGCAGGCCCCGGCGATCGAGATGGCCGACCATCGCGGCGCCTTGCGTGCTCGACGTCCAGTTCTTGCAGGTGCGATCATCCGGACCGGCAAACGCAGTGCCGTCGGATTGCGAGCCCGTGAGGACGTCGTGCCGGTTCGGCTGGTCGCCAACACCATTGATCCCCTCGCCCTTCTCGCTCAGCGCGGTCTGCTTGGTGAGGTTATTGGCCGGGCTGTGCAGATCGGCAACGTCCTTGGCGATCACGACCCCCTTCGCATTCTGCCACGGTCCCTTGCCGATGCGGTCGCGCGCGTTGACGGCCGGCTTGCCGTCTGCGGCTTGTGTCGAAAGGTACGCATGCCAGGTCTTGGTGCCGGCGCCGGCGGATTGCGCGAGCTTCTGGCATTGCGCGTCGGCACCATCGAGACCGCCGAGATCGGCGCCCTTGCCGGGCCCGCTGGAGGTAACGAAGAAGGTTATGCCGGCCGATTGCGCGAGTGCCGGCGGCGCCGCGACCAAGGCAAGCGCGGCCACAGCGAGTGCGGGGCGTAACGGGTTCGCACGTTTCATCAAACGGGTCATCTCTTCCTCCAGTTGTGTTTCTTTGGCCGCCGCCCTAGTCGAACCCGCCGCGCGCGAGATTATTCCGCCGCCGCGGCGCCAAGCGGGCACAACAAAAAAGGCGCCGTGCCGGAGCACGACGCCCTTGTTCGTTGATTTGCGAGCGATCAGTTGGTCTGCTGGATCGCCGAAAGTTCCCAGTTGCTGCCGGGCCGGCGCGCGAAGGTCCAGACCTCGGTGACTTCGCTCGGCTGCTCGCTGCCGGCGACGATCGCGCCGGTGTTGCGGTCGACCGTCTTGTCGGTCAGCGCGAAGCGCATCGCGACGGTGGCATAGTCGGTCACGTCCTCGCGCCAGGCTTCCGCCAGGTCGCCCTGCAACAGTTTTACGTTGGAAGTCTTGTTGACGACGTTGCGGGCGCGGTTCTCGGCCAGATCCTTCTCGAAATAGGCAACCATTTCCGGCGTCGCGAGCGTATGCAGTTTTGCGACATCCTCGTTCGACCAGGCGGCCTGGATATCCCCGAGCAGGCGCTCGAAGGCCTCATAATCGGCCGGCTGGATCTCCAGCGGCGCGTTGTTGGCGCCGAGCCCGAAACCAAGTCCGCTGCGATAGCTCGGCTGCGGTCCGCTGCCTGCGCCCGCGCCAGCATAGGCCGTCTGCGGCGTGTGACGGCGCTGCCACCAGGACATCGCCATCCGCACCAGGAACACCACCAGCACGATCTGGAGAATCAGCCCGAGGATCGACGACAGGCCGCCCAGCCCACCGAACAGGCCGCCGCCGAACAACAGGCCGAACAGGCCGGCGCCGATGAAGCCCGCCGCGAGCCCGCGCAGCATGCTGCCGCCCGGACGGTTGAACATGCCGCCGCCCATCGGGGCGGTCGAGTTCGCGCCCGGCTGGCTATAGGTGCGGTTGAAGGGTGTGGCCGTGCCCGGCGCCGTCGAGGTCGACGGCGGCGCGGAGAAGGTTCGCGAACCGCGCGAGCCTGACGAGAAGCCGCCACCGACGCGTGCATCGGCGGATGTGATCGCGAGCGCGGTCGGCAGCGCCAGCGCCAGCGCGACGGCCATCGCCTTCACGAGACTGCGGCTGCGTAACGAGAAATTCATGTGCGTTTCCCAAATCCCCGACATGGGGAAGTGCCCCTAAGATGGGCAGTGGAACACAAAAGTGAAGCCGGTTTCGGAAACCGCGGCTGCGGCCCTCAGTCGCGGGTGGTGCGGAATTACCCCCCGCAATAACGGCTGCGCCCCTCCGCGCGTCATTGCGAGGAGCGAAGCGACGAAGCAATCCAGAATCCCGCTGCGGAATGCCTCTGGATTGCTTCGCGGAGCCTGTCATCGGGCCGCGCTACGCGCGGACCCGGTGGCTCGCAATGACGGGAGATTGGGTAAACAGAACCTCACCCCGCCTTCATCGTCTCCTTCACGGCGGCGACGAGCTGGCTCAGCGTGAACGGTTTTGGCAGGAAGTCGAACTGCTGGCCTTCGGGCAGGCTCTTCTCGAAGGCGTCCTCGGCGTAGCCGGAGACGAAGATGAACTTGATGTCGGGGTTCTTCTCCCGCATCGCCTTCAGAAGCGTCGGACCATCCATCTCCGGCATCACGACGTCGGAGACGACGAGATCGATCGCTCCGCTCTGCTCGTCCAGCACCTCCATGGCCTCGACGCCGTTCTCGGCCTCGACCACGGTGTAGCCGCGTGAGCGCAGGCCGCGCGCGTTGAGTGCGCGCAGGCCCTCCTCGTCCTCGACGAGCAGGATGGTGCCCTGCCCCGTGAGGTCGGTGCGCGGCTTGGCTTCGGCCGCGGGCGCTTCTTTGGCCGCGCCGTCGGTCGCGGCGACCGCGGCCGTGCCGGTCACCGGCGTCTCGACCTGCGCTTCGGGTTCGGCATGGTGCCGCGGCAGGAAGATGTGGAACGAGGTACCTTTGCCCGGCTCGGAATCGACGTAGATGAAGCCGCCGGTCTGCTTGACGATGCCGTAGACGGTGGACAGCCCGAGGCCCGTGCCCTTGCCGACCTCCTTGGTCGAGAAGAACGGCTCAAAGATCTTGTCGCGGATGTCGGCGGGGATGCCGGTGCCGGTGTCGGCGACCTCGATCCGCACATAGTCCGCCGCCGGCATGCCCTTATAGGCGAGCTTGCCCGCTTCGTCCGTGGCGACGTTGGCGGTGCGGATGATCAGCTTGCCGCCGTCGGGCATCGCATCGCGCGCGTTGACGGCGAGATTGACGATGACCTGCTCGAACTGGGAGACGTCGACCTTGACCGGCCAGAGGTCGCGGCCGTGGACGAGATCGAGCTTCACCTTCTCGCCGATCAGCCGGCGGAGCAGCATGGTGAGATCGGAGAGCGCATCGCCGAGATCGAGCACCTGCGGCCGCAGCGTCTGCCGGCGCGAGAACGCCAGCAGCTGCCGCACCAGGGTCGCAGCCCGCGTCGCGTTCTGCTTGATCTGCATGATGTCCTGGAACGACGGATCGGTCGGCTTGTGCGCGTTGAGCAGGAAGTCGTTCGCCATCATGATGGCGGACAGCACGTTGTTGAAGTCGTGGGCGATGCCGCCGGCGAGTTGGCCGACCGTCTCCATCTTCTGCGACTGGTTGATCTGGTTCTCCAGCGCACGCCGCTCGGTGGTCTCGAGCATGTGCACAATCGCGGCCTCGGCGTCGTTCTCGCCCTCGTCGACCGGCGTGACGAAGAACTGTCCCCAGCGCTCCTTCGTTCCCTCCAGCGCAACCTCGACCGGCGCGATGTCGCCCTTCCCTTCGGCGGCCTGGTTGATCGCCGCGATCAGCAGGTTCCGATCGCGCGAATTGATCGCGCGGAAGATCGACCTGCCGGCGCTGTCGAGGCCAAGGCCCTGCGCCAGCTTGGCGTAACGCGCGTTCGCCCGCACGACGTTGCCGCCGCGATCGACGGTGGCGATCGCCATCGGCGTGTGGTCGAAGAAGCGCATGAAGCGCACCTCGGCGGCGCGGTCGGGATCGCTGCGCTCGTCGCGGGCGCGGCTGATCACGAGGGTACGCGACGGGCCCGGCGTGCCGTCGGCTCCGAAGGCCAGCTTGTGGTAGAGCCGCACCGGCATGGTCTTGCCGGTTCGCATGCGCAGGTCGATGTCGAAGACTTCCGTCTTCACCTCACCCGGCACCGCCACGATCGAGGTCAGCAGCGAGGCGCCATCACCGGAGACGATGTCGGTGAGCTTGAGGCCGCCCGAGCCGATCTCGGCGAGATCATAGTCGAGCCAGTTGGCGAGCGTCGCGTTGACGTAAGCGAGCTCGCCGGCCGGATTGACGGAGAAGAAGCCGCACGGCGCGTGATCGAGATATTCGATCGCGTGCTGGAGCTCCTGGAACACGTCCTCCTGGCGCTCGCGGTCGCGGGTAATATCGGCGATCGACCATACCGCATATCTGGCCTCGCGCTTGCCCGTGCCGAGCGGACGCACCCGCATGCGCAGCCAGCGCCCCTGGCTGCCGTCATGGCCGGAGATCCGCACCTCTTCCTGCTGCCGCTTGCCTTCGCGCGCGGCCTTCAGCAGGCGGAACACGGCCTCCGACACATCAGGGTTGCCGATGAAGACGCGCTCGACGGGCCGCACGTCCTGCGGGCCGGAAGCGCCGGTCATGGTCAGATAGGCCGCATTGGAATAGACGACATGGCCGCGCGGATCGGTTACCGCGAGCCCGTCGAAGGCATGATCGGAAATGCGAGCAATGATGGGATCGTCGAGATTGCGGTCGGCGAAACGAACGATGCCGGCCGCAAAGGCGAACAGGTTGAACAGACCGACCATCGCCAGCACGGCGAGGATGCCGAGGATATAGGGCTGCGCCTGCGTCCGGCCGAGCGTCATCAGCCCGACGGCGACTGCCACGAGCGTCGCCGCCACCAGGAACACCAGCGCGATGCTGCCCGAGCGCTGCGGCGGCTCATGCACCGCAACAGGCTCGCGTGACACGTTGTGGTCGGTTTCGGCGGTCATCCCAGGTCAGCGCAGCCTGTCGGCAGGAAAAGAATGCGCGAACCGCGCGCAACGGGCCCTCCCTGCCTGAATCGGACCCGCAGGCGCAAGGGCGGCAAGGGCGAAACGTACGCTGATTCCCAGTTTACGGCCATTTCCGGTACTTTTCGGGTGCCTTATTGCCGTCCGGCGCCGAATCCGCGCTTCAGCCGCATGACGTAGCCGATGACCTCGGCAACAGCATGGTAGTGCTCGACCGGGATTTCCTGGTCGATCTCGACTGTGGCATAGAGCGCGCGCGCCAGCGGCACGTTCTCGACGATCGGAATGTCGTGCTTGCGGGCGACCTCCCTGATCTTGAAGGCGAGATTGTCGACGCCCTTGGCGACGCAGATCGGCGCCTGCATGCCGCGTTCGTAGGAGAGCGCCACCGAATAGTGGGTCGGGTTGGTGATGATCACGGAGGCCTTCGGAACCGCCGCCATCATGCGCTTCTTGGCACGCTGCTGCCGGAGCTGCCTGATCTTGCCCTTGATGTGCGGGTCGCCTTCGGACTGCTTGAACTCCTCCTTGATCTCCTGGAGCGACATCTTTTGGCGCTGGAACCAGCTGCGATACTGGAAGAAATAGTCGGCGATCGCGATGATCGCGAGCGCCGCGACCACTGCGCCGAGCAGATGGATGGTCATGTTGGTGGTGGCGCCCAGCATGGCGACCGGGTCGAGCTTGACCATCGCCTCCATGCGGTGCCGCTCCGGCCACAGGATCATGGTCATGACCGCGCCGAGCACGATCAGCTTGCCGATGCCTTTGAGGAAGTTCGCCGCCGCCTGCTTGCCGAAAATGCGCTTCATGCCGGCGGCGGGCGAGAGCTTGCTGAATTTGGGCTTCAGGGATTCGGCAGACCACACCAGGCGGTGCTGGAGCATGTTGCCGGCGATGGCCGCCAGCACCAGCATCAGCAATGGCACGCCGACCGCGGCGACCACCGCGACTTCGATCTGCTGCATCAGCGCGAGCAGGTTCCCGCCGTCGGTCTTGATCATCCAGGAATTGGCGAGCAGGTTGCGCATCGGCGTCACCAGCCCGCTGCCGACCGAGCCCGAGAAGGTCGAGACCACGAGCGTGCCGCCCGCGATCATGAACCAGGTGTTGATCTCCTGGCTCTTGGCGACGTCGCCGCGCTCGAGCGCCTCCTCGAGACGTTTTTGCGTCGGATCTTCTGTTTGACTCTCGGGATCGTTGTCTTCAGCCATCGATCACCCATTACTTGAGTGGCATCATCTGGTGCATCACACCGATGAAATAGTCGAGGAAGGTACCCATCATCGCCGCGAGCACCACGGCGAGCACCAAAAAGCCGGCGAAGATCGAGAGCGGCACGCCGACGAAATAGACCTGCATCTGCGGCATCAGCCGCGCCAGCACGCCAAGCCCGATATTGAAGACGAGGCCGAACACCAGGAACGGTCCGGAGAGCTGCAAGCCCAGGCGGAAGGCGGCGGCGAAGGCGCGCGTCGCCAGCGAAGCGACATCGCCGCTTGCCATCGTCTCGCCCGGCGCGAAGATCGCATAGCTGTCGTTGAGCGCGGCGATCACGAGATGATGGCTGTCGGTCGCGAACAGCAGCGTCACGCCCAGCATGGTCAGGAAGTTGCCGACCAGCACGCCCTGCTGGCCCTGCGTCGGATCGACCGAGGTGACGAAGCCGAGTCCCATCTGCTGCGCGATCACGGCGCCGGCGACCTGGAGGGCGGCAAGCGTCACGCGCGCGGTCGCGCCCAGCACGATGCCGATCGCGATCTCATGCAGCATCAGCACCAGGAGCGAGGAGATCGAGCCCATGTCGACATGATAGGCGTTGCGATGCAGCGGCAGGATGATCAGGGTGAGCAGCAGCGCGATCGACAGCTTGATGCGCGTTGGAATGTTGGTCTCGCCCAGCCCCGGCAGCAGCATCACCATCGCGCCGACCCGGGCGAAGGCGAGCATGAAGGCTGCGGCGAGCGCCGGCAGCAGCGAGATGTCGATGCGCATGACACACGCATTGTGCCTCAGCCGCCGATGATTCGCGACGATATCCGCAGCATGTGGGAGTGGAGCGCGTCGGCCATGAACGGCAGCGCCAGCAGCATGGTCGCGAAGATCGCGAGGATTTTCGGCACGTAGATCAGGGTCTGCTCCTGGATCTGCGTGAGCGCCTGGAATAGCGACACCACGACACCAACCACGAGCCCCACCACCATCAGCGGCGACGACACGATCACGATCGTCCAGATCGCATCCCGCGCCACGTCAAGCGTTTCAGGTCCGGTCATTGCAAAATCCTCTATTCAACACTCGCCTTCCCACCGCTGTCGCGAGGGAGCCACGCCCTCTCCCGTCATTGCGAGCGCAGCGAAGCAATCCAGAGAGGCATCCGCGGAAAGATTCTGGATTGCTTGGCTGCGCTCGCAATGACGAGTGTGAGAAACTCAGATCGCCATCTTCATGATGTCTTCATAGGACTGGATCACCCGGTCGCGAACCGACACCAGGGTCGAGACGGCGACATCGGTTTCGGCCACCGCCGTCACCACATCCATGACGTTGGCCTTGCCGCTCGCCATGGCCACGGTCTGCGCATCGGACTTGCGGCCGGAGTCCATGACGCTGCCGATGGAGTCCTTGAGCAGCGCGGCGAAGGACGGGCCATTCGTCTCCGATCCCTTGCCTGCGGCGCTGTTCTCCAGCACGCGCGCGAGGTTGGCGTAGGCGTTCGCGGCAATCGTCGGTGAAGCCATGGCTTTGAGCCTCCTGTTCAGGCCTTGAGGATGTCGAGCGTGCGCTGGATCATCCGGCGCGTTGCACTGATGATGTTGAGATTGGCTTCATAGGACCGCTGCGCGTCGCGCATGTCGGTCATTTCGACCACCGAGTTCACGTTCGGATATTTGACGTTGCCGCTCGCGTCGGCGGCTGGATTGTTCGGCTCGTATTTGACGCGGAAGTTGGACTGGTCGGGCTTGATCTTGCCGAGGGTGACGACTTGCGCGTCCAGCGTGCGGTCGAGCGCGGAGGAGAAGGTCGGCACCTTGCGCCGGTAGGGATCGCCGCCGGCGGTCTGAGCAGTGGAGTCCGCGTTCGCGATGTTCTCCGAGATCACCCGCATGCGCCCGGCCTGCGCGCGCAGGCCGGAGGTCGCAATCGCCATCGAGCGGGCAAAGTCGCTGCTGTCATTCGCCATGATGCGCTTCCGCTAGCTCTAACCTTTACCGATCGCGGTCTTCAGAAGGTGCAGGCTTTTGGAGTAGAGCGAGGTCGCGGCCGCGTAATCCATCTGGTTCGAGGCGGACTTCATCATTTCCTCCTCGAGATTGACGGCATTGCCCGCAGGACGTGTCTCGAAGCCCGCATTCTTGTTCTGGTCGAAGCTCGACGGCGCGCCCGACGGCGTCATGTGCGAGGCGCTGGTGCGGGCCATCGCGAGCGGCCCCATGGAGCCGGTGACCGCGCCGGCCTTGTCGAACTTGGGCTCGACCAGGTCGCGCGGCCGGAAGTTGGGCGTGTCGGAATTGGAGACGTTCTCGGACAGGACGCGCTGGCGTTCCTGGTGCCACTGCATCTTGGTGCGAAGCGCCGAGAGCACCGGAAGGTCGTTGATGGACATGGCTTGCGGCTCCTTGCCCCGGATCAGGCCCGGAGCTAGGCAGAATTTGCCGCGTGTATGGTTAATGGCTGGTTAAGAGGTTGGCGGCAGATATCCCTCCTTGAGACGCCAAGGTTTCGCCCCGTGATTCTACGCTTCCAAAACGCTCGTTAACCCAATCGCTTGGCTCCGGAACAATCCCCAAGAAGTCGTTTTGGATCGGGCGATTCATGGGTTATTAAGAACTGGGGACGGCAGAACTTGCCGTGAGGTGTTAAGGGATCGAACTTCTGGGGCGTCGCGGGCTTGTGGTCGGGATGGATTTCGACCATTGGCCGCATGAGACAAGCGCCATTTGCCGGGGACAAGCATGCAAGGCCCTTTGACCTTTATCTTAGCGTTCATCGTCGTTCTGGCGCTGATCGGCCTGGCCGCGTGGCTGGTTCGCCGATTCGCGACGAACCGGCTGGGCGCCAACACCCAGCGCGGCCGGATGCCCCGGCTTGCCGTGATCGATGCCGCCGCCGTCGATGGCCGTCGCCGCCTGGTGCTGGTCCGGCGCGACAATGTCGAACATCTCCTGATGATCGGCGGCCCGACCGACATCGTCGTCGAGCCCAACATCGTGCGTGCAGCCCCGAGCCGCGATCAGTTGCCGCAACGGGCCGGGAACGCCGAGCCGCCGCCGCGCCTCGCTCCATTGCCGGAACCCGCCGCTTGGGATGAGCCTTCGCCGCGCCCCGAGCTTCTCGACCAACCCGAGCCGCAGATGCCCGAGCCGTCGCCGCGGCCTGCGCGTCCCTCCTTCGCCGACGAAGTGCGCCGGCCTGCGCCTGCGCCTGCGCTCGCCGAGCGTCGCAGTGATCCGTTCGCCGGCTTCACCGCCGAGCCGGTCACGCCGCGCCCCGAGCGCGAGCCACAGGTCAGGCCCGAGCCGATGCCGCCGCGTGTCCCGCGCGGCGAGCCGATGATGCCGCGCCCGCCGCGCCAGAGCGAGCCGCCCAAGGTCCCGCCGGTGCGCGCCGCCGCGCCGCCACCGCCTCCCCCGGCGCCTCCCGCCCCGCCGGCGCCTCCCTCGCCGGCCGTGCCCTCGAGCGCCGAGCAGAATCTCGCCGAGATGGCGCAGCGGCTCGAGGCCGCCCTGCGCCGGCCCGCCGGCGAGACGGTCGCGCCTCCCGTTGCGCCCGAGCCGCCCGCACCCGCGGTGCGCCCGTCACGCAACGAGGCGCCTGCCCCGGCCGCACCCGCAAAGACGAGCTTTGAAAATCTCGAAGACGAGATGGCCTCCCTGCTCGGCCGCCCGAAGCCATCTTCGTGAGGCACTCGGCTTTCCCGCGTAGAGTTTTTTTCCTTCCTGTCCTGATCGGCGCCGCTCTCCTGGCGGCGCCTGCGCATGCGCAGGACATCAGCATCAATCTCGGCGGCCAGGGGGGCGGCGGCGTCACCGAGCGCGCGATCCAGCTCATCGCGCTGCTCACGGTGCTGTCGATCGCGCCGTCGATCCTGGTCATGATGACGTCGTTCACGCGCATCGTGGTCGTGCTGTCGCTGCTTCGCACCGCCATGGGCACCGCGACCGCGCCGCCGAACTCCGTGATCATCGCGCTCGCGATGTTCCTCACCTTCTTCGTGATGGGACCGGTCCTGCAGAAATCCTATGACGAGGGCATCAAGCCGCTGGTCGCCAACCAGATCGGCGTCGAGGACGCGCTCCAGCTTGCCTCAGTCCCCCTGCGTGGCTTCATGCAGAAGAACGTGCGCGAGAAGGATCTGAAACTCTTCATGGACCTCTCCGGCGAGCCGCCGCCGGCAACCCCCGACGAGCTCGCGCTCCGCATCCTCATCCCCTCGTTCATGATCTCCGAGCTGAAGCGCGCCTTCGAGATCGGCTTCCTCCTGTTCCTCCCCTTCCTGATTATCGATCTCGTCGTCGCCTCCGTCCTGATGTCGATGGGCATGATGATGCTGCCGCCAGCGGTGGTGTCGCTGCCGTTCAAGTTGATCTTCTTCGTGCTGGTCGACGGCTGGTCGCTGGTGGCGGGAAGCCTGGTGCAGAGTTACGGGGGGTAGCGGGCGGACGGCCACGGGGCAAACGTCTCCTGCTTTCGTCGAGAACCTCAGGCCCCTCCCCGTCATTGCGGAGGATGTGGCGGCAGCTTGCGACAACAATTGCCGGCCGGCGCTGCGGCTGCCCACCCTACCCCTTCACGTCATATTGCTTGCTGAGGTGATCGCCGATCTGCACGAGCATGGCGACGCATTCGGGGTAGCCGGGCTTGTCGATGGTGGCCTGGTCGGACTCGTCGCGGAACTCCCAGCTGTCGCCATCGCGGAGAACGATGATCTTCATGCCGTCCGAACAATCGGCATGGACCTTCAATTCGGCTTTCGCCATGGCGATCAGTTCGGCTTCGGTCTTGACGGGCTTGCTCATGTCCACGCTTCTCCCGGCATCGGCGCGTGTCGAGACCGCGCCTTGAACGGGAAATTGCCGCGTCAGAGGGCGGCTGTCGAGAGGCCGAAGGTAGGAGGACCTAGCGGGTCATCTTGATCTGCCTCACGGGCGGGATCGCGGGCAGCGAGCCGGTGTGCTCGGTCTCGTCCTTGGCCTGCGGCGGCATGGGCGCGCGGGCGGTGGCGTCGGGGAAGCGCTGCTTCATCTCGCGCAGGAAGCCGTCGAGCGTGTCGACGCTGGCCGCGAGCTTGGCAATCTCCGCGAATTCGGCGCTGGAGGCGGCCGCCGGCTTGCTTGCGATGTCGAAGGCGAGCCGGTCGGAGCTCTCGCTCATCAACGGCGCGTATTTCTCGCGGAAGCGCGACAGCCCGATCGCATCGTCGGCGAGCGCGTAGCCGACGGCGGCGCGGATCACGTCGCTCTTCTCGACCGCGTTGAGCGGCTTGAAGTCGCGAAAACGCTCGCCGTAGTAGAGCTCGATCTGCTCGGCGGATTCGCGCCAGCGCCGCGCCGCCCAGAAGATGTCGGAGCGCAGGCGGATCGCCTCGCGGCCCGCGACGTTGGAGACGATGTCGAGCGCGAGGTCGTGGCGGCCGACGTCGCTCTGCGCGCGCGCCTCCAGCAGCAGGCGCTGCTGGCGCAATTCGCCGGACAGATCGCTGATGCGGCTCGCCCGCAGCGCCGAGATGGCCATGTCGGGCTTGCGGTTGGCGAGATAGACCATGGCGAGGCGGGCCGCGACCTGCGCGCGCGCCGCCCCTTCGAGGCGGTGGTCGACCTGGTATTGCAGGAGCTCGGCGGCCTGGTCGAGCAGGTCGATGGACGCCAGGCGATCGGCGAGCTTGCGGATCAGCTCGTCGCCGCGCCGGCCGATCGGCGTCAGCTCGCGGAACTCGTAGAACATCCCGAGCGCCTCGATCGGCGGAAGATCGTCGCCCTTGGAGCTCAAGAAGATCTGCGAGAACAGCTCCTGCGCAAGGTCCTGCGCCTGGCGCGAGGCGTCCGCATTCGGTTGGAGTATCGTCGCGGTACGGGCCGCGGCGAGCGCATCCCGGTAGCGGCCCATGTCGGCATACATCCGCGCCAGCAACTGCAGCGTCTTCACCTCGATGGCGTCGCCGCGCCAGGTCATCGCCAGCGTCTCGAGCTCACGCAGCGCGTCATCCTTGGTGATCTCGTCGCGCTTCTGCCGCAGCGCGACCTCGAGCTGCTTGGCTTCGGCGGCGGCCGGCCGGTCGTCCGAGCCGACAGCGAACTTGTAGTCGTCGAGCGCGTCCTTGTCGTGGCCGAGCGCTTCGGCGAGCCTGCCGCGCAGCACCGCGAAGGACGGCGCCATGTCCGGCGGCACGCCGACGACCTCGAGCTCGCTGCGCCGCTTGGAGGCGCCGGCATAATCCTTCACCTCGAGCGAGGCCCGCATCGCATCCATCGTCACGATGCGCTGGACGTCGAGCGGCAGCGAGGCGATGGCGAACTCGACGTTCTTGAACTTTTCGCGCGCATCGGCCCACTTCCCTTGCCGCGCATAGGCGAGCGCCTTCCAGAGCTGCGAGTCGTGACTGTTGCCGATCACGGGATTGGCGAGATCCTTCAGCCCCTGCCCAGGCCGGCCAATGAGGATGCTCGCGATCGCGTGCATGATCAGCGCCGAGGACTCCTCCTTGTTGAGGGGATCGGCCAGCATGACGTCGGTCATCGCCTTGGCTTCGTGATACATGCCGCGCGACATGTAGAAATGCGCGAGGTCAAGCCGCGGGATCGAGCGCTGCGCCGGCTCGACCGCCGCGATCGCGGCGACCAGCGCGCTCTGGCGGTTCATGAACAGCTCGGACTGTCCCTTGCGCCATTCCTCGATGTTGAAGACCGGCCGCACCGCGGTCGGCGCGCGCTCGGCGGAGACGTCGACCGGCGACAGCGTCAGCCCGCCCTTCTTGCCCAGGAT
Source organism: Bradyrhizobium sp. Ec3.3 (assembly GCF_000472925.1). Taxonomy (GTDB): domain Bacteria; phylum Pseudomonadota; class Alphaproteobacteria; order Rhizobiales; family Xanthobacteraceae; genus Bradyrhizobium. The sequence goes on from NZ_AXAS01000048.1 coordinate 42,670, forward strand.
CACCTTGTCGGAGCCGACCTCGACGCCGACCTCGTCGGAGTTCGGACGAATGGCGATGCCGTGCGCGGATTCGAGCAGCGAGAGATCGACCAGGTCCTGCCGCTTGATGAAGCCGCGGACCGGCCGCGGCGCGGTGACGACGTAGAGCGTGTCGCCGGCGTCGGGATCGGTCAGCTTGTGCAGCATGCCCGGATTGGCGAAGGGGATAGCGATATTGGCGAGCGCCGGGTCAGTGATGTTGCGCATCATCATTAGCGGCAGCGGCGTTGCCTGGATCTTGTCGGCGAGCGTCAGGAGCCAGTTGGTCTCCTTGCCGTTCTCCTCACTCGACAGCGAATAGACCAGCGGCCGATTGAGGCGGATGCGGATGGCCTGGCCCTTGTCGAGCGGCGTGCGGCTGACCTCGCCGATCATCGCGCCGCCCTTGGCGCGGATCGGCTCGACGTCGATGGCTTTCTGGGTGTCGAACACCAGCCAGACGGTGTCGCCGCGCCGGAATGCGGCGGCGGGCGTTGCGACCGAGAGCGGGAACGTCACGCGCAGGCCGTCGCTGTCGCGGCGGGCATCGACGCTCGGCGCGGTGTCTTGCGCGACGGCCGGAGCCGGCGCCTCGACTGGTGCGGCTTTCGCCATGTCCTTCGGCGCGTCCTTGACCGGCTCCTTCGGCGCTTCGGCGGCCATCGGTGCTAACGGTTTTGGCGCAGCAGCCGGCGCTGCGGCCTCTGCAGCCGCCGGCGCAGGTTTCGGCGCCTCGGCCGAATGCGCAGCTTGAGCCGTGACAGGCTCGGGCGCGGCCAGCACCGGCGCGGGCTTCGGCGCCTCGGCAGCCGGCGCCGCGCCCGCGACCTCAGGCTTCACCTCGATCTTGGCCTCGCGCGCGATGGTCTCGGAGGTCGGCGGCGCGATCTCGCGCGGCATCTCCTTCTTCTCCACCGCCGCGTGCGGTCCCTGCGTCGCGGCCGGCTTTGCTGGCGCCAGGACCTGCTCGGCCGTCGTCGCGGCCTTGTTCTTGTCCGGCTGGAAGGCGACGTCGACGACATAGTTCTTGTCGTCGCGGAAAGAGTGCACGTCGGCCTCGCCGATCAGCGCGATCTCGACATTGGTCTGGTCGATGTCCGCCTTCTGCTTGATCGAGGCCACGTTCGGGGGCGCCGCCACGACCGCGTCGGCGAGATCGAAGTTGAGATTGGCGTTGAAGGCGAGCGTCAGCTTCTGCTCGTTGAGCACCGAGGAGACGCCGACGCCGTCGGGCATCTCGAAGACGAAGCGCACGAAGGTCGGCTGCACCGAGGCGCGGACGCGGATCGGCGGGCGCTTCTTGGTCTCGGCGGCCACGCGCTGGGCGCGCAGCGCGCGCTCCGCGGCGCGCGCACGATCGGAGAGTTCCTTCACCACGTCCATCGGCAGGCTCGGCGGCGCGCCCTTCCAGCCCTCGGGCAGAAGGTCGACGAAGGTCCGCTCGCCGGCATTCATGGTGTTGACGGTGACGCGGCGCGCGAGCGACAGCCGGATCGCCCCGCCGTCGGGATCGCGGCGAGCGGAGTTGACGTAGTCGGGGGCACCCTCCGGGATGCGGTCGACCGGTACATCGACCGGTCGCTCGAAGCGGATGATCAGGATCGATCCCGCGGTCGTCACCTCGGACGAAACGTCCTCGCCGAGCTTGATGACGAGGCGCGCAAAACCGCCGCCGGCCGAGAAGGTCGCCTCGCCCCGCACCGGCTCGGCGCGCGCGGGCAAGGCCAGGCCCACCAATAGGCAGGCGGCCAGTACGGACAGCACGCGGACATGACGCTGCACGCCCGGCGCCGAGGTCAACACCAAGGCGCGGGCTCGCGACCAAAATCCAGCGGCAGCCTGTCGCGCCATTGGCGGCATTTCATCCGGTCCGACGATTCATGCCGGCAATGGGGCCGGCCTGTGCCCTCGACTGTAAGGTTTCGCCAATTAAGGACTTGTTAATGCTGTCGGATTGATTTGACCGGCGCTCGCTGCGCCGCACCAGCGTTCCCGAAACGGCCAGTCGAGGGCCCCCGGCGGTGGGAAGTAGCGCCATCGGTCGCACGTCCACGGAGCGCCGCCCCGGCTGCCGTTCTGCTATAGTGCGGACATGACGATCGGGATCGCCGGACCCGGCCAGAAGGCGCCGCGGCGCAGTGCTGCGGCAGGGTTCATTATCGCGGCCATCGCCATCGTCATTGGTCTGATCCTGCTCGCTCTCGTAAGCGACGTCCTGGTCGACTGGATGTGGTTCGCCTCGATCGGCTACAGGCAGGTCTTCTGGATCACGATCGGCGCCAAAACTGCTGGCTTCCTCGTCGTTTTCGCAGCGACTGCCACCGTATTGTGGGTGAACGCGCGGATTGCTCTTGGTCTCGCCGGACGGCGAACCCGGTTGCCAGCGGCCTTTGTCCCAACAGTTGGAGCCGCTGCGGCTCAGCCCGATCCGCTTGAATTCCTGCGCGAGCGACTGCCGTGGCGTGGCGTGATCGCCGCCAGTAGCTGCCTCGTCGCCTTGCTTGTCGCCTGGGGCGAGGTCGGCAACTGGAGCACGCTGCTCCGGTTCATCTATCAAGTGCCGTACGGCAGCAACGATCCCTTGTACGGCAAGGACATCGGTTTCTACCTCTTCTCCCTGCCCGCCTTTGTCGCCGTCAAGAACTGGGCAATGCTGACGCTCGTCATGAGCGCGCTGTTTGCCGGGTTTGTCTATTGGGTGCATGGCGACATCGAGGACCGGGCTCAGCGAATGTCGCCGGCGGCGATCTCCCACGGTTCGGCACTGCTTGGGCTTTTCTTCGCCGTGAAGGCGTGGTCCTACGGGCTCGACCGCTACCACCTGCTGTTCGGCGACAACGGCGTGGTGGTCGGCGCAGGCTATACCGACGTCAACGTCGAATTGCCGGTGCTTTGGATCCTGATCGCGCTGTCGATCGTCGCCGCCTTGGCCGCATGGGCGAACCTGTGGGTGCGCACCTACCGCCTCCCCACCGCCGCGATTGCGCTGCTCTTCAGCGCCGCATTCCTGCTATCGGGCATCATCCCGGCAGTCTTTCAGCGCTTCTACGTCAGGCCAAACGAGCTGGACTGGGAGCGTCCCTATATCGAACGCAACATCACGCTGACCCGGGAGGCCTACAATCTCAATCGGATCTCACCGAAGCCGTTCCCTGCGGAACAGACGCTGACCTTCAGCACGCTCGAGGCCAACAAGGCCACGATCGAGAATATAAGGCTGTGGGACTGGCAACCATTGGCCGACACTTACGCGCAATTGCAGGAGATCCGCACCTACTACAAGCTGCGCAACCTCGATGTCGACCGCTACTGGCTCGGCGGCACCTACCAGAGCGTGATCCTCTCGGCCCGCGAGCTGAATTCCGAGTTGCTGCCGCCCAACGCGCAGACCTGGGTCAACCGCCACATCCTGTTCACCCATGGCAATGGTGCGGTGCTGAGCCCGGTCACCCAGAAGAGCAGCGAAGGGCTTCCGCTCCTCTACCTGCACGATGTTCCTCCGGTTGCTCACGGAGGTCCCGACATTCGCGAGCCGCGCATCTACTACGGGCAGCAGACCGAGGACTACGTCATCGTCAAGGCGACCGTGCCGGAGTTCGATTATCCCAAGGGAAAGGACAACGTCTACGCGTCCTATGACGGCGCCGGCGGCGTCCCGCTGTCGAGCATGGTGCGGCGACTGATCTTCGCTCACTATTTCAATGACGTGAACCTGTTTCTTTCTGACTACATCGGCAACGGCAGCCGGATCATGATCCGGCGCAAGATCCAGGAGCGAGTCGGCACGATCGCCCCGTTCCTGGTTCTGGATCGCGATCCCTACCTCGTCGTCAGCGAGGGCCGGATGTTCTGGATTCAGGACGCCTACACGACCAGCGAATATTTTCCCTATGCGCAGCGCGCGTCCGGCCTCAATCTCAACTACATCAGAAATTCAGTGAAGGTAATCATCGATGCCTATAACGGCACTGTCGACTTCTATCTGATGGACCAGGCGGATCCGATCGCCGCGACCTATCGTCGAATTTTCCCGGCTCTCTTCAAGCCGTTCACGGCGATGCCTCCCGATCTGCAAAGGCACATTCGCTATCCCGAGGACCTCTTCCTCATCCAGGCTCGGCTTTTCCAAACCTATCACATGGAATCTGCCGATGTTTTCTACAACCGCGAGGACCTCTGGCAATTCCCGCGCCAGCCGGCCGGCGACGGCATCTCTTCGATGGACGGCACGACGGCGATGGCGCCCTACTACATCATCATGCGCCTGCCCGGCGAAGCGCAAGCCGAGTTCTTTCTGATGATCCCGATGGTACCGAGCCGCCGCGACAACATGATCGCATGGCTGGCTGCGCGCTGCGACGAGCCCGGCTATGGCAAGCTGATCGTGTACGAATTTCCCAAGGAGAAGCTGGTCTACGGACCGTTCCAGATCGAGGCGCGCATTCATCAGAACACGGAGATCTCCCAGCAGATCTCGCTATGGAACCAGATGGGATCGCGGGTAATCAGGGGAAACCTGCTCGTGATCCCAATCGAGAATTCAATCCTCTACGTGTCGCCACTCTATCTGCGGGCCGAGCAAGGGCATTTGCCGGAACTGAAACGGGTGATTGCCGCCTATGGCGAGCACGTCGTCATGAAGGAAACGCTTGAGGAAGCTTTGTCGGCGCTCTTCGCGAACGGCGGGCCCGCAACGACAGCGCCGGGTGGGACCGCGGAGTTGCCCAGTGAAGGAGCAACGGCGGCACGAGCGCAGGAGGCGCTCGCGCACTACGATCAAGCAATGGAGCGGTTGAAATCCGGCGATTGGGCAGGCTTCGGCAAACAGATCGAGGCGATGCGCCGCCTGCTGGAAGACATCCGCCGGCAACCGGGCGGTCCGTGAGGACCAGGCCCAGTGAAGTCCGCCATTCGCCTGAACTGAACCGGACGATGACTTCCGTATGTTCGGGTCATGGTTCGCGACCCACGGCCTGCTGAAAGACAAAGGCCCGCCCCCGAGTGTGGGGAAGAACGGAAGGCTTCAAGAGTTGGAGGCGGGCCTCAAGGGCATTGCTATTCCAAAGCGGCGGGCGGAGTCCGTAAGCCAGCGCCCGTCACGTCATGACGTAGGTGAAATCTAAGCACCACCGAACCCGCCTGAATACCGGATTTTGATACCTCGACAGTCGCAGTCCATGTTTGCGAATGCAGGCCTCAGCAACTACCGCAGCCCGTAGCGCACGAAATCGTCGCCGATCCTGGGCTGAATTGTCTGTGCCGCCACGATATCGGCGTCACCGCCAGCCTTGTCGCCTTGTTTGAGCCGGGCGAGCCCGCGCCCATAAAGCGCGCTCGCAAGCTTCGGCTCGAGCCGCAGCACCGAGTTGTAGTCATCGATGGAGGCGGCGAGCTGGCCCATCTTCAGAAGGACCAGAGCACGTGAATCGTACGTTGCCGCATTGCCTGAGCCCGATTGCAGCGCCTTGTTACAGTCTTCGAGCGCAGCCTGTAGAGCGCCCTGCATTGTGCGGGCCCAACAGCGTCCGCTCCACGCGCCAGCCATATCTGGTCGCAAGCGAATGGCCTCGTCGTAATCTTGCGCCGCACGATCGTACGCGTTCTTTCGCAGGTTGGCCTCTGCACGGTTCGCGAAGGCCTCGCCGTAGTTGGGATTGAGCTTGATGGCCTCATCCAATGACGCGATCGCGAGGTCGTATTCGCCTTTCATCAGTTGGGCCACACCGCGGTTGTTGAAGGCCTTGGTATAGCCCGGATTGAGTTCGATCGATTGATTGAAATCGTGGATGGCGCGGTCATAGTCTCTCGTTTCAGCATAGGCGTTGCCGCGATTGTTGTAGGCGATGGCCAAGGCCTTCGTCGCGCCTGGGTGCGCGTCGATGAACGCGGTGCAACCATCAATTCGCGCTTCGAGCGAGGCGCGCCCGACGCTGTTGCACAGCTCGATCGTCTTGAGATAACCCCCTTCCTGCTTCGGCGCCTGCGCCACCGCCGGCAGCTCGAGCAATAGCAGGATGAGACCGGACGCCACGCCGCCGGTGATGGTTCCTGTCGCACTCGGCTTCATATCGGGAATCCCGATCACGGACTGAGGAAACTTCCATCCCTGGTGAAAGGCTTCTAGCACCGTCGGCAGATGTTCAAGTTGAGCTTGCGGTCGGCTTTCTGTTCGGATGGCCCGGTGGACGCGGCGGATTTCTTTGTCACCTTGCTCTTGCTCTTGCCCTCTTCGATGAGGGTAGAGAATTTCACCGACCCGTTGTCGGATATCTCGACATGCGGCGTGGTGCCTCGGATGCCCATTGTTGCGGCCGGGGTGTCGACCTTCATGTCACCAGTTTTCGCGACTTTGCCGGCAACGAAGGTGAACGTCCCTTTGGCGAGGCTGAAGAAAGTCGAATTGGACTTTCCGTTCGGGTCGTAGACGTACTCGTCCAAGGTCATATGCGCGTTGCTCGACAGATTGAACGAGCTGCCATCGGTAAAGTTGATGCCAACCCGACCGTCATCCCCCGTCTGTACCACGTCCCCCAGATAGACGAGATCGCCGGCTTTCGTCTGATTGGCTTGGGGGGGCACGTTGGCCTGAACGACGACCGCGTTCGCGTGCTCGATCGTGACCGAGCCCGCGGCGGTTACGACCTTGCCAATTGGCTTCGATGAAAAGTTTTGAAGGACGGGCTTGGCGGAATCGACTTGCGCGCGCGCAGCATCGGGCAAGAAACCGGCGAGCGTCAGAACAAAGGCGGCCACCAATCCGAATATCGAATATGCACGCATGACCTCCCCCTTCGTCGAGAAGATCTTCGCCCCAGTCCTCTACGATCTTTCAAAATTCGCAAGTAGGACGGCAAATAGTATAATTTAATTGTTGTTAAATCCACCCCGGCGGCATATTTTTGTTCCGCAGGTCCGGAATACCGCGAAATTGCAATACCTCTTATTTGGAAGAGCAGATCGCTTCGATGGAAGGGGCCGGATACTCAGCGAGACGAAAGTAGTTCACGGCGGCCTCGCGCTGAACGCGCCTCTTTCTTGAATCGACTTGGGTCATCTCGATCAGGATTTCGGCGGGCGAGCCTCGGGCTGCCGGCGCCATGATTTGTTGACCTCGTGGCGAGGGCAGACCAGAGCGAAAGAAAAACGGCGCCGCGCTGAGCCTGAATTCCTCGACTGACGAGGTCGAAGGCTATGTTAGTTGCGTCCGGCGTTGAGGCCGGAGACGTGACCTCCGTGGTCCCGCCTCCGAAGATAATCGGCACCGTTCACACGGCAATCGGTTGCGGCATCCTCAGGCGCGCGAGCGGTGTCGCCACCGAAGTCATGGTTGGCGATCCACTCTGCCTCGGTGACGTGATCGAGACTGCCGCGGACGGTCGGATCGGCATCCGCTTCATTGACGACACCTTTTTCAACCTCTCCAGCGAAGCCCGCATGGAGCTGAGCGAATTCGTCTACGATCTCGACGGCACCTCCTGTTCGGCCCTCCTCACGATATCCAAGGGCACCTTTGCTTTCGTTGCCGGCCAGTCGGCAAAGAACGGTGCCCTGACGGTCGACACCCCAGTTGGGAGCATTCGCGGTCGGATCCATACGGGCGGGCTCGGAATGCTGACGCTCGGAACATTGATATTCTCGATGTTGAAGAGCGCCGAGGCCGCAGACGCGAACATCACGTTCCTGGACAACGACAGCATCACGTACAAGGACGTCGAGCACGGCGCGTTCGAGCTTGTGACAAAGGAGGCGATCCCACGACACATCATCGTGGAGGATCCTGGCGAGACGGTCGTGCTCAACAAGATCGGGTCATCGGTCAGCGTCAACCAGGTCGTCAATAGTTTGGCTCGCATGGAGGAGCTCCAGGCGGCGGAGCATGACGTTTGGGCCAATCTCTCGAAGGAGATCGAGGCAAAGGGCTCCGGCACGACTCCCTTCCCGGAGACGCTGCCGCTGGAGCCAATCAATTTCATCGAGTCTGATGGCCCTGCGCAGCTACATTCGCTTCCGATCGTGCTGCCCAGCACCGTCGTCGTTCCCGACAATCCCATCATCCTTCATTCGCCGCCGACGTTCAATATTCAGTCGGGACCGGTCGAACTCGATACGGTTGTGTTTGACACCTTCACTGCGACCAGCGGAACGTTCAGCGCCAGCAGCACCAGTGACGCGCCACTGTTTTTCGGCATCAGCGGCGGGACCGCCGGCGATACGGTCGTGGGTGGAGTGACGTATGATGTGTCGAAAGGCAGCCCCTATGGCACGCTCTATGTGAACAGCGCCAGCGGCGCCTATACCTTCGTACCGAACAGTGACGCCATCAACGCGCTGACGGCGCCAACGACCGACGATTTCGTCATTACAGTGTCGGACGGCAACCTTACCACTGCTCAGACCTTCACAATCAACATCGATGGCGTCAATGACGCCGCCGTCATTTCCGGCGTCACGACCGGCTCGTCAACCGAAGCGGGCGGCGTCGCCAATACGGCGCCTGGCATATCCGCAACCGGCACGATGACCGATAAAGACGTCGACAATACGCCCAACACCTTCACGGTCGTGAGTTCGAAGGCCAGCACGGGGGGCTACGGCACGTTTAGCGTGACCGCGGCGGGCCTCTGGACCTACACAGTCGACAACGCCAACAGCAAGGTCCAGGCGCTCAATGTCGGCGACACATTGACCGACACCTTCACCGTGACGACCATCGACGGTACGCCGCAGATGGTGACGATCACCATCCACGGCGCCAACGATGCCGCGATCATCTCGGGCGACACGACCGGCTCAGTGACCGAGGCAGCCGGCTGCAAGCCGGGAATTCCGACCGCGACCGGTACGCTGACCGACACCGACGTCGACAATACGCCCAACACCTTCGTGGCGATCGGCTGTCCCGAAGCGGGCAGCTACGGCACCTTCACGATGACGGCGGCCGGCGTCTGGACCTACACGCTCGACAACAGCAAGTGCGCAGTGCAGGCGCTCAATGTCGGCGACACCTTGACCGACAAGTTCACCGTGACCACGATCGACGGCACGCCACAGGTGGTGACGGTCACCATCCATGGCGCCAACGATCCCGCCATCATCTGCGGCAAGACAACCGGATGCGTGGTCGAGGCCGCCGGCTGCAAGCCGGGTATGCCGACTGCGACCGGCACGCTGACCGATACTGACGTCGACAATCCGCCCAACACGTTCACCGCAGTGTGCTCACCCAAGGCCAGCTCAGGCGGCTACGGCACTTTCACAATGACGGCAGCGGGCGTCTGGACCTACACGCTCGACAACAGCAACAGTGCGGTGCAGGCGCTCAATGTCTGCGACAAGCTCACCGACACCTTCACAGTGACCACGATCGACGGCACGCCGCAGGTGGTGACGATCACCATCCAGGGCGCCAACGACCCCGCCATCATCTCCGGTACCACGACGGGCTCGGTAACCGAACCCGTCTGCAAGACGCCGGAGGCACCGAAGGCCACCGGCACGCTCACCGACACCGATGTCGACAATCCGTCCAACATGTTCACCGCGGTTTGCGCGCCAAAGTGCACCACGCACGGCTATGGCACCTTCACGATGACGGCGGCGGGCGTTTGGACCTACACGCTCGACGAGGACAACTGCGCGGTCCGGGCGCTCAAGGCGTGCGACACGCTGACCGATACTTTCACGGTGACCACGATCGACGGGACCCCGCAGGTGGTGACGATTACCATCCACGGCGCAGGCTTCCGGAACCTCGACAGCTCGGCCACCGCAACGCAAGCGGATCCGCCACCAACCGATGGCGCATCGAAACAAGACGGCACGGCGAGCGCAAGCGACGCCAGCCAGGCACTCCACTCGGCAGCCAGTCCAGACTCAACGCACGACGCCAGCCAAACCGACGTGGTCGCGGCCGGTTCCAGCAGCCCGACGACGGCCGCCAAGAGTGCGGACGACACCGGTCAGGCTGAATCGAAGCCTGAGACGATCAGCGTGCTCGATGCCAACGATCTCGCCAACAGCGACCATTTTGTTTTTGAGTTCGTGGCCAATCCGGTCTCCGGCGCAAGAAGCGAGCAAGGCATCGCACCCATTCAGTCCGCCGCGGATCATTCCGAATTGTCCGATCCTGCCCCCTCGCTCGTGGACTCACATCTTCTCACGGCGCTCAGCGCCGAAGTGGTCTTTCGCTTCAGGGACGAAATTGCCGATGCCAAAGGCTCGGGCGCTGTTGCGCTCACGGAGCTGCTCCCTACCCCTTCGTCGGTCGATGCAAACACCGCACCCACGGGACTTCTCAGAGTGCAAGCAGTTGAACCGCTTGCACCCGTGCACGACTCCGCTGACCTGCTGAATCCGGCCGTTCATGAGGCAAGCGCTCAGACCGCCTTCCACCACGAGCTGATGGTGTGAAGAATTTCGACCGGTAGGCTCTATGGCTCAGGTTCCGATCGAAACAAAATTTGATCATAGGCCTAAGGAAAACGTGAATATTCCCCAAAAGTGACTTGATCTTTTTCACCTCTATTCTTGGCGAATTTGTGGATGGGTAAGAAGTGATGACCGATCAACAATTGGCACTTGATGCGATTAGCGAAGCGCAATCGATCCTCGAAGAATACCTCCAGCCGCGACCTCAGAGCACAGAGCGTGTTCTCGACAAGCTGATCGAAGTTCTCGAACGTCCCGAGCTGGTCGTCGCTGTAAGTCGTTTACAGCAGCGAAGCAGTTCCTTTGCGGACCAATGAGGAACCGGCTCCGATCGATCGCCCTTGCCGCGTGCGCGGCCTGGCTTTTGCCAGCCGGGATACCCGATGCAGTGGCGAAGCAACAATGCAGCAGCGCGATGCCCTCGTCGACGCAGGGCCGCTGGTGGTCCTATCGCATCATCGATGGAAGGAAATGCTGGTACGAGGGTAAGCCTATGCTCCCCAAATCGGAGCTGGAGTGGTCGAAGCAGAATTCGGCACGACCAGTTTTGGAAGCGGACGTGAGAGGCGCGGCGGCAGCAAGCCCGGCCAATCCCTTGAACTCGCAAGCGTGGGCCGTGGACTACGACACTTTCGAAGCACGTTGGCGCGCCCGGATCGGAAATCGCTGACCCAATCAGGCCGGGCACTGCATCGTTCAACGCCTCACAACGTCGCGTGTTAAGCGCAACCTGCGGCTATGCCGCGAGGCTCCTTCAATGTGGCCTGCCGATCCAATCCGGCGCCGAGGAGCTCTGCTGCCGGGAACAAACGTCACCGTCACTGTCGTCTTCCTCAGAGGACGGCAATGCGTGCTGATGATCCAAGGTCGATGTCCAGGCGGACGTCATCGCCACGATCAGTAAACGATTGATGGCCTCAATTGCGCGTTCCGCTATGGATGAGCAGTAGTTCATCGCTCTCTCCGCGCCACTGATTTGCGAACGGCCCTAGCTTAGTCCCAGTCTGCGCTGCGCGACTGTCGTCCATCTCACATTTTGCGCGCGTCAACTCATCGCACGTTCAGAACGTGAAGCGCCATCTGATTGCATCTGCAACGCGATGCGGCTCTTCGTCGCTCACTTCATGAGTGAGGACGGGCTGCGCGGTGAGGTTTTGCGAGCGCGCCCGCTCAACCGTTGAGACGTTGCAACCGATGAGCGACTCAGAATGAGATAGCATCGTGACGATCCGATTTCGATTGATCAGGCGGGGGCTCGATCGATGCGCGGGGAAGCCAATTGCATCATATGCAGCAGGGCAAGAGCACTCATAGCTCTCGTTCCAGTCGCCAGAGGATATGCACTGAAGGTCTACGAGTGCGCCTGTTGCCATAGCACTCTGCATCTGGTGACGCGGGTCACGAAGGCGGATCTGATCAAGCAACGATGCGGCACCCCGCTTCCCGCCGGGAAGTGGTTCGATGCGACGACTGCCGATATCGGAGATCGCAGGGTTCACCAGCGGGTCGCGAACTAGACAACCGGTCTGAACGCGCCCTAGCCGAACGACCTCATGATCTGAGACAGCATCGCGGTAGCGCCTCGGGTATACCGGGCGCCGAATAGTTGCTCATCCACGTAATGAAGGGCGAGGAGAGCAACAAGTGCAGCCATTGCAACTCTCATGCTGAGAAGCATGATCCGCAGAAGCTAATGGCGTCTTAATCCATTCTCGCAGCGACCGATGCTGCATTGCAAAGAAGGCATCGCGGGGGGAAGTGGTGCGCTGAACGAGCGGCTATGCGCGAACCAACAACGCCTCGGATTGGCCGCCAACACGCCCGAATCACAGGCGCAGATGGTCCTCGCCGGGGTGCTTCGCTTGAGTATTGGGGTTCTCCGGCTCCGCTCCACCGCGAACCTCAGCCCCCAGCCCCATCGCGGTGGAGCGGCAAGCTCCTCCGGGTCAATTCGGCTTTTGCGTCGGGCGACCCTCGATCTTGGGCAGATCGGCCGCATCGGCAGAACGGTCTCCTCCGCCACCGGCGCGGCGGGCCATCTCGACCGTCAGCCGCTCGGCGGCCTCGGGCGACATCAGCCCCATGATGTCGGACATCTTGCGCGGCGCGATCTGCGTGGCGATCTCGATCAGCACGCCCATCTCCAGCCGATCGAACACCCGCGCGGCGTCCTTGGGCTTCATGCTCTCATACGTGGTGACGAGGCCCTTGAGGCGCTGAGCTTCCGCCGCCTTCTGCTCGGCCGCGGTGGTGGAGATGCGGGATTCCACCGCCTTCATCTCCTCGACCTTGGACTCGATGCGCTTCTCGGCCGCCTTGAGCAGGCTCTCGCGAATGTCGATCTCGCGCTGGCGCGCTTCGAGCTCCTGGCGGCGGTTCTGCAAGCGCTCCAGAATCGCGCGCTCGGCAGGCGAGGTCTGCTCGCGGGATTCTTCCGGCTTGATCACCTGGCCTTCGGGCTTGGTCTCGGGCGCGGCCGGTTTCGGCGCATCTTCCTTGGAAGCCTCCTTCGGCGCGCCGTGCGTCGAGCCGGTGATGTCGGGATCTTCGCGGCCAGTCGGGAAGTTGAGGTTCTCCTGTGCCCAGGATTTCTTGGTCGTCTTCGGCTGGTAGTCGAACACATAGCCGCCGTTGATCACGAGGCCGGCGACCTTCAGCGTGGCAAGGGCGGCAACTGCGATCAGTACGACGGGAATGACGCGGATGTTACGAAAGGATTTCATACAGCGACTTTATGCGGCAAGCCCGTTGGACCTTCTGCGCTCGGAGAACGCTTCGGCAGCCGCCGCCACCGCCTTCGCCGCAGAGGGCTTGGCGACCGGGGCTGCGGCAGCTTCCGGATTCGTCACGGGGCGCGCAGCGATGGCGATCTTGGAGAGGCGCCGCACCACGTTGTCGGCCTCGCCGAGCTGGCGGTAGAGCTGGTCGGACATCTGCGTTGCGGCCGCGAGCTGGCTGCCGAGATTCTCGTTGACGTCGCGGACAGCGAGCTTCAGCCCGCCGATCGCGCGCTCGGCGATCTCGGTCGCGGTGATCAGCTCGGCGATGACGGCTTTCAGTGAATGCTCGTCCGCCTTCAGCCGCGTCAGCCGCTTGTTGAGCAGGATGCAGTAGCCGATCGTCAGCATCAGGAGGATTGCGACCAGCGTCTCGATCGCCATGCCTAAGGAGTGGTTCATGGTGCCTCCATCATCTTGTTCTGCTCGTCGACCTTCTCGAACATCGCAAGTGTCGTAACTGGCTTGCGCAGGGGTTTCGTCACGCGGATCGCGACGCGGTCGCCGACGCGCCCCATCCGCCCTTCGGTCAGCGTGACGCTGCCGCAGCGCACGGTCACGTTGGCATCCGCGCGCATGTCCAGCGGCAGCGTGTCGCCGACCTTCAGCCGCATCAGCTGCTTGAGCGGAATGTCGGCCTCGTAGAGCACGGCATCGACTGCAATCTCGGCCTGGACGATCTCGGTGGCGAAATGGCCTTCCCAGATCGTGTCACGGCCGAACTTTTCGCCCATGAACATCTGGAGCAGGACGCCCCGGATCGGCTCGATTGTCGCGTAAGGCAGCAATAGTTCGATGTTGCCGCCACGATCTTCCATGTCGATGCGCAGTCGCACCAGGATCGCGGCGTTCGCAGGACGGCTGATCGCTGCGAAACGCGGATTGGTCTCGAGCCGGTCGATCGTGAAGGTCACCGGAGACAGCGGCCGGAATGCCTGTTCGGCGTCGGCCAGCACTACCTCGACCAGCCGCTTGACCAGCTCGGTCTCGATCGTGGTGTAGGGCCGGCCTTCGATGCGGAGCTGGCTCGCGCCCCGCCGACCGCCGAGCAGCACGTCGATCATCGAATAGATCAGGCTGGAGTCGACCACCGCCATGCCGAAGTTTTCCCACTCCTCGGCCTTGAACACCGAGAGCACGGCTGGCAGCGGGATCGAGTTCATGTAGTCGCCGAAACGCACCGAGGTGATGCGGTCGAGCGAGACTTCGACGTTGTCCGAGGTGAAATTGCGCAAGGAGGTCGTCAGCAACCGCACCAGGCGGTCGAAGACGATTTCGAGCATCGGCAGACGCTCGTAGGAGACCATCGCCGAATCGATGATCGCGCGAATGCCGGAATGATCGTCGAGCGTGACGTCGCCGACGGTGAAGCCGAGGAGATTGTCGATTTCCTCCTGCGACAGCACCCTCTCGCCTGAGTTCTTGCCGTTGCCGAGATCGCGGCTGCCGTCCTCGACCATGGCCGCCCATTGCAGGGCCATGGTCTCGGATAGTTCATTCTCGGCAGCAGCCTTCGCGGCCTCCGCGGGATCCTCGGAATCGAGCGAGGCCTCCCATTGGGCGGCTATGGCATCTTGGTCGACTGGATCGTTGCCCGCCATGGCGCTAGCCCATTACCTTCACTTGCACCGTCACTGCACCACGACTTCCTTGAACAGCACTGCGCTGACCTGGATCGGCGCGACCGCCGCGTTGACGCGCTTGGTCAGCTCTTCCTTGAGGCGGAAGATGCCGGCGGAGCCGTTGAGGTCGGAGGGGCGGAGTTCCCGCACATACGTCTGGAAGATATCGGTGACACGCGGCATCGTCGGCTTGATCGCCTCGATCTGCTTCTCTTCCTTCAGTTCGAGCACGATCTTCAGCCGCAGATATTGCACGCGCTCGCCGGGCGCGCCGGCGAGGTTGACCATCATGTCGGGCACGTCGACGAAGGCCGGCGGCTTCGGCGGCGGCGCAGCCTCGGCATGGTGCTCGTCATCGCCATGACGGAGGAAGAGAAACCAAGTCGCCGCACCGCCGCCGAGAATGGCCAGCGCGGCGACGGCGATGATGATGAGCTTGAGCTTGTTCTTCGGCGGGGCCGCCTCAGTGCCGTCAGTGGCTGCGCCGCCTTCCGCTTCGTTCTCTGCCATGGTCGCCGCGCTCGCTCACTATAAAGGGTCTTAAGAGAGCGAAACCTCTGGTCGGCCAGTGACGCGAAACAAATGCCCCAGCGCGCAACGCGCTCCTCACAGCTGCAAACGCTACGGTAATGATGGTTAACAGAACCTTTCGATTGCCCCCGCGCTAGGAAAAATCTGCCGGGCAAACATGGTCAACAGAACCTTTCTGCCGCTCCCCGCCCACCCCTCCCGAACACTTAAGCGCTTGCAAATACGTGACTTTCTGAGTTGGCACGGCTTTCGCTGAGGAAAGGCCAAGACCGGACGGTTTGGGAGAGCCCGAAGGTCTCATCGACGGGTCGGCCAAGACGCTTGGGAGAGCGGCGAAGCAGGACCTCCACAGGGGAGAACCATCCGATGCAGAACGCGCTTCTGGTCGGTTTATCGCGGCAGATGACGTTGGAACGGCAGATGGATGTCATCGCCAACAACGTCGCCAATGCCAACACCAACGGCTTCAAGGCCGATCGCACGCTGTTTGAGGAATTCCTCAGCTCTCGCGCGCATGAGGACAATTTCGTCGGCTCCGACCGCCGGGTCTCCTATGTGCAGGACCGCGGCACCTTCCGCGACGTCGGCCAGGGCCCGATGGAGGAGACCAAGAACCCGCTCGACCTCGCGGTCGATGGCAACTCCTTTTTCGCGGTGCAGACAGCCGGCGGCGAGCGCTACACCCGCGACGGCAAGTTCTCGCTCAACAACCAGGGCCAGCTCGTCACCTCGGACGGCAATCTCGTGCTCGGCAATGCCGGCCCGATCACCTTCCAGCCGACCGACCACGACATCAACGTCGCGCCCGACGGCACGGTGACGGTGCTCGAGGGCACCGCCCGCGTCGACTCCATCCGCGGCAAGATCCGCATGGTCGCCTTCGACGATCCGCAGAAGCTCGCCAAGCAGGGGGCCAATCTCTACGCCCAGGGTTCGGCGAACCAGCAGGCAGACGCCAAGTCCACCGTGCGCCAGGGCTACATCGAGAAGTCGAACGTGAACGCGGTCGGCGAGATGAGCCGCATGGTCGAGGTGATGCGGATGTACACCCAGGTCGCCAACCTGCTCCAGCAGCAGAGCGACATGCACAAATCGGCGATCGAGAAGCTCGCCGACGTTCCAGCGTAACGCCATTAGGAGACGATTGACATGCAAGCGCTTCACACCGCTGCGACCGGGATGGCGGCACAGGAACTCAACGTGCAGGTCATCTCCAACAACATCGCGAACCTGCGCACCACCGGCTTCAAGAAGCAGACCGCGGCGTTCCAGGATCTGATCTACGAGCACATTCGCCGCGTCGGCGCGCAGTCGTCCGACCAGGGCACCATCCTGCCGGTCGGCGTCGATATCGGCGGCGGCGTCAAGACGGTCGGCACGCCGCGCAGCATGACGCAGGGCACGCTGTCGCAGACCGGTAACGATCTCGATCTGGCGGTCTCGGGCGAAGGTTTCTTCAAGGTCCTGATGCCCGACGGGACCTACCAGTACACCCGCGACGGCACCTTCCAAATGGACAATCAGGGCCGCATCGTCACCGCGCAGGGCAACCCGGTGCAGCCGACCATCACGATCCCGAACAACGCCTCCGGCCTCACCGTCAACGTGCAGGGCCAGGTCTCGGTGACGCTCCCGGGCTCCTCGACCTCCACCATCATCGGCCAGCTCGCGCTGACGCGCTTCATCAACAAGGCGGGCCTCCAGCCGGTCGGCAACAACCAGTTCACCGAGACGCCCTCCTCCGGAGCGCCGCAGGACGGCACCGCGAGCTCCGAAGGCTACGGCACGATCACGCAGGGCAGCCTCGAACAGGCCAATGTCGACGTCGTCTCGGAGATGAGCGACCTGATCGCCGCACAGCGCGCCTACGAGATGAACGCCAAGGTGATCAGCGCCGCCGACCAGATGATGCAATCCACCACGGCGCTGTTCCGCTAGGGAATGACGATGATGCGCAAGACCATCACCACCCTCGCCGCCCTGCTCGCGCTGTCCGCGCCGGCATGCGCCGCCGACGACGGCATCGCGCCGCCGACGCTGCGCGCCAGCATCACCGTCACCTCCGACGTGGTGCGGGTCGGCGACCTCATCGACAATGCAGGGTCGGCCGCGCAGATTCCGGTCTATCGCTCACCCGATCTCGGAACCACCGGCGCGCTGCCGGTTGCGAACGTCCTGAGCGTGCTGCGCGCAAAACAGGTGATCGGCGTGATGACCGGCGACCTCAAGGAAGTCACGGTCACGCGGCTCGCGCGCACGCTTGCCAACAAGGACCTCGAGCTCGCGGTCGCCTCCGCGCTGGAGCGCCGCTTCGGCCTCGGGGATGCCGCCAACATCACCGTTACCTTCGACCGCGGCGTTTCCGACGTACGGCTGGACGCCTCCAACACCGGCGCGCTCCAGGCGACTGCCACGCGCTACGACGCGCGCAGCGGCCGCTTCGATCTGAGCTTCGAGATCAACAACGAGAACAGCCTCGCGCCGGCCAGGCTGCGCCTGACCGGCACCGCGATTGAAACCGTCGAGGTTGCCGTGCTGACCCGCGACATCGACCGCACCGAGATGCTGAAGTCGTCCGACGTCACGCCAGAGCGCCGCCCGAAGGCGGACGTTCAGGGCGAAGCGGCCTCGCGCGAGCGTGCCGTCGGCATGCAGCTCCGTCATCCGATGCGAGCAGGCACCCCGATCCGCGTCGCCGACATCGCAAAGCCCGACCTCGTGCAGCGCGACCAGAACGTCACCATCATCTACCAGGTGCCGGGCCTCTATCTCACGACCCGCGGCAAGGCGGTCGACAGCGGCTCCGAGGGCGACACCGTCTCCGTCCTCAACATGCAGTCCAAGCGCACGCTCCAGGGCATCGTCACCGGCCGCGGCCAGGTCACTGTGCAGGGCGCGAGCCAGTCCGCGCCTGCCGCGCCTGCGGTCGAGCAGACGTCATCCCTCAAGCGCGAGGAGACGCCGGCAGCGGCCGCCCTCGCCCAAAGCCTGATCCAGGCCCCCGTTTCGCCAACCCAGATCGCGCAAGCACAAGCCAAGTCAGAGTAAGTCATGTCCAAGTTCCGTTCCGTGGCCCGTCTTCGTCGTATCGCCCTCTCCGGCACGCTGCTCGCAACTTTCGCCTTTGCGAGCGGGTGTTCCTCGATCGACCGTCTGTCGCAGATCGGCGAACAGCCGAAACTGTCCGCGATCGACAATCCGACGACGCAGCCCGGCTACAAGCCGGTGCAGATGCCGATGCCGAAGCCGGAAGTCGCCTCCTACAATCCGAACTCGCTCTGGCGCAACGGCAGCCGCGCCTTCTTCAAGGACCAGCGCGCCCATCAGGTCGGCGACCTCCTGACGGTGACGGTCAATTTCACGGACAAGGCCAACATCGCCAACGAGACCCAGCGCAGCCGGACCGCCAAGGAAGATTCGGGGATTACCGATTTTATCGGCAGCCAGACGATCACACAGCCGCTCAAGATCCTGCCCGGCCGTCTTCTCACCACTGACTCGACGTCCTCCGCCGACGGCAAGGGCTCGGTCCAGCGCCAGGAAGCCTTGCAGACCAACGTCGCTGCGGTCGTCACCCAGGTGCTGCCGAACGGCAACCTCGTCGTCGAAGGCAAGCAGGAAATCCGCGTCAACTACGAGATCCGCGAGCTGGTCGTCGCCGGCATCGTCCGGCCCGAGGACATCCAGAGCGACAACACCATCGACTCCAGCAAAATCGCCCAGGCCCGCATCGCCTATGGCGGCCGCGGCCAGATCACCGACGTGCAGCAGCCGCGCTACGGCCAGCAAGTGATGGACGTGCTGCTGCCGTTCTAAGAGTTTCTTTAAGAGCTCCCACATCTCGTTGTGAACCTAGGCACAACGCGATGTTCTACGCGGCCTCCGGTAGCTCCCCTGCCGGAGGCCGCATGATTTTTGCTGTTGGTGGTTGCGGCAGCGAGTTACGGCTAATCGCTCAGCCGCCAACACACACTCCGTCATTGCGAGCGCAGCGAAGCAATCCAGAGCCTTTCCGCGGAGGGATTCTGGATTGCTTCGTCGCTTCGCTCCTCGCAATGACGGCGGGGAATGACGTTATGCCTTCACGTAAACTTCGCCTCCACCACGCCCAGCCCATCCAGCTCCATCCGTACCTTGTCGCCGGCCTTCAGCCACAGCGTTTTCACGAGGCTGCCGGTGAGCACGAGCTGGCCGGCATGCAGGCCCTTGCCTTCGGCGGCAAGATGATTGGCGAGCCAGGCCAGTGCGTTATGGGGATGGCCGAGCACGTCGGCGCCGGTGCCCTTGCCCGCCTCCTCGCCGTTGACGAGGGCGCGGCCGGCGACCGCCCGAAGATCGGGTACATTGGCGCGGTCGACCGTGGCGCCAAGCACGCAGCCGGCGGAGAAGAAATCATCCGCGATCAGCGTCGGCGCGCCCATCGTCTCCCATTTCACATAACGGTCATCGACGATCTCGATCGCGGGGGCGTAGGCGTCGACCGCCTCTCCCACCCATTCGGCGGTGAACGGCGCCTCGCCGGGGGCAAGGTCGCGCTTCAGCCGCACGGCGATCTCGCATTCGACGCCGACGCGGACATAGTCGGAGACGGCCAGTTTTGCGCGGCTGTCATACACGACCTTCTCGAACACGCCGCCGGCGCAGGGATGGTCAATCTGCATGTAGTCCTGCATGACCGGGCTGGTGCAGCCGATCTTGTAGCCGACCAGCGAGCCGACATGTGGTTGCAGCAGGTCGTGCAGCGCGCGCTGAATCTTGTAACCCTCCTCCTCATCGCGTGGGGGAACCTCGAGCGGCGCGAGGGGAGCATGGTTGCGGCGCGCAAGCGCGATCGCCTTTGCCGCTGCGAGAATTTTGTCCATCGGCGCCGACTCCCACGCTACGCAACTCAAGGCCGCACTTCACCATCCCCGCTCCCGCCTGACAAGCGCTGCGGGAGGGGCGCGCGTCACGCCTTGACGAGGCCAAGCCGGATCAGGCTCTCGGCCGAGCTCAGGATCGCCTCGTCATTGGAGCGCGCCTGCCAGCCGAGGAGCCGCGCCGCCTTGGCGCTGGTCGACCGCCGCACCTTGCCGAGCATCGGCAAGGTATAGCGCAGCATGGGAACGCCGGTCGCGGCGAGGCGCACCAGCCAGTCTGGCGCCTGAAGGCGTGGAACCCGACGCGCCGCCGGCCCCAGCTCCCGCCTCAGCACGTTGGCGATGTCGAGCAGCGACAGCGTCTCCCCAGCGACCGCGATGAACCGTTCGCCCTTGGCCTCGGGCGCGGTCATCGCCCGCAGATGCAGGTCGACGACGTCGCGCACGTCGACCAGACCAAAATAGATCCGCGGCACCGCCGGCATGGCGCCATTGAGCAGTAATTTAACGATCTCGATCGAGCCCGAGAAATCCGGCCCCAGCACGGGACCGAAAATGCCGGTGGGATTGACGACGGCGAGCTCGAGGCCGCCTCCTTCGCGGGCGACGAAATCCCAGGCCGCCCGTTCGGCCAGCGTCTTGGATTTGACGTAAGGCTGCACGTCAGCACCGTCGAGATTGGTCCAGTCGGTCTCGTCGAACGGCGTTGCGCGCGGCGGATGGCCGTAGCCGACCGCGCCCAGCGACGAGGTGACGACCACGCGCTTGACGCCCGCCTCACGCGCGGCGCGCAGCACCCGCAGCGTGCCGTCGCGGGCCGGAATGATCATCTCGTTCTCGTCCTTCGGGACTGTGGTCGAGAGCGGCGAAGCGACATGCAGGACGTAGTCGCAGCCCGCGACCGCCTCGCGCCAGCCCTCGTCCCGGGTCAGGTCGGCGATAAAGAAAGCGAGCCGCTCGGCCGGATCGACACCGCCTTCGCGCAGCATCGCCAGCACATCGGCCTGCCGGTCCGGTCGACGGACCGTGGTCCGCACCTCGTGGCCCGCGGCCATCAGTTGCAGGACGGCATGGATGCCGACGAAACCCGACCCGCCCGTGACCAGAACAGTGCTCATGTCGCAAACCCTTCTCTCGCGGGCAGGCAAATTTGTCCACCGAACCCTGCTGCCGGCCTTTAAGGAGTTGTTGAGCTGGTCCAGGATTTATGGCGGCGCGCACCCTGCGCTCACAGGTGCAGGATGCGTGATGACCGCGATGTTTCGTCCCGCCGGTCGCATCCTAAGAAGTCGAGTCGATCCCGTTGCCCCGACTCGCAAAAACATCCTCACCTGAAGTGAAGGCTCATTCTCATGCGAGCTCACGTAAGCATGAAGGAATTGAGTCTAGCCCCTTGATCGCGATTCAGTTTTCGCGTTCGCCATGCGGGGTTCCGGACGCGTGCAATATCGGCACGAAAAAAATCGAGCACGGCGCGACGCTGCGCGCCAGATGCGTCTTGCATGCGAGCCGCTGCTTACGGCTCAACGCCTATTCGTCGCGATAGACCTTCTCGCGCTTCTCGTGGCGCTCCTGCGCTTCCACCGACAGCGTTGCGATCGGGCGGGCTTCCAGCCGCTTCAACGAGATCGGCTCGCCGGTCTCTTCGCAATAGCCGTAGGTGTTGTCCTCGATACGCTGGAGCGCGGCGTCGATCTTGGCGATCAACTTGCGCTGGCGGTCGCGGGCGCGGAGTTCGATGGCACGGTCGGTTTCCGACGAAGCCCGATCGGCGAGATCGGGGTGGTTCACGTTCTCCTCCTGCAGGGCTTGCAGGGTGAGCTTGGACTCTTTGAGGATCTCATCCTTCCAGGCGAGGAGCTTCAAACGGAAGTACTCCTTCTGCCGGTCGTTCATGAAAGGCTCTTTTTCGGTCGGTCGGTAATTTTTCAACTTTTCCAAGGGCGGCCTATTCTTTTTTTGCAACGACTCGCGACGGACAGGGTCCGTTGAGCCGGGCTTATATAGCGGCCTCCTGTGACAGACAATATTTCCCTGATCTTGGCGTTACCGCCCCCAAGTCCTTGCGCCGGCAGCCTTATCGGCATGCACTTGGGGGCGGTTATCCACTCAGTAGCCGACCGTGAAACGCTTCCGCAGATGCGAAGGCCGATCGATCTCGTCGGCGAGCGCAATGGCGTAATCGGCAAAGGTGATCCAACTCTTCCCGCTCGCATCTGCGAGAAGCTGATCGGTCCCAAGCCGGAACTTACCGGTCCGCTCACCCTCCACGAACAGGGCCGAGGGCGAGATGAAGGTCCAGTTCAGCTCATTTTCCTGCCGCAGCAGGTCGAGGAATGCGGAGCCTTTCTCCGCTTCGGCCTTGTATTGGGCGGGAAAACCGGGGGTTGTGACCAGTTTCACGCCGGGGGCAACCTCGAGGCTGCCAGCACCGCCGACCACGAGGTAACGACCCACCTTCGAGTCCTTGGCAGCGCCGATCAGCTTGTCCGGGTCGCTGGCCAGGAAGTGGACGGAACTGATGGCGACGTCATGCCCGGCCCACAGCTTGGCGAGCCCGGCCTGGTCGAGCACGTCGCCCTTGGTCGGGGTGACGTTGGGCAGATGAGCGATCTTCTCCGGGTTCCGGGCGATGGCGGTAACGGCATGGCCGCGGCGGGACAGTTCCCTGGTTATCTCCGAACCGGCGCGGCCCGAAGCCCCGGTGACTGCGATTTTCATGGAAGGCTCCTTCGTTTCTGTGGTAACTAGCGGTGACTAGATATCGCAAAGAATGCTGGTGTTAAGAGAGCACTTTTGGCTTACCTGCTTACGCAGGAGTAACCGGAACAGTTCGCGAGGAACGAAGACATGAAGCCCGACGTCTACGCAGCCAATTGCCCGACACGCCAGATCCTCGATCGCGTCGGTGACAAATGGGCGGTGCTGATCCTGTTGCTGCTGCGCGAGGACGCGATGCGTTTCAATCAGTTGCGCCGGACGATTGAAGGCATTTCGCAGAAGATGCTGAGCCAGGTTCTCAAGTCACTCGAACGCGACGGATTGATCAAGCGCCGCGCCATCGCAACCGTTCCGGTGACGGTCGAGTATTCGATCACGCAGCTCGGGCTGACGTTAGCGGCCGCCGTCGATCCCTTGCGCGACTGGGCCGAGCAGAATTTGAAGGACGTCCTCGCCGCACAGCGCCGCTACGACGCGCAGCAGAAACAGGAAGCAGCGTGACTACCGTTCAAGGTGTGTAACCAACCGCCGCAAATTCCACTGGATGCGCCGCGAAGGCGGGGCACCCAGTATTCCAGAGGCAGCGAGATTCATAACAACGGCCGCGGCGTACTGGGTCGCCCGGTCAAGCCGGGCGACGACGCGAGGAGAGAGTCTTCAGAGCGGCTGAGAACCGCGTGTCAGCCCTGCCCGGCCTTGGCGAGCTCGACCTCGACGCGCAACTCGATCTCGGAGAGCACGGCATCAAGGCCGGGATCACCCGAGGACGATTTGAGGTTCGCTGCCGCATCGCGCAAGCGCATGACCGTCGAGGCATCGAGATTGCCCGACAACAGTCCCATCTTGAGATCATGGAGCACGTCGAGCGCGGTCTTGCCGCGGGCGACCGAGCGCTTGCGCCGCTCGACCGGGTCCTCCTCGATGCCCTGCAGCGCGAGCAGCGCATCGATGTTGGCGGCCGCCTTCGGCGCGGATGCGGACTTGGTCTCCTGCGCCGAGGAGGTGTCGGGCAGCACGAAGGTGCCGGAGCCCGTCCGCCTGGTCTGGCTGGCGGGCGCTCCAAGCGTGGTGCCGTTCGGTCCGTAGATGCGCATCGCAGGAATCCGCGTGATCGATGACGGCAGCTTCGCCGCATTATGGTTAATGAGGCGTAAACGGCCCGGCAAAATCTGCCGACAGGCGGCAGTTTCGCTCCGTAAGGCGAACACCGGCTGGAGCCGATGAAGCGTACTTTAATCAACCTATTCAACCACCTAGCTTCACCGCACCACGCTGGCACAGCGCTCGCATAGAGAGGTTCGGACCAGCTCGTCATGGGAGTGTCGAACAGGTCCGAGATCTAAAGGAGCCTCGGGGAGCAGAGGATGCCAGGCGTGCGTTGGGCAAGGTTATTGGGGATGGCATGCGCCGCGCTGTCAGCGCTGGCGCTTTCGGCCGCGCCTGCAAGCGCGACCTCGCGCATCAAGGACCTCGCCAACATCGAAGGCGTCCGGCAGAACCAGCTCATCGGCTACGGCCTCGTCGTCGGCCTCAATGGCACCGGCGACACGCTCAACAACATCCCTTTCACCAAGCAGTCGCTGCAGGCGATGCTCGAGCGCATGGGCGTCAACATCCGCGGTGCCACCATCCGCACCGGCAACGTCGCCGCCGTCATGGTGACCGGCAATCTCCCGGCCTTCGCGACGCAGGGTACGCGCATGGACGTCACGGTGTCCGCGCTTGGCGATGCCAAGAACTTGCAGGGCGGCACGCTGCTCGTCACCCCCCTGCTCGGTGCCGACGGCAACGTGTATGCAGTCGCCCAGGGCTCGCTCGCGATCTCCGGCTTCCAGGCTGAGGGCGAAGCTGCAAAAATCGTCCGCGGCGTGCCGACGGTGGGGCGCATCGCCAACGGCGCCATCATCGAGCGCGAGATCGAGTTCGCGCTGAACCGCCTGCCGAACGTGCGGCTGGCACTGCGCAACGCCGACTTCACCACGGCAAAGCGCATCGCGGCGGCCGTCAACGACTATCTCGGCGTCAAGAGCGCCGAGCCGATCGATCCCTCCACCGTGCAGCTCTCGATCCCGCCGGAGTTCAAGGGCAACGTCGTCGCCTTCCTCACCGAGATCGAGCAGCTCCAGGTCGATCCGGATCTCGCCGCGAAAATCATCATCGACGAACGAAGCGGCATCATCGTGATGGGCCGCGACGTTCGCGTCGCCACCGTCGCGGTCGCGCAAGGAAATCTCACCGTCACGATCTCCGAAAGCCCGCAAGTGAGCCAGCCCAATCCGCTGTCGCGCGGCCGCACCGTGGTCACCCCGCGCACCGGCGTCAGCGTCACCGAGGACGGCAAGAAGTTCGCGGTCGTCAAGGACGGCGTCTCGCTCCAGCAACTCGTCGACGGCCTCAACGGCCTCGGCATCGGCCCGCGCGATCTCATCAGCATTCTCCAGGCGATCAAGGCCGCCGGCGCGATCGAAGCCGATATCGAGGTGATGTGATGCAGACCGGCATGATCAATTCGGCCCCCATCGCCTCCTCCGCATTCGCGGTGCAGAGCCGCAACGGCCGGCCCGACTTCGAGCTCGCGAGCGCCCTGCAAAAGGTCTCGCCGCAGCAGCAGGCCAAGGCCCAGAAGACCGCGACCGACTTCGAGGGCATGTTCCTCAACGCGATGTTCTCGCAGATGACGTCGGGCCTGAAGGGCGAGGGCCCGTTCGGCGACACGGTCGGCACCGGCGTGTGGCGCTCGATGCTGACCGAGCAATACTCGAAGAATTTCGCCAATGCCGGCGGCGTCGGCGTGGCCAGCGAAGTCTACCGCACCCTCATCCTGCAGCAGGCGAAAACCATCCGCACGGCATAAGGTACAAACGACATGAACCACTTCAACGCGTCACGTCAGCCGGTGCCCGCCCCTCGCGCTGCCGCTGCACCCGGCAGCGCGAGCGCGCCGGGCAGCGCCGAGGCGCGCAAGCTCGCCGAGGAGCTGATGGACGCGATGAGCGCGCTGCTCGGGCTGATCGAACGGGAGACCGAGCTGGTGCGTGCCGGCCGCCTGCGCGAAGCGCTGGCATTTGAATCGAAGAAGCAGGAATTGTCCCGCCGCTACGTCGGCGCCGTGAGCCAGCTCAAGGCGAACCAGACCCAGCTTGCGAAATCCGCGCCCGAGCTGCTCTCGACGTTGCATCGCCATCACGATGCCTTCCGCGCCATGCTCCAGGTCAACCTCACCGTGCTCGCAACCGCACACGCGGTGTCCGAAAGCGTGATCCGCGGCGTCAACGCCGAGATCCAGAAGCGCAACGTGCCGAACACCTACACCGCCGCCGGCCGGCGCGCCGCACCAGGTCCGCGCCACATCACGCCGCTCTCGGTCAGCCGCTCGCTCTGAGCACTTCGCACAATTCTAGGAAAATCTGCACCGCGAATCAGCGGCTCCGTTAGCCATATTTCCTAACTGGACCTTTAACAGTAAGCCTCCATAGTTGCGCCGAGTGAAGGGGTGGGATTTGACTCGCAAGGCACCAGGAGGGCGCCATGAGTACAGATTTCAGCATCCGGCCGGTGGGGATCCCGGCCCCCGTGCTACCCGTAACGACGTCGAGGCCGGCGGCGAACGATGCTGTGCCGACCGATTTGCCGGCACGTCAGACCGTCAACGCAAGCGACGCTGGCGCGAGCGCACGCAATGATTTGCAGCAGAATGAAAACATGTCGCGCCAGGTCGTGTTCGACCAGGCCGCCGCATCCTTCGTCTTCCAGGTCGTCAATCGAGAGACCGACGCGGTCGTGACGCAATTTCCGGACGAAGCGATGCTGCGCCGCCGCGCCTATTTCCACGCGCTCGACCTCAACAAGGCCGATGCGGTGCATCCCCTCTCCACAGACCGCAGCGCCTGAAGAGGTGAGACCGATTAGTCGTTGGACCTAGCCGCGGCGGCCCGCAACCCTCACGGCCACCGACGCTTGGGCATGAGCCGCAGAACTAGACGGCCTGATTCAGCAGTTCCGCTTCACGTTTGATGAGTTTCTGGATTTCTTTCAGTGAATTGTAGAGAGAGCCGCTCAGGATCAGCTTGCTCGCAGTCTCAATCGACTTTCTGTGGCTCGGCACCGCCTCCAGCAAATCCTTGACGAAGCCCACATAGAGGTCCTGGTATTTCGGGATGTCGTTCTCCAGGTACATCATCTGGACGCAGAGATAGAGCCGCTTCACCGGCGTATTGGCGGTCTCCGCGGTCAGGATGTCCTTCTCCCGCAGAATTGGCGCCTCCCCCGAGATCAATAGCTTGGTGCGCGTGTCGGAGTTGGTGATGAGGCTTTGGCCGATGATAATTCGCTCGAAGGGCTTCAGTTCAACTTTCAGCGCCATCGCTGCTACCTCCTGCTCTCAAACAAGAGCGAGTGATTCGACCACACCCCCGACCGCCCGCATTTTAGCACTGAACCGATCCTGCAACCGAACGAATCGCGCAAATCTCGGGGCATGTCGCCTCGTCGACCGTGGCTCGCTTGGAGCCAGCCGGCCCAACGCGCGAGCTTCGGTTGCCAAACCGTAAATTCGTTTGGTTAACGAGACCTTAACTCCCCAGGTCCGGAAAAACGGACCGGACGCGCGGCGTGACGCGAACCCGGCGCGGTCACTGGAGGGTCGCGGGGGCCTTGTTGAGCACGCTGGCGCCCGTTGCCGGATTAGTGACGACCGTCCCGATCTGGGCGTGACCTGTCTTCGTCAATGCGAACTTGGTGTCGCCGAACCGGAAGGCATGATCCTTGATCAACACATCCTGGTATTGAATCGGACCCGTGCCGCTCTGGTATTTCACCTTGGCGCGAAACCCTTGAACTTCCGAGATCGTAAGCGAGAACTTCTCGCCGGTGGAATATGTGCCCGTCCACGTCCCGGTATAGAGAGTGGGATCGACCGGGACATACTTCGTCTTGGACGATGATGGCGTTGGCGCCGACGCGTAGCTGCTGCTCAGGATGCTGAAGAAATCCACCATCTCAAAAACTCCCGCCGGCACGTCCTCTCAGGCGCGCCCACTCAATCCGGCTGCAATGTTGCGGTTGATCTCGATCAACGGCTTGAGATGCTCGCGCTGAGGGCTGATCTGCAGCGCCGCCGTCTGGGACAGCACGAAGACGCTGATATTGGCGATGTTCTGCCGCACCTGCACCGGCTGCGGGTTCTCATCGCGCTGCGCTTCGCTGAGAAAGATCGTCCAGAGCTTGCGATTGAAGATCAGCGCTTCCGACATCTGCGCGTAGGTCGCGTCAGCATTGGTCATGACGGCCTGCAGCTTGTTCGCAGCCATCAACAATGCCTGGGCTTCGGTGTCCCGCGGAGACAAAGTGGTATTCGCGACGCGCGCATAGGCTTGAGCGGCAGCATTAGACATTCGTCACCTCAGCAACCCCTTTTTTCCGCAGACAAGCTTCCGGATTTCCTCTTGATAATCCCTAAGGAAGGCCAATTAAGATTAACTTACTTGCTGCTCGATTTAGCGTCAGCAAAAGGCGCATCGCCGCTGGCGGCTGTATGAAGTAAGTCTTCAGCGCGCAAAAATAATGCAGTGGTAGTCGCGACAACCGCCCGCCGCCGCAAGACGACATTTTGGATCGGATCAGCGCTGATCGGCGTTCTGACTCTGCCGAGCAGACCGACACCGCCCGGTGCCCCACGGTTGAACAGCGCCGCTGCGCCAATAACCAGGCCGCCGCCGACTCCAGCGAAGCACACGAAGTGGCCGAGATGATGCTTCAACGTCTCATTAACCACGTTTCATAACCAGCAGTTAACCATATTTTAAAAGCTATTCTTCACACTCTCCGATGGTTGGAACCAAAAAACGTGTGCCCGAACCAGGCTGGCGTGCGCACCTAGGGAAGCCATTCAAATGTCCGACGTCGTCCTTACCGCGGCAGTCCGCCAGAACCTGCTCTCGCTGCAGGGAACCGCCCAGTTGCTCTCGACCACGCAGACCCGTCTTGCCACCGGCAAGAAGGTCAACAGCGCGCTCGACAATCCGACCAACTTCTTCACCGCCGCCGGTCTAGATGCCCGCGCCAGCGACATCAGCAACCTGCTCGACAGCATCGGCAACGGCGTGCAGGTCCTGCAGGCGGCCGACACCGGCATCACCTCGCTGCAGAAGCTGGTCGATACTGCGAAGTCGATCGCCAATCAGTCACTGCAGCAACCCACGGGCTACAGCACCAAATCCAACATCCAGTTCACCGGCACGGGCGTTCCCACCGCGACCGGCGGGGCCACTGCCGCAGACCTCACGACCAGCAAGCTCAACGGCGGCGTCTACACGTTCACGAATTCCGTCGGCACCGCAGTCACGATCACGATTGGCACGTCGCCGTCGAGCTTCAACCCGGTGACCCTGACCGCGCAGGTTCAGTCACTGGCCCAGCTCAATCAGGCGCTGGCGGATGCGGGCGTCAACCTGTCGACGTCGATCACCGGCCCGGACAGCTTGACTTTCACATCGACCAATGACGGCGCGGGACAGGTGATCACGGGTACGGCCGCCGCCACGGCTCCCACTGCGCTCGATGCCATCAACATCAGCGCCAATGCCGCGGGTGGCGGCGCCGGCGGCACGGTCGTTGCCGCAGTCCCCGACCCGGTGTCGCAGCAGGCTCGTGCGACCCTCGTCAGCCAGTACAACCAGATCCTTCAGCAGATCACCACCACCGCGCAGGACGCCTCCTTCAACGGCGTCAACCTGCTGGATGGCAATTCGCTGAAGATGATATTCGACGAGACCGGTAAATCGACGCTGACGATCGCAGGCGTCACCTTCAATCCGAACGGTCTCGGCCTGAGCAACCTCACCCCCGGCACTGATTTCACGGACAACGTGCTGACCGGCAAGGTGCTGACCGCTCTCAATACCGCCAGCATCACGCTGCGGTCGCAAGCCTCTGCGTTCGGCGCCAATTTGTCGATCGTGCAGATTCGCCAGGACTTCTCGAAGCAGATCATCAACGTGCTGCAGACCGGCTCGTCCAGCCTGACGCTCGCCGACGCCAACGAGGAAGCGGCCAACAGCCAGGCGCTGTCGACCCGCCAGTCGATCGCGGTGTCGGCGCTGGCACTCGCCAATACGTCGCAGCAGAGTGTGCTGCAGCTCCTGCGCTGACGGCTAGTTTCGGCGACGCTCCTGACAAGAAAGTTGCGGCGGCGGGGCCTGGCCTCGTCGCTTTCTTCTTTGTTCTCGCCGCAAACAAAACGGCGGGGCCGAAGCCCCGCCGCAATTTCGTAGTGAGATTTTGCCGAGGTCAGCGCAGCAGCTGCAACACGGCCTGCTGCGACGTATTGGCGAGCGACAGCGCCGACGTTGCGATCGACTGGCGGG
>NZ_AXAS01000049.1 GCF_000472925.1 Bradyrhizobium sp. Ec3.3
GAGACGCCGGCAACCTGGCTCGACAGCGTCTGCGTCGTCTCCGCGGTGCGGGTCAGCGTGGAGGCTGCCGATTCGAGCTGCACGGCTGAAGCCGACACGTTCGAAACGATGGCGCCGACCGCGGTCTCGAAATCATCGGCAAAGCGGATCAGCTCGGAGCGGCGCGCTGCGGCCGTCTCCCTGCTCTGGGCTTCGCTCGCCGCCGCATCGCGCTCGGCTTTCGCGACTGCCTGCATCTTGAACTCTTCGACCGCGCCGGCCATCTCGCCGATCTCGTCCTTGCGGCCGAGCCCCGGCAGCACGACCTCGAAATTGCCCGAGGCGAGCTCCCGCATCGCCTTGCACATCGCGATCATCGGCCGCGAGATGCCGGTGCCGAGCAGGAAGGCGAGGATGGCGCCGAGCAGCGTGCCGCCGGCAGCCAGCATCAGGATCAGATGTTCGGTCTGGTCGATGCTGGCCTCGGATTCTGTTTCCAGCCGCTGCTGCTCGGACACGAGATCAGCCTTCATCGCCGTGGCGCCCTGCATGATGGCGCCCGCCGAGCCGCTCATCTCGGTGACGAGGTCGTCGATCATCCTGGCATTGGCGACGAGCTTCTCCAGCGCTTCGCGATAGGCCGCAAGCAGGCCCTTGGCGTCCTTCAAGCCGGCGACGATCTTGTCGTCCATCGAATAGACCGCGTTGAGCGAATTCTCGACGAATTTCAGCCGCGCCAGCGCGTTTGCGGCAAGCGCCTGGTCGGAATTGAGGACGAAGTTGGTCGCCGCCGCGCTTGCGGTCTGGAACTGGGCATTGACTTGCTTGGTGCCGAATTCGATCGCCTGCGCCTCGGAATCGGAGGCGTTGTTGCCGATGTCGTCGAGCTTGTACTTGAGGAGGTTGGCGTTGCGCTGAAGCTGGTTCTCAACCAGGAGCGCGCTGTCGCGCTTGGCTTGCAGGATCTTGGCAAAGGTCGCGGAGAAGTTCGAAAACTCCTTGGCGAGCTTGCCGAGGCTTTCCAGCCGCGCCGGCCTCTCGGCGCCCTTGATGGCCTGATCGATGGCCTTCTTCAGGCCGGCTTCGGCCTCCAGCGCTACCTTGGCGTCATCTTCCTTTCCGGTGACGACGAAGTAGCGGGCGGCCGAACGATAGGCCAGCAGCTCGCGATCGATGTTGCGGGCGAGGTCAGCCTCGGAAACGCTGGCACGGTAGGAGCCGACGCCGGCCGAGACGCGCTCAAAGCCGAAATAGGCGAAGGCCATGCTGACGGCCGAGATGACGAGCACGGCGGCAAAGCCGAGAATGATCTTGGCGCGGAACTTCAGGGTCGGAAAAAATGTGCGCTTCGACTTCGACGCGGTACGCCCGGCCATTCCAACCCCCAACTTATGTTCTTGCAACATTCATGCGGCCCGGAAGCAGCCCCTCCCGAACCGATGCGGAAAATTAAGGCAGAAACGTCAAGGGGCGGTAAATTCGTCCGGCCTGCATCCTGCGTGGAGAAAGTTCCTGTCCAAGGCCGTCCGGGCGCCGTGTTGCGGCTAACCGGAAAACGCCTTACTCTTGGGGCACTTGTCGGGCACTTATCAGGCTCTTGGCGTAGACCGAGCCAGTCCTCGAGGGGAGAGACGGAGTGGGGCAAACCGATTTTCGGTTTGGCGGAGCGTCCGGCGTGGCCGTTGCCAAATCGAAGGCTGCGAGCGTCGATGAAGCCGTGGCCGAGCTCGCGGCCCAGCTCCCATCCGACGAGATGGCGCTGATCCTGGTCTTCCTCTCCCCTGCTTACGACCCCCATCACTTCATCACCGAGATCACCCGGCACTTCGATGACACCCAGGTCTGCGGTTGTACGACCGCTGGCGAGCTCGCCCCGGATGGCTGGGACGAGAACAGCGTCGTGGCGCTGGCGTTCAGCCGCGCCGACTTCTCGGCAGTAATCCGGCCCATTCTCAATCTCGACAGCTTCCGCGTCGAGGACGGCCGCAGGATCGGCGGCGAGCTCCGGCACGAGCTGCTGCGGGTCACCCCGCAGGTCGACCGTGGAAATCCCT
Source organism: Bradyrhizobium sp. Ec3.3 (assembly GCF_000472925.1). GTDB lineage: Bacteria > Pseudomonadota > Alphaproteobacteria > Rhizobiales > Xanthobacteraceae > Bradyrhizobium. The sequence goes on from NZ_AXAS01000049.1 coordinate 2,034, forward strand.
TCGGCCTGGTCTTGATCGACGGCCTGTGCCGCCGCGAGGAAGCGGTGATGTCCGCCATCTATGCTTCACTCGACGACATCCCGGTCGTCGGAGGATCGGCGGGCGACGGGATGCGCTTCGAGAAGACCTGGGTGTTCTTCGACGGCAGGGCCCACACCAATGCCGCCCTCCTGATACTCCTGAACACGTCGCTGCCGTTCCGGGTCTTCAAGTGCGACAATTTCGAGCCGCGGCCGCAGAAGATGGTGGTCACCGAGGCCGACATCGAAAATCGAACGGTCAGGGAGCTGAACGCGGAGCCTGCGGCGAAGGAATATTCGCGCATGGTCGGGATCATGGACGCCAAACTCGACCCGTTCTCCTTCGCGTCCCACCCCGTACTGGTGCGCGTCGGCGGCTCCTATTACGCGCGATCGATCCAGCGCGTCGAACCGGACGGCTCCTTGCATTTCTTCTGCGCCATCGACGAGGGCATGGTGCTGACCGCTGCGACGTCGCGAAGCCTGGTCGGCTCGACGCGCGAGACCTTTGCCGAAATTCGCGATGAGATCGGAGACGTGTCGCTCTTCATCGGCTTCGAATGCCTGTTGCGCCGGCTGGATGCCGAGCAGCATCAGCTCGCCCGCGACATGTCCGAGCTGTACCGGCAGAACCGCGTCGTCGGCTTTCACACCTATGGCGAGCAGTTCGGCTCGATGCATGTGAACCAGACCTTCACGGGCGTCGCGATCGGAAGGCGCCCGTCGTGACGGAGACGTGGCAGGACCCTCAATCGGTCGAGCAGCTTCAGCGGGAAGCTGCGAAGCTGAAGAAGATCAATGCCGCGCTGATGTCCCGGGTCGAGCGCTCGATGGATCAGCAGCTCAATGCCTTCTCGCTGTTCGAGACGGCCATTGCGCTAGATCACCAGGTTCGCGACCGGACGCACCAGTTGCGCGAGGCGCTGCATTCGATCGAGCGCGCCAATGAGGGGCTCTACCGCGCCAAGCAGCAGGCCGAGGCCGCGAGCTCGCTCAAATCCTCTGTGCTGATCTCGGTCACCCACGACCTGTTGCAGCCGTTGAACGCGGCGCGCCTGACGCTGTCGGCGTTGACCGAGATGATGGAATCGCAGGAGGCGGGCCAGCTCATCGATCAGGTCGACCGCTCGCTGGTGACGCTGGAGGACCTGCTGCGCTCGCTGCTGGAGATCGCAAAGCTGGACGCCGGCGCGCTCAGGCCCGACGTGCGCGCTGTCGCGCTGGCACCCCTGTTCGAGCAGCTCCGCAACGAATTCGAGCCGATCGCCGCGCGGCAAGGTCTTTCCTTGCGCATCCGCACCTCACAGCTTGCGGTGACGTCGGATGCGATGATGCTGCGGCGGATCCTGCAAAACCTGCTTGCCAATGCGATTCGCTATACCCGCAGCGGCGGCGTCGTCATGGGATGCCGGCCGAGGGGGGAGCGCATCTGCGTTCAGGTCTCCGACACCGGGCCGGGAATTGCGCAGGCGCAGCAGGAAGCGATCTTCCGCGAATTCCAGCGTGGGGAAGCGAGCGCCACCGACCAGGCCGGTTTCGGGCTCGGCCTCTCCATCGTTCGCCGTTTCGCAACGGTGCTCGGACACGAGGTGCGGTTGTCATCGCAGGTCGGTCGGGGATCGACCTTTGCCCTCGAGCTGGAGCCGGCCGACCTCACTGAAGTCAGCGACGAGGTGCACGAGGTCAAGCTGGCCGAGCGGCACTATGGCGGGCTCGAAGGCGCCAAGATCCTGTTGATCGAGAACGATCCGAACGGCTCCGAGGCCATGGCCGCCCTGCTGGAAGGCTGGGGCTGCGACGTCGCGACCACGCGATCGGCCGCCGACGCATTGCTGCGCCTCAGCGAGCTCGGCGGCGCCCCCGATGCCGTGATCGCCGACCTCCATCTCGATCACGGCGAGAGCGGCCTGTCGGCCGTCGCCGACATCCGCCGGCATTTGCAGCTGGACGTGCCGGCCATGATCATCACGGCCGACTACTCCGAAAAGGCCGCGAAGGAAGCCAGCCTCCACGGGCTCGAGGTGCTGAAGAAGCCGATCAAGCCCGCCGAGATGCGCGCGCTGCTGTCGTTCCTGTTGACTTGAGGCGGGATGGATCGGGCTAATCGACCGGCCGTCACAAAATCCGCAAAATAACCCCATGCAAAGTAGAAGCGGGCGGCGGTGACGCCCTACGCTTTATCCGAAATCGCTTGACGCGTCGGGCAAATCACCGGCAAAAGCGTATCGTCGCGAAGAGCGGCATGGCTATCGCATACGGCGCTTGAGAAGCTGGTGAAAGCGCTCGGCCTCATGGTTCGAGACGCGCCGCGGGCGGTGCTCCTCACCATGAGGGTCAAAAATTTTCGCCGCGAAACAAGACCTCATCCTGAGGAGCCCGCAAAGGCGGGCGTCTCGACGGATGGGCCGCAAAGACGTCGCTCACCCACGGTCCTTACGGCGGAGCGAGGGAGACAATTGAGACCCAATCGCGGCCGTCCCGTTACTCCGACTGCGCGCGATCGTGCTTCGCTCCCGCCCGGTCGCTTGCCAGCGTCGCGAAATCTATGCGGGACATTTCGACGATCGCCTTGGTGCGGCTCAGCACGTTGAGCTTGCGCAGGATGTCGGAGACGTGGACCTTCACGGTGGTCTCCGAGATCTTCAGCTCATAGGCGATCTGCTTGTTCTGCAGGCCGCGCTTGAGCATTTCGAGGACGCGCAATTGCTGCGGCGTCAGATCGTGCAGGCGCTTGATGAGATCCTGCGCGGGGCCGGCGGCGCGTTGCGCACGTGTCGCACGATAAGCGCCGGGGACGCAGACCGCGCCGCGCAGCACCTCGCCGATCGACTGCGCAAGATCCTGCTTGGACGAGGATTTGAGGATGTAGCCGGCGACGCCGAGCGACAATGCGCCGGAAATGATCTGCGGATCCTGATGCCCGGATACGATGACGACGGGAATTTTGGGAAACGCCTTGCGGATGCGGATGATGCCTGAAAGACCCGTCGTGCCCGGCATCGACAGATCGAGGAGAATGAGATCGAGCCCAGATGTCGTCGACAACAGCTCCAGCGCGCCGTCGATCGAGATCGCCTGAACGATATCGGCCTCGGGCGCCACCATCTGTAGCGCCCCTTCGAGCGCCTCGCGAAACAGCGGATGGTCTTCGACAATCAGAAATCGCATCACGCGTGAGCCATTCCTAAGATGTTGCCGGGTCCAACGTTGAGATGAGAATGCCTCAGCCGAGCCCAACCGGGTTGATCCAGGTCAACAACGAGAGCGCGCATTATTGCGGCCTGCCGCGATCGGCCCGCGCATAGGGCCGGCCCTTGGGATCGGGTAGGTCCATCTTGCCGATCTCGATGATCGCCTTGTTGCGGCTGAACAGGCCGAGCTTGCGCAGGATCTCGGTGATGTGCGCCTTCACGGTGGACTCCGCAAGCTGAAGTTCCTGGGCGATCTGCCGGTTCGGATAGCCGCGGCGCAGGAGGTCGAGCACGCGAAGCTGCTGCGGCGTCAGCTCGCGCAGCTTGACCGCGAGCGCCTTGCTGGTGTCGGCGCGGCGCCGCTGCGGCGTCGCGACAAAATCCTTCGGCACTGAGACCGATCCGCTCAGCACACCCTCGATCGATTGCGCGAGCTCGCGTTTCGACGTCGACTTCGGCAGATAGCCGGCAGCGCCCAGCGCCAGCGCCTCGCGGACGACGTGCTGATCCTCCTCGCTCGACACGATGGCGACCGGCAGGCGCGGATAGGTCTCGCGCAGGCGGAGAAAGCCGGAGAAGCCGGTCGCATCCGGCAGCGAGAGATCGAGCAGCGCGAGGTCGATGCCCTGTTCGGCCGAGAGGATATGCAGGGCGTCCTCGATCGACATCGCCTCGAAGATCCGCGCCTCCGGCAATGCCAGCCGCACCGCATTGCCGAGCGCCTCGCGAAACAGCGGATGATCGTCGATGATCAGGAAGCTGGTCATGGCGCCTTCCCAAGAGTCGATCGCACAAGACTTCACCGCAGGAGCGGAAGCGGTGCATTCCTGCGGCGACCGTCCGGCACCGGGAGGATGCCGGATGGACGCTACCACATCCTCCCGATCGCGTCCGGTCAAGATCGTTCAGTCGTTCGATTCGGACTGGACCGTCAGCAGGAAGGAATAGATGTTGTCGAATTGATCGTCCGTGAAGACTTCCTTCCAGGCCGGCATGCCCTTGGCAGGCCGTCCTTCATGCACGGTGGTCCAGTATTTCTCGCGCATCTCGTCGCCGTAGCGGTGACGCAGCAGCCGCAGATCGATCTTCTTCTCGCTCTGGATCGCGTCGGGACCGTGACAATGTGCACAGGTGCCGTTGAAGATCTCCTTGCCCGTGCCGACGGCCTCGGCGCTTGGCGCGGCCGCCTCGCCCTTGGTCTCGGTCGCCACCACGTTGGCGATCTCAGTCACCCGGGCTCCGGTTCCCGTTCCCGTCGTTACTCCCGCCGGCACCGCCTGGGCGCCGAAGCGAACCGGTTGGCCGGTCGGCAAGCCGTATTTCACCGCGAGATCGGCGATCGTCTTCTGAAGCTGCGGCAGGATGGCATCGACGCGATCGCGGAGCTCCGTCGACGTCTTCGCGAAGCCGATGGCCGCGTCCCATGACAAGCCTTCGCCTTCGGTGAGCTCGATCTGATAGCGATCGCGGTAGGTGGTCTTGTTCAGCCAGCCGGCGACAGGCCCCCAGATGAAGGCGACGTCGGCCTTGCCCTGGTCGAGCGCCTGCATGCCTTCCTCGGGCGACAGCACGGTCACCTTCTGGATGTCATCGCGGCTCGCGAGCAGGTTTTGCGGCGTGCTGGCGAACTGCACGGCGACGCGCCTGCCCTTGAGGCCTTCGACGCCGCCGATCGCCTGTCCCTTCGCCGCCACGAGGGCATAGCCTTCCTTTGCGAAAGTGTTGGAGAAGATCACGGCCGGTCCCATGAAGTCCTCGGAGCGCGGCAGGCCGATCATGGCGTCGCATTGCTTGCCGAGCAGCGTGACGCGCACGGTGCGCTTGCCGAAATAGGATTTGTACCAGTCATACGCGATCGGCTGGCCGAGCGCCTGCGCCAGGGCCTGCCCGATCTCGACATAGAAGCCCGGCTGCGACGCACCGTCGCTCGAAAACGGCAGATTGGTCGGATCGGCGCAGAGCCGGAACGGCTGCGCCTCGTCCGCGTGAGCCGTTGCGATGGGCGCGGTCATCGCGGACGCTGCGACCCATGCGACCAGCGCTGTCATGGCGCGATTTCGGCTCTTGCCGCTTCCAAGATGATTCCGGCGCATCCTCATCTCCCGTAGTTGGGACTTGTTGGACCAGGCGTTGCGGCACGAGGCATCAACCGATGCCGCAACGATCGTCTGGAAAAAGCGCGCGCGTATCTCGTCACCTCTGAGATACGCGCGCGAGTGGTCACTGGACGGAGAACACGAAGAGCGAACCGCCCTCGGGAGCTGCGGCCGTCATCTTCCCGCCGATGCCGCCCAGGAATGCGGGCATCGCAGCGGTGCGACCGACGACGATGGCCACATATTGCTTGCCGTCGACCTGATAGGTCACGGGACCTGCACCAATGCCGGAGCCGAGATTCTTGCTCCAGAGCACCTTACCGGACTTCGCATCGATGGCGCGGAAATCGCCATGGATGTTACCGGCAAACACCAGGCCGCCAGCCGTGGTCAGCGTGCCACCGTTGAACGGCAGGTCTTCCTTGATGGACCAGACCTTCTTCTGCGCGACCGGATCCCAGGCCACGAGCTCGCCCATGAAGCCGCCGGGGCCTTCCTTGGGCGGGAACTCACCACCCAGATAGAACACGCCGCGCTTGTAGGAAATGTCGCTCACCGACCAGTCCATGCAAACATTGTTGGACGGGATGTAGACGAGACCGGTCTGCGGATTGAACGACATCGGCTGCCAGTTCTTGCCGCCGATCAGGTTCGGACAGACGTCCTTGATGGGATGGCCTGGTCCCGGACGCTTCTCGGGGTCTTCGACCGCACGCATGGTGGCGACGTCCCACTTCTGCGCCCAGTTCGAGAAGACATATTTTTCTGCCGAAAGAACCTTGCCGGTCTCGCGGTTGGCGACGAAAAAGAAGCCGTTGCGATCCGCCTTCATCAGCGCCGGAACGTTGCTGCCGCCGATATTGAGGTCGGCGAGCACGGCCTCGTTGACGCCGTCATAGTCCCAGGCATCGGCCGGCGTGGTCTGGATGTGCCACTTGATCCTGCCGGTGTTGGGGTCGAGGGCGAGCGTGGACGCCGTATAGAGATTGGTCAGCTTGCCGAAATCGCCATTGCCCGTCGAGCGGACAGCCGAGTTCCACGGAGCGGGATTGCTGGTACCCCAATAGACCGTATCGCTCTTGGGATCATAGGAGCCGACCAGCCAGGCCGCACCGCCGCCGTGTTCGGCGGAGTCGCCCTTCCAGGTGTCGCCGCCTGGTTCGTCCGGTTTGGGGACGGTGAAGGTCTGCCACATCTGCTTGCCAGTGTTGATGTCGAACGCGAGCAGCGCGCCGCGCACGCCATACTCGCCGCCGCCGAAGCCTGTGATGACCCTGTCGCGAACGACGAGCGGCGGCGAAGTGATGACCGAACCCTGCTTGTAGTCGACCACCTTGGCGGTCCACAGCGACTTGCCGGTCGCAGCATCGAGCGCCGTCAGCTTGCCGTCGAGGCGGCCGACGAAGATCTTGCCGTCGGCGTAGGTGACGCCGCGATTGTTCACGTCGCAGCAGGCGTATTGCAGCACGTCATCGGGAATGTCGGGCTCCCAGGTCCATTTGCGCGCGCCGGTCGCGGCATCGAGCGCGTAGACGTATTTCGGGCCCCAGGAGCTCGAGACGTAGAGCGTGTTGCCGATCACGATCGGCGAGGATTCGTTCGAGCGCAGCGACGCCAGCGAGAACGAATAGGCGAGCGTCAGCTTGCCGGCGTTCTCGGTGTTGATCTGATTGAGCGGGCTGAAGCGCGTGTTGCCATAGTCGTGGCCGGAAACCGCCCACTGGTTCGCATCGGATTGCGCCTTGAGCACCGAGTCGTTGGCGCGAACGCCCGACGTGCTGGCGGCCAGCATCGCAATCATCGAAATGCCAGCCAAAAAGCCCTTCGTTCCAAAGGTCATGTATTCCCTCCGCGGTGTTGGTGTGCACGCCATGTTGGGCGCCTGAGCGCGCTGCGCTCGTGATGCGCAGTTTGTCTGCGATCCATCGTTGGAAATTACAGCATCGGCTTGGCGCGCTTAGTATAGGCGGAAGGTAGTAGTGCAAATCACTGGCGGCGTTTGCCGCTCATCTCGTTGTCGACGCTCGCGTCTTGCCATTATTTTGCAGCTCGCAATGCGCGATCGGATTTGCGGCAACATCGTGCCGCGATCCGATCGTTGCACCTGACGTCGCGCGTCGATCACCTGCGTCAATCACGATGATGGCGCTACCACAGTCGCAAAGCTCTCGAAGAAATTCGCGGCCAGCTTCTTCGACGTCGAATCGATCAGCCGCGAGCCGAGTTGCGCGAGCTTGCCGCCGATCTGCGCGTCGGTCTCGTAGTGCAGGATGGTGACGTCGGGCGATTCTTCCTCGAGCCTGACTTTCGCGCCGCCCTTGGCGAAACCTGCGACGCCGCCGGCGCCTTCGCCGATGATGCGATAGCCGTTGGGCGCGTCGATATCGGCCAGCGTCACCTTGCCGCTGAACGTCGCCTTCACCGGACCAACCTTCAGCACCACGGTTGCCGTCATTTCCGTCGGCGATGCCATCTCGAGCGATTGGCAGCCGGGAATGCAGCGCCTGAGAATGTCGGGATCGTTGAGCGCAGCCCACACCTTGGCCTTCGACGCCGGGATCCGCTGACTGTCGTTCATCTGCATCGCTTCCACCCTCCTGTTTGCTTGTAGGGCTCGACTAGGGGGTGGCGTCCGCTTTCGATCAATCGCCAGCAAGTACTAGGGCGCCCCAATCGCCGCGACGGCCGGACCCTGCCAGAGGCGCCTCCAATAAAATCAATGACTTAGCTCGCAAAAACCTACTACCAAGATCGCGATTACAAAGCCGTGAGCGCGTGCTCCTATTCGCTCAACGAACAAGGCATCAAAGGGAGAAACGACGCGCGACAGGGCTGAGGTCCGAGCGCGAGCGACGTCGCGCGGCGGCATGGAAGGCACGCCGACGCAGGCGCGAAGCAGATCTTTCCGAAAGCGTCTCACGGGCCGCGCCACGCAGCTGGCGGCGGCACGAAACGTCATGATCGAATCGCGCACCTTCGACTGGCCGCGATGACCTTTCCATGACGCGCGGTCCCCAAAATCCCAGTTGCAAAGTTCCGTTCGCGCTGTCTCTAATTGGAATAACGACAAAACACATATGGGAGGTACTCACGTGTCTACAGTCAAACTGACAGTGAACGGCAAGGCTGTCTCTGTCGATGTCGAGGACCGCACGCTGCTGGTCCATCTCTTGCGCGATCACCTCAACCTCACCGGCACCCATGTCGGCTGCGACACCAGCCAGTGCGGCGCCTGCGTCGTGCATATCGACGGCCGCGCGGTAAAATCCTGCACCATGCTGGCAGGCCAGGCCGACGGCGCAAACGTCACCACGATCGAAGGTCTTGCCAAGGGCGACGAACTGCACCCGATGCAGGCGGCGTTCCGCGATAATCACGGTTTGCAGTGCGGCTACTGCACGCCGGGCATGATCATGTCGGCGGTCGACATCGTGCAGCGCCACGGTGGCCAGCTCGATGAAGCCACCGTCCGCCACGAGCTCGAAGGCAATATCTGCCGCTGCACCGGTTACCACAACATCGTGAAGGCGGTGCTGGATGCCGCCGGCCGCATGAAGGTCGCGCAGGCCGCCGAGTAAGCGGCGACCTCGCCTAATCGAGCAACCGCCGCAGCTTTCGATGGAAAGCGCGGTCAAACAAATTCCGGTCGGGAGGACAGGACATGGGTGTTGAAGGCATCGGCGCAAGCGTTGTGCGCAAGGAAGACAAGCGTTTCATTACCGGCAAGGGCCGGTATGTCGACGACGTCAAGCTACCGGGCATGACGTATGCCCATTTCATCCGCAGCCCCCACGCGCACGCCAAGGTGAAAGGCATCGACGCCTCCGCGGCGTTGAAGCTGCCGGGCGTGGTCGCGGTGCTCAACGGCAAGCAGATCGTCGACGACAAGGTCGGCAACCTCATCTGCGGCTGGGCCATCACCTCCAAGGATGGCAGCCCGATGAAGATGGGCGCATGGCCGGCGATGGCGCCGGAAACGGTGCGCTTCGTCGGCCAGGCGGTCGCGGTCGTGATCGCCGAAAGCAAGAACCTGGCGCGTGACGCCGCCGAAGCCGTGGTCGTCGACTACGAGGAACTGCCCGCTGTCGCGAACGTGACCGACGCGATCAAGGCCGGCGCACCTCAACTCCATCCCGAGGCACCCGGCAACCAGATCTATGACTGGGTCATCGGCGACGAGAATGCCGTGAACGACGCCTTCTCGAAGGCGGCCAATGTGGTGAAGCTTGACCTCACCAACAACCGCCTCGCGCCGAACCCGATGGAGCCGCGCTCGGCGGTTGCCGACTACAACGAGGCGGAAGAGCATTTCACGCTCTACACGACATCGCAGAATCCGCATGTCGCGCGGCTCGTGCTGTCGGCCTTCTACAACATCGCGCCCGAGCACAAGCTGCGCGTGATCGCACCCGATGTCGGTGGCGGCTTCGGCTCCAAGATCTACATCTACCCCGAGGAGATGGTGGCGCTGTGGGCGTCGAAGAAGACCGGCCGTCCGGTGAAGTGGACCGGCGACCGCACCGAGGCCTTCCTCACCGACGCGCATGGTCGCGACCATGTCACGCATGCGGAGATGGCGTTCGACGCCAACAACAAGATCACCGGCCTGAAGGTCAAAACCTACGCCAATTTCGGCGCCTATATGTCGCTGTTCTCCTCGGCGGTGCCGACCTATCTCTACGCGACGCTGCTGTCGGGCCAGTACGACATCCCGGCGATCCATGCCGAGGTGATCGCCGTCTACACCAACACCACGCCGGTCGATGCCTATCGCGGCGCGGGCCGGCCCGAGGCGAGCTACCTGGTCGAACGGATGATGGAGACGGCGGCACGGCAACTGAATGTCGATCCTGCCGCGCTGCGCAAGACGAACTTCATCACCCAGTTCCCGCATCAGACGCCGGTCATCATGGCCTATGACACCGGCGACTTTAATGCTTCGCTCGATGCAGCCATGAAAGCGATCGACTATGCCGGCTTCGCAGGCCGCAAGGCGCAGGCGAAGGCCCAAGGCAAGCTGCGCGGCATCGGCGTCTCCTGCTACATCGAGGCCTGCGGCATCGCTCCGTCGAAGGCGGTCGGCAGCCTGGGCGCCGGCGTCGGCTTGTGGGAATCGGCCGAGGTACGCGTCAACCCGGTCGGCACCATCGAGGTCCTGACCGGTTCACACAGCCACGGCCAGGGCCATGAGACGGCGTTCGCTCAGCTCATTTCGGAACGCTTAGGGGTTCCGATCAGCCAGGTCTCGATCGTCCATGGCGACACCGACAAGGTGCAGTTCGGCATGGGCACCTACGGCTCGCGCTCCGCGGCCGTCGGTCTCACCGCGATCCTGAAAGCGATGGAGAAGGTCGAGTCCAAGGCCAAGAAGATCGCGGCCCATCAGCTCGAAGCCTCGGAAGCCGACATCGTCATCGAGAATGGCGAGTTCAAGGTCACCGGCACCGACAAGTCGATCGCGCTGCCGATGGTCGCGCTCGCGGCCTATACGGCGCACAATCTACCTGACGGGATGGAGCCGGGCCTGAAGGAAAGCGCCTTCTACGACCCCTCCAACTTCACCTTCCCGGCCGGCGCCTACATCTGCGAGCTCGAGGTCGATCCCGCCACTGGCAAGACGTCGTTCGTCAACTTCGTGGCGGCCGACGATTTCGGGCGCCTGATCAATCCGATGATCGTCGAGGGCCAGGTCCATGGCGGCCTCGCACAAGGCATCGGCCAGGCGCTGCTCGAGCACGCCGTCTATGACGCCAACGGACAGCCGATCACGGCCTCGTTCATGGATTACACCATGCCGCGCGCCGACGATCTGCCGTCGTTCAAGCTCAGCCACACCACGACCCTTTGTCCCGGCAATCCGCTCGGCATCAAGGGCTGCGGCGAGGCCGGCGCGATCGGCGCGTCCGCGGCCGTGATCAACGCGATCACGGACGCGATCGGCAAGAACAATTTGGAAATGCCCGCGACCCCTGACCGGGTGTGGCGCACGATCCACGCGGCTTAAGAGGAGGAACGAAGATGTACCAGACCACTTATCATCGTGCCTCCTCTGTCGACGAGGCAGCCGCGCTGTTCGCCAAGGGCAGCGAGGCAAAATATCTCTCCGGCGGCCAGACGCTGCTGCCGGTGATGAAGCAGCGGCTCGCCAGCCCCTCCGACGTGATCGACCTTGCGAAGATCAAGGAGCTGATCGGCGTTGATGCCTCCGGCGACACGCTGACCATCAAGGCCGCGACGCCGCATTACGACGTCGCGACCAGCGACGCCGCGATGAAGGCGATCCCGGCGGTTGCGTATCTGGCCTCACTGATCGGCGATCCCGCGGTGCGCTATCGCGGCACGATCGGCGGCTCGCTCGCCAACAACGATCCGGCCGCCGACTATCCGGCCGCCGTGCTGGCGCTGGGTGCGACGATCAAGACCAACAAGCGCTCGATCGCGGCGGACGACTACTTCAAGGGCCTGTTCGCGACCGCCCTTGAGGACGGCGAGATCATCACCGCCGTGTCGTTCCCGGTTCCGGCGAAGGCGGGTTACGCCAAATTCCCGCACCCGGCCTCGCGCTTCGCACTGACCGGCGTGTTCGTTGCCCAGACCAAGTCGGGCGACGTCCGGGTGGCCGTGACCGGCGCCTCGCAGAGCGGCGTGATGCGCGTTGGCGCGATCGAAGCCGCGCTCAAGGCGAACTGGGCGGCGTCAAGCATCGACGGCGTGACGATCCCGGCAAGCGGCTTGCTCTCCGATCTGCACGGCTCGTCCGACTACCGCGCCAATCTGATCAAGGTGATGGCGCAGCGCGCGGTGGCCGCCGCGGGCTGATCGCGCTTTAGCGTCTCGACGCAAATTTTCCGCGGCGCGCAGCAATGCGCGCCGCTTTTATTATGCGCCCATGCATCAAAAGCGCTTGCCTCGTCGGGTCGAAGGCGAGAAAATTTAATCGACGGATTAACTCGCCCCGCAGAGGAACGTCCAACGGGTGCCGCGTCTCGCGCGCCCGTCTTGCGACCCCGAGGAAACAACAACGTGCTCGATCAATCAGCCCAGGAAAGATCAGAAGGCTCCTCCGTCCGCGCCTCCGGCCCGCTCGCAGGTTTCCGCATCGTCGAATTCGCGGGCATCGGCCCCGGCCCCTTCGCCTGCATGCTGCTCGCCGACATGGGCGCCGAGGTCGTCACGCTCGATCGCGTCGGCGCGAAGAAGAGCATGAAGTCGGTGGCCGGCCGCGGCCGCAAGGTGATCGAGCTCGACCTGAAGGACAAGGGCGCAATCGCGCAGGTTCTCGACCTGCTCGCCAACGCGGACGCGCTGATCGAAGGTTTCCGTCCCGGCGTGATGGAGCGGCTCGGGCTCGGACCCGATGTCGTGCTCGCGCGCAACCCAAAGCTCGTCTACGGCCGCATGACCGGCTGGGGCCAGGAAGGACCGCTCGCGAATGCCGCGGGCCACGACATCAACTACATCTCCATTACCGGCGCGCTGGCCGCGATCGGCACGAAGGATGCGCCGGTGCCGCCGCTCAACCTGGTCGGCGATTTCGGCGGCGGCGCGCTTTATCTCGTGGTCGGCGTGCTCGCGGCGCTCCTGGAAGCGCAAAGGTCCGGCAAGGGCCAGGTGGTCGACACCGCGATGTGCGACGGCGCGGCCTCGCTGATGTCGTTCTTCTTCGACATGGCCGCGATGGGCCGCTGGACCGAAGGCCGCGACCAGAACTTTCTCGATGGCGGCGCGCATTTCTACGGCGTCTACGAATGCGCCTGCGGCCATTTCATCTCGATCGGCTCGATCGAGCCGCAATTCTACGCGCTGCTGCGGCAACACGCCGGGCTCACCGACGCCGATTTCGAGGCACAGATGGACCGCAAGGCCTGGCCGGCGCTGAAGGAGAAATTGAAGGCCGTCTTCAAGAGCAAAACGCGCGAGGACTGGTGCAGGATCATGGAAGGCACCGACATCTGCTTCGCGCCGGTGCTGACGATGTCGGAAGCCACCGAGCATCCGCACATGGTCGCGCGCAACGTCTTCATCGAGCGCCACGGCGTGAAGCAGCCGGCGCCCGCGCCGCGGTTCTCGCGCACGCCGTCAGTGGTTCGCGAGCCGGAAGCGGCGGACATTGGGACGGTGACGAGCGCGTGGAAGGCGGGGCGGTAGCGGCGCTGCCGCCGCACTCCCCGCTCGTCGTCCCGGGGCGCGCGAAGCGCGAGCCCGGGACCCATAACCACAGGAAGTGGTTTGACGAAGACTCTGGGTTACCGCTTTCGCGCCACAACCACTCCCTGGGGTTATGGGTCCCGGCCTTCGCCGGGACGACAGTTGTGTTTGATGAGACAGCGTGCCCAACAACGTGCTTAAGCCGCGTCGTCCACCTTCAGCACGCCGCGCCGAATCTGATCCTCCTCGATCGATTCGAACAGCGCCTTGAAATTCCCCTCGCCAAAGCCGTCGTCGCCCTTGCGCTGGATGAACTCAAAGAAGATCGGGCCGATCGCGTTCGCCGAGAAGATCTGGAGCAGCACCTTGGTCTGGCCGCCGTCGACGACACCCTCGCCGTCGATCAAAATGCCGTTGCGCTGCAATCGCGCGACGTCCTCGCCGTGCCTGGGCAGCCGCGCGTCGACCTTCTCGAAATAGGTGTCGGGCGGTGACGGCATGAAGGGCAGGCCGGCCTCACGCAGCCCCTCGATCGTGCCGTGGATCTCGCGGCAGCCGCAGGCGATGTGCTGGATGCCTTCGCCGCGATAGACCTTCAGATATTCTTCGATCTGACCGGACTCGCCCGCATCCTCGTTGATGGGAATGCGAATCTTGCCGTCGGGGCTGGTCAGCGCGCGCGAGAACAGGCCGGACGCGCGGCCCTCGATATCGAAGAAGCGGATCTGGCGGAAGTTGAAGAGCTTCTCGTAGAAGCCAGCCCAGACATCCATGCGGCCGCGATGGACGTTGTGGGTGAGGTGATCGAGATAGAACAGGCCGGCGCCGACCGGGCGCGGGTCACGGGCGCCAAGCCATTCGAACTCGGCATCATAGGCCGAGCCTTTCGCGCCATAGCGATCGACGAGATAGAGGAGGCTGCCGCCGATGCCCTTGATCGCGGGCACATCCAGCGTCTTCTGCGCGGACGTTGCCTCGGCCGGCTCGGCGCCGAGCGCGATCGCGCGGTCATAGGCCGCCTTCGCATCGACCACGCGGAACGCCATCGATGGCGCGCACGGCCCATGCGCGGCGACGAAATCGAAGCCATGCGTGCCGGGCTCCTCGTTGACGAGGTAATTGATGTCACCCTGGCGATAGACTGTGATCTTCTTGGTGCGGTGGCGCGCGACGGGTGCAAAGCCCATCAGCGTGAACAGCGCGTGCAGCTCCTGCGGATTGGGATGGGCGTATTCGACGAACTCGAAGCCGTCGGTGCCCATCGGATTGTCGGCGCTGATGGTGGCGGGCGGTGCATCGTGCGGAAACGGACCCATTGGCGATCTCTCCCGGATTGTTCGCCTGAACTATCCTTCATGGGGCGCGCAATGGGCGTGCAAACGGGACGCGATTCCGGTAGCATATGCATGGTTTGTGCATGAAATGGACAAATGACGCATGATCCCGGTCGACGCCTTCGATCTCAAGATCCTGACCGCGCTCCAGGATGACGGCCGCCTCACCAACCAGGAGCTCGCCGACATCGCGGGGCTCTCGGCCTCGCAATGCTCGCGGCGGCGGATGCGGCTGGAGGAGGAGAAGGTGATCGCGGGCTACCATGCCGACCTCTCCAGCGAGGCGCTCGGCTTCGGCGTCGTCGCCTTCATCCAGGTGACCCTGGCGACGCACTCGCCCGACAATGCCAAGCGGTTCCGCACCCTGGTCGGCCGCATCGACGAGATCCAGGAAGCCTATTCACTCACCGGCGACGCCGATTATGTGCTGAAGGCCGTGCTGCGCGACCTCAAGGGGCTCTCCAATCTCGTCAACGACGTGCTGATGCCGCACCAGAGCGTCGCGCATGTGCGCTCCTCGATCGTGCTCGACCGTCTGAAGGAGAGCTCGCGGCTGCCCTTGAAGGGACTCACGCCTGGCTGAAATCGAGGGAAATGCGGCATTCGCGCGAGGGGCGCGATCTGCGATGATCGGCGCCAGCCTATTTTTGTTTGAGCATGATCTCCGCGCAAACGCCTTCCGCGTTTGTCGCGAGGGAAGACCGCTCCACACTTTGCGCCAACGCGGCCCTTCGGGTCCGAATCATGCTCGGGGAGATTTCAGCCATGGCCCTCCAGCTTCGGCCGAACTGCGAATATTGCGACTGCGACCTGCCGCCGAATGCTACGAATGCGCGGATCTGCTCCTATGAATGCACGTTCTGTGCGGACTGCGTCGAGACGAAACTCTTCAACGTCTGCCCGAACTGCGGAGGCGGCTTTGCGCCGCGCCCGATCCGCCCCGAGAAGGAATGGCGGCCCGGCGTGTGCGTGACGAAGCACTTGCCGTCGGACAAGCGGGTGCATTTGAAATACAGCGCAGAGGTTGTCGCGGCGCATTCGGCCAGAATCCGCGGCGTGCCTCCGGAGGAGCGGTAGACTCTCGCCACACCGTCATTGCGAGGAGCGAAGCGACGAAGCAATCCAGAATCTTTCTGCGGAAGGATTCTGGATTGCTTCGCTGCGCTCGCAATGACGGAGTGTGGCGTTAGAACGTCGCCTCACTCCGCCGGTAGAATCGTCCCCTCGACCTCGCCGAAGCCGACGCGGTAGCCGTCGCCCTGGCACCAGCCGCGCATCGCGAGGCTGTCACCGTCTTCAAGGAACGATCGCTTCACCCCGCCGGGCAATTCCACCGGCTCGGTGCCGTTCCAGGATATCTCCAGCAGGCTGCCGCGCTGGTTCTTCTCCGGGCCCGAGATCGTGCCGGAGCCCAGAAGATCGCCGACATTCATGGCGCAGCCGCCGGAGGCGTGGTGCATCAATTGCTGCACCGACGACCAGTACATGTACTTGAAATTGGTGCGGCTGATGCTCGTCGCCGCATTCGTGCCGGCGGCGCGCAAGGAGACGTCGAGCTCGATATCGTAGTTCTGCGGCCGATCCTGTCTGAGATAATCGAGCGGCGCCGGGCTCTGCTCGGGACCTTTCGTGCAGAACGGCTCCAGCGCCTCGCGCGTCACCACCCACGGGCTGATCGAGGTGGCAAAGGCCTTGGCGAGGAACGGGCCCAGCGGCACATATTCCCACTGCTGGATGTCGCGCGCGCTCCAGTCGTTGAGAAGGACGAAGCCGAAGATCATCTCCTCGGCCTGTTGCTCGCTGAGCATGCCGCCCATCGGCGACGGCTGCCCGATGACGACGCCCATCTCCAGCTCGAAATCGAGCCGCTTGCAGGCTGCGAAGCTTGGCACCTCGGCCGTCGGCGGCTTCAACTGTCCGCGCGGCCGCTTCACCCTGGTGCCGCTCACGACCACGGTCGAGGCGCGGCCGTTATAGCCGATCGGCATGTAGAGCCAGTTCGGCTGCAGCGCATTGTCCTTGCCGCGGAACATCACGCCGACATTGGTGGCGTGCTCCTTCGACGAATAGAAGTCGGTATAGCCGGAGACTGCGAACGGCAGATGAAGCCGCACGTCGCGCATCGGCACCAGGGCCTGCTTGCGCAGCTCCTCGTTGTCGCGCAGCTCCGGATGGTCGCGACGCAGCAGCTCGCTGATTCGCGCCCGCGTCTTCGCCCAGACTTTTGGTCCCAGCGCCATGAACGGATTGAGTGACGGCGCGGAGAACACGCCGAGCGGGCCCACGTCGAGCCGGGAATCCTGCTCGAGTTCCCAGAGGTCAAGCACGTAGTCCCCGATCGCAACACCAACCCGCGGCGCCGGATAGGCCGCCGTCGAGAACACGCCGTATGGCAGGTTCTGGATCGGGAAGTCGGAGGACGGATCGACGTCGATGAAGGAGCGGAGGCTGGGGTCGTTGGGTTGGGGCACGAGACTCTCCGGGATTGAGGTCGTCATTCTGGGATGGTCCGAAGGACCAGACCCGGAATCTCGAGATTCCGGGTTCGATGCTTCGCATCGCCCCGGAATGACAGCACGGGAGGAAACGCGTGGATCGCCGGGTCAAGCCCGGCGATGACGAGCAAAACAAATCATCACGGCCTGTTCGGATCGAAGCGTTTCTCGAGGCCCTTCCAGCAATCGGCATAGTCGTCCTGGAGCGTCGACGACCTCGCGGCATGCTCAGTGACACGCTGGGGGAAGCGGGTCTCGAACATGAAGGCGAGTGTGCCGGTGAGCTTGACCGGCTTGAGCTCGCCGTTGCTGGCATGATCGAACGCGTCGCGGTCGGGGCCGTGCGGCAGCATGCAATTGTGCAGCGAGATACCGCCCGGCACAAAGCCTTGCGGCTTCGCATCATAAACGCCGTACACCAGCCCCATGAACTCGCTCATGATGTTCATGTGATACCAGGGCGGACGAAAGGTGTTGTCGGCGACCATCCAGCGCTCCGGGAAGATGACGAAGTCGATATTCGCCGTGCCCGCCGTCTCCGACGGCGAGGTCAGCACCGTGAAGATCGAGGGATCGGGATGGTCGAAAGCGATCGCGCCGACCGGCGAGAAGCTGCGCAAATCGTATTTGTAGGGCGCGTAGTTGCCGTGCCAGGCGACCACGTCGATCGGCGAATGCGGCAGCGTCGTCTTGAACAGGGAGCCGCCCCACTTCACGTAGAGCTCGGTCGGCGTGTCCTTGTCCTCGTAGCAGGCCACCGGCGTCAGGAAGTCCCGCGCGTTGGCAAGGCAGTTGGCGCCGATCGGTCCGCGCTCCGGCAGCGTGAAGGCGCCGCCATAATTTTCGCAGAGATAGCCGCGCGCGGGCCCGTTCGGAATCTCCACGCGGAATTTGACGCCGCGCGGGATCACCACGATCTCGCCGGGCTCGGCGTCGATGCGGCCGAACTCGGTGACGAGACGAAGATTGCCCTGCTGGAGCACGAACATCAGCTCGCCGTCAGCATTGTAGAAATGCTGGTCCACCATCGATTTGGTGACGAGGTAGACATGCGCGGCCATTCCGGCCTGGGTGTTGACATCCCCGGCCGTCGTGATGGTCTGCACGCCCTCAAGGAACGTGATCTCCTCCTTCGGGATCGGCGTCGGGTCCCAGCGGAGCTGCGCAATCGGCAGATCGTTTTCATGGCACGGTGCCGAGCGCCACAGGCCGGCATCGACCTTCTCGAAGCGTCCCGAATGCTTCACCGACGGGCGGATGCGATAGAGCCAGGAGCGCTCGTTGGTGCCGCGCGGCGCGGTGAAGGGCGAGCCCGAGAGCTGTTCGGCATAGAGCCCATAGGCGCAGCGCTGCGGCGAATTGCGCCCCATCGGCAGCGCGCCCGGCAGCGCCTCCGTCTCAAAGCTGTTGCCGAAGCCGGACATGTAGCCCGGCGTGACCTGGGCCGTGCTGCGAACGATTTGATCAGGCGAGGTGTTGATGTTCATGACTATCCTCCTCCTTGCAAGGCAGCCCACATCTCCTGGTCGCGCTTGTCGGTCCAGATCACGGGGTCGTCGATCCCCGACGCCTCGTCAAAGGCGCGCGACACGTTGAATGGCAGGCAGTGCTCGTAGATGGCAAAGCTCGAAAACTTGGGATCCATCACCTCGCGCGTCGCCGCCATCGTTTCCTTCAGCGTGCGCCCCTTGGCGACGGAGATTTCGGCCGCGCCATAGAGCGTGGTGACGAAATCGCGCGTCATCGCGATTGCCTCGCGCGCGGTCGTGGTCCCCTTCAGCGCATCGCCGCGGCCCGGCGCGATCGCCTTCGGATTGAAGTTGCGGATCTCGTTCAGCGTCAGCGGCCATTCGCGCAAATGCGCATCGCCGCAATAGCAGGCCGAGTGGTATTCGATGAGATCACCGGAGAACATCACCTCGGCATCGGGCACCCAGGCGACGATGTCGCCCGAGGTGTGGCCGGCCCCGAGCTGCATCAGCCGCACCTCGCGTTTGCCGAGATAGATCGACATCTCGCCTTCGAAGGTGAGCGTCGGCCAGGTCAGGCCGGGGATGCTTTGCGCATCCTGGAACAGACGGGGAAATCGACCATACTCGGAATCCCAGTCCTGCTTGCCGCGCTCCTCGATCAGCCGATAGGTCTCCTGCGAGGCGACGATGCCTTGCGCCTTGTAGGCGGATGCGCCCAGCACGCGGACGGCGTGATAATGCGACAGCGCGACATATTTGATCGGCTTGTCGGTGACGTTGCGCACGCGCTCGATCACCTTGTTCGCCATCGCGGGCGTTGCCTGCGCGTCGAACACCAGACAGCCGTCCTCGCCGACGATGACGGCGGAGTTCGGATCGCCCTCGGCGGTGAAGGCATAGAGATCAGGGCCGATCTCGGAGAAGGTGACCTTCTTCTCCGCGAGATCGCCGGTGGATGCGAAGTTCTTCGCCATCAGTTCGTTCCTTGCACGGTTATTGTTGTTGCTGTTGCTGCTGCTTGCCGTCGACCATGCGGCGCCTGGCGAGCACGATCGCTTCCCGGAGAACGTCGATATCGCCGATATGGTTGGCGAGGATCAGGACCAGAGCGGCGTCAAAATCCGCGCTCTGCTCCTCGCTGAGACCACGATGCGCCTCGACGATGGCGCGGAAGGCGTCATCGGGCCGCGCGAAGTTCGAGCTGGTAGAGAGAGCCATTCTCGCAAAACCTTCAGTTCAAGCCTTGTTCAATTCAAGCCTTGGGCGCGCGACAATGCCGCTGCGACCATCGCCTTTGTCGGATGACGAAAGCGTGCCGCGACGTAGCCATCGGGCCGCAGCAGATAGGCCGTGTCAGACCCGGCGTCGTAGCGCTTTGCGGCGAGCCCGCCGGGGTCGACCAGTCCGCCTTCGCCGCCGACGCGGATGTCCTTCACGTCGCCGGGCAGCTCGATCGCCGCACCATTGCCAAACCCGAGCACGGCAAATTGCGTTCCGCCCTTGCGGAACATATCGGTCAAATAGGAGCCCTCCCCCGCACGCGTCCTGACCGGCGCATCCAGCATGGAACAGCCGGGCCGCGGGCCACCGTTCCACGTCTCCACGTCGGCCGAGGACAGCGGCGAGTTGTAACTACAAGGCACCGAGAGCCGGCCGCCATTGACCATGCGCTTGCCGAACTCGGTCTCTTTCGCCAGCGACAGCACCGCCTTGCGCAGCCGCGCCTCCTGGTGCGAGTTCGGCGCCATGAAGTCCGTCGAGCGGGTCGATTCGCGGATGTTCTCGTCCGCCGCCATGCTGCGCTCGACGTGGTAGCTCTCGAGCAAGGTCGCCGGCGATTGGCCGCGCAGCACCCGATCGAGCTTCCAGGAGAGATTCTCCGCGTCCTCAAGTCCGGAGTTGGCGCCGCGCGCGCCGAAGGGCGAGACCTGGTGCGCGGAGTCGCCGGCAAAGATCACGCGGCCATGGATGAAGCGGTCCATGCGCCGGCACTGAAATTTGTAGAGCGAGATCCATTCGAAATCGAACTTGTCGTGCCCGAGCATGCGCGCAATCCGCGGCCGCACGTTTTCCGGCTTCTTCTCGACGCCAGGGTCGGCATAGCGATTGAGCTGGAGGTCGATGCGCCAGACGTCATCCGGCTGCTTGTGCAAGAGCGCCGAACGTCCCGCATGGAACGGCGGATCGAACCAGAACCAGCGCTCGGTCGGGAATTCCGCGGTCATCTTGACGTCGGCGATCAGGAATTGATCCTCGAACACCTGACCGGCGAAGTCCGCACCGACCATCTGCCGCAGCGAGGAGCGCGCACCGTCGCAGGCGATAACGTATTGCGCGGAGAGGCGATAGGCGCCTTCGGGCGTCTCGATCGTCAGCAGGGCGGAATCGTTGCGTTGCTCGAGCGCCGTCACCTTGTTGCACCAGCGCAGGTCGATCTCCGGCAGATCGTTGATGCGATCGACGAGATAAGCTTCCGCATAATATTGCTGGAGATTGATGAAGGCGGGCCGCTTGTGCCCCTCTTCCGGCAAGAGGTTGAACTGGTAGAGCTGGGACTCGCCGTGGAAGATCCTGCCGACGCTCCACACCACGCCCTTTTCGACCATGCGGTCGCCGACGCCGAGCCGGTCCCAATATTCCAGCGAGCGTTTCGAGAAGCAGATCGCGCGCGAGCCCTCGCCGATCCGGTCGGCATCGTCCAGCAGCACCACGCGCTGGCCGCGCTGCGCCAGATCGATCGCGAGCGACAACCCGACCGGCCCCGCGCCCACCACCACGATCGCATGCTCGGCCGGAGTCTGGCCGGGGCGAACCTGGTCCGGGTGGCGGCGATAGCCGAACTGGGTTTTTGCCTGCGCCATGCGCTAACCTTTCGCTCTGGTCAGGAGGGGACTTATCTGCTAGATAGTCTCACGTGCAACTATCTTGGACCGGCCGCCGCCGTCCGTCAACTGGCATTCGGAGCGATTTTTTGGCGAGGACATCCAGCGAAGCCGCGCTGAAGGCGAAGGACGCGAACGAGGCGTCGCCGAAGGCGCGGCTCGATCTTTTCAAATTCGTGCCGTTCCGTCTGAATCGCCTGGCGGCGGAAGTGAGTTCCGCACTCGCGGTCGAATATCAGGAGCAGCACGGGCTCGACATTCCGGCCTGGCGCGTGCTCGCCACGCTCGGCTTCCGCAACGATGCCTGTAGCGCGCAGTTCATCTCGCAATGCACCCGCACGCATAAATCCACGATCAGCCGCGCGGTGACCGCGCTGCTACATGCCGACCTGATCGAGCGCGTCGAGAACGAAGCCGACCGCCGCGAATTCCGCCTGCAACTCACCAAGAAGGGCCGCGCGCTCTATGAAGAGCTGTTTCCGCAACTGTTGCGGCGGGAGGACGAGATCCTCAGCTGCCTCTCCGCGCAAGAGCGCAAGCAATTGTCGGCACTGCTGGGCAAGATCGAGCAGAGTCTTGATTTGATCCAGACCAGTGAAGAAGCGGATGCGAAGCAGGCGTACTAGGGCGGGTACTCGTAAATCCAATACGCGCGTGCGGGATGGCGAGGCCCGCATTGCCAAGAAGCGGACATCGACGATGCATAAGCGAAGGTCCACCAAGGGCCAAGAACAGGCATCGCATACCAACAACGTCGGACGACTGAGGGAGACCACCTTGCGACGGTCTCCCTTGCGGTATGCCTCCGGATTGGCGTCAGGACATTGACACCGCTCCAGCGGCCTTGCGGATGACATCGAGCACCAGATCGGGCTTCGACAACATAGGGACGTGCGAAGACGCGACTTCGGTCGTGGCAGCCTTCATGCGTTTTGAGACAGAGCGTTGCAGATCCGGGTGAACCGTCTGGTCCTCCGTGGCGAGGACATACCAACTCGGCTTGGACTTCCACGCCGTGCCCTCGACCTTTTGGTTGAAGAGGTCCGCCACGGGCGCCCCTTGCGTCGCGTAAATTAGCTTCTGCTCCGCCTCGGGCAGGTCTCCTGCGAAGTGCGCAACGCCGCTTTGCTTGAGCCAGACGCGCCCGTCCGTCACCTCAATGTGGCCGAACACTGGGGTCGTCGCAAACTTGTCAAGCAGGCCCTGCGAGGTCTCGTCGGCATCCGGCGCGAGAGCCGCGATATAGACGAGACCGGCCACCCGCGCATCGGTCCCAGCATGCGTGATTAGCGTACCACCATAAGAGTGGCCGACGAGAATCGCCGGATTGTGGACGCGGGTGAGACACGCCTTTACGGCTGCCACGTCCGTCGCCAGTGAATCGAGGCCGTGCTGGCTCGCCATGACCTCATAACCCTCGGCTAGGAGCTTCGGGATCAGCTTGCTGAAGCATGATCCATCAGCCCAGAGGCCATGTGCGAACACGATGCTTGGTTTGGTCATGGTAGTCTCCGTGTGGGAGGAGGATGGATGACTTCCGCGCACAGCATGCTCGGCCCTTGGAAGGAAGACAAAGACTTTGGTAAACTCCGCCTATGCCTTGAAGATATAGCTGCTTCCGATGGAACTCCGGCATTTTGCGCTACTTCATAGCCGTAGCAGAGGAAGGAAGCTTCTTGATCGCGGCGGAGCGGCGCTTGCACACCGCGCAGCCCTCGTTGAGCCGGCAGATTCGCGATCTGGAGTGGGGGGCGAAGCGCCGTCTAGCGGACGATGCTTCGCATCGCCGCGAGAACCATGAAGGCCCCCGCTGCAGCATCTCGGCCCGCATCCTTCGAGACGGCCACTGCGCGGCCTCCTCAGGATGAGGGATTGAGAGCGGGGTTTCGCTCTCTCTCTCCTCGTCATTCCGGGGCGCGACGAAGTCGCGAGCCCGTAATCCATCGGGCCACTGAGACGGCCGCTCAATGGATTCCGGGCTCGCGCTGACGCGCGCCCCGGAATGACGGAGATGCATCACTTCACAAACGACCGCGTCGGCGGCAGGTGCAGCGCCCAGGCATCGACCTTGTCGCTGGCGCGCCGATAGATCTCGGTGACCAGCGGATCGTGCCCGGGGATGAAGCGATCGGGATGACCGGCGAGGCGCTCGATCGTCTCCCAGCCTGCGGCCATGTCGCCGACGTTATAGACGATCGGGAACGGGCTGCGCCGCTGCAGATTGGCGAAATAGTGCGCGGCGTCGGAGGCGAGCACCACGGGCCCGCGCGCGGTCTCGACCCTGACCACCTGCAAACCGTCGGAATGACCGCCGACGCGGTGCACGGTCACGCCAGGCGCCACCTCGCCGTCGCCGGAATAGAAGCTGACGCGCTCGCCATAGACATGGCGCACCATCTGCGTGACGTGCTCGACCGAGAACGGATGTCGCAATAAGCCGTTGCACATGCAGCGGCCCGTCGCGTAAGCCATCTCACGCTCCTGCAGATGGAAACGCGCATTCGGAAAGCGATCGAGATTGCCGGCGTGGTCGTAGTGCAGATGCGTCACGATGATGTCGGCAATGGCTGAGGCCTTGACGCCAAAATGCTCGAGCGCGTCGACCGGATTGAGCGTCAGCTTGCGGGCGCGCAAGGTGGCTTCCTCGGCGTTGAACCCGGTATCGACCAGGATATCGCGGCCGCCCCCGCGGATCAGCCAGACGAAATAGTCGAGATCCTGCGCGGTGCTATCGTGCGGGTCCGGCGACAGGAAGTTCATGTGGGGGGTGCGGGGCGACATCGTCGCGTAGCGCAGCGCGTAGACTTCGTAGAGGTTTCCCATGGTTGCACTTTTTTCGTTGAGGGGAGCCTAAAGAGCGGTCGCGAGCACCAAGCCATCGCCGGACGCAAAGGTCAAACGCCGCCTTTCGCCCGGCCCGCATGTGAGACCGATCACATTTTTGTCGCGATGGACGCGCTAAGAGGTGTTCCCGCCGGGCCCCCCCTCCGATCGAGCGATGCCGTGACAGCCGCTTTCGTCCCTCCCATCTTTCCCGCGACGTCGCGGTCAATTGTCGCGATAATGCCTGTTCTCCAAGCGGTTGACGCCCCCACCCCCCGGTTTGATAATGCAAATTGCGTAAGTTAAGGTCGCCGCGGCGCAAAGCTCGCGAACGGCGCCTTTTTGGCTGGACCGCGCTCGTTATGAAGATTCGCTTTCTTTCGCTTCTGCTCTTGATGTTCTTGGTCGTCCTGACCGCTCCATCCTTTGCCGCCGGCGACCGCTATGCGCTGGTCATCGGCAATGCCAAATATCCGGACGCCGACAGCCCGCTGAAGGAGCCGATCACCGACGCACGCGACGTCGCCGACGAGCTCAAGCATGACGGCTTTACCGTCGATGTCGGCGAGAACCTGACTGGCGACGGCATGCGCCGCGCCTTCGACAAGCTCTATGGCAAGATCAAGCCGGGCGCGGTCGTGCTGATCTTCTACAGCGGCTTCGGCATCCAGTCGGCACGCCAGAGCTACATGATCCCGGTCGACGCCCAGATCTGGACCGAGTCCGACGTGCGCCGTGACGGTTTCAGCATCGAGACAGTGCTCGGCGAGATCAATACTCGCGGCGCCGGCGTCAAGATCGCGCTGATCGATGCCTCCAGGCGCAACCCGTTCGAGCGGCGGTTCCGCAGCTTCTCCGCGGGCCTCGCGCCGGTGATCGCGCCGAACGGCACGCTGGTGATGTATTCGGCCGCCTTGAGCTCGGTGACCTCGGATGGCGGCGGTGACCGCAGCCTGTTCGTCCAGGAACTTTTGAAGGAAATCCGCGTCCCCGACCTGATGGCGGAGGAAACGCTGAACCGCACCAAGATGGGCGTCACCCGCGCCTCGCGAAACGAGCAGGTGCCATGGATCTCGTCCTCGCTAGCCGAGGATTTCTCCTTCATTCCCGGCGCCGGCGGATCGCGGCCGACCGCCACGGCGCAGCCGGCCACGCCGCCGCCGGCCCCACCCGCCCCCACACCGCCGGTGGTTGCAAACAACCCGCCGCCCGCGCCGACACCCGTCCAAACTCCGGCTGCGCCGGCGCCGCCGAAGCCGCAGGTCGAAGCGAATGTAGCGCCGCCTCCCGCACCTGCGCCTTCTCCCGCGCCAGCCCCTGCGCCATCACCGAAACCGCAGGTTGATGCGGCGATTCCCGCGACGCAGCCGCCAGTGAAGCCGGCCGACGTCGGCACCAGCCCCAATACCGGTGGCAACACCGACACTGGGCCGAGCCAGGCCGCGCTGGCCGACGATCCGACCATCAAGAGCCTGACCGCCAAGATTGCGGCCAACCCCGACGACGTGAACGCGCTCTACCGGCGCGGTCAGGTCTATGCCAGCAAGGGCGCCTATAACCTTGCGATCAAGGATTTCGACGACACGATCCGGATCAATCCCAAGGACGTCGAAGCCCTGAACAACCGCTGCTGGACCCGCACCGTGATCGGCGACCTCCAGGGCGCACTGAAGGATTGCAACGAGGCCCTGCGGCTGCGCCCGAACTTCGTCGATGCGCTGGACAGCCGCGGCCTGGTCAACCTGAAATCGGGGGCGGTGAAGAACGCCATCGCGGATTTCGATGCGGCGCTGAAGATCAACCCGCGCCTGACCTCATCGCTCTATGGGCGAGGGCTTGCCAAGCAGCGCAACGGCTCGGCCTCGGAAGGCGCGCTGGACATTGCGAACGCCAAGGCGATGGATCCGAACATCGGCCAGGAGTTCGCAAGTTACGGAGTACGTTGATATTTTTTTGAGATTCGGGGCGCCGCGCCTCGAACCCCCGAGAGCCCCGCGGAGACCAACGCAAGGATGACGCAAGGGCCCGTCCGGGCTTGTTGCAGGATTTTTTTGCAGGAGGGACTGGCAATGAGATTGGCTGCAAAGGGCGTGACCGCGATCCTCTCGATCCTCACGATCGGCGCCGCGCTGACGCTGCCGCTATCGAGCGCATTCGCAGGCGACGACAAGGACACCGGCAACAACGTCACCGAGGACCAGATCGTGCGAGCGCTGGCGCCGCCGAAGAAGCCCCTGACGCGCGGCCTCTCGATCGGACCGCAAACCACCGATCCGGCGCCGAGCACCGCCGAGACCAAATTGCTCCAGAGCGTGCGGGGCCGCGCCACGCGCTCGCTCTCGGTGACCGAACGCGAGGAAATCGCAACCGCCGCCAAGGACAAGCCGAATATCGATCTCGAGATCACCTTCGACTACAACTCGGCCAACATCAGCGCCAAGTCGATGCCGTCCGTGCAGGCGCTCGGCCGCGCGCTGACCAATCCTGACATCAAGGGCTCGACCTTCGTCGTCGCCGGCCACACCGACGCCGCTGGCGGCGAGGGCTACAACCAGGACCTGTCCGAGCGCCGCGCTGACGCGATCAAGCGCTACCTCGTCGACAAGTATAGCATTCCCGCGGCCGACCTCGTCACCGTCGGCTATGGCAAGAGCAAGCTGAAGGATCCGAGCCAGCCGATGGCGGAGGTCAATCGCCGGGTGCAGGTCGTGAATATGGAAAACAAGACCACCGCGTCCAAGTGAAGGCGGCACATTGTTCAGGTGACCGGTCGTAATGTCTGTAAATTCGAGTGTCCGATGCGCGTCCCGCAAACCCTGCGGGACGCAGCTTCGTTTCGGGGAAACTCTTTCAATAGCGGCCGCGAGCTCGCGGGCCGTGAGCCAGGCAGGATGATCCGGCGATGAACATCACCGAATATATCAAGCCTGCGGGAACCGCGCTGTTCATCGTCGCGCTCGGCGTCGGTTATTACTGGTTCGAGAACCGCCATCGCCTGGAGGTAAAGGAAACACCCGGAGACGCCGTGGTGGTCGTGACGAAATCGACCAATGCCTGCTTCTCCGATCTGGTGCGCGTGACCGGCTTCTTCGTGCCGCGCCGCGAGGCCGTGGTGACCGCCGACCAGGAAGGATCGCGCGTCACCGACCTCTTCGTCGCCGAAGGTGCCACCGTCACCGAGAACCAGGAACTGGCGCGGCTGAGCCCGCCTCCGCAGATGCCGGGCCAGCCGGCGCGACCGGGACCGCAAGGACCGATCTCGCTCAAGGCGCCCGCAGCAGGCCTCGTCACCGAAGTCCGCACCGTCGTCGGCGCTCCGGCCTCGCCGCAGGCCGGCCCGATGTTCCGCATCGCCGTGGGCGGCGAGATCGAACTCGATGCGCAGGTGCCGGCCGTGCATATGCCAAAACTCAATCCCGGCGCGACGGTGCGGATCAGCCGGGACGATGCCCCCGACCTGATCGGGCGCGTCCGGCTGGTCTCGCCCGAGATCGACCGCGCCACGCAGCTCGGCCGCGTCCGGATCAGCGTTGCCAACAATCCGTCACTGAAGGTCGGCATGTTTGCCCGCGCCTCCATCGACGCCAAGCGCAGCTGCGGCGTTGCGGTTCCCAAGACTGCCATTGACCATCTCACCGTCCAGGTGGTCAAAGGAAACACGGTCGAGACGCGACGGGTGCGGGTCGGGCTGACGTCCGACACCGCAACCGAAATCCTGGAAGGTCTCGACGTCGGCGAAATCGTCGTGGCCGACGCCGGCTCTTCGCTCCATGACGGCGACCAGATCAAGACAGTCTTCGCCGATGAACTCGATCGATCGCGAGTACGCTGATGGCTCTCAATATCTCGGCATGGTCGATCCGCAATCCGCTGCCGTCGGTCGTCTTTTCCATCATCCTCCTGATCCTGGGCTGGGTGTCCTTCACCAAGCTCGCGGTGACGCGATTGCCTTCGGCCGACATCCCCGTGATCTCGGTCGCAGTGTCGCAGTTCGGTGCTGCGCCTGCGGAGCTTGAGTCGCAGGTCACCAAGACAGTTGAAGACGCAGTCTCCGGCGTCGAGGGCGTGCGGCACATCACTTCGCAGATCACCGACGGCCTGTCGGTGACCACGATCCAGTTCGCGCTCGAGACCAATACCGACCGCGCGCTGAACGACGTCAAGGACGCGGTGACGCGGGTGCGCTCCAACCTGCCGCAGAACGTCACCGAGCCCTTGATCCAGCGCGTCGACGTCATCGGCCTGCCGATCGTCACCTATGCCGCGATCTCGCCCGGCAAGACGCCGGAACAGCTCTCCTATTTCGTCGACGACGTGGTCAAGCGCGCGCTGCAGGGCGTGCGCGGCGTCGCCCAGGTCGAGCGCATCGGCGGTGTCGAGCGCGAGATTCTGGTCTCGCTCGATCCTGACCGGCTCCAGGCCATGGGCCTCACCGCCGTCAATGTCAGCCAGAGCCTGCGCGGCACCAATGTCGACGTCGCCGGCGGCCGCGCCGAGATCGGCAAGAACGACCAGGCGATCCGGACACTGGCCGGCGCCAAGACGCTGAGCGATCTGGCCGGCACCATGATCCCGCTGTTCGGTGGCGGCGAGGTCCGGCTCGACGATCTCGGCACTGTCACCGACACCATCGCCGATCGCCGCACCTTCGCCCGCTTCAACGGCGAGCCGGTGGTCGCCCTCGGCATCAAGCGCTCGAAGGGCGCCAGCGACGTGGTGGTCGCCGCCGCCGTGCAGAAGCGCATCGATGCGCTCAAGATCGCCTATCCCGACGTCGACCTGAAGCTGATCGACACCTCGGTCGAATACACCAAGGGCAACTACGAGGCCGCGATCTCGACCCTTTTCGAGGGCGCGATCCTTGCCGTCATCATCGTGCTGCTGTTCCTGCGCGACCTGCGTGCCACCATCATCGCCGCGATCTCGCTGCCGCTGTCGATCTTCCCGGCCTTCTGGGCGATGGACCTGCTCGGCTTCTCGCTCAACCTCGTCAGCTTCCTCGCCATCACGCTGTCGACCGGCATCTTGGTCGACGACGCCATCGTCGAAATCGAGAACATCGTGCGGCACATGAACATGGGCAAATCGCCCTATCGTGCCGCACTGGAAGCCGCCGACGAGATCGGGCTCGCGGTCATCGCGATCTCGCTGACGATCATCGCGATCTTTGCGCCCGCCAGCTTCATGTCCGGTATCGCCGGGCAGTTCTTCAAGCAGTTCGGCATCACCGTCTCGGTGCAGGTGTTCTTCTCGCTGCTCGCCGCGCGCTTCGTCACCCCGATGCTGGCGGCCTATTTCCTCAAGCATCACAATCACGAGGAGCCGCCACCCGGCCGCGTGCTGCGCACTTACCACAAGATCGTGGCGTGGTCGGTGAAGCACTATTTCATCACCGTGCTGATCGGCTTCGGCATCTTCGCCGCCTCGATCTGGAGCATCACGCTGTTGCCGCAGGGCTTCCTGCCGGCGCAGGACAGCGCACGATCGCTGCTCGCGATCGAGCTGCCGCCGGGCACCCAGCTCTCCTATACCGAAAAGGTAACCGAGGACATCGTCGCGCAGCTGCGCAAGCGGCCCGAGGTGAAGAGCGTGTTCGTCGACGGCGGCCGCGTCCCGCCGGGCACGCAGGAAGTCCGGCGCGCCTCCCTGATCATCAACTATACGCCGAAGCACGACCGCAAGATCACCCAGCGCGAGCTCGAGTTTTCGATCGGCCGGGAGCTGGAAAACATCCCGGACATCCGCTTCTGGTTCCTCGACGAGAACGGCCTGCGCGCAATCTCGCTGGTCGTCACCGGCGTCGACGCCAACATCGTCAACAACGTCGCGAGCGAGCTTGCGACGCAGATGAAGCGGATCCCGACCATCTCCGACGTGATCTCGGAAACCGCGCTCGAGCGGCCCGAGCTGCGCATCGAGCCCCGCGCCGAGCTTGCGGCTCGACTGGGCGTCTCGACCGAAATCCTGTCGCAGACCATCCGCGTCGCGACCATCGGCGACGTGGGACCTGCGCTCGCGAAGTTCGACGTCGGCGACCGTCTGGTGCCGATCCGCGTTCAGCTCGAGGACGCCGCGCGCGGCAATTTGAAAACCCTCGAACAGTTGCGGGTGCCGCTCGGCGAGCACGGCGAGAAGGGCGGCGTACCGCTCTCGGTCATCGCCGACGTCAAGCTCGACCAGGGTCCGACCACCATCAACCGCTACGACCGGGAACGCCAGGCGACCGTAGCCGCCGACCTCGTCGGCCACGCTGCGCTCGGCGATGCCACCAGGAAGATCTACGAGCTGCCGGTGATGAAGAGCCTGCCGAAGGGCGTGAGGGTCAGCCCGTCCGGCGACGCCGAAAGCCTGAACGAGCTGTCGGACGGTTTTGCCACTGCAATCACCGCCGGCCTGCTGATGGTCTATGCCGTGCTGGTGCTGTTGTTCGGCACCTTCCTCCAGCCGATCACCATCCTGTTCTCGCTGCCGCTCTCGATCGGCGGCGCGATCGCGGCACTGCTCGTGACCGGCAAGCAACTCACAACGCCGGTGTGGATCGGCATTTTGATGCTGATGGGCATCGTGACCAAGAACGCGATCATGCTGGTCGAGTTTGCGATCGAAGCAATCCGCGCAGGCAAGCCGCGTGACGAAGCCATGATCGACGCCGGCATGAAGCGCGCCCGCCCGATCGTGATGACCACGATCGCGATGGTCGCCGGCATGATGCCGAGCGCACTCGCGGTCGGCGCCGGCGGCGAGTTCCGCTCGCCGATGGCACTTGCGGTGATCGGCGGCCTGATCTTCTCGACCGTGCTGTCGCTGGTCTTCGTGCCCGCGATGTTCATGGTGATGGATGACATCGGCGCGCTGATCTGGCGCTTCGGCAAGCGGCTGATCGTGCACAGCGCCGATACCGACGCCGACGAGCACCATGGTGCGCCGACGGTTACGGCTGCACCTGCTGAAGCAACACCGGTGCCAAAGAGCATCGTGCACCCGGCGGCGGAGTAGGATTTACCTTCTCCTATTCATTCCTCGCAATCGACGTCAGCTTGGACATGTTCTTCAGCAGAATCCGACCGCGCTGCAGGTCCAGGATCGCTTCCTTGCGCCAGGCCTGGAGCTGACGGTTGACGCTTTCGCGGGCGGCGCCGACGAAGACGCCGAGCTGCTCCTGCGAGATATGCACCTCCGAACCGAAATCGGCCGCCAGTGCGCAAAGCCTGCGGGCAAGCCGCACCGGCAGGGGCTGGAGCATGGACTCTTCCATACGCTCGCTCTGCCAGCGGATGCGCTGGCACAGCAGCGTGATGATCTTGATCGCGACCTTCGGCTCGCGTTCCAGGAAGGAGAGGAAATCCTCGCGTCGCAGCACGAACAGCTCGCTGGCCTCGCCCGCGGTCGCATCCGCCGTGCGGTTCTGGCCGTCGAGCACGGCGACCTCGCCGAACAGGTCTCCCGGCCCCATGAAATTCAGCGTCAGCCGGCTGCCGTCGGAGGAGCCGGTTTCAATGCGGACCTGACCGCGGCGGACGCCGAACAGTGCATCGCCGGGGTCCCCCTTCTGGAACAGCACTTCGCCATTCGCCAGATGCTGGGTGTGGCAGAGATTGGACAAGCGCTGCAGTTCGTCTGCACCGAGGTCGACGAACATCGGATTCATTCTCAGAATGACCGCAAATTCGGCCTGTTTGCTCATTGCAATTTCCTTTGCAGGACCTTGGTAATCCCCCCTTGGCAATTCCCCCCTTGGCAATTCCCTTGGAACCATCAAACATCAGAGTCGCGGAAAACCCGCGGAGAGAAGTGTGTCATAAGTCACATAATTTTGCAGCACCCCTTGTTTATTTTTGGCCGCTTGGAGCGGTTTCCCCTCCCGGGATAAACTGACGGGCAACGGACGGGTGAGCGGGCCCGGCCGGGTTCGACGCCGCCAACCGTTTGGAAAGTCGACATGAGAGCAGTGAAATTCGCCGGCG
This sequence comes from Bradyrhizobium sp. Ec3.3, assembly GCF_000472925.1. Lineage (GTDB taxonomy): Bacteria > Pseudomonadota > Alphaproteobacteria > Rhizobiales > Xanthobacteraceae > Bradyrhizobium. The sequence goes on from NZ_AXAS01000049.1 coordinate 34,459, forward strand.
CTGCGGTCGCCGCCCTCACCATCGTCATCGCGCTTCTGCTGGTGATCGGTGTCCCCTCCGGGTTCCTGACCTCGGCGATCACCTCGCGGGTGGAAAGCGCGACCGGCTACCGCCTGACGATCGCGGGCACCACGAAGGTCAGCCTGTGGCCGACACTGAACGTGACGCTGAGCGACCTCACGCTCCAGGATCCGAAGGACCGCACCGGCATCAGCCGCCTCACCATCGACAGCGTTCAGGCCGACATGTCGCTGGCGAGCGTGTGGTCGGGGCATCCGAGGATCTCCGATCTCCTCGTCACCCACCCCGTGCTCTACCAGCCGCTGCTGCGCGAGCGCATGCCGACGAGTGCTTCCGCACCGAAGCCGGCCGTGCCGCTTGACGTAGGCGGGTTCAGCATCAAGCACGTCACCATCACAGACGGCGAAGTGGCGTTTTCGGTCGCGCGTGACCGTGTCGAAAGCCGGCTCAGCGCGATCAACGCGGACGCGACCGTGAATGCCGATAGCAAGGTCAATTTCAAGGGCACGGCGCGGGCCGGCGATCACGACATCAAGTTTGACATCAAGGCAGTGGCGCCTGCGGCGCCGGTCGAGCGACAGACGATCCCGCTCGACTTCGCCATCGACGCGCCGAGCCTGCTGCAATCGCGGCTCAGCGGCCACGCCGAGGCGCGGCTGAACAACTCGGTCGTGATGATCAATAGCATCAACGGCACGCTCGGCGAGGGCGCGTTCAACGGTTGGGCCTCGGTCGACATCGCCAGCAAGCCGCTGGTCAAGCTCGATCTCGACTTCCAGCGGCTCGACATTCCCCTGTCGAAATCCGCCGACGGCGCCGCCGGTCAGCCCTGGAGCGACGCGCCGATCAGCGTCTCCGGACTCAACTATGTCGACGCGCAGATGCGGGTCTCGGCGACCGAGGCCAACATCGGCGAAGCGCGTTTCGCACCTCTCGCGCTCGATGCAAAGCTCGCGGGCGGCGTGCTGAAGGCCGGTACGGCCAATCTCGGCGCCTATGGCGGCCAGGTCTCCGGCGAGGTGATTTTGGATGCGACCAGCGGCGCGCCGAGCTTTGCCATGCATTCCGACCTGGTCGGCGTGCGCGCATTGCCGTTGCTCAAGGGGCTCGCCGATTTCGACCGGCTCGACGGCAAGCTGCAAGCGAAGATCGCGGTGCGCTCTGCAGGCACCAGCCAGCGCGCCCTGATGGCCAACATGCAGGGCACGGTGTTCGCCAATTTCCAGGACGGCGCCATACGCGGCATCAATGTCGCGCAGATGATCCGCTCGCTGACCACGTCCACACTGTCAGGCTGGCAGGACAGCCAGGAGCAGAGCACGGATCTGACGCAGCTCTCCGCCTCCTTCCGCATCGACAATGGGCAGGCGGTGACGACCGATCTCAATCTCGTCGGCCCGCTGGTGCGCGTGACCGGCGCCGGCACCATCGCGCTCGACACCAAGATGATGGGTTTTCGCGTCGAGCCGAAACTGGTGATGACCACCGAGGGCCAGGGCCGCACCTCCGATCCCGTCGGCTTCGGCATTCCCGTGATGATCGAGGGCCCCTGGTCGCAGCCAAAGATCTATCCGGACATGGCGGGCGTGCTCGACAATCCGGAGGCTGCCTACGCAAAGCTGCGCGAGATGGGCAAGGGCCTGTTCGGCCCCGATGGCGCCAGCCTCGGCAACATCCTGGGCAGTCTCGGTCTCGGCGGCACTGCGCCAAACGGAAACAATGCCGGCAGCGCCAATCCGCAAGGACAGCCGTCGCAAAACAATCCGCTCGGCGGGTCGCTGGGCGAGGCGATCGGCAATCTGATCCAGCAGGGCCTGTCCGGCGGCGCCCCCGGAACCAGCACCGGCCGCAGCCGGAGCCTGCCGGGATCGCCCACCCAACCGGCACCGCAAGCCTCGCCCGCTCCGCCGGCCCAGGACAACCCGTCCGCCGAGCAGCAAAATAGCCAGCCGATGAATGACGTGCTGCGCCAGCTGTTTAACCGGTGATTTTTGCGGCGGCGCGTGTCCCTCGAATAGTCTTTTCCGGCCTACCCTCCCTGGAGAGGGAACCGAAAGGGCTGGGTTTGCAGCGACAATTAATCTCCTGTTCGGCCAGCGCCTTAGCCCATATCCGGCAAGCCTGGGCGGTTGTGCAGGCGGAACTGTGCTAGAACGGCGGGCAGCCCCTGCATCGGCCGTGGCGCGTGAGGATCTGGATGGCGGGAGCGAGAGACAAGACCTGGTTTTTCCGCGAGGGCCTGTTCGCCAAATATGTCGTCTCCCTCGTCGGCCTCGTCGTGTTCGTGCTCGCGGTCAACGGCGCGATGGAGACCTGGATCTCTTATCGCGCCACCAGGACAAGTCTGACCGATGGCCTCGAGGAGAAAGCGCAAGCCGTCTCCAAGCGTATCGAGCAATCGATGTCCGATCTCGAGCGCCAGATCAGCTGGGTGACGCGCGCCTCGCAGGACACCATCGAGAAGCGCCGCGCCGACTATGTCCAGCTCCTGAACCAGGTCTCGGCCGTAAGCCGGCTCACCCAGCTCGACGGCGAGGGCAAGGTGGTGCAGCGCGTCTCGCGCGCCGCGGTCTCCAGCGGCAGCAGCACGGACTACGCGCGCGACACGCGCTTCACCGACGCCGTCGCCCGCGGCACCAGTTACACGCCGGCCCATTTCGTCGACCAGGAGCCGTTCATATCGATCTCGGTCGCGCATTCCGGCTTCAAGCCCGGCGTCACGCTGGCCGAGGTCGACCTCGGCTTCCTCGCCGACTTCCTGTCCGACGCCCAGGTCGGGAAGGTTGCGTTTGCCTATGTGGTCGACCCGCATGGCAGAGTGCTGGCAGCATCGTCGAAGGGGCCGGAAGTCGCCGCCGACCTTTCGAAGCTGCCGCAGGTCGCAGCCGCGCTCGCCTCCGACCGCGACGGCGCGTCCTCCGGCGCCGACTTCAACGGCCATGCGGTGCTGACGGCCACAAGCGAGGTGCCAAAGCTCGGCTGGACGGTGCTGTTCGAGCAGCCGACTGCGCAGGCGCTGACGCCGATCCGCGACCAGCTGGTGCGGATCGGACTCCTGATCGGCATGGGCCTGCTGGTCGCGATCCTCGCCGGCACGCTTCTGGCGCGTCGCATGCTGATCCCGATCACCGCGCTCAGCGCCGGCGCGCACCGGCTCGGCGAGGGCGATTTCAGCCACCGCATCGACGTGCGCACCTCCGATGAGCTGGAGGGACTGGCAAATCAGTTCAACAGCATGGCGAACCAGATTCAGGAGACCTATTCGAGCCTGGAGACCAAGGTCGAAGCGCGCACGCGTGACCTCGCGCAGTCCATCAACGAGCTTAAGGTCCTCGAAGAAGTCGGCCGCGCCGTCGCCTCCTCGCTCGATCTCGATGCTGTCTTGCCGACGATTGCCGCCCGCGCGCTCGAGATCAGCCAGGCCGACGCAGTCTTGATCTACGGTTACGATGCCGACAAGCACCAGTTCAACCTGGTCGAGGCCAACGGCATCGACAAGTCGGTCGAAGGCGCGCACATCACCATCGACGAGGGCGCGAGCCCGCTCGGCGAAGCCGCGCGGAGCGGCGAGCCGATCGCGCTTCCCGATCTCGATGAGGCGACCAGGCAGCCATTGCGCGACGTCGCCGTCAACGCCGGCTTCCATTCCGTGCTCGTGGTGCCCCTGGTCGACCAGCAGGGCACGCTCGGCTCGCTGGTGGTGCTGCGCCGGGCGAGCGGCGAGTTCGCAAGCAGCCTCACCGGATTGATGCGCACCTTCGCGCATCAGGCGGTGCTGGCGATGCGCAATGCGCGCCTGTTCACCGAGGTCGACCACAAGGGCCGCGAGCTTGCGGCCGCTCATGAGACCGTGCAGCAGCAGGCGGCAAAGTTGCAGGAGCAGACCGAGCAGCTCCGCAACTGGAACCGCTCCCTGGAAGAGCGCGTCGAGAAGCAGCTCGGGGAGATCGGACGCATCAAGCGCCTCGAGCGCTTCCTCGCTCCGCAGGTCGCGCAGCTCATCGCCTCCTCCGACGGCCACGATGCGCTGCTCGACAGCCACCGCCGCGAGGTCACAGTCGTGTTCTGCGACCTGCGCGGCTTCACCTCGTTCACCGAGGCGACCGAGCCGGAAGAGGCAATGAACGTGCTGCGCGAATATCACGCAGCGCTCGGCGAATTGATCCACCGCTACGAAGGCACGCTCGACCGCTTTGCCGGCGACGGCGTGATGATCCTGTTCAATGCGCCGATCCAATTTGCCGACCACACCAAGCGCGCGGTGAAGATGGCCGTCGAGATGCGCGATACGATCGGCAAGCTGACCGAGAAGTGGAAGAACCGCGGCCATTCGCTCGGCTTCGGCGTCGGCGTCGCGCTCGGCTATGCCACGCTCGGCCAGATCGGCTTCGAGCAGCGCCTGGAATATGCCGCGATCGGCAGCGTCACCAATCTCGCCTCGCGGCTATGCGACGAGGCCACGGCCGGCCAGGTCGTGGTGGCGCGGCGCGTTTATGGCATCGTCGAGCCCTGGGTTGAAGCCCGCCCGCTCGACGATCTCCAGCTCAAGGGCTTCAATCATCCCGTGCTCGCAATGGAGATCTTGAGCTGGCGCGAGGAAGTCGACAACGTCGTGGATGCATCGGCGGCGCGGCGCAGGATGTGAGCTATTGCGGCTCCTTCAGCCGTGAGGAGCGCAAGGACATGCCCCAGCGTCGTCCTGGCGAAAGCCAGGACCCATACCGCGGAATCTATCAATCGCGGATGGTCGTAGTACCGAACGAATAGTCTTCGCCAAATTTCTCCCTGTGGTTATGGGTCCTGGCTTTCGCCAGGACGACGGCTGAGATCGGTGCACCACCTTCCGCAGTGGCACTATGAGATTTCCGCCACCCCTCCCACGAACCACATCCCTCCTTCCCACGACTAACCATCGCCTCAGCGACGAGGCTCAAGTTTGCATGGAGACGACCGTGACGCTTGCCCCGCCTTCGCGCGCGTATGATTTGCAGATGCTGGATCGCGCCGTCGATCGGCAGAGCGATAGCGGCTGGGCGTTCGGCCTGCCGCCGGGCATCACGAGCGAGCAGTGGCCGCTCGATCCCGTCTCCGGCTATCCGCTGATGCACGGTTTCACGCTTCTCTTGCCTCCCGACTATCGCGTGCATGGCGGGGGCATCGTCGCGCTGTCGTTCTTCGCGCCCGCCCTTGACCACAATGACGGCGGCCCGCCCTACGATCCTGAATTCCGCGAGGCGATCGCAGCACTGCCCGCACATCCGCGCACGTTTCGCATGAAGGATGTTCTCGAATACGAATACGCAGCCCTGTTGCTCACGCAAGCCGAATATGACGGCGCGTTCGCGACACCCCCCGAGCCCTCGAACCTTGCGACTTTCGAACGGCCTCGCTGGCTCGCTGTCGGCGGAGCGGCTGCCTTCGACGAATTGGCGGACAGCCGTACCGGCTGTACGTCGAAGTTGTTTGCGAGGCCGCCGCGCGCTGTGCTCGCCGAGAACCGCGCGATTGTCGCAAAACCGCGCGCGACCGACCCCAATGCCGGCAAGGCGCCGCGCGACGACTTCAGACATCGCGGCGAGCCGACAGGCTATCAGCCCTACTACTACTATGTCGGCGGCGAGACACGCCGAGAAAATTTCCGCCTGCATGACTGGGTCAAGGACCACGCCCAGAATCACATCGGCGGCACCATGCGGCCCTGCCAGGCCCTGCCGGAGATGAGCCCGTTCTACGTCGAGTTCGAGGAATATTTCGGCGGCTACAATTTCGGCGGCGGCAATGCGCAGCTCGATTTCAGGGATATGAAGTTCGACTGGGCGTGCGGTTAGCGCAGGCACCGCACACCGCTCTTCGCCGCTCACACGCCCCGCTTCAGCCCCATCGCCTCGAACTGCGCCTTCTGCTCGTCGGTGAGGCCCCACTCGAAATCGTCGAGCGCATCGCCGACGCTCTTCACCGCCTCGAGCATGCTATCCAACCGCGCTTTCACGGCCTGGAGGCGGGCTTGCGGGGTGCGCAGGTTCTGCGGCGGACAGGGGAGCAACGCTTCCATGGTGCCCATCGTGGTGTCTTGCAGCACCTCCAGCGCGGCGCGCTTGGTGTCGTCGAGGCGAAGAGCGGTCGCGATGTCGTCCGCTGGCCATTGCTGCTTGACGAGCTGCTCGTACTGGCGCTGGGCCTGCTCATCGCTCTGCGGCTCAGCGGGCGCCTTGCAGGCTGCGGCCTGCATCTCCTTGCGCTTGGTCTCGGCAGCATTCGCGCGACTGTCCTTGCCGAGCGCGTTGAGGCGCGACTTCTGCTCGTCGTCGAGCAGGCCGTAGAATTTTGCAAGCCGCGGCGCGACCGCATCCACCGCGTTGATCATCGCCTCGAGGCGACGCTGCATCAGCGCGAAGCGATCGAGCGCATTGGCGGCCGCCTCGGTCGGGCAGGAGCCGCGGATGGTCGCACCCGCAGCGCCCCAGGCGCTGACGAGCTCGTCGAGGCCGGCGCGCTGAACTTCGTTCGGCTGCACCGTGCGCAGGATCGCATCGACGGGAAGGCCGACGGCATCGCCGGTGTCGCAGAGCTGTTGGAGCTCGGGGACCCTGCGGTGACGGCGGCCGGGCGCCGTATAGGCGGCGAGCTCGGTCGGGGCATAGGGCGCGAAGATCGCGGCATAGATATCGCCATAGCCATAGGCCCACAGTGCGGTGCCATCGCCGCGCATGGTGAAGTCGGTGATGTCGTCATCGGCGAACGGCCAGAACAGCGGGCCGACCCAGCCATAGGTGCCGTCGGCGTGCTGCCACCAGCCCTGCTCGGCGCGGCCGCCGCGCCAGCCGGCGAGCGCCGCAACCGCCGTGAGCTGGGCCCGAACGGTCGGGCGCACGGCGTCCGCGGCAGAGCGGAGATCCTGCGGGCGCAGCGCGGCCATCCGGACACGGCCGTGCCGCGAGGACATGCGCATGTGGCGGATGCCGGCAACGCCGAGCATCCGGCCCATCGCGAAGCGCGCGACGCCGAGAGGACCGCCGATCCGCAGGCCGAAGCCGGCCTCGGCCACGTCAGGCAGCATCGCGAGTGTGACCAGCGCGATCCCCGCGGCCGCAATTCCCCGGCGGGATTTCGACATGATGGTCACCTTGGCTCCCTCCTCCGCGCCAAGTCCCTGCGTCAAGTCCCTGCGTCAAGCCGCATCTCGTCACAACGTCAATGACGCGCGGTAGAACAGAAAGTTCCCGCGCTCAGGTCACCCACCCTGCAATTTGCGGGATCGAGAACCCTCACCTTGCCTTGCGCGGCAAGACGAATGTCTGGCCGGGATAGATCCGGTCGGGGTTGTGGATCTTGTCGCGATTGGCGTTGTAGATCAGGGCGTAGCTGAGGCCGTCGCCGTAGGCGCGGCGGCTGATCTGCCAGAGGCTGTCGCCCCGGATGACGATGCGGCTCGAGGTAATCGAACCCGTCGACTCCCCCTTCGAGCGCAACGGACCCTTCTCGACGGGCGGTGCGGTGGCGAGCGCCAAAACGGATTGTGCGGTGCTCGGCGGCGCGGCCGAGCTGTCATCCTTGGCAGACGTTTCCTTGGACGATTCCTTGGAAGTTTCTTTGGCGGGCGTTTCTTTCGCAACCTTGGCGACATCGGTACGCGCTTGTGCAGCGCGCGGCGGCTGGGCCATGGCGTTCAGCGTCACGGGGACGTCGGTTCTCGATTTCGAAACGCTCCCGTCCGGCGCCGTCGATTGCAGGCTGAGCTTGTAACTGCCCGGCGGCAACTTTGGCGGCGTCATCACGAAGAGGCCGGATGCGTCGGCGACCGCGGAAGCATGGCTCTCGCCATCGCGTAGCAGTTCGACGCGTGCGCCCGGCGCGGCGCGGCCGGCAATCACCGCCTCGCCGTCCTCATCGACGCGGGCGACATCGAAACGCGGCCCGGTCTCCTCGCTAGCGGCCGGCGACGGAGCCGTTGGCGTCGGCAGATCGGCAAGCGCGGTCTGGGCTTTGCCGAGGGCAGTGGCGACGTCATTGCTGGGCGCCGCTGACGGTGCGACGGACGGCGCGCCCGGCGGCAGGAATGTGGGCGGCGCGGCGAGCGCCGTCCCGGCTTCCGGCTTGGATTCGACCTTGGCCTTGCCGTCGGCGACCTTGACCTCGGGCCCGCCGCGCAACGCCTGCCACAGCCCGCCAGTGCCGACGACGATCGCGGCACCGCCGGCCGCAACCAGCAGGAGCGAGCAAACGGCAACTGTCGCCTTCGATGCGATCACCATGAATCCCAACGCCCCTTACAGCCCTTCACGACAAATCACGCCCGCAAACTGCGCTCAATTCGCGCGCGCATCAAGCTGGCAATTCGATCATCCGCAATCGGTCACAGCTTCTGACCGATAGGGCCGCAATGGTACGCGTTCCCAAATAGGATCAAACCTTCAACCCGCGGGTTGTCGCAATCGCTGATGGCGGAACAATCCGGCCGGTGGGTGTCAGCGGAAACTGCATCACGTGCGCACCGGGCCTTCGGGGCCGGAGGGTTTTTTGCGTGCGAAACTCAAGAGGCGAAAGGATGTCTGTCGGCTATCGATTACTCCCTCTCGTTGCGGCGCTTGCTCTGATCTGCGCCCCCGCACAAGGCCGCGACGACGGCCGGTTTGCGAATTCCCCCCTCAAAGGCTGGTTCGAAAGCCTGCACAGCAAAGGCGGCGGACCGTGCTGCGCGGATGCCGACGGCACCGCGGTAGCCGATGCCGACTGGGACACGAGGGACGGCCATTACCGCGTTCGTCTTGAGGGTATGTGGGTCGAGGTGCCCGACGACACCGTCATCACCGAGCCGAACCGCGCCGGTCGCACCATGGTCTGGCCGTACTACGTCAACGGCCGCACGCTGATCCGCTGCTTCATGCCTGGCAGCATGACGTGAGGAGTTGGGACTCTCGTGTCCCGGTTCAGCAGCGCAGCGTGCAACGATGCGCTGCTGAACCGGGACCTAGCGTTGCAGTTCGGTGTGGGCCCAGGATCAGCAACCCATCACGCCGCGAAGGGCGGCGCGCTGCGCAGCATCCGGGGCACAGAGAGCGGAGCGGAGTCGAGCTACGCCGCCCTGAGATCTTCGACGAAGCGGTTGACCTCGCGCTTCAGATCGTCCGACAGGCGCGACAGCATCTTGGCGGAATCGAGCACCTCGCCGGCGGCCGCACCCGTCTGGCCGGCAGCCTGCGAGACGCCGGAGATGTGACGTGAAACCTCCGTGGTGCCCTGGGAGGCCTGCTGCACGTTGCGGGCGATCTCACGTGTGGCGGCGCCCTGCTCCTCGACGGCAGCGGCGATCGCGGCCGCGATCTCGTTGACGCGCTGGATGGTGGTGCCGATCGACTGGATCGCGGTCACGGACGAGCGCGTCGCGCCCTGGATAGCGGCAACCTGGCCGGTGATCTCCTCGGTCGCCTTCGCGGTTTGCGTGGCGAGATTCTTCACCTCGGCTGCGACCACGGCAAAGCCGCGGCCCGCTTCGCCGGCGCGCGCGGCCTCGATGGTGGCGTTGAGCGCCAGCAGGTTGGTCTGTTCGGCAATGCCCGTGATCAGTTCGACGACATCGCCGATGCGTTGGGCGGCGTCCGCGAGCGCCTGCACCTCGCCATTGGTGCGATCGGCTTCCGCCGCAGCAGCCCCGGCAATGCTCGAGGATTCCGCAACCTGGCGGCTGATCTCGGCGATCGAGGCCGACAGCTCTTCCGTGGCGGCGGCAACCGTCTGCACATTGGACGACGCGTCGCCCGACAGGGACGCAACGGAGGCCGCTTTCGACGAGCCCTGCTCGGCGGTCGACGACATCGACTGCGCGGTGGCGTTCAGCTCGCCGGACGCCGAGGCGAGCGTATGCAGCGATTCCGTCACGGTCTTCTCGAACTCTCCGATCAGCCGCTCGACGGCAAGCTGGCGCCGCTCCTTCCGGCCCTGCTCGGCCGCCTGCTCCTCGGCGAGGCGATCACCCGTGATCATGTTCTCCCTGAAGACGGACACCGCACGCGACATCTCGCCGATCTCGTCGCCACGCTCGATGCCGGCGAGCTCGATCGCATAGTCGCGCTCGGCAAGCGAACGCATCGCCTGGGTCAATTTCCGGATCGGGACGCTGACGCGGCGGTTGACGAGGATGAAGCCGAACACGGTGATGGCGAGCGCGACCAGCATCATCGCGCCGTTGAACACCAGGCTCCACTTCGCCGAGGCCATCTGCTGCCCGGCACGCGCGACCATCTCGGCAAGCGCGACCTGACCAGCCTCGACGCTGGAGTTGAGGATGGCGGTGTTGAGCTTGGAGAGATCCTCGATCTTGATGTCGATCGTCTGGTTGTTGCTCAGCGCCTTGATGAAACCCTGCTGGCGCTCGACCATGGCCGCGGCTTCGCCCTGCTTCGAGCGCGCGACCACATCGGTGAGGCTGGCGGGCGCGTCAGCGCGGCCGGCTGCATCCAGCACCTGGCTCCAGGCCTGCTTGGCACGGCCGGTATCCTCGGCGGCGCCGACCATGTCGGCGGCGCTCCAGGGTTTTGCGCTGGCCGCCGCGGCTTCCAGGCGGATCGCGACCAGGCCGCCGAAATTGCGCGCCGCCCAGGCCGACTGCTTCACCCCCAGGAGGTGATCGACCACGGGATCGCCGAGCTTCAGCGCATTCTCGAGCTCGCCCGTCAACGCCAGAATGCCGTCGAGATAATCCTGGGCGGTCTTGCGGAAATCGTCGGCGACCTTGGCGTCACGACTGGATTTCGGCTGGTGGATGGCAGCTTCCGCCTTGGGCCGAAGTGGCACGAGTGTGTCATGGATCGCGACCAGCCTGCTCAGGGCACTGGCGAGACGGGAATCGGTCACGCCCTCGAGACGCTCGAGCACGCTCTTATAGGTGGCTTCCGACAATTGCCGGTTGGTGGCGATGCGGTTGTCGGCATTGGCGTTGGCCGGCCCCTCCGCGAGCAGCGCCGACAGGAAGGTGCCACGCTCCAGGCGAAAGCCGAGCAGGGTCGCAAACAGCTGCTGGTCGGTGCCGGCATAACGATCGAGCTTCTGCGCCGCGGCGTTGCGCTCGACGGCGCCATAGAGCCCGGTCGCGAGCTGGGCGATCAAAAACAGGCCGAGGATGCCGATGATGGCGCCGAGAACCGAACGTATGGAGGGATTGCCGAACAATTTCATTGCGGGGCCGCATCCTCTAAAAAAGATGCAGAAAATTACCGTCGCGCTCCTAAGATTTGGTTCACCTCGATACCGGCAAAGGCCGTCGCATCGGATGAAGGCGCGCGGAAGGGCAAACTCCGCAGAACTACGGAGGACACGCCCAGGACCCAGCGCCGACCTTCAGGAGCGTTCGGCCCCGCGCACTTCCGCGAACTCGGCATCGGGATGCGCGACGATGGTCGCGAACATGATGCCGCTGATGATGATCGACCAGGCGGTGTCCCAATAAATCCAAAACACGTCAGCCTCCGCAAAAGCCTCCCGCCGCAAGCAGCAATTCTAGAACAGCCGGGCGACGATGCCGTTCCTCTTCTGCTGCGGCGTGTCGGCGCACCCAAGAACCAATTCTTGCACCAATTCTTGCACCAATTCTTCGACCAGCATCTTGGAGCCAATATCTTGCCGAACTGTCACTTGTTGGTCGGCGGCGGCCTCCGGTCGGTTTGATCGGTGCGATGCTTTGCCACCACGTCTTCATCGCGCCGGCTGGTTTTTGGGCGTGGCGGAAATTTAGGCTGGCCGGCTTTGCGGCGCCCAATCGATACAATTTCGACATCGATCGATCCAAACTGGATTTTGGCGGAATGGCAGGGAGGCCTGTATCCTCGCCGGCAACCAAGAGAAGCCATGCCGGACGGCAAGGGCGATTTTGGAAAGCTGGAGGAAGCCTGATGTCCCGACCGACCCGCCGTACTGCCCTGCAACTGCCGCTTGCGGCATGCGCCGTCGTCCTCGCCACCCACCTTGGAGCAAGCGCCGGCATGGCCGACACATTTGCCTATGTCGGCAATGCCGACAGCAACGACATCTCGGTCTTCCGCATCGACGACAAGGGCGAGATGAGCCCGGTGCAGACCGCGCCTTTCGCAGGCATCGAGAAGCCAGGCTCCTCGACGCCGCTGGCAGTGACGCCCGATCACCGCGTGCTGATCGCCGGCGTGCGCTCGCAGCCGTTCTCGGCCGTGAGCTTTGCCATCGATCAGAAGACCGGCACGCTCAAGCACATCGGCAACGGGCCGCTCGCCGACAGCATGGCGTATGTCATGACCGACCGTACCGGCAAGTTCGTGCTCAGCGCCTCCTATGGCGGCAACAAGGTCGCGCTCAATCCGCTGCTCGATACCGGCGTCGTCGGCGAGCCCAAGCAGGTCATCCCGACGGGACTGAATGCGCATGCCTTCATCCCCTCGCCCGACAACCGCTTTGCGTTTGCGACCAATCTCGGCTCCGACCAGGTGCTGGCCTTTGCATTCAACGCCGCCACCGGCGAGCTGACGCCGAGCGATCCGCCGGTCCACAAGGTGCCCGAGAAATCAGGTCCCCGGCACTTCGTTTTCCACCCCAACGGCAAATACGTCTATCTCATCCACGAGCTGAACGGCGACGTCGCCGCGTTCAGCTATGACGCCAAGACCGGCGGGTGGAGCGAGATCCAGCGGACCACCGCGCTGCCCGAAGGCTTCACCGGCAAACCCTGGGCCGCCGACATCCACGTCGCGCCCGACGGCCGCTTCCTCTACGCCTCGGAGCGGACCACCAACACGCTGACCGCCTACAAGATCGATCCGGCAAGCGGCAAGCTCGCCACGGTTGGTACCGTGCCGACCGAGAAGCAGCCGCGCGGCTTCAACATCGATCCCACCAGCCGCTATCTCGCCGCCGTCGGCGAATTGTCCGACGGCATGTCGGTCTACGCGATCGACCAGGCCAGCGGCGCGTTAACCAAGCTGAAGTCCTATCCGACCGGCAAGAAGCCGAACTGGGTGGAGTTCGTCACGCTGCCGTAAGTGTGCGGGAGCCGCGACCGACCTACGCAATCATCCGTAGTTTCGGTCGCGGCTCGCTGCCGTCATACTCCGGCACGCAATGGATCGTCATATTGTCTTCAAATGCCCGCAGACCGGCATGAACGTTCAGCATCGGCTCATGGCCGAGCCGACGGATGCCAAGGATACGCACGACTCGGTCATGTGTCCGGCGTGTGCGCGCCTGCACCTGATCAATCGCACCACGGGCAGGCTGCTCGGCGAACGCCGCGGCTGACGGATGGCACCAGGCGCCGAACCTGATCTTCAATCTCGCGACTAATCAAGGGCTTGCCGTGGACGCGCCTGCGGCATTTGCTCCTGCCTGGGCACCGGGGGCGCCATGGTCTGTGCCCCCGCCATCTGCTATCGAGTGAAGCGTTTGATCCCGTGGATTAGTCCGATGCGTCATTGCACCCGCATGTCCAACAAGACCCTGTTTCCCGTGGCCGTCGCCGCCGCATTGGGGCTTGGCCTTTTTCTTGGCCCCCTCCCGGCCCGCGCCGCCGATGAGGAGGCGCCCAAGGGACCGGCCGTCACGGTGCTGAAGGCGGCAAAGTCCTGTTTCTCCGACATCGTGGAAGCGAGCGGCACGATCATCGCACGCGAGGAAACCTCGGTGCGGCCCGAGCGTCCCGGATTGAAGGTGACGGAGGTCCTGGCGGAAGCCGGCGACACCATCACCGCCGGCCAGGTGCTGGCGCGGCTGGCCTTGCCCGAAGGCGGCACAGTCCAGGTGACGGCGCCGGTTGCAGGCATGATCTCGGCTTCGACGGCGCAGATCGGCGCGCCGGCCTCGGCGCGCGGCGAAGCGCTGTTCTCGATCGTGGCGCGCAGCGAATATGACCTCGTCGGCCTCGTCGCCACCGCCGACATCAAGAAGCTCGCGGTGAACCAGCCGGCGACCGTGCGCATCGCGGGTGCCGGCGACATCGATGGCAAGGTGCGCAAGATCGGGCCGACGGTCGAGCCGAACGTCCAGCAGGGCATGGTCTATATCGGCATCTCGACGCCGCGGCGGCTGCTGGTGAATTCCAGCGGGCGCGCGCTGATCAAGACCGGGCAGAGCTGCAATATCGCGGTCCCGCTGACCGCCGTGCAGTACAGCCCCGCCGGCACCGTGGTGCAGATCATCCGCCGCAACCGCGTCGAGACCAAGCGCGTCGAGATCGGGCTGATGTCCGGCGGCAATATCGAGATCCGCGACGGCGTCAACGAAGGCGACATCGTCGTCGCCCGCGCCGGCGCGCTGTTGCGCGAAGGCGACCCGGTACGCCCCGTGATGGCGAGCGCGGAGACGAAGTAACGCTTAAGAAGGGTTCTTGTCCCGGACGCACTGCAGCGTGCAACGCTGCTGGGCTGAGCCGGGACCCATCTCTTTCGAAGACTCCGCAAAAAGGCATGGGCCCCGGCTCAGCAGCGCATCATTTCATGATGCGCCGCGTCCGGGGCACGAGACTTTGCTGGAGACTTTGGTGGATATGAAGGACTAGCCGCCGGCCTGGTCGAACTGGACGTCTTCCAGGAGCGAGGACGACACGGTCGGGACCTGGTCGCCTTCGGAGGCGCGGGAGATGGCGACGCGGGTCTTGTTGAAGACGCTTTCGGCGCTGCCCTGCGCATTGAGGTTGTTCAGAAGTTCGCTGACCAGCACGCTGTGATCGCCCTTGCCGTCGTCGGCGACCTTGCCGGGGGAAGCGGAGGAGAGGATCAGCGCGTTGTCGGGCGCGCTGATCGGCGCCAGCCCGTGGCTGTAGGAGCGGAAGCGGCGCTCATAGGGGTTGCGGCGCGAGGCATCGACGACGACGAGCTTGGCCTTGGCACCCTGCTCCTTCATCATCTCGAGCACGCTCTCAATCGAGACGCCCTGGCGGCGGACGTCGCTTTCCTTCCAGATCACGGCGTCGACCGGCAGCATGTAGCTCTCGCGGCCGGCCTGCACGCCGTAGCCGCCGAAGAACAGCATGACGACGCTGTCGCGTGTGATCTTCGACTTCAGGCGGTTGACGGCGCGGACCATGTCGTCCTTGCTGGCGTCCTCCACCATGTCGACGTCGAAGCCGCCCCTGCGCAGCGAGGACGACAGCGCGCGCGCGTCGTTGATCGACTGCGACAGCGGCGCATTGGCGTCGGGATAATGACCATTGCCGATGACGAGGGCGAGGCGCGAGGTGTGGCCGACGGAACCGGTCACCTCAGCGGTCGAGACCGCCTTGGCGGCATCGAGGGCGCGCATGTTCAGGGCAGCGTGGGCGCCGATCGCCAGCGACACCGTGCCGATCAGAGCGGCGGCGACCGCAATGGTACGTCGGGAAATGTCGAGCTGCCTTACATTCATCTCGGTTCATTCCTGTCAGGAGCCATCGCAACGCGCGTACCTGTTTGAGTAGCGCGATGGCGTCTTTAGGTTTGAGGGATTGGCCGGGGATGTGTCCCCGAATTGCGCGCAATTTGCGGCGCCGCACCAAACAAACCCTTAACCGGATATCGCCCCCGGGGCAATAGATTGCCCTTCTTTTTAGCTAAACCACTGAATATACTGGTTAATTGCTGACGCCGCAGATGGGCCTTTTTTCATCCTTTCGGCCCCTTTTCAGGGCCGAACAAGCAGTTCCCGTCCCGGCTTTTTCTGTGACATCGGTCACATTTGTGTTCCACGCGAATTCGTGACACTTTTCAAATACTTGCGGAAACACAGGCGCGCTGCCGGGACGACGCGCCGTGAATCCCGGCAAGGCCCCGCGCGACCAGGTAATTCATGAGCTTTCATTATTTCGCCGGGCACGCCTTCCGCGCCCTGACGGCACGGAAGGACGGCCCCTCGCTTTATGACGTCTGCGATCCCGTGCTGGCGGGCCCCGCCACCGGCGATCCGCATCTGGCAAAGTTCTACAAGACTGCGCTCGGCAGTCCGGCCCTGCGGGCGCTGCTCCGCCGCGCCGGCCTGCCCGACCTGCGCGACGAGGCGAGGCTCACCCGGCTGCGCGCGGCGCTGACCCGTGCCCGCGACGATGCCGAGCCCGACTGGGAGGCGGTCGGCCGTCCCGTCGCCGACCTCCTCGACACCATCGCGCTCGACCATCCCAAGCCGCCGCCGATGCCGTTCAACGGTGCGGGGCCGGCGCTGGCGGAGATCGACAACGTGATCCGCGACTGCGCGCATCATCTGCTGCGCAGCTACCGCCAGAACGGCTTCCTGCCGACCTATGCCGCGTTCAACCTGATCGGCGATCCCGACCTGCGCGGTCGCGAGCTGATCATGGCGCTGACCGGCCTGAACTCGCGCGGCTACAAGAACTCCTCGCTGCTGTTCAACCTGGCGCGTATCTTCGTCGCGCGCTCGAGCGCAGGCGCCATCATCAATCCGCCCTGGCGGGGCATCGCCGAGCCGATGTGGGAGCCGGTGCAGATCCGTCACCGCTCGGCCTATTACGACGCCTTCTTCATCGAGGCGCTGCTCGCCTATGGCGAGACCGGCCTCGCCTCGCCCGCCGACGCCAAGGCCGCGCAAGCCGCGATCGCCGACATGGTCGATTTCTGCATCAACATCAGCCGCGAGGAAGTGAAGGGTGCGGACGGCGCGCGCTTCGACGTCATCACTGCGCTGGCGCCGGCGCCGCATCCGCGCTTCTCGCGCTTCTTTGCGCAGATCAAGCAGGACCTGGGCTTCGGCGTCTACGTGCCGGACTGCGACACCACGGCGTGCTCGTTCTCGGCTGCGACGCAGGCAGGCAGTGAGGATCCGATCCTCGCCCAACCGCTGCTCGATTTCTACGCCGGCTACCAGGTGCGCGAGGGCGTCAACGAGCCGCGCGTCACCGTGCCGCTCAACGACAACATCGATTACGAAGGCGGCGTCGCCACCTGGATCGACAATCTCGCTGGCGAGCGGCCCTACGGCAACGATCTCGATCCGACGCTGAACCTCGACATCCTCGAAGTGTCCTTCCGCAATCTCAAGCGCTGGAAAATTCTGGAGACGCCGGCGCGGCTTGCCACCGTGCATCGCATCGTCGCCTTCCAGAAGCGGCTGGCGGCGAGCGGCGCCTTCGCCAATCCGCGCTCGCACATCTATTATCTGCCCGAGCTCTACAGCGCCTATTTCGGCCGCTGCTATGCCGCCTTCCTGTCACTGCCGCTGGCGGCCCAGGCCGCGATCGATCCCGACGGCGCCTTCGATTTCATCCGCGCCCGCGTGCTCGGCTATGTCCAGGGCGAGATGCTCGTCGCCGAGATGAACGCATTCGACGCGGCGCTCGCCTTGATCGCGCTCGGTCATCTCGGCGCCGATCCCAAGACCTTCGCGCCGGCGCTGAACTGCATCGTCAGAGCTCTCGGCGAAGGCGGCCGCCGCGGCCCGTTCCGCGCCTATGAATGGAACAAGATGAAGACCCCGACGCGGATCCTGGTTGGCGGGCCGGAGGTGACGTCGGCCTTCGTGCTGATGGGGCTGGCGGTGGCGAGGAAGGTGATGGCGGGGCGGAGGTAAAAAGGTCTCGTGCCCCGGACGCAGCGCAGCGCTTCTAAAGCGGTGCGCTGCTGAGCCGGGGCCCATGCCACCGAGAGTGCGCCCGCAATCTCTGGGTCCCGGCTCTGCGGAGCAGCGTTTCACGCCGCACCGCGTCCGGGACACGAGCCTCCAATCACGATGACAGGAAGTTGAAAGCCCATAAGTTAGGCAGGTGCTGGCCCGGCGGCCAAATACCGACCACAATTGCTGGGCTTATCGGGATTTTCATCAGACGCGGACCGGCATGTCGCGAACATTTCTTGGCTTGATTATCCTCCTCGCCTTGCCGTCGCTGGCGCAGGCTGCCGATATCACCGGCACGGCAAAGGTCCGCGACGGCGATTCCGTCCAGATCGGCAACACCCGCATCCGTCTCGGCGGCATCGACGCGCCGTCGACCGACCAGCTCTGCCTCAACACCAAGGGCGAGCGCTGGACCTGCGGCCTGGCAGCGCGCGAGGAGCTCGCCAAATACGCCGAGGGCAAGAACTGGGTCTGCCATGCGAGATCGATCGACCGGCGCGGCCGCACCGTGGCGCGCTGCGAGGTCGACGGCGAGGACATTCAGAAATGGCTGGTGCGGAGTGGCTGGGCGCTGGCCTTCACCCGCATCTCCCACGACTATGAAGCCGACGAAGCGGTCGCGCGCGAAGCCAAGGCCGGCATGTGGCAGGGCGCCTTCATCGCCCCCTGGGACTGGCGCGTGCGCAACAAGAAGACCGCGATCCTCGGCGCCACCAAGCCGCCCGAAGGAGCGCATGCGATCCTGCTCGCCTCGGCGTCGGGCCCCGTCGCGCCCTCGCCGGATTGCACCATCAAGGGCAACGTCAACAGCGCCGGCGAATGCATCTTTCACCAGCCGACCAGCCGCTGGTACGCTCAGATCAAGATGAAGATCAGCAAGGGCACCCGCTGGTTCTGCTCGGTCGAGGAAGCCGAAGCCGCCGGATGCCGCGAGACGCGGCGATAGCCATGTCCGGGCGATCGCTTCTTGCATGATTATCCCGCGTTTTACGTGCTTTTCTTGGCTCCCCACGGCGCGTAAAAAGCGTGAGCCGATGATCCTCCAGACCGTCTTCATCACATAAGGAAGAACAACAATGACCGTTCGCGCGGGCCGGGAATTTCTGGCCATCCCCGGGCCCACCACGATGCCCGACGAGGTGCTGCGGGCGATGCATCGTCCGGCGATCGACATCTACTCCAAGCAGATGACCGATCTGACCGAGAGCCTGATCAGTGATCTCTCAAAACTGTTCGCGACCAAGGGCAAGTCCTACATCTACATCGCCAATGGCCACGGCGCCTGGGAAGCCGTGCTCAGCAATGTGCTGTCGCGCGGCGACAAGCTGCTGGTGCTGGAAAGCGGCCGCTTCGCGATCGGCTGGGGCCATGCGGCATCCCTGATGGGCGCCGAGGTCGAGGTGCTCAGAGGTGACTGGCGCCGCGCGGTGCGCCCGCACGAGGTCGAGGAGCGCCTGCGCCGTGACAAGGAGCACAAGATCAAGGCCGTCGTCGTCGTGCAGGTCGACACCGCCTCGGGCGTGCAGAACGACATCGAGGCGATCGGCAAGGCGATCAAGGCGAGCGGCCACCCGGCGCTGTACATGGTCGACACCGTGGCTTCGCTCGGCTGCATGCCGTTCGAGATGGACAAATGGGGCATCGACGTCGCGATGTCCGGCTCGCAGAAGGGCCTGATGACGCCGCCCGGCCTCGGCTTCGTCGCGGCGAATGATCGCGCGCTCGAGGCGCACAAGAAGGCGAACATGGCGACGCCCTATTGGAGCTGGAGCGAACGCGAAGGCACCGAGCATTATCGCAAATATGCCGGCACCGCGCCGGTGCATCTGCTGTTCGCGCTGCGCCAGGCGATCGACCTCTTGCACGAGGAGGGCCTTGAGAACGCATTCCGTCGGCATAGCCTGCTCGGCGAAGCCGCGCGCCGCGCGGTCGCGATGTGGTCGGAGGGCCAGGTGCTCGGCTTCAATATTCTGGAGAATGGCGAGCGCTCCAACACGGTGACGACCGTGACCGTGGGCAACGGGCATGATCCCGCGGTGCTGCAGCGCTATTGCAAGGACAAGTGCGGCGTGGTGCTCGGCACCGGCATCGGCGATCTCTCCGGCCAGGCCTTCCGCATCGCTCATATGGGCCACGTCAACGCGCCCATGCTGCTCGGCACGCTCGGCGTGATCGAAGTGGGCCTCAACGCGCTGAAGATCCCGCACGGCAAGGGCGGCCTCGAGGCGGCGGTGGCGTATCTCGGCGAGCAGGTCGGGGCGTAGGCGTCACCTCGCACTCCATTGTCGTCCCGGGGCGCGCGAAAGCGCGAGCCCGGGACCCATAACCACAGGATGTGGTTTGGCGAAGACTCGGGGTTGCTAGCTCGCGCCACAACTTTTCCCTGGGGTTATGGGTCCCCGCCTTCGCGGGGACCACGATGGAGCTTGTGGCGATATCGGTGCCTCATGTCCGCTTTGGCCCTTCTTTAAATCCCCCGTGTCCGATCCGATATAGGGGCAAGACACGCACCCTGACGCGAGGATCGACTTGACCAAAACCGCCAGCCCCACCAAGCCCCCCGTCGCGCCGCGGCGGCCGCATTCCTTCACCCGGCACGGCATCACCGTGAGCGACGACTATGCCTGGCTGAAGGACGCGAAATGGCAGGAGGTGCTGCGCGATCCCGCCGTGCTCGATCCCGACATCCGCAAATATCTCGACGAAGAGAACGTCTATACCGAGAGCCTGCTCGGCCACACGGCACCCTTGCAGAAGACGCTGGTGCGCGAGATGCGCTCCCGGATCAAGGAAGACGATTCCAGCGTGCCCTCGCCGGACGGCGCGTTCGCCTATTTCCGCAAGTTCCGCGAAGGCGGACAGCATGAGCTGTTCGGCCGCATGCCGCGCAATGGCGGCGACAGCCATATCGTGCTCGACGGCGACGCGCTCGCAAAGGACCACAAGTATTTCAGGTTCGGCGGCAGCCGGCATTCGCCCGATCACAAGCTGCAGGCATGGACCGCCGACACCAAGGGCTCGGAGTATTTTTCGATCCGCGTGCGCGATTGGGCGACGGGAACGGATCTCGACGACCTCGTCGAGGAAACCGACGGCGGTGTGGTCTGGAGCAAGGACGCCAAAAGCTTCTTCTACGTGAAGCTCGACGACAATCACCGCCCGATGCAGGTGTGGCGGCATCGGCTCGGCACGAAGCAGGCTGACGACATCCTGGTCTATGAGGAGCAGGACTCCGGCTGGTTCACGCATTTGCACGAGAGCACCAGCGGACGCTTTTGCGTGATCGCCGGCGGCGACCATGAAACATCCGAGCAGAGGCTGATCGATCTCGCCAACCCGGACGCACCGCCACGCTTGGTCGCGGCGCGTGAAGAGGGCGTGCAGTATTCACTCGCCGATCGCGGCGGCGAGCTCTTCATCCTCACCAATGCCGACGACGCCATCGACTTCAAGATCGTCACCGCGCCGCTCGCCTCGCCCGAGCGCAAGAACTGGCGCGATCTGATCCCGTATCGCCCCGGCATCTACGTCATCGACATCGACCTCTACGCCGGCCATTTGGTGCGGCTGGAGCGCGCCAATGCGCTGCCGGCGATCGTGATCCGCGATCTCGGCAACAGCGAAGAGCACGCCATCGCCTTCGACGAAGCCGCCTATTCGCTCGACACGATGGGCTCCTACGAATTCGAGACGACGAACCTGCGCTTCTCCTATTCGTCGATGACGACGCCCTCGGAAGTCTACGACTACGACATGGCCCGGCGCTCGCGTGTGCTTCGCAAGCGCCAGGAGATTCCTTGCGGCCACGATGCAGCCGACTACGTCACCACCCGCATCATGGCGAAGGCGCATGACGGCGCCGAGGTGCCGGTCTCGATCCTGTATCGCCGCGGGCTCAAGCTCGACGGCACGGCGCCACTGCTGCTCTACGGCTACGGCTCCTACGGCGCCGCGATGCCGGCCTCCTTCAACACCAACCGCCTTTCGCTGGTCGACCGCGGCTTCGTCTACGCCATCGCACATATCCGCGGCGGCGCCGACAAGGGCTGGGGCTGGTACCTCGATGGCAAGCGCGAGAAGAAGACCAATACGTTCGACGATTTCGCGGCGAGCGCACGCGCTCTGATCGCGGCGAAGTATACGAGCGCAAAACGCATCATTGGTCACGGCGGCTCGGCCGGCGGCATGCTGATGGGCGCGGTCGCAAACCGCGCCGGCGAATTGTTTGCCGGGATCGTCGCCGAGGTGCCGTTCGTCGACGTGCTCAACACCATGCTCGATGACACGTTGCCGCTGACGCCGCCGGAATGGCCGGAATGGGGCAACCCGATCGAGAGCGAGAAGGATTTTCGCACCATCCTGTCCTACTCGCCCTACGACAACGTTGCGGCGAAGGACTATCCGGCGATCCTGGCAATGGGCGGCTTGACCGATCCTCGCGTCACCTATTGGGAGCCCGCCAAATGGATCGCGCGCCTGCGCGCCACCATGAGCGGCGGCGGCCCGGTTCTGCTCCGCACCAACATGGGCGCCGGCCACGGCGGCGCATCGGGGCGCTTCGACCGCCTCGACGAGGTTGCGATCGTGTATGCGTTTGCACTGTGGGCGGTTGGGATGATGGATAAGGCGGAGGTCTAGCTTCTCCCTCTCCCCGTTCTTACGGGGCCGCGACGAGCTGCGCTTGCGCTGAGAGGGTTGGGGGAGGGCTGCTTCCGCAATCGCGGTAAAAGCTGGACTCGCGGAGAGTCCCCCTCACCCGGAATCCGCGCTCCGCGCGGATTCCGGCCTCTCCCCGCAGGCGGGAGAGGCGAAGCGCCAACCTCGCCTCGTTCAATCCAGGCGACGACCGCAAGCAGCGTGCACCTCACACCGCCCCATGCGCCTCCACGTAGAGCGCGTAGACGGAGTGGGAGCTTGCCATATAGAGGCGGTTGTTCTTCGGGCCGCCGAAGCAGAGATTGGCGCAGCGCTCGGGCAGCTTGATGAAGGCGAGCGGCTTGCCTTCGGGGTTGAACACCATCACGCCGTCGAGATCATCGGGCTTGCCCCTGAGCTGAAACACCCGGCGGCCGCCGATGTCCGTCGGCTCGGCTTGCAGCGCGCCGTTCGAACCCCAGCCGCACCACAGATTGCCGTCGCGGTCGACGCGAAAACCGTCGAGCGAGCCCTGGTCGGCGGCATCGATCAGCTTGGTCTTGCCGCTCAGCGCGCCGTCGTCGCCGACATTGTAGCTCCAGATGCTGCGGTTGGGCGTGCCCTTCCATTCGACGATGTAGAGCTTCTTCTCGTCCGGCGAGAACGCCAGGCCATTCGGATTGACGAGATCGGTGAGGACGGCGGTGAGCTTGCCGTCCTTGGCGATGCGGTAGACGTTGGTGGTGGCCTGCTCGGGCTTTTCCTTCTTGCCCTCCCACTCGCCATTGATGCCGAACGTCGGATCGGTGAACCAGATGCTGTCGTCGGATTTCACCACGATGTCGTTCGGCGCGTTCAGGCGCTTGCCTTCGAACTTGTCGGCGAGCACCGTGATCTTGCCGTCCTTTTCGGTGCGGGTAATGCGGCGGGTGACGGAGTGCTCGCAGGTGACGAGGCGGCCCTGGCGGTCACGCGCATTGCCGTTGGCGTAATTGGCATTGCTGCGGAAGACGCTGGTCTGCCCGGTTTTCTCATCGAACTTCATGATCCGGTTGTTGGGAATGTCCGAAAACAGGAGGTAGCCGCCCTCCGGGAAATAGGCCGGGCCCTCGGCCCAGCGCATGCCGGTCGCGACCTGCTCGATCGTCGAGGAATAGAGCCGGTATTTTGCAAAGCTGGGATCGAGGATCTGGACGGCGGCATCCGGATAGCGCTGGTTCGGCGAGAACGGGAAAGATTGCGCGCCGGCGGCGCGGGCGAGAAGCGTGGAAGCCGCCGCTGCACCAGCACCGGCCAAGAGATCGCGTTGTGACAGATTCATTTCAGTTCCTCCCTGATTGCTCTGAACCGGCCGTTGCGTCGGCCGGCTCGTGTGACGATGTGGTTGATGCGGACTAGCGACCGTTCGCCTTGCGCCAGGCCGCGAAGTCGGTGAGCGTCTGCGGATCGGTGGCCGGATAGAGCCCGAAGATGCCGCGGCCCTTGCTGACTTCCTCGGTGACGAAGTCCTCGAACGCAGTCATCTCGAACGTCTCGTTGGCGATCTCGTCAGCGAGATGCGCGGGGATGACGATCACGCCATCGCTGTCACCGAGAATGACGTCGCCGGGAAACACCGGCGCATCGCCGCAGCCAATCGGGACGTTGATCTCGATCGCCTGGTGCAGCGTGAGGTTCGTCGGCGCGCTCGGGCGGTGATGGAAGGCGGGAAAGCCGAGCTTGGCGATCTCGGCGGAATCGCGAAAGCCGCCATCGGTGACGACGCCGGCGACGCCGCGCTTCATCAGCCGCGTCACCAGGATCGCACCGGCGGATGCGGCGCGCGCGTCCTTGCGGCTGTCCATCACCAGCACCGCGCCGGGCGGGCAATCCTCGACCGCCTTGCGCTGCGGATGCGAGTGATCGCGGAACACTTCGATGGTGTTGAGGTCCTCGCGCGCCGGCATGTAGCGCAGCGTGAAGGCCTCGCCGACCATGGTCGGCTGGTCGGGGCCAAGGGGATGCACATCCTGGATCATCTGGATGCGCAGGCCACGCTTGAACAGCGCGGTGGCGACAGTGGCGGTGGAGACGGACTTGAGCTTGTTACGGGTGGCGTCGCTGAGTTTTGTCATTGCGTTCTCGCTCTCTCATCTTCGTCTTTCCGGGGCGCGCGACTTGGCGCGAGCCCGGAATCCATACTCCCGATCGTGGTTATGGATTCTCAGGTGCGCAATTGCGCACCATAGCTCGCCGCTTGCGCGGCGCCCCGGAATGACAGTTGCTCTAGTAAATCGACGGCTCGCCGATCGGCGCGCCAAAGCCTGTCTCCAGGAAATCGAAGTCGCAGCCGTCATTGGCCTGCTTGATGTGCTTTGAGAACATCCAGCCATAGCCGCGCTCGAAGCGGCGCTCGGGCTGCTTCCATTCTGCGCGGCGTTTGGCGAGCTCGGCCTCCGGCACATCCAGATTGATGGTGCGCGCGGCGACGTCGAGCGTGATGCGGTCGCCGTTCTTCACCAGCGCGAGCGGGCCGCCGACATACGATTCCGGCGCGACGTGCAGGATGCAGGCGCCGTAGCTGGTGCCGCTCATGCGTGCGTCGGAGATGCGCACCATGTCGCGCACACCCTGCTTCACGAGCTTTGTCGGGATCGGCAGCATTCCCCATTCCGGCATGCCCGGCCCGCCCTGCGGCCCGGCATTGCGCAGGATTAGGATGTGGTCCTCGGTGACGTCGAGGTTGGGATCGTCGACCGCCTTCTTCATCGACGGATAGTCGTCGAACACCAGCGCCGGGCCCGTATGCTTGAGGAAGCGCGGCGCGCAGGCCGACGGCTTGATCACGCAGCCATCGGGCGCGAGATTGCCCTTGAGCACGGCGAGCGCGCCTTCCTTGTAGATCGGGTTGTCGACCGAGCGGATGACATCGTCATTATGGACCTCGGCGCCAGCGATATTCTCGCCGACTGTCTTCCCGGTGACCGTGATGCAATCCAGATGCAGATACGGCCTGATCTGGCTCATCAGCGCCGGCAGACCGCCGGCATAGAAGAAGTCTTCCATCAGATAGGCATCGCCGCTCGGCCGGACGTTGGCGATCACGGGCACCTTGCGGCTCGCGATCTCGAAATCGTCAAGTCCGATGTCCTGGCCGGCACGGCGCGCCTGCGCGATCAGATGGATGATCGCATTGGTCGAGCAGCCCATCGCCATCGCGACCGCAATCGCGTTCTCGAATGCCTTGCGCGTCTGAATCGCCTTCGGCGTCAGGTCCTCCCAAACCATCTCGACGATGCGGCGGCCGCATTCAGAGGCCATGCGGATGTGGTTGGCGTCGGCCGCGGGAATAGAGGAGGCGCCCGGCAGCGTCATGCCGATGGCCTCCGCGATCGCCGTCATGGTCGAAGCCGTGCCCATGGTCATGCAGGTGCCGTAGCTGCGGGCGATGCCGGCTTCGATATCGAGCCAGTCCCTGTCGGAAATCTTGCCGGCACGGCGCTCGTCCCAGTACTTCCAGCCATCGGAGCCCGAGCCCAGCGTCTTGCCCTTCCAGTTGCCGCGCAGCATCGGGCCGGCCGGCAGGTAGATCGCCGGGATGTTCATCGAGGTGGCGCCAAGCAGGAGCGCC
Organism: Bradyrhizobium sp. Ec3.3; assembly: GCF_000472925.1. Taxonomy (GTDB): domain Bacteria; phylum Pseudomonadota; class Alphaproteobacteria; order Rhizobiales; family Xanthobacteraceae; genus Bradyrhizobium. Next base: position 60,278 of record NZ_AXAS01000049.1, read on the forward strand.
GGCGTGGTCTTGTCGCAGCCGCCCATCAGCACGACGCCATCGACGGGATGGCTGCGCAACAGCTCTTCCGCGTCCATCGCCAGCAGATTGCGATAGAGCATGGTGGTCGGCTTGAGCAGCGATTCCGACAATGATAGCGCCGGCAACTCGACCGGCAGGCCGCCAGCCATCAGGATGCCGCGCTTGACGTCGTCGACGCGCGACTTGAAGTGCATGTGGCAGGGTTGTGCATCCGACCAGGTGTTGAGGATGGCGATGATCGGCCGGTCCTTCCACTCCTCCGGAGCGTAACCCATCTGCATGGTGCGCGAGCGATGGCCGAACGAGCGGAGATCATCTGGCGCGAACCAGCGCGCGCTGCGGAGCTGGTCGGGCGTCTTCTTCTTGGTCATGATTGGGTACCCCATTTCTGGACGGTATTCCGCTCGATAGCGCGGAAGATCAGGTTCTCGACAAAGAGCCCGATGATAATGACGGTCAAGAGACCTGCGAAGACCGCAGGAATGTCGAGAAGGTTGCGGTTCTCGAAGATGAACCAGCCAAGCCCGCCCTGCCCTGATGACACGCCGAACACCAGCTCTGCCGCGATCAGCGTGCGCCAGGCGAAGGCCCAACCGATTTTCAGACCGGTGAGGATCGAGCCGAAGGCCGCCGGGATCAGAATCTTTGCGACATAGGGCAATCCGCGCAGGCCGTAGTTGCGGCCGACCATGCGCAGCGTGTTCGATACGCTCTTGAAGCCGGAATGGGTGTTGAGCGCGACCGGCCACAGCACCGAATGGATCAGCACGAAGACGAGGCTGGCATTGCCGAGCCCGAACCAGATCAGCGCCAAGGGCAACAGCGCGATCGCCGGCAGCGGATTGAACATCGCCGTCACCGTCTCCAGGAAATCGGTGCCGATGCGGGTCGAGATTGCGAGCACGGTGAAGATGGCGGCGAGCGCGATGCCTGCCGAATAGCCCATGAACAGCACTTTGAGCGAGGTCCAGGCGCGCATGGGAATGGTGCCGTCCTTGATGCGCTCGAACAACGTGACGGAGGTATCGTGCAGCGTCGGGAACAGCAGGGGGTTGTCGAGGTAGACGCCGTAGGCTTCCCAGACCGCCGCAAGAAACAGGATGATGACGGCCTTGCGAACGAAGCCGTCGTTCCACAAGAGCTCAAGGACGCTCAGCTTGCGTTCAACCTCCCCGGCGCTGACGGCGTCCGCAGCCGGCGCGGCTCGCAGCAAGATTCTCGCTTCGCCCATGAGAAGCTCCCTCAATGCGCCGTTGCTGCGGACGAGAACAGGAGATCATGGATCTCCTTCTCCAGACGCCCGGCACTGCCATCGTCGCTGGAGACGCGGTCGACATCGACTACCTCCGCCTTGACGCGTCCGGGATGCGGCGACAGCAGCAAGATGCGGTTGCCGATGCGAATTGCTTCCGCGATCGAATGGGTGACGAACAGCACGGTAAATTTCGTCTCGCTCCAGAGCTGGAGCAGTTCGTCCTGGCAGGTTCGCCGCGTCAGCGCATCGAGCGCCGCGAACGGCTCGTCCATCAGGAGAATATCAGGCTCCATCGCCATGCCGCGGGCGATGGCGACGCGCTGCTTCATGCCGCCCGAGAGCGTGTGCGGATAGGCATCGACCACGCGGGTGAGGCCGACCTTCTCGATATAGGCCCGCGCACGCGCCTCGGCCTCCTTGCGCGGCAACCGACGCGCAGTCAGAAGCGGGAACATCACGTTGGCGAGCACGGTCTTCCAGGGCAGGAGCTGATCGAACTCCTGGAAGATCATCATGCGGTCGGCGCCGGGACCGACGATGCCGCGCCCCTGAATCGCCATCCGACCTTCGCTCGGCACCATGTAGCCGCCGACCGCCTTGAGCAGGGTCGACTTGCCGCAGCCGGAAGGTCCGAGCAGCACGAAGCGGTCGGACTTGTCGACGGTGAAGGAGACCTTTTCGGTCGCCGTGACGACGGCGCTCGAGGTCTTGTAGCGCAGCGTCACCCCGCTGACATCGAGCAGCGCCATGAAATCAACTGCCCTTCAGGTCGTGCGCGACGGGGAGATAGTAGTCCGTCCACGCCTTGGGCTGCGTCTTCAGCGTGCCGGTCTTGAACAGGTGGGCAGCGAATTTCATCGTGCCCTGCGGCTCGAGATTCCACTCCATCATGCCGGGCTGCTTGAGCAGATCCAACAGCTCCTCGACCGAGGTCTTGTCGCCGGTGATCTCCTTGTAGATCTCGACCGCCTGCCTGGTATCGCTGCGGATCAGGTCCTGCGCTTCCTTGGTCGCATCGCGCACGGCCTGGATAATCTTTGGATTGGCATCGGCGAATTTGGTCGTGGTGAAGAACTGCGCCTGGCTGAGCGGCCCGCCCATCACGTCGGGCGAGTTCAGCACGACATGCGCGCCCGGCACGTTCTTCAGCTCGAGGAAGCTGAACGGCGGAATCGAGAAATGGTTGTGCACCTCGTGCTTGGGATTGGCGAGCGAGGCATAAGCGTCGGGGTGACCGAGTTGCACCGTGTTGGCATCGAGCTTCGACCACTGGTCGGCGCCGAAGGCTTCGGCGGCCGCGATCTGCAACACGATGGCCTGGGTCGAGACCTTCACAGTCGGCACCGCGATCTTGTCGGTGGGGCCAAAATCCTTGATCGATTTGATGTTGGGGTCACGGCTGATCAGCGTCATCGGCTGCGCCGACGTTGCGACGATGCCCTTCACGCCACCGCGGGTGCGATCCCACAAAAGCAGGAGATTGCCGGTGCCGGTGTTGAGGATATCGACGCCGCCCGCGAGCAGCGCGTCGGTCTGCGCGCCGCCGCCGGAGAAGGTGATCCATTTGGTGGTGACGCCTGATACGCCAAGCGAAGCTGCGTGCTTCTCGATCAGCTTCAGCTTCTCCATGATGTGGCTCGGCATGTAGAAGATGCCAGGCTGCCGCGAGAGCGCGATCTCGGATTTCTGCTGCGCTTCTGCCGCGACCGCCGACAGGGCCAGGGCGGCGATCATGGCGACGGCGGCGAGGCCGTGCTGGAACTGCTTGATCATTGTTGTTCGTTTCCTCCGGCCGGCATTGACGAGCGGCGTTGCTGATGCACTAATGTATTAGTGCATCAAAGGCAAGCGCGCCGGAACAGCAGCCATGGAAGTGTCCCATACCGCGCCTCGCGCGGCCTCCCGCCCCGGCGCGCGGCTCGACCGCGCCCGGCAGGCGGCGCCGCAGGTGTTCGAGCGGCTGCGCAACGCCATTCTCGCCCTCGAGCTGCCGCCGGGCTCGCCGCTGTCGCGCGCCGATCTCGCCGCGCAATTCGGCGTCAGCTCGACACCGATCCGCGACGCCCTGATGCGACTGGAGGAAGAAGGACTGGTCGACGTGTTTCCGCAGCACGCGACGGTGGTCAGCCGGGTCGATGTCGGCCGCGCCCAGCAGGCTCATTTCCTGCGCCAGGCGCTGGAACTCGAGATCGTGCGGCTGCTCGCGGAAAGCCATGACGAAGCCCTGATCATCCGCCTCGACCACGCGATCGCGCTCCAGCAGCAATTCGCCAGGGGCGGAGATTTCGAGAGCTTCATCGCCGGCGATAATGATTTCCACGCCCAGCTCTATGTGGCCGCCGGCAAGCAGGAGCTCTGGACGCTGGTTCGCAGCCGCAGCGGACATATCGACCGTTTGCGGCGCCTGCACCTGCCCTCTCCCGGCAAGGCCCAGAATATCGTGCGGCACCACAGGCTGATCACCCGCGCGATCGAAGCCGGCGACGCCGAGACCGCGCAGCAGCACTTGCGGACGCATCTGTCAGGCACGCTCAGCGAGCTCGACAGGATCCGGGCGCGCTATCCGGAATATCTGAGCGACTAGACGCAGTGCAGCCACCGGCTGTAACATGCTATACATGCAAGCGTGCATATAGACAGCTCACGTCCGAGCCGCGCCACAAGGCACTTCCATCATCGCGAAGTGCTTGCAGGTTGCGCGGAATCCGCGCAACAATTTCCCAATCCCAGCTTCGACCGACATGGTCGACCTGGACCAGGCTCGGGGGACTGGAACTTGGCCAACATCCTGATCGTGGATGACGATCCGGCCGTGCAGATGACGATCCGGCTGCTGCTGGAGAGGGCTGGCCATCGCGTGACGGTCGCCGGCGACGGCCATCAGGGCCTTGTAATGTTCGAGGCCGGTCGGTTCGAGCTGTTGTTCTTGGATATTTTCATGCCCGGAATGGATGGACTGGAGACCATGCGGCACATTCGGGCGCGAGCGCCGGCGGTGCCGATCATCGTGATTTCCGGCCGGTCGGCCGCGCCCGACGCCTATGCCCAGCCGGACTTCCTGAAGATGGCGACCAAGCTCGGCGCAGTGGCGAGCTTGCCTAAGCCGTTCCGTGCCGACACGCTGCTTGCGGCCGTCGATGGCTGCCTGGACGCGACGCAGATGGCATCGCGGGGGAATCCGGATGTCAGCACCGGCCGCCGATGACAAAGACCTCCGTTCTGTTCCAGGCCAGAACACGCGCAGTCATTCGGGAATCCCCATGACGCTCGCAACGCGGCTGGCCATCGCGATGATCCTGCTGGTGGCGATTACCGTGGCCGCAGTCGGCTGGCTCGGCTATCGCAACCTCACGCAGGCGGTCATTCCACGGGTCCTGGAACGCGTCGAAGCCCAGTCACACCTGCTGGCTACCAATCTCGAATCCTACGTTGCCGGCGCTCGCGGCGATGTCCTAGGCTATCGCTCCGCCGCAGGCATCAATGGCCTGATCCGCGCCCATATCGGCGGTGGCATTGATCCTCTTGACGGCGTTTCGGAGCAGACCTGGCGCGAGCGCATCGCAGGGCGCCTCGCCGCCGAGATCGAAGCCAAACCCAGCTATGCGCAATTTCGAATCATCGGTGTCGACGACGACCAGCGCGAGCTGGTCCGCGTCGACCGCTCCGGCCCGAATGGAACAGCCCGGATCATTCCGAACAGCGAACTGGAGCACAAAAGCGAGCGACTCTACTTTCAGGAAACGATTCGCCTGGCGCCCGGCGAGATTTATGTGTCACCGATCGATCTCGCCACCCGCCAGGGGGGGACCACGGCCCCTCACATGCCGACTTTGCGGGTTGCAGCGCCGCTGTTCACGCCGGACGGCAAGCCGTTCGGTATCATCATCGCCAATATCGACATGAGTCCGGCTCTCGACCGCATTCGCTCGACTTCCGGCTCGGGAGGGCAGATCTACGTCGTGAATTCGCGCGGCGACTATCTCGTCCATCCCGATCGCACGCGAGAATTCGGCTCAGTGCATGGCCGGCACGACAACTGGCGCAATGAATTTCCATTTTTTACGGCCCTGGTCGGAAAGACGGAAGGATCCACGCAGCTCCTGACCGACAGGTTGGGCCGGCCGAGCGGCGCGGCGCTCGCGCCGGCGCTGCTTGCGGGCAAGGAGTGGGTCGCAATCATCGAGACCATTCCCCCGCCCGTATTCAGCCGCGTGCCAGCAGCCATTCAAAAAACATCCTTGCTGGTCGGCGTGCTTGCGGTCCTTGCCGCGGCTTCACTTGCGGTGCTCGTGGCCCGCTCATTGACTCGTCCGATCGGGCGTCTGACGACGGCGGTGGAGGCAATCGGCGGCGGGCGGCCGGCGGATATCCCGGTCGATGCGCCGGGCGAAACCGGCGCACTGGCACGCGCCTTCGCGCGCATGGTAGCGGAGGTGCAGGCCAAGACCGCAGCTCTCGAACGCGAGGTTCGCGAGCACCGCCGCACCGAGGCCGCTCGAAGCCATCATGCCGAGCGCGAGCGCCTGTTCAGTGCCGCGGTCGAATCCTCCGACGATGCCATCGTCATGCAGTCGCTCGACGCCATCATCACCGGCTGGAATCCGGCGGCGGAACGGCTCTATGGCTATTCGGCGGACGAGGCGATCGGCAAGCACACCTCCATCATCGTGCCTCCCGACCGCCGCGAGCAGGGCAAGGATTATTTGCGACGGATCGCGCGCGGCGAACCGATCGAACGCTTCGAGACGGTGCGCGTGCGCAAGGACGGCACACCCGTGGAGATCTCCCTCAGCCTGTCGCCGATCAGGGGTCCCGGCGGCGAAATCATCGGCGCTTCCGGATCGGCCCGTGACATCACCGAAGCCAGACGCACCGAGCGGGCACTGCAACAGCAGCTCGAGGAGCGCCGGCGGATCTTCGACGCCTCGCAGGACCTGATCATGATCATGGATGCGAGGGGGCATGTCGCCCAGATCAGTCCGAGCTCGGAAGCCATCCTCGGCTATCGGCCGGAGGAAATGATCGGCCGCAGCGGCGCCGACTTCATCCATCTCGATCATCTGGAGCGGTCGCGCGAGGACATGCGCGCCTTGCGGCGCGGCGAACGGCCCAAGCTCGCCGACACCCGCTGCCTCCACAAGGACGGGCACGAGGTCTGGCTCTCCTGGATGGGGACGTGGTCTCCCGAGATGAAGCGCTTCTACTTCGTCGGGCGCGACATGACCGAAGCCCGGCTTGCGCAGGAATCGCTGCGGGAAAGCGAGCAGCTTGCCCGCAACATCGTCGAGACATCGCTCGACGCCTTCGTCCAGACTGACGAGAACGGCACCATCCTGGCCTGGAACTCGCAGGCCGAGAAGCTGTTCGGCTGGCGGCGCGACGAGGCGCTGGGCAGGAACAACGTCGACCTGATCGTTGCCGAGAGCGAACGCGAAACGATCAGGGCCGGCCTGCAACGCTTCGTGAGCTCGGAAGACGGCAGGCTCGTCGAGCGCCGGCGCGAGATGATGGTCCGCCGACGTGACGGCAAGGAATTCGAAGCCGAGCTGAGCGTCACCGCGCTGAACCGTCGCGAAGGACTGCTGTTCAACGTCTTTTACCGCGACCTCACCGACAAGATCGCGGCCGAGGAGCGCGTCCGCCACGCCGAGAAGATGGAGGCGATCGGCCAGCTCACCGGCGGCGTGGCGCACGACTTCAACAACATCCTCACCGTCATCACCGGGACGATCGAGATCCTGGCGGAAGCGGTCGAGAAGGAGCCGCAGCTTGCCGCCATCACCAGGATGATCGACGAGGCTGCAGGGCGCGGCGCCGAGCTGACCCAGCACTTGCTCGCCTTCGCGCGCAAGCAGCCGCTGCAACCGCGCGAGATCGACATCAATTCGTTGATCGTCGACACGGCCAAGCTGCTGCGCCCGACGCTGGGCGAGCAGATCCAGATCGAATCCGTGTTCGAGGCGGAAAGCTGCGTGGCGATCGTCGATCCCAACCAGCTCACCACCGCCCTTCTCAACCTGGCGCTCAACGCCCGCGACGCCATGCCGAACGGCGGCAAGCTGATCCTGGAGACGGGAACGGCCTGGCTCGACGAAAGCTACGCCAACATCAACGACATCCGCCCCGGCCACTACGTGCTGATCGCGGTCAGCGACACCGGCGCCGGGATTCCGGCAAAGCTCCTGGACCGCGTGTTCGATCCCTTCTTCACTTCGAAGGGCCCCGGCAAGGGCACCGGGCTCGGCCTCTCCATGGTCTATGGCTTCATCAAGCAGTCGGCCGGCCATATCAGGATCTACAGCGAGGAAGGACACGGCACCACGATCAAGATGTACCTGCCGCCTGGTATGACGGCGACTGCGAGCGGTGAGGGCGTGGCGCCGGCTGCGATCGATGGCGGAGACGAGACGATTTTGGTGGTCGAGGACGACCGCCTGGTGCGCGACTATGTGCTGGCGCAGCTGCATTCGCTGGGCTACGCGACGTTGCAGGCGGCCAATGCGGTTGAAGCGCTGGCAATCGTCGCGGCCGGACAGCCGTTCGACCTCCTGTTCACCGACGTGATCATGCCGGGCAAGATGAACGGCCGTCAGCTTGCCGACGAGATCCTGAAGACCAGGCCAGACCTCAAAGTGGTCTACACATCAGGCTATACCGAGAACGCGATCATCCATCACGGACGATTGGACTCCGGCGTGCTGCTACTCGCCAAGCCGTACCGCAAGTCGGACCTCGCAAGAATTTTGCGCAAGGCGCTGGACGGCTGAAGTTGCGCGCAACTCTGGTGTCCCGGACAAGCGAAGCGCAGAGCCGGGACCCAGAACTGTTTGCCGTGAATTGGAGACATGGGCCCCGGCTCGGCGGCGCATCATTGCATGATGCGCTGCGTCCGGGGCACGAGAGCAATCTACGACGCGCGCTGGGCGGCCGTCATCACGATGCGGATCAGGTCGGCCGCGTTCCGGGCGCCGAGCTTCTTCATGATGTTGGCGCGGTGGTCCTCGATCGTGCGCGGGCTGATCCCGAGCGTACGGCCGGCTTCCTTGTTGGAGGCACCCGCGGCGAACTGCTCGAGCACCTCGCGCTCGCGCCGGGTGAGGGGCTCACGTCCGGGGAAGTGGAGCTGGCCGAACTTGGGCGAGGCGCTCTCCGCCTGCCGACGTGCATAAGCCCCGATCGCCTCGTCGAGCCGGTTGACGATCTCGCTGCCGCGGAACGGCTTCTCGATGAAGTCGAGCGCGCCGTTCTTGATGGCGCTGACCGCCATCGAGATATCGCCCTGCCCGGAGATCATGAAGATCGGCGCGGGATAATCCTCGCCGTGCAATTCCTTCAAGATGTCGAGGCCCGACTTGCCGGGAATGTGGACGTCGAGCAGGATCGCGGCCGGTGTGCGGTTTCGCGCGACCGCGAGCAGCGCTGCGCCGTCGGCAAAACAGATCACCTCATAGCCCGCCGCCTTCAACACCATCGACAGGGTGTCGCGAACGGCAGGGTCGTCGTCGACCACGAAGATCTCGCCACGGGAGGTTTTTTCGGCCATGTGCCACGTCCATCCGACATGAGAAGACTTGCGTCCGCGCCAAGCGTTTTGGCGTTCGGCACGGATTCGGCCCACCCCCGCATTTGTACGGGACATGAAGTTAACGCACAAGTAGCGGCGTAGCGCCCAATGACCGGGGGACGAAGAATATCCATGCAAAATTTTGCTGGCACCGGCCCGCGTGTCGAGCGGCCATTTCCGGCAGCCGTCAGTTGATCGCTGCCGATCTTCGCTCTCTGATCGCGCAGATCGAGACCGGCATGCGCCTGATCGAGGCCGCGATCACGCTGGAAGACGCCTGCGATCCGCCGGGTTCCACCGAAATCTTCGTGCTGGATGACGTCACGCCCCGCTACGCCACGGCAAGCGCAGCGCTCGGTGCCGTGCAGGGCCGGCCTCAACCTCGCCTTAAAATCGCTCTCTGATTCCGGAAAATCAACTGAAACCGCGACCGCGCGGTGCGACGGCCGCACCGGATTTGGCCGAGGCCGCGCGTATCCCGCGCGTCTTAAGCGCGGTGACGCGCCACGATTGCATCGGTGGCGACACCGCCCCAGGTGTGCATTGTCGGCAGACCCATCGCAGTCTTGCCGAGATTGGCGAGGCTGATACGCAGCGCCGCGAGATCGAGCGGCTTCGGCAGGCTCTGCAGTTCGATCCCCACGGAGCGGGCAAAGTGGCGGGCAGCACTGCGGCGCCGGCCATCCATGCCGCTGATGACGATCACCGAGCCCGCGAATTTCGCCTCCGACATCACGCGCAGCACCTCGATGCCGTCGCCGTCCTCCAGCACGAGATCGAGCGTCACACAGTCGAAGCGCTCGGCGCTAAGCTTGCTGATCGCCTCCGAAACCGAGGACGCCACGGTCACCTCGTGGCCGGCCTGCTTGGCTGCAACCGTGATCAGGCTGCGCTGCGTAGCGTCGTCATCGACGATTAGAAGCTGCAGCGGTCGCCGTTCGCCGGCATCAGACAGATTTGACGGGAGGGAGGAGTAGGAGCTTCTTGGCATTACCGGGTCCTGCGATTGAGACCGGTCATGCGTACATCGCACGCGCTTAGGCCACGTAAAACGGAGGCCGCGAATTCAATCGGATGTTTTCGGCAAAATCCGACACAACGCGTTAAGAAAAGCGAGCAGGAGGTTACGACTGTGCTCAGACCGTCGCGTCATGGCTTGCGGCGGCGCGCTTCCTCTTGTTCTTGCCGCGCAGGAACTGGACGTCCATTTCCGCGCCGTTGACGCGCACCAGCTCGCAACGGCGATAGGCAAGGCCCGTCGAGGATAACAGCAGAAAGAATTCCTTGAGATTCAGGCCCTGGATCGAACCTTCGACCGTGAGGATGGCATCGGTGTCGGAAATCGCGTTGAGCTTGCAATCGCGACGCCAGGTTCCGTCGATCGCCATGATGCAGACATCATAGCCGCGACTGAACGTCACGCGTTCCGCTCCCTTGCCATCTTCGCTCATGCGCGCAGGCCTGCCATTGCAGCGGTCCTTGGAGGCGCCGCCGCGATCGCGGGCTTTGCACCGGCGCTGCGTGCGTCATTCGGCTTGTAGAGACCGCGCCGCTCCGGAATCGGACGGAAGGTGTCGGTCAGCCCTACCACGGTTTCTGCGGCGCCGAGCACCAGGAAGCCGTCGCCCTCGACTTGACGAGCGAGGCGGTTGAAGATGTTGATCTTGGTCTCCTGGTCGAAATAGATCAGCACGTTGCGGCAGAAGATCACGTCGAAGGTGCCGAGCTGGGAGAAGTCGTGCAGCAGATTGAGCTGCCGATGCTGGATCATGGCGCGCAGTTCGGGATTGATCTGCCAGGTCTCGCCGGTCTGCTTGAAATATTTGACCAGGAGCTGAATCGGCAGGCCGCGCTGCACCTCGAACTGGCTGTAGATGCCGGCCTTGGATTTCTCCAAAACCTCCTGCGACAGATCGGTGGCGATGATCTCGACCCGCCAACCGGTGAGCGCCGCGCCCATCTCCTTCAGGCTCATCGCCAGCGAATAGGGCTCCTGTCCGGTCGAGCCGGCGGCGCACCAGATGCGCACGCTCCGGCGCGCCGCGCGCGCCTTCAGCACCTCCGGCATAATCGTTTCGCGGAAATGGTCGAACGGGACCTTGTCGCGGAAGAAGAAGGTCTCGTTGGTGGTCATGGCTTCGACCACGCTGGTGATCAGCGCGCTCGATCCAGCTTGCAGCTTCTGGACGAGATCGCCAATGCCGGAGAGTCCGGCCTTGCGCGCGAGCGGCAACAACCGGCTCTCGATCAGATATTGCTTGTCGGCAGACAGGTCGAGACCGGAATGGTCTCTCAGGAACTTCCGCAGATACTCATACTCGGGCGGGGTCACTGGGCAGCCTCTCGCAGGATTACCGGGAACACTCAGGCCAGGAAGACTTAAGCAAAGGCCTGTCCGACGGGGATCAGGCCGACTTCCGCGAACTTGTCGGCGATGATGTCCTTGTCGAACGGTTTCATGATGTATTCGTTGGCGCCGCCGCTGAGTGCCTGGGCAATGTGGGCGACGTTGTTCTCGGTGGTGCAGAACACCACCTTGGGCTGGTCGCCGCCGGGCAGGCGGCGCATGTGGCCCATGAATTCGAAGCCGTCCATGACCGGCATGTTCCAGTCGAGCAGCACGGCATCGGGCAGCTTCTGCCGGCAGACCTCCAGCGCCTTCGAGCCGTCCTCGGCTTCGGTGACCTCGAATTCCAGGCCTTCCAGGATGCGGCGCGCGATCTTGCGCACGACGCTGGAATCATCGACGACCAAACATGTCTTCATTTTGGTTCTCCGGCTTCGATGTTGTTGGGCTTACGCAGCCATTTGCACTTTGGTTTCGAGCTCGAGGACGCGATCGACGTCGAGGACGACCATGAGCTGGCCGTCGAGACGGTGGACGCCGCCGGCAAGCTTGGCCATGCGGGGGTCGAGGTTGACGGGGTTTTCCTCTTTGCCGTCCTCGGGCAGGCGCAGCACCTCGCCGATCGTGTCGATCAAGAGGCCATAGGATTCGCCGCGCAGGTCGACGCCGACCGCCATCGGCACCTTGCCGTCCTCGGGCCTCGGCAGCCCGAGGCGCGCGCGCATGTCGACCACGGTGACGATGCGGCCGCGCAGGTTCANGACGCCCGCGATCTCGCGCGAGGCGAGCGGCACGCGGGTGACGCGCTCGGGCATGAACACGTCCTGGACGCGCGAGATCGGCAGGCCGAAGAGCTGGCCGCCGATCATCGCGGTGACGTA
>NZ_AXAS01000050.1 GCF_000472925.1 Bradyrhizobium sp. Ec3.3
TCCTGGCCGTCGATCTTGACCTCGGTGCCCGACCATTTGCCGAACAGCACGCGGTCGCCGACCTGGACGTCGATCGGGATCAGCTTGCCGCTCTCGTCGCGGCCGCCGGGGCCAACGGCGATCACTTCGCCCTGCGAGGGCTTTTCCTTGGCCGTATCGGGAATGATGATGCCGCCAGCGGTCTTCTCTTCTGCGTCGATGCGCTTGACCACGACGCGGTCGTGAAGCGGACGGAATTTCATGCAGTCCTCCTAAGCATTTGCACGAGATGGAGATTTTTGGGTTGTTAGCAGTCGATGCCCGCGAGTGCTACGCAGGCAAAATGGAGATAGGACAGGTTTTTTACGGGAGCAAGGGCTTCTAGCAGAAAAATCAGCACTCAGAAGGCCTGTCTGCCAAAAACATTTACCATCGTTAACCGGGCCTCGCCGGCTATTAGCAGGCGCCGCGATCTGCTGCTAAAGCATTGAATTTCAACAACTTGTTAAACTTTTGGGCTTGAGATGGGGTGGCAGTGTGCGTCACATTTCTCTCATGTGAGCGCATCGTTTCCGGGTGGCTCTTTAGGGCAGTCCGAGTAAGCCACCCCTTGAATATGCGCTCCTGAAAAGGAGGCTGGCATGGGCTTGCGGGTTGGGGGCGTTTCCGACGACCTCCGGAAACAGTTGCTGGGTTACGGGCTGACGACGGCGCAAATTCTTTATCGGATGCCGGATCATCCTTCGCTGCTCCAGACCTACATCTGGCAGAACTACGATCTGTTTCCGAAATTTCCGGCGCTGACGGATTTCCTCGCCTTCTGGGAGGAGAAGCTCGACGGCCCCCTCTATTCGGTGACGGTGGCGCATTCCAAGCTGATCAAGCCGGCCGAACTGCGCGCGGTCGACGGCGTGTTCAGGCTGCATTGACGGCTTGGACGGATCTGTAGGGTGGGCAAAGCGAAGCGTGCCCACCTCTTTGGTCGCCACGGCGCAGAAGTGGTGGGCACGTCGCTTGCGCTTCTTTGCCCACCCTACGGTTTTGAGAATTCGTGCTAGCCTTTGCCTCCAGAACAAGAATGGGAGGAGGCCATGGCCAAGCGGAAGGTGACCTCGCGCAGCGCGGCGCAATCGGCGGTGAAGAAGAAGTGGCACGGCAACAAGGTCGCTACGCGATCTTCAGCCCGCAAGGCGGTGAAGGCAAAAGCTCGCACCACACCTGCGAAAACACGCGCCCGGCCCAAGCAACGCATCGCCGTCAGCCATCACCGTGAGGAGGATTTCAAAGCCGACGGCCTGCGCACCTACGCGCATTATCGCGATCTCGGCATTGCCGCGGCAACGCACGGTCTCGCGCAGGCCCACGTCATCCGCCTGCTGCCGCCCTGCAATCCGGCCGAGGTGTCAAAGCTCCACTATCACGACGTCGAATTCCAGATGGTCTACGTGCTCAAGGGCTGGGTGAAGACCTACATGGACGGCCAGGGCGAAACGCTGATGAAAGCCGGCAGTGCCTGGACGCAGCCGCCGAAGATCAAGCACATGATCCTCGACTATTCCGACGACGTGGAATTGCTGGAGATCATCCTGCCGGCCGAGTTCAAGACGGTGGAGATCACGGCGTAAGCGCGCCAGGAATTCCGCCGTCATTGCGAGCGAAGCGAAGCAATCCAGAAATGTATCCGCGGATGCACTCTGGATTGCTTCGTCGCTTCGCTCCTCGCAATGACGGGCGGAGAGAGCCTAATTCAGCACCCCCACGATCGCGCCCATCAGGCACGTCGTCAGTGTGCCCGACACGATTGACTTCAGCCCAAGCGCGTTGATCTCATCACGGCGCTCCGGAGCCATGACGCCGAGGCCGCCGATCATGATGCCGAGGCTCGCGAAATTGGCGAAGCCGCACATCGCATAGAGCATGATCAGGCGCGAGCGCGCATCGAGCGCGTCGGGGGCGAGTTTTGACAGATCGACATAGGCGATCAGCTCGTTGAGCACCGTCTTGGTGCCCATCAGGCTGCCGGCGGTGACGGCCTGGTCCCATGGCAGCCCCATCAGCCAGCACACCGGCGCCATCACGAGCCCCAGCACCCGCTGCAGCGAGATCGCGGTGCCGCCGACATTGGGCAACAGGCCGAGCACCGCATTGGCAAGATAGACCAGCGCCACCAGCACGATCAGCATGGCGACGATGTTGAGCAGCAGCTCGAGCCCCGCGGAGGTGCCCTTGACGATCGCATCCATCGTACCGGAGGCGTGCATGTCAGGGTCTTCGAGCGAGCCGCCGGTGAGCCGGTCACCGGTCTCCGGCACCATGATCAGGCTGATCAGGATTGCGCCCGGCGCGCCGAGCACGGAGGCGATGACGAAATGCGCGGCCGCATCCGGGATCAGCGGCGCAAGCAGCGTCGCATAGAGCACCAGCACGGTGCCGGCGATGCCGGCCATGCCGCCGGTCATCACCAGGAACAATTCGCTGCGCGTCATCTGCGCCAGATACGGACGCACGAACAGCGGCGCTTCCACCATGCCGAGGAAGATGTTCGCCGCGGTCGACAGCCCGACTGCGCCGCCGACCCCCAGCGTGCGCTCGAGCAGCCACGCCATGCCGCGCACGATCGGGGGCAGCACGCGCCAATAGAACAACAGCGTCGTCAGCACGCTCATGACGAGCACGATCGGCAGCGCCTGGAAGGCGAGGATGAAGTCGGCGCCGGGTGCCTTGAGGTCGAAGGGCAGGGGGCCGCCGCCGACATAGCCGAACACGAACGACGTGCCGGCGCGCGAGGCCGCCGAGATCGCCCCGACCGCGTCGTTGATGGCGCCGAAAGCATGCGCGACGAATGGCAGCTTGAGCAGGACGATCGCGGTGAGGAAGGTCACGACGAGGCCGATTCCCGCCTGGCGCAGCGATACCGCGCGACGGTTCTCCGCCAGCGCGAAGGCGATCAACAGCAATGCGAAAACGCCGAGTGCCGATTGCAGTCGCAGCATGATGTCCCCAATCCCGCAATGATTATGGCAGCCGGGCCGTCGTAAAGGCAATGCCGGGCGCGCCGGAGCCGACCGGTTGTTGACAAGACCTCCGGCCTCAGTCACGCGTCAACGTCAACACCAGCCGCGCGGGGCGCCACGGGCCTCGCTCAAGAGCAGCCAATGTCCGCGAACCCGCCGGTCAGAGCCGGCGAACTCATCAAGCACCCGCCATTCCTCTTCTTCCTGCTCTCGCGCAGTCTGTCGCGTTTTTCCAGCCAGATCGCGGCGGTTGCGATCGGCTGGCAGATCTACGATCTCACGGGTTCGGCCTTTGCGCTGGGCCTGGTCGGGCTGGTGCAGTTCCTCCCCACAGCGCTGTTGGTGTTCGTCGCCGGCCACGCCGCCGACCGCTTCGAGCGCAAGCGCGTCGTCCAGCTCTGCCAGCTCGCGGAAGCCGCCACCGCGCTCTATCTCGCCGCGAGCACATATCTCGGCGCGATCGGCGAGGTGCAGATCTTCGTCGCGACCTTCGCGCTCGGCATCGCCGGCGCGTTCGAAAGCCCGACCACCGCGGCACTGCTGCCGCTGATCGCGCCGCAGGGCTCGCTCCAGCGGGCGACTGCGATTGCCAGCGGCGCGGGGCAGGTCGCGACCATCACCGGACCGGCGCTCGGCGGCTTCGCCTATGCGGTCGCGCCGCACTTCGCCTATGCCGTGATGGTGCTGTTCTGGATTCTGGGCATGATCCTGACCGGTTTCATCCAGCCGGGCCCGCAGGCGACCGCCAGGGGCGCGGCGGACGATGACATCTTTGCCGGCGTGCGTTTCATCCGCTCCAATCCGGCGATCCTCGGCACCATCTCGCTCGATCTGTTCGCGGTGCTGTTTGGCGGCGTCACCGCGCTGTTGCCGATCTATGCCCGCGATATACTCCAGGCCGGCCCTCTCGGTCTGGGCGTCCTGCGCGCCGCGCCTGCGGTCGGCGCCCTGATGATGACCATGGTGCTGGCACGTCACGCCATTGCTCGTCACGTCGGCATCAGGATGTTTCAGGCGGTGATCGTGTTCGGCATCGGTACCGTCGTGTTCGCGCTGTCGCAGTGGATGTGGCTCTCGGTGCTGGCGCTCGCGGTGCTGGGCGCGGCCGATACGATCAGCGTCGTGATCCGTTTTTCACTGGTGCAGCTCGCAACGCCCGACGAGATGCGCGGCCGCGTCGGCGCGGTCAACTTCCTCTTCATCAACGCCTCGAACCAACTCGGCCAGTTCGAGAGCGGGCTCACCGCCGCGCTGTTCGGCGCGATGCCCGCCGCCGTGCTCGGCGGCATCGGCACCATCGCGGTCGCGCTGCTATGGATGAAGCTGTTCCCGAGCCTGCGGAAAGTGGAGCGGCTGGAGTAAAATGATACCGTCGGCGCCGCTGCGCCTACTGTGCATGGGGTTGTTTTCGGTTTTTTGAGAGCAGGGGCGACGCTCTCCCCGCAATGCGGGGAGAGCGAGAGACAGAGTTAGCCGCGTCCCACGAACGGCATCTTGGTCGCCATGACCGTCATGAACAGCACGTTGGCGTCTAACGGCAGGCCGGCCATGTAGGCGACGGCATCGCCGACCGCATTCGCGTCCATGCGCGGCTCGTGCTTCGTCGTGCCATCGGGCTGCAACACGCCGGGACCGTTGACCATGCGGTCGGTCATGGGGGTGGCGGCATTGCCGATGTCGACCTGGCCGACCGCGATGTCATAGGCGCGGCCGTCGAGGTTGGAAGCCCTGGTAAGGCCCGTGATCGCGTGCTTGGTCGAGGTATAGGCGGCCGAGAACGGCCGCGGCGCGTGCGCGGAGATCGAGCCGTTGTTGATGATGCGGCCGCCGCGCGGGTTCTGGTCCTTCATGATGCGGAAGGCGTGCTGGGTGCAGAGGAAGGGGCCGGTGAGGTTGGTGTTCACCACCGCCTGCCACTGCTCGAGGCTGAGATCCTCGAAGTTCACGGGAGGCGCGCCCATGCCGGCATTGTTGAAGAGCACGTCGAGCCGGCCATAGGTGTCCTTGACCTTGGTGAACAGCGCGGCGATCGAGCCGGGGTTGGTCATGTCGGCGGAGACGCAGAGGCTCTTGCCTGCGGGGCCGAGCTTTGCGGTCTCCTCGAGCATCTCGAGCCGGCGTCCGGTCAGCACCACGGTGAAGCCGGCGTTCATCAGCGCCAGTGCGGCTGCGCGTCCGACACCGGTGCCGGCGCCGGTCACCACTGCGATCTTTTTCGCTTCACTCATCGTTTCCTGCCTTTTCTTCTCTGTCAGGTTTTGGGTTCTTTGTCGTTCTTGTAGGGCGGCCGCGGAATGTTCTGATGCGCGGCGCGCAAGGCCGCCGACCAGCGCGAGCGCAGGTCGTGGAAATAGGGCTCGCCGGCCTCGATGCGGTGGTTGAGGTCGGCGTCGCAGGCATCGGTGCGAGCCACCAGCACGTCGATCGGAAGGCCCACGCCGAGATTGGAGCGCATGGTCGAATCCATCGAGATCAGGCCGGTCTTCAGCGCCTCATAGAGCTCGATATCGTAATGCATCGCGCGGTCGAGCACCGGCTTGCCGTATTTATGCTCGCCGATCTGAAGGTACGGCGTGTCGGTGGTGCACTCGATGAAGTTGCCAGCCGGATAGACCATGAACAATCGCATCCGCGAGCCCTTGATCTGGCCGCCGAACAGGAACGAGACGTCGAAATTGATGTCCTCGGCCTTGAGCGGCGCAGCCTCGGTGGCGTGCACGGCGCGGATCGCACGGCCGATGCGCTGTGCCGCCTGGAACATGGTCGGCGCGTTCATCAGCGTCTCGATGTCGCCCGTGTCGGGATCCTCCATACCCTCGGTCAGCGTCGACAGCACGGACTGGCTGATCGCGAGATTTCCGGCGCTGGCGACCGCCATGATGCGATCGCCGGGCTTGGAGAAGATGTGCAGCTTGCGGAAGGTCGAGACGTTGTCCAGCCCCGCATTGGTCCGGGTGTCGGCGATCATGACCAGACCTTCCCGAACCAGGATTCCGCAGCAATAGGTCATTTCTGTCCCCGAACGCGAACAAGTTGCGCAAGACTAGTAGCCAATTTCGCGTGGCCCTCCAACCAATTTCCCCGCCCGCGGCCCCGTGAAACCTTTCCTTGGCGCGCGCCGTAGCAACCCGCTAGAAGGCAGGTGAGGGACGAGGGAGCGGGCGATGAGAAAGCTGGTGATCGGCAGCCTGATTGCGGCTGTGCTGGGCATGACGGGCTCTGCGGCCATGGCCGGCCCGTGGGAGGACGGCATGGCCGCCTACAACCGCGGCGATTATGTGCCGGCGATCCACGTGTTCCGCGGCATGGCGAAGGCCGGCAATGCAAAGGCACAAGCGATGCTGGGCGCGATGTATCAGCGCGGGCAGGGTGTGACGAAAAGCTCGGCGCACGCCTTCATGTGGCTGAGCCTGGCTGCTTCCCGCGGTGATGCCACGGCCAAGGCGGAGCTCAGGACCGTCTCCGCGACGATGACGGCGGAAGACACGGCGCGCGCGAAAGAGATGATGCAGGCCTGCGAGACGTCCGACTACAGGAATTGCGAGTACTGATTTCCAGCGCCGTCATTCCGGGGCGATGCGAAGCATCGAACCCGGAATCCCGAGATTGGGGCGCGAGATTCCGGGCTCGCGCCAAGAGGCGCGCGCCGGAATGACGAGCTAGACAACTATCCCTGCCACTGCGATTGCGACTGTCCGGAACGTCCGGCCTGATCCACCTTCACCGCGACCGTCAGCGTCTCCGCGCCGCCGCCATAGCGGGTACCGCGCACCGGGGCGGCGCCGAGATAGTCGAGCCCGATCGCGACGCGGACATGGGCATCGGTCGAGCAGATGCAGTTGGCGGGATCGAAGCCGACCCAACCCAAATCAGGCACGAAGGCTTCCGCCCAGGCATGGCCGGCGTCCTGGTGGACGGTGCCGTCCGAGCGCAGGAAATGGCCGGAGACGAAGCGCGCCGGCACGCCGGCTGTGCGGGCGCAGGCGATGAAGATGTGCGCATAGTCCTGGCAGACGCCGCGCTTGAGCGTGAACGCCTCGACCGCCGAGGTGCCGCTGTTGGTCGGGTCCTCGTCGAACGTCATGTGCTCGCTGACCTCCGACATCAGCGCGTGCAGGAATCCGAGCGTGTCGCTCTCGGCTTCGCTGCGCAATTGGCGCGCGAAGCTCGCCATCGCCGGATTGACCGCGGTGAGCTCGGTCGAGCGCAGGAACAGCCCCGACGGAAAGCGCTCGTCGGCGCCGCGCAGCACGCCGCCGGTGTCGTGGGTCTCGATCAGGCCTTCGGCGCTGATCTTGATGTCGGCGACGGGGCCACAGGACAGCACATGGGTGACGTTGCCGAAGGCGTCCTCGTGCATGTCGAGCTTGGTGTCGGTAGAGACGTCGATCTGCCATTCCGCCACATATTGCCCGTCATGGCTGCCGGGCGTCATGCGCAGGATCTGGATCACGCTCGTTGCCGCCGGCTCGTAGCGATAGGTCGTGGTGTGCTGGATTCGCAGGCGCATGGTGTTTTGATTCCGTCATTCCGGGGCGGTCCGCAGGACCGAGCTATGGTGCGCAATTGCGCCCCAGAGAATCTCGAGATTCCGGGTTCGCGCTGCGCGCGCCCCGGAATGACGAGGGCTGAGGTGGGTCCCTGTTCGGCTAAATCAAATACTGCTTCGTGACGATTTCGCCCAGCCTTGAATTGTCGGCGATGAATTCCTGAATGAATTCATGCACGCCGTGCTGGAAAATGTCGTTCATGTTGGAGTGTTCCAGCCGGTTGCGGATGCCGCGGGCGTGGCGCTGGGCCGGGCCCTGGCGGCCATAGGCGACGCCGATCTGGTCGAGATTGCGCACGAGATTGCCGTAGCAGCTCGCCAGCGACCGCGGCAGCGTGTCGTTGAGGATCAAGAGGTCCGCGATCAGCCAGGGTTTCAACGTTTCGCGATAGACCCAGTGATAGGCGGTGAGCGCCGAGACCGAACGCAGGATCGAGCTCCACTGATAGAAGTCGAGCGGGCCGCCGACGTGTTCCTCCTCCGGCAGCAGCACGTGGTACTTGACGTCGAGAATGCGCGCCGTGTTGTCGGCGCGTTCCAGATGCAGGCCAAGCCGCGAGAACCAGTAGGCATCGTTGCGCAGCATGGTCCGGTAGGCCGAGCCGTCGAACCGCAGCGATGTCTCCTGCACGAAGCGCAGGAATTTTGCCAGGTCCTCGCGCGTCGAGGCGCCCTTGCTCCAGACGGCCTGGAGCTCGATCCAGGCCGAGTTGATGGTGTCCCACATCTCGCTGGTCAGCGCAGTGCGCACCGAGCGCGAGTTCAGCCGCGCCGCTTCGATGCAGTTCCTGATCGAGGACGGGTTGGTCGAAGAGAACGAGAGATAGTCGATGACGTTGTGCTCGTTGGCTTCCTCATAGTTCTGATAGAAGCTTGCGGCGACGCCGGCGGTGAGCAGCGCCGAGTCCCATTCGTTAGTCTTGCCGACATAGGTTGCCGGCAGAGCGGTGACACGCAGCGTCGCATCGATGGTGCGCGCGAGATATTCGGCGCGCTCGACATAACGGGCGAGCCAGTAGAGGTTTTCGGCGGTACGCGACAGCATTCTCTCTACTCGTCCAGTATCCAGGTGTCCTTGGTGCCGCCGCCCTGGCTCGAATTCACGACCAGGGAGCCTTCCTTCAGCGCCACGCGGGTGAGCCCGCCCGGCACGATGGTGGTGCGCTTGCTGCCCGTCAGCACGAAGGGCCGCAAATCCACATGGCGCGGCGCGAGGCCGCTTGCGGTGCAGGTCGGGCAGGTCGACAGCGCCAGTGTCGGCTGCGCGATGAAACCTTCGGGCTCGCGCTTGAGCTTCTCGCGGAAGGCTTCGATGGTCGCTTTCGTCGCGGCGGGGCCGATCAGCATGCCGTAGCCGCCGGAGCCGTGCACCTCCTTGACGACGAGCTCGCTTAAGTTGTCGAGCACATAGGCGAGGTCCTTCGGCTCGCGGCAGCGCCAGGTCGGCACGTTCTTCAGGATCGGCTCCTCGCCGAGGTAGAATTTCACGATGTCCGGCATGTAGGAGTAGATCGCCTTGTCGTCGGCAATCCCGGTGCCGACGGCGTTGGCGAGCGTGATGTTGCCGGCCGCATAGGCCGACATCAGCCCAGGCACGCCGAGCACGGAGTCGGGGCGGAAGGTGAGTGGATCGAGGAAGTCGTCGTCGACGCGGCGATAGATCACGTCGACCCGCTTCAACCCCTCCGTCGTGCGCATGAACACTTCGTTGTTCTTGACGATGAGATCTCTGCCCTCGACGAGCTCGATGCCGAGCTTGTCGGCGAGGAAAGAGTGCTCGTAATAGGCGGAGTTGTAGACGCCGGGCGTGAGCAGAGCGACCGTCGGCTCGGCCGAGGCACTGAGCGGCGCGACGGAGCGCAAGGCGGCCAGCAGCTCATCCGGATAGCGCTCGACCGGCGCCACCCTGTGGCGGGCGAACAGGTCTGGAAACAGCCGCATCATGATCTCGCGGTTTTCCAGCATGTAGGACACGCCGGACGGCGTGCGCGCATTGTCCTCCAGCACGATGAAATCGTTGGCGTCGACCCGGACGATGTCGATGCCGGCGATGTGCACGTAGACGTCGTGCGGCACCTGCTGGCCGTTCATCTCGGGCCGGAACACCGGGTTGTGGAAGATCAGGTCGTCGGGCACGACCTCGGCGCGCAGGATATCGCGACCATGATAGATGTCGCGCAGGAACATGTTCAGCGCGCGCACGCGCTGCTTGAGGCCCTTCTCCAGGAGCGCCCATTCCTTGCCCGACATGATCCTGGGAATCACGTCGAACGGGATCAGCCGCTCCGTGGACTCGGAATCCCCATAGACCGCGAAGGTGATGCCGATCCGGCGGAACAGGAGCTCCGCTTCCTGGCGGCGATATTCGAGCGCCTCGGGAGGCGTCTCCTCGAGCCAGCGTGCCAGCTCCTGATAGGCGGGGCGCAGGTCCCCGCCGGGAATGTTCATTTCGTCAAACGCGACTGCCATAGATCCCGACTGTTCTCCCCAGGCGTTGCGCCACTGGTCAGGTCGTCTAGGTCTTGGTGAAGACCGCAACGTCCTGTGGCCATGCTTGCGAGAGTGCATGACTTACCCCGGTAGTAGCAAGGGCCGGGCCAGCGCGATAAGCATGGACTGTGGGCATTTGCCTGACATGGCCGGCAAGGTGCCTGAAAAAATGGCTGAGGACTGCTTATTTCGGCGGCAAAACCGCGTGACTTCAACGCGTTACCTCGGCAAAGTCGGCGTTACAGGTGAGGGACAAGTTTATGAGCGATATCGTCACGGCGGGCATTCTGGTCATTGGGGATGAGATCCTGTCCGGCCGGACCAAGGACAAGAATATCGGCTTCATCGCCGAATACCTGACCAATATCGGCATCGACCTGAAGGAGGTCCGGGTCGTCTCCGATGACGAGCCCGACATCATCGCGGCTTTGGATGCGCTGCGGCATCGCTACACCTATGTCTTCACCACCGGCGGCATCGGGCCGACCCATGACGACATCACCGCCGACAGCGTCGCAAAGGCCTTCGGCGTCGGTATCGATCATCACCCCGAGGTGGTCGCACGCTTCCGCGAGCGCTGGAGCGAGCAGGATTTGAACGAAGCCCGCCTGCGCATGGCCCGCATCCCCGACGGCGCCGAGCTGATCCAGAGCGCGACCATTCTTGCCCCCGGTTTCAAGATCGGCAATGTCATCGTGATGGCCGGCGTGCCGTCGATCATGCAGGCGATGATGGATATCGTCTCGCCCAAGCTGAAATCCGGCGTGCGCATGCTTTCCGAATCGGTCCGCGCCAATGCGCGGGAAGGCGACATCGGCGGGCCCTTGCGGGCAATCGCGGGCGCCCATCCCGACACCATCATCGGCAGCTATCCCTTCATGGACGAGGAGCAGAAGCCGAACACCAATCTGGTGGTACGCTCGCGCGATCCGGAAAAGCTGGCGGCAGCAATGGCGGCGGTGAAGGAAATGCTGGCGGGATTGAGCATCACCCGCTAGCAGAAGACGATTGCGAGGAATGGAGACGACGATGGGTGAGGCACCGGAACTGAGTGCGCAGGAGCGGGCCGGCAAGGCCTTTCCGGTCTCGTGGGACCAGTTTCACCGGGACTGTCGGGCACTGACCTGGCGCCTCAACGAGGTCGGCCCGTTCCACGCGGTCATCGCGATCACCCGCGGCGGCCTGGTGCCGGCCGCGATCGTGGCGCGCGAGCTCGGGGTGCGCGTCATCGACACGGTCTGCATCGCCAGCTACGACCACGACAAGCAGGGTGATTTGCAGGTTCTCAAGGGCATTTCCGACGCGGCCATGAAGCTCGGCGGCGGCACCGGCAAGGGGCTTCTGATCGTCGACGACCTCGTCGACACCGGCAAGACCGGCAAGCTGGTCCGCGAAATGTTGCCGGAGGCGCATTTCGCCACCGTCTACGCCAAGCCCAAGGGCCGCCCGCTGGTCGACACCTTTATTACGGAAGTCTCGCAGGACACCTGGATCTTCTTCCCCTGGGACACCGCGCTGTCCTATCACCCGCCGCTCCGCGACGGTGCGGCGTAAGCCACGGGAGCCGATCACGATGGCCGGACGCGCGCGGTTGGCATGGTTCGGCGTCGTCGTCGCGTTCGCAGGGACACTGCTTGCGGCTGAGGCCCGATGCCAGGATCGCCAGGCCTCGGCTCTCGACCCTGCCGTGATCGAGGACATCGTGGTCGGCAGCCGCGTTCTCGCCGACCTCGGCGTGCTCGACGGCTTTGGCCATGTCAGCGCCCGTGATCCCAAAAATCCTGATCACTTCCTGATGTCGCGCTCGCTGGCGCCGGCGCTCGTCAGCGCCGACGACATCATGGAGTTCGATCTCGACGGCAATGCCGTGGATGCCAAGGGGCGTAGCGTCTTCCTGGAGCGCTTCATTCACAGCGAGATCTACAAGGCCCGTCCCGATGTGATGGCGGTCGTGCACACGCACTCGCCTGGCGTGATCCCGTTCACGATCAGCCAAGTTGCGCTGCGCCCGGTCTTCCACAACGCGGCGTTCCTCGCCGCGGGTGCGCCGGTCTGGGACATCCGCAAAGACTTCGGCGAGACCAACATGCTGGTCAGCAATTCGGCTATCGGCAAGGGACTGGCGCTCGCGCTCGCCGACAAGTCGGTGGTGCTGATGCGCGGCCATGGTGATGCCACCGTCGGCCCGTCCGTGAGAGTCGCGGTCTTCCGCGCCTACTACACCGACGTCGATGCGCGGCTGCAGTCGCAGGCGATCGCGCTTGGCGGCGAGGTGAACTATCTGACGACAGCGGAGGGCGCCAAGGCCGATGCGATCAATCTGCAGGTTCTCGACCGTGTCTGGAACCTGTGGAAAATGCGCGTCACCGCGGCGCCACCAAAATAGTGCCGCTGCAAAACCGCGTCATGCCGACGGGCGAGATCATCGCCACCCCACATCGCGGCATGTTCGCGGGCAACCGCGGCATCATCCATGATCCCGCGACGAAGACGCTGCTCAAAAAGCGCTGGTCGACGCCGGCCTGGTTGACCTGCACGTGCGAATTCCGCGGCCGTCGCCGCGAGGTGATGGCGACGCAGAGCTGGACCGAGCTGTTCTTCCTGGACGAGGCCACCGCGCTTGCTGCCGGACATCGTCCCTGTTTCTATTGCCGCCGCGACGATGCCAATCGCTTCCGGGCCGCATGGGAGAAAGGCAATCGCGTGCATGATGTGCGCATGCACGACATCGACACGGTGCTGCACCACGAGCGACTCGATCACGGTCAGAAACGACTGCATGCGCTGCTGATGCCGCTCGACCAGCTTCCGGTCGGCGCAATGGTGAGCCAAGGCGAGGAAAGCTTTCTGGTCACGCAGGGCAGGGTGCTGTTGTGGTCGCCGGCGGGCTATGTGGAAGCGAAGCGTGAGCTCGACGAAGCAATGCTGCTGACACCGCCGTCGACGCTGCGCGCACTGCACGCCGGTTACGAGGCTACACTGCATCCCAGCGCAAGGACCGTTCCCTCCCCCCTTGCGGGGGAGGGCTAGGGAGGGGGTAGCCCCGGGCGAGGTCAGCGCTTGTGGCACCCCTTCCCCAACCCTTCCCCGCAAGGGGGAAGGGAACGCAGTGTGCTTGTGACTCTAGCGCAGCGGCCGTCCCTGTTCGTCCACTGTCATCCGCGCATCGCGCAGGGCCCATTCGCGGATCACCTGGCGGCAGCGGGCGAACTCCGCATCGCTTGCCGTGCCGGTATCCTTCGCGGCGCGCTCCACCATCGCCTTGCAATTGACGAGCACGGAACGATCCTCGGCGTGCGCCGGCAGCGCAAGCGCTGCCAGCAATCCGATGCTGCACGCAAGCCGCATCAACTCAGCCTCTCGCGCGCGAGCGCAGCGCCGGCGCCGAGCGCCATCAGCTTGGCTTCCGCGATCTCTCGCCGCATCGGCGCCATGCCGCAATTGGTCGTCGCGATGATGTTGCTCTTGGGCACGAATTTCGACACCGCGTCGATCACCTGAACGACGTCGTCCGCCGTCTCCACCGTGTCGCTGGCGACATCAATGACGCCGGCCTGAACGATCTTGCCCTTCAACAGCGCGAGCAGATCGAGCGGCACCTTGGAATTGCGGCATTCGATCGCAACCTGCTGGATCGAGCTCGCGTCGATCGCGGGGAAGATCTGCTCATACTGCCGCCATTGGCTCCCGAGCGTTTCCTTCCAGTCGGTATTGGCCTTGATGCCGTAGCCGTAGCAGATGTGCACGGCGGTCGTGCAGGTGAGGCCCTCGGCAGCGCGCTCCAGCGCCTTGATGCCCCAGTCGTTGACCTCGTCCATGTAGACGTTGAAGGCGGGCTCATCGAACTGGATGAGATCGACGCCGTCGGCCTGCAGTGCCTTGGCCTCCGCGTTCAGGAGGTCGGCGAACGCAAAGGCCATCTTGACCCGATCGCCGTAGTAGCGATCGGCAATCGTGTCGATGATGGTCATCGGGCCGGGCAGGGTGAATTTCAGCTTCTTCTTGGTGTGCGTCCGCGCCACGCGCGCCTCGAAGGCGTGGACGCGATCTTTGAGCTGCAACGGCGCGACCACCTGCGGCACCATCGCCTTGTAGCGATCCTTGCGGATTCCCATCTCGACCTTGTGCGCGAAGTCGATGCCCTCGATCTTCTCGAGAAAACCGTGCACGAAATGCTGCCGCGCCTGCTCGCCCTCGGTGACGATGTCGATGCCGGCGTCTTCCTGGATCTTCAGCCAGATCAGCGTCGCGTCGCGCTTGGCGCGCAGGAGCTCGTCCCCCTTCGACTTCCAGGGCGCCCAGAGCATGTTCGGCTCGGCGAGCCATTCCGGTTTCGGCAAGGAGCCGGCGATGGTGGTCGGAAACAGCATGGCGCCCTCCGTATCTGATATCATTGCGCACCTTCCTGCCATGTCTTAACGTCGAGGTACAGAACAACGATAGTCGGCTCATATTCCGGCGGTCTCGACAGGGAACAAATGGAGACAAAGGAAACCCCATGATCGAGTTCTTCTTCGACTGCTCCAGCCCCTGGACGTATCTCGCCTTCCACAACATCCAGCCGCTGGCAAAGGAGCTCGGCGTCGAGATTTCCTGGCGGCCGATCCTGGTCGGCGGCATCTTCAACAGCGTCAATCCGAGCGTCTATGCGCAGCGTGAAATGCCGGTGCCGTTGAAGGCGCGCTACATGCTGAAGGACCTCGGCGACTGGGCGCGCTCGGCGGGCCTGTCGATCAAGATGCCGCCGACGGTTTTCCCGGTGAACAGCGTGAAGGCGATGCGCGGCTGCATCTGGCTCGGCAAAGACATGCTGCCGTTCGCGACCGCGGTGTTCGAGGCCTATTGGGGCGCGGACAAGGATATCTCGCAGGACGCGGTGCTCGCAGACATCTGCAGGACGGTCGGCGTCGACGCGCAACAACTCTTCGCCGGCATTTCCGAGCAGGCGATCAAGGATCAGCTCAAGGCCAACACGGAAGAGGTCGTCGCGCGCGGTGGCTTCGGCTCGCCGACGATCTTTCTCGACAAGACCGACATGTATTTCGGCAATGACCGGCTGCCTTTGATCCGCGAAGCGCTGCTTCGCCGCAAGGCGAGTGCGGCCTGATGGTGCGGGCTGTCGTTTGCCGCGAGCTCGGACCGCCCGAAAGCTTGCGGCTCGAAACCTTCCCGTCGCGGCCGCTTGGGGAGGGCGAGGTGCGGGTTGCGATCCGCGCCGCCGGGCTCAATTTTCCGGATATTCTGATGGCGGCCGGCGAATATCAGCTCAAGCCCGAGCTGCCGTTCACGCCGGGTGTGGAAGCCGCAGGCGATGTGACCGAGGTCGATGCTGCGGCGCGCGGCATCGCCGTCGGCGACAAGGTCATCGTGAAGATGCGCTACGGCGCGTATGCCGACGAGGCCGCCGTGGCGAGCTCGCAATTGGTACCGATGCCGTCGACATTCGACTACGCGGAAGGCGCGACCTTCCTCGCCGGCCACGGCACCGCCTATCACGCGCTGATCGATCGCGGCGGACTCCAAGCTGGTGAGGTGTTGCTGGTGCACGGCGCCGGTGGCGGTGTTGGGCTTGCAGCGGTTGAAATGGGCAAGCTGCTGTGCGCCACCGTGATTGCCTGTGCCTCCTCGGAGGAAAAGCTTGAAATCGCGAAAGCAAAAGGTGCCGATCACCTGGTGCTCTATTCGCGTGAACCGTTTCGCGACGCCGTAAAACGCATCACGGACGGCAGAGGCGCAGACGTGGTTTTCGATCCTGTCGGCGGCGAAGTCTTCGAAAACAGCCTACGCTGCATCGCCTGGGGCGCGCGCGTGCTCGTGATCGGCTTCACTGGGGGTATTGGACTTGCGCGCACCAATCTTCTGTTGATCAAGGGCGCGAGCGTGCTGGGTGTGCGTGCCGGCGAAGCGGTGCGCAAAAATCCGGCGCTCGGACAGGTCCGTTTGGCGGCGTTGTTGCAATGGGCCGAGGATGGGCTGCGCCCTAACGTCTCGCATCGCCTGCCGTTGGAGGACTATGCGAAGGCGATGCGATTGCTGATCGATCGCAAGGCGATCGGGCGCGTGGCGCTGGTAATGGATTGATGCTGCGTAGCGTGGGTTTAGCGAAGCTAAATATTTTTTGAGATACGCGGTGTGACGGCCTGATACGGTGTGGGACACGTAAACCCTTACGGTTACAGACTTTCTGGCGTATCTCGCCTCTATCTTGCCGTCTCTCAGCGTACCCTACTGTATCGCCGTTTTTGTTAGCGCAAGCTGACACGCAACCCTGAGAGACTGCATCATGAAAGCGAAGCTCACCGACACGGGCATACGCTGCTGCTCGTCGCCGAACGTGACGGCGAAAATCCAGAGTTTGCGTTCGCGCCTGAAGGTGCGCCGCCAAGGCTGCGCTTTGGGGAGACCTACTTAATCCCGGATGCAGAAGGAAAGGAAATCCCGGCTCGACAAATCTACCCCCCGTGAAAAGTTGCTTGAGTGGATGAAAGACGCCGATGACATCGAGTATCTCAAGACACTTTCACAAGCAGACCTTGCAATCCTGTATTGCGAGCGCCTTGGTTGGGGAGGGGCAAACAAAGCGTAGCATATCGAGAGAATTTCATTCTAGGATTAAATTCCGTAACTTACGGGGACTAAGGTGCGACCGCCGCCGCGCTCGGAACCCTCCGGGGGTTCTACTTTTCAGACCCCGCCCCGGCCCCTTTTAACGATGTCCGCTATGCCCTCAACAGCAGCAAAGCGGACGTCGCACGAGGTCGCAGATGGGCCAACACGTGACATTCGCCGAATTAAAGAGGCCGCCGCCTTACTTTCGGACTATGCGGCTTTGTTCGCGCAGGACCGCGTTGTATCGGTCGATCTGGCCCGCAAGTCTTGACCAGCTTTGAGCAATATTCCTCAGAATCATAGCCTCTTCGTCGCACTTCGACTTTTTGGTCATGCGAAGGCATTCCGCCGCCTTATCTTGGCAGTGCTTCGCGCTGTCCATTGCCATTTCTCGCGCCGGATTCGGCCTTTGGTTTAGTACCCGTGAGTTGCCAGCCATTTCCAGCAAATGTTGTACGGAGGCGGGGATATTCTCCCCTTCGTCTCTGCGCTGCTTCAACTCGGCAGCGATTTCGGTCGTGATATTGCGCGACCATCCGTCGGCGGTGTTGAAGGCGACGATGCGCACCGGATGACTGTACGCGCCGTCCAAGAGGTCGCGGATTAGCATCTCGCGATACGTACCCTCATCATCGTCGGTCTCGCCCCAGGCGCGGCCTACCCATGTCCCAAAGGCGTCCAGTAGTACAAGATACATGTCATGGTCCGCATCCTGCGGCATGATCGATGATGGTGAGCTCTGCGGCGACGCAGCTTCGAAGCGGGCTTTCTCCGCGTTCGGATTCTCTTCAAATGTATGGGGCTGTGAGCGTCGTCGCATGGCGCACTCTTTCCAAGGCTAGAGTGAGGCGGGAGCGCCTGACGGGCGATCTCATCACCAATACTGACAGGGGTCCGCGCGGTGATGGCACCTAACGCCTGTCCGGATTGCAGGTTGCTATTCGATCGAGAGCATTGATCAAGCCGCCTAGGTAGTCCCGAGAACGCTAAGCCATCGTGTGTTCTCGGTTAATTGAAAGTAATGTCCGTTGAGGGGCATAGGCCGTAATACCAAGGTCGAGCACAAGATTTCCGCTCCACCCTCGAAAGCGGACATGCCGTCAGTTCACTGCTCGCATCGACGGCACGTCGATCACCTCGTCGCGTGTGCGTCGTGGCGCGATCTCGTCGAGCTTCTTCTCTTGTGGACGTTCATCTGGTCTCTCCTTGGAACACTGAAGCTTCGCAACCTCAGCTTCCTCGGTTCAGACCAGATGGACAACCTCCTGAGAGACCAAAGCTTGTCTAACCCAGCCTACGATCACGAATCCGTCGGGAAACATCCGTTCTGCAGGAAGGCGATGGTCGCGGCGATCGCCTCGTCATTTCGCATCAGCCACGGATGCGACGCGTGTACAACGATATGGTCGGCCATGCCGTCGACCGTGGTGTTCGAGACCGAGACCCGCCCGTCATGGGGGCGCGGCAGCAAGGCGCCCGCCACCGGATAGATCGAGCGGTCGCCGGCGATAATGCCGAGGGGATAGCTGATTGGCGGCAGCAGCGCCGTGGTTGCGGCGTCGCGATAGGTGCCGAGTTGCTGTCCGGCCGGGCCGAAGAAGGCACGGTAGGGGAAAGAGCCCATCAGTCGGTCGGCGATCTCGCTGCCGCCGTTGGGCGTCCCCAGCATCACGACGCGCCCGAGGTTTTGCGTCCGGTGCCGCGCGAGATAGACGCGTGCCAGGAGGCCGCCCATGGAGTGGCAGACGAAATGCACGGAGCCGTTTACTGAGCCGGCAAATGATTCGATCGCGGGATGAATGTCATCCGCGAGCTCTTGAAGCGCCTTGCGACGGCTGGCGTAGTCGAGGTTGAGCGTTGCGTAGCCGGCGCGCTCGATCGCAATCTCCATCTTGCGAAACGAGCGCGCCGTCCTGCTGATTCCGTGCAGGAGGACGACGCCGTCTTGCGGCTTCGTCGGCTCCAGGCTCACTTGTACTCCCGCTCCGTCCACCACGGAAAATAGTCCGGCATGTCGCTCGACACCTTGTTCTTGAACTGCGCGGGGCGCTTCTCCAGGAACGACGTCACGCCTTCCTTGACATCGTCCGAGCGGCCGCGGGCATAGATGCCGCGGCTGTCGACTTTGTGCGCTTCCATCGGATCGTCGGCGCCCATCATGCGCCACATCATCTGGCGGATCAGCGCGATCGACACCGGCGCGGTCTTGGCTGCAATCTCCTTGGCGAGCGCGCGCGCGGTCGGCAGGAGGTCATCCGGCGGCAGCACCTTGCTCACCAGCCGCCCGGCGAGGGCTTCCTGCGCCGGGAAAACGCGGCCGGTGTAGCACCATTCCAGCGCCTGCGAGATGCCGACGAGGCGCGGCAGGAACCAGCTCGACGCTGCCTCCGGCACGATGCCGCGCTGGGAGAACACGAAGCCGAAGCGCGCCGCCTCCGAGGCAATGCGGATGTCCATCGCAAGCTGCATGGTGACGCCGATGCCGACCGCAGGCCCGTTCACCGCGGCGATCACGGGTTTCAGGCTCTTGAAGATGCGCAGCGTGACCTGGCCGCCGCCATCGCGCACCTGCGGATCGCTGTAATCGACCTGGCCGCTCGCAAGCCGCTTCACCGGTCCCCGCCGCGCGTCGCGGTCAAAGGTGTCGGCGCCGGAGGAGAGATCGGCGCCGGCACAGAAGGCGCGGCCTTCGCCGGTGACGATGATGGCGCGGATGTTGTCGTCCTTGTCGGCGGCGTCGAACGCCTCGATCAGCTCCGCCTGCATCTTGGCGTTGAAGGCGTTGAGCTTGTCCGGACGGTTCAGCGTGATGGTGAGGATCTCGTCGGCGACCTCGTATTTGATCGTCTCATACGCCATGGTGGTTTCCTTCCCTCGTTTCTTGTCTTGATACCTAGCACGTCATTCCGGGGCGATGCGAAGCATCGAACCCGGAATCTGGAGATGTGGCGCGAGATTCCGGGTTCGCGCTGGCGCGCGCCCCGGAATGACGGAAGGGTTATTTCTTCGGCGGCTTCGGCCAGGGCCGCTGCGCACCGCGCAGTCCCTCGAACGCCTTGGCCATGCCGAGCACGCCGATGTCGTCGAAGCGGCGGCCGACGATCTGCACGCCGATCGGAAAGCCCTTGGCGTCGAAGCCGCCATTGACTGAGATCGCCGGGTTCTCCGACATATTCCACGGCACGGTATAGCAGATGTGCTCGAACGGCTTCATCGGATCGTTGGTAGGCGAGGCGAGCTCCGCCGGGAAGTTGACGTTCGGCGCCGTCGGCGAGATCACGTAGTCGAGCTCGCAGAACAGCTTTGCCGCGGCGGCGCGGATCGCCATGGTCTGGTTGAAGCCGCGGATCACATCGACGCCGGAGAGCTTTGCGCCGGACTCGCCCCATTTGAAAATGTAGGGCAGCACTTTGGCCTGGTCTTCGGTCGAGAGTTTCGCGAGATCGTCCCACATCCGCGCGCGCCAGAAATTGTCGAGGCCATCGAGCATCTCGCGCGTCAAGATGCCGTCGACCTCGGTGACGACAGTGCCGGCGGACTCGAACGCCTTCGCGGCTTTCACCGCGACGTCACGCACCGGCTTCTCCAGCGGGAGGCCAACGCCGAGATCGAGCATCAGGCCGATGCGCAACTTGCGCGGCGACTTCTCCAGCGTCTTCCAGTTGATGGTGTCGGCCGGCAGGCTCATGCCGTCGCGCCGGTCGGGCTTTGCGATCACGCTCATCATCAGCGCGCAATCGTCGACCGTGCGGGTCATGGGACCTGCGACACGGCCGACATAGGTCGGATCGATCGGCACGCGGCCAAAGCTCGGTTTCAAGCCGACGAGGCCACACCAGCCGGCCGGCAGCCGCACCGAGCCGCCGATATCGGTGCCGAGATGCAGGGGCCCGTAACCGGCGGCCGCTGCGGCGCCGGCACCCGCGCTCGAGCCGCCGGGATTTTTCGAGAGGTCCCAAGGGTTGCGCGCCAGCGCATGGAAGCTGGAAAGACCCGACGACAGCATGCCGTAATCGGGCATGGTGGTCTTGGCGAAGATGATCGCGCCGGCTTCGCGTAGGCGCGCGGCCGGCGGCGCGTCCTTCGCCGCCGGCACGAGCTTCACGCTCGCCGCGCCCAGCGGCACGGACACGCCCTTGGTCGCGATGTTGTCCTTCACCGTGACCGGCACGCCATCGAGCGGACCGGACGGCTCGCCGCCGGACCAGCGCGCGGTCGAGGCCTTTGCGGCCTCGCGCGCGCCGTCGGGATTGTAGGCGTAGAGCGCCTTGAGATGCGGCTCCCACGCCGCGACATGCGCGATCACGTCCTCCAGCACCTCGCTCGGCGAGAACTGCCTGGCCTTGTAGCCCGCGATCAGATCGACCGCGGACAGATCGTGCAGCGAGGTGACGTTCTCGTCGGCGCGCGGTTTATGCATGGCCACCGACCGGCATGCGGGATTCGACGATGCGGGCGAACATGCTGGCGCCGATCGGCAAAATCTTGTCGTCGAGCACGTAGCCGGGATTGTGCACGGGCACCGAGCCGTCATGCCCGACCCAGAAATAGGCGCCGGGAATGGTTTGCAGCATGTCGGCAAAATCCTCGCTGCCCATCTTCGGCTGGGTGCGGGTGATGACCTTGGCGGGATCGACGACGGTGCGCGCGACCTCTTCGACCACCTTGGACTGCTCGACCTGGTTCACCAGCACGCCAAAGGCGTCGCGGATGTCGGCCTCGATCTCGACCTGGAAGGCGCTGGCGACGCCGGCGCAGATCGTGCGCATGCGCTCGCGGATCAGGGCGCGCACTTCATCGGAGAAGGCGCGGACGGTGCCGCAGAGATGGGCTTCGCCGGGGATGACGTTGTAGGCGGAGCCGGCATGGATCTGGGTGATCGAGACGACGGCGGCCTGGAGCGGCTCGACGTTGCGGCTGACGATGGTCTGAATGGCCTGCGCCAGCGTGGTTGCGATCACCACGGCGTCCTTCGAGCGCTCCGGCATCGCGCCATGCGCGCCATAGCCGTTGATGCGGAGGTCGAAGAAGTCGGCGCCGGCCATTGCGGGTCCCGGCAGGATCCCGACCTCGCCGAGATTGAGGTCGGGCGCGTTGTGCAGGCCGTAGAGTTCGTCACAGGGAAACTTTTCGAACAGCCCGTCCTTGATCATGGCGCGCGCGCCGCCGAGGCCTTCCTCGGCCGGCTGGAAGATCAGATGCACCGTGCCGTCGAAATTCTTCGTCTCGGCGAGATAGCGCGCGGTGCCGAGCAGCATGGTGGTGTGGCCGTCATGGCCGCAGCCGTGGAAGCGGCCAGGAATGGTGGAGCGCCATTTCAGATTGGTGTTCTCCTCCATCGGCAGCGCGTCCATGTCGGCGCGCAGGCCGATGCGCTTTCCGCCCGAGCCCTTGCCCTTGATGACGCCGATCACGCCGGTGCCCCCCAAGCCGCGATGCACCTCGATGCCCCAGCTCTTCAGCTTGTCGGCGACGATGCCGGAGGTGCGGACTTCCTCGAAGCCGATCTCGGGATGGGCGTGCAGGTCGCGGCGGATGGCGGTGAGTTCGTCGGCATAGCCGTCGATGCGGTCGATGGTGGGCATCTTGTCCTTGATCCCTTAGCGTGATGGAGGAATGAAAACGGGGCCGTTCGGCTTGATGCGGATTCCCGGGCGCAGGCGTGTCCAGGGCAGCGAGGCGGTATCCGCCGGCATCGCGCCGGGCGCGGCGCAGATCAGCAGCTTTGCGGCGATCGGCTCGAAGTCGGCGCGGAAATGCACCGAGCTCTTGTTGACGAGGATCTGTTGCTCGGTCGGCTCGATGCCGACATAGCGGTACATCGCCTGATCCGCGAGCTGCGCCTTGTGCGAGCTCACGACCACGCGGACTTCGCCGATGCGAAGGCAGGCGGAGGGACCCATCTCCATCTCGCGGCCGCCGTAATAGGGGCCCGGCGCGATGAAGCGTCCGTCGGACAGCTTTTCGACGACGAACGTCTCCTGATAGGGCTCATCGCCGGGAATGCCGGACTTGCCGCCGAGCGACAGTGCCACGGTCGCGCCGACGCCGGCCGCATGCGCGGCCGTGGCGGAGACCGGATCATAGATCACGCCGGTCGCCGCGCTCGCTTTGTTGCGCACCAGTGCGCGCAGCATGCCCGTGGTGTCCGAATCGCCGCCGGCGCCGGGATTGTCCTGGGTGTCGGCGATGATGATCGGCTTGCTCGCGCACTTCGCAAGCTCCATCGCATAGCGCACGCCTTCGTCCGGCAAAAAGATCTTGCCGTCGAAATCGTCCTCATGGCTTTCGATCAGTTTGACGATTGCCTCCGCTGCGCGGTCGGCATCTCCTTGCGTCTTGCCGTAGGCGAACACGCTCGGCCCGCAGTCGCGGAAATCCGCGGCGGGGAAGCCGGGCGCAAAGGACAGCGTCGGCACCGCTTCGCTCTCGAGCGCGGCGAGCTTTTCGTAGATGCTCTTGGTGGGCTGGTCGTTGGTGCACTGCCAGCTGATCGGGATCAGGAACGGCAGCTGGCGGAACGCCTTGGCGAGGCATTGCTTGGTCTTCAGGAGCAGCGCGAGGTGTCTGGCGCAGGCGCGGCCCGTGTCGGCCATGTCGACATGCGGATAGGTGCGGTAGGCGATCAGCGCATCAGCGTGCGCGACCATCTCCGGCGTGACATTGGCGTGCAGGTCGAGGCTGGTGACGAGAGGAACATGCGGACCGATGACGCGGCGCACGCGTGCGAGAATCTCGCCTTCGCCGTCGTCGAGATGCTCGGTGACCATCGCGCCGTGCAGGTCGAGATAGACCGCATCGAGCGGGCCGGCCGCTTTGATGCCGTCGACCATCACCTTCACGATCCGCTCGAAGGCATCCCTGGTGACATGCGCCGAGGGGCTCGCGCCGCAGGCGATGATGGGAACGAGTTCCCAGCCAGTGGTCTCGGCCGCCTCGACGAAACCGGCGAGACCCACATTGATGCGGCGCATCACCTTGAGCACATCGGCGCCTTGCGTCATCGCCGGCCAGCCGCCGCCGTGCTGGAAGTCCGCGAACGTCGCCTTCGTCGGAGCGAAGGTGTTGGTCTCGTGCAGGAAGCCGCCGACGGCGATACGGGTCATTCAATTCTGGTCCAACGCAAATGATGCGCGACGTTACCCGCCTTTGCGGCAAGAGCAAGCAAGGCAGACAATCGCGCCGCGCATGGCCTCAAGCCGTTTTGGGAATGGTGCGGATGTCGCCGTGTTTGGAGAGCGCAGCCGAATGCCTCCGTCGTCATTCCGGGGCGCGCCCCCTTGGGCGCGGAATCCATACTCACGATGGTGGTTACGGATTCCGGGCTCATCGCTTCGCGATGCCCCGGAATGACGAAAGGAGTGTGCGGCCTACGCGCTCGCCGCCGCGCCTTCCACCGGCCGGAAATTGGCAAAATCCCAGCCGCGGCCCGGTGCCGCATCGAGCAGGGACTTGGTGTAGGCTTCCTTCGGGTGCGTCAGCACCTCCGCCGCCGGGCCCTGTTCGACGACGCGGCCGTGCTGCATC
Source organism: Bradyrhizobium sp. Ec3.3 (assembly GCF_000472925.1). GTDB lineage: Bacteria > Pseudomonadota > Alphaproteobacteria > Rhizobiales > Xanthobacteraceae > Bradyrhizobium. The sequence continues at coordinate 24,169 of NZ_AXAS01000050.1, forward strand.
ACGACGACCTCGTCGCAGATCTGCGCGGCGACGCGTAAGTCGTGGGTGATGAACAGGATGGCGATGCCGAGCCGCTTCTGGATCTCATCCAGAAGTTCCAGCACCTGTGCCTGCACGGAGACGTCGAGTGCGGAGACCGCTTCATCTGCAACCAGCACGTCGGGATCGAGCGCGAGCGCGCGCGCAATCGCGATGCGCTGGCGCTGGCCGCCCGAAAACTGGTGCGGATAGCGCGACACCGCATCGCCCGGCAGGCCGACTAGTTCCAGAAGCTCGCGTGCGCGCTTCAGCGCATCGGCGCGCGAGACGCCGTAGTTGATCGGGCCTTCCGCGATGCTTTCGCCGACGCTGACGCGCGGATTGAGGGAGCGGTAGGGATCCTGGAACACGATCTGGATCTTCTGGCGATGCGGCTGGAGCAGGCGCCGCGACAGGTCGGAGATTTCGCGGCCGGCGAGGCGCACGCCGCCGGAGGTCGGGTCGATCAGGCGGACGATGCAGCGCGCCACCGTCGACTTGCCCGAGCCGCTTTCGCCGACGATGCCGAGCGTGCGACCCTTGTGCAAGGTGAGGGTGACCTTGTCGGCGGCGACCACCTCGCGGCCTTTGCCGAAGAAGGTGCGCTCGCGATAGACTTTTCCGAGGTCGTTGGCCTCCAGCACCACCGGTTCCTTGGTCTCAGGCCGTGCCGCGCGCGGCACCAGGCTCGGCACCGAGGCGAGCAGGTTGCGGGTGTATTCCATGGTTGGATTGCGCAGCACGGCATCAAGCGTGCCGGTCTCGACCAGGCGGCCCTGCCGCATCACTGCGACGCGGTCGGCGATCTCGGCCACCACGCCCATGTCGTGGGTGATGAAAAGCACGGCGGTGCCGTGATCGCGCTGGAGGTCGCGGATCAAGGTGAGGATCTGTTTCTGCGTGGTGACGTCGAGCGCGGTGGTCGGCTCGTCTGCGATCAGCAGTTTCGGCTCCAGCACCAGCGCCATCGCGATCATGATGCGCTGGCGCTGGCCTCCGGAGAGGCGGTGCGGGTAGGAGGCGAAGATGCGCTCGACCTGCGGCAGCCGCACCTGCTCCATCATCTCGAGGATGCGCTTGCGCCGCGCCTTGGCGTCGAGATTGGTGTGGGCGCGCAGGACCTCGTCGATCTGGCGGCCGACATGAACGACCGGGTTGAGCGCGGTCATCGGCTCCTGGAAGATCATCGCCATTTGCGTCGCGCGCAACTGCCGCAGGCGGCGGTCGGTCGCGGTGAGGAGTTCCTCGCCGACGAGCTTGACGCTGCCGCCGGTCGGCGTCAGCGCGCCCTTCTGCAACAGCCCCATCACGGTGAGCGAGGTCACCGATTTGCCCGAGCCGCTCTCGCCGACGAGGCACAACGTCTCGCGCTCGCGGACCCGGATGGAGATGCCGTCGATGATCTTCGGGCCATTCGGCGTCTTGCCGATGGAGACGGTGAGGTTGTTGATGTCGAGGACGGTATTGGTCATCAAATTACTCCGTCGTCATTGCGAGGAGCGAAGCGACGAAGCAATCCAGAATCTTCCCGCGGATGCAGTCTGGATTGCTTCGCTTCGCTTGCAATGACGGAACAAGGGACGTGGCCGGCGGGACAATCACTTGCCCTCCCGCTGCTTCATGCGGGGGTCGAGCGCGTCGCGGGCGGCGTCGCCGATCAGGTTGATGCTGAGGATCGCGAGCGAGAGCAAGAGGCCCGGCCAGAAGATCAGCGAGGGCTTGATCTGGAAGAACTGGCGCCCCTCGGCCATGATGTTGCCCCAGGTCGGCGTCTCCGGCGAGATGCCGGCGCCGAGGAAGGAGAGGATGGCTTCGGTGAGGATCGCGGACGCGCAGACATAGGTGCCTTGCACGATCAGCGGCGCGATCGTATTCGGCATCAGGTGGCGCCACATGATCTTCGGCAGTGACGAGCCGACCGAGATTGCCGCCTCCACATAAGGCTCCTCGCGCGCCGACAGGACGACGGAACGCACCAGGCGTGCCACGCGCGGAATCTCGGGAATGGTGATCGCGACCAGCACGGTCCAGATGCTGGCGCCCGACAGCGAGACGACGGCGATCGCGAGCAGGATGCTCGGCATCGCCATCAAGCCGTCCATGACGCGCATCATGATCGAATCGACTAGCTTGAAGAAGCCGGCGACGAGGCCGATCGCCAGCCCAATGGCGATCGAGAGGATCGCCGAGCCGATCCCGATCAGCAGCGAGACGCGGCCGCCATAGATCACACGCGACAACAGATCGCGGCCGAAGGCGTCGGTGCCGAGCAGGAACTGCGCGGAGGAGGGCTTCAGCCGCTGCGAGGGCGCGAGCAGAACCGGATCATGCGGCGCGATCAGCGGCGCGAGGATCGAGATCAGCGCGATCAGCGCGAGGCAGATCGTCGCGGCCGCAATGATCGGCGTCGACGTGAGGAATCCGAACTTTGGCCGCAGCGGCGAGGTGATCGGGATGGATGATTGGGGAAGAGTATCGACCGACATGCTTGATCCTCAGTACCTGATCCGCGGATCAAGGAGCGTGTAGGCGACGTCGATCAGAAGATTGACGACGACGTAGATCAGTGACGTGAGCAGGATCATCGCCTGGATCACCGGATAGTCGCGCGCCAGCACCGCATCCACCGTGAGGCGGCCGATGCCGGGAATGTTGAACACGCTTTCGGTGACGACGACGCCTGAGATCAGAAGCGCAAAGCCGGTGCCGATCACGGTGATCACGGGAACGGCGGCATTGCGCAGCGCATGCCGCATCATGACCGCGACCTCGCTGATGCCCTTGGCGCGCGCGGTGCGCACATAGTCTTCGCCGAGTACGTCGAGCATTGCCGCCCGCGTCATGCGCGCGATCAGCGCGATATAGATGAAGGAGAGCGCGCAGGTCGGAAGGATGATGCGCTCGAAGAACGGTCCGAAACCGGCCGTGATGCTCTTGAAGCCCTGCACCGGCACCCAGCGCAGGTCGATCGCGAAGATCTCGATCAGGACGTAGCCGACCACGAACACCGGCACGGAGAAGCCGAGCACCGACAGGCCCATCACGAAGCGGTCGATCCAGGTGCCGTGCTTCCACGCCGCGATCACGCCGAGCGGCACCGCGACGACGACGGCGAGGATGATGGTGGAGAGTGCGATCGAGATCGACGGCTCGACGCGCTGGCCGATCATCTTCAGCACCGGCAGGTTCGAAATCAGCGACGTCCCGAGATCGCCGTGCAGGAGCTTGTTGATCCAGGTGATGAATTGCACGATCAACGGCTCGTTGAGGCCGAGCGAGGCGCGGATGCGCTCGAGCCGCTCTGGCGTCGCGTTGTCGCCGGCGAGAATCGCGGCGGGATCGCCCGGGGTAAGCCGGAGCAGGAGGAAGACGAAGAGCGCGACCACGCCCATCACGGGAACGGCGGCGAGGATGCGGCGAACGAGATATCCGAGCAAGTTGGATCCGTCAGATTAGAGTCAACCGGCAGCACGCACCATCATGGCATGGTTCTGCCGTAAGCCCAAGAATTCAGCAATTCCCGTGCCATCCGGACCGCGCTTTTTGCGATGCAGCCAACGCGTTTTGCGAGACGCTTACACTGTCATTCCGGGGCGATGCGAAGCATCGAGCCCGGAATCTCGAGATTCCGGGTTCGCGTCCTCGACGCGCCCCGGAATGACACTGTTCAATTCATTCCAGCGTGGCCAATAGCCCCGCCATCAACCGCCCGCGCTCGGCGAGGCTATCGACCTCGATGTGCTCGTTGAGCGTGTGGGCATTGGCGCCGCGCACGCCCAGGCCGTCAAGGGTCGGAATCCCCATCGCTCCGGTGAAGTTGCCATCGGAGCCGCCACCGGCGCTGGCATGCGGCAGCTCCGCGCCGAGCTCGCGGGCAATCCCGCGCGCCTTCTCGTACAGCGCCATGGTCCCGGTATCGGGTTCCCAGACCGGCCGCGTGACGCCGCGCGTCACCTTGAAGCCGACATCATTGGTTGTGCCGGACAGCGCCAGCATCTTCTCGACGCCGCGGTCGAGGTCGGCCTGGCGCTTGGCCATGGATAGCGCCTCTCCGGTGCAGGTGGTGGCGACGCAATTGACCCATTGTCCGCCATGCACGATGCCGACCGAGAAGGTGCAATCCTCCGTGGTCATCGCGTCGATCGCAAGGATCTGCCGCGCCATTTCCCGTATCGCGGAACGGCCCGAGGAGAGCGTGGCGCCGGCATGGCTTGGCCGCCCCGTCGCTTCGAGGTTGAAGCGCGCGATCGCGTAGCGCCCGGTGACGACGCCGTTGTCGGGCCGGCCGGGCTCGGGCACCAGCACATATTTGTTGCGCGCCGCCTCAGCCTCGATGATGTCGCGGGTCGACGGCGTGCCGACTTCTTCATCCGGCGTGAACAGCACCGTGATCGGCAGCGGCGTCACGAACGAGGCGCGGGCCAGCTGCCTGATAGCCTCGAGCGAGAGGTAGTTGCCGCCCTTCATGTCGAAGATGCCGGGGCCGTAGCATTTGTTGCCCTCGCGCCGCCATCTCAGCTTCTCGATGGTGCCGACGGGATGCACGGTGTCCATGTGCCCGGCGATCAGGATGCCGGGCTCGCCTTGCTTTGGATGCGGAAAGCGCGCGCGCACGACGCCGCCAAAACCCTGCCGTCCAGCGATGCGCTCGATCGTCGCGCCCATGATCGCCATGTCGCGCGCGGCGAGGTCGAGCATGCGGTTTACGGCAACCGCGTCCCAGGTCGGGCTCTCGCATTCAACCCATGCGCGCAGGCCCTGCAGCATGGCCTCGGAATCAAAGGGGAGATTGGCTGGATTCATGGGCGGTCTCTTCAGGCTTCGCAACGCGTGAGGCGCGCATCGCTGCGCGTCGGGAAACGATCGGCGTGAGGCGTTGTAGAACCAAACGCGCAAGGGCGGAGCCCGTGCGCGCGCCGGCATGGGCATGCAGCGAAAGCGGATTGACGCTTTCGATGCTCTCTGCAAGTCTCGAAAAGATAAAGGCATTGCATGAGGTTGGTTCGCCTAAGGAACGATCCGAATGCTCAACCAATAACCTGCCTTTGACCAGTTTCACGTCAGGAGAAACTTCGATGTTCCACTTTATGCGCCGGGGACGCCGCGCAATCGTCTCCAAACTTGCGCTGTCGGCCGTCGCGCTCACGGCACTGGCCTCGCCGGTGCTTGCCGCCGGCAAGACCATCACGGCGGTGATGCACTCCGACCTCAGGATCATCGATCCGATCTTCACCACCGCCTACATCACGCGCGACCATGGCTACATGGTTTACGACACGTTGATCGCGACCGATTCGAATTTCAAGATCCAGCCGCAGATGGCGGACTGGAAGATCTCCGACGACAAGCTCACCTATACCTTCACGCTGCGCGACGGCTTGAAGTGGCATGACGGCGCGCCCGTGACCGCCGAAGACTGCGTCGCCTCGCTGCAACGCTGGGCCAAGGTTGACGGCATGGGCCAGAAGCTGATGGACTTTACCGCCAGCCTGGAGGCGACCGACGCCAAGACCATCACGCTGAAGCTCAAGGAACCGTACGGCCTCGTGCTCGACTCCATCGGCAAGCCGTCTTCGCGCGTTGCCTTCATGATGCCAAAGCGCCTCGCCGAGACACCGGCCGACAAGCAGATCCCCGAGCAGATCGGCTCGGGCCCCTTCAAATTCGTGCAGGCTGAATTTCAGCCGGGTGTGAAGGCGGTCTACGAGAAGAACAAGGACTATGTGCCGCGCAAGGAGCCGTCGAGCTGGACGGCCGGCGGCAAGGTGGTGAAGGTCGACCGCGTCGAGTGGGTCACGATGCCGGACTCGCAGACTGCGGTGAACGCGCTGCAATCGGGCGACATCGACTTCATGGAAAACATTCCGTGGGACATGCTGCCGGTGCTCGAGGCCAACAGCGATTTGAAGATCGAGGTGCTGAACAAGTTCGGCTACCAGACGCTCGGCCGCATGAACTTTCTCTATCCGCCCTTCGACAATCCGAAGGTGCGGCGCGCAGCGCTGCTGGCGATGAGCCAGAAGGACGTGCTGGACGCGCTGGTCGGCAATCCCAAATACTACAAGGTGTGCGGCGCCTTCTTCATCTGCGACACGCCGTTCGCAACCGACGTCGGCTCCGAGACGCTGGTCAAGGGCGGTGGCCTGGCGGAAGCCAAGAAGGCGCTCGCCGAATCCGGCTATGACGGCACGCCTGTCGTGATCATGGCGCCCGGCGACGTGATCACGCTGAAGGCGCAGCCGATCGTGGCGGCGCAGCAGCTCCGCGAGGCCGGCTTCAAGGTCGACCTCCAGGCGACCGACTGGCAGACCGTGGTGAGCCGCCGCGCCAGCCAGAAGCCGCCGAAGGAGGGCGGCTGGAACATGTTCTTCACCAACTGGGTGTCTGCCGACGTCTCCAACCCGATCGCCAATCTCTCGATCGGCGGCCTGGGCAAGAAGGGCTGGTTCGGCTGGGCGGAAGACGCCAAGATCGAGCAACTCAAGGACGCTTTCGTGCGCGCACCCTCGCTCGACGAGCAGAAGAAGATCGCCACTGAGATCCAGAAGGAAGCCTACGATCAGGTGATCTACGTCCCGCTCGGGCAGTATCTGGCGCCGAGCTCCTGGCGCAAGTCGCTCACCGGCGTGCTCGATGGCCCGGCGACGCCAGTGTGGTGGAACGTGGACAAGTCCGAATAGGCGGCAGGCCGCCTGACGATTTGACGATGATGGCCGGGTACTTTGTACCCGGCCATTTTCGTCGTGATCCGCGTATTGGGCCAGGCAACCGCCTTTAACTTTTCCAGTCTTCGATTGTTGCCATTTGTTTCGAGGGCTGAAATAGATGGCGCCGCTCTTCCGCCTCTTTTCCCCTCCGTCGATTTGAATGACGTGCCGATAGATTTTGCATTCCAGGCGATGGCCGAACGCTCGGACCACGCGCCTGCGCGCTGGCGCCGTCCCTTCCTGCGCTGGCTCGATGGTGTGGAGACCGGCTGGGCCGTGCCGCTGCTGCTCACCGCCTTCACCGCAGTCTGGACGCTCTATCTCGTGATCGCCTATCTCGGCGCCGGCCTGCATCCAGACACGCTCGAGGCCTGGACGCTGGGTCGGCATTTTGCCTGGGGTTATCCAAAACATCCGCCGCTGATGGGGTGGGTGGCGGCCGCCTGGACCGCGATCTTCGCGTTGAGCGACTGGTCGATGCAGTTGATGGCGATGGCCAACGCCGCGCTGGCGCTGTGGTTCGTCGACCTGATTTCGCGCCGCTTCGTGAGCCGGCACAAGCGGCTTCTGGTGCTGCTGTTATTGATGCTGACGCCGGCCTACCAATTTCACGCCCAGCGCTTCAACGCCAATAGCGTGCTGCTGGCGACCTGGCCGCTCGCGACCTTCTGCTTCCTGCGCGCCTTCGAGACGCGTGCGGTGCGGTGGGCCATTGCAGCGGGTCTTGCGACGGCGCTGGCGATGGTCGGGAAATACTATTCGGTCTTCCTGGTCGCGAGCTTCGTGCTCGCCGCGGCGATGCATCCGGCGTGCCGCGCTTATTTCATGTCGGCCTCGCCCTGGATCTCTTCCGTCACGGGGCTTCTGGCTCTGTCGCCGCATCTCCACTGGCTCGCGACTACGGGGGCCCCGACCTTCTCCTACGCCCTGACGCATGCCAATGCCGACCTCGTCACGGCAATCGGCGAGGTGAAGTCATTTGCGCTCGGCCTCGTTGCGGCGATGAGCGCGGCAGCAGTCACCTGGGTAATGATTGCAGGTCACCGGCTGAAACGCCTGCCGGCGGACTTTGTCGCGATGGATTCAGGATTGAAGCTGCTGTTCTACGTCGCGCTCGGCACGTTGCTCTTGCCGATGTTGACCTCGCTCGCCGTGGGCACGGACCTGCCGTCGCTATGGGCGTTGCAGGGCCTATTCCTGTTCGTCGTGCTGATCGTGTGCGGCACGCGCTATCCGATCGAGCGCTTCTATGCCGTCAATGCCACGGTGCTGGTTGCCGGCGTCAGCCTCGTCGCGCTCGTGGTCGTGGCGCCCATCCATGCCGCCTACCGCAACGCGCACGGCTACGAAGAGGGCAGGGAGTTTTATCACGAGGCGGCCGCCGAGCTCACGCGGCAGTGGCGCGATCTCACTGGCGTGCCACTCTCGGCCGTCAGCGGCGACGATGCGCTGGCCTTTGCCACCGCCTTCTACAGCCCCGATCATCCGCATTATTCGCGGCCGTTCGCCTACCAATATACGTGGGGCTTGCCGCGCAAGAGCACGCTCGAGCGCGGCTGGGCGGCGCTGTGCTTCCACGACCAGCCCGATTGCCTCGGCTGGATGGAGCAGACCTCGGCACGTGCCGGCGATTTCGTCAGGCGTGAATTCAGTCTTCAGGCGGCGCTGCTCGGCCGGGGCGGCGTCTCGCGCAAGCTCGTCGTGCTACTCGTGCCGCCGCATGATGACGGGCACAATCCGCCCGCCAGCAACGCGGATGATTTCAGCGCGAGCAGGCGCGCGCCGCGAGAGTAAGCTCCATCAACAGTGGGTGTCGCGCACCTGCTCGAGGCCTTCGCTCGCGAAGGGCAGGGTGGGCTCCTCTCGTTCCGAGACGTCCTGCTCGACCTCGTCAACGTCGTGCGCGCGCTGATCCTTGCGCTCTGGTTCCATGTCGTAACTCCATTGCTGCAGGACAACATGGAGGGGAGAGGGAAGTTCCTGCGCGCGACTTAAGCGCCCGCGCGATGGTGCGGCTGGAACAGCCGGCCCTTCTCCACCACGGCGACGACCGCGAGCGCGGCCAGCGTGCACAGGAAGAAGCCGGTCGAGAACGGCAGCAACGTTCCGTCAAAACTCTGGCCGATCGTCATGCCGACGACGATGCCGAACAGCGTCGTGATCGAGCCGTAGAGCGAGGACGCTGTGCCGGCGATGTGGCCCTGCGGCTCCATCGCGAGCGCGGTGAAGTTGGCGATCATCATGCCGAACGAGAACATCATCAGCGCCGAAAGCACCATGAACAGCCACAGCGGCAGCACGTGCAGGATCGCGGTGAGCAGCATGAGGCCGGCAACGAGGGCATAGCCGACCAGCGCGCCATGCGAGATCAAGCGCATGCCGAGGCGGCCGACCAGCCGCGCATTGGCAAAGCCCGCAATGGCGGTGCCGGCCGCGATCGCCGCGAAGGCGAGCGGAAAATAATGGCCGAGATGGTAGATGCCGGTGAACACCTGCTGCGCGCAGAACACGAAGGCGAACAGCGAGCCGATGACGAAGCCCGCGGCAACCGCGTAGCCGAGCGTCTGCCGGTTGGTCAGGGTCTGGCGGAAGGCGTCGAGCACGTCGCGCGGCGCCAAGGACTTGCGCTCGCTCTCGGGCAAGGTCTCCGGCAGCCGCAGCACGGTCCAGCCGAGCGCCAGGAGGCCGTAGGCCATCAGCACGATGAAGATGCCGCGCCAATGCGTCACCAGCAGCACCGCTTGTCCAAATGACGGCGCGATCACGGGCACGGCGATGAATACCATCATTGCCAGCGACATCACGCTCGCCATGCGCCGGCCGACATAGCAATCGCGCACGATCGAGGTCGCGATCACCCGCGTTGCCGAGGTGCCGAGCCCTTGCAGCGCGCGCGCCAGCAGCAGCGTCTCGAACGAGGGCGCCGCGACCGCGAGCACGCTGGCGATCGCATAGACCGTCATGCCGCCGAGCAGCACCGGCCGCCGGCCGAACCGGTCCGACAACGGCCCCATCACGAACTGCCCCGCGCCGAACCCGATCAGGAAGGTCGACAGCACGAGCTGGAGATGATTGGCGACGGGAATGTGGAAAGCCGCCCCGATGTTCGGCAGCGCGGGCAGCATCATGTCCATCGCGAGCGGATTCAGCGCCATGATGGCGGCGATCACGATCACGAATTCCGGAAACCCCATCGGGCGGTGTCCCGAGGACACCCAACTGTCGGCATTGACGTCGGACAAGGAAGCTACCTCTACATTTGCAGAGGCTGTCTTAGTAGGCATGCTGCGTTGCACAACCCACATTTGGGGATGGCAGGTAGGCGGGCAGGAATCCGGCAAGAATTGGCGCCGCTTGGAGATGGTGAATTGGGCCGGGCGACCTAGGCTGCCAAATGGTGCCGCGCTATGGGCGCTAACGCCTTATCAGGAAGAGACCCACAGTTTTCGGTCTGTCCGAAATCGCCGAGCTCGGAGCTTCCGTGCGAGCTGCAGCTTCATTCGAGTTGGCCGGCCGCACCCATTCGGGCTCCACATAGCCCTTCCAGCTGCGCGCCTGTTCGCGTCGTTCGCGAGAAAGATGATCGCATGTGACGCACTTCACACCTGAGCCATCACGGTCTCGTCACGCGAGTGGCGTGTGGCAGTTGTGAAGTAGTAAATATACAATCTAGCCACAGTTCCATTTGCTCAATCCTTCATCGGCAAACACCGCAAAGGTCGCGCGCGCGATCACGTGTTGCATCAAATCGACGCGTCACGTGCGCCGCGTTGAACCGGACGGATGGCTAAAAGACCAATTTGCAACTGGAGGGCGATCTGCCGCCAGCCGCTGCGCAATGGATTTATGGGGGCGTGGCGCGACGATAACGCGAATTGATTCAAAACAGCCATTTTGAAGGAGCGTTGAAATGTCGAACATGAAAATGAAAAGCGACCAGTTGCAGGGCGGACATGGCGGGCAGGGTTCCGATGAAGCGAGCTTCATGCGCCTGTTGAAGCGCGACACGTATCAATCGTTGCAGCTCTCCGATCCCGACACGATCGTGAGCATCATCGCCAAGGCGATCGACCAGGGCCTCGACGATGCCTCCGATACGCCGGACGACGAGGAAAATCCCTTCGTGCCCGCGGCCTACACCTATCTCGGCCAGTTCATCGACCATGACCTGACCTTCGACACGCGCTCGACGCTCGCAACGCTCCCGCCAGGCCTGTCGAGCTTCCCCAACGACGTGCGCACGCCGCGGCTCGACATGGATTGCCTCTACGGCCTCGGGCCGTCCGCATCGCCCTTCATGTATGACGAGGACGGGCGGCTCGCGACCAACATGGATCGGCCTTACGACCTGCCGCGTTCGACGATCTACTATAAGCCTGATGATGCCGGCAGCCATCGCGCCATCATCGGCGATCCCCGCAATGACGAGAACTCCATCGTCTGCCAGCTTCAGCTCGCCTTCATCCACTTCCACAATGCGATGATCGCGTTCTTCAAGTCGCAGGGCCTGACCGGACAAACGCTGTTCCAGACGGCGCAGCAGGAGGTCCGCTTCACCTACCAGACGATCATCGTCACCGACCTCCTCAAGCGCATCGTGCAGAAGCCGGTCTATGACAGCTTCGTCCAGGACCGGGCAGCCAACGGCGATGAGGCCTACAAGCTCTACAAGAAGGGCGATCGCACCGCGCTGCCGCTGGAATTCACGGGGGCTGCCTATCGCTACGGCCATTCGGCCATCCGCAACGCCTACCGGCTCAACGAGAATTTCCAGCGCCGCATCTTCGATGGCGCCGACAACGCCGCCGAAAGCCTGGTCGGCTTCGGCGACCTGCCGGAGAGTCACCGCATCGACTGGTCGCTGTTCGTCACTGATCAGCTCGCGCCGGGTACCAAGGGCGACAACCCCTCACAGGTCGGCGGCGTGGACGTCGGGCCCGACAAACACCGCCTGCAATACAGCTACAAGATCGACACCAGCCTCGTGAATCCGCTCCTGGTGTTGCCGCCGCGGATCGGTGGACAGGACATGCTGTTCCGCTCGCTCGCGGCGCGCAACCTCAAGCGCGGCTATAATTTCTCGCTGCCCTCGGGCCAGGATGTCGCCGCAGTGCTCGGCGTGAGCAGCCAGCCGCCTCTGGTATTCGGCGAGCGCCTCTTGTCGTTCAAGGACATGCCAGAAATGCCAAGTGCGGACGCAAGCAAGCTAGAAGACAGCACACCGCTCTGGCTCTACGTGCTGGCCGAAGCCCAGGCCTGCCTCGCCAAGGCCGACGGCACGTTCGACATGAAGATCGAGGACGGCGTCAAGGTCGCCGACAAGGATTCCAACGCCGGCACCCAGCTCGGCCCGGTCGGCGGCCGCATCGTGCTCGAAGTCTTCTTCGGCATCCTCGACGACGACCAGAGCTCTGTCGCCAATGCCAGCGGCTGGACCTCGGTCATCAAGCCCAACGCGCCCACCATCACGCTGTGGGACATGCTGCGGTATATCGGCGAGGTCTGAGGACGGCGCGCCTGACGAGAACGCGAGAGACAAGGGCCTGGTGCGCCGCGCCGGGCCTTTGGCATCGGAAGTGCGCCTGTGATGGTGCGGGCAGCCGGGGTCGAACCGGCACAGCGCTTGCGCACCGAGGGATTTTAAGTCCCTTGCGTCTACCAATTCCGCCATGCCCGCTTGATCCAACGGGATCAAACACTTAAAGCCCTTGCTGGCCGCCTGGCTTGGGACCCGGACGGGGCGAGGGGTGCCCTTCCTTAAGCGAGCCGGCCGCACAAGGCAAAGCCTCAATCCGCTCAAGCCTCAATCCGGGATATGAGGCCAAGCCTCAATCCGGACATCTCTGGCTGCTTTAGGCAATGTCAATCTACGGGGACTACCAATCCGGCATGTCTGTTTCGATTCTGAACCGCCGCCGTCGCGCGTTTGCGCTGGTCGCGCTGCTGTCGCTGGGCGCTGTGCTCTCCGGCTGTGCCGGCGTGAGCGACGCCATCAGCCCGGCCTTCGTCGATCCCGGCAAATACGAGCTCTGGGACTGCAAGCAGCTCGGCCCCGAGCGCAAGAGCCTCGCCAAGCGCGTCGAGGACCTGGAGAAGCTGATGGCGAAGGCGGAGACGGGCACCGGCGGCGCGGTGGTCTCGGAGTTGGCCTACCGCAACGACTATATCTCCCTGCGCGGGCAGCAGAAGCTTGTGGAAGAGAACTGGCGCCGCAACAAGTGCCGCGACAGCGACATGGAGCCGACGCCCCCGCCAGCGCCGCCCGTGCCTCCGACCGCCGCCAAGCCTGGGGCAAAGCCGGCGCCTGGCGCGAAGTCCGGCAGCGCCGTTCACTGAAGTCAGCGTCGCGTTTCACGCGCGCCAGCGATAGATCCAGTCCTGCCGCGCCAGCATGCGCTCCGGCCCGAGCGTGCGGATCGCAAGATCGCGCGCCAGCGCGAGAGGGCCTGCGAGGTGGTAGATGCGGCCCTGCTGCCGCGCGGTCCGCTGCACGCGCTTCACGCGGTTCTCGCGCGCCCGGCCATAACGCGCCAGCGCGGCGGCGATACTGGCTGCGCTCTCGGTGGCGTTGCCGCTCAGGTGCTCGGCGAGCACGGCCGCGTCCTCGATCGCCATTCCTGCTCCCTGCGCGGCGAAGGGCAGCATCGCATGCACGGCGTCGCCGACCAGCGCAATCGCGCCTTTGCTCCACGCGACGCCCTCGGGCAGCGTGAACAGCGCCCATTTGCGCCAGCTGTCGACCGCGGTGAGCATCATCCGCGCCGGGCCTGGCCAGCGTGGCGCCGCGAAGGCGTCCATCACCTCGCGGTGATCGCCGGGCGTGCTCCAGCCCGGCCTGTTCCAGGTGCCGGGCACGATCGCCACGACGTTGATCTGGCGTCCGCCTGCGATCGGATAGGCGACGAGATGGGCGTTCGGCCCCATCCAGAGCTGCACGCGGCGCGAGGTATACTCCTTCGGCAGCTGCGTCGCCTCGAACGTGCCGCGCCAGGCGATCAGGCCGGAGAAGCGCGGTGCGACGTCCGGAAACAGATGCTGGCGTACTGTAGACCAGACGCCGTCGGCGCCGATCAGCGCGCTTGCCACTTCGCTCCGGCGCAACGTGCCGCTGCGATAGACGACGGAGAGTCCCTTGGCGTGCGCGGCGACGTCCTCGAAAGTCCCACCCAGCCGCAAATCGATATCAGGATGGTCAGCGACCGCGGCGGCGAGTGCTGCCTGCAGATCGGCCCGGTGCACCACCCAATAGGGAGCGCCGGCGCGCTCGGCGGCCGCCGCACCCAGCGGCAGGCGCATCAGCTCGCCGCCGGCGCGCGTGCTCATGATGCTGACCGCCTCCGGCGTCACCGCGCGCGAGCCGAGCCGGTCCTGCAGCCCGAGGTCGACCAGGATGCGGCTCGCATTGGGCGACAATTGCAGGCCGGCGCCGACTTCCTCCAGCCGCTCGGTCTTCTCCAGCACGACGACGCGAAAGCCCTTGGCGGCAAGCGCGAGCGCGGCCGTCAATCCTCCGATTCCGGCACCGGCAATGATGATCGTTCGGGAGACAGCCACCCCTTAGCGGATGCCGCCGGTCAGGCCACCTTGTCCTTCAGCACGCATTCGGGCGGGCGCGCCTCGCCGGCCTTCAGGTCGGTCGCGAGTCGGTACAGCGTGGAGCAATAGGGGCAGATGATCTCGTTGTCGTTGCCGAGATCAAGGAAGACGTGCGGATGGTCGAACGGAGGGTTGGCGCCGACGCACATGAACTCCTGCGAGCCAATTTCGATGACGGGGACACCGGCATCGTTGTGGAAGTGCGGGACGACATGGTCGGACATCGGAACTCATCCTGGAGTGGCAATGGCGGCAGACACAATCAAAACTGACGCGGCATCTTTGAACGCCGCGGACCATACTGGTGGGTGCAGATGATTGCTAGCCCAGTGGAACCAAAAGGTTGCAACTGCCCCATGCTCATTTGCTCATGCAAATTCGACACAATCTTGTCGCTTCAGAGAAGCCCTTCTTTCGTCGGGGCCGTTGTGTCGCAAATCTGGCATACTATGTCTGTGGACGAACGAAAATCCGGGCGGCAGGCGAATTCCCAAACGAATTTCCAGGCAGGCATCCAGGCTTGAGCATGAAGTGGCTGCGAATCAGCACCGCGTTGACCACCCTCGTGGCATGCAGCGTTGTACTCGTGCAGGTCGTGCCACGTGCGCGCGAGGCGGGTGCTGTTCTGGCGGCGAAAGACGATCCGGCCGTGCTGTCGGAGCTGAAGCTTGATTCCCTTCTGGGCAAGAATACACCGGGCGAGAACGCCGCGCTTGTTCAGGACAATATCGAAGCGGCGCTCGCAGCCCGCGACGCCGATCTTGCGAACAGCTTCGTCGAGCTCGCGCGCGATCGCAGCATCGCGCTGCCTGACGACCTCTTGAGCCGGGTCAACGACGCCGTGCGGGAGGAAAACTCCACCTCGCATTTCGCCAAACGTTTTGCCACCGGTCTCGTCACCGGCAATGCCGACGACGTCGCGAGCCTTTCCGGGACGGTGGCCGGCGATCTCTTCGTGATCGGTGATGTCAGGGACATCGTGCGCGAGGGCAAGCATCTGGCCATGGGCGAGGAGACCGACCGCCTCGTACTCGGGCTCGCCGCGGCAGGACTTGCGGTGACGGCGGCGACCTATGTCTCGGTCGGCGGTGCGGCGCCGGTGCGCGCCGGCCTGTCGCTGGTGAAGGACGCCCGCAAGGTCGGGCGGCTCGGCGAGGGGCTCGCGGCATGGGCCGGCCGCTCCGCGCGCGAGGTGGTGGACACGCCGATGCTCCAGAACGCGGTCGCCACCGGTTCGGTGCTGCGGCCGGGCGAAACCGCGAGCGCGATCAAGGCCGCTTTCCGGGCCGAAAAGGCTGGCGCACTGGTCAGGCTCGGCAAGGACGTTGCCCGCGTTACCGAAAAGGCGGGCACCCGCGGCGCGCTCGATACGCTGCGCGTCGCCGAGGGGCCGAAGGACGTTGCGCGTGCGGCGCGGCTCGCCGAGGCCCAAGGCGGCAAGACCCGCGCGATCATGAAGCTGCTCGGCCGCGGTGCGCTGCTACTTGCGACCGGTGCGTTCGATCTTGCACTGTGGCTGTTCGGCGCGCTGGTGACACTGTTCGGCGTCCTGTCCTCGATCAAGGCCACCACCGAGCGGCTGACGCAGGCCTGGTGTGACCGCAGGCGGGCGCGGCGGCTGCGCCGGGCGCAACTTGCGCTGGCGGGCGGCGAAGCCGCGGCCTAATATCACCCTCTCCCCAACAGACGCGGACTTATGTTGATGCCGAGCTTTCACAACGGCGCAGTCGAAATTGCCTATCTCGACGAAGGCGAGGGTGACCCGATCATCCTGGTGCACGGCTTTGCCTCGAGCAAGAACGTGAACTGGGTCTATCCGACCTGGGTCTCGGAATTGCGCAAGAACGGCCGCCGCGTGCTTGCGCTGGACAATCGTGGCCATGGCGAGAGCGCAAAACTCTACGATCCCGCGCAATATTCCATTCCGGTCATGGCCGGCGACGTACTTGCGCTGATGGACCATCTCGGCATCCCGCAGGCCGACATGATGGGCTATTCGATGGGCGGGCGGATGACAGCCTGGCTCGGGCTCAACGAGCCGCAGCGCCTGCGCTCGGCGATCCTCGGCGGCATCGGCATCGGCGGCCTGATCGAGGGCACCGGGCCCGGCGAGAACGTGGCCGAGGCGCTGGAAGCACCCTCGCTCGACGACGTCACCGATCCCGTCGGACGCACCTTTCGCGCGTTCGCCGATCAAACCCGCTCAGATCGCCAGGCGCTCGCCGCGTGCCTGCGCGGCACCCGCGATCTGATGAAGAGGGAGGAAGCCGCACGCATCGACGTGCCGGTCCTGATCGCCGTCGGCACCACCGACGATGTCGCGGGCTCAGCCTCAGAGTTGGGAAAGATCATTCCCGGTTCGGAAGTGCTTGATATCCCGAACCGCGATCACATGCGCGCGGTCGGTGACAAGGTCTACAAGACCGGCGTGATCGACTTCCTGTCACGCCGCGGCTGAGGCGTCGTCTGCCGGCTCGTCGCTGCCGAAGGCGCGCGCCAGCGCCGTCAGCACGACGAAGGTCGCAAGCCACACCATCCGTGCGCCGTAGCGGTCGTGGGGGCCGGAGATGACGGCGCAGATCAAGGCGTTGCCGAGCAGTGCCAGCGTCACGGTCGTTGCGAGCAGCGTCAGATCATCGAGCCGTCGGCTTGCCAGCGCATGGCCGAGCAGGGCGAGGAGTGCCAGCATCGAGGCGAGCGCGACCGGCACGTGCAGCCAGTTGACGTAATCGAAATCAAGATTCCAGTTCTGCTGCCGCGCCGCGCGCATCGGGACGATCTGCGAGGGGATGTAGCGCTCGATGATGCCGTAGGTGTGGGGGATCCAGCCATTGGTGCCTTCGCCGGTCGCGACATGCAGCAATTGCTGGCCCATCGCACGGAGCGCTGCGCCCGCCTGCCAGGCCGGATAGTCGGCGAGCGAATGCACGACGATGTAGCTCATCTCGTCGTTCATCCCCTCGAAGCGGCCCAGCGTGTTGAACATGCTTTTGCCCCACAGAAACTCGTCCGCGGTCGCCGGCAATTCGTTGCGGTAGGGGCAGAGCTTGAAACTCTCGCGCGGGCAGTGATCGCCCAGAAACCTCGCCACGATGCCGTCCTGCATCATGCGGCCGAAAGCGACGCCATAGCCGCCCGGCGTCCAGGCCCATTGGCCCGACAGCGCGTGGTTCGCCATGATCAGCATGGCCCCGCCGGCGACGATCGTCAGGCTGCCTTGCGCAAGCCCTGCAAGGGGAAGGCGCTTGCCGAGCAGCGGCCGCACCAACCAGCCGGCGGCGCAAAGCCCGAACAGGACGCCGAGCGTCGCGCTGTGGGTCGCTGCGGCAAAGGCGGTGAAGGCGAACAGCGAGATTTTTTCGATGCCGGAGATCCGGTTGCCCGCGACCACCAGGATGAACAGCGACAGCACCGAAAGCCCGGCGAAGATGTCGGTGAGCAGCATGCTGGCAAGCCACGGCAGCGCGGTCGACAGGATCAGGACCAGGCTGATCGCGACGAAGCGGGAGGTCTGCATCAGGCCGAGCACGCGGAGCGTCAGTTGCAGCAGCCACAGCGTTGCCAGCGACTGGACGGCGAGGTTGAGCCAGAAGCTCGAGCTCTCGCCCAAATGCAGATAAAGCCCGAACACCGTCGAGCGGCTCGGGACCAGATAGCCCTCATACCAGCGCGCCAGATAGCCGCCAGTGTCCCACTGAAGCAGGGGGTATCCGTTCCAGAACGCCGGCGCGATCAGGAGGAGGGGCAGGGCGACGGCGACGAGCCGCAGCCACAAGGACCCTGCGGCGCGGGCGCGCAGAATGTCGGTCGTAATGCTCAAATCGTCTCCGTCGTCTCTCGACCATGCCCGCAATAACCGTTGAGACGGAATTCACCAATAGTTTGACGCTGCCCGGCTTGAATTTGGCAGAACTCTGACCACTTTGAGCCGACCTCGTCGTGTGGGACGTCAGAAGAAATCCTTTTGATTCAAGGCTTTGAGGGGGTGTCGTGGGTAACTCCGTGTTCGCTCTCAGGCAAGCCTGCAAGGACAGGGCACGCTAGACTGTGCTATAGGTCAAACGAAACGAGCGAATTTCGAGAGCACGCCATGGCAATGCATCAGGTCAATCCGGCAGGAAAGCTCGCAGCGCTCGATCCGATCTGGGATCGGATCCGGGGCGAGGCCGAAGACATCGTCCAGCGCGAGCCCGAGCTTGCGACCTTCATCTATTCGACTGTGCTGCATCACAGTCGGTTGGAAGATTCGGTCGTGCACCGGTTGGCCGATCGGCTCGATCATGCCTCGCTGTCGGGCGATCTCGTGCGCCAGACCTATAACGAGGCGCTACGCGACGAGCCCGATCTCGGCAACGCCTTCCGCGCCGATCTCGTCGCGGTCTACGACCGCGATCCCGCGACCTCCCGCTTCATCGACCCCTTGCTCTACTTCAAGGGCTTTCACGCGATCCAGACCCATCGTCTCGCGCACTGGCTCTATCTGAAGGGCCGCAAGGACTTTGCGTATTATCTCCAGAGCCGCGCCTCCGCCGTCTTCCAGACCGACATCAATCCCGCCGCGCGCATCGGCCGCGGCATCTTCCTCGACCACGCCACCGGCTTCGTCTGCGGCGAGACCGCGCTCATCGAGGACGACGTCTCGATCCTGCATGGCGTCACGCTCGGCGGCACCGGCAAGGAGAACGAGGACCGCCATCCGAAAATCCGTCACGGCGTCATGATCGGTGCCGGCGCAAAGATCCTCGGCAATATCGAGGTGGGCCATTGCGCGCGCATCGCGGCCGGCTCGGTCGTGGTCAAGCCCGTGCCGCACAACGTCACCGTTGCCGGCGTTCCCGCCAAGATCGTCGGCGAGGCCGGTTGCGCCGAGCCGTCGCGCACCATGGACCAGATGATCAACGCCATGGGACTTTGATCCTGGTTCGATTTGAATCGGGGCCTTGCCTTCCGGCCCCGATCGTCCCCAGAATTCTTTGGGAATTCATGCTGGCGGTTCGTCGCGTCTCGTCCTAAAACCCCGCCACGTTAGATTTCGATTGGAGACTTGCCGTGGACGTCAAAGAAGTGAGGAAGCTCGACGCGTATCTGAAGCGCGTGTTCGGCAATCCCAAGATTCGTGTCGTGCCGCGGCCGAAGAAGGACGATTCCGCCGAAGTCTATATCGGCGAGGAGTTCATCGGCGTGCTGTTCGTCGATGACGAGGACGATGATCGCTCGTTCCAGTTCCAGATGGCGATCCTCGAGGACGATCTCGTCGATCAGGAGTAGGCGCCGCCCCGCTCTGGGGCCTGCGGCCCGTTCGGGGTCACGCATCCATCGCGGCAAGCATGTCCGGGATCGTGACGAATTTCTCCCGGGGCTTGCCGAGCAGGGCTCCCCTGCGTTTCTCGGCCGCGTCGACCGTGGTCCAATCCGGATAGCTCACGATGCGCGCGACGCGGCTGGAGAGCCGCGCAAGCAGCGCATCGGGACTATCCGAGCGCGGCCGTCGATGGGCTAGATCCGCAAGAACGGCCTCAGCCGTCGCAATCCCGCAGCCGCGATTGGTGCCGATCGTGCCACTCGGTCCGCGCTTGCTCCATCCGCAGGCATAGAGACCCTCGAGCAGGGAATCACCGATCGCGACGCGTCCGTCGATATTCGCATGGACTCCGCGATGCGCGTCATAGGGAACACCGGCGACAGGCGCCGTCCTGCGGCCGACGCTGCTGAACGAGAGGCCGCACGCGATGTTCTCCACAGTGCCCGACCGGTCCCTGAACGAGATCGTCTCCAGGCGACCGCGTCCGTTGATTGCGACGGGCGACAGGCCAAATCGAAAAACACAGCGCCGCGGCTTCGTGGTTGCCGCCTGCGAGAACGTGCGCAGCAGTGACAGCTTTTCGGCCAGCTCTGGATCATCGGGACGTCGCGGCTCGAATTCATCTGCTGCAACGTCGCGCCCCTCGACCGACGGGTCGCATGCACTCAATTCGAGAAAGTCGCGCAATTCCTTCGCAGTGAATTTGGCCTGCGCCGGCCCGCCGCGGCCGACGACGTAGACGGTGCGAATCCGGCTTTCCGCCAAAGCCTCGAGCGCATGGCGCGTGATGTCGGTCTGGCGCAGCTCGTCAGCGGTCTTGGCAAGAATGCGCGCAACGTCGAGCGCGACGTTGCCATGGCCGATCACGATCGCCGCCTCATGGTCAAAATCGAGCTGGCGATCGCGGAAATCGGGATGCCCGTTGTACCACGCGACGAAATCGCCGGCACTGTGGCTGCCCGGCAGTGCCTCGCCGGGGATGTCGAGCGCCCGGCTCAGTTCGGCGCCCGTCGCGAGCACGACAGCGTCATAGGCCTCGCGCAGCTCGTCGACCGTGACGTCGTCTCCGACCGCAACGCCGCCGATGAAGCGAAAGCCTGGCATGGCGGCGATGCGGTCGAAGGCCGTCGTGACCTGCTTGAGCTTGGGATGGTCGGGCGCAACGCCGAACCGCACCAGCCCATACGGCACCGGAAGCCGTTCGAACATATCGACGGCGACCGCTGTGCCCGAGCGCAACAACGCCTCAGTTGTATAGAAGCCGCTCGGTCCGCTGCCGACGATGGCGACGCGGCGTGCGCTTTCAGCCGGGGCCGTCATCGGCCCAGCGCCTGCCTGCGTTCATCGGCGCCTGGCAAAGGGGGCAGGCGCGCGCTGAGGACAGGGGTTTCGGCGGCGCGTTTGCGGTTGACGTCGATCCAGAACTTCTTGTCCGCAGGCAAGCGATAGTCGGGCTCGATCGCGCCGACCGGGCAGGCCGGCGCGCAGCCGCCGCAGTCGATGCAATTCTCCGGGTCGATATAGGTCATGGCGTCGTCGACATGGAAACACTCCACGGGGCAGACGGTGACGCATTCCGTGTACCGGCATCCGCGGCAATTGTCGGTGACCACATACGTCATCGTCAGGCTCCGCTGACCTGAACGAGGATGTCGGAGAAGGTCGGGGCCCGGCCGAGATCGGCGAACGCGGGCGGCGTCAGCGCGTGCACCGTCGCGCCCTTGCGATTGGAGCGCTGCCAGTAGCCGGACGGAGCCACCACGACGCCCGGCATGATGTCGGATGAAACGGTCGCAAAAGCCTCGAACGCGCCGCGATCGTTGAACACGCGAATCGGCGCACCCGCGACGATCCCGCGTTGTGCCGCATCGTCCGGATTGAGAAGCACCGCTTGTTCCTCGCCGGCCTGGGCCGTCTGGGCCGGCAGGTTGCCGTAGTTCGAATTCAGGAAGGCGTGGCTCTTCGGCGAGATCAGGCTGAGCGGGTAGCGCGTTGCGAGCGCGGGTGCCGTGCGCGCGTTCTCGTTCGGCGGGATGTAGTGGGGCAGGGGATCAACCAGCGCGCCGTCCTGGTCGCCATTGTAGCCTTGGCGGAACAGCGGCACCACGAAGTTGCCGCCGCCGGCGATCGTCGACTTGAATTCGCACTTGCCCGACGCGGTCGGAAAATTGCCATCGCGATGCGGCGCCCAGTCCGCAGGTGCCGGCATGTTGAGGCGCGCATAGCCTTTGGCCTTGACGTCATCGAGCGTGATGCCCTCGAGGACCGGACTGCTCCAGTCCAGCGAGCCTTCGATGATCTCGTCGTCGGTCCGGAAGAAGGCCGGGTCGGTGATGCCCATCGCGCGCGCGAGCCGGCGGAACAGCTCGGTGTTGGGAACGGCTTCGCCGAGCGGCTTGATCGCCTGATTGTTGTAGGACAAATAGAGATGTCCCCAGGAGAACATGATGTCCTTCTGCTCGAGCTGGGTGGTCGCGGGCAGAACGATGTCGGCATATTTTGCGGTGTCGGTCAGGAAGTGTTCGCTAACGATGGTGAAGAGATCCTCGCGTTCCAACCCCTTTTCGAGCTTGCCCTGTTCGGTCACCATCGCCATCGGATTGGCGTTGTAGACGAGCAGCGACTTGATCGGCGGGTCGAAGCCGAGTTCGCCGGTCAACGCCGCTCCGAGGCGCCAGGAATTGAGCACGCGCATCTTCTCGGGCTGCAGATCGGGGCGCATCAGCACGTCCCATCTGACCGGGAATGCCCAGATCGGAAGCTGGAGCAGGCCGCCACCGACATGCTTCCACGCGCCGATCAATCCCGGAAGGCAGGCGATCGCGCGCACGGTCTGGCCGCCGCCGGCATGCCGCTCGACTGCGACGCCGATGCGCACGACGGCCGGCGGCGTGGTCGCAAATTCCCTGGCCAGCTTGACGATGTCGTCAACGGGAATGCCGGTTTCCTGCGACGCGAATTCGGGGGTGTAGCTCGACACCCGCTCCGCCAGCTCATCATATCCGACGGTGTGCTTGTCGACGTAATCGCGATCGACGAGATTCTCCTTGATGATGACGTGGATCATCGCGAGTGCGAGCGCAGCGTCGGTGCCGGGCCGGATCGGGATATGCCAGTCGGCGAGGCGCGCCGTGCGGGTCCGCACGGGATCGATCACCACGAGCTTGGCGCCGGCCTTCTTCGCCTGCTCGATGAACGGCCAGTGATGCGAGTTCGTGCTCAGTGTGTTGCAGGCCCACAGGATGATGTATTTCGAGTGCACGAAGCTCTCGGGATCGACGCCCGGCGTGTGCCCGATCGTCATCATGTACGCCGTGCATGACGCGGAATCGCAGAACGTGCGTTCCAGAACCGTCGCCCCTAACTTGTTGAAGAGCGGATCGCCGACGTTCAGCCCGTTGATGATGCCCTGCGTGCCCAGATAGCTGTAGGGCAGGATCGCCTGCGCGCCGTGCTCGGCAATGATCGACTTCCAGCGCGATGCGATGGTCTCGATCGCCTCGTCCCAGGAGATCCGTTGAAACTGCCTGGAGCCTTTCGGGCCGACCCGTTTCAGGGGATGGAGGACGCGCTTGTCGCTGTAGACACGTTCCTCATAGTTGTTGACCTTCACGCAAAGCCGTCCGCGCGTGAACGGATGATCGGGATTGCCGCGGACGGCGATGGCCTTACCATCCTCGACCGTGGTCAGGATGGAGCAGGTGTCCGGGCAATCGTGGGGGCACGCGCCTATTACCGTGGTCCGGGCCATGGGTCTCTCCGTTTCCCGATTCAAGACGGTGAAGGATGCGGCGGCCGGGCGCGGCCTGGCTTTTCAAAACGTGCGGTGTTGTTGTCCCGGACTGCTCTGGGTTGATGGACGGCCTGCCGGATCTCTGGCATGGTAATTGCTGGACCCAGCAATACCTTTTTACCCACATCGCGTTATCTGGCGGAGATTCCCGATGGGTGTGCTTGGCAATTCTGTCGATAAATATGTTACCGGCAGAATGCTTCAGACGTCCAACGACCGGCGATGGGGGCATCTCCTCGCCGAGCGATGGAGTCATGAGCCGGGCGATCTGCCGCCGCAACTGCCGCGCGACACCGAGATCGCAATCCTGCTGCGTGGCAACTCGGTCGTCGATCGCGAAGGCGCGGGCATGCGGCAGCGGACCTTCGGCAGAAAGGGCACCGTGTGGCTCTGTCCGGCCGGCATTCGCGAAGATTTCATCCGCGTCGAGAACCAGATGCAGGAATGCCTGCATCTCTTTCTTCCCGGCCAGCCGTTCGACGACACCATGCTCCGGGATCTCGACATTGACCCCTCGGGAATCTCGATCCGCTACGAGAGCATCGATCAGGACATGTTCATCGAGCACGTCGCGGATCGGATTTTGAAGGAGCTCGAACAGGAGACCTCCACCGGCCGGCTCCTGATCGAAAGCCTCGGGCGTGCGTTGTCCGCCCATCTTGTGCATGCCTACTCGGCCACGGCGGTCAGGCTGCGGCGATTGAATGCCGGTCAAAGGTCGCTCGACGCCAAGCGGCTGTCGCGCGTGACGGAGTTCATCGACGCATCCGTCGAGCGCGATTTCACGGTCAAGGATCTGGCGTCGGTGGCCTGCATGAGCCCCGCGCATTTCTCCCGCAGCTTCAAGGCGGCGACCGGTGCGGCGCCGCATGAATATGTCAGCCGTCAGCGTCTCGATCTAGCCAAGCGGCTGCTGGCCACCAGCGATCGCCCGCTGGTCGATATCGCCTATGCCACGGGATTTTCGTCGCAGGCCAATTTCAACCGCGCTTTCCGCAAGGCCGTCGGCACGACGCCGAGCCTCTATCGCGCGCAGAAGGTTCGCGACTGACGCGGCGGACTGCCCTCGGCCCCGCGCGACTCATAGGATGGGAGGAGCGCAAGGTTGGCGCTTGGTAGTCTTGAGAGGGCGACCGGTCAGTCGCCAAGCGGCTGCTGTCCGGATTAGCGCGCTGACCATGGCCATGCCAATAATGGTTGCGGTTTCTTGGCTTGCGACCGCTCCGCGGTTTGCGCCGGCTTTTGCGTCTGGGCGACACTGGCCGCCTGCCGCGGACGCGGCAGTGGTATTGCGGGCATTACCTTTGGCTCTTCGGGGCTCACCTTTGGTGGCGTGTCGGGCGTCGCCTTTGGCTCGGAAGTGTTGGCGACGACCTGGGCGAGTTGTTCCTGGCTCGCGTTGAACCGTTCGGCGAGCATCTGGCTTTCGTGCACCATCTCGGTCTGGTCCGCCTTGATCTGGTCGATGATACTCTTGTTGCGCGCGCTTTCATCCCGGCTCGCCTTGAGCTGGGTCGCGAGATTTTCATTGTCGCTGACCAATTGGTCTTGCCTCGCTTTGAGCTGTTCGACCATTTGGCTCAAGGCAGCGACGTCGCGTGCGATCGGTTGGAGCTGCTGCGCCAACTCGGAATGCAGGTCCACGACAGTTGGCGCGACGTCTTTCGGCGCGGCGATGTCTGGCGTGGCGTGTGTCAGACGTGCGGTGTCTGCGGGGGGCATTATCGCGGTATCAACGGAGGATGACGACCACGAGGCAGCGATACCAATGGAAGCCGCCAACAGAGAACCGGCGAGAGCCGCATAGCGCCAATCTGCCAATCGATGAATCGCTGCCAGGGGGGCGCGAGACGTCTTCGTGTTAGCCAGCGGGATGCTGGTCGGCGGGTCCGTGGCACTGACCCCCGCTTCGCGCGCCAAATTCGAAAGCTGTTCCTCCAGGCTCGCGATCTGTCCTTCCGCGAGATTGTCGTCCAGCGTGGAATTCATTGGCTGCTCCGTATCAAATGCATTGGCATCCGCCTGAGAGCGGTCCACGCATCTGCGCTGCGGCGAAGCTATGTTCAACGGAACGCAGATGGTTCTTGAGTCTGCGACGCTTTCCAGGGCTCGGTTTAACGCAGCCGAGAAGGCGGAACTATGTTCACGGCCGGAGAACTACGGAAGGAACCCTGACCCGTCGAGAGAAAAAAATTCGTCGCCCGTTTCATGGCTCTCTGCTCTGATGCACGGGAGACGACTCCAACGCGGCTTGTAGGACGCGTATCGCTGCGCTCCATCATCCTACGGGCTAGCGTGCCAGGCGCCTCTCATACGCAAGAAGGCGATCGGTCAGTCCTTTCGGATTCGACAAGGCGACGAGATGGCCACCGGGAATTTCCTCTAGTTCCTTTCCAAGCCTTTCACGCGCGACACGCCGTTGAAACTCGACCGGGAAGAAACGATCGTCCTTTGCCGCAAGAACATGAATGGGGATGTCGGGCCAGCGCTCGAAGCGACAGGGCTCGCCGAAAACGGCATCGGCTTCCTCGCGTGGGTGTTCCGGGCCGGTGCGCAGCACGTCCTGCGGCACGTCGTGCAGAAAATAGGTTGCGACATCGAATTCCGTCGCATAGCCGCGGCGCGTCGCAGCTTTTTCCCGCGCTTCGACCGCTCCCGTGGCGCCCCACCATGCGCCGGCGGTCTCCCCGGGTTCGGGGATCATCGCGTTGACGAGCACGGCCATCCGCACAGGCGCACGCTTGCAAACGAGGGGAGCCGTGAAGCCCGCGAGCGACTGGGCGACAAGCATCACGTCGCTTCGTTTCGCGATCGCGCGGATGACGATGTCAGCATACGTCGCGAGACCGGAGTTTCTGTCGTCGCCAGGCAGATCGACCGCGATGGCTTCGTGCCCCGCCGCGCGAATGAGCGGGGCCACGCGGTGCCAATACCAAGCCATGCCGCCTGCCCCGGGGACAAGGACGAATGTTCCCATGTGAGTTCTCCTCCGTTGCTGCCGGAATAGTTGCTCAACGAGCTTGCCCCGCTTGATCGGGATTGATCTCACTATGATGTGAGGCCGGGCTGGTTGGGGTCACGAGCTGCACAGAGGATGTCGATTCACCCCCGACAAGGGAGTGGCAGCGACCTTGTCTCTTTCTCCGTCCCTGAACAGGTTGATGTTCGAAATCAAAGGAGGTCGCTATTGAGACGATCCGCTATGCTCTTCCGGCGGCGAGGGCTGGATTTCGACCTCGACCAATAGAGCGCGGAGGCGTCATGAGGTATTTGACCGCGAGCGTCGTCGCGATTGGGCTGGTGAATTGTCCTGCCATCGCGATCGCGCAGAGGGACTGCAGCACGATACCTCGCGGACCGGCGCGCACCGATTGCTACCTCGCCCTAAGCCAGTTCTATCAGGGACAATCGGAGCTCGCCGCTGCCAGAGCACAGGCGCAATCAGACGCCGCGTGGTATCGGGCAATTACGGGGACGGACCCTCCGAAATACAAGCCGCATCGTCGCAAATAGAGGTTACGCACGCCGCGCCGACCTTGCGACGCTCTGGCCTGCCACCATTCGCTTTTCACCTGGCGCTCGACAAGATCATCTGGCAGTTCGAAGCGCATAAGGCGTAGGCGGTCGATCGCCGGCATTCATAATGCTGGCTTCTCGCTCACCCGTTATTTCATGGCCTGTTTGCTCGGGTCGTCGGCCGGATTGACGTAGTTGATAGCGAACGGCCCGGGTCCGGCGATCTGAACCACGGTCTCTTCCGTGGTCCAGGCATAGTGGTTCATGCCTGCTGGCATTTCGCCAAAAGCTCCGGCTTTCAGGGACTGCCCCTTGTCCATATCGAGCTTGTCGCCGAGACCGACACGGAAGTCACCGGAGATCACTGTCACGAATTCGTCGGTGGGATGGTTATGGGCCGGAACTTTGTAGTTGGCCGGCATCTTCAACCGCATTGTGAACAGCCCCTCCTTGCTGGGGTCACCAGCTACGACGGCGAGCTGCGCGCCGGGCGGGATGGTCGGTGGAGCGGGACCCCACTTAATGTCTTCCACATTGACTGGAGGCTTCATTTGCATCTCGGCGGCCTGCGGTGCCGCCTTCGGCAGGATGATCTGTGCTGCTGCTATGACAGCAAGGCCAGAAGCAACGGCAAGTGATACGGTTGGTCGCTTCATTTCCTTTCCTCCTTGGCTTACTTCTCACTTCACTCACCACAAGCTAGAGGGTTGGGCATCCCCCCTCGTAGCGCTCAGATACGGTGGCTTGTTTCTGTTCGACGCCAATGATCCGGAAATCGGCATACTTGCCTTTCGGACTTGCAACCATCTTACTATGCCCGTCCTTCACGGTCACGCTGTAACCGTAGGGCCGCTGCAAGCTGGCGATAAGCTCACGGTGGCGAATGATACACCTGCGAAGAGAAGCAGTTCTGGTCGCTGACGACGTGTACGACCCAGCGCGGCCTGTCACTTTTCGACCGCTTTAGAGCTCTCGCTCCATCGCCGGATGCTGCCGGTTCTTCACCTTGACCCGATGCTTCTGCCGCTGGCCTCGGTAAGGTCGATCGCGGTGCTTGGAGAAAAGGCCCTCGCGCCCATGCTGCGCGCCGCGCGGAAACGCTCGGGACCGACCGAGCCACCTAGGACGAACCGTTGCGCGCTGCCTCGCCCCTTAGCGGGGGCGTTTTGAGCGGCGGGCAGCTCCAAGGTGTTTCTGCTCTGTGGGGATGGCCATTTGCAACAAATATTGCAGAAAGGCTGGGATATTTTCCCCTTCGGCCGAACGCCGCTGCAGCTCAGCGGCGATGTCTGTCGTTACAACGCGCGACCAGCCCTCGGTGGTGTTAAAACAGACGATGCGCAGGGGAGGGGTATAGCGGCCCTCCAATAAGTCGCAGATCAGTCTTTCATGGTTATCCTCACCGTACCACCAGGTGCGCCCTACCCAAGTTCCGGAGGCGTCCAGCACGATGTAGGTGTCGTCGTTTAAATCTTTCGGCACGATGGGTGGCGAGCGAGACATAACAAACACTCCCGCCCCGGAAGTGGAAGGCTGTGACGATGAACACCGCCCAAGCGGGCTTATGCCACGGGCGGCTTGCAAATCCGGATTACCTCAATCGGGTATGCGGTAAGATTTTGAACGTCAGCCCACCGCTTTCGCCAATGTCGCTTACCGAACTGACAATTCGAAACGCATCAGCCATACTGACAGGATCCGGGATTTTGCAGCACCCTTCCCGGGGCTGGACAGCGCCGCCTGCATTTATTTCGAGCGGGCGGCGTTGTGTTTCACTCAGGGAAAAGGCAGTCGCGCAACGGGCGCGGGGCTTCGGTCCCGCCTTTCCCTGATCAGGACAATGTCATGGTTGTCGTTCATCGGGCAGACACCTAATCGCTGCGCGCCCATGTCGCATGCTTCCGCGCCGTCCAATCTAGCTGTTCCCGCCACGCCTCAAAGTCGGCTTCGGTCCGCTTGAACAAGAGCATCGCCCACGCCGCCGAGAAAGCTGCGCGTGCGCTCTCGACGCTCACGGCGGTGCCGGAGGTGCATTCGTTGGGACGTGATCCGGGATAGAAGCCGCAGCGCCATTGCCACTTGGTCGGGTTATCCGAGGGAGGCCGATGCCGCCGGACTACTGAGCGTCGTGGGTGTGGATAGGTCTGCTGTTAACAGTACACCGGACGCTGATCCATGCTCGCATGCACCGCTGCTTTTGACCGGGAGCGGACCTCGGCTGCTCACTGCAACTAAATCTGCCGAAAGCGCATAGTTTCCCATACTAACTTTGGTTCATGGTCAGAGAGATGGCGCGAACCGTCGTGTGTTTTGGGGCGCTCAGTTGTGTACGCGCGTGAGTGCGGTGCGCTGAAAAGTATGAACGTAAAGGAGGATCCTATGAGTGATCTCGTCGTAATCGCATTTCCGACTGAGACGAAGGCAGAAGAAGTCCGTCAGAAACTGTTGGCCATGCAAAAGGAATATTTGCTCGAATTGGGCGATGCCGTGGTCGCGGTGAAGGACGACAAGGGCAATATCAAGCTGAATCAGATGATCAACACGACTGCAGCTGGCGCTGTCGGTGGTGCATTCTGGGGTACACTGATCGGCTTGATATTTTTGATGCCGCTTGCAGGTGCCGCCTTGGGCGCCGCCGGCGGTGCCGTCGGCGGCGCTTTAACGGATGTTGGTATCAACGACAAGTTCATGAAGGACACGGCGGCTGCGATCAAGCCGGGGACAGCGGCGCTGTTCGTCCTCGTGCGGAAGCTAACCGCAGACAAGGTGCTGGAAGGTCTCAAGGGGGAAGGCGGCACAGTGCTGAAAACCTCGCTCGATCACACGAAGGAAGCAGCGCTTCAGGCGGCTTTAGCCGGCGTCAAGGCGGCCATGCCCGCTGCGGCCGCCTGACTGGCCTTCGCGAACTCGACGGCGAGGCTGGAAGCGAGCGTCGCCGTCCGGCGGTAACGGACATTGAGAGGCCATGCCATGTCATTCGGACCAAGCCGACTTCGCGTCGGAGAAGTTGCACGATCGCGTTCGCTGATCGTGATTTTAGAGCACGGCTTTCGACGTGTCACCTCGGTGTTTGTGCTCTTGATGCTTCTCTGCTGGGGTGCGCAAAACAGCTATGGCGCCGAAAATCTGGAATGTCCGGAAATCAGCGCTGCGTCCGTTTCTGATCTCATGGGCGACGCTTCCGGCGGCGGGCTGTTCGTCAGTGAAAACCGCGTCGATCTCGCTAACGAAATCAACGAGGCGATCAATCGGCTGCAACTCGCCAATCCGAATGTCTCGTGGAGCGACGTGCAGAATGTGCTGATTGCAGCGTATTGTCGTGTCGTCGCCCGCAAAGCGGGGTTCACCGCCGCCGAGCGATGGAGCCGCATGCGCCGGTTCAGCAGCGTTGTGGAACAGCAGATCGCGGCGAACTTGATGGCGCCAGGGGAGCTGATCGTCGCCAACGTTCCGCTTCTTCCCGGCGTCTTTCGGGAGCTCAGGAGCCAAGCCGCAGCCTCGGGTCAGACAACGAGCCAATTGATGGCCGCCATCCTGACGCGCGCCGCAGGGCGATAACGAGGTGGGCAAGCATGGCTGGGAGAGGCTAACGGACGGGGGCATCGACTAGAGGAAGGAGCTGCTCATGGCGCGCGCAGAGGCCGACCGAACACTGAGTCATCTGGATCACGAGATTGTCGCGGCGCTGACCGACTTCCGCGATCCGAACCAAGAGTGGCGCCGTCTCTTCTCCGAGCTGCTCGGAACGTTCGGGACGCCAAGCGATCAAGGCCGGACCATGAGGTCTGGGTTCTGAGATGCGATAACGCGACCTACAGGATCGCCCGCTATCCCGACATGGCGGCCAAGGTAGAGCAATTGCGATAGCGCCATCTGCGTTGGGGCGCAGGTGGTGCAACAAGGGAGATGGTGATGAAAATATCCGTACTGTTACTCTCCGTCGCTGCGTTGAGCGTGCTCTCCTCTGTGCAGGCGCCGGGACAACAGACGACCGGCACGCCGGGCTCACCCGGTGCCACGACGACGATTGATGGAAAATATCTTCCGCCGCCGCCGCCAAGGTTTGGCGGGGAAATTGGCCTGCAAGCCAGCCAGTCAAAGCCGTATTGGCCCGCCCGTGTGGTGCCACCGCAGGGTGCACCCAACATTCTCCTGATCATGACCGACGACCAAGGCTATGGCGTCTCGGGCACGTTCGGCGGTGTTGTTCCGACACCAGCAATGGATCGCATCGCGCAGATGGGACTGCGCTACACGCAGTTCCATTCCACCGCGCTCTGCTCGCCGACCCGGGCAGCGCTCATCACCGGCCGCAACCACCACTCGGTGGGGTTCGGCACTATCTCCGAACAGTCCACCGGCTATCCCGGATACGACAGCATCATCGGACCGGAAAGCGCCACCATCGGCACGATCCTGAAGCAAAATGGCTACGCCACGTCGTGGTTCGGCAAGAACCACAACACGCCAAGCTATCAGTACGGCGCGGCGGGACCGTTCGATCAGTGGCCAACCGGGATGGGCTTTGACTACTTCTATGGCTTTATGGGCGGCGAAACAGACCAGTGGACGCCCTACCTGTTCCAGAACACCACGCAGATTTCCCCGTGGGTCGGAAAGCAGAACTACAACCTGACGACTGATATGGCGGATGAGGCTATCGCCCATATGCGACGGCTCAATGCTGCCGCGCCCGACCAGCCGTTCTTCGTCTACTACGTGCCCGGCGGCACCCATTCGCCGCACCAGCCGACCAAGGAGTGGGTCGACAAGATCCACGACATGCACCTATTTGACGACGGCTGGAACGCCCTGCGCGAGAAAATCTTCGCCAATCAGAAGCGGCTCGGCGTGATCCCCGCGAACACCCAACTTACCCCTTGGCCAGACGACCTGCAAAAATGGGATGCGCTAACGGCTGATGAGAAGAAGCTGTTCGCGCGCCAAGCGGAAGTGTTCGGCGCTTATGCCGCTTACACCGACCACGAAATCGGCCGTGTAATCCAAGAGGTTCAGGACGAAGGCAAGCTCGACAACACCCTGATCATCTATATCTGCGGCGATAACGGCACCAGCCCGGAAGGCACCACGCGCGGCACGCCGAACCAATACACTGCTTATAACGGCATTCTGGATTTGCCCATCGCTGAACAGTTGAAGGCCTACGATGTTTGGGGGTCAGCCGCGACCTATCCGCATATGGCGGTGGCGTGGTCGTGGGCGTTTGACACTCCGTTCAAGTGGACGAAGGAGGTGGCGTCGCACTTCGGTGGCACTCGGCAGGGCATGGCAATCGCTTGGCCCAACCGTATCAAGGATGCCGGTGGTATTCGCACCCAGTTCCACCACATGATCGACATTGTGCCGACCATCCTTGAAGCAATCGGCATTCCGGCGCCGGTGATGGTCAACGGGATCGCGCAGAAACCGATTGAAGGCGTCAGCATGGCGTACACTTTCGACAAGGCGAACGCCAACGCGCCGTCCACGCGCACCGCGCAGTATTTTGAGATGTGGGGCAACCGCGCAATCTATCACGACGGCTGGTTGGCTGCGACAACGCCACCTGCGCCGCCGTGGCTTCTTGGTACAGCCAAGCTGCCTACGGACCTTGTGAATGGGTACAAGTGGGAGCTCTACAACATCGCGGAGGATTATTCGGAGAATAACGACCTCGCGGCCAAGATGCCGGACAAGCTGCGAGAGATGCAGGAACTGTTCATGGTGGAAGCGGCGAAGTACAACGTCTTTCCGCTGGACAACTCGGTCCTTCAGCGCATCATCGCGCCACGGCCAAGCGCGACGGCAGGGCGGGACACGTTCACGTACTCGGGCGAGATGTCAGGTCTGCCCGAGAGCGATGCGCCCAGCATCCTGAACAGGTCCTATACGATCACTGCCGAGGTGGACATTCCAGGCAGTGCCTCCACCGTTGGCCGCGCGGGCACGCAGGACGGCAACGAAGGGATGATCGTCACCCTCGGTGGCCGTTTCGGCGGCTACGGCCTGTATTTGCTCAAAGGCAAGCCCGTGTTTCTCTATAACCTCGTTGACCTCGAACGCTTCCGTTGGGAAGGCAAGGACGCGCTCGCGCCGGGCAAGCACACTATCGTGTTTGACTTCAAATATGATGGAGCCGGCTTCGGCAAGGGTGGCACGGGCGTCCTGAAGGTGGACGACAAGGAAGTTGCGACCAGCAAGGTCCCGCACACCACCCCATTCCTCATGACCATTGACGAAACCTTCGACGTGGGTGTCGATACCCGCACCCCTGTTGAAGACAAGGATTATCAAGTCCCGTTCCGCTTCTCCGGGAAGATTGACAAGGTCACCGTCAAGCTCGGGCCGGTGCAGCTAACCAGTGATGAACATCGGGTCATTCGGCACGCCCGCGCTGATGCGAATAACTAATTTTCGGCGGAGCCCCGAAGTCCACGGACTGCGGGGCTCTCGACGATGTTTTGCACGTCGTAATAGGGGTGCATCTGGCGTGTGACGTCGCTGCTTCATGTCCACACTCCATCTCTGCTAGAAGATTAGAGTGTTGCTCCGACCGGTTGAGTCCACCGGGGATAGCGGACTCTGGCAAGCCGTCCGCCCGGGAGATTTATGGGGTGACGGCCTAGCCAAAATTCTTTCACAGGGCGGGTACTGGCACAGGGTGTGCGATGGTTCTTCAGGTTTCTCGTCGGCCGTCCTTCGGACACGCCGCACGCCACGATGACATCTTGCCCCTGATTTGCCCGACGCGTCAAGTCTTGTTCGTAAAATGCGAAATTCGCCACGCCAGCGCCCGGCTACTTTGCATGGGGTTGTTTTCGATGTTTTGGTCGGCGGCCGCGCTCAGCCCTTCGGACCGCGCAGTTGCACCGTCAGCCTGTCCATCGCCTCCGCCACGTCGCGCCACTGCGACAGCCAGCTTCGGGGAAATCGGAAGGTGAGGTCGGCGCCGTCGACGCGGCGCTCGGAAAGGCACATGCCGGGAGTGGCCGCATCGCGTGTGCAGCGCGCGGTCAGGGCGGGGCTCGTTGCGGAGAACAGGTCCTCGCTGCTGTAGGGCGTCTCGGTGCGGAACATCCGCATCGTCAGCCCGTCCTCCGGCGAGGTCGCGGCCTGATCGAGATAGCGCGGATAGATGGTGCTGACCCGCAGCTCCGGCGCGAGCGCATCGTGATGAGCCGCGATCGACAGGAAGATGCGGTCGATCGGCTGCATCGTCGCGTCCTCCACCGCATCGGCGGTGACATGCCTCGGCACGCCCGGCACTTCGAGCGAGGGGAAGAGGAAATCGATGTCGATGCGCTCCTGGGGTCCGGAGTGCCGCTGGATCTTCATCCGGATCGCCGCCGTCGGTACGTTGAACAGCGTGCCGCCGACGCTGACCGGCAGCCTGTCCGGCGCGCTCGCGCCGACCACCGTCCCCCAGGTCGGCCACAGGAGATAGGCGACCACCGCCACCGCGCCGGCCGCAAACACGCCGCCGAGCACGAGCGGGGCGAGGTGCGCCCTGGTCCGGCCCTGACGGCCGCGGGAAGAGGTTGCCGAGAACACGCTCATTAATGGGTCGCCACAAAGTCGGCCGCTGGCCGACGAATCAACGGCGAATATGCCACGCGGCGGCGGTTCCGCGCATCCGCCGCTCCCCATGGGGGGATGACTCAGGCGGGGCGCTCCGTTAACCTTTTCTTAAGGCTAATGTAGCGTTAAGCGGCACTTTTTGTCAGAGGAAGGGGCCAGCGTTGCGTATGGGCGGAACTTCCGATGACTCCTGAGACCTTGAATTCCTTCTTCTCCATCTGCATCGGCTTCGCGCTCGCGGGCGCGCTGGTGAATGGGTACCAGGCCCTTTCGCAGCGGCCCGCCGGCTTCGGGCTGTTGCAGGAGGGTGTGGCGCCGAAGACCTTTGCGGCCGTGCCATTCCTGGTGTTCGCGGCGCCCTTCATCATCATGCGCAACACGCTGCGCGGAGCACGGCTGGAAAGCCGCCGCATGGAATTCGTGATGATGGCAACCATCATCGCGGGCTTCTGGAGCATGATGAGCGGCACGTTCTTCCTGATGACGTTGCGCGCCGCCGGCGTGCTGGCCTGAGCACGCGCTTCGCGCCCTTTGCTTGAACGTCGCAGCTCCGCTATGCCAAGGTTTCCTGACAGGAGACCTTCATGGCGATCTACGAGCTTGACGGGCAGGCGCCCGACCTTCCCGCCGACGGCAACTACTTCATCGCCGACACCGCAACCGTGATCGGTCGCGTGCGCCTCAAGCCCGGTGCCAGCGTCTGGTTCGGCGCGGTGCTGCGCGGCGACAACGAGTGGATCGAGATCGGCGAGGGCTCCAACGTGCAGGATGGCTCGACCTGTCACACCGATCTCGGCTTTCCGCTTCAGATCGGCAGGAACTGCACCGTCGGCCACAACGTGATCCTGCACGGCTGCACCGTCGAGGACGGCGCGCTCGTCGGCATGGGCGCGATCGTGATGAATGGCGCGAAGATCGGCCGCAACAGCATCGTCGGCGCCGGCTCCGTCATCACCGAGGGCAAGGAATTTCCCGAGCGCTCGCTGATCATCGGCTCGCCGGCGCGCGTCATCCGCACGCTCGACGATGCGCAAGTCTCAAGGATGGGCAGCGCGGCGAAGTTCTACGTCGCCAACGGCCCGCGCTTCAAGAAGGGGTTGACCCGGATCGGCTGACGTCGCTCGTCAGCTTCCTTCGGATTCCCGGGCCTCGCGGGATCCGGCGATCTTCTCATGACCCGCGGCCCACAGCGCATGTTCGTCACTGCCGTCCTGATAGGGATTGGCCTCGGCGGGGATGTTCTCGCGCGCGGCGCGCTCGCCTTCGGCGAAGGGATCAGGATCCGTCGCCATCATTTTGCCTTTCCGGCTCTCGAACGCGCGGTCCGACTGGCATTTGCCTGATCGAGCTTGGCACTCTTGCGCAGCGCGTCCTTCAGGTCGGCCGGTATGCCGTGCTTTTCCAGGAGGTCTGCGAAGGCCTCGTCCGCCAGATCCTGAAGGGTCTCCATGCGATCGCGCGCAAGCTGCTTGAGCTTGCCGAACGTGTCCTCGTCGAATGCGATCAGCTTGCGCATGATCGTCGCTGCCTCCCTTTTCAAATCGTACGTGACGGAATTTGTTCCGGAACGCGCCTGTGCGCCCATCGTTGGTGGCGAAAGGGAGAGTTTCCGATGATGAGATTGCCTGCAACAGTTTCGGCATCGATAGCTGCATCGGTCCTTGGTCTGGCGGTCCTTGCGATGCCGACGACGTCATTCGCGCAAACGAGTGGAGGCGGCACGGGCGGAAGCAGCAGCAGCAGCGCAACGTCCGGTGCGACGGGGAGTGGCTCCGCGACTTCAGGTACGGCGGCGGGAACGTCCGCTACCGGTCCCGGCAGCGCCGGGTCGACGGGGCAGGCCACTCTGCCGCGGGGGACGAACAGCCTGGGCACCGCACAGTCCTCCGGCGGGACCGTCGGTATGGGATCCGGTGGAGACAAGTCAGTCGACTCGGCGGTCGATGCGGAGAACAAGCAGATGGACAAGACGGTGAAGAGCATCTGCCGCGGCTGCTGAGCCGGGAGGGAGGCCGATCCCTTAAGTGCTTGAAAAGCAGCCGCAAAAAACAAGGCCGTTGACGCAATATACCGCCAACGACCTTGCCAGCCCCGGATATTGAAATTGGCTCACGCCATCCGGTAACCGGGAGCATGGCGCGGAATCATACGGGGGAATGTGATCTAGTTCACATGCCACAAAATTTTGGCGCGTCAGGCGGGAACGAATCGCTGCCGGCCGGATCAGCTTCGCGATTTGCTTCGCCTGCGCAGGCTGGCGTGGCGGCGGGCCGGCTTCCGGCGGGTAACCGACGGCGTCTCGGTCTCCGCGGCCTGCGCGCTGGCGTAGGACTGTTTGAGCCCGTCGATGGATTCGGTCAGGGTCGCGACCTGCTCCGACAGGCGCTTGGTGTCGGCCTGCTGCGAGGCGAGCAGGCGTTTGACCGTCGAAAGCTGGTCCTGCACCACCTGGAGCTGGTCGATCGATTCCTGCTGGGTGGCTTCCAGCCCCTTGGTTTTCTCCACGAGCTGCTCGGAGGCCTGCGCGGTGCGGGCCTGCAGCAGCCGGGCGGTGACCACCCGGTCGGACTCCGGGGCTGTGCCGGTATAGACGCGCCAGATCGCGATCGAGGTGACCCCGGTGATGAGCAGGAGCAAGGTCGCAGCCGCGAGCGCGATCGGCTGGCTGCCGAGGCGGGTGAAGGCGCTGGTTCGCGTATCGCGCGGTGCGAGATCGATCATCGCTGACAAAGCCCAAAAAATGAACTGAAGTGGCGAAGACCAGCGGCAACGGCCGCCGGGGCGTCCCGAAAACGTTACGTTTCGGCAGGAAATGGGACCAAAAAGAGGCTGAGGGCTGAAAAAGGGCCGTTGCGGCCGCAGAAGGCCGCTTGGGCCACGGGATTCAGGGCTGAAAGCCGCCAAATGGCCCCGAATACGTCTTCGCCCGCGGCGCCGCATAGGGCCCGAGTCGCGACGTCGTCAGCCCGAGTCGCACCAGAGCCTCGGCGAGCGGCACCGCGGCGGCGACGCCGTCGACGACGGGGAGGCCGTGCTTGGTCGCGAACTCGCCGGCGAGGTCGGCCATGCCGGCGCAGCCGAGCACGATGGCTTCCGTGCGGTCCTCGCGGATCGCGGCCGTGATCTCGCTGGAGATCTTGCCGAGCGCATCGGCATTGCGCTCCTCGAGCGCGAGCACGGGGACCTCGGCGGCGCGGACGCGCGCGCAGCGCTCGGCGAGGCCGTATTTCCGCAAATTATGCTCGATCGGCACGATGGAGACACCGAGTGTCGTCACCACCGAGAAGCGCACCGCAATCAGGCTCGCCATATGGAAGGCGGCTTCGCCGATGCCGATCACCGGTGCCTTTGCGATCGCACGCGCCGCATCGAGGCCGGTGTCGTCGAAACAGGCGATGATGTGGGCGTCCGCGC
Source organism: Bradyrhizobium sp. Ec3.3 (assembly GCF_000472925.1). GTDB lineage: Bacteria > Pseudomonadota > Alphaproteobacteria > Rhizobiales > Xanthobacteraceae > Bradyrhizobium. Next base: position 62,093 of record NZ_AXAS01000050.1, read on the forward strand.
CATCGCGGTCGGCGTCGCGGATGCAGCCGAGCATGCCGGGCACCGCAAAGGCCTCGTCGTAGAAGCCCTCAATCGAGACCGGGCCCATCGTGGGCTGGCGGGCATCGATCAATGTGTCCGGCAAGGCGACGGCACGCGCTGCCGCGGCGATCTTCGCCGTCATCGCAGCCGTGGTGTTGGGATTGACGATGTGGAGCCGCATCAGGTCACACCAGCCCCTTGCCGGCATCCGAGCCCTTTGCGGCCTGCCGCTTGTTCAGCACGTGGATGGCACCGAGCGAAAGGGTGATCACCGCGAAGGATACAGCGGAGATGATGGTGCCGAGCGCGTAGATGTCGGGCTTGGTCACCGTGGTGGTGAGGCCCTGGAGATCCAGCGGCAGCGTGTTCACCGAACCGATCGCCTGGCTTGAGCGGGCGAGCTCGTCCCAGGACAGCGTGAAGCCGAACAGCCCGATGCCGATCACCGAGGGCAGGATGATCGGCAGCACGACGTGACGGAAGGTCTGCCAGGGCGTTGCCCCGAGATCGCGCGCGGCTTCCTCGAGCCTGGGGTCGAAGCGGTTGAAGATCGCGAACATGATGAGCAGGCCGAACGGCAGTGTCCAGGTCAGATGCGCGCCTAAGCCCGAGGTGAGCAGGCCCATCGAGGTCTCGAAATTCTCGTTCCAGTGCGCCTTAATGAGGTCGTCGATGATGCGGAATTCCAGGGAGATGCCGAGCGAGGTGATGATGGAGGGAACGATGAGGCTCGCGATCGCCGAATAGAACAGGATGCTCTGCGCCTTGAACTTGCGGCGGAAGGCCATCCCGGCGGCAACCGACAGCACGACGGTGATCGCCATCACGACGAGCCCGAGCAGCAGCGAACGGCGGAAGGCGGCACCGAGATCGACGATGCCGGTGCCCTGGAACAGCTTCGACAGCCAGTAGGTCGAGACCCCGTTCATCGGGAAGGTGAGGCCGCCCTGCGGCCCCTGGAACGACAGGATGTAGATCGCGATCATCGGGCCGTAGAGGAACAGTACATAGGCCGCGAAGAACACAGCGAGCACATAGAAGCTGCGCGGGCGTCCCTCTCGCATCACAGCTCCTTCCTGATGTCGACGATGCGCGACATCATGGTGATGATCAGGAAGGTGATCGCGAGCAGGATCACGGCGTTCGCCGCGGCCGCCGGGAATTGCAGCGCGTTGAGCCGGGTCTCGATGATCTTGCCGGCGGCGGCGATCTGCTGGCCGCCCATCACGCCGATGGTGATGAAATCGCCCATCACGATGGTGATGACGAAGATCGAGCCGATCACGATGCCGGGCTTTGCCAAGGGGATGATGACGTTGACGAGGGTCTGGAACCCGGTGGCGCCGGCGTCATAGGCGGCCTCGATCAGCGACTTGTCGATGCGCACCATCGAGTTGAAGATCGGCACCACCATGAAGAACGTAAAGAGGTGCACCAGCGCCAGCACCACGGAGAATTCGGAATAAAGCAGCCATTCGACCGGCTGGTCGATCACGCCGATCTTGAGCAGCCCCGAATTGACGAGGCCGTTGCGGCCGAGCAGCGGAATCCAGGCGATCATGCGGATCACGTTCGAAGTCCAGAACGGTATCGTGCAGAGCAGCGACAGGCCCATCTGCCAGGTTTTGGACTTGATGTGGAAGGCGAGGAAGTAGGCGACCCAGAAGCCGATGAACAGGGTGATCGCCCAGACCATGAAGCACAGCTTCAAAGTCTTCACATAGGTCTTGCCGATCGTGCAGAGATCGGGGAGCTGCGCGATGCAGCCTTCGAACGTGTCGGTGTAGCCGCGCCCGGAGAAGGTCGGCAGCAACTGGTATTCGTTGTAATCCCAGAACGAGACGATGACCACGAACACCAGCGGGATCAGGAAGAAGGCGAGGAAGACGAGCATCATCGGCCCGGCCTGAAGCCAGGAGATGAAGGAGGGCGACAGACGCACCGCTTTCTGGCGCGTCAGTCCCAATCCCCGGGCGAGGCCCGGGGATGCCTGTTGCAGGAGCTCGTCGGACGTGTCCATCACGCTGCGATGAACTCGTTCCACTTGCGGACCATGTAGTCGTTCTCGTCCATGACCGCGTTCCAGCAGGCGACGCCGCCCATGCGGTCCTCGTACGAGCCGCCGTCGCGCACTGCACCGGCCTTCTCGAGCAGCGAGCCGTCGGGCGCCTTGATGTCCTTCTCGGCGGGCTTGCCTTCCATCCAGTAGGCCCACTCGTAAGGCTCCATGTGCGCCTTCGCGGTCGAGAGCACCGCCGAGTAGTAGCCCTGGCGGTTGAGGTACGCGCCGGCGTAGCCGGACAGGAACCAGTTGACGAACTCGTAGGCCCAATCGAGCTTCGCACCCGACACGCCCTTGGAGACGCAGAAGCCCGAGGCCCAGGAGCGGTAGCCTTCCTTCAGCGGCTGGAAGGTGCAAGGGATACCCATCGAGCGCACCTTGGTGACCGCCGGCGACCACATCGACTGGATGACGGTTTCGCCCGAGGCCATCAGGTTGACGCTCTCGTTGAAGTCCTTCCAGAAGGCGCGGAACTGACCGGCCTTCTTGGCTTCGGTCATCACCTTCATGGTGAGATCGATCTCTTCCTTGGTCATGTTGCCCTTGTCGGCATATTTGTACTTGCCGGTGGCTTCCACGACCATCGCCGCATCCATGATGCCGATCGAGGGAATGTTGAGGATCGAGGCCTTGCCCTTGAACTCGGGATTGAGCAGCTCGGCCCAGGAGCTGATCGGCCGCTTGATGAGATCGGGACGGATGCCGAGCGTGTCGGCATTGTAGACGGTCGGGATCAGCGTCACGAATTCGGTCGCCGACTTGGCGAAGGTCTTGGAGTCCTTGCCTTCGAGATAGAGCACCTTCCAGGGCGCGGTGCCCTGATTGCCGATCTTCTTGCCGCCGGGCGTCTCGCCCTTGGTGAAGACGGGCGTGATGTTGTCGAATTCCTTGATCTTCTTGGCGTCGAGGGCAAGGATGTTGCCGGACGGCACGAGCTTCTTCAGCGAGAAATACTCGGTGTCGAGCACGTCGAAGGAGTTCGGCTGGGTCATCACGCGCTTGGTGACGTCATCGGTCGTCGCGGTGATGTATTCGATCTTGATGCCGGTGTCCTTCAGGCACTGCTTCGAGATGTCATCGCCCTCGTTCACGGCGGTGCCGAGATAGCGCAGCACTTTCGGCTCGGCCGACATCACGTAGGGAAAGCCGGTGATGGCGCCGGAGCCGACGGCGAAACCGGCGAGGCCCGCGGTCCCCTTCAACAATGTGCGGCGGCTGACGCCGGTCTTCCTCGTCGTCTCTGTCATATCAGTCACTCCTCTGTGTTGCGCATTTTCTGGACTGGTTGGCGCTATTGCAGACGCTGCGCCTTGGCGGGATCCCAGGTGGCCAGCACGCGATCACCCGGACGGAAGGGGTGGGCGTCGAAGGTGGCCTCGGGAACGTGGGAGAACAGGGCGGTCCCGTCGTCGAGCGTGAGCGAGACGGCGACATAGGAGCCGTGGTACTCGGTTTCCGTCAAAAGCGCCGGCGCGCCGAAGGCGCCATCCGCGATCGGCTTGATGCCGAGCTGATCGGCGCGCACCGCGATCATCTGGCCGGCATCGGAGAGCACGTTGTGTCCGCCGATGAAGCGCGCGACGAACTCGGTGCGCGGATGATGGAAGATGTCGCGGGCGCTGCCCTGCTGCTCGATGCGTCCCTGGTTCATCACCACGATGTGGTCGGCGAGCGCCATCGCTTCCTCCTGGCCGTGCGTGACCTGGATGAAGCTGATGCCGAGCTCGCGCTGCAGCCGCTTCAACTCCCCGCGCATCCTGACCCGCAGGAACGGGTCGAGCGCGGAGAGCGGCTCGTCGAGCAGCAGGATTTGCGGCTCGGTGATCAGAGCGCGAGCCAGCGCCACGCGCTGCTGCTGGCCGCCGGAGAGCTGCGCCGGCAGGCGCCCGGCATAGGGCGTCATTGCCACCAGTTCGAGCAGCTCGCCGGCACGCTTGTGGCGCGTCGCCCGATCGATGCCTCGCATCTTCAGCGCGAAGGCGACGTTGTCGATCACGGTGAGGTGCGGAAACAGCGCGTAGGACTGGAACATCATCGCGGTGCCGCGCTTGGCTGGCGGCAGGCCGGTGACGTTGTGGGGGCCGAGGATGATGTCGCCCGCGCTGACCGCCTCGTGGCCGGCGATCATGCGCAGCGTCGAGGTCTTGCCGCAGCCGGAGGGGCCGAGCAGGCAGCAATAGGTGCCGGCCGGGATCTTGAGATTGACGCTGTCGACCGCCAGCGTCGTGTCATAGCGCTTGGTGACCGAGACCAGTTCGAGGGCGGCGGGAAGGGCCATGGGGCTCCCAGGGAAAGAGCGATTTACCGCTTTCCTCGGCAAGGCCCGTGCCAAGCGGAAGTCCGCGGCATTTTTTCGGAACTGCGTAGCAATGTCAGATCGTTAGCCCGGAGACGGCAAATCCGGGCGTCGCGGCGGTGGCCGCCATGGAGCATTATGCACACAAAATGGTCAGGGATTGTATAAAGTTTCGCCTGTTATTGGATACGGCTGGTCGACTAACCTTTGGAGCCTGCTTTGACGATCGAGCCCCAAATCAACGAGCCCACATCCAACGAGCCAAAGTCCATGGCCGCCAAAGCGCAACCGAAGTCTGACACGTCGCTCGCTGCCGACAATGGCAGCGACCGCGTCAGCCGTATCCGGGAGGGTGTGACGACTGCGATTCTCGAGCACCGGCTGCTGCCGGGGACGAAGCTCGGCGAGGACGAAATCGGTGAGATCTACGGCGCGAGCCGCACCCTGGTCCGCACCGCACTCCACCAGCTCGCGCATGAGGGGATCGTCAGCATCGAGAAGAATCGCGGCGCTTTCGTTGCGCGGCCGACGCCGGCCGATGCGCGCGAGGTGTTCGAGGCGCGGCGGCTGATCGAGCCGTCGATCGTCGATCACGCCATCGACGCAGTGTCGCCGGATTGGCTCGAGCGCCTGCAGCAACATCTCGCCGAAGAGCATGCGGCAGAGACCCGCGGCGACGCCAGGGCCTCGATCCGGCTGTCCGGCGAGTTTCACCGGCTGGTCGCCGAGATGTCGGGTCACAGCATCTTTGCCGGCTTTCTCAAGGAGCTGATCGCGCGCTCCTCGCTGATCATCCTGCTCTATCGCCGCCACGACACACCCGCCTGCGGCACCAGCCATCATGCCGAGATCGTCACTGCGATCCGCAGGCAGGACAAGTCGCGGGCACGCGAGCTGATGCTCTCACATCTCACGGAAATCGAGGCCGAGCTGTTTCTGAAAGAGCCGGCGGCTGACGAGCCGCGGCTCTCCGACGTGCTTGGCGCCTGAGGCGCGGATCGCAGCCTCCGCCGGACGGGTAGGACTGGCCTGGGGCTCCGCGTCAATGCAAGCTTTCACTTTCGACGGCGAGCTGTCCGTCTTGTGTGATCTCGTATTCGTCGTCTCGCTTCCTCATCCACCCGGACCTGACCATCTCCCGCGCGGTCTGAACGGAGCAAATCGGATGGTTGCCTCCGGGGTGATACAGCCTGTCATTTCGGACGATCAGATGCCCGTAGAGCTGAGCCTGACGCAGTGCCCTGCGCATTCCGGGCGAAGGATTCTTCATATCGCCTCAAGCTCGTGCGCGATTTGCGTGGGCTCAAAGCGAGCGACGCGTCGAAAACCCTGCCAAAGCTCTATCACCTCGTGATCTGCCAATAGCTCCGCTCTCAATTTCGCGGTTGCGTCATCTGCGCATGTGAGATCGATGCGGCCGGCGATATGTTCGCCAGGCTCCATCACATAGGCACGATAGTCGATCCACCCCCATGTCCTCGGCACTTTGTGCTTCAGGAGGTCCAACGAGATGCGCAACTGCTTGAGCGACAGGGCGATGTGCTCGTCCACGATGCGGCTGCGAGGCTCAGTCGGACTGCGAGGCGGCACGCAATCGATTACGCGCATGGTGGAGATCCTCCAGCCGCAATTGAACGATCTCGGAGGTCGGCTGTTCCATTCTTCGGAACAGTTTTCGAACTGGCGTCAAATGATGCCAAACAGGATGAAAAAGCCGACCTCGACCAGGAAAACGAGACCGGTGATCATCGACATCAGAAACACGTCACCCGGCGACAGGAACTGCATGGCTCGCCCTCACACCACTCGCGAGCCCCCATTGGCAATTCACCTATGTTAAAAAAGTTTCGGTTCCAAGGTGCATAACGAACGCGAAAGCGCGGCGACCTTTCGCCGCCGTCCGCGCCCTAGGTGTGGCCTGTCAGGAGGTTGTCCATCTGGTCTGAACCGAGGAAGCTGAGGTTGCGAAGCTTCAGTGTTCCAAGGAGAGACCAGATGAACGTCCACAAGAATGCGCCTTTGACGCCCAAAGGTCGAGAGGCGATGGTCCGAAGCGTGGCGCAAGGCGGGCTCAGCCAGGCTGGCGCGGCCGATCTGTTCAATACGACACCGAAGACGGTGGCCAAATGGGTCAAGCGGTTCCGCGCAGAAGGTGT
>NZ_AXAS01000051.1 GCF_000472925.1 Bradyrhizobium sp. Ec3.3
CAAAATGACGTCGTGATATTCGCGATCGGCTTTTGCCAACGCACCGAGCAGCTTCGTCACCAGCACCTTGTTGGCGAGCGTCTTGGGCGAGGCGAAGACGGCGCCGAGCTGCCAGGGCGTCTCGTCGCCGACCCANCCCAGGAATTTCGCGCCGCCNTCGTCCATCAGCTTTCGCGCGGTGGAGATGGGAAGCAGCGCGGCGTCGACGGTCTCGCCCTTCAGCGCAGCCGCCGCATTCGACAGCGACTGCAGCGGCACGATCTTCACGTCTGATAGCTTGAAGCCATATTTGTCCGCGAGCAGGCCGAGCGAATAGTGAAAGGATGATCCGACCTGCGTCATCGCCACGCGCTTGCCGGCAAGGTCCTTCGGCGTCTTCAGCCCCGCCGCGTAAGCGTTGTTGCTGGCAAAATAGCCGATCAGGGGATAGCCGGCCTTCTCGCGGCTCATGCCGCCGATCACCTTCAGCGTACCCTTGCCGGCGAGATTGTAGAGACCGGCGGTGAAGGCGGTGATGCCGAAATCGACGTCGCCCGAGGTGGTGGCGACCGCGATCGGCTGTGCCGCATCGAAGAACTTCAGCTCGATATCGAGGCCGGCGTCGCGGAAATAACCCTTGTCCTGCGCGATGAAGACCGGCGCGGAGGACGACAGCCTGAGCACACCAATCCTGGCCTTCAGCGGCTCCTCGGCCTGCGCTGCTGCAATCGTCGTCAGCGCCAACAAACCAGCTACAGCGAACCGCGCAACCCAACCCATCCGGCTTCCTCCGTCGTTTCTTTACAGGCCCTCTGGCACGGTCTGGTCCCGCCCGATGAAGGCGCCCTGTTGTTTCAATGTTTCCTGCAATTTTGCAACCGGGATGTCGCGCGGGATCTGGTTGCCCGACAGCGCCAGCGCAGCAGCGGAACCCGCCGCCTCCCCCATCACGAAGCAGGCCCCGGAGACGCGCGCCGCCGACTGGCCCTCATGGGTCATGGAGGCGCAGCGGCCGGCGACCAGGAGATTGTCTACGCCCTCCGGCACCAGCATGCGATACGGCAATTCGTTGTAGCCGCGCGATTCCGGAATCGGCGGGAAGGTGAAGACGACGTCACCGGGCACATGTGCCTCGATCGGCCAGCCATTGACGCCGATGGAATCCTCGAACGAGGCACAAGCGAGCACATCCTCGCCGCTGAGCTGATGGCCGCCAATAATACGGCGGGTCTCGCGGATGCCGAGCTGCGGCGGCAGGTCGACGATGTAGGATTTTTCAAAGCCCGGCACGGTGCGCAGGAATTCGAAGGCGGCGAGCGCCTGGCGACGACCCTCGATCTCGCCGTGGGTGAGGTCATCAGGCTCGATGCCGTTGACGGCATGGCCGTCCTCACGCGCAATTTGCGTGAAATTCACCCGCCATTCGATGCCGTGGCGCTGCGGCCGCACGATCGCGCTTTTGCGCGGAAAGCTGTGCGTGCCGGCGGCGAGCGCCTTTTCCATCAATTGCGGGATGGTGCGCCAGGCTTCTCCCGCCTTCTCGGGATCGATGCCGTTGAGGCGGAACATCATGGACGGATAGAGCGGATGGCCGTGCTCATCGCCGACCTCGTAGGGCGCACCGGCCCAGACCGCGAGATCGCCGTCGCCGGAGCAATCGATGAAGATCTCGGCCCGCACCGCCTGCCGTCCCGCCTTGGTCTCGACCATCAGCGTATCGATCCGACGCGCGTCACCCATCACGACGCCGGCGCCGAGCGCGTGGAAGAGGATATCGACCTTGTGGCTCGCGAGCAGATCATCCGCCGCGATCTTGTAGGCCGCGGTGTCATAGGCCTGCGCAAAAACCTTTCCGAGGATCAGATGCGGCTCGTTGAGGCCGTCGAGCCGGGCGATCCGCGCAAGCAGCTCGGAGGCCATGCCCTGCACCAGCCGGTGGTGCCTGCCATGGACATTGCCATGCAGGCCGCAGAAATTGGTGACGCCGGCGGCCGTGCCCATGCCGCCCAAGAAACCGTAGCGCTCGATCAGCAGCGTTCGCCGCCTCGCCCGTGCCGCCGATGCCGCCGCGATGATGCCGGCCGGCCCGCCGCCGAGCACGACGACTTCATATTCACCGTAGAGCGGCACCTGACGCGCAGGTTCCTGAATGGATTTTTGCTGCAAGACGATAACCCAATCGTTTGAGGCCCAAGGCGGGCCCTTCTTGCTATCTCGACAAAGGGATCGACGATGTAAAGCCCTGTGGCGCCACAAGACGATTGATCCCGTACGGCGGAACTGACAGAACAGGCGTCTTCCTAAAGCGCGATGAGATCAGGATGAATCATCATCGCGCTTTAGGTTGTTGTTTGCGCATGATCTTTCCGGAAAACCGCTTCGCACTTTTCCGGATCATGCTTTAGGATCGATGTCTTTGAAACGCACTCTAATATCGCTGATCTGCCTCGCGATCTCCGCCGCTCCCGCTTCGGCGCTGGAGCAGAACTGCCGCTTCATCCAGGCCAAGGCCGACCGCGAGGCCTGCTACAAGCGACAGGAGGAGGAACTCGCGGCGAAGCGCAAACCCGAGCCGCCACGCGAGAGCACCACACTCGAATCGCTCAAGCAGATGCGGCAGGACGACGACGCGGTCTATCGCAGCATGAGCGGCATCTGCCGCGGCTGCTGAGCGGCAAGCAGGCGATTTAAGTCTTACTGCCCCACTTCGCTGCGCGTTTCTCGGCGAAGGACGCCAGCCCTTCCGCCGCTTCTGCACTCTGGCGCTTGAGCGAATGCAGACGAACGAGGCGCGCATAGGCGGCGTCATCGACGCTCATGCCGCCGAACGAGCTTTCCAGCGCGAGTCGCTTGGTCTCGGCCATAGCCTGCGGCCCGTTGGCGAGCAACTGTTCGACGACCTTCGCGCCGGCGACCTCCAGCTCGGCGAGCGGCACAACATCATGCACGAGGCCGATGCGGCGCGCCTCATCGGCGCCAAACCGTTCGCCGGTCAGCGCGTAGCGGCGGACCTGACGGACGCCGATGGCATCGCAGAGCTGCGGGATGATGATTGCGGCGGTCAGGCCCCAACGAACCTCGGTGATCGAGAATAGCGCATTGTCGGCCGCGATCACCACGTCGCAGGCCGCGATCACGCCGGTGCCGCCGCCGAAGCAGCCGCCCTGCACGAGAGCCACCGTCGGGATCGGCAGCGTGTTCAGCCGCTGCACCGCCTCGAAGGTCGCCCGCGAAGCCGCCTCGTTGGCCTCCGGCGACTGCGGGCGCACCGAGTTGATCCATTTGAGGTCGGCGCCGGCCTGAAAATGCTTGCCGTTGCCCTTGAGCACTACGACGCGCAAGTCGGGTTTCCCGCCCAGCTCATCCATCGCGGCGAGCACGCCTGAGATCAGCGCACCGTCATAGGCATTGTTGACCTCGGGTCGATTGAGCGTGACGGTCGCGACCCCGCGGTCGTCAAGGGTCCACAAAACTGGGCTGGCCGGCATCTGCGATCCTCTCGGCATTATTTGTTGTCAGGCCGCGCACTATGACCGTGGCCGCGCCCCTTGATCCATCACTTTCCGCGGGGAGGCGGTCGCGTCCATCGCATGGCGGCTTGTGCCATGCTGGCCGCCGGCGCGAGCCAAAGATCAATCCTCGGGACGGGCGGTCATATCATGCGGATTTGCATTTTCGGCGCTGGTGCCGTCGGCAGCCACCTTGCGGTGCGGCTCGCACGCGCCGGCCATGAGGTCTCCTGCGTGATGCGCGGACCACATCTGGAGGCGGTGCGCGCCAATGGCCTGAAGCTGCGCGTCGGCGAGGCGGAAGTTTGTGCCAAGGTGCGCGCCTCCGGCGATCCGGCCCAGCTCGGGCCGCAGGACGTCGTGATCTCTACGCTGAAGGCAACCGGCCTGCCGGGCCTCGTCACCGGCATTGCGCCGCTGCTCGGCGGGAACACCGCAATCGTGTTCGCGCAGAACGGTATCCCCTGGTGGTACAATATTGGACTACCGCCACGGCATCCCACTCCGCCTGATCTCTCCTTCCTCGATCCGGGCGTACGGCTGAAGAAGGCGATCGGCAAGGAGCGCATCGTCGGCGGCGTCGTGTTTTCCTCCAACGAGGTGGTCGAGCCCGGCATCGTCGAAAACCTCTCGCCGGACCGCAACCGGCTCCTGGTCGGCGAATGCGACGACCGCAACAGCGAGCGCATCGCGCAGCTCCGCGCGGCCCTGAACGAGGCAAAGCTCGACTCGCCGCCCATCTCCGACATTCGCGAGGCGATCTGGTCAAAGCTCCTGACCAACATGTCGCTCTCGGTGCTGTGCCTGCTTACCGGCCTCACCGCGCGCGGGGTGCGCAACGACGCCGCCTTCACGGACGTCATTCCGCGCCTGCTCAACGAGGCCAACGAGATCGCGCAGCATTACATCCCCGAGGTCAAGCGGGTGACACGGAGCGGCCCGGCGCCCAACCACAAGCCGTCGCTGCTCCAGGACTACGAACTCGGCCGCGCCATGGAGATCGACGTGCTGGTGAAGGCGCCGAGTGCCTTTGCCCACGCCGCGGGCCTCTCGACGCCGTCGCTCGACCTGATCGCCGCGCTCGCGATCCAGAAGGCGCGCGAAAAGGGGCTTTATGCGGGATGATTGCGCAAAGGCTCAGACCAGCTCGTTGATCCACGCCGCGAGCGTATCGAGCACCTCTTCCATCGCCTCTTCATTGCTGCGACCGGATTTGCGCAAGACCAGGAAGGAGTGATCGCCCCCGGCGACCTCATGCAGCCTGGCCTTGGGGCCGAGCTCCGCAATCACGGGTTCGAGGTAACGGAGGTCGGCGAGCCGGTCGCGCGTGCCTTGCAGGAACAGCATCGGGATATCGATCCCGGCGAGATGAGCTGCGCGCTCGATCGAGGGCTTGTTATCGGCATGCAGGGGAAAGCCGAGGAAAGCGAGCCCGCGCACGCCGGGCAGCGGCGCCTTGGACTGCGCCTGCGAGGTCATGCGCCCGCCGAACGACTTTCCGCCGGCGAACAGCGGAAGACCGGCGCAGAGCCGTGCCGCCTCCTCGACCGCTGCCCGCACGGCAGCGTGCGCGATCATTGGCGTGTCGGGTCGGCCTTGCTTCTTCTCCATGTAGAGAAAATTGTAGCGCAGCGTCGCGATGCCGCGCTCGGCCAGTCCAGCCGCGACCTTGTCCATGAAAGCGTGCCGCATGTCGGCGCCCGCGCCGTGGGCAAAGACGTAGCAGGCGCGCGGCTTGTCCGGCATCGTCAGCAGCGCGGAGACGGCGCCCACGCGCGCGATGTCGATCTTGAGCTCGGTCGTTTTGGCGTTCAAAATCGCAGATCCTGAAAGGCTCGAATCCGGTTGCCTTGGTAGCGTCCCCGGCGCAGCCTGAAAACACAATAATTGCCGACTTCTACTGGCGTACCAAGACAGTCGCACCACCGACCGGAGTTTTCATGTCCTACCGCTCCTCCTGGATGACCGAAGAGCTCGAAATCTTCCGCGACCAGTTCCGGAAATTTCTGGCGAAGGATCTGGCGCCGCACGCGGAAAAGTGGCGCGCGCAGAAGATGGTCGACCGCTCCGCCTGGCGCGGGCTTGGCGAGATGGGCGCGCTGCTGCCGAGCGTGCCCGAAGCCTATGGCGGCCTCGGCGCAACCTTCGCCTATGACGCCGCGGTGCTGGAGGATATCGAGAGCACGGTACCGGAGGTGACGACCGGCGTCTCCGTGCACAGCGCCATCGTCGCGCACTACATCCTCAACTACGGCTCGGAGGAGCAGAAGACACGCTGGCTGCCGAAGATGGCGTCGGGCGAGATGGTCGGCGCCATCGCCATGACCGAGCCCGGCACCGGCTCGGACCTGCAAAGCGTCAAGACCACGGCGAAGAAGCAGGGCAACTCCTACGTCATCAACGGCCAGAAGACGTTCATCACCAACGGCCAGGCAGCCGATCTCGTCATCGTCGTTGCGCGCACCAGCGATGTCGGCGCCAAGGGCATCTCGCTGATCGTGGTCGAGACCGCGGGCGCTGACGGCTACCGCCGCGGGCGCAACCTCGACAAGATCGGCCTGCACGCTTCCGATACGTCGGAATTGTTCTTCGACAACGTCACGGTCCCGCCGGAAAACCTGCTCGGCAATGAAGAAGGGCAAGGCTTCGTGCAGCTGATGCAGCAACTGCCGCAGGAGCGACTGGCGCTGGCGGTCGGCGCCGTCGCCTCGATGGAGCGCGCCGTCAAGCTCACCACAGACTACACCAAGGAGCGCACCGCCTTCGGCAAGCCACTGCTCGAATTCCAGAACACCGCGTTCAAGCTCGCCGAGCGCAAGACCGAGGCCATGATCGCCCGCGTCTTCGTCGACTGGTGCATCGAGCGCCTGGTCGCCGGGGATCTCGACACCGTCACCGCGTCGATGGCGAAATACTGGTGCTCGGAGAAGCAGGTCGAGACCGCCGACGAATGCCTCCAGCTGTTCGGCGGGTATGGCTATATGCAGGAATACCCGATCTCGCGCATCTTCGTCGATTCCCGCATCCAGAAGATCTATGGCGGCACCAACGAGATCATGAAGCTGTTGATCGCGCGGTCGCTGTAGGCGGCTACTTCATCCGCTTGTCGGCGGCGACGAAGTCGATGAAGGTCCTCACTTTCGCGGAGAGATATTTGCGGCTCGGATAGACCGCAAACAGTTTTCCCGCGAAGATGATCTGGTCGGGCATGACGTGCTCGAGACGTCCGGCCGCGATGTCGTCAGCGACCAGCCATTTCGGCAGGAAGGCGAGGCCCATGCCTTCGAGCGCTGCCATGTGAAGCAGCGTTTCGTTGCCGCTGCGAAGGACTGGATTCAGCTTAACGGTCTCGGTGCCGCGCTCGCCCGCGAACGAGAAGCTCTCGCCCGGATAAAGCGCATAGTGCAGCAGGGCGCGGCCGGCGAGATCGGTCAGCTTCGTTGGGCGACCAGCGCGTTTGAGAAAGGCGGGAGCTGCAACCATGTAGAACGGGACACTGGAGATCGGACGCGCGATCAGCGCCTCGTCGGGCGCGCCCGTCGCGCGCAGGGCGAGATCAAAGCCCTCCTCGACCAGGTTGACCAGCCGCCCGCTGAGATCGACGTCGAGGCGCACCTCGGGATAGCGGGCCTGGTATTCCGCCAGCACGCCCGCGAACGTCGCATTGGCCATCCACACCGGCGCGGTCAGCCGCAGCACGCCGCGCGGGACGACGGTCGCCTTGCTGACGGCGGCTTCGACCTCGTCAAGCGAATCGAGCATCTGGCGCGCTTGCTCGAAATAGAGCGTGCCGCTCTCGCTCAGACTCACGCGCCGACTGGTCCGGTTGAGCAGCCGCGTGCCCAGCCGCCTCTCGAGCTGCACTACGTGCTTGCTCGCCATGGCGGGCGAGATGCGCAGGCGCTGGGCCGCAGTCGCAAAGCTCTTCAGCTCGGCGACCAGGCAAAACACCCTCATGCTGACCAGAGAATCCATGAGATCATCAACATCTGGGAAAGGAACCCATACCGGAATGCATAATGATCAAAGATGGTGAAACTATCAAATGGTGGTAACCCACTGATCGGAGAACCACCATGTCGACCACCGCTCTCGAAACCGCCTCGCCGGGCCGCGCCCTTCGCATCGGCCTCTGGATCGCCCAGGCCCTGATCTGCTTCGCCTTCACCTCAGCCGGGCTGGTCAAGCTGCTCACGCCGATCCCGCAGCTTGCCGCCATGATGCCCTGGGCCGGCGAATATTCGGAGGGCTTCGTTCGCGTCATCGGGCTGATCGATCTCGCCGGCGGCATCGGCATTCTCCTGCCGGCGCTGACGCGCATCCTGCCGCGACTGACGGTGCTGGCCGCGCTCGGCTGCACCGTGTTGCAGGTGTTCGCGCTCGTCTTCCACATCTCACGCGGCGAAGCCGCGGTCACCCCGCTCAATTTCATCCTGCTGGCGCTCGCCCTCTTCGTGCTGTGGGGACGCGGCCGCAAGGCGCCGATTGCTGCGCGTCAGTTCTGACACGGACCTTGCGGCGCCAACGATGGTCCTTTCCAATCCCTTGTCACGCCGCGGACTGATCGCGGGCGCCTCGATCTTGACCGCGGCCGGCTCACGTGCCGCGGCCAAGGAGGATCGCCTCGTCGACGGCGTGGTGATCCTCATCGACAGCAACGAGCCCTATGTCATGGGGCATGCGATCAGCTACTCGGCCAATCTCGCAAAGCATTTTGCCGAGCGGGGCACCAAGCTCATGATCGAGGTCGTCGCCAACGGCAAGGGCATCGAGGTGTTTCGCGCGGACAAGACAGCGCTCGCCGAGCCGCTGGCCGGCTTACGGCAATCGCTGCCGAACCTCAGCTACAGCATGTGCGCATCCTCCAAGGCGATCGCGGAGGCGAAGGAGCAGATCACGATCCCGCTGATATCGGGCGCGACGCTCGTGCCGTTTGGCATCGGACGCGTCGTCGATCTCCAGCTCCGGGGCTGGGCCTATGTCCATGCGTGATGCGCCGCCTCGTGTGAACCGAGCCGAACTGACGCGGCGCGCGATGCTTTTGGCAGCACCAGCGCTGGGATTGGCACGCCTGCATCCTGCTCGTGCGGAAAATGGCCCGTGGCCGCCGGTGTTCGAGACCGGACGCAGCCAGTTCACCGTGGTGCGGCCTCGCGCGCCGATGCCACCACTTCGGTTACAGGATTTGCGCGGCAAGGACATCGTGCTGTCGGCGAAGCCGGGGCGCGTGACCCTCATCAATTTCTGGGCGACCTGGTGCGCGGCCTGCCGCCTCGACCTGCCGGTCATGGCAAGCCTCGCGCGATCAAGGGTCAATGGCCTCGACGTCCATGCGATCTGCACCGACACAAGGGATCTCGGGAAGATCACGCGCTTCCTCGGCGGCCTCAACACACAGAATCTCCTCTTCTACGTCGATGCCCATGGCGTCGCCGTCGCGGCGAGCGATCCGGCTGAGGCGACCTTCAGGTTGATCGGCATGCCCATCACCTATCTCGTCGGGCGAAGCAATCGCATCGAGGGTTACATCACCGGTGCCGCCGACTGGCTGTCGCCGGCAGGCACAGAGCTGCTGCAATTCTATCGCGAGCAGGCCTAGGGCATGCACTCATGAACTTAGTCAGGTCTGCTTCAAAGACGACTATCACGCCAACATTGATGAAGGTCGCCTTTGGGCAGCCATACTTACACTCGATGCGACGCTCTGAAGTAAGCTCGAGATGGAAGAAGCCAGCACCGGACCTGAACCCATGCGGGATTTCCGGAGACTTATAGTGAACAGTTCAAATGCTGCCTCTGTGGCTGGGGCTGTGTGGAATTCGTGGTGGGAATATCTCTAATCGAAGAGGGAGAACCCCATGAAAAGCCAGTTCTTGATTGCGACAGCCGTTGCCGCCATCGGACTCGTGACTACCAATCACGCCAATGCGTGCGCGTTGCATCTTCCAACGTTAAAACTTACGGGCTTCCAGATCTCCCGGCCACATCAACCAGCATTGCTGGGCGCGACCCAAGTGGAGGAGAGTACGGCTGGTATGCCCGACGCCGTGCTCGCGCACGATCACAACCGGGCCGATCTGTCGAAGTGGTTTGAGAACCTTCATGACCGAAAGAGCGATCTGTGCTGCGATGGTAGCGAAGCGATGCATTTGTCCGAAGTAGATTGGGCGACTAATGGCAACCATTACCGCGTCCGCGTGCCGACAACGCCTTGGGGCTTCGAGCGCGCGATGGCCGGCGCCACCAACGTGGAAACCGAGTGGGTGTACGTGCCCGACGAGGCTCTCATCGATGAGCCGAACAGGGCTAACATGACGATGGTCTGGCCGCTATACGGCCCGATGGGTGTGAGCGTTCGCTGCTTCATGCCGGGAACGATGACGTGAAGCACGTGGTTTGTGTTGCGATCCTGCAATCCTAACGCCGATCACGGTCTTTGCCGTGGGAAGCGGACGTTTGTAAGTACCCCTTAGCGGATAGCCTTATCGGTTGCGCCAATCGCGCGGCCGGCAGCCAAAACGCTGCTTGAAGCGGCGCGTGAAGTGGGAGAGGTCCGAAAAGCCCCAGTCGAACGCGATCGTGCCGATCTCGCGCCCCGCGATGGCCCGATCCCGCAAATCCGCCGCGGCGCCGTCGAGGCGGCGTTCCATGATGTAGTCGGAAAACGTCGTGCTGGACCGCTCGAACAGCTTGTGCACGTAGCGCTCGCTGATGCCGACGGCGCCTGCGACCGCCGCGACCGTCAGCCCTGGCTCGCGCAGCCGTTCGTGGATCGCACGGCGCAGCGCGAGCACCGTGGCATCGGCAAAGCTCGCCGCCTCCGCGACTTGCGCGCGCGAGCGGCGCGACAGGCTCAGCGCGACGAGATCGAGCAGCACGCCGAACAGGCGCACGCTGTCCTCCTCCGTCATCCGCAAAGCGCCGGCGTTGAGCGAGCGCGCCGTCTCGATGATGAGATGACCGACATGGGGATCATCGGAGACGCGCTCGGCCTCGAAATCGAAGCCCGGCGGCAGCCGGTCGCGCAGCGCGCGCGAGGGCACCCAGAACGAAGCGACCTCCAGCGTCGGGCCGCGGTCATGCAGCAGCCTTACCTCGCGGTCGCTGTCGCAGATGCCGACCTGGCCGCGCGACAGGCTGACGTCGCGATTCCCCTGCACGATGCGGCAGCGGCCGGCGAGCTTGAAGTTGAGATAGAAGCAGCTCTCGTTCGAGGCCGCGATATCGCTGCGCGAGCGATGCACCGTATGCTCGGGAAACACCACGCGGTTGACCGCACCGGCGCCAAACCTGATCGTCTCCACCTTCGCCGGAAAACATGACGTCGTCGCCGATTCCGGCGTCAGGTTCATGAACGCCTGGCAAATTGCCTCGCGGTAGAAGGAAAACTGCTCGGCCGGACGCGTCTCGGCCGTATTCCAGACGAAGTGCCGCGGCCGGCTTGCTGGATTGACCTGCTCCATCAGTTCGCTCCGAGACCAATCCGGTTCAGCGCCAGCCAAGCGGACCGATCGCCGCCGGCTCAATATGGCTGCAACAAAGACAACGACCGACGTTCAGTCGGCAAGGGTTTCGGCCGGTGATTGCCGCGCCGATCTAACCATCCTTGCGGAGGAGCCACAATATGTCGACCTACGTCCTCGTCCACGGCGCCTGGCACACCGGGGCCGAGCTCGAGCCCGTCGCCGCCCCCATTCGGGCCGCGGGCCACACCGTTCATACGCCCACAATCAAGGGTAACCGGCCCGGCGATGCCAAGACCACAGGGCTCAAGGAGGCGATCCAGTCCATCGCCGATTATCTCGCCGAGAACAATCTGAAGGACGTGATCCTGCTCGGCCACTCCTATGGCGGGATGGTCATCACGGGGGTCGCCGACCTCGTGCCGGAGCGGATCCACCGGCTGATCTACTGGAATGCCTTCGTCCCCAACAACGGCGAGTCGCTCAACGACCTGGTGCCGTCACACTATCTCGGCCTGTTCGAGGCGATCGCCGCCGAGCGCGGCGACGGCTCGGTGGTGCTGCCATTCCCGATCTGGCGCGAGGCGTTCATCAACGATGCCGATCTCGAACTGGCCCAGCGTGCCTACGACATCCTCAATCCGCATCCCCTCAAGACCTTCAGCGACAAGATCGAGTTGAAAACCAACCCGGCCGAGATGCAGCTGGCGAAGTCCTACATCAATTGCACCGAGGATACCGCGCTGCCGCACGGCTATCCCTGGCATCCGCGGCTGTCGGAGAAGCTCGGGCTGTTCCGCCTGGTGCAGGTAGCTGGGAGCCACGAATTGTGCTTCTCCGATCCCGCCCGGCTGGCACGCGCGATCATGGAGGCCGGACGGGACTAAACCTGCTGCGTCACAAGACCATCATGGTGAGGAGCGCGGAACGCCCGTCTTCGGACGACGCTCCGCATCGCCGAGCGAACCATAAGGCCCGGTTCTCACCCGCGGCCATCCTTCGAAATGCCGCTCGTCGCGGGCTCCTCAGGATGAGGGCGTGTGCTTGTGACGCAGTAAAGTTAACGCGCGTCCGTCAAAAGCGAGACGACCTTCGCGATTTCCTGCGCCGCCGGCTTCGGCGGCACGGCCCTTGCTTGGTCGCAAACGAATTCAGATCGGCGGAGGCAAGCTCTCCTTGTCACGTGCGGCTCCCCGCCATACGCTGCCCTTCATCGACAGCCGCCATCTGGTTTCGTTTGCGTCAGGTCAGGAGAATAGAGAATGGTTCACGTCTCGCGCCGGAAACTGCTTCAGCTTGCTGCTGTTGCGCCATCGGCACTTCCCGTTGCATGGACGTCGGTTGCATCTGCCGCGAGCGGAAAGAAGATCCTGACTGCGGTGATGCAATCAGACCTTCGCGTCACCGATCCCGGCTTCACGACCGCCATCATCACCCGCGACCATGGCTACATGGTCTACGATACGCTGCTGGGCATCGATTCCAGCTTCAAGGTGCGGCCGCAGATGGCCGACTGGAAGGTCTCCGACGACAAGCTGACCTACACCTTCACCTTGCGCGACGGCTTGAAGTGGCATGACGGCCCGCCGGTGACGGCGGAGGATTGCGTCGCCTCGCTGAAGCGCTGGGGCACGAGCGTCGACGGCATGGCGCGCAAGCTGATGGATTTCACGGCAGGCATCGAAGCCCCCGATGCCAAAACGATCGTCCTCAAGCTGAAGGAGCCCTATGGCCTCGTGCTGGAGACGATCGCCAAGCCATCGTCGATCTGCGCCTTCATGATGCCCAAGCGGCTGGCCGAAACCCCGATCAGCAAGCAGATTCCGGAGCAGATCGGCTCCGGCCCGTTCAAGTTCGTGGCTGCCGAATTCCAGCCCGGTGTGAAAGCCGTTTACGAAAAGAACACCGACTACGTGCCGCGCAAGGAGCCGGCCGAATGGACATCGGGCGGCAAGGTGGTCAAGGTCGACCGTGTCGAGTGGCTGACGATGCCGGACGCGCAGACCGCGCTCAACGCGCTGCAATCCGGCGACGTCGATTTCGTCGAAACGCCGCCGTTCGACCTGCTGCCTGTGCTCGAGTCCAACCCGGACATCAACATCGCAATCCTGAACAAGTTCGGCTTCCAATCGTTCGGCCGGATGAACTTCCTGCATCCGCCGTTCGACAATGTGAAGATCCGCCGCGCCGCGATGCTCGCGATCAACCAGAAGGACGTGCTTGACGCGCAGATCGGCAATCCCAAATACTACAAGCTCTGCGGCGCATTCTTCATCTGCGACACGCCGTTCGCCAGCGACGAGGGCGGCGAGACCCTGATCAAGGGCAACGGCATGGCGGAAGCCAAGAAGGCCTTGGCAGAGTCCGGCTATGACGGCACGCCCGTCGTGATCCTGGCGCCGGGCGACCAGATCCTGCTGAAAGCGCAGCCGATCGTGGTCGCGCAGCTGCTGCGCGAGGCCGGTTTCAAGGTCGATCTCCAGGCAATGGACTGGCAGACCGTGGTCACCCGCAGGGCCAACCAGAAACCGCCGAAGGAAGGCGGCTGGAACATGTTCTTCACCTATCAGGGCGCCGCCGACTCGATGAATCCGCTCGTCAATGGCGCGATGGTAGGCAAGGGCAAGGAGGGCGGCTGGTTCGGCTGGTCCGAGGATCCCAAGCTCGAGCAGCTGCGCGACGCCTTTGCCCGCGCCACCTCACCCGAAGAGCAGAAGAAGATCGCGCTCGACGTGCAGAAGGAAGCCTACGAGCAGGTGATCTACGTCCCGCTCGGCCAGTTCCAGGCGCCGAGCGCATGGCGCAAATCGCTCACCGGCGTGATCGACGGCCCGGCGACGCCGTTGTTCTGGAATGTGGACAAGAATGAGTAGGCGCCGGCGCAACTGATACGAGGACGCAGCGTCCGCGATCGAGCTGTGCTCCCTCGCCCCGCTCTTGCGGGGACGAGACGAGCTTCGCTCGCTCTGTGAGGGTTGGTGAGGGGCTGCTTCCGCAAATGCGGTGACAGTCGGACGCGCGGAGAGTCCCCCTCACCCGCCGCGCGTTCCGCGCGTCGGCCTCTCCCCGAAAGCGGGGCGAGGCGAAATACAGCCGAAGTCGCGCTCCTTATTTCGGATGCCACCAGCGGCCACCGATGACGACGCCTTCGGAGGCGATTTTCTGGCTACCCGTCAGGTGCTCGCCGACGACGTCGACATAGTCGAACTGCCCTTCGCGAACCGTGATCAGCGTGGCGTCGCCGACGCTGCCCACCTTGAGGCTGCCGAGCTCCGGGCGCCGAAGCGCCATCGCGGCGTTCACGGTCGAGGCCGCGATCACGTCGTACAGCGACATCCCCATGCACAGGAATTTCGACATGGTCGTCACCTGGTCGAAGGCCGGCCCGTCGATGCAGAGCAGATGGATGTCGGATGAAATCGTGTCCGGATAGAAACCGTTCGCCAGCATCGCGCGCGCGGTCTTGAAGGCGAACGAGCCCTTGCCGTGGCCGATGTCGAAGATCACACCGCGCTCGCGCGCCTCCAGCACCACCTTCTTGACCGTGCCTTGCGCGGTCGCAGGCGTATTGGGGAACGGCCGGAAGGCATGGGTGAGCACGTCACCCGGGCGTAGCCGCGCGAGCACCTCTTCATAGCTCGGCGGCGGATGGTCGATATGCGCCATCAGGGGCATGCCGACCTCTTCGGCCACTTCGAGCGCGATATCGAGCGGCACGATCCCCGAGGTACCCGAGGCGTGCAGGCCGACGCGCACCTTGATCCCGACGATGAGGTCGCGGTTTGCATCCGCCACCTTGGCGGCATCGATGGGGTTCATCAGCCGCAGCTCCTCGCTCTCGCCGACCATCACCTTGTGCGAGAAGCCAAAGATGCCGGCATGCGAGACGTGCAAATAGGCGAGGATGCGAACCTGGCTCGGCTCGATCACATGCTTGCGGAAGCCGGCGAAATTGCCGGGGCCGGCGCTGCCGGTGTCCACCGCCGTGGTGACACCGGAGAGACGGCAGAATTCTTCTGCATCGATGCCGAGCGAGGTGCCGCCCCAATAGACATGGGTGTGCAAATCGATCAGGCCAGGCGTCACGATGTAGCGAGAAACGTCGCGCACATCGGTCCCCGGATCCGCCTTGAGCCCGCTGCCGATCGCCGCGACCTTGCCGCCCGCAAACGCGACATCCGTTACCGCGTCAAGCTTCTGCGAGGGGTCAACGACCCGTCCGCCACGCAGGATCAAGTCAAAAGGCATCGTCATCTCCGGGGGTCACAAGGCTTGCAAGGAACAGGCATCGGCCAGGCCGGAAGGTTTACTTCCAGCCTGGCCGTTTCGTCATTCCTGTTAGCAATCTTCCCGCCGGCTAAGCAAATCGGAGGCGGCCTGTGATCACTGGCCGTTGGCCTTGCGGGCCGCCTTCGGCGCCTCGTCCTTCAGCCGCTCCAGCGCATCCGGCATCATGCGGCCGAACATCGAGCTCAGCATCGCGGTCGGGATCAGGCCCGCATTGCCGGTCTCCTGGCCCGGTCCGCCGGACATCAGGAATTGCGGCACCAGCGGCTGGTTGATCCGGGTCAGGGCTTCCGCGAACTTCGTGAAGTTCTGCTCGGCCAGCCGGAACTCCGGACCGCCATAGGCCTCGACCGAGAGCTTGGTCGCCTGCGCGTTGGCGGCGCCGATCGCGAGCACCCGATCGGCCTCGCCCTGGCCCTCGAGCCGCGACTGCTCGCCGACCGCGGCTGCCGTCACCTTTCGGGTCTCGGCGTCCTTCTGCGCGCGGGCGAGTGCGGCGGCGCCCTCGTTCTCGTTCACCTTGATCTGGATCAGCGATTGCGTCAGCGCCGACTGCGCGGCCGCCGTCGCCTTGGCCTCGTTGAGCGCGCGCTCCTGCACCGCGGCCTTCTCCTGCTCCTGGTAAGTCTCGATCTGCTCGCGTGCGATCTGGCGCGAGCGGAGCTGGATCAGGATGTTCTCGATGGTGTGATCGCCGCTGGCGGCGCGCGGCGTACCGATCAGGACCTCCTGAAGGTCGAGCGAATAGCTTGCGAACTTCGCCTTCATCTCGGCCGCAGATTCCTCCTGGACCGACGCCCGGTTCTGGAGCAGCTCGATCAGCGTCATCTTCTGCGCGATGTTCTTGAAGAACGCGCTGACCATCGGATCGAGCGTCTGCTCGACGAGCTTCTTCACGTCGCCGAAGCGCTGGATGATCATCGGCGCCTTCTTGTAGTCGATATGCATCACCACCGAGAGCGGCAGCGTCGGCTCGAACGCGTCCTTGGTGATCAGCGAGATCTCCGACAGGTTCTCATCGAGCTTCATCGCACCGACCTCGCCGCGCACCCATTTCAGGATGAAGTTGACGGTCGGGATGATCTCGATCTTGCCCGCATAGGTGTTGAACGCGTATTTGCCGGGCAGCAGCGGATCCCGCCAGACGCCGCGGCCACCGTTGAGGACGAGCTCGCCATGGCGATACTGCTCGCCCGACACGTCGTCGGACTGCGGTCCGGTGTAGAAGATGACGACACCGACATTGCCGACCGGGATCACAGTCTTCGGCACCGCCTCGACGGTCGCGAACAGGCGGTTGATGTACCAGGTGCCCTCGACGATGATCTGGAGCTGCCGGCCGCGATAGCCGCCGGCCCTCAGGAATTGCTCGGGCTCCTGGAAATTGTTGTGAAAGGTCTCCCAGTCGCGCAAGTCGACGCCGACCTCGGGCGCGATGATCTCGCCAGGCGGCAGCGACGGGCCGTCATGCACGGTGACGATACCGACGAGGTCGTGATCGGCCGCGAGCACGACGGGCGCAAAGCCCCATCGCTCGGCGATCGTAAGCTGCATCGCGTCGAGCACGCCGCGCTCCTGTTCGCTCAGGGCATGACCGTAGACGCGATCGTCGGTGATGATCGCGAACTGCGTCGTGTTGATCGCATAGGTGCCTTCGCGCAGGATCTTGCGCTGCGGTCCCTTCTGCCCGCCACCGAGCAGGAATCGACGCGCGTCCTCGAAGTCCGACTTGTCCTCGGTGTCGTTGGCGCCGAGCACTTGCGAAGCGCCGAGCGGCGCGCCGTCGCGCGCGAACACATAGGCGATCTTGCCCTGTCCGACCGTGACGAGGTCCGATTTATGGATCCGGTACATGAACGGAAAGAACACGTGCAGGCCGCCGCGCAGCACTTCCGGCTCGTAGCCGGCTTCGCCGTTCAGCGCGATGAAGCCGCCTTCGATCGAGCCCTTCGTCGTCCACAGCTTCTCGACGATGCCGACCTGGTTGTTCGGGATATAACGAAAGATATTGGCAACGCGCAGCAGGATCAAAAACGCGACCGCTGCCGCGGCCCAAAGCGCGGGCTGGATCAGCCAGGCGCCATTGAAACCATTGAAGTCCATAGTTCATCTCCACAATTCGCAACTGGGCGACTTTGTTAACCAAAGCCACACCCCAGAATTGCGGGAGGCGAGATGTGAATACGGAGCCCGGTCTGCAAGACGAATGTCGCGTAAAGCCGTGCCAAACTTTTTTTATTGGCTACTTGACGGGCGGGGCAGAGTGAGAAAGGCGGCCGGTTCTGAAAAACCGCATTTGAGAATGGCGATCCCGGGATGACTCGAACATCCGACCTACGGTTTAGGAAACCGCCGCTCTATCCGGCTGAGCTACGGGACCGCGGAACCTGCAACGGGTGCAGGCACTTGGGGTCTCCATAGCAGAGCAGCTCGCAAATCGCCAGCGCTGCGATGCATCCAAACGGCGGCAATCCGGCGGTCTCAATCATGCTCCTCGAGTTGGGCCGCCGTGCCGTGAACCGGGCAATTCGCGTCAGGCGCGACCAGCATCCCGGACGGCTCCAGCTCATCCGTCTTGGAGTCGTGCGAGAACACCTGGCAGGTGCAGCCGAGCTCGATCGCCTCTGCCGTTCCAGGTTTTGGTAGCGCGCCGTCCGGTGTTGCAGGTACTCGCATCAGGACCTCCCGCCTGTTGGACGTCCGCATCTCCCCGCAATGCGAAACATTGGCCATCGTCAATCGTTTCATCAGCGCTCTAATATCTCCCAATCCACGGGGAGCGCCACCATGATCGAGAGCATCAGCGCCATCACGCTTGCCACCCATGACATGGCGCGCGCCGTCGGCTTTTACCGTTCGCTGGGCTTTGAGATTCTGCACGGCGGCGAAGCCCAGGCGTTCACGAGCTTCCGCGCCGGTCCAGGCTATCTCAACCTGATCGCCCAGCCGGCGGACAAGCGCTGGTCCTGGTGGGGCCGCGTCATCTTCTACGTCGCCGACGTCGATGCCATCCATCAGCGCGCGCTCACGGCAGGATGGCAGCCATCGACCGCGCCGCGCGATGCCGAATGGGGCGAGCGCTACTTCCATCTCACCGACCCTGACGGCCACGAGCTCAGTTTTGCAAGGCCGTTGTCCTGACCCGATAAGTCACGCCCGCTGACGTTCCCCAATGGGCAGGTGCGCCGTCTCAGCCGCTGTGGCAAGTTCGTCGCGGTTT
The DNA here is from genome assembly GCF_000472925.1 of Bradyrhizobium sp. Ec3.3. GTDB lineage: Bacteria > Pseudomonadota > Alphaproteobacteria > Rhizobiales > Xanthobacteraceae > Bradyrhizobium. The sequence goes on from NZ_AXAS01000051.1 coordinate 18,459, forward strand.
CCTCATGCGAGAATTGTATCAGGCTCTAACCAGGGAGGACGACCATGGTGGCCTATGTCGTGCTGGGAAACTTCACTGATCAGGGAATCCGCAACGTCAAGGACTCGCCGAAGCGGGCCGACGCTTTCAAGGAAATGGCCAAGACGTTCGGCGTGACCGTGAAGGAGCTCGTCTGGACGCAAGGGCGATATGACTTTGTGACCCTTCTGGAGGCTCCAGATGAGCCGGCCGTGATGTCACTCAGTCTCAGTCTCGGCGCACTCGGCAATGTCCGTACCGAGACACTGCGCGCGTATTCGGCGGCGGATATGACGAAGATCGTCGGCAAAATGCTCTGAGATTTGAGTTCGCGTGGGCGCGACTGCAGCGGACCGGGATGGCGATCCCGGAGCCGCGGCCTCATTGTCGTCAGTCGGCATGCATCCGCAGCTTACCGATCCGAGGGGCAGCCCGACGTTCTATTTTGCTACAGACAGACGCACGGCCGCCACGAGGCTGTCCTTAAACTCGCCCTTCAAGGTAACAAACAAGCTCGACCATTTCCGGCTCCTGAACTCGCAGCCGCCCCGTGGACAATATTCTTTATCTCGATAGTCTCCGAAAACGACGCCAAGTAGGGTCATTCGACGACCCCACAGACGAAACAGGGCGCTACCCGATGCCCCGACTTCGAACTCGCAGTTCGTTTCAAATGTCTGCCAATCCCTTACGTCGCGTATTTGGCACTCCTGTATCGTCTTGTTGAACGGCCCGTCCTTGTCCGTCTTTCCTGTGGCTTCGATATCATAACCGACAACCGCCAGGACACGCTCCAGCTCCACCAAAATTTCGGGCTGTTCATAGATTTCGTATGGCGTCACGTCTGCGGGAAATGCGAGTTTTGCGACCGCCCAATCGGCGCTACCCTGTCTCGGTGCACTGTCGATGCATGGGCCCATCCATAGGGTCGCTGACAAGGGAACGGTCCGCATCTGCGCTCCCAGATAGTACTCGAATGTACACTTGTCAGGCGACGTCCGAAGCTTGCAAGTGTCCCGAAACGCATGAGCTACCGTCGTGATCACGTCGCGCGCTCCGGTCACTTGAGCTCTACTAGCTCCACCGGGACACCGTAAGATTCCACTTGCCGCAAAGCGGCTTCCAACCTCATCTGCAGAGAGACTGTTTGCTTCTGCGTACCCCTCTTCCGTCATTCGCCGGTTTCTATCCGCCAAGGCAACAGTGACTATCGGCTGCATGGGATGATCGTTGATAGTTTCATGGCCGTTGTAGAAGGACGCTGACACGCGGTCGGTACCAAGTCGCCGCATCTCCAATGAACCAACCTCGTTGTTTCCAGAAACAAGAAGGAGAACGCAAGGCAGGATGAACGCGCAATTCCTCATCACTTGAAGTAACCCCGGCATAAAGAATATGAGAGAGCTTTGGCTGAAACAAAGGGTGTGAAATCGCTTTCGAAAGCAGCAACGGCCGACTTCGTTTTTGCAATCCATCTCGTCTTCTTGGTGGCACCGTAATCGTGCGCTCACGGGACGAAGTGTAACAGCCCGAGCCGGGCCTTCAAGGCATCCTCAGCTCAGCGGTCCGCGGTGCAGCCGGGCAGATCGAACAGCGCCGTGAGCCCGCATTTCGAAGTCAGCATCTTGTCGCCGTCGTGACCGATGCCGGCGACGTCGAACAGCTTGTGATTGGGCGTGCCGTGGTCGCGTCCGGCCATTGCGTCCGCATAGGCGTGGCCGCGGGCGTAGCGATAGGGTCCTTGCGCTTTCGCCATGCAGCTGTTGTCGAGCGCTGGATGCTCTGGATTGGTGTCGAGCGTGCCGAGCAGATAGATCACCTCGCGCTCGACATAGCGCTGCTCGAGCGCGGCGGACGTTGCATCGCTCAGATAAGGCGGGCGATCGTTCATACCGTATTTCCAGTTGTCGTAGCCGGGACAGGAAGCGGCGATCGACGGCTCCGGCCGCTCCGCGCTGAAATATGCGTAGGACGATGGATTGGCGACGACGTAGCGCACCTCGATGTGTTGGCGCGACAGTTTCGCTTCGCCCCTGCCTGCGATGGCATAGCGCTGCGCGACCTGGCCGCCGCCGGAATGACCGGCGACCACGACCTGCTTGAGATTCGGGAAGATGCGCCGGTCGCCAAACCTGGCGAGGATCGCATCGAGCGCCTCGAACGAGGAGGCCGGGCTCGGTGCGAGCGCGGCCTCGCCGCCCTCCCACCCCTCCAGCGACCAGCGCAGCGTCTCGTCAGGCAACTTGTACGCATCGATATCGACCTGCGCCAGAAACTGCGGAACGATCATGATGGTGGCCCGGCCCTCGTCGCTGGCCGCCGCTTGCGCCGTCCGCGCCGACTTGTAATAGACATCCGCATTGCGCAGGCGCCCGTGCAGCACGATGACGGCGCGGGTGATCGATGGCAGCGGCAGCGCCCAATCGCTGGAGAGATAAAGTGGCAGGACGGCGTGATCGCCGACCGCAAGGCGCGCATCGGCGACCGCCTTCACCGGCGCAAGGTTGGGCGTGGCCTCATCGGCGGCATTCGCGTGACACGACAGCAGCGCCAACGCGATCGTTGCGACAAATGTCCGCCATTTCATTGCCAAAAATCCTCTCCGCGCGAAGGCTTGACTTGGAGCCCTCTTGACTTGAAGCCTTCTTGCAACTCTATGCGCATCGCGTGCCATGCCGCTGTGACTGGCCGGCCACGTCAAGCAAAAAATGTCAGCAATGCAGCCATGAAAATGTCGGGTTCCATGGGTGACAAGTGGCTGGAAACAGGCGAAAATTCGACTGAATCAGTTGAGTTCCACAAAGATTGCATCTGTTGAATGTCGTTCGTGATCGCTTCGCGTAGCGCGAGATTGTTGCTTGGCTTGACTGCAGGGCTCGCCCTGCTGATGCCCGCGCATGCCCATGCGCAATGGTGGAAACGCGCGCCGGGCGATTTCGAGGAATGCGCCGACCGGGCCGAGAAATACGCAACCAGGCAGGAGAAGACGGCGGCGCTCGCCGAGTGCAACGCCAAATTCGCCGGCCGCCGCAAGGCGGGTGGCGGGTACACCTACTACGACTTCCTCCAGGATCGCAGCTTCGATATCGCCGGTCCCAATCCGACGCCGGAGGAACAGAAGAAGATCGACGAATCCTACGCCGCCTATCTCGCCAATCAGCGCCGTGCCAACCTGGCTGCCGAAGCCGCCGCCAAACAGCAGCAACAGCAGGAGCAACGGCAACAGCAAGTCCAGCAGGTTGCACTCCGCACCGAGGCCGAGCGCGTGCCGGTTCCGGTCGAGCGGCCCAAACAGCCGCGGCCGAAGGCATGCACCAAGGGCTCGTTCTCCTGCGAATGGCCGCGGCTGTCGGAGAGCTTGAACGAACTGAAGAAGCTGTTCAGCCCCACGCCGAGCAAGGCGAAGAAGGGGTGAAGCCCTCGCGCCGTCCCTGCGAGCCGGGGTCGGGCACTCTCCTTACCCTCCGCCGTCATCGCCCGACTTGATCAGGCGATCCGGTATTCCAGAGACGACTTTGATTGAATCGATAGGCCGCCGCGTACTGGATTCCCCGCTTTCTCGGGGAATGACAGCGGAGCGTGTAGCCTCGAGCCTCGTCCAACTGGCCTTGATAAGCCACAACATCCTGCGGCGCATCAGTTCGTATGCTTCTTCCTGGTCCGCTTCTGCGTGGTCGCCGGCGGATTGGTCGGTGCAACCGTCGTCGTGCCGCTTGGCGCCGATCGGCTCTCCTGCAACCGCCTGTCGTAGCCGGGCGACGGTGTGACGGTCGGCGGACGGGCCTGCGCGAGGGTGGATGCACCGCAGAGCATCGCAACCGCAATCGCCGTCATCGGAACGGGTTTCATCGGCATGCCTCCGGTCGGACCGGCTCTCACCCACCGCCCCGGATCTGCTGCGGCGTCAGGCGCGGCGGGCCGTTGCCCGCGCTCTCAGCCTGCCTGATCAGCGCAGCAATGCGGCGGCACAGCGGCACGTCCACGCCGTGCTGGTCCGCCAGCGCGATGATCGCCCCTTGCAGATAGTCGATCTCGGTCTTGCGTCGCTGCTTCAGATCCTGCCACATCGAGGAGCGTGCCTCGGGATCGATCTTCATGGTCCGCCCCAGGATCACGTTGAAGATCATGTCGGGCAGTCGCAGCAGGGTCGGCGTCCAGCGCGGCGGTATCGGCGTCGCCGACACCGGGTTGATGCCAGCCGCCGTCATCGCCGCAAGCCCCTCGGCCATCTGGTCCGCGAACAGCCTTCGCCAGTCCCGGTTCGCAAGCTGCGCGGCAAGCGGCATGTCGGACAACGCGCTGAGCGCATTGTTCAGATTGATGACCAGCTTGCCCCATTGCACGCCGGTGATGTCCGCGCTCGCGCGCATCGCGAGCCCCGGCACGGACAGCGTCGCAGCGGTATCGGCCTGATCCTTCTCGACATGAATGTCGCCCGAGGTCGAACGGTGGAAGCGCCCCTCGCCCATCGCGATCACGTTGAACGGCACCATGCCCGCGAGCACACGCCGCCCCGGCAGCTTGTCGCGCAGGATCCCCACATTGCCGACGCCGTTCTGCAAGGAGACGATGACGGCATCGTCCGGCGCGTTCCGGGCGATCAGCTCGGCGACCTCAGTCGTGTCGGCGCTCTTCACCGTCACCAAGACCACGCCAACACGGTGAAAAATCGAGGCATCTTCCGACAGCGCGAGCTGGCCTGCGGAGAGCCGCCGCTCGGATCCGTCGAAATCGGTCAGGCGCAGGCCGAACCGCTCGATCTCGGTCTTCACCCGCGGCCGCACCAGGAGTGCCACGCGGCGGCCGGCGGCCGCGAGCATGCCGCCGACGAAGCAGCCGATGGCCCCCGCGCCCGCCACGGCGATCGGTCGATCCGTCACCATGTGCTCCTGAAACCGCTTGCCGCTTTCGACAGCGGCGTTGACCAGACCTTCATTATTTGACCTTCGATAGCAAAGGCCGCGCCGCTTGCCCATCGGCCGCTGCGGTTGCGGTGCGACCGCCTTGTAACCGTCATGAGAGCCCCATATGTTTTCGCCCCGGGGGGCAGGTTCAGCGGCAGGAGAGCACCATGGGTCTACTCGACGTCCTCAACGGCATGCAGAACGGCCCGCGCGGGTCAAGCACGCCGAGCTCGCAAAGCTCGCAAGAATCCTCCGGCGGCATGTCGCCGATGAGCATGGCAATCCTTGGTCTGTTGGCGTGGAAAGCGTTCAAGCATTTGACGGCAGGCCAGGGTGACGCGGCGCCGCAATCGTCGCCACTGCCGCCGCCCACGCCGGCGAATGCGGGCGGGCAAGCGCTTCCGGGCGGCGCGCCCGGCGGCGGCGGGCTTAGTGATGTGCTGAAGGGCGGCCTCGGCGGCCTGCTCGCGGGCGGCGCGGCCGGCAGCGTGCTCAGTGGCGGGCTCGGCGATCTCCTCAACCAGCTCCAGCAAGGCGGTCATGGCGAAACCGCGAATTCCTGGGTCGGCAAGGGCGAGAACAAGCCGATCGCACCGGGCGATCTCGCCAATGCGCTCGGCGCCGACCAGATCCAGAGCCTGTCAGCCCAGAGCGGCCTGTCGCGTGACGAGCTTCTGTCCGGTCTCAGCCAGTATCTGCCGAAGGTGATCGATCACCTGACGCCGGATGGACGGCTGCCGACCGAGAACGAGCTGTCTGGCCGAATCTGACCGAGCTCTGACGTCAGTCGTATCGTTGCTGCAAGGGGAGTTGCGAACATGGGCGGGATTATCTGGGTCATCATCGTCGGTTTCGTCGCCGGCCTCATCGCGCGCTGGCTGATGCCGGGACCGAAAAATCCGCAGGGCTTCATCCTCACCACCGTCCTCGGCATCGTCGGCGCGTTTCTGGCGACGTTTATCGGCCAGGCCATCGGCCATTACAGCCTGGACCAGGGTGCCGGCTTCATCACCGCCACGATCGGCGCGGTGGTGGTGCTGTTCATCTGGCACCGCCTGGTGGCAAGCGGCGTGATCAAGGGTTGACGCCTATACTCCGTCATTCCGGGGCGATGCGTCAGCATCGAACCCGGAATCTCGAGATTCCGGGTTCACGCTTCGCGTGTCCCGGAATGACATCAATCACGTAATCAAATGCAGACCGGCATCCATGCGCACGATCTCGCCGGTCATGTTGCTGGAGGCCGGCGTCGCCAGGAAGCAGACGAGCTGTGCGATGTCGTCGGCGCTTGAGGCGACGTTGAGCGGCACCTTCGCGACCACGTTGTCGCGGACCTGCTTGGCGGCATCCTCGCCGCGGCCCTTGGTGAACCAGGGCGTGTCGATATAGCCGGGGCAAACGGTGTTGACGCGGATCAGCGGCGCAAGCGCGCGCGCCAGCGAGAGCGTGATGGTGTTGAGCGCGCCCTTGCTTGCGGCATAGGCGATCGATGACCCGACGCCGCTGATGCCGGCAACCGAGGAGACGTTCACCACCGCCGACGCCCGCCCCGAGGCGTTCGCGCCGGCCTCGAGCAGCTTGCGCGCCGCACGCACCATCTGGAACGGACCGATAGTGTTGACGCCATAGAGCCGCTGAAAATCTTCGGCCGACAAACCGTCGAGATTGGCGTGAGCGACGTGCTTGGTCGTGCCGGCATTGTTGACGAGCGCGTCGAGCCGGCCCCAGGCCTCCGCCGCCGCGACGATCCTGCGGCAATCCTCGTCGCGCGAGACATCGCCCTGTGCGATCACGACCTCGGCTGCGCCTGCCTTGCGGCAGACCTCCGCGGTGGCCTCGGCTTCTTTCTGGCTCGAGGAATAGTTGATGACGAGCCGCGCTCCGCTTCGCGCGAGAATCTCCGCGGTCGCCGCCCCAAGGCCGGATGCGGACCCCGTCACGATTGCGCACAAGCCGTCCTTTGCCATCCGGTTATCCTCTCTTGTCTTCAATGCCAGCGGTCCTGTTTAGCGAGTTTGCGGACGGCTGCAAATCGATCAAACTCCGCTAAGCGGAATTAGTCTTTTGGCCCATGCCCGCGCCGCAGGCGGACCTGCGATCAACGCTTGTCAGGGCCGTGGCTTTTTCCGATCATCCGGCGCAAGAAGAGAGCTGCGCACCCGCTCAAAAAGACGGATGCGCCAAGGACAAAACACGGGGAACGCTGTGGCGGAGAGTGACAACATCGTCGTCGAGACTGCGGAGAAGATCTTCGCCGATCTCGCCGATCCGCAAACCATCAACAACGACAAGAAGGACGCGTGGAAAGCGCCGCTCTGGCAGGCGCTGAGCGAGGCCGGACTGCCCCTGGCGTGGGTGCCGGACGATCTTGGCGGCTCCGGCGCGAGCCTTGCCGATGGATTTGCGCTGCTGAATGCGGCCGGTCGTTTTGCGATCGCGGTTCCCCTCGCCGAAACCATGCTCGCCGGCTGGCTGCTCGCGCAGGCGAAGATCGCCTCCCCCGAGGGCGAGATGACGGTGCTGCCGGCGAGCCCGAAGGACCGCATCACTCTCGATCCCGACGGCTCGCTCTCCGGCCGCGTCCGCGGCGTGCCCTTTGCGAAAGCGGCCAGGCATTTTGCTGTGCTGACGCATGACGCAAGCGGCGTATCCATCGCGCTGGTCGATGCCGGCAAGGCTAAGGTCGAGGCCGGGCTCAATGTCGGCTACGACGACAGCGATGTCGTAACGCTCGACAAGATCGCGCCCATCACAATCAAGCCCGCGCCAAACCATCTTGACCAGACCACGGTGATGTTGATGGGAGGCGTCGCGCGCAGCCTCCAGATTGCGGGCGCGCTGGAATCCATGCTCGACATTTCCGTGCGCTATTCCAACGAGCGCGTCGCGTTCGAAAAGAAGATCTCGAAATTCCAGGCGGTGCAGCACAACCTCGCAAAGCTCGCTGGCGAATCCGCCGCAGCGCTGGCGGCGGCAACCTCCGCCGCGGATGCGATTGCGAACGCGACCGCCTTCAACGACGCGGTCTATCTCGAAGCCGCCTCCGCAAAAATCCGCTGCGCGGAAGCCGCCGAGAAGGGTGGCGCCATCGCGCATCAGGTGCACGGTGCGATCGGGTTCACCATCGAGCACATATTGCATCGCTATTCGCTGCGGGCGCTGGCCTGGCGCGACGATTTCGGCTCGGAGAGCTACTGGGCCGTCGAGCTCGGCAAGCTCGTTGCTGCCAGAGGCGCCGATGAATTGTGGCCGCTGGTGGCGTCACGGTGAGTTCAGGGAACGAAACACATGACTGCTGCCCTCCGTTTCGATCCGATCCGCCTGCCGCCCAAATGCGAGGAGCTGCGCAAGGAAGTGCGCGCCTTCCTCGCCGAAGAAATGGCCCGCGGCACCTTCAACCCGTTCAAGCCCAATCGCGAAGACACCGACGTGCCGGAATTCTCCCGCCGCGTCGGCGAGCGCGGCTGGATCGGGATCACCTGGCCGAAGAAATATGGCGGCCATGAGCGCTCCTTCCTCGAGCGCTACGTGGTGACCGAAGAAATGCGCGTTGCGAATGCGCCGACGCGTCGCTTCTTCGTCGCCGACCGGCAGAGCGGACCGATCCTGCTGAAATACGCGCCGGAGCACATCAAGATGGACATCCTGCCGCGCATCTGCCGCGGCGAATTGTGCTTTGCCATCGGCATGAGCGAGCCGAATTCGGGCTCCGACCTGTTCGCCGCGAAGACACGCGCGACCAAGACCGACGGCGGCTATCTCATCAACGGCACCAAGATCTGGACCTCGTCGGCGCACATCGCCGACTACATGATCGCGATCTTCCGCACCTCGCAGCCGACCAAGGAAAACCGCCGCCACGGCCTGACGCAGTTCCTGGTCAAGATGAAGCAGCCCGGCATCAAGGTGAACCCGATCGGCCAGATCACCGGCCAGTACGAGTTCAACGAGGTCGTCTTCACCGATTACTTCATTCCGGATGATCACGTGCTGGGCGAAGTCGACGGCGCCTGGAAGCAGGCGACATCCGAGCTCGCTTACGAGCGCTCGGGTCCCGAGCGCTTCCTCGAAACCTACTACGTGCTGACCGAGCTGGTACGCGCGGTCGGCAACGATCCGGATACACGCAGCGCCGAAGGCATCGGCCGGCTCGTCGCGCAGCTCCACACCATGCGGCGCATGTCGGTCTCCGTTGCCGGCATGTTGCAGGCCGGCAAGGAGCCCGTGGTCGAAGCCTCCATCGTCAAGGACATCGGTACGGTGTGGGAGCAGCAACTGCCGCATCGCGTGCGCGATCTCGCCGCCTTCGTCGAGGAGACCGCCAGCAATCGCGAGACGCTGGAGCGGCAGCTCGATTTCGCCATCAAGACCGCGCCGAAACTCACCATCCAGGGCGGCACCACCGAAGTGCTCCGCGGCATCATCGCCCGCGGACTTGGTTTGCGCTAACGAGGATCATCATGAGCAGCTACAAGGATATCGGCGTCGAGAAGGTCGGGCACGTCGGCACCATCGAGATCCGCCGCCCGCCGCTCAACTTCTTCGACATCTCCCTGATCAACCAGATAGCGGACGCGCTCGACGAGTTCGATCGCGACATCGAGATCCGCGCCTCCGTGCTCTCCGCACAGGGGAAGGCGTTCTGCGCCGGCGCCAATTTCAACGACCCGGCGCGGCAGGAGCAGGAGGCGCGCGCGGCAAAAGGCGATCCGGCCGATAGCCTCGGGCCGATCAACCATCTCTACATCCAGGCCGTACGCATCTTCCGCGCCAAGAAGCCGATCGTCGCCGCCGTGCAGGGCGCTGCCATCGGCGGCGGGCTCGGGCTCGCGGTCTCAGCGGATTTCCGCGTCACCTGCCCGGAGGCGCGTTTCTCCGCGAACTTCACAAAACTCGGCTTCCATCCGGGCTTTGGCCTGACGGTCACGCTGCCCGAGCTGATCGGCAAGAACAACGCCGAGCTGATGTTCTACACCAGCCGCCGCGTCACCGGTGAAGAGGCCTACAAATTGGGCCTCGCCAACGAGCTGGTGCCGCAGGACCAGGTCAAGCCGGCTGCGATGAAGCTGGCGAGCGAGATCGCCGAGTGCTCGCCGCTCGGCCTGCTCTCCACCCGCGCCACGATGCGCGCAGGCCTCGCCGACCGCGTGATGGCCGCAACCAACCACGAGCTCGCCGAACAGTCGAGGCTGCGCGCGACTGAAGATTTCAAGGAAGGTGTCAAGGCGACGGAAGAGCGAAGGGTCGCGAACTTCAAAGGGCGGTGATTGCATTCTTCCTTCTCCCCTTGTGGGAGAAGGTGGCGCGAAGCGCCGGATGAGAGGTTCTATCCGCGCATTCGCTGCAACAGAGTTGTACGCGGAAAGAACCCCTCACCCGACTGACATTGCGGGACGGCGGAGCTGCCCTCTCCCACAAGGGGAGAGGGCACAGCAATTCGCATCGCATTTGCCACAACCTGCTTTACCCTCTTGCGCAAGTGAGTGGCTTCACCTTCGCCCCACCACCAGCGCGTCCACAATCGTCACGCCCTGTCCCTCCGGATGCACCAGAACCGGGTTGAGCTCGATCTCCGCAATCTCCCCAGCATGCCGTGCCGCAAGCACGGAAATGTCAGCGATCAACTGCGCCAGTGCCGCGACATCCGCCTTGGCTGCACCGCGGAATCCGTTCAGCAGCGGCGCCGCTTTCAACGCGGCCAGCATCGCGCCGGCCTCCGCCGCGCTCACCGGCGCCGGGCGGTAGACAACGTCGCGGAACAACTCGGTCGTAATGCCGCCAAGCCCCACCATCACCATCGGGCCGAACGTCTTGTCCGTCATCGTGCCAACGATGATCTCGACGCCCTTCTTCGTCATGGGTGCGAGCAACACGCCCTGAACCGCGGCATCCGGCCGATGCCTGCGCGCATTGTTCAGGAGCTGCTCGAACGCCAGGAACACCTCGCCCTTGGTGGTGACGTTCACCCGCACGCCGCCGACCTCGCTCTTGTGCGGGATGTCGGGTGACTGGATCTTCATCACCAGCGGAAAGCCGACACGCGCGATCGCGTCGTCAAGTCCGCTCTTCTCCGCAACCAGCACCTCCTCCGGCAGCGCGATGCCGGCCGCACGGAGCAAGGCCTTGCTGTCGGCCTCGGACAGGACCGGCGATTGCAAAAATGCCGAGAGATCGTGCGCCGGTCGCCGCAACTCTTCCGCAGGCTTGGGCAGGTCAAACGTCGCGAAGTCAACAAGCTGCCGCAGCGCGACGCCGACATGGGCGAGGCCCGACAGCACCACGACGCCCGACTTGGCGAGCTCTCGCCGCGCAAAATCAGACGGCAGCGTGTAGGAATAGAACACAACCGGCTTTTTCTGTGCCGCCAGCACCGGCTTCAGCTCCTCCTCTTTGAAGGGCATCCGCACCTCGCTCGACAGCGACAGCATGACGAGGATCGCATCGACCTCGTTGGATGCGGTGAGCAGATCGACGCTTCGTTGCAGGCCGCCCGAGGTTACGCCCTGGGCGGTGACATCGATCGGGTTGCGCGCCGTGCCGTATGACGGCATCAATGTCCTGATCTCCGCCTGAATGGACCTGGAGAGCTCCGGGACCTGCAAGCCCCTGAGCGCCACCGCATCCGTGCCCCAGATGCCCGCGCCGCCGGACACGGTGACGACGGCGACGCGATCACCTTTCGGCAGCGGATTGCCGGCGAGCACCGCGGCGATCGTCAGCGCCTCGTCGAGATCGTTGGAGACGATGAAGCCGTACTTTGCGAACACTGCGTCATAAGCTGCTGACCAGCCGGCCATGCTGGCAGTGTGCGAAGCGGCCGCGCGTTCGCCGGCACCGGAGCGACCAACCTTGGTGACGATGACTGGCTTCTTGATTTCGGCGGCACGCTGGGCGGCCACCAGGAATTTCTCGACGTCCCGGATGCCCTCGATGAACAGCAGGATCACGTCGGTCGAGGCGTCCTGCACCAGGTAGTCCAGAAACTCGCCGGCGCCGAGATCGGACTCGTTGCCGGTGGAGACGACGTAGCTCACGGCAACCCCGAGCGCCTTCGCACGGTTATAATAGGCAAAGCCGATGCCGCCACTCTGCGCGACGATGCCGATCCGCCGCGCGGTCGCAACCAGCGGCGCCTGGCCCGGCTTGACGTCGACCGCCGGGCTGAAGGTCGCCGCTACGCGCTGCACCTGGCTGAGAAAGCCTTCGGCATTCGGGCCGGAGATGCGCATGCCCGTGCGCCGTGCCAGATCGGCGATTGCCTCCTGCATCGCGGTGCTGTCGCCGCCCTCCTCGGCAAAACCGGACGAGATGATGACGGCATTCTTCACCCCGGCGGCGGCGCATTGCTCGAGCGCCGGCAGCACCGCACGCGCCGGGATGATGATGACGGCAAGATCGATCGGCGCGCCGATGTCCGCGATCGACTTGTGGCAGGGAAGCCCGTCGATCCCGGTGTAGTTCGGGTTCACCGGATAGATCTTGCCGGGATACTCGTTCCTACGCAGCATCGACAGCAGCCGCCCCGGGATCTTCTCATGATCGCGCGAGGCGCCGATTAGCGCGATGCTTGCCGGCGCGAAGAAGCTGTCGAGCGGATGCGGCATGTGGCGGGTTCCTTGTTCTCATAACAATCCGTCACCCTGAGGCGCCGGAGCGTAGCGGAGGCCTCGAAGGGCGACGGCCCGGCTGCATCCCTGCCGTTCATCCTTCGAGGCACGGCGCGCTGCGCCGCGCGACTCGCACCCCCAACGACAACGGCTTCGCCGTTGCGCGGGGATGACAGTTTGAAATAAGCGGATGCAAGAGCTCACGCAGCGAGTCGAAACGTCACGCCGCCCAGCAAAAACTCATTCCCCGCCACCGCGAGCCCCTTCTCCCTTGCCGCATGAATCACGCTCGCTACATCCGCCACGCGGAACTCCAGCGCGCTCATGATCTCAGCTCCGCCCTTGACGAAGCGGAAGCTGGCGTTGGGCAGCTTCAGCTCAGTCTCGGCGCTATCCGCCTTGTCCGGCGCGACGCCGATCAGCTTGCCCCAATGCTCGGCCAGGCCTTGCGGATCCGGGCTCTGTATCTCGACCGCCGTCAGCACCTGCGTCACGTCCTTGCGGATGAATTCTTGCCAGTTCGGCCCCGCCGGCGGATAGGTGCCCAAGATGTCATCGCTGCCCTTGGTGTGATTGAACTCGATAAAGGCGGCGCGGCAGTCGCGCGGATGGAGCTGCACACCGTGGTAGGGCGGGTGGTCAATCGTGTTCGCGGTGCGCACGCCCATTGCGTTCGCATTGCGGGCGCGCGCGTCCGGATCGTCGCAGCAGAAGATCGCCATGTAGCCGCCGCGGCCGCCGGTCTTGGCGATGAAGCGACCCGCCGCGGTGCCGTCCCTAAGCGGCGCCACCACCTCCAGCAGGATCGTATCCACCGGCAACAGCGCGTTCTCCAGCCCATATTTCGCGACATTGCCGTCGCGATAGCAGACGGAAAGGCCCATGATGCCTGCGATATCGGAGATCAAGGGCTCGAGCTGCGGCGCGACCAGGCAGATCTGCCGCAAGCGCATATAGCCGGCCATGGTCAGGCGCCCTTGAAGGTGGGTTTCCGCTTCTCGACAAAAGCCTTTGCGGCTTCCCTGTGGTCCTCGGTGTCGCCGCAGCGGGTGTGATGAATGGCTTCGCCGTCAAAACAATCTTCCAGCGGCAGGTGCTCGGCATTGTTGATGTTGCGCTTGATGTAGCCGAGCGCGATCGACGGCCCCTGCGCCAGCGACAGCGCAAGCTCGTGCGCGGCGGCATCGATCTCGGCATCAGGCACCACTTTCGTTACCATTCCGATCGCCTGCGCCTCCTTCGCGCTCAGCACCGGCGACATCAGATAAAGCTCGCGTGCCCGCGCGCTGCCGATGAGCTGGGTGAGGAAATAGGTGCCGCCGTAATCGCCGGAGAAGCCGACCTTGGCAAACGCCGTCGTGATCTTGCAGGACTCGGAGGCGATGCGCAGGTCGCAGGACAGCGCCATTGAGAGGCCGGCGCCGGCGGCCGCGCCGTCGAGCTGCGCCACCACGGGTTTGGGCATCTGGTGCAGGATGCGCGACACCTCCATGCCACGGCGCAGGTTCGCGAGCTTGGTCTCGAACGGCAGCGGCGCGCGTCCCTCGGCCATCGACTTGACGTCGCCGCCGACGCAGAAGCTGCCACCGGCGCCCTTGAACAACACCGCGCGGACCTCGGGATCATCGGCAGCGCGGCGCGCCGCCTCGACCAGCCCGCGCACCATGTCGGGGTTCAGCGCATTCTTGCGCTCGGGGCGGTTCATGGTGATGGTGAGCAGCCCGCCTTCGAGCTTTTGCAGGACCATGTCGTTGCTCATGGGTGTTTCCTTTGTTTTGCATCTCACTTGGTCATTCCGGGGCGCGCCCCCCTGGGCGCGAGCCCGGAATCCATACTCACGATGGTGGTTATGGATCCCGGGCTCGCGACTTCGTCGCGCCCCGGGATGACGACTTGTTGTTCGGCTCGCCCTTCGCCACGAAGGTTCACGCCGTCACTTCTTCACCAGCGGGCAGCGCGACTGTTCCAGCGACTGGAACGCCTCGTTGCCGGGCACGGTGGCGAGCAGCTTGTAGTCGTCCCAGCGTCCCTTGGACTCCGACGGCTTCTTGACCTCGAACAGGTACATGTCGTGCACCATGCGGCCGTCCTCGCGGATATTGCCATTATGCGCGAAGAAGTCGTTGATCGGCGTCTCCTTCATCACCTTCATGACGGCGGCGGCATCGGTGGTGCCGGCCGCCTTCACGGCTTTCAGATAATGCGTGACGGAAGAATAGACGCCGGCCTGCGCCGAGGTCGGCGGCCGCTTCACGCGCTCCATGAAGCGCTTTGCGAAGGCGCGCGTTTCGTCGTTCGCGTCCCAGTAGAAGGCTTCCGCCAGCAACAGGCCCTGCGCGGTCTCCAGACCGATCGAGTCGATGTCGGTGACGAAGGCGAGCAGCGGCGAGATCTTCTGGCCGCCCTTCATGATGCCAAACTCGGCCGACTGCTTGATGGCGTTGACGGTATCGCCGCCGGCGTTGGCAAGTCCGATCACTTTGGCCTTGGAGGCCTGTGCCTGGAGCAGGAAGGACGAAAAGTCCGAGGTGTTGAGCGGATGGCGGACATTGCCCAAGACCTTGCCGCCGGTCTTCACCACGACATTGCTGGTGTCCTTCTCGAGGTCCTGGCCGAAGGCGTAGTCGGCGGTGAGGAAGAACCAGGTGTCGAGACCGGACTTCACCGCGGCAAGGCCGGTCGTGTTGGCCTGCGCAAAGGTGTCGAAGACGTAGTGTACGGTATAGGGGCCGCAGGCCTCGTTGGTCAGCCGGATCGAGCCCGGGCCGTTGAATATTACGATCTTGTTGCGCGCTTTCGCGATCTCTCCGGCGGCGAGCGCGGTCGCGGAGGCCGCGACGTCGTAGATCATCTCGACGCCCTGATTGTCGATCATGTCGCGGGCGATGTTGGCGGCAAGGTCCGCCTTGTTGAGATGATCGGCCGCGAGGATCTCGATCTTGCGGCCCAGCACCTCGCCGCCAAAATCCTCCGCCGCCATCTTGGCCGCCGTCTCGCTGCCCGGACCGGTGATGTCGGCGTAGAGGCTCGACATGTCGAGAATACCGCCGAGCTTGAGCGGCGGCTTGTCCTGAGCCTGCGCCGCGCTCGCAACCAGCGCGGCAACAAAAATGCCGGACAATATCCTGTTCATGGAAAACCTCCCTTATCGCGCCGTGCTCTGATGGCGGCTTGCTTATTGCTGTTGGTATTGCCGCGATCATGCCGCATGCGAAAGGGGGCAGCAAGCGCGGTTCGGCCGTGCAGAATCGCGTGATTGTTTTCCGCAAAGCGGAATGGCGCCTGAGCCGCATTTGCCTCCACATCGTCATTGCGAACGCAGCGAAACAATCCAGAATCCCGCCGCGGAAAGACTCTGGATTGCTTCGCGGCACTCGCAATGACGGAGGATGTGGCAGCCCCGTCGCTAATCCGGCCAAAGCCCCTTCGATGGGAACCACGTTTGAGTTAAGAGTACAGCGCACAACAACCTCGCCGGGCCGCGTGAACCAATCACTCATCTTCCTTGCTGTCGTCTCACTTCTCGTCGTGTCGCACGGCGCCGCAAGTGCGACCGGTTGCCAGTTCGAGTCCCAAGGCGAAGGCCGCGTCACGACAATCGTCGATGCGCGGAGCTTGCGTCTCGACGACGGCCGTGAGGTGCGCCTCTCCGGCATCGAGCCGACTGCGACGACGAAGCAGGCGCTGGCCGCAATGCTCGGCGGCCGCGACGTTCGCCTGCGCGGCGCTGACGACACGCCGGACCGCTACGGCCGCCAGCCCGCGCTGGTTTTCCTCAGCGAGAGCGATGCCTCGGTGCAGGCCCTCTTGCTGTCCCAAGGTGATGCAATTGTCTCCGCCGAGATCGCGGACAAGGAGTGCGCAGCCGCCCTCATGGCGGCGGAAGCCGAGGCGCGGCGCGGAAAAAAGGGCAGCTGGGCTGACCCGTTGGCCATAAAAAACGCGGAAAGTCCGGACGATATTTTGGCCGGGATCGGGCGCTTCGTAGTGGTCGAGGGTAAAGTCCTGTCCGTCCGGCAAGCTGGGGCAACGACTTACCTCAACTTCGGCCGGAACTGGACACGCGGCTTCGCTGTGACTATTTCAAGGCGCATGGTTCCGGCCTTCGAGAGCGCCGGGATCGCTCTCAAGTCCCTGGAGAATCGGAAGATTCGGGTCCGGGGTTGGGTCGAGGGGAATGTGGGGCCGCGGATTGACGCGCTCCGGGTGGGACAGATCGAGTTGCTGGGCGCGAACTAGCCGCGGAAAGGCCTTAAGGCCAGGCACGGGTTAAGCGACGTGGATGGGGTTTTGGGACGCGGAACAGAGGTGAGCCGCCGCCTTCGGGCTGCGCCAGTTGCGCTTTGCCTCGGTCTATCTTTCGGCCTCGGGACGCTGCTCTCGGGCTGCGGCGACATGGGTCGGTTCCAGACCGCAGCCCCGCCGGCCGTCGCGCCACCCAAGCCGAAGCCCGCGGTCGCGCAGACGCCGGCCACGGAGAAGGAACACGAGCGCATCCTTACCAGCTATGGCGGCGCCTATGACGATCCCCGGCTCGAGCAGCTTGTCACCAAGACGGTCGAGCGGCTGGTCGCGGCCTCCGATCGACCCGACCAGGGCTACAAGGTCACGATCCTGAATTCCGGCGCGGTGAATGCCTTCGCGCTGCCGAACGGCCAGCTCTATGTCACGCGCGGCCTGCTCGCGCTCGCCAGCGATACCTCCGAATTGTCATCCGTGCTCAGCCACGAGATGGCGCATGTACTATCCAAGCACGCCGCGATGCGCGAGGACCAGGCGCGCCAGGCTGCGATCGTCACCCGCGTCGTCACCGACATGAGCAACGATCCCGAGCTCACCGCGCTCGCGCTCGCCAAGACCAAGCTCACCATGGCGAGCTTTTCGCGCAACCAGGAGATCGAGGCCGACGGCATCGGCGTCGGCATCTCCGCGCGGGCGCATTTCGATCCCTATGGCGCCGCACGTTTCCTCTCCGCGATGGAGCGCAATGCCGAGCTGAAGGCCGGCAAGAACGCGCTCGATCCGCGCGCGCAGGACTTCACCTCCTCGCATCCGGCTACCCCCGAGCGCGTGCAGAACGCGCAGACGATCGCGCGGCAATATGCAGCGCCGGAGGGCGCCGAGCGCGACCGCGAGACCTATCTCGGCGCGATCGACAACATCGTCTATGGCGAGGACCCCAGCGAAGGCTTTGTCCGCGGTCGCCGCTTCCTGCATCCCAAGCTCGGCTTCACCTTCCAGGCGCCCGACAACTTCACGCTCGACAACACCGCGCAGGCGGTGATCGGCGTGCGCGAGGGCGGCTCGCAGGCGATGCGCTTCGACGTCGTGCGGGTGCCGGCCGAACAGACGCTCGGTGACTATCTCAATTCCGGCTGGATGGAAGGCGTCGACAAATCCTCGACCGAGGACATCACCATCAATGGCTTCCCGGCGTCGGCCGTGACCGCCAAGGGCGATCAGTGGCAGTTCAAGGTCTACGCGCTGCGCTTCGGCAGCGACGTCTACCGCTTCATCTTCGCGAGCCGGCAGAAGACTACAGAGAGCGAGCGCAACGCGCGCGAGACGGTGAACTCATTCCGCCGCCTGACGCTCGAGGAGATCCAGGCCGCGCGCCCCCTGCGCATCAAGGTGATCACTGTGCAGCCCGGCGACACCGTGGAATCGCTCGCCCACCGCATGGCCGGCGTCGATCACCCGGCCGAGCGCTTCCGCGTGCTCAACGGCCTCGACGCCCACGCGCAGGTGAAAGTGCGCGACCGCGTGAAAATCGTGGTGGATTGAGTTGTAGGGTGGGCAAAGCGAAGCGTGCCCACCACTTCTGTCGCAGATCATGGATAGATGGTGGGCACGGCGCAAGAGCGCCTTTGCCCACCCTACGCACTACGCACGCGAGTTGGCGGGCCCGCCAACGTACCTAGCTAGTTACCCGCATCCATATCGCCGCGTTCGCGCTGGCCGCTCAGCCAGAGCGCCATCAGCGTCCACAATGCGCCCGAGAGCAGATAGGCACCCGAGGCAATGACGCCGAGATTGGTGGCGAGCAGCAGCGCGGCGAGTGGCGCAAAACCGGCGCCGAACAGCCAGGCCATGTCGGAGGTGAGCGCCGAGGCCGTGTAGCGGTACATCTGCTTGAAGTTGGAGGCGATCGCGCCGGAGGACTGGCCGAAGGACAGCCCGAGCAGGATGAAACCGAGCACCATGTAGATGGTCTCGCCGAACGTGCCGGCATCGAGCAGCTGCGGGGCAAAGCCGCTATAGACCGCGATCGCGATCGCCGAGCCCATCAGCAGCGACTTGCGGCCGACGCGGTCGGCGATAATGCCTGAGGCCACGATCGCCGCGACACCGAAGGCGGCGCCGACGATCTCGATCATCAGGAACCTTACCGGGCTTTCATGGGTGAACAGAAACACCCAGGACAGTGGAAACACCGTGACCATGTGGAACAGCGCGAAGCTCGCGAGCGGCGCGAAGGCGCCAAGCATGATGTTGTGGCCTTCGCGCGCGACGGTGTCGGAGATGCGCGAGGGCTGCAGGTCACGGGTCTCGAACAGCGCGGCATATTCCTCCGTCGCGACCATGCGCAGGCGCGCGAACAGCGCCACGACGTTGATTGCGAAGGCGACGAAGAACGGATAGCGCCAGCCCCAGTCGAAGAAATCGTCGGCCGAGAGATTGCCGGCAAAATACGCAAATAGCGCGCTCGCCACGATCAGCCCGAGCGGTGCGCCGAGCTGCGGCACCATCGCGTACCAGCCGCGCTTGTTCGGCGGCGCGTTGAGCGCGAGCAGCGAGGCAAGCCCGTCCCACGCGCCGCCCCAGGCGAGACCTTGGGCGGCTCGCGCGAGCGCCAGAAGCCAGATCGCGGCCGCGCCGATGTCGCTGTAGCCGGGCAGGAACGCGATCGCCACGGTCGCGGTGCCCAGTAGGAACAGCGCGGCGACCAGCTTTGCGGTCTTGCCGTATTCGCGGTCGATCGTCATGAAGATGACGGTGCCGAGCGGCCGCGTCATAAAGGCAAGCGCGAAGATGGCGAAGGAGTAAAGCGTGCCGGTCAGTTCGGTGGCGAACGGAAAGACCAGGCGCGGAAATACGATCACCGAGGCGATCGCATAGACGAAGAAGTCGAAGAACTCCGACGTGCGCCCGATGATGACGCCGATGGCGATCTCGCCGGGATTGGCATGGTCGTGACCATGCTCGCCGGGGTGGATGCCTGCCACTACGGGGGTCTGTGCGGTCGCCATTCCTGCGCTCTTAACGTCCTTAAAACCAAAGCCGACCACCCGGCGGTCGCAGGGCAGCCTGCCCCTCTCTGGCGCAACCTCCCGCACTGCAACATTGGACAAATTGTCCAATGTCCCAATTGGTGCGCCGCAGCTACGCCTTGGCTGGACTACCAAATTTCCAACCAAAAGGCCTACCTGTGTCCCGTCTACGGATCCTGGCGCTACTACCTTTGGCGGTCGCTCTGAGCGGCTGCAACTTCATCGTGCTTGCGCCGGCCGGTGATATCGCAGCGCAACAGCGCGACCTCGTCATTATCTCCACCGTGCTCATGCTGCTGATCGTCGTGCCCGTGATGGCGCTGACGGTGCTGTTCGCCTGGCGCTACCGCCAGTCCAACAAGTCAGCCCGCTACGAGCCGGAATGGGACCACTCGACCAAGCTCGAGCTCGTGATCTGGTCGGCGCCGCTGCTGATCATCATCTGCCTGGGCGCGCTGACCTGGATGGGCACGCATCTGCTCGATCCCTACCGCTCGCTCGACCGCATCGCCGCCAATCAGCGGGTCGATGAGGCGACGGTGCCACTCGAGGTCGATGTCGTCGCCCTCGACTGGAAGTGGCTCTTCATCTATCGCGACTACGGGATCGCGACCGTCAACGAGCTCGCCGCTCCCGTCGATCGCCCGATCGACTTCCGCATCACCGCTTCGACGGTGATGAACTCGTTCTACATCCCCGCGCTCGCTGGCCAGATCTATGCGATGCCGGGCATGGAGACCAAGCTGCACGCGGTGGTCAACCACCCCGGCACCTACAAGGGCTTTTCGGCGAACTACTCCGGCGCCGGCTTCTCAGGCATGCACTTCGCCTTCCACGGCCTCGACGACAAGGGCTTTGGCGAGTGGATCGCGAAGGCCAAAGCCACCGGCGGATCGCTCGGCCGCAGCGAATATCTGCAACTCGAGAAGCCCAGCCAGAACGAGCCGGTGCGCCGCTACGCCAGCGTCGATGCCGATCTCTACCGCCTCATCCTCAACATGTGCGTCGAGCCCGGCAAGATGTGCATGAGCGAGATGATGGCAATCGACGCCAAGGGCGGCGCCGGCCATGAAGGGCTGAACAACACCCTGCCGCTCACCTACGACAAGTACGCCCGCCGCGGCACCGCGCTCGGACCCGAGCCGAGCTTCGTGGCCAGCACCTGCACGCCTGACGCACCGCAGGGACAGACGAGTGCCGCGGTCAAGGCCCCCGCCGACACCACGCCGCTGCTCGGCGCCGGGTTGAAGCGGCCGACCTTCACGCCGCTCAAGTCAACGTCCTTCTTCCTCGGCCAGCGTCCGAAATCAGACTCCTGAGGCACGCATGTCTACCAATCCTGATCTCATCAAGCTCGTCTTCGGGCGGCTCAGTCTCGAATCGCTGCCGCTGCACGAGCCGATCGTCGTCGGCACTTTCGGCGTGGTCGCGCTCGGCGGCCTCACGCTGCTCGCCGGCCTGACCTATTTCCGCCTGTGGGGCTATCTGTGGCGCGAGTGGTTCACCACCGTCGACCACAAGCGCATCGGCATCATGTACATGATCCTCGGCATCGTCATGCTGCTGCGCGGCTTTGCCGACGCCCTCATGATGCGCCTCCAGCAGGCAATTGCCTTCGGCGGCTCGGACGGGTATCTCAACGCCCATCACTACGACCAGGTCTTCACCGCCCACGGCGTGATCATGATCTTCTTCGTGGCGATGCCGTTCGTCACGGGCCTGATGAACTACGTCGTGCCGCTCCAGATCGGCGCCCGCGACGTGTCGTTCCCGTTCCTGAACAATTTCAGCTTCTGGATGACGGTCGGCGGCGCGGTGCTGGTGATGATGTCGCTGTTCATCGGCGAATTCGCCCGCACCGGCTGGCTCGCTTACCCGCCGCTGTCGAACATCGGCTACAGTCCTGACGTCGGCGTCGACTATTACATTTGGGCGCTGCAGGTCGCCGGCGTCGGCACGACCTTATCGGGCATCAACCTGATCTGCACCATCGTCAAGCTGCGCGCGCCGGGCATGGGCATGATGAAGATGCCCGTCTTCACCTGGACCTCGCTCTGCACCAACGTGCTGATCGTCGCCTCCTTCCCGGTCCTTACCGTCGTGCTCGCGCTGCTCTCGCTCGACCGCTACGTCGGCACCAACTTCTTCACCAGCGACTTCGGCGGCAGCCCGATGATGTATGTGAACCTGATCTGGATCTGGGGTCACCCCGAGGTCTACATCCTGGTTCTGCCGGCGTTCGGTATCTTCTCCGAGGTGACATCGACCTTCTCGGGCAAGCGGCTGTTCGGCTACACCTCGATGGTTTACGCCACTGTCGTCATCACCATCCTGTCGTACCTGGTCTGGCTGCACCACTTCTTCACGATGGGATCGGGCGCCAGCGTCAACTCCTTCTTCGGCATCACCACGATGATCATCTCGATCCCGACGGGCGCGAAGATGTTCAACTGGCTGTTCACGATGTATCGCGGCCGCATCCGCTTCGAACTGCCGATGATGTGGACGATCGCCTTCATGCTGACCTTCGTGATCGGCGGCATGACCGGCGTGCTGCTCGCTGTCCCGCCAGCCGACTTCGTGCTGCACAACAGCCTGTTCCTGATCGCCCACTTCCACAACGTGATCATCGGCGGCGTGGTGTTCGGCGTGTTCGCCGGCATCGGCTACTGGTTCCCGAAGGCGTTCGGCTTCAAGCTCGATCCGTTCTGGGGCAAGCTGTCGTTCTGGTTCTGGGTCACCGGCTTCTACCTCGCCTTCATGCCGCTCTACGTGCTCGGCCTGATGGGCGTAACCCGCCGCCTGCGCGTGTTCGACGATCCGTCGCTGCAGATCTGGTTCGTCATCGCTGCGATCGGCGCTGGCCTCGTCTTCCTCGGCATCCTCTGCATGCTCATGCAGTTCGCCGTCAGCATCCTCCGGCGCGAAGCGCTGAAGGACGTCACTGGCGATCCCTGGGACGCGCGCACGCTGGAATGGGCGACCTCCTCGCCGCCGCCGGACTACAACTTCGCCTTCACCCCCGTCGTTCACGACAACGACGCGTGGTGGGACATGAAGCGCCGCGGCTACAAGCGTCCGCTCGCCGGCTTCAAGCCGATCCATATGCCGAGCAACACCGGCACCGGCATCATCCTCGCCGGTCTGTCGACGGCGATGGCGTTCGGTCTGATCTGGTACATCTGGTGGCTTGCTGCCGTCAGCTTCATCGCGCTGCTCGTCGTCGCGATCGGCCACACCTTCAACTATCACCGCGATTTCGACATCCCGGCCGATGAGGTCGTCCGGACCGAGGAAGCGCGCACCCAACTGCTCGCCGGAGCCAAGTAAATGACGATCGCTGTCAAACCCGACCAGTCTGGCGAGCCGCTGTTCTACCTCGCCGACGAACACCCGCATCCGGAAGGATACAGCACCTCGCTCGGCTTTTGGATCTATCTGATGAGCGACTGTCTCATCTTTGCGATCCTGTTTGCGGCCTTCGGCGTACTTGGCGGCAACTACGCCGCCGGCCCCGCGCCGAAGGATCTGTTCGACCTGTCGCTGGTCGCGGTCAACACCTCGATGCTGCTGCTGTCGTCGATCACTTACGGTTTTGCGATGCTGACGATGCAGCAGAACCGGGTCGGCGCGACGCAGGCCTGGCTCGCGATCACCGGCCTGTTCGGCCTCGCCTTCATCGGCATCGAGCTCTCCGAGTTCGCCCACATGATCCATGAGGGCGCAACCCCGCAGCGCAGCGCCTTCCTGTCGTCGTTCTTCACCCTGGTCGGCACCCACGGCCTGCATGTCAGCTGCGGCCTGATCTGGCTGGTGACCCTGATGACGCAAGTCTGGCGCTTCGGCCTGATCGAGGCCAACCGCCGCCGGCTGATGTGCCTGTCGATGTTCTGGCACTTCCTCGACGTGGTCTGGATCGGCGTTTTCACCTTCGTCTATCTCCTGGGAGTTCTGCGATGAGCACCGACACTCACGCCGCCCACGCGGCCGATCATCATCACGATGCGCATGCGCACGGCTCGCTCTCGACCTATCTGTTGGGCTTCGTGCTCTCGGTGGTGCTGACCGCGATTCCGTTCTGGCTCGTCATGGGCGGGGCGATTCCAAACAAGAACATCACGGCGCTCGTGATCATGGCCTTCGCGGTGGTCCAGATCGTCGTGCACATGATCTACTTCCTGCACATGAACACCAAGGCCGAGGACGGCTGGAGCATGATGGCGATGATCTTCACCATCGTCATGGTCGTGATCGCGCTGTCCGGCTCGCTGTGGGTGATGAATCACCTCAACAGCAACATGATGCCGGTCCACCAGATGAGCGGGATGAAGTGAGCGCATCCGTGAGACACGACGGACGGACAACGCGCAGCCTCGCCAAGGCTGCGCGCCCTTCCCTGTGGCTCACGACGCTCTCTCTCCTTGCTATCGCTATCCTGATCGGCCTCGGCGTCTGGCAGGTCCAGCGGCGCGCCTGGAAGCTCGTGCTGATCGATCGCGTCGAGGCGCGCGTTCACGCCACGACAACCGCGCTGCCGCCGCCCGCGGCCTGGCCCGCGGTCACGGCCGCGAGCGACGAATACCGCCACGTCAGCGTCGCCGGCCGCCTGCTGAATGACCGGGAGACGCTGGTCAAAGCCGTGACGGAGGAAGGCGCCGGCTTCTGGGTGCTGACGCCGCTTCTGCGCGACGACGGCACGATGGTCCTGATCAATCGCGGCTTCGTGCCGGCCGACAAGCGCGATCCCGCGACGCGGCCGGATGGTGACGCATCCGGCACGATCGTGATCAACGGTCTCCTGCGCATGACCGAGCCGAAGGGCGGCTTCCTGCGCGACAACGATCCCGCGCATGATCGCTGGTACTCGCGCGATGTCGCAGCGATCGCCGCCGCGCGCGGACTTAATGATGAGGTCGCGCCCTTCTTCATCGATGCCGACGCAGCCCCCAACGCCGGCGTCTATCCGATCGGCGGATTGACCGTGATCCGCTTTCCCAATAACCACCTGATTTACGCGCTGACATGGTTTGCGCTGGCCTTTATGCTGGCCGGCAAACTATTCGTCACATTCGGCGGCGGGCTGTTCCGCCGCGGGCGCTTTGTCCACGAAAGGGCCGGCAAGACCGCCGCCCGCGGGACGGGATCAGATGCTGGAACGATCGTCGAGCCGACCTGAGAAGGGAAAGCTCTCTCTCGGACATGACGCGGCTGCGCTTCCTGCGCAGGTGGACGGCCGCACCGAGCTGACCGCGACATCCCTGCCCTCGCCGACCGACGACGAGACCAACCGCAAGAACATGGCGCTGCTGATCCAGCTGCGCTGGACCGCGGTCGTCGGCCAGATCATCACGATCGGGGCGGCGCATTTCGGGCTCGGCATCGAGCTGCCGCTCGCGCGGATGGGCGCGGTGATCTCGGCGCTGGTGCTGCTCAACATTTCGAGCCTGGTCTGGGTGCGCCACCGTGCCGCGATCACCAACAACGAGCTGCTGGTCGCGCTGATGCTCGACGTCGCCGCACTCACCGCTCAGCTTTACCTCAGCGGGGGCGCCACCAATCCCTTCACCTCGTTGTTCCTGTTGCAGGTGACGCTGGGGGCAGTGCTGCTCGATGCCCGCTCGACCTGGTCGCTGGTGGCGCTGACCTGCGCCGCCTTCGTCTGGCTGACGCTCGCCTACCGGCCGCTGGACCTGCCGCATAACCCCCTGAGCGACACCTACAGCCTAACCGTCGTCGGCATGCTCTTCGGCTTCGCGCTCAACGCCGTGCTGCTGGTGGTGTTCGTGACTCGCATCAACAGGAACCTTCGCGAGCGCGATGCACATCTGGCGGCGCTGCGCCAGCATGCCGCCGAGGAGGATCACATCGTCCGCATGGGCCTGCTCGCCTCGGGCGCAGCGCATGAGCTCGGCACGCCGCTCGCCTCGCTCTCGGTCATCCTCAACGACTGGCGCCGCATGCCGGAGCTTGGCGGCCGCGACGAGCTCGCCGAGGATCTCGCCGAGATGGAGACCTCGCTGCAACGCTGCAAATCGATCGTGACCGGCATCCTGGTCTCCGCTGGCGAAGCCCGCGGCGAGGGCTCGGCGCCGACGACCGTGGCGGCCTTCCTGACCGCGCTGGTCGAGGAATGGCGCAACGCGCGCTCGGCGCGCACGCTCTACTTCACCAACACTTTTGGCGAGGACGTCGCGATCGTCTCCGACATCGCGCTGAAGCAGGTGATCTTCAACGTGCTCGACAACGCTTACGAGGTCTCGCGCGACTGGGTCGAGCTGTTGGCCGAGCGCGAGGACGACAAGCTCGTGCTGTCGATCAGCGACCGCGGCCCGGGCTTTGCGCGGGAGATGCTGGCGCAGCTCGGAAAACCCTACCAGTCGAGCAAGGGCCGCGCCGGCGGCGGGCTCGGCCTGTTCCTGGTGGTCAACGTCGTGCGCAAGCTTGGGGGCATGGTGACCGCGGAGAACCACAGGAAGCGCGGCGCCACCGTGCGGCTCGTGCTGCCTCTCTCCACGCTTGCCATCGGAGGCGGTTTTGACGCCTGAGCAGTCCCTGATCATCGTCGAGGACGACGCGAGCTTTGCGCGCACGCTGAAGCGCTCATTCGAGCGCCGCGGCTATTCCGTCGTGATCGCCGCCTCGATCGAGGAGGTCCGCAAGGAGCTCGAGGACAAATCGTTCGGCCACGCCGTCGTCGACCTCAAGCTCGGCGGCGCCTCCGGTCTTGCCTGTGTCGAGCTGCTGCACACCCATGATCCCGACATGCTGATCGTGGTGCTCACGGGCTTTGCCAGCATCGCCACCGCAGTGGAGGCAATCAAGCTCGGGGCCTGCCACTATCTCGCAA
This sequence comes from Bradyrhizobium sp. Ec3.3, assembly GCF_000472925.1. GTDB lineage: Bacteria > Pseudomonadota > Alphaproteobacteria > Rhizobiales > Xanthobacteraceae > Bradyrhizobium. Next base: position 45,106 of record NZ_AXAS01000051.1, read on the forward strand.
AGCCCTCCAACACCGACGACATCGAAGCCGCGTTCCAGAAGGCCGAAGGCAATGCCGAGGTGGCGCTAGACGCGCGTCCCACCTCGATCAAGACGCTGGAATGGGAACGCATCCACCAGACGCTGATCGAGACGGATTTCAATATCTCGGAAGCCGCACGTCGCCTCGGCATGCACCGCCGCACGCTGGCCCGGAAGCTCGAGAAGCGGCCGGTGAAGTGAGCGGGCCTTGCCTGGCCGTGATCTAGTCACCCTACGCACCGCACCAAAAAAAAAGCCCGGCTTGAAGCCGGGCTTAAGTTACGGGAACGATGAACGCCGCGGCTAATTCGGCGCGGCGCGATCAATATTTCGCAACCACCGGTCCGCCGAACTGGTACGCCAAACCGACCGACACGGCATGGGTCTTCAAGCTCTGGTTCATGAAGACGGAATCGACTGTCTGCGGGAAGAATTCGTGGTCGACGTGCCCGAAATCGGCGTAGCGATATTCGGCCCGCGCAAGCCAGTTGCTCCAAACCTTGGCTTCGATGCCGCCGCCCACGGTCCACCCGGTTGCCACCTTGTGGAACGTTTCGGTGCGATCGAGGATGCACCACGGCCCGGTGCGCATGCAGTTCGCAGTCAGCGAGACGTCCTGCCAGGCAATACCACCGGTGCCGAACAGCATCACGCTCGGAGCAACCAGCCAGCCGACGCGGCCGCGAATGCTCGCATCCCAACCGAGCTTTACGGTGGTGCTATCGATCGCAATGAGAGAGGCGGGGGTGCTACCCCCCCAGGTGCCGGGGACGCCGGCAAGCGTCTTGTTGTTGTCCGCCCAGGCAACATCGCCCTCGATGCCGATCACCCAGGACGGCGCGACCTGCCAGTTGTAGCCAGCATAGCCACCGCCACGAAACGACGTGCTGTTGAAGCTGGCGGGGTTGCCCTGGAGAAGCAGGGACGACCCACCTGCCCAGACAGGATCCTCCAAGGCTGTCGAGGTCCAGGTCGTATCGGACCAGCGGGCCCCCACATCTGCGCCGAGATAAAACCCGGTCCAGCTCTCGACTGCGGCCGCCGCGGGCGCCTTGGTATAGGGACGGGCGGCAAGGTCGGCGGCGTGGGCGGCGCCCATCCCGGCAACGGCGGCAAACGCCGCGGCGAACAGAACTCGCTTCATCTAGAGAACCTCAAGTCAGTCAGATCGGCTCGCGCCGTGGCGGTGCCCGACCTCGATGGTCACACCTTAGTGTCACCGGCAAGCTAGCAACGACCGCGCCCGCCCTCTTGGACGGAGGCGACTACCATATGGACTCGCACGAAATCGACAGCGGTTCTGTCACCATGTGTTGCGCGGCCGCGACACACCGGTCGGCCGCGCGACCGGAACTTCGCCTGTGGCGCCATCGCAAGGCTGGCGCGACAACCTTCTCCGCACTATTCGTTTGTTGCGGACGCTGACGTTCGTCAATGTGCTGCAAAAGCCCACACGAGGAGACCGCCCCGTGACCACGCTTGTCGAGCGTCTTGACCTGTCCGCCGTATTGCCGCGTGCGCGCGATCGGCGCGAGACCGAAACCGTCGAGTTTGCACAGGCCGCGCTCGCAGCGGCCAAGCAGGAGGGCCTGCAGCTGGCGGTGCGGGCGCGCTATGTCGCGCTCACGGTGATCGCCTGCCTGCTCATCTACATCAATCCGGTATGGGACCAGCTTTATTATGTGGCGTTGCTCGGTCTGTTCGCACTGATTGGCTGGGCCCAGGTCAGGGTTGGGCGGGTCGGCGTGTCGAGGCCGGAGCTGGCGCTGTTGTTCTGCGACCTCGCACTGCTGACTTTGATCCTCGTCGTGCCGAATCCGTTCGTTTCCGCGCGCTTGCCCGTGGCGATGCAACTCCATTTCGGCAACTTCATCTATTTCTTCGTGCTGCTGTCGGGTGCGACGCTGGCCTACTCCTGGCGGACCGTCATCGCAGTCGGAACGTGGACTGCGGCTCTTTGGAGCATCGGCGTTGCCTGGGTGTGGTGGCAACCGGATCGCGCCCCTGAACTGACCGCCCGCATCGCCGCAGCGCTCGGCAGCGATCACAGGCTGTTTCAGTTGATCTCGCCAAGTTCGATCGCGCTCGGCACGCGCATCCAGGAAATCGTCGTGTTCATGATCGTCGCGGCGACGCTCGCCCTGGCGGTGCGCCGCAGCAACGATCTCCTGATCCGCCATGCCGCAGTGGAGCGCGAACGCGGCAATCTCGCGCGCTACTTCTCGCCGAACGTGGTCGAGGAATTGTCGCGGCATGACGAGCCGCTGAAGCAGGTACGCACGCAAAACGTCGCGGTTCTGTTCGTCGACATCGTCGGCTTCACGGCCTTTGCCGACGCGCGAACACCGGAAGACGTCGTGCGCACATTGCGCGAATTCCACGCGCTGATGGAACAGGAGGTGTTCCGCCACAGCGGGACGCTCGACAAATATCTCGGCGACGGGTTGATGGCGACCTTCGGCACGCCCTTCGTCGGCAAGCTTGATGCCATCCACGCGCTACGCTGTGCCCAGGCGATGATGGCGGCCGCGGATCGCTGGAACGAGCAGCGCAAAGCGGCCGGCGAGTCTCCGATCCGCGTCAGCTTTGGCCTGCATTACGGACCCGTCGTGCTCGGCGATATCGGGGTGACCTGTCTCGAATTTGCGGTGATCGGCTCGACAGTGAACGCGGCAAGCCGGCTCGAATCCCTGACGCGCACGCTCGGCTGTGCGCTGGTGGCCAGCGACGATCTCGTCAGGCGCGCCAGGATCGAGCTCGGCGAGGCCGACGCGGCGTTTCGTCCGCTGATGGCCCAGGCCCCGCAGGTCGTCCGCGGCCTCGAGCAGCCGATCGCGATCTGGACGCAGGCGCGCGCTGGAGAGCCGTAGAATCGGACAGCTCCGCCGGCGTCGTCAATGCGATCTTCTTGACTGGGTTCGTATGCCACTCGGCGACTCGCCAAAGCGCGAGTGAAACGATCGATTGAAATAGGAGATGTCGGAAAAGCCGACCTCCAATGCAATGTCGGAAATCAGTCTCGGGCTCGCGGCCGGCTCCGTCAGAAGCGCGAACGCCCGTTGCAGGCGCAGCTCGTTCACCTGGGCGGTAAAGGATGATCCCGAGGTTTCGAGCAGCCGCTGCAGGTAGCGAGGAGAAACGCCTTGGCTATGCGCGACCGTATCCAGATTGAGTTCCGGATCGTCGAAGTGGGCACCGATATAGTCCAATACGGCGGCCAATCGGGTCGCCACCACCGCGCTGGCGTTGCTCTCACCTGACAAATGCTCACGGCTCAGCATCATTGCCGCAAGATCATGAACGTGCGTCGCCACCAGGCTACGTAGATCGGACGTGGCCAGGCGAAGCTCGTCCCATAGCGGACGCATATAGCTTCTAATGAGCCGCAGGGTGGTCTGCTCGCGCGGGATAGGCTGCATCGTCGGCTCATCGAGATTGCTCAGGCGCGACGCAAGCTCAGCGCGCGGGATCACCAGAGCGAAGTAGCTTCCTTCTGCAAAGCTCGCGCTCCCCCTGCTCCTGTGATGCACTGCGACTGCATCGCCCGCGCGGAGCGTCACCTCCCGGCCCCGCTGAGATACGACACAGTCCTTCGTCATGTTGATGATGAGCGCAATTGATCCATCAGCATCGGGCCCATCGCTCGTGCGGCGAAATCGAAGCGGCGATGAGGTGGAAGAGAACGCATTCAGCCCCGGCAGGATACGCAACGTCGACCTGGCGTGGAATGGAATATCCGACAACGGCTCGATATCGACGCGAAGGATCTTGTCGCCGAATTCCTCGCGCCACATGGACAGGCGCTTTCGCTGGGGAAACTTGTCGGTCGAAAGTCGAAATGTTGCGAGTTCAGGCAAGCATTCCGACGTCTGGCGCTTTCCTGTTTCACTCATGAGCTTCGACCTCAGACGCGCCTCAAAACCCCGCTAAGCAGGAGCGGAATCGAGGCGTGAGATGCTCTGTTGTCGCGCGCACCGGGTGGTACACCACTCCGGTGGAGCATGGGGGCATCTGCTGCTTGACTCGATTCGCAGAGTCACGTGGTTGACTCCTTCGATCAGCATCTTGCCGGCAACTTATTCAGCCGAACCACAATCCGAGCGTGTTGACAATTCGCGTACCCAGGTTCGGTGCTGCCGTTCGCAATTGACCAAGAAGAACTGCCGTTCGTTTGCTAGTCTGGCAAGTTAAGGTGCGCAGGAAAATAGCATATTTCAATTTGTCGTGGCGGGATGTGAGCTGGTTCACTTTTCGCGCATATCCGACGGAAGGAGATTGCCATGAAGAAGATGTTCTTGATGGTTGTAATTGGGCCGGCGATGGTAGTCGGCTTCTCCGCAGGGGCAGCAGAACTTCCAAGCTTTGAACTGACGGGCTTTCCGATCACGTGGCACCAGGTTGCGGTGATGGGGGCATCCGGAGTTCAGGAGCAGTCGCCCACCCCGATGCTGGAGGCTGCTGGTATGCCTGCTTCTCCCCACCAGATCGCCGTCCTGACTCCGCGTCAGAGCATGATCGCGCAGCAGAAGGCGCCGAAACTGACGACCGTCGGGTTCTCTTCGCGGTAGTAGAGCGGCCTGTGATATTACCATGCATCCCGCTAACAGCTTTGCAGATGCCATTTTGACGCAAGCATGATTTCAGGAGCCGCCTCGGACATTCCTTATCCGGGGCGGCGGCAACCGGGTCCGGTGCGCCGTTTCGCCACACAGTGACTGGTTACCTCCGTCTGCACGATCAAGTTGGACACGCGCACGTCGTCTGAGCGCGTGCATGTGAGTACAACCCGAACGAGGACCTGCATGCGCAAGTATGTCTGGCTCCTGAGATTGCTGATCGCGGGCACTATCGCTGGAGGCAACTTCGCCAGCACCGCCGTCGGCAATTTCGGGCATCAATTGGTCGACAAGGACGCCCTGCCCTCCGTCGATGCCGAACTCGTCATTGCCGTCGATGTCTCCTATTCGATGGACGAGGACGAGCTTGTCGTCCAGCGCGAAGGCTACGCGCAGGCCGTCATCTCCGATGAATTTCTCCAGGCGCTCAAGGCCGGGCCAAGCAAGAGGCTGGCCGTGACCTATTTCGAATGGTCTGCATCGGATGATCAGAGGATCATCGTGCCCTGGAGGCTCATCGACGGTCCGGAGTCCGCAGATGCGCTGGCCGCCGAGATCATGAAAACGCCGGTTCGCCGGGGCTCCCGCACGTCGATTTCCGGCGCGATCCATTTTGCAATTCCGCTGTTCGACCAAAACCCGTACCACGGGCTGCGACGCGTGATCGATATTTCCGGCGATGGTGCGAACAACGAAGGGCCCCCGGTTACCAAGGCGCGGAATGCGGCGCTGGAGAAGGGCATCACGATTAACGGCCTGCCGATCATGGTGAAAGGCGCGACCGTTTCGATGATGGATATCGATGACCTTGATTTTTACTACGAGGATTGCGTGATCGGAGGCCCGGGCTCGTTTATGCTGGCAATCAGGGAGCGCGAGAAGTTCAAGGAGGCAATCAAGACCAAGCTCACGCTGGAGGTCGCCGGCCGAACACCGGCGTACCGGATCGTCCCGGCGGCCGAAAGCGGGCCGAGGGTGTCCTGTGGCATCGGCGAGGAAATATGGGAGAGACGAAGCCGGTGGTGAGCATCGGCAAGCGGCTGGCGAACGGGCGAGTGAAAAGGTGAGCTATTGGCTCGACGCGTCCGATCGCAGGAAGGAAACTATTCTTGCTCTGTCGTCGGCAGATGCCAGTCCGCTGTATGGTTTCATGCTGTTGCCCGGTATCAACTCGTCCGGATTGGCGATGAAGCGCTCGAGCTTATCTTCGTCCCAGACGAGGTCCGCCCCCTTCATCGCGCTCGAGTAGTTATAATCCGGCAGCGAGCCGGCCTTCCTTCCGACGATCCTGTACAGATGCGGGCCCAAGCGATTGTCGCCGTCCTTGATCGTGTGGCAGGTCCGACATGCATTGTTGAACGCTCGTTGTCCTGAGGCGGCATCGAGACTTTGTTGCCCCGGCTGCTGTCCATGGGAAGGCGAATACAGCATGCACGCCACCCCGCCGAGGGCCACGAGTGCGCTCACCCAACCGATGTGCTGCACATGCGCGTCTCGCAACCGGCCGAACTTCGGCAAGGCAAGGCGCGCCAGGAACTGCGGCTGCTTCATTTGATCACCTCGCTGGCGCAGCGACTATGCGACTCAAGGCGGTGTCGAAGTCCCGTATCTCACCAGCATCTTGCAATTGGCGGATCGGCGCTGGAATTCAAATGAAATTGTCTGCCAGGGCGCTGCGCTACCGCGTTCCGTACGCGCGGTCGCCGGCATCGCCGAGGCCCGGCAGGATGTAGCCGTGCTCGTCGAGCCCTTCATCGATGGCTGCCGTCCAGATCGGGACGTCCGGATGCAGGCCGCGGATCCGCTCGAGGCCTTCGGGCGCGGCGATCAGGCAGGCGAGCCGGATATCCTTCGCGCCGCGCTCCTTCAGCCGGTCGACCGCAGCCACTGCCGTGTTGGCCGTTGCAAGCACCGGCGTCACCACGATCGCGAGCCGTTCGCCGAGGTCGGACGGCGACTTGAAGAAATATTCGACGGCCGCGAAGCTGTGCGGTTCGCGATAGAGCCCGATATGGGCGACGCGCGCGGTGGGGACCAGATCCATCATGCCGTCGACGAACGTCGTGCCGGCACGCAGCACCGGAACGAACACCAGCTTCTTGCCGGCGATCTTGGCCGACTGCATGCGCGCAAGCGGCGTGTCGACGACGACCTCGGCGAGCGGAAGATCGCGCGTGACCTCGTAGCACAGGAGCATGCCGATCTCCTTGACGAGCTCACGGAAGGATTTTGTCGAGATGGACTTGTCCCGCACCAGCGTCAGCTTGTGCTGGACCAGGGGATGATCGACGATCGTGACGCCTTCCATGACGTGATGCTCCCAAAAAATGAGCTTTGATTGAATCGCGATCAGCCGAGATCTTTTCCTTCTCCCCTTGTCGGAGAGGGGCACAGCGTGCACGCGGGTCCGCAATCGGTCGAACCAAATCTCATGGCTTAGAAAACCGTCCCATCGCTGATGACCTTGATCGGCGGCGCGCCGTCGGGGCGCCGCGCAAAGGCAGCGGCGCGGCCCGCAGCCCAGGTGCCGCCTTCCAAAATGCTTGCAAGCGGCAACGAGGTGCGATCGCGACCGAGCCGCGCGCGGACATGCTCGGCGAGCCGGTCCAACAAGGCGACCGTCAGTGCCCGCCACTCCACGACGAGGAGGGAATCCACTCCGTGAGAGCGCTCCGAATCCAGAGCATCGCGCAGAACAAGCACATCGAGATCGACGAACAAGCCGCCGTTGCGGTATTCCGCGAGCCCGGTGAGGCCGTCGATGTCGGTCACGTCAAAGCCGGCGCGCTGCAAGGGCTCGATCAGCGAATAGCTCAGCCATTGCGACAGCTTGTGCAGGGGCACGAGGCCTGTGGTCGCGTCATCGGTCTTGATCGCGGGGTGGCGCCAGCAATCGCCGAGCGCAATGCCGGCAAGCTCGAGTCGCGACGGCCAGATCGGTCCGAGCTGGCTCAGCACTTCGGCGAGAATGACTGGTGCGGCGATCGCGCCGCTCACGGCTCTTGCCGCGAGGTGATCGAACAACCCACCCGGACGCGGCCGATCATGCGTACCGAAGACCTGCAGACGAGACGCCACCAGCTGCCCCAGGCGCCGCAACAAATCCGTGCGTCCCTCAAGGCCCAGCAGCGGATTGCTGTCCGTGACCTGAAAGCCGGACTCGAGCCGCGCGAGCGGGAGTTGTGCGATCACATCCGCATCGACGCGGAAGGGAGAGCGCGGGTCACCGGAAAACGCGCCCCTTGCGTACATGTCGAGGCTTGCCAGGGCAAGCCCCTCGGAGCGGCCGATGTCCTGCCCCGTCATGGCATCGCGGTAGCGCCAGGCAGCGCCGGCGCCTGCATCCAGCAGCACGCTGACGATGGCGAGATCGAACTCGGCGCGCGCCCGCGCGGCGCGATCCGGCCAGGACACGGTGTCCGCGAGGCGCGACCAACGGTCGGCGCCGCCGAGGACGAAGTGCCGCCAACGTGCGTGAAAGGGAATATCCAGCGCAGGATAGGACCGCCGCGTGACCGCGAGCACGGCATCCACGACAGCGTCCATGCGATCGAGATGAACCGTGAAATGCGTCAGTCCGCCGTCGAGGCCGATGTCGAGCATCTGCGCGGCGCGCGCGCGGACCGCTTCCGCCGAGAGCAGCGATCGGGCCTCTCGTTCTGTGGCCGCCGCCATCACGTGACTCAATATTTCTCCAGCGAGCGTCCGACCGTGTCGGTCAAGTCCTTCGCTGTCGGAATCTCTTCGGCGTAGTATCCGGCCGCCTTCTTGGCGGCGATCTCGACATGCGCATCGGCCGGAATGAGCTCCAGCGGGATCGGCACGCGCTCGACGATATCGATGCCCTGCCCCGTAAGCGCGTCATATTTCATGTCGCTCATCGACAGGAAGCGATCGATGCGCTTCAGGCCGAGCCAGTGGATCGTGTCCGGCATCAGTTGCTGGAAGCGTGCATCTTGCACGCCGGCAACGCATTCGGTCCGCTCGAAATAGGCGGCGGCTGCGTCGCCGTCCTCCTGGCGCTTGCGGGCATTGTAGACCAGGAATTTCGTGACCTCGCCGAGCGCCCGTCCTTCCTTGCGGTTGTAGACGACGAGCCCAAGCCCACCCTCCTGCGCGCCGCGCGCGGATTCCTCGATGCCGTGAATGAGGTAGGGGCGGCAGGTGCAGATGTCGGAGCCGAACACGTCCGAGCCGTTGCATTCGTCGTGCACGCGGCAGGTGATCCTGGTACGATGATCGGGCAGCTTCGCCACGTCGCCGAACAGATAGACCGTGGTGCCGCCGATCGGTGGCAGGAATACCTTCATGTCGGGCCGCGTCACGAGCTCGGGGAACATTCCCGCGGTCTGCTCGAACAAGGTGCGCCGCAGCTCGGTCTCACTGGCGCCGAAGCGCTTGGCAAGGCCGGGCAGATACCAGACCGGATCGATCGCGATCTTCACCACCGACACGCTGCCATTGGCGTGCACGACCTCGCCGTCCGGCTTCAGCCGCTTGGCGACCAGCGCGCCGCGGATTTCCGGCAGGTCCAGCCGCGCGCGCGTCACCGCGATGCTCGGCCGGATGTCGGCGCCTTCGGCGATTTCTTTACGGAAATTCTCGGCGACGAGATGCCCCCAGGGGTCGAGCGCGACGATCTTTTCCGGATCGCTCCATTGCGGGAACGGCCCGATGGTCGCGGCCGGAAACGTGTTGGTGAGATCGGGACGCCGGATCGGATCGAGCGCGCCGGCGGAGACCGCGAGCGCACGATAGACGGCATAGGAACCGCCATGGCTGCCGATGACGTTGCGGTCCTGGGCGCGCGACACCGTGCCGACGATCGGCCCCCGCGCGCGCGCGTCCGCGGCGCCCCATTGAATCGGAAAGGCCGCCTTTCCGCCCGGCTCCGGATGGGAGGTGAGGCGAATATGTTCGGTACGGTTTGAGCGGCTCATAACCAGGCTCCTATAAAGCCAACGGCCCGCCTGTCGGACGGGCCTAGCGCGGTCACGGGGCAAAGCCATTCATGACCGATCTCAATAACATAGCAGTTCATCTCTTAATCGCCAGTGTTGTATCCAACAGTTGTTCCCTCATTCCGGGGCGCGCGGCAGCGCGGGCCGGACCGAAAGGAGGTCGAACAGCTGAATCCGCAGTTCCTGCGTGGACGGGAGATGCGTAATGCCCGCCTGATCTCAAGGGCTTCGTGATACTGGTTCGGATTTGGCGCAGAGAGCCAAGCGCCGTCGCCAAGGGCACGCAGAAGGAATCGAACCCGCCGGCCGAACTACGCGACCAACGCGCATGATGTTGACATTACTGATGAAGTCGCGCTTTTTCGCTGTCGCCCTAGGCAGGGCTGCACTTGAGCTGACACCTGCTACCGAGACCGATCCGCTGCGCATGGACGCGATCGTCCAGGCGCTTGACGCGACGCTGAAGGCCGCGAAAGCCCGACAGGCCAACCTGAAGGAGCGGATGGAGGACGTGCTTGCGCGCGCCGCCGTGGCGGCCGGCAATGACGCAGATGAATTCGTCGATCGCGACGACGGCGACAAACGGCGACTGCGGAGCCTCGAGGTGGAGCTGATCGACGGCGAACGCGACCTGAAGGAGCTCGTCGCCCAGATCGGCCACCTCGAGTTTCTGAAGGCCGAGCTGCTTGCGCGCTTTCCCGACTGCAAGCCGGTCAAGCCGGTTCGGAAATCCGCATCGCTGATCCGGGGCTGGCCTCGGCTTCGACGTCGGCTCCCGCATCTTGCGGAAGCAAGCAATCGGCGTTGACGCAACGCCCGAAACACAATTCGAGGACCAGCTGCCGGACGAGGTGTCCGCCGCCAAAACACAAAGCCCGGCCGAACGGCCGGGCTTTTGAATGCTAGCGTGAGCCGAAGCTGCTTACGCCGCCTCGTCGGCGACCGCCGTATCGTCGCCATCGGTATCGTCGATATCGCCCTCGGTGTCCGCATCGGCCTCGCCCTCGGCGGCTTCGGCCTTGGCATTGGTGCGGCGCGGGCTCTTGGCGAGCTGCGCCTCGATCTCCTTGACCGCTTCGGTCTCGGTCGAGTGCTGCACCACCGCAATCTCGCGGGAGAGACGATCGAGCGCCGCTTCATAGAGCTGGCGTTCGGAGTAGGACTGCTCGGGCTGCGATTCGGAGCGGTAGAGGTCGCGCACGACTTCCGCGATCGCGACGATGTCGCCCGAATTGATCTTCGCTTCGTATTCCTGGGCGCGGCGCGACCACATGGTGCGCTTGACGCGGGCGCGGCCCTTGAGGGTCTCCAGCGCCTTCTTGACCAGCGCCGGCTCGGACAGCTTGCGCATGCCGACATTGGCGACCTTGGCGGTCGGAACGCGCAGCGTCATCTTGTCCTTGATGAAGTTGATGACGAACAGCTCGAGCTTGGCCCCGGCGATCTCCTGCTCCTCGATGGCCAGGATCTGGCCGACGCCGTGAGCGGGATAAACGACGAATTCATTGGCCTTGAAGCCCTGACGCTGGGTCACGACCTTCTTTTCCTCGACCTTCGGCGCAGCGGCAGCCGGCTTCACGGCGGGCTTGGCAGCAGCGACGGGGGCTTTGACGGGAGCCTTGGCGGCGACAGGCGTCTTGGGCGCAGCGGCAACAGGCGCTTTCACGGCAGGCTTGACCGCAGCCTTGGCAGCCGCGGGCTTGGAAACGGTCGCTTTCGCGGCCGGCTTGGCAGTCTTGTGAGGCATTGCGCTTCTTTTCTTCGAGGACTTTGCAGCCGTGTGCTTAGTCGCCGCACGACCCTTGGATGCGCTACGGCTGGCCGCGGCGACTTTTTTGGCATCCTTATGGGACGCCTTAGCAGAAGTACTCTTTTTACGCGTTTTCTGTGACACAGCCTGCGCGCGGAAAACTGCCACGCCCCTGTTCGACATGAGGTTTCACGGGAACCCAGAGGGGCCAACGGGGCTGACGGGGTTCGGCTCAATGTGCCCAATATAGCACATTTCCCGCAAAAATCAATGATTTAGGGGTTTTTTGGCCTGTTTACGGCGCTGACTAAGGTATTAGGGTTAAGTTTGACCCGAGTTAGTCTCCAGAACCGGGGTTTTGAGAAAAATATTTCTCAAACTTGCCTTCCTTGCCGTCGAATTCCTTCGCGTCCTCCGGCGAATCTTTCTTCTGGGTGATGTTCGGCCAGCTCTTGGCGTATTCGGCGTTCACTTCCAGCCACTTTTCGAGGCCGGGTTCCGTGTCCGGCTTGATGGCGTCAGCCGGGCATTCCGGCTCGCACACGCCACAATCGATGCATTCGTCGGGGTGGATGACCAGCATGTTCTCGCCCTCGTAGAAGCAATCTACCGGGCACACCTCGACGCAGTCGGTGTACTTGCACTTGATGCAGTTTTCAGTGACGACGTAAGTCATCCAACGCTCCGAAAAGCTCTCTCAAATTCGCGGCTTGCGTAGCGCGTAAATACCGACGCCGCAAGATCGGGAACGGCCGATCACGACGGGTTTTCGCACGTCTTCGGCCAAGAAGTGAACGCCAAGCGCAATTAATTACTCTTTGCGCTCATTCAACTCCTCATACAGCACGCGCGCCGAATTTGCGTCGCCGCGCCGCTCGGTGAAGGCGACCACCTTCATCACCCGCACGGTGCGATCGAGCGCGATCGTCAGGACGTCGCCGGTCTTGATCGCATGCCCGGGCGAAGTCTCGCGCACGCCGTTGACGCGGACATGGCCGCTTTCGACCAGCTCGGCTGCAGACGTGCGCGCCTTCACCACGCGAGCGTGCCACAGCCATCTGTCGATCCGCTGGCGCTCGGTCGTGGCGCTATTCCTTTTGACGCGTTTTCTTCACGCGAACCGCTCCGCACTTCGCTCGAAAACGCTACGCTACTCCTTGCGGCCGGCAAGCTGCTCTTTCAGCGCGGCGAGCTTTGCGAAGGGCGAGTTCGGATCGATCGGGCGATCGCGTTCGCGCGGGGAAGCGCTGGAGGCATAGGGGCGATGTGACGGACCGGATTCGCGGTCGCGACGATCGCGGCCCTTGTCGCGGTCGCGGCCACGGCCGCCGTCGCGATCGCCGAACTTGCCCTTGCCCCGATCGCGATCCTTGTCGCGGTCCTTGTTACGTTCCTGGCCCTCGAACCGGCGGCCCTTGTCGTCACGCGGCTCGCGGCGTTCGCCGCCCTCGCCCTGCTCGCGTCCCTTGCGAAAATCCTTGCGACCGCCACCGTGACGATGGCGTTCGCCGGGCTTTGCGGCATCAGCGGCTGCAGCTTCGCCCTCTGCGGGCGCGGCCTGCGCGCCTTCCTGCGGACGCGGCTGATGATGGCGGGGGCGGTGCCGCTCGTGGCGCGGCTTGCGGTCCTCGTGACGGCCGCCGGGACGCCAGACCTCGACGAGCTGCGGCTCGGCGGGGGCAGCTTCCGCAGGCGCGGCGGCGTCAGTCGATGCGGCGGCTTCCACGGCGGCAGCAGCGTCAGCCGGCGCGGCCTCGGTGACGGCTTGAACGGTTGCAGCTTCTTCCGCCGGCGGTGCGATGCCGGGTGCATCCTCGGGCGTCACCGGCGCATCGGGCGTGGCCTCGAGCGCGGGCTCGGCGTGAGGCTCTTCCTCATGCTGCTCCATGCCCGGCGCATCCTCGACGGTAACCGGCTCGACTGCGCCCTCAACGGCAGGCGCTGCGTCATCCGCCGGCACTTGGGCAACGGCCTCAGCGACCGTCTCGCTCGACGTTTCCGCGGTGCCTTCAGCGGGCGGCGTCTCGACCGCGACCGTCTCTGCCACGACGGGTTTCGGCGGCAGCGGCGCGCGCTTCTCCATGCGATAGCCGAGCGCGCGCAGCACCGAGGCAAAATCTTCGCCGGCCGAGCCGGTCAGCGAGGTCATCGCCTGCGTCACGACAAAGCCGCGGCCGTCGAACGCCCCTAGCGGCTTCGCGCCGGGCGAGGTCTCGCGCCAGGCCAGCGCGGGACGGATCAGATCGGCCAGACGCTCCAGGATGTCGACGCGCACGGCGCGCTCGCCGCACTGCTTGTAGCCGAGCACGCGATAGGCATCGCGCGGCAACGCCTTGTCGGCGGGGAACGAGGTGCGGCCCGAGCTCGCCAGATGCTGCGCGCCCGACAGTGCTGACAGATCGACATTGTCGTGCTTCAGCGCCCAGAGCAGCGCGGCCAGCGCACGCCCGGCGGGCTTGAGCAGCTGCGGGAAATAGAGGTGATAGGCGCCGAACCGCACGCCATACTTGCGCAGCGTCGCGCGCGAGGGCTGGTCGAGATCCTTCAGCTCATTGGCGATCTTCGGCCGCTCCAGAACGCCGAGCGCCTCGACGAGCTGATAGGCGATGCCGCGGGCGATGCCGGTGACGTCCTCGGCCTTCGACAGCTCGAACAGCGGCCCGAGCAGCTTTTCGACATGCGTCTTGAGCCAGAGCTCGAGCCGCGCCTGCACCTTTTCACGCGGGGCCCCGGTGAGGCGCTCGTCGGAGATGATGCGCAAGCGCGGATGCAGCGCTTCCTCTGCGGCAACGAGACGCGCCACGGCATCGCCGGTCCAGCGGATGGTGCCTTCCGAGGTCAGCACGAACTGCTCGTCGGGCGCAGCGCCCAGTTTCTCGGCACGCGCATTGATCTCGCCGGCGAGCACCGCCTGCGCAGCAGCCTGCAAGGCTTTCGCATCGGAGCCTGCTTCCGCAGCATCCGGTGCAAAGGTGAACCCATCAAGACGGCCGATGACGTGGCCTTCGACGATGACTTCGCCGGTCTTGCCGATTTCAGTATTCAAGCTCGTGTTCTCCCGCAGGCGGCGCATCAATACACTGGTACGACGATCAACGAAACGCTCTGTAAGCCGTTCATGGAGCGCATCTGACAATTTATTTTCGACATCCCGCGTGCCCCCCTGCCAGCGTTCGGGGTCTTTCAGCCAGTCCGGGCGGTTGGCGACGAAGGTCCAGGTGCGGATATGCGCGATCCGGCCCGACAGCGTGTCGATGTCGCCGTCGATGCGGTCGGCCTGGTCGACCTGGGCGGCGAACCAGTTATCCGGGATGCAGCCCTTGTCGATCAGGAAGCCGTAGAGCGTGGTGACGAGCTCGGCATGGGCCGCCGGCGAGAGTTTCCGGTAATCGGGGACCTGGCAGGCCTCCCACAGCCGTTCCACCGCCGCCTTGCCGTGCGCCTTGTCGCGGACCTCGCCGTCGCGGGCGGCGTGATCGAGCACGCGCATGTCCTCGGCGATCGGCGCGCGCGTCAGCGCCTCATGGCCGGGCGGCAGGTTCAGCGAGACCTGGAGCGCGCCGAGCGAGGAGAAATCGAGCTTCGAATTGCGCCACTGCAATACCTTCACCGCATCGAAGGTGTGGTTCTGCAGCGCATTGACGAGCTCGGGCTCGAACGGCGCACAGCGACCGGTTGTTCCGAAGGTGCCATTGCGCGTGGCGCGGCCGGCGCGTCCTGCGATCTGCGCGAACTCGGCCGGAGTTAAGCGGCGGAACTGATAGCCGTCGAACTTGCGGTCGGAGGCGAATGCGACGTGGTCGACGTCGAGATTGAGGCCCATGCCGATCGCATCGGTGGCGACGAGATAATCGACGTCGCCGTTCTGGTACATCGCAACTTGAGCATTGCGCGTGCGCGGCGAGAGCGAGCCGAGCACGACGGCGGCGCCGCCATGCTGGCGGCGGATCAGCTCGGCGATCGCGTAGACCTCATCGGCCGAGAACGCGACGATCGCGGTGCGCCGCGGCTGCCGCGTGATCTTGCGGTCGCCGGCAAATTCAAGGCTGGAGAGCCTGGGACGCGTGATCATGGAAGCGCCGGGCAACAGACGCTCGATGATCGGGCGCATGGTCGCAGCACCCAGCAGCAGCGTCTCATCGCGGCCACGGCGATTGAGGATGCGATCGGTGAAGACATGGCCGCGCTCGAGATCGGCTGCGATCTGCACCTCGTCGACGGCGAGAAAGGAAACATCGAGATCGCGCGGCATGGCCTCGACGGTCGAGACCCAGTAGCGCGGATTCCTCGGCTTGATCTTCTCCTCGCCGGTGACCAGCGCAACGCTCTCGATGCCGGCGCGATCGGCGATCTTGTTATAGACCTCGCGCGCGAGCAGCCGCAGCGGCAGCCCGATCATGCCGGACGAATGCGAGAGCATCCGCTCGATGGCGAGATGCGTCTTGCCGGTATTGGTCGGCCCGAGCACCGCAGTGACGCCCGCGCCAGGCGCGCGCTCGGAAGCAAAGGAGGAGGGAGGAAAGGCCATTCTGGGGATTAGCTAGTCGTGATTGGGCCGTTTGTCAGTGG
This sequence comes from Bradyrhizobium sp. Ec3.3, assembly GCF_000472925.1. Classification (GTDB taxonomy): domain Bacteria; phylum Pseudomonadota; class Alphaproteobacteria; order Rhizobiales; family Xanthobacteraceae; genus Bradyrhizobium. The sequence continues at coordinate 61,022 of NZ_AXAS01000051.1, forward strand.
CGTTTGGGGGCGGAGGGTTTGCCACACACACCGCTGTCATCGCCCGGCTTGACCGGGCGATCCAGTATTCCAGAGGCGGTGCTTGAGCCGAGAAGCCGCGGCGTACTGGATGCCCCGGTCAAGCCGGGGCATGACAGCGGAATATGTGGGTGCATCGCCCGCCTCCCCCGCAACTGTCTCATTTTGCAACGCTTTCTCGCCCGCACTTAAGCTTCGGAACGACTCCGGAACGAATCGCGGCCGAATCGCTGACTCCCCCTTGCTTCCGGATTCGTTCACGCAGCATCTCGTGCCAGGTCGTTTTCAGGCGCACTAGATGGAGTTTTGGCCGTCGGCACAAGCGGCGTTTTCGGGGCGAGTTCCTTAATGTTGGGGACGGGCCGGAGTCGAATCAGAATCGACTGAGAGTCAAATGGATTCATCAGCCGTAGCCCGGATGGAGCGAAGCGGAATACGGGGGGCCTTGCGGTCCGCGCATCCCGGACTTCGCTTTGCTACATCCGGGCTTCTGTAACGGGCCCTGGTTAGTCAATCCCTTTTTGCGTCATCCACTCGCCAGGAACCTGCTTCTGTACGGGATCGGCGCTGTGGCCGTCGCCTGATGGGATTCTAGAGAGGAGCAGGTCGGCCAATCTACGGAACGCGTGATCACATCGGGGATGCGTCGACAACCCGGATGACGGCCTGACCTGATCCATCGTCCCGGCGAAGGGACTCCGCTTCGGGAAGGCTGGTGTCCTGACCCGCCCGAAACCTTTGTTCGCTCCTCTGCTAAGCC
>NZ_AXAS01000052.1 GCF_000472925.1 Bradyrhizobium sp. Ec3.3
AGGGACTGGATCAATCCCCGTTAGGCGTGAGCACCCTGGTCGGCCAAGTCGCCCACAGGCGCGTCTTCGAATGATCCGGGATCAGCTTGACGTCCGAGAGCCGCTGTAGGAGGACGCTGCGCGCATCGCTGCGATTCACGTCTCAAACTGGCGTGACGCGTATGCCGACCTTGCGCCGAAATTTCTGAGCGGCGGCATCGAAGCCGACCGGCTCGCGGTCTGGTCGAAACGGCTGCGCGATCGTTCCGCAACGCAGTTGATCAACGTTGCCTGTGACCTGGCCGGGCGCGTGCAGGCCTTTGTCGGTAGCTATTGTGATGTCGATCCTGTTTGGGGAAGTCTGATAGGCAATCTTCACGTTCGCCCGCAGGCTCGCGGTCAAGGAATAGGTGAGCAGCTCTTTCGTGCCGCCGCCGCTCAACTCTCGTCAATGGCGACTGGCGCCGGATTGCACTTGTGGGTCTTCGAGGCGAACATAGGCGGCGTTCGTTTCTATGAACGGCTTGGTGGCCGCGTCGTAGAGAAGCACAGTTCCAGAATTCCCGCTGCGGGTGGAAAGACTGTCCTGCGCGTCCATTGGCCCGAAGCCGCAGCGCGTTTGAGGGCAGGCTGAGGAAGCGCCGGTGGTGGTGGCTTAGGACGCGTACTCAGTCTGTTTCAGAGAAGTCCGGCCGCCCGCCTCGACACATTGCCGTTGCAGCAGGAAAGGTATACTGTTTGTCGTTGCTCAGCCGGTCCGATATGCCGGCCTTTCGTTCGATCCTGCACTGCGTCGCGAAAAGAGGAGCACGGCCATGCCGATTACGACCCTGAAGGTTTTGGCGAGCCTCATACAGCTGCATGGGCCAGGCGCAACAATTCAGAGCGATCATCAGGGCATCGGCGCATTGCTGAACGATCTGCGCGGGCAGGGTGCGGAGCAAGGCGTTGTCTCCGGCGAACCCGTAGTGACCCAGGCTGCTTTCAGACGAGGAGGTTTTGCCAAAGGGCCAAATGCTGGCGCCTTTCGCAGAGGGGGATACGCTCCCGGCGTGGGCGCGTTCCGCCGAGGGGGATTTGTTCGAGGGTACTAGGTAGTTCCTCCAAGCCCGTCGCGGTATCGGCATGTCGGCTGACAGTTCAGATTGTGCCGCCTTCGAGGATCAGCCGATCACGCAGTTGCTGGTCAAGGTCGCAACGAGATGCAATATCGACTGCTCCTATTGTTACTGGTTCCGCGACGCGTCCGTTTATAGCAAGCCCAAGCTGATGAGCCCTGACGTGCAGCATCGATTGCTGCAACGCATCAAGGAGCACGTCGTCAGATACTCCCTCGTCGATTTTCCCATCATTCTGCACGGCGGCGAGCCGTTGCTGTGGGGCGTCGAGAACTTCCACCGCTTTGCCGAGGCCTGCGAAGGCATTTCATCACGGACTGGCTGCGACATACCCATCGCGGTCACGACCAACGGCGTGTTGATCGATGACGAATGGCTGGCCTGCTTCGAGGCCCGCAACATTTCGGTTGCGATCAGCCTGGACGGGCCGGCACATATTCACGACCTCCATCGCAGGACGTTTCAGGGTACGGGCACCCATGCCGCCGTGGAACGTGCCGCGCGCATGCTGGTATCGCGCGACATCGGCGTCATTGCCCTGGCAGTCTGCAATCCCGCTTACGCGCCGCAGCAATACGCCGATTTTTTCGCCGCGTGTGGAATCTCCAACTACGATATCATGATCCCCGATGCGACGCTGGATGAGAGGCCACCGTCCATTGCGGCGTTCTACAAGGGCCTGTTCGAACTGTGGCTGGAGGCAAATCGCACGAGGCCGACGACCAATATCCGCATCGTTTCCGACATGATTACGGCCCTGCTCGGCAACAATTCGCCGACCGAGGGCGTGGGCCACAAACCCGTCGAGCTTTGCACCGTCATGACCGATGGCACCGTGGAGGCCCACGATGTGCTGCGGATTGCAGGCGACGGCTTCACCAACACCAAGTTCAACATCTTCGATCATGCGATCGACGAGGTCAGGAATGAGCCTCGCTGGAAAGCCGCGCGCGATGCGTCAATCAATCTTTGCGCGAAGTGTCGCCAATGCAAGTTCATGAACGCCTGCGGAGGAGGCTATCTTCCGCATCGTTTCTCCAGGAAGAACGGCTACGACAATCCGTCGGTCTATTGCGACGATCTCTATGCGATGTTTGAGAACATGCAGTCGGTACTGGAGAGCCATCTCTATGTCAGCAAGCCGGACGGCGGCCGCATCAATGTGCGCGACACGTTGGCAGGCACCTAACGGACCGCGCGAACCGTGAGAGCAGAGTTGGAAAGTGCGTGATTGCCTGGTCATCGCGCTTTGGGACACGGAAGCCCACACTACGCCGCAGCGGGCGGTCCGAACCATGTGGTGAGCGCGTCGGCGAGCCCTGACCGCGTCCGGTCGCCCACCCACGCCACATGGCCGTCAGGCCGAACCAGTGCGGCGTCGGGCGCCGCTACAGCGCCGATCACCGGAAGCTCCCAAGTCGCGGCGCACCTTGCATCGATCGTCTGAACTCGATCGCGCCACGGCGCGATGTCGAGGCCGATGGGCTCACCGAAATTGAGCAGAACCGGTCGTGCATCGTGCAGAAGACCGAAGACCCGTAGCGGACCCCTCGCTGTAACGAGATCGAGATCGGGCATACGGCGTCCGAGCAGCGGATGTCCCTCGCCGAGATCGTAGCGAACGTCGAGACCCGACATCATCGCGGCGACCCGCTTGCGCGGCTCGTCCATACCGAGCAGCCCGGACACGACCTCGCGCAACGCCTCGATGCGGTCGTCGTGGCGGAGCAGCGCGGTCTGCGCCATCGTGTTGTGCAGGACGCGCGCGGCGACCGGGTGGCGTTCGGAATGATAGGTGTCGAGGAGAGTTTCCGGCGAGGTGCCGTTCATCACCTGGGCAAGCTTCCATCCCAGATTCACCGCGTCCTGCACGCCGATCTGGAGGCCCTGTCCACCCATCGGCGGATGGACATGTGCGGCATCGCCGGCCAGCAGGACCCGTCCGCTCCGGTAGGATGACGCCTGCCGCGTCATGTCCGTGAATCTGGAGATCGAGGTGGGATTGTGGATTCCGTAGTCGGTGCCATAGACCGCGATGAGCGCCTCGCTGAGATCGCGCAGCGTGGGCTCAGCCGTTTGTCCGACGTGCCGTTCGGTTACCATAACGCGCACCGTGCCGTTCTCCAGGCGAGAGAGGCCATGGATGCCCCTGTCATCGCGGCGAAGGCCCCATTGCGGCTCTTTGGCTGTCTCGATCTCGGCGAGCAGGCAACTGATCGTCGGGTCCCAGCCGGGGAAATCGATGCCGGCACTCTTCCGGATCGCGCTGCGTCCGCCGTCGCACCCGACGAGATATTCCGCCCGCAGCGAACAACCATCGGCGAGCGCGACGTCGACGCCGGTCTCGTCTTGCGAGATGTCAGTCACCTCGCGTCCGCGATAGATCGGTACCTCCATTTCATCGACCCAGTCGGCGAGGATGCGCTCGATCTGGTTTTGCTGCAGCGCGAGCCCGTAGGGGTGTCGGCTCGGAAAGTCGCTGATGTCCAGTCGGATCCAGGCGAAGCCCGCAATTTGCGCCACCTGGCCCTGTGCAAGGAACCGGTCGGCCAGTCCGCGTTGATCGAGCACCTCAATGGTGCGTGCATGCAATCCGCCCGCGCGCGAGCCGATGAGGTCCTGGCTGACCCGCCGCTCGACGATGGCGACGTCGATACCCGCCAACGCCAACTCGCCGCCCAGCATCAATCCCGTCGGGCCTGCTCCGACGATCATCACCGCATGCCTGGTCGACAGCAATTCAGTCATTCCGTGCTCCCGTAGATTTGGTCTTGGGTCGGCGGTTCTACGGGATGGTCGGGGTCTTGAAGCAAGCCCCTTGCAAGCTACATATCAAGCTGGGAGGAGCGGTGTTGCCGTCCTCCGTCCGTCCGCGACAGAGCGGTTTTTCCCGGATCGTTATCGAGGCGTCTTTCTGCCCCTCGGCCGTCAGGCCTGGGTCCGGGCGCTAATCGGTGCGCTTCAGATTATCGCGCACCTTTAACTGGGCGCTGCAACTAACTGCGATCCCTATGTATATGCGACTGCTTCAAGCCGAGTGTCAGGATCGTCAGGGTGATCCATAGCCGCAGCATGGCGAAGCTGAAGATGAAGACGAAATAGATCAGGTTCTTGATGAACTGGCTCGCTGACGAGGTCTGCCAGAAATTCCAGATCGCGCTGCGAACCAGCTCCTGCCCATAGAAAAGTGCGATGTTGACCACGCCGAGCACGATCACGGCGGCTCCGAGCCACAGCCCACGCCGCGCGAACTCGGCAATCGCGGCAAACAGCGCGATCTCGCCGTCGTTGCGTTCGGCATGGACGATGATGAGGAGCACCAGTGTGGCGATCAATGCGCTCCAGAACCGTCCGACGTGGGTGAACTGGTCGAAAGCCATGCCGTCGAGCCCGGCCATCAGGTGCCGCGACCATGCGCCATAGCCGATTGCCTCGGTGCCGATGGACACGGCGATCATCAGGAGCGTGATCCGCCAGAAGATCGCGAAAGAGAGCTTGAACTGCTCACCCATCGTCAGCTCGCCGAGGGAGGATTTACCGCCGGCGGATTCGATCGAGCGCTGCGCTGTCGCAAAGAAGGCCAGCAGCACCGACAAGTCGGAAACGATCGTCGCCGGCAGCGCCGCAGGGCCGCCGCCGAACGCGATCACCCGCATGGCGGCCGCCAGGATCAGCCAGGGCAGGGCATGCAGAAGCTTGAAGGGGCCGAACGAGGTCTCGGGGCGGGCGGGCCGGAGCTCGAGTTGCTTGCGCAGTGCGATTGTCATCGCATGGTGCTGCCACAGGAGATTGAACCTGTGGTAGCGCCGATCGGTAAAATTGACGCAAATGCGTGCGGCAGACTGGCGCGCTCTATTCCTCGGGCTCGGTAGTGAACAGCAGCGGATAGCCCTTGGCGCGGCCGGCGTCGGTGGCGCGCGTCGCCTTGGTCTCGGCGACGTCCTTGGTGAAGACGGCGACCACGCAGGCGCCCAGCTTGTGCGCAGTGATCATGACCTTGTACGCCTGATCCGCGGTCATGCGGAATTCGGCCTTCAGCACCAGGGTGACGAAATCGCGCGGCGTGAAGTCGTCGTTGAGCAGGATCACCTTGTGTAGCCGCGGCCGCTCGACCTTGGTCTTCGTCTTAGGTTTAGGCTTGGTGACGGTGTCGTTCATTCCGCCTCCGAGGAACGTCTGGGGTTCCAGCCGCGGGCGCTTAGGGCGCGGCCTTCTCACCATATTGGAGGACCTGCACCTTCTCCAAGGTGATCAGCCCGCTCGACATCATGCCATCCAGGATGGGCAGGAATGCGTTGATGTTGTCCTCGCTGTCGACGATCTCGATCACCAGCGGCAGATCCTCCGAGAGGCGCAGGATTTTCGAGGTGTGCAGCCGGCTCGATTTGCCGTATCCCATCGGGCCGCGCAGCACGGTAGCGCCCGCAAGGTGCCGTTCGCGCGCGCTCATCACGATCGCTTCATAGAGCGGCTTGCCGTCGAAATGATCGTTCTCGCCGATGAAGATGCGGAGCAGGACTGCCTGATGGGGAATCTGCATGATCAGCTCCTTTTCAAGCGGTTGTAGCGGCCGGCCATCATATGGCCGAGCCAGACCGACACCAGCCAGCAGATGAGCGAGGTGGCGATGTAGGCCAGCGCGGTATACTTCATGCCGCCATGGAACAGGCGGAACGTCTCGAGGCTGAAGGTCGAGAAGGTGGTGTAGCCGCCGCAGAAGCCGGTCATCACGAACTGCCGGTGCTCAGGGCGCGCCAGCACGCGGCCGTCGGGGCCGGTGAGCGTCGCATAGAAGCCGATGATCAGGGATCCCGTGGCGTTGATGAACAGCGTCGCGAAGGGAAAGCCGGGGCCGGTGTCGAGCAGGAGACCGACGAAATAGCGCGCGAGCCCGCCGATGATGCTGCCGGCGGCGACCCAGGCGTAAAGCACCGCAGTGCGCCAGCGGTCCTTGGAGGTGAGGGTGGTCATCGCCTCTAGCCTCCGAGCCTGTCCGCAAGCAGGAAGCCGCATGTCACGGCGGTGAGGCACAGGCCGACCGAGAACACGATGTTGCCGAGCGCGTGAAGTTGCTCGCCGTTGCGCGCGAGTGTCAGCGTCTGCAGGCTGAAGGACGACACGGTGGTGTAGCAGCCGAGGAAGCCGGTCACCGCGAACAGCCATGGCGTCGGGGTGGCGAAGATCGAGCCTGGATGCGTCGCCAGCGCGCCGAAAATGCCGATCAGGAAGGCACCGGTGACGTTGATGGTCATCGTGCCCCAGGGAAAGGTCTCGCCGAAGCGCCGCGCGATCGCGCCGGAGAGAAAATATCGCGCGCAGCCGCCGAGCACGCAGCCGATTACGATTGCAAGAACGCCGCTCACCACGTCGAATGATCCCCCACTTGTCCCATCACTGCCCCGCCGGCTTCGTGAAGCTCTTGCCGATCGCAAGCAGTCCCGAAAGCGAGATCAGCGCAAAGCCCAGCCCGGCAAGGAAGGTGCCGGCCGGCCCATAGGCGTCCCACAGCGCGCCCGCGAGTATGCTGGCCGCGAGCGTCGCAAGCCCCGTTAACAGATTGAAATAGCCGAATGCGGTGCCGCGCAAGCTTGGCGGCGCGGTATCGGCAACGAGCGCCGCGAACAGCCCCTGCGTCAGTCCCATGTGCAGGCCCCATAGCACGACGCCGAGCGCGAGGCCCGCAAGGCTCGGCAGCAGCGCAAGCGCCAGGTCGGCACCGGCGAGGAAAGCGAGCCCGAGCGCCAGCAGGGCGGTGCGGTTGATGCGGTCGGACAAGGCGCCGGCCGGATAGGCCGAGAGCGCATAGACGATGTTCATCAGCACCAGCACCGCCGGTACCCACATCGCATTGAGCCCGATATTCTGCGCCCGCAGGATCAGAAAAGCCTCGCTGAAGCGCGCCAGCGTGAAGACGATGCCGACCGCCACGACGCGCCAATAGGCCGTGCCAAGCTGCCGCATCGCCGCGGTGTTGAGCGGGTTTCGCGACGGCTCGCGGGCCCCGTCGGGTGCGGGCTCGCTGACCGCGAACGTTATCAGGGCAAACGAGAGAAACGCCGGCAGCACCGCGACCCAGAACACGGCCGTAAAATCATCCGCCGTCCACCACATCAGGCCGATCGCCGCGAGCGGCCCGACGAAGGCGCCGATCGTATCGAGCGACTGGCGCAGGCCAAAGCTCGCACCGCGCAATTGCGCCGGCGCAATGTCGGCGATCAGCGCATCGCGCGGGGCGCCGCGGATACCCTTGCCGACGCGGTCGATAAAGCGCGCCGCAACCAGCCATCCGGCGCTGGGCGCCAGCGGAAACAGCGGCTTGGTGCACGCGGCGAGCCCATAGCCGAGCGCTGCAAGCAGCTTGCGCCGGCCGAGCCAGTCCGACAGCGCGCCCGAGAAGATCTTCGTGATCGAGGCGGTCGCCTCGGCGATGCCCTCGATGATGCCGACCGTGATGGTGGAGGTGCCGAGCACGGTAACCAGATAGACCGGCAGCAGCGCGTGGATCATCTCGGAGGAGACGTCCATCAGCAGCGAAACGAAGCCGAGCACCCAGACTCCCCTGGGGACCGCGGTCACGGATGGATTTGGCGTCGCCGTCGTCACCTCTTGCCCTTCGCATTCAGGCAACAAAAAACCCGCCACCGGCGGGTTATCCATGCTCCCGCCGAAGGTCGAGGCTTTCCGGAATGCCTCACCTCAAGCAGGAGTCATCAGCCCATACAATCTGACATCGTCGGGCGGTTATCGGGGGACTCCATCCCCATCTGTGTAACAAGCCTAGCATGGAAATCGCGCCGCACAATAGGGTGCGGTCTTTGCTTCCACATCCATGCCGTCATTCCCGGGCGGCTCGCAGAGCCGAACCCGGAATCTCGAGATTCCGGATTCTCGCTTCGCGAGCCCCGGAATGACGTTGGTGGAGATCGCCAGCGCGAAGCGACGCGACCATGGCGGAGCTGCGGCAGCTTTGCGTAGCAGTATGCATCCCTAACTCGAATGTGAAGCGAGGTCGATCTTCGCGCTTTGCTTAAATGCATTTGCATGTCACCATCGCGTCATACGACGGGAGGGCGCGATGCGCTTGCTGATCTCGATCGGGGCTGTGCTAGTGGCCGGCGTGCTTGCCGGAGGTGACGTTGCGAGCGTCGCTGCGCCAGGAACCAGGTATCAGCAGCAAGCTGCAGACAAGGACGCGCAAAGCGTCGATGTCGAACTGATCCTCGCGGTCGACGTCTCCTACTCGATGGATATGGACGAGCTCGCGATCCAGCGCGAGGGCTACGCCCAGGCGATACAATCCAAGGAATTCCTCCAGGCGCTGAAGGCGGGGCCCAACGGCCGGATCGCGGTGACCTATTTCGAATGGGCCGCTTCCAGCGACCAGAAGATCATCATTCCCTGGCGATTGATCGACGGGCCCGAGACGGCGGATGCGGTCGCCGCCGAAATTTTGAAGACGCCGATCCGGCGCGCCTCGCGCACCTCGATCTCCGGCGCGATCAATTTCGCGATCCCGCTGTTCGACGAGGATCCCTATCGGGGCCTACGCCGCGTCATCGACATCTCGGGCGATGGTCCCAACAACAATGGCGGGCCGGTCACCGTGTCGCGCGATGCGGCGCTGGAGAAGGGCATCGTCATCAACGGCCTGCCGATCATGGTCAAAGAGCCGTCTTACTCGACTATGGATATCGACAATCTCGACTATTACTACGAGGACTGCGTAATCGGCGGTCCCGGCTCGTTCGTGATCGCGATCAAGGATCGCGAGAAGTTCAAGGAGGCGATCCGCACAAAGCTACTGATGGAGGTCGCCGGCCGCACGCCCGAGCGTAAAGTCATGCACGTCGCCGACAAAGAGCCGCGGGTGAGCTGCCTGATCGGGGAAAAGATCTGGCAGGATCGCTGGGGCAGGTAGGCGAGAACCTGACGACCCTGCTCGTCAATGCGGTTCGAGTGTCGACAGCTCCCGCTCGATTGTGCGCAGGTTCGAAAGCGCCGTCCCGAACGCGTGGTTTCCGATGCGCCGCCAGATCGCCGAGGTCTGCTCCATCAGATCAGGAATTGTCAGCGGAAACTCTGCGGCCTGCTGCAACGCCGCCTTCTCGTTGATGAGATATTCCCCGTTGAGCGCAAACAGCACCTGCGCGACGCAGGTGAGCGCACGGTAGGCGCAGCCTGCGACATGGATCTGGTCCTCGTGCAGCACGGCAAGTTCGGCGTTCTCGATGCTGAACAGGATTTCCCACCGGAACCGCCGGATAAGCGCGTCACGTAGCGGCTTTGGATAGGGCAGTGCGATCGACTTCAGCTCCGCAATCACCGCGCGCTCGTCGCGCAGCGCCTGACAATAGGCGATCTCGCCCATCCAGATCGCCGAGCAGAACCCGTGCGGATGCCCGGGCTGATAGTCCATGCTGATCTGTCCCGCCCGGCAGGCCTGCATCGTGCGGCGGACCGCATCGATGTTACGGTAGAGCAGATCGACCTTCTGCCCTTCGACCGTCAGCCAGGCGCCGCCGACGATCCACGGCCCCCATTCGCCGACCGTGGTGACCGTCGTCGCCTCAGGATCGTCGGCGAGCTGCCGCGCCGCCTGTTGCAGGCGATCGATGTCGAGGCTGCCGCTATCCGAGAAGTACAGCCCGATGTCGTAGTCGGAGTTTTCATGCGACGTCCCTCGCGCCCGCGAGCCGCCGAGCACGATGGCCTCCACGCCTGCCACGTCGCCAAGCGTGGATACCACCCGCTCGATGAGCGGATCGCGCTGGATGTCGGTCTGCGCTGCCATCTGGTGAAACCCGCCGAAGCCCGCGCGGCTTGCGCCCGGTGGCGGATATGGTCCTGATTGTGGCAATGGTCAACTCCCTGCTGCCGCCGTCCGTCAGTCGCGCGGCGCAGGCAAAGACCGCAACTTGTTGGCCGTTCGGTGGACGTTCGCGATGCGGGTTCCTGCCGCGAGCCGTCAAAATGCCTTTCAATCTGTGGTTTAGATCACGCCCGGGCGCCGTGAAGGCGTATCTACTGTCCCTGTCATTCCGGTCGAGAGAACGTCACGCGACATGCACGATCTCGATGTTCACAGGAGGATCGCCGTCATGACCCATCGCAGAAAACCTCCGGGTGCAATTCGTCACTATGGTGTCCTGGTAGGAACCGTCGTCGATGGCCTGCAAAGCTCGGACGGCTCATCGCCGCACTACGAGATTCACGTGGGTGGCGCCGGGGACTACCGGATCGCGGTCAACGTCCAGTCCGTCGATGACAGTGAGGTGCTGGCCTATTTCGACGCCGACTTCGCGAGGTCGGGAACTCTGGATCTGAAGCCGTATCTGCAAGGCAACCGCGGCTTCCGGCGGCTCGAGACTGGTCCGTCAGGCTCGGGCGGGCTTGATTATCTCCGCGACAAGCTCTTCCCGGTCGATGCGATGCAGCCGATCCCGGCGACGGGCCGCGGCGTGTCGCTGAAGAACCTGCTCAACGCCAACATCAAGCGGGCGAAGGCGGACCGTCACGCCATGGTGGTCGCGTTCGGCGAATATTTTGAAGACCACGGTCAGACCGACAAGTATTTCCACTTCCGGCCCGAGCGCGGGATTCACGACATCCACATGATGCAGGGCAATCGCGGGCAGTTCGCGAGCGACAACCGCACCCATGGCGATGGCGCGCTGTTCATTTCGTTCGACAAGGGGCAGGAGATCGTCGCGCTGTTCGTGCGCTTCCAGACGCAATCGCTCCACACCGATGATCGCACCGGCGCGCCGCTCGACTAGCGCGGCGCGAGCTCGTCCTGAAGCCATCGACGCGTCGAGCTTTGCAAGGGTCGGTTCGATGATGCGCAGGTGAGGCCGTCAATCGGCGGAATGGCGAAAGCCAGACTCGCTGAAAGCGCCGATCTCGCCGGGCTGCTCGAACTCTTTCGTGTCTCGGAGGTCTGCGCCGCGGCCGCGCCGCAAGGGCTACGTCGCGCGCAGACCCGAGCCCGGCATGATCGACGTCAGATCCGCGCCTCCAGGATCAGGTTGAAGGGCGTCTCGGCGGCCCGACGGAAGCGGCTCAAGCCGCCCTCGCGCGCAACTTTGCGCAGTCTTGCCTCGCCGGCCTGAGCACCGAGGGCCATGCCGACCTCCTGATCGAGCGATGCCGGTGTGCAGATCATGGTCGATGCCGCGTAATAGACGCGCCCCACCGGGTTGAGGTTGTCTTCGAGGCGGTCATTGGCGAACGGCTCGACCAGCATGCAGGTGCCGTCTTTCGCCATGGATTCGCGCACGTGGCTGATCGCGCCGACGGGGTCGCCCATGTCGTGCAGGCAGTCGAAGAAGCAGACGAGATCATAGCCTTCGGCCGGATAGGTCTTGGCCGAGTGAACGGCGAAGCTGACGCGGTCGCCGAGCTTGGCTTCGGCGGCCGACCGGCGTGCGGTCTCGATCGAGCCTTCGTGATAGTCAAAACCGTAGAAGCGGGAGTTCGGGAAGGCTTCCGCCATCAGCCGTGTCGAGACGCCGTGCCCGCAGCCGACATCGGCGACCTTGGCGCCGCGCTTGAGCTTTTCCACCACGCCCTCGAGCGCGGGCAGCCACTCCTGCACCAGATGATGCTTGTAGCCGGTGCGGAAGAAGCGGGCGGTGCCGCAGAACAGGCACTCGCTGCGCCGGTTCCAGCCGACACCCTTGCCGGTCTTGAAGGCGTCCGTGACCTTCGGCTCGTCGAGGAACGCCGCGGCAATGACATTGCCCACCGCGCCGAGGAACACCGGGCTCTCCTCGTCGGCAAGCGCCATCGCCTGCTCTGGCAGCATCGAGAACTTGCCCGACGCGGAATCGTATTCGACGTAACCCGACGCAGCCTGGCTCGCCAGCCACTCGCGGATGTAGCGCTCCTTCGTTCCGGTGGCGCTCGCGAGCTCGGCGGAGTTCATCGGTCCCTTGGCGAGGGCGCGGTAGAGGCCGAGCTTGTCGCCGAGCAGGACCAGCGATGCATTCATCGCCGCGCCGACCTCCGTGATCATCTTGCCCATAAAGGCATTCAACTTGTCGGAATTGACTTCCATGACGGCCTCCATGCGATGTGGGGCGTTACCAGCAGTTGCGCTTTGCCGGACTGCGCGCAAGCCATCGGCCGCTAGGAGAGGGACGCTCTCGAAAAACCGCGGGTCCTCTATGTGGGTCAATCCGGCGCGCTGCAGGTTCAACGTGTCGGCGCAAACCTCGTCGTGAGCTCGGCGGGAACCGGCTCTCGGAGAAGGTCCAGTCGCGCCGAGGGCGTGGCTGAGTGGAGTCCGGGCGTCTTGAATGGGTTGCCTATTTTGAGCGCGGCCTGCCGTCCGGCACCCGCCCCGCAATTACCAACCAACGATGCACGATCTCCCATTTGTCGCGTCCGCGTGGATTGAAATCCAGGAGGGGCGACTTGGCACTTTGAAGTTCGAGGAAGAATTCGAGAGTTTTTTTGCGCGTGGTTCGATAGCGCGGCAATCGTTGCCTCGCGATCCAACGATCCCATTCTCGGACAATCAGGAATTGTCGTCTTGTCCATTGAGCCATCGCAGCCCGCTTGCGTCCGGACCAAGGTCGCGCTGGAGGTCAGATGACGGAAGCGGCAGGCGGTCGAGCCTTGGTTCAATGGGCTGTGTCTGCTGTCGAGTGCTCAACTGAGAGGGGCCAGCGACTGCATCGTCTCGTAAAGCCTTGAACACTTGGGCGGCCAGTTCGCTTAGCTTGGTCAGGCTTCTTTCGATGTCGCTGGGCATCCGAGCGAGTTCACGAGATCTCTGATATTTGCTGAACTGAATAATCTGAGCCGACATGGCAATGCTCCGGCGGTATGTTTTGCCAGAGTAGTCGCTGGTAGGCGGATTTTCCTATCTGCCAATTCAGGTGGCAGGCGCATTCTTTTGGGTGGCAATCACACGTGCCATCGACGAGCGCTGCCGTTCACCTTGGCGGGACGTTTCGCCTCGAATTTGGGGAAGCTGACGACAAAGCCGACCTCGCCGCCGGGCGATCAATCGGCCGGGGTCATATACGGGCCATAAAGTACGTCTCGCCGTCGCCTGTATGTCTTCGAGATAGCCCGCATCGCGACGATGCAAATTACAGAACAAGCGATTTCAATGATCACTTGAGTCGTTCCGTATTAAAAAGAACAGGTAATAATTGCGGACATTAGCAGATTCTGGACTGGCTGGGCCGGCAGATCGGCCAGTTTCAAAGCCAGGCACTTATCTTTTCCGAGCGTGCGACATTTTTGTCACCAATCGCGGGAGAAGCAGCGACCACGCAGGCCTCGGGCCTCAAGACAAGCCGGCTACCAGCGGGCGTTGCAGGTGTTTTGCCATCAGCTCCGCCGCCTCGGCGTAGCGCCGCGCTTCCAGGAGGTCGAGCAGGCGCAGATGCTCACGCACGTGCCGGCGCATGCCGTCACGGTCGGCGAAACTGCGATAGGCGAACAGGCGCCTGATCGAGTTCACCCGCTTGAGCGCTTCCACGAAGAACGGATTGCCCGCCCCGCGGATGATCTCTTCATGAAACTCGCAGCCGGAGTGATAGATCTCTCCGATCGTCATCTTCTCGAGTTCGCCTTCCAGGACGCGCAGCTGGCGCTCGCGCAAACGTGCGATCACCTCCTGCGACAGCATGAAATCGGGCTGCGCGATCGCCGCCGGCTCGATCACCGCGCGAAACGCCATCGCCTTGGCCTGCGCTTCGGGGCTGGAGACCGTTTCCCCAAAGCGCCAGCCATAGCCCGGCAGGCGCGCGATCCAGCCCTCGGCAGCGATCCGGTCGAGCAGCCGCTGCAGCTCGGCTCGGCTCAGATCATAGCGGCGCATCAGCTCCGCCTCGGTGACATCGGCCGGCAGCCGGCTCGCGAGCACGTCGCCCGCGATTGTCGCGTAGACCTGCTCGCTGCGCCCGACGGCCGCGAGCGCCGGTTGGGCCGCGCCGCTGCTCGGATTCTTCGCCAGCACGAAGCCGCGATGCGGCTCGCCGCGCGCAAGCCCTGCCGCCTCCAGAGCCTTCAGGCCGAGCCGGATCGGCGCGCGTGAAAGGTCCAGCGCATCCGCAAGTCTTTGTTCGATCAAGCGATCGCCGGCCTTCATGCCTTCGCGGCGGGCGAGCGCCATGATCAGGCCGGCGAGATGCTCGGCACGCTCGGAACCGCCGTTTTTGGCGGCGCGCAGTCGGGAACTGTCGGACGCGGTCATTGCAGTGCACGCAAAGTTTAGGGCTTGACAGACTGTCCCATGGATTGTTCTTTTATGCAACAATATACAATCAAGGGAGAGCCCGATGGCGCGCGCGCCGGATGTCCATATTTGCGAGGTCGCTCCCCGCGATGGTCTCCAAAATCTGGATGTGTTCGTTCCCACCGAAGCCAAATGCGCGCTGATCGATACGATCGCTGCCGCCGGCGTGCGCGAGATCGATGCCGGATCCTTCGTCCCGCCAAAGGTCGTGCCGCAATTCGCCGACGTCGATGCGGTGATGGCGCATGCACTCACGCACAAGACGGCAACCATCGGCGCGCTGGTGCCGAACCCGAAGGGCGCCGAGCGCGCCATCGCCGCCGGCGTCAACGCCGTCTATTTCGTCATCTCGGCAAGCGAGACGCACAACCGCGCCAATGTGCGGCGCTCGGTCGAAGAGCAGCTCGAGGGATTTCGCGCGGTCCGCGCCGCGATCGACGCCCGTCCGTTGGACCAGCGGCCGCAACTGATGGGCGCGATCTCCACCTCCTTCGGTTGCTCACTGGAAGGCGAGGTCAGCGAAGCGGCCGTGTGCCGGCTTGCGCGCGCCTTTGCCGAGGGTCGCGCCGACGAGATCGGGCTTGCCGACACTGTCGGCTATGCCACCCCGAAACTGATCGGGCAGATTGTCGAGGCTGTCAGGCGCGAGGTCGGATCGCAGATGACGCTGCGGCTGCATCTGCACGACACGCTCGGCGCGGGCCTCGCAAATGCCGTCGCTGGCCTTGAGGCAGGCATCCGCCGTTTCGATGCGGCGGTCTCCGGACTCGGCGGCTGCCCCTTTGCCCCGGGTGCGCGCGGCAACATCGTCACCGAGGATCTCGTGTTCATGCTGGAGCGGATGGGCCTGTCCACCGGCATTGATCTCGATCGCCTGATGCAAACCCGCGAGATTCTCGCCCGTCACATCCCGGCAAAACATCTGACGGGGCATCTGCACGAGGCGGGCATCCCCAAGGTGCTGCGGAGGGCGGCATGACGGCTTCCATGCGCGAGACCGCATCGGAGCTTCGTCCGCTGGCCGGCCTTCGCGTCATCGAGTTCAGCCAGATGGTGATGGGACCGAGCTGCGGGCTGATCCTCGCCGATCTCGGCGCGGACGTGATCAAGGTCGAGCCGCCCAAAGGCGACCGCACCCGCTATTTCAAGGGCCCTGCCGCCGGCTTCTTCGCCACCTACAGCCGCAACAAGCGCAGCATCGCGCTGGATACGTCGACCGCGGAAGGCCAGAACATCGCACGAAGGTTGATCGAGAGCAGCGACGTCCTCATCGAGAATTTCCGGCCGGGTCTGTTGAAGCGCGTCGGCCTCGACTACGAGACGGTGGTGGCCTTCGCGCCACGCCTGATCTATTGCTCGCTCAAAGGATATCTTCCCGGCCCTTACGAAAATCGCCTCGCGCTCGACGAGGTCGTGCAGATGATGGGCGGCCTCGCCTACATGACCGGACTGCCGGACCGGCCGATGCGCGCCGGCGCCTCGGTCAACGACATCATGGGCGGCATGTTCGGCGTGATCGCAATCCAGGCTGCGCTCGCCGAGCGGCAGCGCACCGGCCGCGGTCGTTATATCCAGAGCGCACTGTACGAGAACAACGTGTTCCTGATGGCGCAGGCCATGATGTGCGAGGTGGTCAGCGGCCAGCCGTCGATCCCCTATTCGATCAAGGACAGCCCCTGGCCGGTCTACGACCTCTTCGACACCAGAGACGGCTCAAAGCTGTTCGTCACCATCGTCGGTGAAGAGCAATGGGAGGCGTTCTGCCGCGCCTTCGATCGCGAAGCCTGGCTTACCGATCCGCGCTTTGCGACGAGCAACGACCGCGTCGACCATCGCGGCTGGCTGATCCCCGAAATCGCTGACATCTTCAAGCAATGGGACAAGGCCGATCTCGCCGCACGCCTTGAGCAGCTCGATCTGCCCTACGCGCCGGTGAACAAACCCGGCGATCTCTTCGATGACCCGCATCTCAACCAGTCGGGTGGGCTGACCGACATTCGCCTGCCTGACGGCGGCGAGGCGAGAACGCCGCTGTTGCCGATCTCCATGGACGGCCGCCGCCTGCCCAACCGCTACGATCCGCCGCAGATCGGCGAGCAGACGAGCGAGATCCTGAGCGAGATCGGCCTTTCCCAGAACGAGATCGAAGCGCTGCGACAAGCCGGAACAATCAGGGTCGCGCCGTCCTGATGCTTGCGCGATCAAGACAGAAGACAGGGAGGAGCACATGAGCATTACCAGGCGTCAGGCGCTGATCGCGGGCTCCGTATTGGCCGGCGCATCGCTGCTGCCGGGACGATTGCGCGCGGAGGGCAAGCAGGTCTCGCTCGCTTTCGGACCGGTGTCGCCGGTCTACGCCATCGGCATGATCGCGGAGCTGAAGGGGTACTTCAGGGACGAAGGGCTCGATTCAAAGCTCGTGACCGGCAATGCCGGCACGTTCGGCCGCCAGACGCTGGCGGCAGGGCAGGCGCTGTTCGCGCATGGCGATGCCAGCCATCCGCTCCAGCTCAGCGCGCGCGGCAAGCCCTGCAAGATCCTGCTTGCGACCGAGATGGTGTGTTCCTACGCCAACATCATGGTCCGGCAGGATCTCTATGAGAGCGGCATCAATTCGGTCGAGAAGCTTGCGGACTACAAGCGCGCGGACGGGGCCAAGCCGATCGTCGCAGCCACTGCGATCGGCTCGGGCACCTGGGTGTTCGGCACCTATGTGTTCGAGGCGCGCGGTCTCGCCGACAAGGTGAACTGGGTCGCAGGCGGAGGGCCCAACACGATGTTCCCCTCGCTCCAGACCAAGCAGTTCGACGCCATCATGGCGCCGCCGAGCTGGATCGTCGAAGTCGAGAAGAAGGGGTTTGGCAGGACGATCTACGACACGTCAAAGCCCGGTGTGTTCGAGAAGGATTTCGGCGGCACGCTGCCCGTGCTCGTGATCTACACACTCCAGGACACGGTCGAGCAGGACAAGGCGATGGTGCAGGGCTACGTCAACGCGATCTACCGCGCGATGGCCTTCGTGAAGACGACGCCGCTCGCGGACGTGCAGGCGCTGGTCACGCCGAAATATTTCTCCGGCATCGACCCCGATGCGATCAGCGCCGAGCTCGGCTTCGACAAGTCGACCTGGGCCTATGACGGGGTTATCGACAAGTCCTCGTTCGAACGCGGCGCCAAGCCCTGGTACCGCAAGGGCACCGACATTCCCGAAACCAAGTATGAGGATGTCGTCGACATGAGCTTCCTTGAGGCAGCCAGGGCGAAATACAAATGATGGCTGCACCCAGCCCGGGCCTCGCGCGCGCGAGAGACGACGACAGGGCCGCGGCGCGCACGCGCATCGCCGTGCAATGTCTCGCCAAACGCTTCAATGCATCTGGCCGGGAGTTCGTGGCGGTCGATGATGTGTCCTTCGAAGTCAAGCAGGGCGAGTTCGTCGCGCTGCTCGGCCCATCCGGCTGCGGCAAGAGCACCATTCTCAACATGGTGGCGGGGCTGTTGCCGCGCTCGGGCGGGCGCATCCTCATCGACGACGACACCGTCGAGACCGGCAAGGTCAACCCCAGGGTCGGCTATGTCTTCCAGCGCGACACACTCTTTCCCTGGCGGACCGTGGAGCAGAACATCGGCTATGGGTTGGAGATCGCAGGGCTGCCGAAGACGGAGCGCGCCCGGCGCGTCGCTTCGGCCGTGGAGAAGGCCGGGCTCACAGGTTTTGCGCAGAGCTTCCCGCGCATGCTCTCCGGCGGCATGCGCCAGCGCGTCGCCTTGATGCGGACGCTGATCCTGGAGCCCGAAATCCTGCTGATGGACGAACCGTTCGGCGCGCTCGATACCCACACCAAGCTCGAGATGCACAAGACTCTGCTGGAGATCTGGGAGCGCGAGCGGCAGACCGTGCTGTTCGTGACGCACGACCTCGGCGAGGCGCTGACACTCGCAAGCCGCATCATCCTGCTCTCGGCGCGGCCCGGGCGGCTCAAGGAGGATTTCGACGTCGCCATCGCGCGGCCGCGCGATCCCGTGGCCGTGCGCGAGACCGCCGAATTCGGCCGCCTCTATTCCCACATCTGGCATTCCCTCGGCGAAGAATTCCGCCGCACCAGGGCTGACTGACATGGCGAAAAGCCGAACCGTGATCCTGCTCTGGCAACTGGCCATTCTCGCAGCTGTGCTCGTCATCTGGCAGTGGGGCTTTGAATGGAGCAAGGCGCTGCTGCCGAAGGCTTACGTGCCAAAAATCCTCGATCCTTATTTCGTCGCCAAGCCGTCGCTGATCTGGCAGAGTTTTCTGCGGCTGGGCTGCTTCTCTGACGCCGCTGGCTTTGCCGCCTGCATCAAGGGCAACGACAATAATCTGTGGCTCGCCACG
Organism: Bradyrhizobium sp. Ec3.3; assembly: GCF_000472925.1. Taxonomy (GTDB): domain Bacteria; phylum Pseudomonadota; class Alphaproteobacteria; order Rhizobiales; family Xanthobacteraceae; genus Bradyrhizobium. Next base: position 18,722 of record NZ_AXAS01000052.1, read on the forward strand.
CTGGTCACGTTGAAAAACACCTGGTGGGGATTCTTGTTCGGATCTTTGAGCGGAATCGCGGCCGGCCTGATCCTCGGCCGTTCCGATTTCCTGGCCCGCGTGTTCGGCCCCTACATCGTGGCGCTCAACTCCATCCCGCGCATCGCGCTGGTGCCGCTCGTCATCCTGATCTTCGGCCTCGGCGATCTCTCCAAGATCGCGACCGCCTGGCTGGTCGTGTTCTTCGTGGTGTTCTTCAACACCTTTGAGGGAACGCGCGCGGTCGATCGCGACCAGATCGCAGTCGCCCGTCTGCTCGGCGCCAGCGAATTCACCGTGCTGCGTACCGTCGTGATCCCGTCCGCGCTCGCCTGGGTGTTCGCTTCGCTCCTGCCGGCGGTGTCTTTTGCGCTGATCGGCGTTATCGTCGGCGAATTCATCGGCGCCGAACGCGGGCTCGGCAAGCTCATCATCGAAGCGGAAGCGCGCGCCAACGCCAGCGAGATGATGGTCGCCATCTTCGTCATGATGTTCGTCGGCATTTTGCTCGCGGTCGCCGTACGCTCGCTGCAGTCCTACCTGCTGCGCTGGCAGCCGCAATTCGAGCCGTCGGCATAAGGCTGCAGGATTCGAGAAGCTTCCGTCATGCACTCCTGCAGTCCGGAGCTTGTAGTCGCCATCGATAAGGAGCCACGCGTCGCCGTGCGCGGTCACTAAGGCAGCGAGGCAGCAATGTCTGCGATCGACCTGAACAGGATCAACGGATCATCTTTGGATGGGACGAAGCCGCGCCGCGACCAGAAGGCAGCCGCGTCAAGGTCAACCGCATTCACGACGAGAGCGCGCCCACCGATCAGGCCGGCGGCGGTCACGCAACGCTCGAGCGCATGTTTGAGGAGTCCGGTCCCGACACCCTTGCCTATCCAGTTCTGATCCGTTGCGAGTTGTCCGAGGAGCAGGCAGGGGACGGGGGCCGGGGGCTGTCCGGTTCGGATTGATCGCGGCAAATGCGCAGGCACGATCGCCGTTGGCGCGAGGCCATAATAGCCGATCACCTGATTTGCTTCATGAACCACGATGACGGCGGTGAAGCCCTTCTGCTGGTTGGAGAGCGCTCGCGTCTTGAGCCAGCGGTCGAGCGACGGCTTGCCACAGGAAAAGGGTTCGAGATCGTGTTCTGCCGTGGGCGGTTCCGGGCCGGAAATGGCCAAGCCTCAGCTCCTAGCCTTCGAGCTGCCGGTCTCCCAAGGCGCAGCCCGCCGAAAAATCTCCTTCAGCTCCGGCACGGGCTTGGCAGGTTCGGATATCGTAGCGAGGAATGCTTTGAACCCTGCGGCACTCATTCGGATAGGGAGTGTCTCCATCAACACATCCTCTGCAGCGCGAACGGCCGCGTCACGTACGAAATCAGTGCGCGAGCGGCCGCGCAGCGTTGCCGCCCGATCGATGATCGCGATGTCGGATTCGGGCAATCGCATCGACAACGGATGTTCCTTGCGCCGGGCAGCCATGGGCAATCTCCACAAAATGAGGTCCTACTGTAGCGCATTTTGCAATACATGAAAAGTGCCGCTGTGTGGTCGATCTACCGGCTGAACCGCGCCACCAGCTCGACATGCGGCGTGTGGCGGAACTGGTCGACCGGCACGACGGCCTCGAGCTTGTAGCCGCCATCGATCAGCAGCCGCGCGTCGCGTGCGAACGTCGCGACGTTGCAGGACACCGCGATCACGACTGGCACCTTGCTTGCGGCGAGTTTTAGCGCCTGCGCCTGCGCGCCCTGGCGTGGCGGGTCGAACACGACGGCGTCGAAGTCGCGCAGCTCCTGCGGCACCAGGGGACGGCGGAACAGGTCGCGCGGCGTGGCCGTGATCGGCTTCAGGCCCGGGGTACGCGCAGCTTTCGCGAGCGCCGCGACAGCGCCGGCGTCGCTGTCATAGGCCGTGACGCGCGCCTTCTCCGCAAGTCTCAAGGCAAAGGGACCGACGCCGCAGAAGAGATCGACGATCTCCTTCGCCTTGCCGACGCGCTCGCTCACCAGCGCGGCCAGCGTCTCTTCGCCCGCCACAGTTGCCTGGAGGAAAGAGCCCGGGGGCAGCGTCACCTCTGCGCGCCCCATGCGCAGCGTCGGCGGCAGCCGTTGCAGCACGAGCTCGCCATGCCGCGTCAGCCGCGCCAGGCGATGCTGCTCGGCGACGCCCGAAACGGCCGCGACCATCGCGGCCGGCAGCGGACCCGATCCGCGCACGTCGACATCGAGGCCGTTCTCGGTTGCAGTGACCTGGATGTCGAGCGGCTTGGTCACCGCCATTTTCGACGTCAGCGGCTCGGCGATTGCCCAGGCCGCATCGAGCGCACCTTCGAGCGAGGGATCGAGGATCGGACAGCGATGGATCGGGATGACGTCATGCGAGCTCGTCGCAGCAAAGCCCACTTTCAGGATCTCATGCGTGCCGAACCGGCCATGCAGTGTGATGCGGCGGCGTCCCGCGCCATGGGCGTCGACCAGCGGCGCCACCTCGCACGCGACGCCGGCCTGTGCCAGCGTCTCGACCACGATGTTGCGCTTCCAGGCCTGGTACGGCGCGGCCGCCCAATGCTGGATCGCGCAGCCGCCGCAGACGCCGAAATGCGGACAAAACGGCGCGATGCGCTCGGGGCTTGCCACATCCACCGCGAGCAGCTTGCGGCGGTCCGGATGATGGCCGGGAACCTGCTCGACCTCGACGGTCTCGCCGCCGAGCGCATAGGGCACGTAGATCGCCTCGCGTTCGTCGAGGCAGACACCGTCGCCGCGATGGCCGACGTGATCGATCTTCAGGCGCTCAACCACGGCGCGCGCCCAGGAAGAATTCGACGTTGCCGTCGCCACCAGTGATCGGCGAGGGAAATACCTCGATGTCGGTACAGCCGAGCGAGGCGGCAAAGGCCGCGATATCGTCGCAGATCTCCTGATGCACGTCGGCGTCGCGGATGATCCCCTTCTTGTTATGCTTCCGCTCCGCCTCGAACTGCGGCTTGATCAGCGCGAGCAGGCTCATCGGTGCCGCCGCCAGCGACAGCGCCACCGGCAGCACCGTCTTCAGCGAGATGAAGCTGACGTCGATGACGACGATATCGGGCCGCGCCGGCAGGCGCTTGCCTTCGTAAGAGCGGATGTCGGTCTCCTCCATCGAGACGATCCTGGGATGACCGCGCAGCGAGGGGTGCAGCTGCTCGCGCCCGACATCGACGGCGAAAACGAGGCTCGCGCCGTTTGCCAGCAGCACCTCGGTGAAGCCGCCGGTGGAGGCGCCGACGTCGAGGCAGACATGGTCCTCGATCTCGATGGGGTAGCGTTCCAGCGCACCGGCGAGCTTGACGCCGCCGCGCGAGACATAAGGATGCGCCGGCTCGGCCTGGAGCACAGCATTCTCCGCGATGGTCTCGGAGGGTTTTGTGACGGGCTTGTCATTGGCGGTGACGAGCCCGGCCTCGATCGCCGCGCGCGCCCGCGCTCGGCTCTCGAACAGGCCGCGCTCGACCAGAAGAACATCCGCGCGCTTGCGGGGAGGGGACATCAGGTTCTCCGGACGACCAAAGCGCTTATGTAAGCAAGCGTCGCGCGGCCGCCATCCGGACGCAAGTCTCGAACGCGGCGAGATCGTGCCAGACGTCGACGGGCATCTTTGCCGGCGTCACCAGCGGGCAGCCGTGCAGCTCCAGCGCGTGGATCATCATGAGATTGTCGACCAGGCCAAAATCCTCGATCGTCAGTCCCTGCGCATCGACCAGGCGGCCGTCCTCGGTCGTGACATCCATGAAGCGGCCGACGCGGTCGGCATAGACGGCGGGATCGTTGGAGTAGGCGAGGCACAGCTTGCCGCGGCCGGCCATGTAACCGAGTTCGTAGACAGTGCCGGGGTCGGCGCCCGCGGCGCGGAAGGGTGTGAGATTGGCGATGATGGCCTCGGCGGCATCCATCATCGCCTCGTTGGCGGTGAAGATCTGCCGCGAAGCATCGGGCGCGGTGAGATCGATCGCGTTGTCGAGGGGATAAAGGCCGTCGAGCCCCTGGGCAGCGCAGATCGCGACCTTGCGCCGGCCGATCTCAACCGCATCCGGCAGGAACACGTCGGGGCCTGCCAGATAGATTTTCATGGGGAACCGTTCAGGAGAATCAGGCGAGCTGCGCACCGCGGCGAAAACTGCGCTCCCTCCCCCGCGTGCGGGGGGAGGGCTGGGGAGAGGGTGTCTCCGCAATCGAGAACCCCCAAGAGGGGAAAGCCCTCACCCGGATCGCTTTCGCGATCCGACCTCTCCCGCAAGCGGGAGAGGTAAACAGACTCAGGCGAGCTTGACCGTCTCGGTCTTCACATCCTTGCCGAGCGCCTCGAACACCTTGGCGACGATGCCCTTGGCGTCGAGACCGGCGCGGCCGTACATCGCGGCCGGCGTGTCGTGGTCGAGGAAAACGTCGGGCAGCACCATCGAGCGGAACCGCACCGCGCCGCTGTCGAGCACGCCCTGGTCGGTCAGGAACTGCGCGACATGCGAGCCGAAGCCGCCGACCGAGCCTTCCTCGATCGTGATCAGGATCTCGTGCTCGCGGGCGAGCTTGAGCACCAGGTCGGTATCGAGCGGCTTCATGAAGCGCGCGTCCGCGATCGTGGTGGAGAGGCCGTGCGCGGCGAGCTCGTCGGCCGCCTTCTCGCACTCGGCAAGACGGGTGCCGAAGGAGAGCAGGGCGATCTTGTTGCCCTGGCGGACGACGCGGCCCTTGCCGATCTCGAGGGGAATGCCGACCTCGGGCATTTCGACGCCGCGGCCCTCGCCGCGCGGATAGCGCAGCGCGCTCGGACGGTCGTTGATCGCGACCTGGGTCGCGACCATGTGCACCATTTCGGCTTCGTCGGAGGCCGCCATGATCACCATGTTCGGCAGACAGCCCAGATAGGCGTTGTCGAACGAGCCCGCATGCGTCGCGCCGTCAGCGCCGACGAGGCCGGCGCGATCGATGGCGAAGCGCACCGGCAGGCTCTGGATCGCGACGTCATGCACGACCTGGTCGTAGCCGCGCTGCAAGAAGGTCGAGTAGATCGCACAGAACGGCTTGTATCCTTCGGTGGCGAGGCCGGCGGCAAACGTCACCGCGTGCTGCTCGGCGATACCGACGTCGAAGGTCCTGTTGGGGAACGCCTTGTTGAAGATGTCGACGCCAGTGCCGGACGGCATTGCCGCGGTGATGGCGACGATCTTGTCGTCCTTCTGGGCTTCCTTGACCAGGCTCTGACCGAACACGTTCTGGTAGGCCGGCGCATTCGGTTTGGCCTTGGCCTGAGTGCCGGTCGCGACGTCGAACTTGACGACCGCGTGGTACTTGTCTGCGGAGGCTTCCGCCGGGCCGTAGCCCTTGCCCTTCTGGGTCACGACGTGGACCAGGATCGGGCCGGTCTCCATGTCGCGCACATTCTTCAGAACGGGCAGCAGGTGGTCGAGATTGTGGCCGTCGATCGGACCGACGTAATAGAAGCCGAGCTCCTCGAACAGCGTGCCGCCGTCCATCATGAAGCCGCGGGAGTATTCCTCGACGCGGTTGGCGCGGTTGGCGATGATCTTGGGCAGGCGCTTGTTGATCTGCTTGGCCGCTTCGCGCAGCGTGCGATAGGTCTTGCCGGAGTAGAGCCGCGACAGATACGCGCTCATCGCGCCGACCGGCGGGGCGATCGACATGTCGTTGTCGTTGAGGATGACGATCAGGCGGGAGTTCATCGCGCCCGCATTGTTCATCGCCTCATAGGCCATGCCTGCCGACATCGAGCCGTCGCCGATCACGGCGATGACGTTGTTCTTGCCGCCGGCGAGGTCGCGCGCCACCGCCATGCCGAGGCCGGCCGAGATCGAGGTCGAGGAGTGCGCCGCGCCGAACGGATCGTAGTCGCTCTCGCTGCGCTTGGTGAAGCCGGAGAGGCCGCCGCCGGTGCGCAAGGTGCGGATGCGGTCGCGCCGCCCGGTCAGGATCTTGTGCGGATAGGCCTGGTGGCCGACGTCCCAGATCAGCCGGTCGCGCGGCGTATCGAAGATGTAATGGATCGCGGTGGTCAGCTCGACCACGCCGAGGCCCGCGCCGAAGTGACCGCCGGTCACGGAAACGGCGTCGATCGTCTCCTGCCTCAGCTCGTCTGCGACCTGGTGGACCTGCTCGATCTTGAGCTTGCGCAGGTCATCCGGCGTTCGGATGGTGTCGAGAAGCGGCGTCTTGCTGTATGCGTTCACGGCGATTTCCAATTTTAAGGGCCGGACGACCGTCCGGCGCGAGATGGGTATGCACAATATTGGCGCAGCGCGAGCCCTGACTGTCGGAGCCACCTGCGCAGGGGCAAAGCCCCTTCTTCAAGCTTAAGTGAGCCTAAGTGCGCTCCGGTTCAGTCTCTGTGATCTTGTCACTCAGCTCGGCGTCACCCGTCCCAGCCAATTTCATTAGCTATTTGAAGCACTTGCCGTCAGCAATATTTGCTTACGAAAGGCTCTCAAATAGCCATAGTCCGCGCACCTTTACACCAAAGCTGCCGCCAAAGCCAACCCGTTAGGCCCCTGGACAGGGTATGAGCCTGCAAGCCTTGGGCCGGTTTGGTTAACCCCGGCTCCGGGCCGGTGGTTCCATCTTGCCGAGTTCCGCGGCAGGAATTTGACCGCGGGGACAGGAATTTTCCAATTCCAGCCGTCGCCAGGCAAACTCGCGGGCCGAGGCGTCCCCTAGCGCGACCGCAAGCGCCGCGTCCGGCATGGCCATCCGTTCCCGCAAGGGAACCGGGCCGCACACGATCATGAAGAAGTCGTAGGCGTGGGGGCGCTCATTGGCCATCACGAACTGGAAATGGACGCGGAAGAACTGCCAGCGGAACAACTTGTAGTGCTCCGGCGCGATGATCTCGCGAAAGCGCACCGGCACGATGGCGGCGGGATTGCAGCGTGCCGCGCCGACGTCGATGCCGTGGCCCGCGATCGGATCGAACTGGAAGAAGTTCATCACGTCCTTGCGGGCCTGGCAGTCGATCCATTCGATCGAGGGCTCGACCGCGAGCTCGCGCAAACGGTCGCGGAAGTCCTGTGCCGCCGCGTGATAGCCGACGACCGGACAATTGCCGCCGACCGTAAGCAGCATGACGCGGCCGCCGCGTTGCCCGAGCGCAGGATCAAGCTTGAGCGCGCGCGCCAGGATCTCGATGGCGAGGAACGAGCCCGAGGAGTGGCCGACCAGCACGATCTCCTCTGCGCGCGTGGTGCGCGCGACCTTGCACAGATGCTCCGCAAAGCGGTCGATGCGCCGGTCCCACTCCGGCTGGCGGCGATGGGCGAATTCCCAGGTCCAGATGTGGTCGCGCAGGAGATAGAGCACATAGGTCCTCTCCTCCGTGTATTTCAGCGTGGTGCCGAGCAGCGCTACGAACAGTGCGGCGGCTGCGAGCAGGCTGAAGGGATCGGGGACGCCGAATGCATCCAGCCCTTTGCGGAACAGCCATGCGACGCCGGCCGCGCACAGCGCCTCCGCGAGCAGCACCAGATAGGGGTAGCTGACGAAGGTCGCGAATCGCCAGTTCGCCTTGGCGAAGCGCGCGATGGTGCCGCCGAACACGAGCTGGCAGTAGACCCAGAGCGCAGCGAACACGGTCTTGCGGATCGGCTGGGCGAGGTCGCGCTTGATGAAATCCTCAAAGCGCAGGAAGTCATAGGCCGTGCGGGTCTGCCAGTCGTCCGCGCGGGTCTCGATGCTCCACGACGCGATCTCGCCTTCGCTCAGATCCTGCGGCCTGCTGATCGTGGTCTTGAGCTGGTAGAGCCGGTCGAACTTGCGCAGCTCGGTACGGAACATGCGATAATATCGCGCGAGGCCGCGCGGATCGTAGCCCTGCACATAGATGATATGGCGGTTCTGAACGCGCACTGACCTTGTGATCCCGCAAGCCGGCCTTGGGGCCCCGTCAGGCGCCCCAGCCTCTCTCCCCCGATTGACGCGCTTCTTCGACGTAGAACGTCGATGTTCGCCCGGACCGTTGGCCCGGTCCGCATTCCCTGCCTCGGGACTATAGCAGTCCGCGGGACAGGCCAAGAGCTATTTGCGGCCTGGCTGCGCGGCCTTCGGGCGCATTCCCTGAATGTTCTGAATGGCTTGGGGGTATCGGGGAAAGGCGGCTACTGCACGTCGAGGGGCGCGGTGCCGCTCGCCTGGCCGCTGGCGTCCGTGGTGATCTTGTCGACGCGGGCCTCGGCCTGGCGCAAGAGTTCCTCGCAGCGGCGCTTCAAGGCCTCGCCGCGCTCATAGATCGCCACCGATTCTTCCAGCGGCACCTTGCCCTCCTCGAGGCGCTTCACGATCGTTTCGAGTTCCTCGATCGCGCGCTCAAAGGTCAGCCTGGTGACGTCGATTTGGGTGTTTTCGGCCATATCAGTTTCCGATTGCCCGCCCTTCGCTAAGTTACGAAGCAAGATTTTGCGGGCGCAATGTGGCGGGTGTCGTCAGGCGCCCATCAGGGCGCCGACATGCGCCGTAACAGATTCTTTCAGTCCTTGCAGGTCATAGCCACCCTCGAGCACCGAAACAACGCGTCCGCCCGCGGTCTTGTCGGCGAGGTCCATGAGCTTCCGCGTGACCCAGGCATAGTCCTCCCCGCGCAGGTTCAGCGAGGCCAGCGGATCGCGGTAATGCGCGTCGAACCCTGCGGAGATGATGAGAAGCTCGGGGCTGAACTTCGTCAGCTGCGGCAGGATCAAATTCTCGAAGGCGTCGCGGAATTCAGGGCCGCCGTCCTCGGAGGCGAGCGGCGCGTTGACGATGGTGTCGTGATCGCCGCGCTCGGAGCGCGCGCCGGTGCCTGGAAACAGCGGCATCTGATGGGTCGAGCAGTACATCACGGTCGGATCCGACCAGAAGATGTCCTGTGTGCCGTTGCCGTGGTGCACGTCGAAATCGACGATGGCCGCACGCTTGATGCCGTATTTGCGCTGCGCGTGGCGCGCGGCGATCGCGACATTATCGAAGAAGCAGAAGCCCATCGGCTTGCCGATCTCGGCATGGTGTCCGGGCGGGCGCACCGCGACGAAGGCGTTGCGGTGCTCGCCCGCCATCACGGCCTCGGTCGCGGCAACTGCGCCGCCGACCCCGCGCATGACGGCTTCCCAGGTACCCGGCGACATCGAGGTGTCGCCGTCGATATAGACTTGGCCGCTGGTCGGCGCGATGTGGCGAAGCTCGGTGACGTAATGCTCGTTGTGGCAGAGCGTGACGAGGTCGAGATTGCCCTCCGGCGCCTGGTCGCGCACCAGGAACTGGAAGCGCTCGTGCGACAGCGCTTCCTCCACCGCGCGCAGGCGGTCCGGCCGCTCGGGATGGCCCTGCGGCGTGACATGGTCGAGGCAGGCCTTGTGGGAGAGAAGAAGCGTGCTCATCAGGTCGGGCTCACTGCGAACGGGCTTTTGACGTCGCTTGGCGCATCCGGCGCCAAAAGGCAATGCAAAACGCAATGTAGGGCTTTGGCCGGGAATGGCAAAGGTGGTCCCGTTCCGGGCCGTTTGATCCGGATCAATTGGTGCGCTGGATGCGGGTCGGTGGCAGCGGGCCGATCGGGCCGTGCACCCTGAAGAAGGCAAACAGCGCATCCGCATCGTAGCCGCCATATTGCGGCGAGGTGCCCTGCTTGGCGACCGTGAAACCGTCGCCGCCGACGGCGAGATAGTCGTTGAGGGTGACGCGGTAGCTCGATGCCGGATCGATCGGCTTGCCGTCGAGCGTCATCTTGTCGGCCGCGACGCGCTCGCCGAACGGCTTTGAGGCGTCCCAGACATAGCTGAAGCCATTCGACACCTGGAGTATCCGCGGCCGCTTTGGATCGAGCCATTGCTGCTCCAGCATCTCCTTGAGCTGGCTGCCCGTGAGCGTCAGGGTGACGAGGCGGTTGCGGAACGGCTGGCTCGCGAACACTTCGCCAAAGGACACCGCGCCGTTCTCCTTCGGCACGATGTCGGTGCGGATGCCGCCGGGATTGGTGACGGCAATGACGGCGCCGCCGTCCTTCGCGTCCTTCGTCGCCGCCAACTGCGCATCCGCGATGACGTCGCCGAGCGCGCTCTCGCCTGCGTCGTTGGGCACGCGCGACAATGTCTGTGTCACCGAGCCAGCCGGACGGTTGGCGATGGGGGCTGCGAGCTTGTCGTAGGCCTCGATCAGCGCGGTCTGATCGGGATCCTTGGCGAGCGAGGCGTTCGCGACGATGACGTTCTCGGCTTTCGCGCTGACGATGTCGCGCGTCGTGGAATCGAGCGTGACGTCGATCGCGGTCACCAGCGTGCCGTACTTGTCGCCGCTGGTGACGAGCCGGCCGTCGATGTTGCAGACGTAAGCCCGATGCGTGTGGCCGCTGACGACGACGTCGACCGCGCGATCGAATTTCTTGACGATGTCGACGATAGGCCCTGAAATGCCCGGGCATTCATTGTAGTCGCCGGTCGGCTCGCCGCCTTCGTGGATCAGGACCACGATCGCCTCGACGCCGCGCGCCTTCAGCTGCGGAACAAGCGCATTCACCGTCTCGGCCTCGTCGCGGAATTCGAGCCCGGCAATGCCGGCCGGCGAGACGATGCCGGCGGTGCCCTTGAGCGTCAGCCCGATGAAGGCGACGGGGATGCCGTCGAATTCCCTGATCTCATAGGGCGGCAGGATGCTCTTGCCGGTCGCGGTATCGATGGTGGAGGCCGCCAGATAATGGAATTTGGCACCCGTGAAGGGATGCGGTCCCTGGCATCCGTCCTCCGGATGGCAGCCGCCGTTCTGCATCCTGAGCAGCTCGGTCTTGCCCTCGTCGAACTCGTGATTGCCGACCGAGGTGATCGCAAGCCCCATCGTCGACAGCGACTCGACCGACGGCTCGTCATGAAACATCGCCGACAAGAACGGGCTCGCGCCGATGAGGTCGCCGGCTGCGACGAAGATCGTGTTCTTGCGGCCCTCGCGAAGCTGCTTGACCAGCGTCGCCATGTACTCGGCGCCGCCCGCTGCGACCGACACCTTCTTGGACTTGTCCTCGGGATCGCCGATGCGGATGCCGCCGGGCGGCGGGCGGAGATTGCCGTGGAAGTCGTTGATCGCGAGGATGCGCAGTTCGACCGGCGTCGCGCTCTGGGCAAGAGCGGGCAGGGCGCAGCCGAGCGCCAGCGTGGCGAATATCGGGCGGAGGGAGCATCGCATGGAACAAGATTAGACGCTCCACGCAAAGATTTCACGATGCTTGTTGCTTCAATTCGTCGATCGCGAACGCTCGTAAACGAGAATCCGATTCGTGGCGTTGACGCATCCCTCACCACATGCTGGGGCCAAACCAGCCAAAATGCGCCTGCCGTGCCATCATGAACTCGTATGGCGGCGCGCGCCTCCTTGTCGCCTTGTGCTGGTGCGACGGTCTCGTCTCACGCGCTCTCGCCTTCGGCGCGGCCGGACGCGCGGCATCGGATGGCTGAAATTGCGCAAATGCCTCGCGTGTCTTGTCCGCGGTGGTCGTTGTCGACTTCGGGGTGCTGCGCTCGTCGTTCGCGATCGGAGCAACAACGATGGTCGGCTGGCTGGTGTCGTAGACCACGCGCTCCGGCAATTTCATCTCGGACCGGATACGAATGGCAATGCGATTGGAATCCGCCTTTTCGGCAACGGGAGACGTCGTCACGCAGGCGTCCGCAATGAACAGCAGCACGAGCAGGGCGACGCCGATCAACGCAAAGTACCGGGCCAGGGGCATACGATGCTCCAAGACCCCCCTACCATTTGTGCATGCTCGGCCGCGTTTGTCCGGCACGAGTTGATTCAGATCAAGCTATGTGCATCTTCGCCGCGCCGTCGAGACCAGATGATGGTTGCGCTTCGGCGAGACGTTGGTTGTGCAATTTGTGCCATTCGCCGAGCGACAAAAAGAGCCCCGGCTATGCCGGGGCTCCAGTGGTGGGTAACCAGTGCTTGATTAGTAGCGCGCGGTGACCGGCGCGCCGTAACCGCCGAAGCGGTAGTTGAAGCGCACGGTGACCATGTCGACATCCTGGCTGATCCGGTCGTTGAGGACGCCGGCAAGGCGCGGATCGACCACGGAGAAGGAGTTGTTCGCGTGCCCCATCCACAGATGGTCGTATTCAAAACCAACCGACCAGTTCGGTGCGAAGCCATACTCAAAGCCGACACCCAAGGTGCCGCCCCAGCGCGTGTTACTTGCCGAGACCAGACCGAGCCCGGTGATGTTGTCGAATATAGTAAGGTTATTGCTGGTCACGGCCGCGCCGCCCTTCACGTAGAGCAGTGCCGCGTTCCACGCCCAACCGATTTGACCCGTGAAGAGGCCGATGCCGTCGGTTTTCACCGTGGTTGAGAGCGTCGGATCGAGCAGGCTAACGCGCGTGTTCCTGAGGTTGGCCCAATCGCCTTGTGCCTCCAACCCGAACACAAACTGATTGGTTTGCCAGCGATACCCGATTTGTCCGCCGACGACGCCTCCGGAACGATCGCTGCAACCGCTAGCGACTGTTCCTAGAACGGTGACGAAATCCAAGCAATTGTGGCTCTGGCCCCATCCGCCATTGGCGCCGATGTAGAAGCCACTCCAGTTGTAGATCGTCACCACGGGCGGAGGCGGCGGTGCCTTGACGGCCATGTCGGCAGCCGATGCGGGAGCGGCCATGCCCAAGGCCGCGAGGCCGACAGCGGCCATTAATAGTTTCTTCATCCTGATTGTCTCCATGTCCCCTAGTGCGGGTCTTCTTCAATCAATAAATTCGCGTGCACGATCGCGTGCACATCTCTGCCATTCCAGCCTCAAGTTTAGTCGCGCCGCGTTTAGGCCCCCGTAACAAAATGGCAACACTCAACCGCAATCGAAAAATTGCGCGACTCATGATCGGTGCGCGCTCAGCCATCATCATCGGAAGGAGCCGCGCGTTGTGTTGAATCCTCCTGGCTTTCCGCAAGCCAGAGATGGACGCCGTTGGACGGGATGAGACGCCTCGGGGAATGGGGATTTATCGTGCCTGCGAAAACGATCAGTCCGTCTTCCAGCTTTGCACGTGCGAAGATTTTGGCTTCGGCTTCCGTTGCAAATGTTCTGGTTTCGCGCGGGCTTCGCCTCTTGGGCAGGAGACCGGTCTTGCGGCTCTCGAAGGTGACGTACCAGGTTGGCTGCATTTCACACGACGCGTGGGCGAATATTGGTGTCGGGGGCTGCAGTTCATGCGAGGAGCCGGGTCCACCTTTGACCTAGGTCAATCGATTTTGTTCCTTCCTGGCCATGAAGATTGGCCTGACGTGCCTGGACCCGACCATGCCGAGGCTTTCCGAACCGGCCTATTTTCTTGCTGTGATCATGACGATCGCGACCACGGCTGCGAGCGAAGCAAAGGTGTTGCGCGACAAAGGCAACTCGCCGACAGTCTTGATTTTCAAGGACGCGGAAGCGCTCAGTCGCTTCAGCAAGCTGGCCGTCGCCGCTTCGCAGAACGAAAGTGCCGTGGGGCCTTTGCTCTCTTGCAGGGCTCCGCAGGGCAGCAAGGTCGATGTCCTCGGCAGCGGATATCGAACGGCGTTCGTTCGCGTGGTCGACGGCATCGCCGCCGGTTGCGAAGGAACGGTGTCGCTGGGAACCTTGAAGGACCAATAATCGGCGCCGTCGTGTCTCCGGTAGCCAAGGCGTCGACGAGGTGGTGCGAAGCGAAGCTTGATCTAACCCAAGCCTCGCATCGATCAGCGTTGAAAGCGTGCAAAGGGTCGCCGTCTCAACACGTGAGCCCGGAAGCTCGCCCTCATCCGGAATTCAAACCGCGCTTGAATTCCGACCTCTCCCCGCAAGCGCGGCGAGAGGAAGTGCCTAATGCCTGTTCCTCGCGAAGAACGCCTTGAATGCGGCGATGGCTTCCTTCGAGCGTATTCGTTCGCCGAAGAGATGGCTCTCCTGGTCGATGCGGCGCGTCAGTTCCTCCGGCGGCAGGCGCAGCAATTTGCGCGAGATCGCGACCGCGTCCGCCGGCAGCTTGCAGATGTCGCGCGCCACCTTCTTGGCCTCGGCCTCGGTATGTCCGGGTGAGACGACCATGTTGACGAAACCGGCATTTTGCGCCTCGGCGGCGGTGAAGGTGCGTCCCATCACCAGCATCGCGAAGGCGCGCTGGTAGCCCATGGTGCGCGGCATCAAGAGGGTTGATGCGCCCTCCGGGATCAGTCCGAGCGGGACGAACGGCGTCCTGAAAGTCGCAGCCGTCGATGCGAGCACGTAGTCGCAATGGAACAGCATGGTCGTGCCGATTCCGATCGCGACGCCGTCGACGGCGGCGATGATCGGCTTCACATTGTGGGCGAGCGAATAAAGCAGCTTGATGGCATTGGAGGCTCTCGGCGTCTCGGGGCTCGCCGTGGCATCGGCCAGGAACTCCTCGATGTCGTTGCCTGCGCTGAAGGCGCCGGAGCCGCCGGTGATGATGAGGCAGCGGATGTCCGGGTTGTTCTGCGCCGTGTCGATCGCGTGGCCGATGTCGCGGTACATGGCTTGCGTGACCGCGTTCCTCTTGTCCGGCCGGCGCAGCGTGATCACGCGCATCGCGCCCTCGTGTGTCACAACAATCTGGCCGGCCATGCTTCCCAGTCCCCAATAGCGGCCCGCAGCACCGTTGCCGCCAGCCTGTCGTTTTGCTGTCAGCCTACATCATCTTGCGGAACTGCAAAACCTGGGGTTGCCGTTTTCAACGGTGGGGGCGGTGCATCCCACCCCCTCGCGGTTGCGCGGGGATGACGGAGCGAACAGTGCGCAGTTCTTACCCCAGCAGCACCGCGTCCGCCGCTGCGACCGACTCCGCGCTCTCCGTCACGGTGCGCTCCAGCGAGGTGGCCTGCACGGTGATGTTCTCTGCGAAGAAGCGGGCGAGCGAGACGTAGCGGGGCGCATCGAGGTTGCCGTCGCTCTTGGCCGCGAGCGCCTCGCTTGCCAGCATGCAGCCGCCGAGCGTCGCACCGAACTGCTGGAGATAGGGTGTGGCGCCGGCGAGTGCGTCGTTCGGCGCCTCAGCCAGCCGCTCCAGGAGCCACTTGCTGGTGCGCTTGAGCGCGTCCAGCGCCTCGCGCAATTTGACGCCGGTGGTGCCGAAGGCGGGATCGTTGGAGGCCTCGACCTGCTTGATGATGCCGGAGAGCTCGCCGAGCAGCCCCCAGACTGCGGTGCCGCCGTTGGCCGCCAGCTTGCGCGTAACGAGGTCGATCGCCTGGATGCCGTTGGTGCCTTCATAGATCGCGGTGATGCGGGCGTCACGGTAGTGCTGGGCCGCGCCGGTCTCCTCGATGAAACCCATGCCGCCATGCACCTGGACGCCGAGATAGGCGACCTCGTTGCCGACATCGGTCGAATAGGCCTTTGCGATCGGCGTCAGCAGCGCCGCGCGCGCCGCGGCCTCGACCCGCACGCCGGGATCCCTGGCGCGCGTCGAGACGTCGATTGCGACTGCCGTCGCATAGCAGATGGTGCGCGCGGCCGCGGTCTGTGCGCGCATCCGCATCAGCATGCGCTTGACGTCGGGATGCACGATGATGGCATCGGAGCCGTCGCCCTTCTTGCCGAGGGCGCGACCCTGCTTGCGTTCCTGCGCGTAAGCCAGCGCCTGCTGATAGGCGCGGTCGGCGACGCCGACGCCTTCGAGGCCGACGCCGAGGCGGGCCTGGTTCATCATCGTGAACATGCAGCGCATGCCCTGGTTCTCTTCGCCGATCAGAAAGCCGATCGCGCCGCCATGATCGCCCATGGTCATGGTGCAGGTGGGGGAGGCGTGCATTCCGAGCTTGTGCTCGACGCCGCTGGCATAGATGTCGTTGCGCGCGCCGAGCGAGCCGTCGACGTTGACCATGAATTTGGGAACAAGGAACAGAGAAATTCCCTTGGTGCCGGCGGGTGCATCAGGCAGGCGCGCGAGCACGAAATGCACGATGTTGTCGGTCATGTCGTGCTCGCCATAGGTGATGAAGATCTTCGTCCCCTTGATGCGATAGGTGCCGTCGGCCTGCCGCTCGGCACGGGTGCGCAGCGCGCCGACGTCGGAGCCGGCCTGCGGCTCGGTGAGCTGCATCGTGCCGGTCCATTCGCCGGTGACGAGTTTTTCGAGATAGATCTGCTTCAGCTCGTCGCTGCCATGCGCCTCCAGCGCCTCGATCGCGGAGGCCGTCAGCAGCGGGCAGAGGCCGAAGGCGACGTTGGAGGCGCTCCAGATCTCGGTGCAGGCCGCGTTGATCGCGAGCGGCAGGCCCTGGCCGCCGAACCCCTCCGGCCCCGACACCGCGTTCCAGCCGCCGTCCGTCCAGCGCTTATAGGCATCCGGCCAGCCGGGCGCGGTCGTGACCTTGCCATCATCGAGCTTGATGCCGTTCTCGTCGCCGACTCGGTTGAGCGGCGCAAGAACGTCGGTCGCGAACTTGCCGGCTTCCTCCAGCACGGCAGCTGCGATATCGGCGTCGAAATCGCCGTAATGGCCGGCCTCCACGGCGGCCTTGAGGCCCGCGCCGTGATTGAGCGAAAGCAGCATGTCGTTGATCGGCGCGCGGTAGGTCATGGCGTACTCCCGGAAACCTCGTTGGCGCCGTATTCCCACGAAACCGCCGGGGTCTCAATGGCCGGGAGGGCCAAGTTTCGTGACTGGCAAGCCAGGCCGGGCGCGGGCAGGGCGCCCATAATAAAGAGTGGCGCAAACGCCCCCGCCGCCGGCCAATTTGCGCGCGGAGGCGGTTGAAATGGCCGGCTACTCTCTGTAGACCGGCGGGACCCGAAGGGAATCCGCGGTAGCCTGTTCTGGCGCCGTTCCCGAAGGCGGTTTTGGGGCGTAGCCAAGCGGTAAGGCAGCGGATTTTGATTCCGCCATTCGGAGGTTCGATCCCTCCCGCCCCAGCCAGCACTTAAGCCGCTGAGTTCGCTATGTAAGCAGCTCCATTCCCGCCAAGTTTTTCTGACGCGTTTGGAAATGCAGCTTCCAATGCTCAGGTCCAGAGTCGAACTAAACGGCGTCGTCCATTGCATCGACCATCTTGGCTTAGCTCCGTGGCTTTCAGCCCAACATATACCGCGGACGCTACTCGAGCAGGTCTGTTACTCCCTCATCGTAAAATTGCGTATTACGGCGAACAAATCGGACAGGCAGTCAAGATGATGCACTTTTGAGCAATTGGCGCGTGCTGCAGTTCGCCAAACGCTCGGTGGTTCGAGTCGGTCCCCGCTACCACGGACCACGATTTTCTGCGCCAATCTACGATTTTGGCGACTGAGTTCGCCGGATGATAGCAGGCATGCTAGCTTACGCGCTTGGTTGAGATGGTAACGCCGCTGGAGAGAGAATTAGCCTTGTGTTCAGAGCTGCAGTTTTGAAATCGGACCTTTGATCGATACCTCCTTGAGGCCGCGGCTGGCGAGAGCGCGGAAATCGGAAACCTCATTGAGCGATACGGCCGCGCCGAGACCGTGGAGCAGCTTGACGCGAATGAGGTCGGCGCCCTTCGCGTCGCCGAACCAAACGATGGGCGTGCGTCGATGGTCACGGCCCGCAGTTCGACATTGCTGAATTCAAGATTCTTCGCGTGAGGTATGTAGAAGTGCTGCGCCGGCAAGGAGCCAAACAGAGCGGGCTCAGGACAGTCGCTCGGTTGCTCGGAGGGTTGGAGCGCGGCCATCTCAGCCGTACCTGATCTTGATGTCTTCGACCGCATGTCCTGGAACGCCGCTAATGATCGATGGCATATCGTTCAGGAGCGCGTTGCAGGTGACATTGCTGATCAGAACGCGCTTGAGTGTGCCAATCGCAATGCCGGTGGGGCCGCGCGGACGTGATCCGAGACGCACGAATAGCGGCGCGTTGCGGATGTCGCGCATACTGACCCCTGTCACGGTGATGTCCTCCATGATTCCGCCATCGACTGTCTCGAGCGCAAGGCCGCGACAGCTTTCAAAGACGCAGTTTGAAATGGCGATGTTCCGGAATCCGCCGTTCGATTCGGTCCCGCACTTGATGCGACCGGTGCGCTGCCAACCGAGATCCTCGAAAGTCTCCGGAAAGCGCTTGAAGCTGCCGTCGATGAGAGAGCCGACCTGGTAGCCGCCTGTTTCGATCGCGCGGAATGAGGCCAACCGCAATCGCTACGACGCCGATCACGCGACCCTGAAAGGGCTCTACGCGAACAACGGAACCGCGATGCGACGAGTCCACGGCGAGCCTAGTCTGATTGTTGCCCAGCGGTCTTGGTAACGACATCCAATCTTACGTGCCTTGCGGCTTCGCATCGAAGCGCGACACCACGAGAAGTCGAGAACTGTGTTGCGCCGAGGATATCCGGGCCCGTCGGAGGCTTCGCAATCCGATCCTCGATCGCAGCGAGGAACTCGTCGAGAGGCTCAAGAACAGACGCCTGGGAGAGGCCGGCAATTTATCGAGGCATTCGGCCGGCTAGTGTCTGGGATTTAAAGCACTGTTCAGACCATCACCGATCAGGTTGAAGCCGATTACGAGAGCGATGATTGCGAGGCCGGGCCAGAATGCCATCCATGGCGCCTCGCTGAGAAACTGCCTCGCCACATCGAGCATGGCACCCCAGGAGGGAAGCGGAGGAAGTTGACCAAGACCAAGGAAAGCAAGACTCGCTTCGGCCAGAACTGCAATGGCCATCGTGAGTGTCGCCTGCACGATCGTCGGCGCGAGAACATTTGGTAGCACTTGCCCTGCCAAGATGGCGAAATGACCAAGCCCTTGGGAACGGGCCGCCGCGATGTAATCCTCCGTTCGGACAACCAGTGTCTCGGCACGCGCAACGCGCACAAATACCGGAACGGCGGAAATGCCGATTGCGATCATCGCATTCTCAAGGCTGGGACCGAGGAACGCGGCCAGTGCAATCGCAAGAACGAGAAAGGGGCAGGCGAGCAGAGCGTCTGCGAGGCGCGATATCACCATGTCGACGATGCCGCCAAAATAGCCGGCGATGAGACCCAGGGGAAGGCCGATCAAGACTGCGACAGTGACGGAGATCATGCCGGCGGCAAGCGAGGCTTGTGTGCCAAAGACGACGCGGGAGAGTACGTCTCGACCGAGATCATCCGTACCAAACCAATGGATTGCGTTGGGCGCGGCACGAATGGCCATCCAATCCGGTGCGTTTGGATCGTAGGGGGCGAGCCATGATGCGAACACAGCGAGCACGGCGAAGAACAGAATGATCGCGCCGCCGATCACCGCAGAAGGCTCGTGGAGCAGCCGGCGCAGCTCTGAACGGCTACGTCGACGGGCTGGAAGTGCAACCGGCTCCGCTTCAATCGTGCTCATGATCGAAGCCTCGGGTTGAGCAGGGCATAAGCCACGTCGGCAATCAGGCTCATCAGCAGGAAGACAGCTGCAGTGCAGAGCACAACTGCCTGAACCACTGCATAGTCGCGACTGAACACGCCATCAACGACCATCTTGCCAAAACCAGGTATCGAAAAGACTTGCTCCGTCAGTACCGCTCCGGCCAGGAGCTCTCCGAATTGCAACGTGCCCAGAGTCACTACCGGGATCAGCGCATTCGGCAGCGCATGGCGCAGCACAATGGTGCCTTCGCGGACACCCTTGGCGCGGGCCGTACGCACATAATCCTGCTTCATGGCCTGGATCATCGCGCTGCGGACATGGCGCATCATGACCGCGGCGGTGCCCGTACCCAGCACTAAAGCAGGCATTAGCATCGCAAGTAGGTTTCGCCCTACGCTTTCAGACGGCGAGACGAAACCTCCCGCGGGCAGCCAGCCGAGGTTAACCGAGAACAAGAGGATGAGCATGATCCCGAGCCAGAAGTGTGGAATCGACAGGCCGGCCAGTCCGAATAGGCTCGCGCCGTAGTCGAGAAATGTTCCTCGCCACAGCGCAGCGAAGATTCCGATGGGCAATCCGACAAGCAGAGCGACCAGCATCGAGAGGATCGCGAGCTCAATCGTCACCGGCAGTTTTTCCGCCAGCATCCTGCCGATCGGCAAGCGGGTGCGCACCGACGTGCCAAAATCACCCTGGATCACCGATTTCAGCCAGACGCCGTACTGCACCGGGATCGGATCATTGAAGCGATATTTCTGCCGAAGGTATTCCACGACTTCGGGATTGCGTTCTTCTCCGGCCAGCGCCAGCGCGGGATCGCCGGGCAGCAGCTTCTGCAGTCCGAACACCATCATCGACACCAGCAACAGGGTCGGTAACAAGACGGCGAGCCGGCGCAGAACCAGAGTCTTCATCGAGGCAGACTGTTCCTCACTTGGTCGCGGTGCTGCATGTTGGAGGGGTTTGCATCAATTCACGGGCCTTACACCGACCAGCCGCAGAAGACCGTCGGGGACCATGACGATGCCAGCGACCGATTTACGAGCTGCAAAGAACCAGTTTGGGTGATGGAGGGGGATCGACGATAGGTCGCTGAGATAGACATCCGTCGCCTTGACGTAGAGCGCCTTGCGTTTGGCGTCGTCGGCCTCCGCTCGGGCTTGATTCAGGATCGCATCGAGATCCTTGTTGCAGTACTTGTTGACGTTCTGGGAACCTGCGCAACTGAAAAAGGCGACCAGGGTTGGGTCCGGATCCGCGCGGCCGCTCCAGTTGCCGATATAAGCTTCAAAATTGCCGTTCATGTAGCGCTCGATTGCCGTCGCGGTCTCCATCGGTAACAGCTTGACGTCGAAACCCGCTTCGGCCGCCATCGACTGAATGATTTGCGCAACCCGGGAATCTCCGGCCGTGTTCTCGAACTGGATTTCGATCGGTACGCGGGTCATCCCCGCGGCGGCGATCAGCGCCTTCGCCTTCGCTATGTCGCGAGTAGGGGCCTTGTGCGCGCTGTCGTAGAAGGGAGAGGACGGCGGGATCATCTGGTTGTCCGCCAGGAATTCGCCGTTGAAGGCGACGCGATTGATGACGTTGCGGTCGATTGACAGCTCAAAGGCTTGGCGCAATGTCGAGTTCTTGCCGAGCGGCGTATCAGCCTTCGTACCTGCACCGACGTTGAACATCAGATGCGAAACAGCAAGTCCCTGGCCGGAATGCAGAACGAGATTCGCGTCGTCGCGCACGGTCTTGAGGTCGGTCGGCGCGATTCGCTCGGCGAGGTCGAGATCACCGGCCCGCAACCGTGACAATCGTACCGTTGAATCAGGCACGTAGGAGTAGACGACCTCATCATAGCCGATCTGTCCGGCATTCCAGTAACCAGGATATTTCTTGACGCGAATGAGATCGCGCGACTTCCGCTCGACGAATTGATACGGACCGGCACAGACCGGGGCGGCGGCAAACTCGCCGGCTTTTTCTGTGGCGGCCTTGGGCGACACCATCATGCCGGCGCGATCGCTGAGATTGGCAAGCAGGGGAACGAATGGCTCGGATAAGTTCAACTTCACCTTGTCCGCCGCGAGCGCTTCAACGTCTTGAATCGGCGCAAGCTCGGCCTTGCGCTTGGAATCCGGCATCGTCTTCATGCGCTCGATGTTGAATTTGACCGCCGCTGCGTCGAACGAGGTGCCATCGTGGAAGGTGACGTTCTTGCGCAGTGTGAAGGTGATTGACTTGCCGTCCGCAGACCAGTCCCAAGCCTCCGCCAGTTGCGGCACGATCTTGAGGTCAGGCGAGATATCGACGAGTTTGTCGCATAGGGCCGCGAATACGAAGCGTCCGGCGTAAGTGCCGCTGAGCGCGGGGTCGAGTGCATCGGGATCGTCCTGAATGCCGACCCGCAGCGTCGCGGCATCAGCCGAGGCCAGGCCAGATGCAATCGTGAGAAATGCCGCCAGCGCCAATCCGATCCGATTCATTACGGCGATCCTTTCGTCCCTAGGCTTGCTCCCGGCGGCAAGACAAGCATGAGCGGGTCAATTTGTAAATATCGCGAACAAATACGGTTGGTGACCCTCAACAAGCCTGTGAATTTCAGCGAAAATGTGCCAGAATAACTCATAGACGCCCTCTTGACGGGACCACGTATGGCACTTTAGTTCTACTAATTGACTAATTGGACGCGCGCTTCATGCAAGATGTTCCGTCTTCTCCCATTGCGCGGCAACAGTCCGTGCGTCTTGTAGTTCAGCGTTTGCTGCGTGATCGCTCGGTCTCGCGTGCTGAAATCGCGCGCGGCACGGGCCTGTCCAAGCAGACCATCTCGGAAGTGATGCGCGAGCTCGAACGCGAAGGTTGGGTGCACGAGGACGGGCAAATCCAGGGCAGCGTTGGGAGGAGCGCGGTGACTTACGCGCTTCGGGGAGATGCCGCCTTTGTGCTGGGCATCGACCTCGGTGGTACGAAATTGCATGTCGCACTTGCCGACCTGCACGGTGAGATCGTTGCCGAGAGCATAGAACCGACGTCCAACGACGGTGGCCATGCTGTTGTCGCTCAGATCGTGCGAATGAAGGATGCGCTGCTTCAGCAGGCGGGTGTACCGGCACAGCGTTTGCGCGGCGGCGTGATGGGAAGTCCGGGCATGGTTGATCCAGTGTCAGGCAGCATTGTCATAGCGCCCAACATTCCCGGCCTGGACAGCTTGGACGTGAGAGCCGCATTGCGCGAGCAACTCGGCATCGAGGTTGTCATCGAGAACGACGTCAATCTTGCCGCGATCGGGGAGCATTGGCGCGGCAGCAGTCGGAAGGTTCGCAGCTTTGCCTTTATCGCTGTCGGTACATGTATCGGCATGGGCATCTTTTCGGATGGCTATCTCGTGCGCGGCGCACGTGGCGCGGCCGGCGAAATCGCCTACCTACCACTCGGTGGTGATCCTTACGACGCACGTGGTCTGCGGTTGGGTACGCTGGAAACCGCCGTCGGCAGCGCCGGCATTGTCGAGCGTTATGTTGGACTCGGCGGCTCGCTCGGCAGCACGGTGCGCGATATCTTCGAGCGGCTCGACACCGAGGAAGCCGCCCGTATCACGGTCGACGAGATCGGCCGCATCCTGACGAGCGCCATCCTTGCCGTGCAGAGCGTGCTCGATTCAGAAATCATCATCGTGGGCGGCAGTATTGGCGCCCGGCCCGAGTTGAAGCGCCGCATCGACGAATACCTCGGACGCTGTATGCGCCAGCCGGTTCGTATCGAGCTGAGTGCGCTCGGTAGTCGCGCCACACTGATCGGCGCGATCGGCAGCGCGATCGACCTTGTGCACCGCTCTCTGTTCGGCATCGGCAGGGATGCTGGCCCGCTGACCTTGCCCTTCGCGGCAGAAGAAGTCGCCGCATGACAGAATACTCCATCAGCGTTGAGCGGCCCCAACAGTCGGAGAAGGGCATGAGCTGGCGACAACGCGATTTCATGGTACCTGGGCGGTCGCTGGCGGTGGGCGACCGGGGCATGGCCGCGACGTCTCATCCGGCCGTTACGCTGACTGCGGTGGAGATCCTGCGCAGCGGCGGCAACGCCGTCGATGCCGCTATCGCGGCGATCGCGCTCCAGGGGGTCATTGATCCGCACATGACCGGCATCGGCGGTGACTGTTTCGCGATCTATGCCCCTGCATCGGGCAAGCCGGTGGCCATCAACGGCTCGGGCAGAGCCCCGCTGAAGGCCGACCTCGATTGGTTTCGGCAACAGGGACTGACATCCATCCCTGACGATTCACCCCATGCAGTTACCGTTCCGGGTGCCGTTGACGCCTGGTGCCGGCTCTCCGCCGATTATGGTTCGAAAGGCATGGACGAAGTTCTGGCGCCCGCGATCCGCGCGGCAGAAAGCGGCTTCGTGGTTACCCCTCGCGCCGCGCTGGACTGGGCTCGCTATGCCGGTCGCCTCGAGCGACACCGGACCGGCGTACCAGTCTATCTGCCCCGTGGAACTGCGCCCGTCGTCGGCAGCAAACTCAACCATCCTGCACTCGGCGCCACGCTGCGCCGGATCGCTCGCGAAGGACGTGACGCGTTTTATGAGGGGGCTGTTGCAGAGGAAATCGTCGCAACGCTGAGGAGCCTTGGTGGGCTGATGGAGCTTGAAGATTTGACGAGCGCCAGATCGGACTATGTTGTGCCGATCAGTGCCGACTACCGCGACCATCAAATCTGGCAATGCCCGCCCAATGGTCAGGGCATTGCAGCGCTGCTGATTGCCCGCATTCTCGCCGGCTTCGACATGGCCGACCCCGCCCTCAGCGAGGCGGACCGCATTCATCTCCTTGCCGAGGCGACCAAAGCGGCCTACCGGCAGCGCGATGCGCTCGTTGCCGATCCGGCATTCCGTCCGCTCGACGCCGACGCGCTCCTATCGGAGCGATCAGTCGCGGCATTGCGCGCCTGCATCAGCAGAGAGCGCGCGAGCGCGCCGGCCGCGTTCGATATGCCGGTCCATCGCGACACGGCCTATGTGGCGGTCGTCGACCGCGATGGCAACATGGTATCTTTGATCAATTCGCTGTTCTTCGCCTTCGGCAGCGGCCTCTACGCTCCTCGTTCGGGTGTTCTGCTACAGAATCGCGGCGCGGGATTTTCCCTCGTCCCGGGACATCCCAATGCAATCGCGCCGCGAAAGCGCCCCTTTCACACCATCATTCCAGGCCTTCTGGCGAAAGGCGGTAAGCCAATCATGGTGTTTGGCGTCATGGGTGGACAATATCAGGCTGCCGGGCACATGCAGATCCTGAGCGGCGTGCTTGATCGCGGTCTCGACGTTCAGCAGTCGTCGGATACGCCGCGAAGCTTTGCCTTCGATGGCGCGCTGACGCTCGAGCCGACGATTCCAGCCTCCGTCGCTGACGAGTTGACCCGGCGCTGTCATCGCGTGATCTGGGCGGACGAGCCGCTCGGAGGTTGTCAAGCCGTCCACCTCGACGTTTCCCGGGGTGTCATGTTCGGCGCGTCCGATCATCGCAAGGACGGTATCGCGCTGGCGGTCTGAGCCGAATGAGGAGGAACGCAAATGCTGGATCGGAAGAACGAAACGGCAGAGGCGGTCCTGTCGATCGAGCACCTGACTCTGGCGCTGCCTTCAGGCGCGGATCGCGCCTTTGCCGTCGAGGACGTCTCTCTGACCTTGCATCCGCGACAGATCCTTTGCGTTGTCGGTGAATCCGGCTCCGGCAAATCGGTCTGCGCCTCGGCAGTAATGGGGCTGCTGTCCAAGGACATTCGTCTGACAGCGGGAACCATTCGATTCGAGGGGTGCGATCTGCTCAATCTGTCCCCTGCAAAGTGGCGGACATTGCGCGGCCAAAGTATCGCTATGATCTTTCAGGAGCCGATGACAGCGCTCAATCCTGTGATCAGAATCGGCGACCAGATCATGGAGGCATTCGAGGCGCACAAGCAGCTCACACCAGCCGAACGACATGTGCGTGTGCGCGCACTTCTCGAGGAGGTTGGCTTGCGCGATCCGGAGCGCATCATCCGGAGCTATCCGCATCAGTTGTCTGGCGGGCAGCGTCAGCGCGCAATGATCGCAATGGCTCTGGCGCTTGAACCCTCGATCCTGGTGGCAGACGAACCAACAACGGCGCTTGACGTCACCACACAGGCGCAGATTCTTCGGCTTATCCGCGAGATCCAGCAGCGGCGCGACATGGCGGTGCTATTCATTACCCACGATTTCGGGGTCGTCGCCGACATTGCGGACCGCGTTGCGGTGATGGAGAAGGGGCGCGTGGTGGAACAGGGCCCGGTCGAGGAGGTGCTCGAACGCCCACAGCACTCCTATACGCGGCGGCTGCTCGCCGCCGTGCCGCACGGGATACCGCCGGCACGAATCCAGACCGAGCATGAGCCAATCGCATGCGCAGCTTCGGGGCTTGTGAAGACGTACCGGACTAACGACTGGTTCAGTCCGCAGACTGAAGTCGCCGCTGTAAAGAGCGTGAGTTTCGAAATCCGTCGCGGCGAAACGCTCGGTCTGGTCGGAGAGTCGGGGTCCGGCAAGAGCACGATCGGCCGGTTGGTAATGCGTCTTACCGATGCTGACGCAGGGGTCGTGCGCATCGGCGAGCTGAACTTCTTCGAGGTTCGTGGACAGGCCTTGCGGTCCGCCCGCAGGCACATTCAAATGGTGTTCCAGGATCCATTCGCCTCGCTCAATCCGCGTCGTCGCGTCGGACGAATCATTGCCGATGGGCCGATTGCGCATGGCGTTCCTGCGCCGCAGGCTTTCGCCCGTGCCGAGGAGCTGCTAGCGCTGGTCGGCCTAGATCCCAGCGCGGCGCGACGCTACCCTCATGAATTCTCCGGTGGGCAGCGCCAGCGGATCGGCATTGCGCGCGCACTTGCGCTCGATCCGGAGGTGCTCGTTGCCGACGAGCCGGTGTCGGCGCTCGATGTTTCGGTCCAGGCGCAAGTGCTCGCGCTGCTGGAGACACTGAAGGCGGAGTTGCGGCTGGCCGTACTTTTCATAACGCACGATCTCAACGTTGCGGCCCAGGTCTGCGATCGGATCGCGGTGATGTGGCATGGCGAAATCGTTGAGGTCAGGCCGACAGAAGAACTGCTGAGCCGGCCGGAGCATCCTTATACCCAGACATTGTTGGCCGCGATTCCGGGGCGGCAGCTGAGAGCGTCTCATTGAATCAAGGCCGCAGTTGTCATCGAAGAGGTCTCTGAAATGCAGAAATTCAAGGAACTTCCGGTGTTGCGCATCGGTCTCATCGGAAGCGGCTTTATTGCCGCGTTCCATCTGCAGTCGATGCTCGGTGTGCGCAACGTCAGTATCGGCGGCGTTTACAGTCGTTCTGTCGAGCGGCGAACGCGCATCGCGGACAAGGCGCGCAGTCTTGAACTTGGACCGGCGCATGTGTTTGACAGCATCGAGGCGATGGCTATGTCCGGAGAGATCGATGCGCTTTGGCTTCTGACTCCGAACGATACCCGCCTCGATGTCATGCGCGACATTCACCGGGTGACCAAGGCGGGGGCTCCCCTGCGCGCGGTTGCCTGTGAAAAGCCGCTGGCGCGCACTCTTGCAGAGGCACGCGAGATGCGCAGGCTCGTCGAGGATGCCGGCTTGCTTCATGGTTATCTGGAAAACCAATTGTTTTCGACCGCAGTAACGCGTGGCAAGGACATCATTTGGCGGCGCGCCGTACCAGGAAGCGGGCGCCCGTATCTTGCCCGCGCAGCAGAAGAACATTCCGGACCGCACGAGCCGTGGTTCTGGCAAGGCAACAAGCAGGGCGGCGGAGTGCTGTCCGATATGATGTGCCATTCAGTCGAGGTCGCACGGTTCTTGCTGACGGCCCCTGGCGCGAGTCGCGACAGCTTGCGGTTGGTCAGTGCCAGTGCAACGACGGCCAATCTCAAGTGGACGCGACCACGTTATGCGGCCGATCTTAAGACGCGGATGGGAGTCGATTTCAACAAACGTCCAGTCGAAGACTTTGCGCGCGGCATTCTGACAATGGAAGACAAGGAGGGGCACCAGGTGATGATCGAGGCGACAACTTCGTGGACCTATGTTGGGGCCGGCTTGCGTATCCAGCTGGAATTGCTCGGGCCCGAATATTCGATGGAGTTCTCATCACTCTCGACGGGCCTCAGGATATTCCTGTCCCGCGCATTGTCGGGATCGGAGGGCGAGGATCTCGTCGAAAAGCAGAATGCGGAGCAAGGCTTGATGCCGGTGGTCGAGGACGAAGCCGGCATCTACGGCTATACGGACGAAAACCGCCACATGGTCGAAGCATTCAGGCGAGGCACCAGTCCGGCTGAAACATTCGATGATGGAGTTGGCGTTATGGAAATTCTCATGGGACTCTACCGGTCAGCTGAACTCGGTCGCACGGTGCATTTCCCGGATCCGGAGCTTGAGCAATACATTCCGCGAGTAGCCCGGTGACGGCATGGTCGCGACAAAGTGTGCTTTGACGCGTAGTCTGGAGCGGCAGCCTCCGGCGCAAAGCGGACCGTATTTGATTGGCCTCGATCTCGTCGGCCGTGGCTAGCTCAAACTTCCCCATGATGGACTGGACCGAGAGTTCAAATTTTCAGCGGGTTAGAAGGCAGCGTGTGCACGACATGTGCGCCGGGAGGTCAAGAAAAATCCATTGACGGCGAGTGCGGGCATTTGTTTCTCGGCCTGCGATGACGACGGTTAGACCGAGCGGGCGGGGTACTCGCGCGTGACTCAGGCGCTGACCATGCTCGTCGCGACCACAGTTCTGCTGTTCGACCTACCGAAAATGGCTCTAGTGGTTGCAGTGAGAACAGAGAATCGTGTCGGGAGTTCGAGTCGCTCCCCGGCTACTTGTTCCCCATCCTATGCCGCCGGGCCAACCGTTGCCGGCGGCGCCGGATGCTTTCAGAGACGAATTTCACAGCAAGCGGCAGTTATGAAGGCGGCGCGCGCTTCGATGGAACGAACGCGCTGGTTCGTCCGCGGTGTGTTACAACCGTAACCCGGTCCTCCATGTCTGAAATTGTTGTGTAGTGCTGGGCAATCACTCTAGGCCTGGTCGATCGCACAACTCGGTTCGATCCGCCCTCGCGGCGACAGATGGAAGGAAGACAAATGGCGTGGCTGTCCAGGATCAATTCCGTCATCGAGCGCCGCCCTCTGGCCGCGCTGGCTTTGGTTTGTGGGATAGGTTTGGTGATTGGAACGGGCATGGCCATGGTTATTCATACGCACCCGGCCGGCCAATTGTCTTTTTCCGGTCTACCGCCGCGCGGCTGATATGAGATGCGATCAGCTCTAAGTCCTTACTGCTCATCCGCGCCGGCGACACACAAAGCACGGATGCGCCCCTCAACTCCGAGTGACTGGAACGGAAAATACGTACCCAACACCACGCTGGGTCTGGATCACGCGCGGTGCGCTCGGATCGCGTTCGAGCTTGCGCCGAAGGCGAAGAATCTGCACGTCGATGCTGCGGTCAAAGACGTCCTCGTGGACGCGGGTCGCCTGCAGCAGGTGCTCGCGGCTGAGCGAACGCTGCGGCGCTTCGAGAAACGCGATCAACAATGCGTATTCACCTTTGGTCAATGTTACCAGCACTCCGGTCGGATCGGTGAGTTGCCGGGACCTGCGGTCGAGCTTCCACCCGGCAAATCGAAAATGGCCGCGTTCTGGTTCTCGCGCCGGCATTGTCCGTCCAACATCAAGCCGCCGCAAAACCGCTCGGACACGCGCAAGCAATTCACGAAGATTGAACGGCTTGGTCACGTAGTCATCGGCGCCGAGCTCTAGTCCGACCACACGATCGATGTCGTCACGGCGATGACCTGTAATAATGATGACCGGCACGTCGGAGCTCAACCGGACCTCTCGCAGCAGATCGAGGCCATCCTCGAGCCCGAGCCGAAGATCGAGGATCACCAAATTCACCTCGGTGCCGCCGAGTTTATCGATCATCTCGTGGCGGTTGGATGCCACCAGGGTACGGATGTTGTTTTCTCCGAAATAGTTTAGGATCATGCGCTGCAATGCAGGGTCGTCCTCCACGACGAGAACACACACCTGACGATCAGTGCTTCCGCGAAGGCTTGCGTCTGTCGACGATGAACCGCCCATCATGTTCAACCCTTCCAGTGATGCCTCCCGCAGCGGTTTGCAGGCGCAGAATCCTATTGGTTTTCGTTTACTTGGTTACCGCCTGGTCTGCAGCCGCTCAATGGCCAATCCCTCGGGCTCACGCCGGCCAGGAGCCGATCACGCCAATCCCGGTTGTCCCCGCCCAAGAGCTTCCGCGTGTCTTGCTCGGAGAGAAATTGTTCAGTGACAAGCGCTTATCTCACAATAACACACATAGTTGTTCATCGTGTCACGATATAGGGACCAACGGTGCCAGTGCCAATGTGAGCGACACTCCGGATGGCCAGCCGCTGGTCCTCAACACGCCAACGGTCTTCAACGCAAGCTTGAATTTTCGTCTCAACTGGGAAGGAAATATTCGCTCACTTGAACAAGGAGCCGAGCACAGCCTTCACAACCCCGCGATCATGGCGTCGAGCCCCAACGAAGTCGTCGATAAGATGCGTACCGATCCCGAAATGGTGAAACAGTTTCGCGACGCCTATGGCAAGGAGCCCGACGCCGCCTCCGTTTTGGATGCTATTGCTTCCTATGAACGCTCTCTCGTTACGCCGAACAGTCGCTTCGACCGCTGGCTCACGGGAGAAGCGGACGCGATCACTCCGGCGGAGTTGTCCGGCTATCATATGTTCAAGTCACTTGGCTGCGTCGCCTGTCATCAGGGGGTCAACGTCGGTGGCAACATGTTTCAGAGGCACGGTGTTTTCCATCCGCTCGGTTCGCCGGCTCCCGAACTGCTTCGCGTGCCAAGCTTGCGCAACGTCGCGACCACGCCACCCTATTTCCACGACGGCAGCGCGCCGACGCTGGCCGAGGCAGTGAAGGCGATGGGCATCGCCCAGCTCGACCGCGTGCTGACTGATCAGCAAATCGCCGTCATCGTCGCCTTCCTCAACACGCTGACTGGAAATTATCGCGACCGGGCGGTGCGGCCTTTCGCCGCCACACCCGGCACAAGTATCGTGCGGCCATGAGGAACTTGCCGGGCGCGCTCGGAGTCTCGCTGCTGCTCGCTCTGCTCACTTGGCTGTTGCTGCGGGGGATCGACTCCAACGCGCCGGCGTATACTGCTGCGCTGCAGGCCTTTGACGATTACGCGCTTGCCGAGGCGTCGCTCCACCGCGACGTTCTGCAGGCGCGGACCGGCTTGCTTCGTGACTATGACACCTTCGAGAGCAGCGCGCAGGCGATGGAGGAGGCGGTCGGTCGGCTGCGTGCCCATGCAAAGGCTGAGCGCCTCGATATGGCGTCGCTTGACCTGCTTGAAGCCGCGGTTGTTCGGCAGGAAGAGTTGATGGAGCGTTTCAAGACCAGCAACGCGCTTTTGCAGAATTCACTGTCCTATGTCGGTCTTCTCAGCACAAGCCCGGCCTTCCGCGTGCAAGACACGCAGCTCGCCCCCGCAGCCGGCGAGCTAGCAGCGGCGATCCTCTATCTCGCGCGCGACACGTCATCCGACGCTCTGAAGGCGCTGCAGGAGCGTATCGACCAGTTGGCCGTCCAAACGCCCGCGACCGGACCCGAAGCGGAAGTGGCACGGGCAATGTTGGCGCATGCTCGTTTGCTGTATGGTCTGCTGCCTGAAGTTGACGCGACGCTAAAGGCGTTCATCGCGGTGCCCAGCGGAGAGCACCTCCAGGCGATCCGCGCATTGTTTTCCAAGCATCGCTCGGCTGTCGAAGCGTCGGAGCAGCGCTTTCGGCTGCTGTTATATCTGGTGTCGCTGTCGCTGCTCATCACACTCGTGTTTCTCGGCCTTCGGCTGCGTGCTCGCGCCATTGCCTTGCGCCGGCGAGCGGACTTTGAACATGTCATCGCTGAGAATTCGACGCGCCTGATCAATTACTCGCCGGCTGAAACCGGGGGGCGACTGAAGCTGGTGCTGGGAGAGTTCAGCCGGCTCATCGACGCAGATCGCGCGTATGTGGTGCTCGATGAGAAACCGGTCCGGGTGCACGCATGGTCCAAGCACGGAGTGACGTTCCCGCCAAACTGGCCTCAACGGGCACTGGCGGTGGCCGAGCAACTCGGCTCCGATCAACCGGACGGTGTCACCATTGCCGATACGAGCGACTTACCGTCCGGCGCTGTCAAGGATGCACTGATGGGCGCCGGTGTGCGTGCATGGGCCTGTTTGCCGCTGATCCGGCCGGGCCGGGTCCAAGGCATCATGGGTTTTGACCGCTTCCGGCCGATTCGGAACAGAATTTCTCCTGTCCCGGTAGCGCGGCTTGCCGGTGACGTCGTGGCTAACGCGCTCGAACGCGAATTCCTAGAGCGCGAACGAGCAAAGCTTGCGGTGCGGCTCGAACGAGCGCGCCGCATGCAGATGGTGGGATCGCTGGCCAGCGGAATTGCGCATAACTTCAATAATATCATCGGCGCCATCCTTGGTTATTCGGAGATGGCGGAACCGCAGCTCACCCGCGGCACAAAACCGGCACAGCATATCGACGAGATACGCCGTGCCGCCGAGCGCGGTCGCGATCTCGTCGACAATATCCTTACCTTCGGCCGGCGGACCGACGGGCGTGCCCAACCGGTGCAGATGCGTGTCCTGCTCGAGGAGTCGGCCTCACTGTTACGGGCTTCTCTGCCGGCGAATGTGAAGCTTGTGATCGAAGACGTCCCCGCCGGCGTCGCCGTGTTCGGCGAACCTTCGCAACTCCAGCAGATCATTCTCAATCTCTGCACCAATGCCGCGCAGGCGATGAGCGACAACGGCTGTATCCGCGTGGCCGCGAACCAGGAACAGGTAACCGTCGCGGTTGCAATGAACGACGGCGAACTCTCGCCTGGCCGCTATGTATGCCTCTCCGTAAGCGACAACGGACGGGGAATCGATGAACGTGTCGCGCGACGAATGTTCGAACCGTTCTTTACGACGCGAGTGGCAGGAACTGGTCTCGGTCTCGCAACGGTTCGCGAAATCGTTCGCGATCATGATGGAGCCATCAATGTTCAGAGTGAAACGGGATGCGGAAGCCGCTTCGAGATTTGGCTACCCTCCGTCGCAGCGGGCACGATCGCGGCAGACGTGCCGTCGGCACCACCGCTCGGACGCGGCGAAACCGTGTTGATCGTCGAGAGCGAGCGCGATCGCCTGCTGCGCGATGAAGAGAAACTGGCGGCGTTGGGATACGAGCCAGTCGGGTTTGAGCTTGCGGCTGACGCCCTTGCAGCATTTCGATCCGCGCCCGGTCGATTCGATGTCATCCTGGTCAGTCACGACGCGGTGCCGCAGACCGGAGTAGACTTGGCGCGAGCCGTGCATGAGATATCCCCGCTGCAGCCCGTGCTGCTTGCCTCCACCCTCGATGTCAGCGTCGACGTTCTGGCGCACGCCGGAATCTCCGAGGTGCTGCGCTGGCCTCTCGACCATACCGAGCTTGCCTCAGCGTTGACGCGCTGCCTGCGACCGCCCGCCAGGTTACAGCCGTAACACGATTACCCTCGCCTGAAATGCTTCCGTAGCGCGAGGCCGCCACAACTGGTGGCCCTGCAACCGCGGATGCGCGCGTCAAATGACGGAGGTGACAATGGCTATCGGATCGAATCTTTCGCCAGGCGCGGGCCGGGCGACCAAGGCGGGAGTTCCTTCCCGCGCGTCAGCAACCCGGCCTGACGTCGATACGCTCGGTATGATTGCCATGCTTTGCGGAGCGGGCCTACGCCTTGCAGTGTTTTTGGCAACGTGCGGCCTCGATCTGAGCGCCGAATTCTTCTGAACTTCCCATGAAGCGGTGCTTGCGTGCGCCGAACATCGAAACAATCAGAACGAATTCAACCAAATCCATCATTTCCCTAAATCCTGAAAGGACGACCCATGGCTATCAAAGCTAGTTTCTCCCCGACTGCCGGTCTGCTCTCGGTGTTCGACGATAACCTCAGCAACAACATCGTCGTCAGCCGCGACGCGGCCGGAACGATCCTCATCAACGGCGGCGCGGTCGCCATCACGGGGGGAGCATCGACGGTCGCAAACACCTCCCTGATCCAGGTGTTCGGCACCGGCGGCAACGACACGATCTCGCTCGACGAGACCAATGGCGCACTCCCCGCCGCTCAGCTGTTCGGCGGCGCCGGCAATGACATCATCGCCGGCGGCTCCGGCAACGATGAGCTGTTCGGTGGCGCAGGCGACGACACCCTGATCGGCAAGGGCGGCAACGACCTGCTGTTCGGCGGCGCCGGCAACGATACGTTGATTGGCGGCGCCGGCAATGACCAGATGTTCGGCGGGGCAGGTAACGACCGCATGATCTGGAATCCGGGCGACGGTACCGACCTGATGGAGGGCGGCGACGGCATCGACACCGCCATAGTCAACGGCGGCAACGGCTCCGAGATCTTCACCCTTACTGCCAACGGTTCCCGCGTGCGCTTCGATCGCCTCAGCCCGGCGCCGTTCTCGCTCGACATCGGCACCGCCGAGAACTTAGTGCTCAACATGAACGGCGGCGATGACGTCTTCACTGCCGGAAACGGTCTTGCCTGCCTCATCAACCTCACCATCGACGGAGGCGCAGGCAATGACGCCATCACCGGCGGTGATGGCAACGACACGTTGCTGGGAGGGGACGGCAACGACGCCATCATCGGCGGCCGCGGCAACGATCTGCTGGTCGGCGGCGCGGGCGACGACACCTTCGTCTGGAATCCGGGCGACGGCAGCGACACCGTCGAGGGCCAGGACGGCACCGATACGCTGATCTTCAACGGCGCCAACATCAACGAAAAGATTAACATCGCGGCCAATCACGGGCGGGTCAGCTTCACCCGCGACGTCGGCAACGTCGACATGGACCTCAACGGCATCGAGCACATCGACTTCAACGCCCTCCGGGGCGCCGATAACATCACGGTCGGGGACCTCACCGGCACCGGTGTCACGCAAGTCGCACTTGACCTAGCGGCAACTCCGGGCAGCAGCGCGGGCGACGGCGCGGCCGATAGCGTCACCGTCAACGGCACTGCAGGCAGCGACAACATTCAGGTGGCAGGCGCGGGAAGCTCGGTCACCGTCGCTGGTCTGCCCGCAACCGTTACCATTGCCGGCGCCGAGCGTGCCAACGACCAGCTCACAATCGAGGGCGGTGCGGGTAACGACGTCATTACTGCTGTCGGCCTTGCGGCCGGTGTCATTGGCCTCACGATCGATGGCGGGGCCGGCAACGATACCATCACCGGCAGCGCGGGCGCCGACACCCTGATCGGCGGCGACGGCAACGACAGCGTGATCGGGGGCCGCGGCAACGACGTCGCTTTCCTCGGCAACGGCAACGACACATTCGTCTGGAATCCCGGCGACGGCAGCGACATTGTCGAGGGCGAGGCCGGCACCGATACGCTGGTGTTCAACGGCGCCAATGTGGCCGAGAACATCGATATCTCCGCCAACGGCTCGCGGGTGAGACTGTTCCGCGACGTCGGCACCGTTACCATGGACCTCAACGGCATCGAGCACATTCAGCTCGCCACGCTGGGCGGCGCCGACACCGTCAACGTCGGTGATCTCTCCGGTACTGACGCCAAGCAGGTCGCAATCGACCTGTCCGGGACGCTAGGCAACGGTCAGGGCGACGGCGCGGCCGATATGGTGAGCGTCAACGGGACCGCCGGCGACGACAAGATCAGTGTCGTCAGCAATGGCTCGTCCGTTGTCGTCAATGGATTGGCTGCGCAGGTGACTATCACTGGTATTGACGCCGGCCTCGACTCGGTTGTCGTCAACGGAGGCGCCGGAAACGACATCATCAACGCTTCCGCCCTTCGTCCGGGCCAGGTCAACCTGACGATCAACGGCGGCGATGGAAACGACACCATCACCGGTAGCGCGGGCAACGACACCGTCATCGGCGGACGCGGCAATGACGTGGCCTCGATGGGAGCAGGCGATGACACCTTCATCTGGAATCCGGGCGACGGCAGCGACACGGTCGACGGCGGCGCGGGCAACGACACGCTGTTGTTCAACGGCGCGAGTGCCAACGAGAACATCGAGATCTCGGCCAATGGCAAGGGATCGACGCTTACCCGCGACATCGGCAATGTCACGATGAATCTCGCCAACATGGAGGCCATTGATGTCAACGCTCTCGGCGGCACTGACACCATCACGGTCGACGACCTGTCCAAGACGAGCGTCAAGGACATCGCCATCGACCTGTCAGCTACGCCCGGCAGCGGCGTCGGCGACGGCCAAGCCGATACGGTCGTCATCAACGCGACCAGCGGCGATGACGTGATCAACGTCACTGACAACAATGGTGTTGTCACCGTGTCGGGTCTTTCGACTGACGTGACGATCACCGGCTTCGATGCCACGACCGATCGCCTTGTCATCAACGGCCTCGGCGGCGATGACGTCATCAATGCAACGGGACTTGGAGGCGCCATGTTGTTTACCGCCAATGGCGGCGACGGCAACGACGTCCTGATCGGCGGCAACGGCCGCGAGGTGCTCAGCGGCGGTGCAGGCGATGACATTCTGATCGGCGGCAGCCCGCAGAATGTCCTCGACGGCGGTCCGGGAAACAACACCGTTATCCCGGGCGGCTCGGCGAGAACGAGCGTGCTCGGCCAGTTCATGGCGTCGAGCTTCGTCTCGGCGGGTGCAGGTCAAGGTGCGACGCCGATCGC
This sequence comes from Bradyrhizobium sp. Ec3.3, assembly GCF_000472925.1. GTDB lineage: Bacteria > Pseudomonadota > Alphaproteobacteria > Rhizobiales > Xanthobacteraceae > Bradyrhizobium. The sequence goes on from NZ_AXAS01000052.1 coordinate 54,866, forward strand.
CGAGCCGCCGTTGAGCCAGCCGCCGTTGCTGACTCAGCCGCACGCCGCCTGACGCCAACGACCTCGCCCCGGAGAGCACCCATGAGCCTCGTAACCAATGGCGCAAGACCGACCGACCCAGGTCTCGAAGCCCTCGTGACGCTGCTGCACCTCCAGGGCGTTGCGGCCGATGCCGGACAAATCCGGCATCGGCTCGGAACCGACAAGATTGGCGCAGCGGAGATGCTCCGGTGCGCCAGGGATCTCGGCCTCAAGGCGCGTGCGTACCGGACTGACTGGTCACGGCTTGGCAGCACGCCCCTGCCCGCCATCGCGTCCTTGCGCGATGGTGGCTTCCTATTGCTCGCCAAGTCCGACGGGGAAAGAGTGTTGGCGCACTCGCCGCTGGCGCCCCGGCCTGTCTTGATGACGCGGGACGAACTCGTTGCCGTCTGGGACGGGCAGCTAATCCTGATGACCCGCCGCGCTGGATTGTCCAATGGCACCCGCCGGTTCGACATCACCTGGTTTCTGGCGGCGATCCAAAAATACCGACATCTTCTGAGCGAAGTTCTGGTCGCGTCGTTTTTCCTGCAGCTGCTCGGCTTGGTCTCGCCGCTGTTCTTCCAGGTAGTGATTGACAAGGTGCTGGTGCATCACTCGCTGAGCACGCTCGATGTCCTCGTGCTTGGGCTGGTGACGATCTCGGTTTTCGAGACCGTGCTCGGAATCCTGCGGACCTTTCTGTTTGCGCACACCACCAACCGCATCGATGCCGAACTCGGCGCGCGCCTGTTTCATCACTTGCTGGCCTTGCCGATGGCCTATTTCCAGGCGCGTCGCGTCGGCGACTCGGTCGCGCGGGTCCGCGAATTGGAGAACATCCGCAATTTCCTCACCAGTTCGGCCTTGACGCTGCTGATCGACCTGTTCTTCACCTTCGTCTTCCTGGGCGTGATGTTCTTCTATTCGCCGCTCTTGAGCTGGATCGTGCTGGGCTCGTTTCCGTTCTATATCGGGATCTCGGCCGGGGCGACGCCGCTGTTCCGGCGACGGCTGGATGAAAAATTCCGCCGTGGTGCCGAGAACCAGGCCTTCCTGGTCGAGAGCGTCACCGGCATCGAGACGGTCAAGGCCATGGCGGTCGAGCCGCAGATGCAGCGCCGCTGGGAAGAGCAGCTCGCCGGCTACATTGCCGCGAGTTTCCGGGTTCTGAGTCTCGGCAACAGTGCGAGCCAGACGGTACAGCTCGTCAGCAAGATCGCGACCGCAGCTATCCTCTATTGTGGTGCCAAGCTCGTCATCGATGGCAGCCTCTCGGTCGGCGAACTGGTCGCCTTCAATATCCTCGCCGGCAGGGTGAGCGCGCCGGTCCTGCGCCTTGCCCAGATCTGGCAGGACTTTCACCAAGCGCGGCTCTCGATTGCCCGACTTGGTGACATCCTCAACACCACCGCCGAGCCGACCTACTCAGCTGGGCGCGCACGGCTGCCGGCGATCAGGGGAGATATCAAATTCGACCACGTCTCGTTCCGCTATCGAATCGACGGACAGGAAGTCCTGCGCGACGTCTCGTTCGATGTACCGGCAGGCCAGACCGTCGGCATCGTCGGGCCCTCCGGTTCTGGGAAGAGCACGTTCGCGAAGCTGGTCCAGCGGCTCTACGTCCCGGAGCGCGGACACGTGCTGATCGACGGAATGGATCTCGCGATGGCCGATGCCGCCTGGCTCCGCCGCCAGATCGGCGTCGTCCTGCAGGAGAATACGCTGTTCAATCGCTCGGTGCGTGACAACATCGCGCTCGCTGATCCGGCGATGCCGATGGAGCGCGTGATCGCGGCGGCCCGGCTTGCGGGAGCACATGAGTTCATCCTCGAACTCGCAGAGGGCTACGACACCGTGGTCGGCGAGCGCGGCTCGACGCTATCTGGCGGCCAACGCCAGCGCATCGCCATTGCGCGCGCGCTCGTCTCCGACCCGCGAATCCTGATCTTCGACGAGGCGACCAGCGCCCTGGACTATGAGAGCGAGCGAATCATTCAAGAGAACATGAAGCAAATCGCCAATGGACGGACGGTACTGGTGATCGCGCACCGGCTCTCGACCGTGCGGGCGGCGGATCGCATCGTGACGTTTGATCGCGGCCGCTTGGTCGAGGACGGTAGTCACGACGCACTCATAAAGACCGGCGGCCGCTATGCGTCGCTACATCGGTTGCAGGGAGGGTTCCATGAGGTCGGCTAAACTCGCGACGCCGGAACAGCGTGCGCAACGCGTCATCCCGTTTCGAGGTCCACGATCGAGGCGCCGCGAAGAGCTGGCGTTTCTGCCGGCTGCTCTTGAAATCGTGGAGACACCACCATCGCCGATCGGCCGCGCGATCGGAAGCGCCATCATTCTCATGTTCTGCATGGCCCTGATTTGGGCTTGGTGGGGCACGATCGATATCGTCGCGTCGGCGACCGGAAAAATCCTCCCCAGCGGTCGCGTCAAGGTCATTCAGCCGTTCGAGACCGGCGTGGTGCGCTCCATTCGGGTGCAGGATGGTCAGGCGGTCAAGGCCGGCGATGTCCTGATCGAGCTCGATCCGACCACGAACGAGGCGGAGCGCGATCATCTGCGCAACGACCTCCTTGCCGAGCGGCTCAATATCGCGCGGTTGGGGGCGGCGCTTTCGGGCGATCCGGTGGCTGATTTCGTGCCGCCTGCCGGCGCAGACCTGGAGCTGATCAGCACCCAGCGTCAGCTATTGCTCAACCAGGTGACCGAGCATCGCGCCAAGGTTGGCGCACTCGCGCGTCAACAGGCGCAGAAGGAAGCCGAACAAGCCACGACCGCGGCGACAATTCACAAGCTCGAAACGATCATCCCCGTCGTCCAGTCGCGCGTCGATATCCGCAAGACGCTCGTGGAAAAGGAGTTAGGCTCGAAGCTCAACTATTTCGAGGTGTTACAGCTCCTGGTCGAGCAACAGGAGGAGCTTAGCGTTCAGAAGAGCCATCTGCAGGAGACTGAAGCAGCCATTGCCGCGATCCGCGAGACGCGCAATCAGGCGGCGGCGGAGTATCGGCACACGATCTCCGACGACCTCGCCAAGGCCGAGCAAAAAGCGAACGGCCTGGCGCAGGATCTGATCAAGGCCGAGCAAAGGACGAAGCTACAACGGTTAGCGGCTCCGGTGGACGGCGTGGTGCAGCAGCTCACCGTGCATACCGTTGGCGGCGTGGTGACGCCGGCACAGCCTCTCCTGGTGGTGGTGCCGAGCGACAGCCGGCTAGAGATCGAGGCCATGGTGTCGAACGCCGATATCGGCTTCGTCCATGCCGGGCAACAGGTCGAGATCAAAGTCGATACTTTCAATTTCACGCGCTATGGACTGCTTTACGGCCAGGTACTCTCGGTCTCACAGGACGCTGTGATCCGCGACCGTGCACAGGACCGTTCCGGCGAGCGGGTGCTCGGACCTTCAAATGAGAGCAGTGAGCCGAAGGGCCAGGAGCTGAATTACAGCGCGCGAATTTCGCTTGATCGCACGCATATGCAGATCGACGACAGGATGGTCAATCTGTCGCCCGGCATGGCGGTGACGGTGGAGATCAAGACCGGCTCGCGGACCATCCTGAGTTATCTGTTGTCGCCGTTGCGCCGCTACCGGCAGGAGATGCTCCGCGAGCGCTAGCCTGAACAATCTTCCGAGCAGTTTCTGAATGATTGACCTTCTACGAAGTCGAGAGGACCGATGAAGATTTCTTCGAGAGTGCTAATTTGCGTTTCTTCGCTTGTCTACGTTGGGCTGGCTGTTGGGGCGGCGTCGCGGGCACAACCGCCGGCGGTCGGCGAGAATACCGTCATCGCAACGTTTCATGCGGAGGGCGCCCAGATCTACCAATGCAAACCGAATACCTCACAGCCGGCCGGAACGGTCGGCGCGCTGGCGTGGCAATTCCGTGAGCCCATCGCCACGCTCATCGTCGCCGGCCAATCGGTTGGCCGGCACTACGCTGGACCGAGTTGGGAGCTCGTCGATGGTGGCGCAGTAAAGGGCAGGGTGGTCAAGAGCATGCCCGCGCCTACTGCAAACGATATTTCGTGGCTGGAACTTGAAGTGGTTGACCACCGCAACAAGGGCGTTCTGTCCGAGGCGGTTACCGTGCTGCGTAAAAATACCAAGGGTGGGGTTGCGCAAGGATCATGCGATAGTGAGGGCAAATATCTCAGCGTCCCCTATACCGCGGACTATGTGTTCCTCCGCAAGAGCAATTAACGCGGCGGCCGCCGTCCGTCGCACCTTCCTGACGAGATCCTTCTTGCTGCAGGTATGGAGCGCTAAAGACCTTGGGTGTGACTCATGCCTTCCGTTAGGGAGCAGATAGCCGCGTTGGGCCTTTCGACCGCTGAGCTCATTGCTCATTTGCGCGAATTGGAGGAGCTGCGCGAGCAAGCACGAAAAGCAGAAATATTCGCTCGAACTTTGCGGCGGACTACCGTGCAGGTTCAAAGAGCGCGTCGGCGTAACTCGTCCAACTGGCGGAGTGGTGGCCGCAGGTAGGCCCGAGGTGATGGACCACTTCCCGCTCGCGACGAGAAGAATCAGCCGCCCCAGCAGCAAGTTGTCACTTAGGCAACGTGGCGCCTAGCGGTCGCGACCTCGTTGGCCGCTTGTCCCTGTCGGAAACCCTAATCCGGCTGGTACCTGAGGTCGAATCGCGCAATGCTTTTGTCTCATGAGAGAAGCTTACAGCCTGGTCTGGTCGGTGCTGGTCCTATTGTTCCGGTCGCGGGTCTCGTTGGAAGCTGAGATCCTGATCCTTCGTCATCAACTTAACATCCAGCGACGGCATGTGCCGAAGAGGGTGCCCTTCAGTGCCATGGATCGCCTGATCTTTGTTGGTCTGTATCGTTTGGTGCCAAATACCATCAAGGCGTTCACGATTGTGACGCCGGATACCGTCATCCGTTGGCACCGTGCCGGTTTCAGATCGTATTGGCGCTGGAAATCGCGGCACCGCTGCGGCCGACCAAC
>NZ_AXAS01000053.1 GCF_000472925.1 Bradyrhizobium sp. Ec3.3
GACGAAGCTATTGTCTGCAAAGTGTGAGGCTGTCATGCTGCTCCTGCCTTGTTCACGAGGCAGGGCCGGCGCCTGGATCGTCAAACGTGCGGCCAGCACTTGCTACCGTCCGGGTGTCCGGCCCTTCAATCAATCAAGGCGGGGTGCGAGATCCCGACGGTCGCTGAGACCTCCCATAAACCTCGCAACGCCCGCCTCGACCCCACCATACGTGAGGCACCCAGACTTACGACCATATTCGCCAGCATGCGTACGGAGCACTCCATCGAGAACGTAGATTCCGTGTAAGCAACTGTGCCAGTGCGATATGGTGGTGTAACCGGCGGGGTATTTGATCTTCCAGATCGCCACACCTGTCTTTTCATCGACCTTGCAAGTCTTAAGCGGGAGCTTGCCGTTGATCTCCGGGACATCCAGAATATCCCAGGCGATCTTGTTGGTATCGAGCGCGAAGTAACCATCGTTCATTGCAGGTCTCCTGTTAGACGCGGGTTGGGGTTGCGAGGAGACGGCTGTTCTCCTCGCCATTCATCTTGTCCGTGACTGTTGACGGCCAGTATTCGCGCAAGCGGGGCTACACGGCTACCCTCGCTGCATATTGCGAGACCTCGCGCCGGCCGGCTTGATGCGTGTCGGCGTGCGATTCGTTCGATCGCTCTTTGATGTGATTTGCAACAAACTCTGCATCTCGCCCGATGCCAACAAACCGGCCCGAGCCCCAAGTGTAGAGCCACGGCAGTCCAATCACATAAGCGCCGTCGACCGACGTGATGCCTCGCTTGTGGGTTGGATAACCCGTACCGTCAAACATCGGCAGGTCGACCCAGGACCAGTCGGACCGGAAGCCGGTCGTCCAGATGATGCTGGTGATGCCGCTCGCTGCGAGATCGAGCTCCGTCGGTGCCGCAGTGGGAGTCCACACCGGTTCATAGTGAGGCGTCACAGGCGCCGCGATTCCATTCTTTGCGATGTGCTCGTCTATCAGTCGGCAGATGCCATTATAGACCCGATCGGCATTGTCGAGATTGGTCTGAAGATCATCGCCAAGCTGCAATCTGGTTCCGCGGCCATCCCTGAGGCGGCCGTAGAGCTTCATGCCTTCGAGGGCGAACTTGCGCAGGTCGACGTCGCGGCCGCCGTCCCGGCCGGTCAGGTAGTGGTTGGCGTTCCTGCGAACACCTTCCTTGAGCGAGTGCTGCTCGACCGGCAGGTCATACTGGCCGAGATCGTCGAGCCAGTCGACCGCGTCCCGGCCCCGATAGAAGCGCGGGCACCGCGGCGCGCTGCCGACGGCGAGATGCACCTTGCGGCCTGCCAGATGCAGATCTTCGGCGATCTGACAGCCCGACTGTCCGCTGCCCACCACGAGGATCTCGCCGGGCGGCAACTGATCCGGATTGCGGTAGGCCGAGGAGTGGATCTGGGTGATCGCGGAATCGAGCCGCTCCGCAAACGGCGGTACTTTCGGGACGTGATAGCCGCTGACGGCCAGCACGACGCGATCCGCGGCGATCTCGCCGGCTGTCGTCTCGAGCATGAAGCCGCGACCGGATTGCCTGAGACGCGTGACGGCGACACCTTCGCGAACCGGCGCACAGGTGTGCCTGGCAAAATCCTCGATATAGGAGACGATCTCGTCGCGCAGCATGAAGCCGTGCTGGTCCTTGCCGGCATAGGGAAAGCCTGGAAGCTGGCACTGCCAGTTCGGCGTGACCAGGCAGAACGCGTCCCAGCGCTGCGTCTTCCAGGAATGGGCGATGGTGTTCTTTTCCAGCACGACATGCCCGATGCCATGCTTCTTGAGCTGCGCGCTCATCGCAAGGCCGGCCTGGCCGCCGCCGATCACGACGACCGGATAGTGGGTGTGGAGATCAGACATGATCAGCTCCTGCTATTCTTCAAACGAGACGATGGTGACGGATGCGCTAGGCGTGGCCTCGAATTGGGCTGCCGTTGCTTCGATCCGGGCGAGCTGCCCGAGCGCGCGCGAGCAGAGAAATCCGTATTTTTCGCGAACACGCTCGGCCGCGATGGTCAGCGCGGTGCGGCTCCGTCCGCGGAATTCGGTGAGCGAATAGGTCGCGCCGGCGACGAAATGATCCTTGATGACGAGCGAGGGCGAATAGCAAGCCTCGATCCGCTCATCGGGCCAGCGCACGTTGAAGTGCATCTCAGGCATAGTGCACCTCGCGCATGTCCTGATAGGTCGCCATGTGAGCCTTGGCGGTGCGACTCCAGTCATGACGCCGGGCAACCCTGGCACCATTCGCGATCAGGCGCGAACGCAGCGGTTCGGCAAGCGCGCCGAGGACGGCATCCGCGATCGAGCCCGCGTGATGCGGATCGCACCAAGCAACATCGCCGGGGCCGAGATATTCCGTGAAAGGTGCGATGTGCGACACCACCGCCGGCACGCCGCTGGCCATCGCTTCCAGCACGGCAAGGCCAAAGCCTTCGCGCAAGGACGGGAACACCAGTGCATCGGCCAGGCGATAAAGCGACGGCATTTCGGCATCCACCAGCGGACCGGTCTCGATCACCGCATCAGCTGGCAGTCCGGCATCCCGGAGCCGTGACTTGAACTGCTGCCTGTAGAGGTCGTGGTCGAGGAGCGAAGCACCGCCAGCGATGACGAGCTGCGCGGACCGGTGCATGGCGTGCACCTGCCGGAAGGCATCGAGAATGCCGAGTGTATTCTTGCGCTGCTCGACGCCGCCGATCGAGAGCAGGATCGGGCCTGTGCGAAGGCCGAGCCGGGCGCGCAGCACCTGGTCGGAGGGTGTCGAGACGGCCGAATAGCGCGCCGTATCGACGCCATTGCCGACCAGCGCCGCCGCGCGGGACATCTCCACCTTCAGTTGCTCCTGCCAGAACCGGCTGACGACGAACAGGCCGTCGGCATGGACGATCGCGCGACGGTCGAGCTCGCAGAGCCGCTCGTCCCTGAATGCATCGATGTGATGAACGGTACGGACATAGCGCTGAATCAGGCCGCGCTGCTTCAGCGTCGCAAGTGCATTGCCGGAAATTCCGTCCTGGGCGTGGAAGACGTCGTACTGCCGATGCGCCAGATTCTCGAAATGCCTGACATAGTCGGCAATGCGCGTTTCGACCATCGCAACGACGTCGCCCGAGGCGAGCGATGCAGGCACCGAGCGCGTCGAGGCAACGGTGCGGCGGAAGAAGCCTTTGCCTGCAGGGTCGGGCGCATGCACGACCGGCCTATGGCCGAGGCGCGCCAGAGCGTCCGCAAGCCCGAGCGCGTGGACCACGCCCCCCCGTGGATTGGTCGAGTGCGTGAGGATCGCGATGCGAAGCCGGGACGAACCACCGCTCATGCCACGCTCCGTTGCGGGCTGCTCTGGCGAGGCGCACAGCCGATCAGCGGCTGCTCCGAAAAATCCCAGACCGTTGCGCGGCCAGAAGCTGTGCGAATGTCGACGGTCGCTCCAGTGGCAACCTCCCCGATGTCCGCTGCCGCGATGCCGCGCCGCTGAAAGCGCGAAAGGGTCTCATCGACGTATTCGGGCTTCACCGACAGGAGATAGCCGAAGCTCGGGAACGTAAGCAGCCAGCGTTCGAGCGGTGCACCGGCGGGAATCGGAATCGCATCGACATCCAGCGTGATGGCAACCTGCGAGCACTCGGCGAGCATCGCGGCAGTCCCGACGACACCGCCCTGGCTGATGTCCTTGGCGGCAAGCGCAAGCCCGTCCTCGGCGATGGATGGCAGGATCTCCAGATCGCCCCGCAATCGTTCCGCCGGCGCGTCGGTGGCGGCCTCCCAGTTCGCGAACGGCTCGCGGTAGCGGCCGCGCAGATCGATCGCCGCGATGAGCTTGTCGCCGGGCCTGGCGTCGAAGCTGGTGAGAAGCCGCCTGGCGCGGCCGAGGATCGCGACGGCAAACTGGCTTTGGCTGCTTCGAACGTTGGTATGCCCACCGATGACAGGCACACCGAAGGTCTTTGCGGCGGCCTTCAATCCTTCGAGAATGGGCGCGGCGTTGTCCGCACCATTGGACCAGATCGCATTGACGATGGCGGTCGGCCGCCCACCCATCGCGGCGACGTCGGAGATGTTGACCATGGCGCCGCACCAGCCGGCAAACCAGGGGTCGGCGGCGACGAATTCGTTCATGAAGCCTTCGATGGCGAACAGAGTATAGCCGTCGCCATCCGGGATCGCCGCGCAATCATCGCCCACCGAGATGGCGTCGCTGCCCGACAGGTCGAGCGCGGCCGCAACAGCCGCGATGTCGGCCTTGGCGGCGATGCCGCGGCTTTGGCGGAGCCTTTCAGCGAGGCTTGTGAGTGCGGCGTCCGTCAGCATGATCAGGCCGCCAGCTTTGCGAGCGACAGGAAGCCGGTTTCGGGCGTCCGGAACGGCGGGTAGTGATCAAGGTCGGCCTCCATGCGATGGTGCGGCCGGCCATGAAGCTCGAATTCACCGAGCGAGCGCCAATGCATGTGCTGGAACAGGAGAGCATTCTGGCTCTGCACGTTGGCGAGGAAGCGGCGGCAGCCGCGCGCATGGGCGGAGGAGACGGCAAGCCGGATCAGGCCTGCGCCAACGGCGCTGAGCCGGCGATAGCTCTTTTCAACGGCAAGGCGAGAGCCCCACCAGACATCCGCCTCGTGCTCATCGGCGTGAATGCGCACGGTGCCGACGACATCGTCCTCGACCACACCAAGCAGTGACACCGCCACGAGCGGAATGGCGACGTCGTCGACTGGGTCGCGATCATCGCCCGCGAACACGTGCTGCTCCTCGCAGAAGACCTTGCGCCGCAAAGCGGTTGCGGCAGCTCGTTCCCACGCTTCGGTTGCGAATTTGACCTGGAATTCGGGCGCGACGAACGGTTTGAACGGCTCGAACATCATGCGCTTGCTCCGCGCTCATAGGTGGAGAGGGCCGAGCAGGCGCCGCATTTGCCGCAGCCTGCCTTGATGTCGGTTGCGCGCAAGCCGCCAGCGCGAAGCATGTCGGCGAGCGGACGCAGGATCTCGTGCATGAACGCCGGAGACGGCGTCGGATGGCTCTCCAGCGGCGTGCCGGCGATCGGCACGAACGGCACGACGAAGGGATAGACGCCGATATCGATGAGCCGGCGGGATATCGAGAGAATCTCGGAAGGCTCATCGCCAAGCCCGGCAAGGATGTAGGTCGAGACCTGGCCACGGCCGAAGACCGGGACGGCAGCAGAGAAAGCGTCCATATAGGCCTCGATCGACACCTGCGCCTTGCCCGGCATGATCCTTTGGCGCACGGCGGGCCCGATGACTTCCAGATGCATGCCGAGTGCGTCGACGCCTGCCTCCTTCATGCGCCGGAACCAGGCGAAATCATCCGGCGGTTCGCATTGCGCCTGGATCGGCAGGTCGATGGCGGCTTTGACGGCCTGCGCACTCTCCGCAAGGATGCTGGCGCCGCGGTCGGACGTATGCGGCGTGCCCGTCGTCATCACCATGTGGCGCACGCCGTCAAGCTCGGCAGCCGCCTTGGCGACTTCGGCAAGCTGCGCCGGCGTCTTGCGCTCGACCGTACGTCCCGCCGCGAGCGACTGCCCGATGGCGCAGAACTGGCAGGTCTTGGTGCGGCTCTGGTAGCGAATGCAGGTCTGGAGCACGGTGGTTGCGAGGACGTCGCGCCCGTGCAGGGTGGCAATCTTCCAATAGGGAACGCCGTCCCCGGTCGTGCGGTCGTAGAATTTGGGCCGCAGCGGGAACGAGACGTCGGCGAGCACGACGCCATCGCGCGAGATGCGGCTGCGCCCAACCTCGTCCGGCCGCTCGACGAGATAGGGACTCTCGAAGGCCGGCGCATTGTGGACCGGAATCATCACGGTCGCGCCGTCGATCGTGAATGGCGTGTGATCCGACGGCCCAGCACCGCCGCGGCGGCCTGTCGCCCCGGTCTTGGGATCAGCGAGCCGAACCCCGAAGGACTGCAACTCGTTGATCAGTTGCTCGGTCGGCATCGCCTTGAATTGCGGCATCTGCGGTCTCATCTGATTGGTCTCCCGGAATGGGCATGAGGCGGTTCGGGTGAAAGCCGTGTATGGGGCGCGCGGGTCGGTCGTTCAGCACCAGCGAAAGCAGCTCCGGCCGGGCGTAGTGGCCGACCGAGTCCATCATCCGCTTGCGCTTGGTGATCAGTGCGAGGTCGAGATCGGCGACGAGGATTCCCTCGCCGCTGGTCAAGGGCGGCACCAAATGGTTGCCTTCCGGCGATACGATCGCGGTCATGCAGCCGCCGCGCAGGCCTTTGCGCAGGCCTTCCTCGGGCGAGATCTTGGCAATCTGCTCCTCGGTCAGCCAGCCGGTGGCGTTGACGACGAAGCAACCGCTTTCCAGCGCATGATGCCGGATCGTCACCTCGATCTGGTCGGCAAAGATCTGTCCGACCAGCGATCCCGGAAACTGGGCCGCATGGATTTCTTCATGCTGGGCCATCAACGCGTAGCGGGCGAGCGGGTTGTAGTGCTCCCAGCAGGCCAGCGCGCCGACCCGGCCGACCGCGGTCTCCACCACCTTCAAACCGGCGCCATCACCCTGGCCCCAGATCATGCGCTCGTGGAATGTCGGTGTGATCTTGCGGCGCTTCAGCACAAGCGCGCCGTTGGCGTCGAACACGAGCTGTGTGTTGTAGAGCGAACCGTGATCGCGCTCGTTGACGCCGAGCACGATCACCATGGCATGACGCTTGGCCGCCTGCGCGATCGCGTCGGTGACGGGGCCGGGCACGACGACGGCATTGTCGTAGAGCTGGATGTGCTCGGCGCCGCTCAGAACCGGCGGACGGACAAAGGAGAAATAGGGGTACCAGGGAACGAACGTCTCCGGAAAAACGGCGAACTGGACTCCCTTGCCGGCCGCCTCCACGATGGCCGCCAGAATCCGGTCGACCGTTCCGGTCGGCGTGTCCAGATCCGGCGCGATCTGAATCGCGCCGGCTCTGATCGTGCGCTTCGCTGTCACTGTGCTCCTCCCTCGTCCGTCGCGCGAGCCAACCGAGGTCAGACGGTCCAGGTGTGGATCATGAACGCGTCGTCCCGGCGGTGAAGCAGGATGAGATCGAGCACATCGAGCGGATTGATCGGCCGGATTCCGGGAATGAGCGACGGCTCGCCATGGCCGTAGAGCGCTTGCAGCGCGAACCGGCAGGCATAGACCTTGCCGCCTTCATCCATGAATTTTGCGAGCTGGTTGTTGAAGTTCTGCGCGCCGGGGAACGCTTCGTCGCCGATCTTCGGGAAGCCGCGCTGAATGCCGAGCGTGACGCCGGGCCCGTAAAGCAGGACCGACGTCTCAAAACCCTTCCGCTTGAGGCGCAGTGCCTGAAGAATGTTGACGAGGCCGATGGAGCCCTCGAACGCGACGGTGTGGAAGGTGACCAGCGCCTTCTCACCCGGCTTTGCTTTGACGTCCTCGAAAACCTTCTCTTCATAGTCGACAAGAAAGTCGCCCTTCTGACGCGCGGGCATGTTCACTGCTGGCATAGACACCTCCTGTTCACGTCCGGGCCTCCCGGATCGAGATCAGGTTTTGCAATCAACGTGCCAAGCGGTGTTCTGCACTACAAATCATCACAACATACAATTTGCATTCAATTATGCAGTCATTGTTGACTGGAGACCTGACTGGATTTGAATATGCTTGCGCTATGTTTGAAAAATCCTGCCTGAAAATGCTGAGCAGCGCGCTCGATCGTTGTGCAACCCGCTCAGACAGGCCGCCTCTCCAGGGCACCAATAAAGTGCGATGCGATTGCGTTTATGCTTGCAACAATATACAGTCAATTCTGCTGACGTTATCTCCCGGGACTGAGCAATGGCCGACTGGCGACCCGACCTATCGAACAGCGACAAGCCTCGCTATCTCGCAATCGCAGACGCAATCGCTGACGATATCGCCGCCGGACGACTTGTGATCGGCGATCGCTTGCCGCCGCAACGGAAACTGGCCAAGCGTCTCGATGTCGATTTCACGACCGTTGCGCGCGGCTATGTCGAGGCCCAGAAGCGCGGGCTGATCGAATCGAAGGTCGGTCAGGGCACCTTCGTTCGCGACAAGCCGCGTCCGCGGCGCGCGGCGGCGAGCTTCCCGCCCCGTCCCGTCGACCTGTCGATGAATCTGCCGCCCGAGCCTGACGATCCGGAACTGATCGAGCGCATGCAGGCCGGCGCGGAACATGTGCTGCGCGACATCGTATCGCTGCTGCGCTACCAGGGTTTTGGCGGCTCGCAGGCCGACAAGGATGCCGCATCGAGCTGGCTCGGACGCCGTGCGCTGGTGCCGGCACAGAGCCGCATCTTCGTTTCGCCGGGCGCGCATCCGGCGCTGCTCGGCATCCTCTCGATCCTGGCGAAAGCGGGCGAGGTGGTGTTGTGCGAGGCCATCACGTATCCAGGAATCCGATCCATCGCCGCGCAGCTCGGCATTGCCCTTGTGGGCCTGCCGATGGATCCTGATGGCATCGATCCGGAGGCGCTGACCAACGCCTGCAAGAAGCTCAAGCCCAAGGCCATCTACCTCAATCCGACGCTCCAGAACCCCACGACCCTGACGATTCCGGACCCGCGACGACGCGAGATCGTCGCGATCGCGCGGCGGTTCAAGTTGCCGATCATCGAAGATGACGCCTACGGCTTCATTCCCGAGCACGGTCACGGCCACGCGCCCTTTGCGGCGATCGCGCCCGATCTGACATGGCATGTCGCGGGACTGGCAAAATGCATCGGAGCGGGCTTGCGAGCCGCGTACGTCGTCGTGCCCGATACGCGCTCGGCCTGGCCGTTTGCTTCTGCGCTGAGATCGGCGACGGTGATGGCATCGCCGCTCACCGTGGCGATCGCCACGCGCTGGATCGAGGACGGCACTGCGGACACGATGTTGCGGTTCATCCGCGCCGAGACCTCGGCGCGACAGAAGCTCGCCGCCGAAATCCTGCCCAAGGGGTCCTATCGTGGCGATCCCCTGAGCTTCAACCTGTGGGTTGCGCTGCCCGAACCATGGAACCGGTCGGCTTTCGTGGAGCATATGCGGCAGACCGGCATCGGTGTCGTCGCAAGCGATGCCTTTGTCGTGAGTGATCCGCCACCAGAAGCAGTGAGAATCTGCATCGGCGGTCCTTCGACGCGAACGCAGATTAGAGGTGCGCTCGAGTACACTGCTCACGCGCTCGTCGAAACGCCGGCTCTGGCGTCGTCGTTTCTTTGAATTGTTTCGGCGAACGGCGCCCGATCTAGTCCCAGACTCCGGCGTGCCGATAAGTACCTAACCGAGCCGCCGAAGTCAGCTGGGGCCACTAAGAAGGTGAGCGAAAAGCGACTTCACGCGAACGGCAGCTTCTGACGCAAAGCGGAACATTGTTGATCAACCTGGGGAGCAGTTTGGCGACTTCGGCTCATACCCGTTCAGGGTCGCTGTTGTGCGCAAGGCAGACGCCACTTGATTGAGATGCTTTTCACTGGCTGTAGTTTGCTCAAATTGGCCCATGATGGATTGGAGCGAGAGTTCAGGGTTTTCAACTGGTTAGGATGCCTCGTGTGCGCGACGCGTGCACCGGGAGATCAAGAAAAATCTTGCGACAGCCAAGGAGGAGCACTTTCTGAAGCGGACGGGGCGGCCTTCAGTGGTGCAAGTGCAACGCAGGATTTCGAGAGTTACGGCAGACTGTGCGAGGCTGACGAGCGACCTCAGTTCTCGAAGATGAAAATTGTCACTCAATCGCCACGTAATCGCGTGGGCGTGCTGATCCACCCGAGATCAAACCGCTCCTAGGTTGTGGGTTGGTCGCGTTCCCCGCGACCAACGAGTATAGCGGGCGGATGCTCCTGTGCTCCCATCAGCGGCAGTTGTTGATAGGGTCGGTCGTATGTGCGCTGCCACACATGAGGCACCGCAAGCTGTCAATTCGTCGGCCCGTCGCCGCGAATGGCGAACGTCGTAGCCTTCAGCTTAGTCATACCGAACTTGTCGAACAGCTTATCGTATGTGCCGTCGGCACGGATCGCGGTGAGCGCATCTGCGACGGCCTGGGCGAGTTGCTTGTCGCGGAAGGCGAAAGTGATGTCGGTGCCGGCGATGTCGCGGACCCAGATCTTGGCGATGCCCTTCTGTTCGAGTGAGTTCGCGGTCTCGTTGATGTTGAGCGCGGCCTCGAGCTGCCCGGCGCGCAGCGCCGCCGAGGTGGCGGTGACGGTGGTAAAGGTGCGCAGCTCGATCGGCTTGAGGCCCTTGGCCTCCATCGCCGTGCTGAACTCGCGCGCCTTGCGCTCGGTGTAGGTCGCCGATTCCACGCCCACCACGCGGCCGGCGAGATCCTCGAATTTTTCGAGCTTCAGGCTGGAGGAGGGATCGGTGTAGATGCTGATGGCCTGCTGAGCGTAGGGCACGAGATAGAGCATCTTCGAGCGCTCCTCGGTCCAGAACAGGCCGGTATTGATGGCATCGAAGCGGCCGGAGCGCAGCGCCGGGATCATCGGTGGGAAATCCATGCGCAGGAACACCGCCTCGACGCAGATGCGCTTGGCGATCTCGCGGGCGAGCTCGACATTGAGCCCCTGCAACTCGCCCTTGTCGTCGACGAACTGCTGCGGCGGCAGCGTCGGGTTGATCGACATCTGCCATTTCGGAGCTTCGATCAGGCTCGATGCCGGCACCTTCGGCGTGCAGGTCTGTGCGCCGGCCGCCTGGGTCAGGCCGACCAGAAGGGCGAGGGCGGAGAAGGTTTTTGGAAATCGCATCTGAATACTCCTGTCAAATCATGGGTGGCAGAGGAGCCGTTCTCCGGTCCGGATTCTTCTTCATTGTTCGCGTCATCCGGCGGCCGCCGCATCGCGATCGGCCTGCCGGGTCAGGATCAGCGAAATGTGGCGGGCGGCCGTCACGACCTCGTCGCGCTGGTTGAGGAGATCGAGCATCTCGATGACGATGCCGCGTCCGGGATTCTTGGTCGGCCGCTTCTCGACGAAGCGGAAGCGGACGCGCAAGGCGTCACCGGCGACGATGGGCCCCTTGAACTTCACGTCGTCCCAGCCGAGCGAGGCGACCGAGGTCTCCTCGTAGAGTTTCAACTCCGACTTCAGCCCCTCCATCAGCGACAGGCCGAACAGCCCGTGGCCAATCACGGCGGGAAAGCCGCGCGACTTGGCATAGGCGGCATCGACATGAAGCGGGTGATGATCGCGCGTGACATCGGCAAAGACTGCGATGTCGGCCGCCGTCACCACGTGTGCAGCGGTCTCGAACTCCGCGCCGAGCGCGATGTCCTCATAGCGGAGATTGACGGGAACGCTCGTGGTCATGCGGATCCCTCAGGCGACTTTGCGGGGCCGCGCCGGCAGGGCTCTAAAGCTCAGCGCGATCCCCATCGGCCCGGAGCGGAAGATGCGCGGGTCCATGTCTTTCAGTTGTGGGCTGATGCGTGGCCTGAAACCCATATGGGCGAGAATGTCCTCTTCTAGCCGAACGCCCCGCGCGATCTCGGTCAGCGTCACGCCGCCGTTCTCGAGTTCGAATACCGCGCGCTCGGTAACGTAGCTGACGTGCTGGCCGCGCTGCGCGGCGAGCGAGGCGCTGAAGCTGACCTGGCCGACTTGCGGAACGAATTTGCGGAAGGCGCCGTCGCGCCGGATCGCGAGGCGGCCGTTCTCGACACCGATGTCGAACTTGCCGCCGGTCATGGTGCCGCTGAAGATCAGCCGCTTGGCGTTCTGGGTGATGTCGATGAAGCCGCCGGAGCCGTCGCGGCGCTCGCCGAAACGGGTGACGTTGACGTTGCCGGCTTCGTCCACCTCCGCGAAGGAGAGGAAGGCGCAGGAGAGGCCGCCGCCGTCGTAGAAGTCGAACTGGTAGGCCTGGTCGAGAATGACGCGCGGATTGATGGCGGTGCCGAATTCGCGGGCGTGGCCGGGCACGCCGCCGACCACGCCGGACTCCACCGTCAGCGTGATCAGGTCGGAAATGCCTTCCTCGGCCGCGACATTGGGGATCATCGCGGAGATGCCGACGCCGAGATTGACGACGTCGCGCGGGCGCAATTCGAAGGCGGCACGGCGGGCGATCACCCGGCGCTCGGTCAGCGGATCTGGCGTGATCATCGCCACCGGCACGCGCGTCTCGCCGCAGCGCGCGGGATCGTAAGTCGTGCCGTAGGTCTGCATCTGCCCGGGCTCGAGCACGACGTGGTCGATCAGGAAGCCCGGGATCTTCACCATCTGCGGATGGATCGAGCCGCGCTTCACGATGCGCTTGACCTGGCAGATCACGGTACCGCCGGCATTGTGCACGGCTTGCGCGATCGAGAGATCTTCCCGCGTCGTGCCCTCGTGCTCCATGCTGATATAGCCGTCCTCGTCGGCCGAGGTGCCGCGGATGATGGCGACGTCGGGCGGGGCGGGGACGCGATAGAGCAGCCAGGACTGGCCGTGCAACTCAAGCAGGTCCACCAGCGGCGCGGTGGTGCGTTTGTTCATGCGGCCGCCGTCCTGGCGCGGGTCCATGTAGGTGTTGAGGCCCACATGGGTGAGCACGCCGGGATGCCTTGCTGCCATGGCGCGGCAGAGTTGGCTCATCACGCCTTGCGGGAAATTATAGGCGTCGATCAGCTCGTCGCGGACGAGGCGCATGAACGGCACCTGGAGTCCGAAATTGCCGCCGATCACGCGCGCGATCAGGCCTTCATGGGCGAGATGGCAGAGGCCCTTCTCGGTCACGGCGCCGACGCCGGTGATGTTGATCAGCGTCAGATTGTGCGGGCCGTGGCCGCCGAGGAAGCGTTGCTCCAGCGCGTCGAGGATGGCTTCGGCCGCGCCCGTGCCGCCATTGCCGCCGACGATCAGCGTGTCGGTGTCGCGAATGAGGCCGGCGGCTTGCTCCGCCGTGATGATGCTCAGCATGAGTGCGCGTCCCGCATCACGCGGCCTCCTTCTCGACCTGGCGGGCGATGATCAGCCGCTGGATCTGGTTGGTGCCCTCGTAGATCTGCGCGAGGCGGACGTCGCGGAAGATGCGCTCGATGCGGTACTCGCGCGAATAGCCGTTGCCGCCGTGGATCTGCAGCGCGTTGGAGACATGCTTCATCGCCATGTCGGTGGTGAACAGCTTGGCCTGCGCCGCTTCCTTGGCGATCGCCTCGCCGGCATCGTGCAGGCGTGCGGCGTGGTGGATCAGGAGGCGCGCGGCTGCGATGTCGGTCGACATGTCCGCGAGCATGAATTGCACCGCCTGGAAGCCGATGATGGCCTGGCCGAACTGCTTGCGGTCCTTGGCATAGGCGGTGGCATCCTCGAACGCGGCCTGCGCCATGCCGAGCGCCATCGAGGCCATCATCAGTCGGCTGAAATTGAAATTGCTCATGGCCATCTTGAAGGCCTGGTTCTCCGGCCCCATCACGCTGTCGGCCGGCAGGCGCACGTCGGAGAACGTGATCTGGCAGTCGTCGAGGCCATGCATGCCGAGCAGCTCCTCGTTCTTGCCGCGGGCGATGCCGGGCAGGGCGCCGTCGACAAGAAGGCAGGAGATGGAACGGTGGCCCGCCTCGCTGCCGGTGCGCGCGAATACCATGATGCGGTCGGCGACGCCGCCGAGCGTCACCCAGGCCTTGGTGCCGTTGAGCCGCCAGCCATTGCCTTCGCGCACCGCATTTGTGCGGATGCTGGCGACGTCGGAGCCGTGGTCGGGCTCCGAGACCGCGGTGGCGGGAATGATGTCGCCGCTCAGGATCTTCGGGATCAATTCCTTGTGCGCGTCGGTGCCGTGATGGTCGAAGAACAGTACGGCCTCAACGGGGATCGCGAATGCGTTGGCGACCGCGCCGGAGCAGCGCGCCAGTTCTTCTATCGCGATGCAGGCCGCAACCGCATCGAGGCCGGCGCCGCCGGCGCCTTCGCGCAGGCAGATGCCGAACAGGCCGAGATCGGCCATGCCCTTGTAGAGCGTGCGGTCGAAACGGTCCTCGCGGTCGATCGCGGCGGCGCGCGGCAGGATCTCCGCTTCGGCGAAGCGGCGGGCGGTCTCGCGCAGGGCTTTCTGGTCTTGGCTGTAAAAGCGGTCCATGGCGTGCTCCCGTCAGTCGCTGGCGAGCTTGGAATCGTGGGAGACTTCGCTGCGATCACGATCGAGGAAATAGACCGCGACGTCGTCGCCGGGCACGCCATAGGCGCTGCAGACGCCACGGGTCAGCGCCATGGCGGCGGCGCGGCGTTCGGCCTCGCTGCGGCGGAACGCGTGGACCTTGAGCAGGATGCGTTGGCCGGTGGCTTGCGCGCCAAAGACGCCGGCATGCGCGTAGTCGTCCGGCGCAATGGGCAGGAAATAGAGGGTCACCGTATCAGCGGTGACGCCGAACGCCGACATCAGGCCGTCGGTCACGGACCGCGCCAGCGCGGCCTTGCGCTGGTTTGGGACTTGCGGGGCGAGCACTTCGACATAGGGCATCGATCAGACCTTCGCGGACCTGGCCGCAGACGATTTGGATGAAGACGATCTGGACTTCGCGGATTTCCCCGGGACCGGGGCGTCGATCTGGCGGCAGGAGTCGCGCTTGATCAGCCGGGCGCCGACGCGATATTCGCGAACACCCTCACGGCCGTTGCCTTTGGCGTCCATGCGATGCAGCAGCCGGTCGACGGCGAGATTGGCGAGATCACGTGCGCCGTTGTCGACGATGCTGATGGCCGGGCGATGCCATTCGAACCAGGGCATGTCCTCGTAGCAGAGCAGCGAGATATCGGCGGGAATGGCGATGTTCCGTTCCGCGGTGACGCGCAGCACACCGAGCGTTGCCTCGTGATTGGCGACGAAGATCGCGCTCGGCGGGCGGGGAAGGTCGAGCAGCCTGCGGGCGCACGTCGCGCCGGTCTCGGGCACGAAATGGCCGGCATGAATCAATGTGTCGTCCCTGGCGATGCCGGCCTCACGCAGCGCGCGGACATAGCCGGACAAACGTTCGCGGCCGGACGTCGTGTCCTGGCGGCCGACGATCAGCCCGATGCGCTTGTGGCCGAGCTCGATCAGGTGGCGCGTGCCCAGATAAGCGCCTTGCGGATCGTCCGCGAGCACGGTCTCGAGATCGGTTGCGTCATCGCGCCGCACCAGGCAGACGATGGGCACGTCCTTGGCCAGCGCCTTGAGCTGCGCGCCGTTCTTGCCTGTCGGCACCACGATCAGCCCGTCGATGCGGTGATCGACCAGCGTGGTGAGCGTGTCGCTCTCCTGCTGCGGATCGTCGCCGCCGATGCACAGAAGCATCTGATAACCCAGCGCCTTCAGGCGCGCCTGCACCACTTCGGCCATCACCTGGAACGAGGCGTTGGTGAGATTGTGGACGAGAAGCGCCACGAGGCGCGACTGCCCGGTCTTGAGGCCCCGTGCGATCGGGTTCGGCCGATAGCCGAGCCTGCGCGCGATGCGCACCAGGCGCTGCTGCGTGCGCTCGCTGGTCAGGCCGGTTCCCGTCAGCGCCCGGGAAGCAGTGCTGACCGAAACGCGGGCCGCCTGTGCCACATCTTTGAGCGTGACGCTCATCCAACCTGCCGATAGACTGCAAACGATTGCAGAAACGCTATGAGCTTATTCCACGCGGATCAAGCTCAAAAAATGGATGGTGTTGCCCAATGCAGAGCCATTTGTGCAAACGATTGCATAAATCATGCGGATATTCCGCAGACGGCACTCGTCGCCTGAATTCACCCGAGCACCCGGCAGTTCCCTGATGAAGACGTTCCGCGGCACCTACACTGTCATGATCACCCCGTTCGCGGCAGCGGGCGAGATCGATGTCGCGGCATTGCGCGCCTTCGTCGACTGGCAGATCGCGGAGGGCATTCATGGGTTGATCCCGCTTGGCTCGACCGGCGAGTTCCTCTCCATGGACGATGACGAGAAGGCGCTGGTTGCGGAGGTCGTCATCACCCAGGCTGCGGGGCGCGTGCCCGTGCTGATCGGTACCGGGGCGGAAGATACGCGTGAGGTGGTGCGCCTCAGCCGTCGTGCCGAAAAACTGGGCGCCGACGGCGTGATGATCATCCCGCCGTTTTATTCGACGCCGACCGACGACGAGCTCGTCCATCACTACAAGACGGTGGCCGACGCGATCGCGCTGCCGATCATGGTCTACAACAATCCGGCAACCGCCAATGTCGATCTCAAGCCGCCTCTCGTGGCGAGGATCGCCGAGATCGACAACTGTCTCTATATCAAGGAGTCGACGCTGGAGGTGACGCGCGTGCGCGACATCATCCGCCTCTGCGGCGACAGGATGACGGTGTTCGGCGGCATCCTCGGCTTCGAGTCCTTCGTCGAGGGAGCACAGGGCTGGGTAGCCGTGGCCTCCAATGTCGTGCCGTCCGAGATGGCGCGCATCTTCAGCCTTGTCGCCGACCACGGCGGGATCAAGGAAGCGCGCGAGCTCTATCTCAAATACCTGCCGGTGATCGAATTCGTCGGCGGCCAGGCCTATGTCGCCGGCAGCAAAGCGCTGCTCGGTCATATGGGTTTTGCAGCCGGCAATCCGCGCCCGCCGCGCCTGCCGCTGCCGGCAGCACAGGACGCTGCCGCGCGTGCCCTGGTCAAGACGTTCGATCTCGCGTGGCGCAGCGCGCCAATTGCGGCTGCCTGAACTGAGGTGTGAACGGATGAACCTGCTCGACGGCGTCAAGATCCTCAGCTTCAATCATTACCTCGCGGGCCCGCTGGCCGCGCAGACGCTGGCCGATCTCGGCGCCGACGTCATCGCGGTCGAGCCGATCGAAGGGGCGTTTCAGCGCAACTGGGCGGTCGCCAACCACTTCGTCGCAGGTGACAGCGTCAATCATCTGGCCACGGGGCGGAACAAGCGAAGCCTCGCCGTCGATCTCAAGCATCCCGACGGCATCGCTGCGGTGAAGAAGCTGGTCGCGACCGCCGACGTCGTGATGGAGAATTTCCGTCCCGGAACCATGGCCAAGCTCGGTCTCGGCTACGACACGCTGAAGGCGATCAATCCCGGCCTAATCTATGCCGTGGCAACCGGCTTCGGATCGGAGGGGCCGTACAAGGATCGCCCCGGCCAGGATCTGCTGCTCCAGGCGATGTCGGGTCTTGCGATGCGGACGGGGCGGGCGGACGGCGAACCGACGGCGGTCGGCGCCGTCATCGTCGATCAGCACGCCGCCTCGCTCTATGCCATGAGCATCCTCGCGGCGTTGTTTGCAAGAACCAAGACCGGGAAGGGCCAACTCGTTGAGGTCAACCTTTATCAGGCCGCCCTCGATCTCCAGGTCGAGCCGCTGACCGCCTGGCTGAACGGCGCGCCGTCGCCGACCTCGCGCGGTCCGGCCGGCATCGCGGCGTGGTTCAGCCCCGGACCTTACGGCATTCACGCGACGGCCGACGGTCATCTCGCGATTTCCATGGCGTCGCCCAAGGCGCTCGCGGTCGCGCTCGACAGCGAAGCGCTCGAGCAGTTCGGCGATACCGACAGCTTCTCGAAGCGCGAAGAGATCACGCGTATCGTGGCGGCGCGGCTGAGGCAGAAGCCGACGGCGGAATGGCTGCCCGCGCTGGAAGCCGCGCGGGTCTGGCACGCGCCGGTGCAGGATTATCGCGACCTCGAGACCGATCCCCAGCTCAACCACCTTGGCGTGTTCAAGAGCGCCGAGAGTGCAGGGGGCGCGCCGATCCGCATGGTCGCGCACCCCGCGCGCTATGACGGCCGGACGCCCGAGGTGCGGCTAGTGCCGCAGCGGCTGGGTGCGCAGACGAGGGAGGTGCTCGGCGAGATCGGCTACCGCGCCGCGGAGATCGACGCGATGGTCGCTGGCAAGGCCGTGGGAGCGGCGCGATGATCGATTTCTCTGTCCCCGAGGAGACACGCCTGCTGGTCGACACCGTCCGCCGTTTCGTCGAGACGGAGGTGCAGCCGCTCGAAGACGTTGTGGAGCAGACGGCTACGGTGCCGGCGGATGCGCTGGCGATCACCAAGGCCAAGGCGCAGAAGCTCGGCCTCTACGCCATGAACATGCCGGCTGATGTCGGCGGCGGCGGGCTGTCCTGCGTGGAGCATTGCCTGGTCGAGGAAGAATTCGGCAAGACGTCGGACGCGCTGATCCGCCGTGTGTTCGGCCAGGTCTATCCGATGCTGATGGCCTGCAAGGGCGATCAGGTCGAACGGTACCTGCTGCCGACGGTGAAAGGCGACAAGATCTGCGCCATGGCGATCACCGAGCCGGGCGCCGGCTCCGACGCGGCGTCGATTAGCACTACGGCCCATCTAGATGGCGATGTGTGGGTGCTCAACGGCACCAAGCATTTCATCAGCGACGGCGACATCGCCGACTATGTGATCCTGATGGCGCTGACCGACAAGGACAAGCGTGCCCGCGGCGGGATCACGCTGTTCCTGGTCGATCGTGGCACGCCAGGCTTCAAGGTCGCGCGGACCCAGCCGATGATGGGCCATCGCGGCTACGGCCATGCCGAGCTGAATTTCGAGGACTGCCGCATCCCCAAAGCTGCCGTGCTCGGCGAGGTCGGCGGCGGCTTCAAGCTGATCATGCAGAGCGTGCTGCAGATCCGCCTCGCCCATATCGGCGCGCGCGCCGTGGGCATGGCGCAGCGCGCGTTGGAGATGATGCGCAGGCATGCCGGCGAGCGGCGCCAGTTCGGCCAGCTCATCGGCGAATTCCAGATGGTGCAGAAGCTGATCGCCGATTCCGCCGCCGAGATTTTTGGCGTGAAGATGATGGTGATGAACGCCGCCTGGGACATCGACCAGGGCAAGGATGCGCGCGACAAGGTCTCGATGATCAAGGTCGCGGCGTCCGAGATGCAGGGCCGCGTGGTCGACCGCGCCATCCAGGTGTTCGGCGGCATGGGCTTCAGCAAGGACCTGCCGCTGGAGCGGATGTATCGCGACGCGCGCGTCACCCGCATTTATGATGGCACCTCCGAAATCCACCGCATGCTGGTTGCGCGCAGCACCATCAAGAACGGCTTGCAGCTCTAGGAAGAGATCATGTCTCACGCACCTCTCAAGCCCGGCGCTGCCTTCGCATTTCGCAAGACCATGACGGTGGCCGAGCAGGCGATGTTCACCGGCATCAGCGGCAATCTCGGCGGGCTCTATGTCGATGCCGTCCGCGCCAAAAAGGCGGGCGCCTCCAACATGGTGGCCTTTGAGCTTGCCGTGGGCGGTCTTGCCACCACCTGCCTCAGCCAGCTCGGCGGACCGACGCGACGGATCGGCAGCATCGCGCTGAATTTCGCGGCGCCCGTGATCGTCGGCGAATCCGTCGAGGCCAGGGCGGAGATCGTTTCGGTCGCCGGCGACGACGCAGTCTGCCGTGTCACCTGCACGCTGTCGCCCTCGGGCGCGACCGTGGTGGAGGGCACCGCGACGCTGGTTCCCTTCGCGAAGGCCTGAGTGATGTACGAGCCAAAGTCCTTCGACGATCTCAAGGTGAATGACAGGGTCAGCCTGAGCAAGACCATCACCGAGGCCGATGGCGCGCTCTATATCGCCGCGACCGGCGATTTCGGCCCCGTTCATGTCGACGAGGTCTATGCCGGCGCGACCCGCTTTGGCCGTAGGCTGGCGCCGGGGATCATGGTCGCGGGCCTCTGCACCAGCATCCTCACCAGCGAGCTGGTCGGCACCATCGGCGTGTCGGTGGAAGACCGCTTCTGGTTCACCGGTCCCGTGTTCTACGGCGACACGCTCACCTTCGACGTCTGGATCGCCGAGCAGCACGACGAGACCCGCACGATCATCTGGGAAGCCAGCGCGCGCAACGAGGGCGGCCTCGAAGTGCTGAAGGCACGCGCGAGCCTGAAATTTCCACGGCGGAAACCGTCATGAGCAAGGCAATGAAGAAACCAGGCTTGCGCGGCGTCACGGTCGCGACCGTGCTGCCCTTCAGGGACGACAGCTCGATCGACTGGGACGGCTACGCCCGCGTGCTGGACTATTGCGCGTGTCCGGACGGCATCGCGGCGGTGTTCGTCAACGGCCATGCCGGCGAGGGCGGGTCGCTCTCGGACGACGAACGTCAGGCGGTGATCGAGCGGACACGCCAGCAGATCGGCGGCAAGCCGCTGCTATCAGGCATCATCGCGCATTCCACCGCGGAGGCAATCCATCAGGCCCAGCTCGCGGAAGCGGCCGGCGCCGATTGCGCCGTGTTGTTCCCGCCCGCGCCGCTCGGCGGCGGTGCCTCGGCGACCTCGCGCGCGCCGGTGGCTTTCGTGCAGGCAGTCAGCTCCGCGATCGGAATTCCCGTGTCGATCTTCCAGTATCCGCTGGCATCCGGATTTGGCTACTCGCCGGAGACGCTGGCCAAGATCGCCGCGCTCGACAACGTCATCGCCATCAAGGAGGGCAGCGACACTATCTTCGCCTATGACGAGAACCGGCGGGCGGTGAAGCAGGCCGACGCTTCCGTCGCGATCCTGCCGTCGAACTTCAACTGGTTCCTGCCGCAGCTCGCCGTCGGCGGCGACGGTATTCTCTCCGGCCTCGTCAGCCTCGCGCCGCATCTGTTCGTCGCGCTGTGGCAGGCCTCGCTCGCCGACGACCTCAAGGCGATGCGCGCCGTCAACGAGCGGCTCTATCCGATCGTCCGCGCCATCTACGGGCCTGCGCCGATCATGGACATGCACACGCGCATGAAGGTGGGGCTGAAGGCGCTCGGCCTGATCCGCAACGCCGATCCGCGGCCGCCGTTGCTGCCGGTTCTGCCCGCGCTATGCGACGCCATCGCAACGACGGTCGGCGCCGCGCGCGCGACCGGCGACATCCGTCTGGCATGAGGGACGTGCCGATGCGGGACGAAGCCTTCATCCATATCGTGCGGGTCGACATCGATCCCGAGCACGAGGCTGCGTTCAACGCCTGGTACGAGCAGAAGCATTTTCCCGATCTGCTCGCCTGTCCCGGCTGGCTCTCGGCAAAGCGCTTCGTCTCGATTGGCGATGGGCCGAAATATGCCGCGATGTACGAAGTCGCGGGGCGATGGGCATTCGAGACGCCGGAGTTCCTGAAGGTGAAGGGTTTTGGTCCGTTCGAATCCCTGGTGAAGAATTTCATGCGCATCCAGCTCAGGCCGATGCCTGGACCGGCTTGAGGGGATCGCTGATGATGCAGCCGGCCGTGTCGAAAAGATCCGGTTGGCCGCATCCAAGAACGTTGAGGGGAAGGCCGGCGAGGATCTGGTTTTTGGCGTCTTACTGGAGGTTCAAAATGTTCTCGACACTGCTTCGCTTGATTGCCGCTATTGCGCTCGTTCTCGCATCCACGGCGGTGCATGCCGCCTGTACGCCAGCGATCACTGACGACAATCTGATCGCGCCCGGGAAATTGCAGCTTTCCATCAACCCGACCAATCCGCCGCAGCAATTCGTCGACAAGGACGGCCAGTTGCAGGGCCTCAACGTCGAGCTCGCCGCCGAGCTCGGCAAGCGGTTGTGTCTTCCGGTCGAACTCGTCCGGATGGACTTTCCCGCAATGATTCCCGCGCTCAACGCGGCACGCATCGACGGCATCGACACCGGCATGTTCTGGACCGAGGAGCGCTCCAAGCTGATGTACATGGTGCCTTACGCCATTCAGGCCATTTCAGTCGTGGTGGCTCCCGACAACGGCACAAAAATTGCTACCGAAAACGATCTGATCGGAAAATCGTCCGCCGTCGAGGTCAGCAGCTACCAGATGAACTGGCTCAAGAAGCTCAGCGATGCCAGCGTGGCGAAAGGTGGAGCCGCCGTCGAGATGCGGACGTTCCCCACCGCGACAAACGTAGTCAGCGCTCTGCTTGCGGGACAGGTCGACAATGCCTTGCTCGTCGATAGCGTGGCGCGCGATCTCACCAGCCGCGGCCGCGTGAAGGAAGTGCTGAGCGGTCTCGGCACCGCGCGCACGACGCTGGGTTTCCGCAACAAGGCGGTGGTCGACGCCGTCGTCAAGGCGCTCAACGCGATGCGCGCCGACGGCAGCTATCAGGCGCTGTTCGACAAGTTCGGCCTGACCAGCATGCCGGCCGACCGGCCGCTCGCAATCGCCGGCCCCGGTCCGGCCTGATACCCTACGGAGACCAGCCGATGAGCCATTTCAGTCCGACGGCCGCCGTCAGCTACTTCTTCAACTACTTCCTGATGAAGGGAGTGCTCGTCACCATCGGCCTGACGGTGGCGGCGGTGGTCGGCGGATTGATCCTCGGCATGGGCATCGCGTTGCTGCGCATGTCGTCTAACCCCGTGCTCGCGGGCGCGGCCCGCTTCTATATCTGGTTCTTCCGCGGCACGCCGCTCCTGATCCAGCTCGTCGTGATCTACAGCGGCTTGCCGCAGCTGGGGATCAAGTTCAGCGTGATCACCTGCGCGCTCGTCGGGCTCATCCTCAACGAGGCGGCATATCTCGCCGAGATCGTGCGCAGCGGCTTCATGGCGGTATCGGCGGGTCAGCGCGAAGCCGCCTGGGCGCTCAGCCTGTCGCCCTGGGTCACGTTTCGCCGCGTGACCCTGCCGCAGGCGTTCCGGCTGATGATCCCGCCGCTCGGCAACTCCATCAACTCGCTCTTGAAGGCGACCTCGCTCGCCTCCGTGATCTCGGTCGAGGAGCTCATGCGCCGCAGCGACATGCTGATGCAGGAGCATTTCCAGATCCTCGAAGTCTATGCGGCGGCAACGGCGTATTACCTGATCCTCACCTCGGTCTGGGATGCGGTGCAACGACGGTTGGAAAAGCATTTCGGTAGATCGAGTGTTGCGAAATCCAGGAAGGTCGCGACGAGGGCGCCGGTCGCACAGGCTAGCGTGGAGGCCCGGGCATGAGCGAGATGTCGATGAATACGGCGAGTGGTGTCGAAGGCGCGATGGCGCAGCCGCAGTTGCGAGAGGTTCCCGCGGTTCGCATGGAGGCGGTCTACAAGCACTATGGCGACTTCACCGCGCTCGACCAGATCGACCTCAAGGTCGCCAAGGGCGAGAGGATCGTGGTCTGCGGTCCCTCCGGCTCGGGCAAATCGACGCTCATCCGTTGCATCAACCACATCGAGAAGCACGATGAGGGGCTGATCTGCGTCAACGGGATCGAGCTCGATCGGCAGCGCAAGAACATCGACGCGATCAGGCGCGACACCGGCATGGTGTTCCAGAGCTTCAATCTGTTCCCGCACATGACGGTGCTGGAGAACTGCATCCTGGCGCCGATGACCGTGAACGGCATGTCGGAGTCGAAGGCCAGGGACCTTGCCATGCATTTCCTGACCAAGGTCCGGATTCCCGACCAGGCCGAAAAGTTTCCAGGGCAATTGTCAGGCGGTCAGCAGCAGCGTGTTGCGATCGCGCGGGCGCTGTGCATGCGGCCCAAGATCATGCTGTTCGACGAGCCGACCTCGGCGCTCGACCCCGAAATGGTCAAGGAGGTGCTGGAGACCATGAAGAAGCTCGCGGAAGAGGGCATGACCATGCTGTGCGTGACCCACGAGATGGGTTTTGCCCGCGAGGTCGCCGACCGCATCGTGTTCATGAACGAGGGCAAGGTGGTCGAGCAGGCCGCGCCGGAAGAATTCTTCAAGCATCCGAAGTCCGAGCGGGCGCGAACGTTCCTCGACCAGATCATTCATTAGCTGGCGATGTCGGCGAAGATGCGAACATTCAGCGACCGCCTGCGCGGCATTCATGCCGCGACGATCGTGCCGATGACGCCCGATTTCGAGGTCGACGAGGTGCAGCTCGCAGTGCATCTCACGTCGGTCGTGTCCACACCGGGTATCAATGGGCTGCTCGTCAACGGCCACGCCGGCGAGAACTTCGTGCTGTCGCTGGCCGAGAAGCGGCGCGTGGTGGAGCTGGCGCGCCAGCACGCGCCGAAGGACTGCCTGATCGTCTCCGGCGTCAATCATGAATCGAGCCTGGAGGCCGCGCGCGAGGCGGCTGCGCTGGAGCAGGCCGGCGCGGACGGGCTCTTGGTGTTTCCTCCCAACAGCTGGGCGCTCGGCCACGCCGATGAGTGCGTTATCGAGCATCACCGCCGCATCCGCGATGCGACGGCCGCGCCGCTGATGCTCTAT
The DNA here is from genome assembly GCF_000472925.1 of Bradyrhizobium sp. Ec3.3. Lineage (GTDB taxonomy): Bacteria > Pseudomonadota > Alphaproteobacteria > Rhizobiales > Xanthobacteraceae > Bradyrhizobium. Next base: position 24,054 of record NZ_AXAS01000053.1, read on the forward strand.
GCCGCGCCCGTCGGCGCGGGCGCGATGGCTTACGTCCCGCCGCTGCTTGCGCGGCTCGCCGCCGATCCGCGCTTCGTTGCGGTGAAGGAAGGCAGCTGGGAAGTCGCGGCCTACGAACAGCATCTCAGGCTGATCCGCAAGCTGCGGCCGGACTTCGTCGTGCTCGGCTCGGGCGACGAGCATCTGCTGACGAGCTACCTCGTGGGCTCCGCCGGCAGCCAGGTCAGCCTTGCCTGCGTTGTGCCGGAGCTCGTGGTCGGCCTTTGGACCGCGGCGGAGGCCGGCGATTGGGAGCGGGCGCGCGCCGCGCACGAGAAGCTCTATCCCCTCGCGGTCGCGATCTACCGCGACACGCCGGGAGGACGCGCGACGGTGCGGCTCAAGGCCTGCCTGAAGCTGCTCGGGCGCCTCTCATGCGACGTGGCGCGGCCGCCACAGCCGCCGGCGACGTCGGGCGAGCTGAAGGCGCTTGAGCAGGCACTGTGCGTCGCCGGCGTGCTCTAAGCTGCGAAGAACGGATTGGCCGGCCGCGCGAGGCCGAGATGATCGCGCAATGTCGTGCCCTCGTAATCCGCACGGAACAGCCCGCGCTCCTGCAGGACCGGCACGACGAGTTGGACAAAGTCTTCGAAGCCCTCGTGGAAGTAAGGCGGCATCACGTTGAAGCCGTCGGCGGCATGCTCCTCGAACCAGAGCTGGAGCGTGTCGGCGATGCGCTCGGCAGAGCCACACAGCACCCAATGGCCGCGGGCGGCGGCGAGGCAGGCTGTTCCAGAGGCGCCCAGGAGCCGATGATCCCGCCGAAAACGCGGTGAAAAACGTGACCACTCTGCGGACCGAAAGCCGCCAAGGAGCCTAACCAACCATCCCTGGCAAGTCCGGCGCGGGCGTTCTTCGATTCAGTTCTCGTTGGTGGCGGGTCGTCTCAATCTGAAGATTTGTCTGATTTTGAGCAGGCCGTTCACCGTCTATTGAAGTTTTGGCCCATCCCCGCGGAAGATGGACCCAGATGCTTCTCGTTGTGGCAAACGTGAACGGCATGGCTCTCTCATGTCTCCCAGGTTTTTTTGTTCCACTTGCATGGGACGCACGTTCAGGCGAAGGAATAGTCCTTTGCAAATGGTCAGCCGCCTACGAATATCTTGATATCATCGAATGGTACGGACAGAGGTCAATGCATTGAAATTGCAAGCCTATCGCTTTTCCGTGGCTCCCATGATGGACTGGAGCGAGAGTTCAAGATTTTCAATGCGTTAGAGGGCGGCGTGTGCACGACGTGTGCACCGGGAGATCAAGGAAGATCTTGCGACAGCTAATGTGAGCAGGCCTTCGGCACTGGGCTTGCGCCGTTTCAGACAGCGCGCTCGCCAATGGTTGATCCAATCAAGAATTGAAAATTGTTGCGGCATGGTTCAGCCAATAGGTTGGCGCGCGGCAGTGCCCGGGTCATCTGTTGTCAGTGAGCTTTAGAAAGCCGTTGATCCTGATCTCGTTCCACACCTTTTCCTTGAAGAACGGATCCCCTTGGTTGAACCGGCGGACCATCTCGATGTCGTCGGCCTCGACGAGCTGCATGCTTCCAATCCGCGTTTCGCCGTCCGCGGCCAAAATGGGTCCCGCAATAACGATCTTCATCGGGCTCGCTTGTAGGTAGGCCTTGTGCTTGTCGTATAGTGCGAGCCGTCGGTCGACGGAGTCGGGATAGTCGAGGCAGTGAATGGCGAAGAGCATCGCTGTGGGCCTTTCTGTTTGTGGTGGCGTAGGACCTGAAGGGCGAGTCGCTACACCGAGATCGCCGAGCGTCGGTCATCGAGGATCATCGAAGCTCCTTTCTCAGCGATCATGAGTGTCGGGGCGTTGGTGTTGCCCGAAGTAATCGTCGGCATGACGGAAGCATCGACAATTCTGAGGCCGTCTATGCCGTGTACACGGAGGCGCTCGTCCACGACCGAATTCCGGTCCTGACCCATTCGCGCTGTGCCAACCGGATGGAAAATTGTTGTTGCTATGTTTCCAGCGGCAAGCGCGAGTTCCTCGTCGGTATCGAGATGCGCGCCTGGCAAGACCTCCTCCGGCATGTACGGCTTAAAGGCATTCGTCGCCATGATCCGCCGAGTAAGTCGGACGGCGTCCACGGCGACCTGGCGGTCACGCGGATGATCGAGGTAGTTTGGTCGAATCGAAGGATGATTTCGGAAGTCTGGCGATACGAGATGCACCGAGCCCCTGCTTGCCGGTCGCAGGTTGCATACGCTCGCGGTAATGGCTGGGTAGCGATGAAGGGGCTCTCCGAAGCGATCCAAGGAGAGTGGCTGAGCATGGTATTGTAGATTCGGCATTTCCTGAGACGGATCTGACTTTGCAAAGGCACCAAGCTGGCTTGGCGCCATGCTCATGGGACCCCGCCGCAAAAAGGCATACTGCAGCGCGATGCGCGCCTTGCCGCTTAGCTTCGAGGCTAAATGGTTCAAGGTCAGGGCATTACTCACCTTGTAAGTGAGTCGCACTTGAAGATGGTCTTGAAGGTTTTCGCCAACGCCGTGCCGATCGAGCACAACGGGGATCGCGTAATTCTGGAGGCGGGCCCCTTGGCCCACGCCCGAAAGCTCGAGAAGCTGGGGGGATCCAATCGCGCCCGCGGCAAGGATGACCTCGCCGCCGTCATTGAGGTGCGCGATGACATCGGTATCGGATTGATCGAAAGCGACGCCCGTTGCTTGCCCGCATCGAAATAGTATCCGTTTCGCATGCGCGTGTGTGACGACGGTCAGGTTCGATCGATTCCTCGCCGGTCTGAGGAAGGCCTTGCTTGCGTTGACGCGAACGCCGCGACGTTGATTGACCTGAAAGTAGCCGACCCCCGAGTTGTTACCCCTGTTGAAATCAGCAGTTGCGGGGATTCCAACCTCGACGCAGGCATCCCGGAAAACGTCAAGGATCGGCCAATGGAGGCGCTGCTCCTCGATGCGCCACTCGCCGCCGGCATGATGTTCATCGTCCTCGCCGTGAACGAAATCCTCGTGCCGCATGAAATAGGGCAGAACGTCTTTCCAACTCCAGCCGGCGTTTCCCAGCTCGCTCCAGAGGTCGTAGTCCCGAGCCTGTCCTCGCATGTAGACCATGGCATTGATTGATGAGCATCCACCGAGCACCTTGCCGCGCGCGTAACCGATCTGGCGTCCGCCCAAGCCGGCTTCGGGGTCCGTCTTGTAGCACCAGTCGGTTCGCGGGTTGTCGATGCAATATAGATATCCGACCGGGATGTGGATCCAGAGGTAGTCGTCTTTGCCTCCTGCCTCCAGCAGAAGAACGCGGTGCTTGCCGCTTGCGGTAAGTCGGTTTGCAAGGAGACAGCCAGCGGTTCCCGCGCCGACGATGATGTAGTCGTAGAATCCGCTGTTCTCGGCCAACTGTTTCCTCCGGCTCATTGGGTGCTGTGCAGTTTTCAGCGTTGACACCTCCGTGACGGCGGGAGAGCCCGCCGTCACGGCGGATTCACGGTACGAGGATGAGTGAGCCTGCAGTCTTGCGGCCTTCGAGATCGCGGTGGGCCTGCGCCGCTTCCCGAAGAGGATAGGTCTTCGTCTCGATTGCCTTTAAATGTTCGAGGCGGATCGCCTCGAAGAGGGCGTCCGCTGCGGCTTCGAGTTCTTCGCGCTTGGCTGTATAGTGGGCGATTGACGGTCGGGTGACGAAGAGTGAGCCTTTGGCGCCGAGTTGAGCGAGATCAAGTGGAGGGACGTGGCCAGAGGCCGTTCCGAAGCTGATCAAGATGCCGCGGGGACGGAGAGTATCCAGGGAGCCTGCGAAGGTATCCTTGCCGATAGAATCGTATACCGCTGAGACTCCCTCACCCCTAGTGATGTCGCGGACTCTCTCCGTGAAGTTTTCCTTGGTGTAGATGATTGTATGATCATATCCGTTGGCGCGTGCGAGCTTGGCCTTCTCTTCCGAGCTGACGGTCCCGATAACCGTTGCGCCGATATGCTTGAGCCATTGGCCCGCGATGAGTCCGATCCCGCCTGCTGCGGCATGGAAGAGGACGGCGTCGCCTTTTTTCACCTCGTGACAGCGGCGGATGAGATATTCGACGGTCAGTCCCTTGAAAATGAGGCTCGCAGCGACTTCGGTCGGAATGTCGTCGGGCAGCTTGAGAGCGCGAGCGGCCGGAACGTTGCGGGCTGAGGCATAGCCGCCTGGGGGGCCGCCGACATAGACCACGCGGTCACCAGGAACGAAGTTCTTGACGTTCTCGCCGACAGCTTCGACGATTCCAACGCCTTCGACGCCGACACCGCTCGGCAAGGGCAGCGGGTAGAGACCGCTCCGATGGTAGATATCGATATAGTTGACGCCGATCGCGCGCTGAGTGATCTGGATCTGATCGGCTGCCGGTTGCTGAAGTTCTTCCGTCGTCCATTCGAGAACATCCGGAGAACCAACCTTCGAGAATTTCAGTGCATGTGCCGTCACTGGCATTCGAGTTCCCTTTGATTTGGAAGAGGAGAGTTCGGCGAACTCTATCCAAACCCCATCAAAGGAGAGCCAGCACCAATATTGCAGAGTGGTTTTTCACAATTGGAAATTTGCCTGCCGGCCTTATTGGAGGGCCGTTGGCCTAGCCGGAACTGACAGGAGCCTCGGGCCCGGCTATGTTCATTAATTGCGGCGCAGCATCGGTGATCGTCTCTGCGACGTGGTCGGCGAGAGAGCGAACGCGGGTCAAAGCGTGGGATTCCGATTGCTGCAGCAGCCAAATGTCGGAAATGAAAGGCGGCTCACTCTCAAGCACACGTACTAGGCCAAGTCGATTGGCGATGAAGGCAGGCAACACGGCCAAACCAAGGCTGGCTTCCGCTGCGACCAGTTGAGCGCCCATCGTATGGGCACGAAATACGAAGTTCGGTTCAGGAGCGATGTCCGACAACCAGCGTGCCAGCGGGAGAAATGCCAGGACAGGATCCCATCCGATCAAGCGATGCTTTTCGAGGTCTGCTGCCGTTCGGGGGACCCCGTGGGCTTCGACGTAGGCGCGCGAACCATACAATCCCAGCGCGATGCTTCCGATGCGGCGCACCAGGTAGTCGCCTTGCGTTGGCCGGACCAGGCGTACCAGGACGTCGGCCTCACGCTGCGAGAGCCGCAGCGGTCGGACGTCGGCTATCACCTCCAGCTGCACTTGCGGATACCGCTGTTGAAATCCGGCAAGCCCTGGGATGATCAGGTGTTGTCCCAGCAATTCGGGGATGGCCAGGCGGACGATACCCGTCAATTGTTCTGATGGCCCCGTGGCGCCTCTCTCCAGCCAGAGCAGTTGGGCCTCCGCCGCTTCTGCAGGAGGAAAGAAGGCTTCGCCGGCTTCCGACAACACATATCCGTCCGGGCGTTTGGCGAACAATGTGGTCTTGAGCGAGCTCTCGAGCGCGGCAATCCGCCGGGCGACGGTGGCTTGGCTCACCCGCAACTCCCTCGAAGCTTCCGTTAGACTGTGCGCTCGCGCCACCGCGAGAAAGTATCGGAGATCGTTCCAATCCAAGCTGGGCTCCTGTTGGACGTCATGCAGGGGCGGTTCTGTCTTATCTCCCAGGCTGCGGGTTATGCGCGGCAGCAAAGCCTGACGCTGCTTGCCGCGACCATATCGCGAAGCCGCAAAGCCGTCTCGGAAGATTGGGCTGCCAAAAACAATTGCAACCGAAGGACATGGAGACAATATTCTGGCCCAATTTCTGGCCCTCGTCCGATTTGCTTACACATCAGCACTCCGCTGCTTCTCGCCGAACCTCTGAACTGCATAGTCCAGGAAGCTCCGCAGCTTCGGTGTCATTCGTTTGTCGGGAGCGTACAGTGCGTGCAACGGACGGGCAGGGGGTTCGTATTTTGGCAAGAGCCTCACGAGACGCCCCGTCTTGATCTCGTCGGCCACGAGTTCGTGCGGCTGCAGAAGCACACCCATACCTGCCACGGCAGCTGCACGAAGCGCTTCGCCGCTATCAGTGGAGAATCTGCCCGTGATCGGGACGGTCTCCCGACCGTGCGGTCCCTCGAACGACCACTGCGTGCGAAGCGACGTGTGCGAGAATACGAGGCATTCGTGGTGCTGCAGATCCTCTGGTTTGCGCAGTTTTTTCGCTGATTTGAGATAGTCCGGCGCCGCGCAAAGAACCATTCGAAGCGAGGCCAGATGTCGCGCCAGCAATGCGCTGTCCGAAAGTGGTCCAGTGCGGAAAACAACATCGAAACCCTCGTCCACCAGATCGACCGTCCGATTGGTAAGACTGATGTCCACGGACACCTCCGGATGTTGCTTCAGGTATGCCGGGATTTCAGGTGCCAGCGCGTGACTTCCGAAGGTAATGGGCGCGCTGATTCTTAGCCGCCCCCGCGGCGTCGAGCGGGTTTCCGCGATCAGCGCTTCGGCCGCCTCCATCTCCGCCAGGATGTTCTTCGCCCGCTCGTAGAACACGCGACCGCCGTCGGTCAGGCTCTGCCGACGGGTCGTGCGGTTCAGCAGCTTGATTCCCAGGCCGTGCTCTAGCGTCCGTATTTGCTTGCCCGCCAGTTGCGAGGACAGGTCAAGTTCGGCCGCGGCAGCAGAAATGGAGCCGAGCTCGACCGCGCTTACAAAAGCTCGCATGCATACCAATCGATCCATTTGAAACAAACCGTTTGTTGTATCGATCAATTTCGCCGATTTATCCAGATTTGTTGTATATCTTACAGTCGCGGCATTGCAATCGGCATTACGCCATCTGCTGGCCCCGGCCAGCTCAAACCTGGAAGAAAATCCAATGCGATCATTCACACAGAGAGCCGTCTTTGCTGCCGCTTTGGGCGGCGCGGCACTAGCCTCAACGGGAGCCTCGGCTGAAACGCCCGATAAGCAGAAGCCCACGGTGGTGCTTGTCCACGGCGCGTTTGCCGACGGTTCGGCCTGGAACAAGGTCATTCCCTTGCTCCAGGAGAAAGGGCTGACGGTCGTGTCCGTGCAGAACCCGCTGACCTCGCTGGCCGACGACGTTGCGACCACGCGGCGCATGCTCGACAATCAGACCGGCCCCGTTGTCCTGGTGGGACACTCGTGGGGTGGCGTCGTCATCACGGAAGCCGGCAAGCACGAGCGCGTCAAAGCGCTGGTCTACGTCGCCGCATTCGCTCCATCCGAAGGGCAATCGGTCGCGGACGTGTCCAAGGATTACCCGACACCCTCAGGTTTCGCGCACATTCTCGCAGACAAGGAGGGATTCCTGACGCTCAGCCTTGAGGGAGTGTCGAAACACCTCGCCCCAGACGTTCCGGCTGATCAAACCCGGCTGATGGCCGCGACGCAAACCCCTACGCGTGGAAAGAACTTCGAGGAGAAGGTCACCACCGCTGCCTGGAAGACTAGGCCGTCGTGGTATGTGGTGAGCGAGCAAGACCGCATGCTTCAGCCCGCCCTGCAGAAGGCGATGGCCGAGAAGATCTCGGCTCATGTTGTGAGCCTGCCAGCCGGGCACACGCCACAGATTTCGCAGCCGGCCGAGATTGCAAAAGTGATCCTCGCAGCTACGGCAGGCGCGCCAAAGTAGTGGCGTCCTGGCGCGCTCAGTTGTCGAGCGCGTTTTTTTCTTGAACCGTGTCACGGGCAACGAGCGCGGGCGCCAAAGGCGGCCTGCGCTCAAGTTTGCCATTCGGATCCCCCGGCTTCCAGAACCGGGCCATGGCTGCCAGCAGAACTGCAAAATCGTTTTTCATCTTTGACCGTGGAGACGGCCGATCAACGATTTCAAGCTCTGCATCACGCAGCGCACGGCATCGTTGCGAATACAAACGTCAAGAACAAACCAGGGGGCAACAGATGTCAAAGCTTGCATCGGCACTCTTCCTAACAACAGCAATGATCTCTGCGAGCCCAACATACGCATCGGGCGACGTCATACGGATCGGCGTCCTGAACGATCAGACTGGCCTCTACGCGGAATTCGGTGGTCTGGGCTCCGTGGAAGCTGCGAAATTAGCTGTCGAGGAATTCGGTGGCCGAGTGCTTGGAAAGAAGATCGAAATTGTGGCAGCCGATCATCAAAACAAGACCGATATCGGGCTCTCGACGGCAAGGAAATGGTTTGATGCCGATAACGTCGACATGATCACTGACTTGACCAATTCGGCAATCGCAATCGGCGTTCAGAACTTGGCGAAAGAACGCGGCAAGATAACTATCGCCGTTGGTCCCGGAACGACGCGGCTCACCAATGAAGATTGCTCGCCGACAGGATTTCACTGGATGTGGGACACGTACTCCCAAGCGGCTGGCACCGCCCGGGCGGTTTTGGAGAACGGCGGCAAGAAGTGGTTCATCCTGGCCGCAGACTACGCTTTCGGCCATCAGATGGCTGCAGACCTATCCAGGGCTGTGCAGGACCACGGCGGCATTGTTACTGGAAATGTTCGTCACCCTCTCGGCACCAGTGACTTCTCGTCCTTCCTCCTTCAAGCTCAGGCATCCAAGGCTGAGATTGTCGGGCTGGCAAACGCGGGAGCCGACACGATCAATTCGATCAAGCAGGCGGCCGAGTTCAACCTCGCCGGGAGCGGACAAAAGCTGGTTGGTCTCGTTGTGGTGATAAGCGATATCAGGGCGCTTGGATTAAGCAGTTCCAAGGGCCTCCTGGTAACGACCGCTTACTACTGGGATCGTGACGAAAGTAGTCGAGAGTTTGCGAGCAAGTACCAGGCTCGGACTGGCAAGAAGCCAGGCATGATTCAAGCGGGTGTCTACTCGGGAGTACTGCACTATCTGAAGTCCATGCAGGTCGCGGGCACTGAGGATGGCAAGGCCGTCGCTGCCCAAATGCACAAGCTTCCGGTCCAGGATGCGGTATCGAAGAACGCCCTTGTGCGGCAAGATGGACGGGTGATCCGGAATATGTATCTGGTGGAAGTCAAATCTCCATCCGAGTCCACGGGCGATTGGGATTACTATCGCATCGTCCGAACGATCCCTGGAGATCAAACAGCGATTCCGCTTTCAGAAAGCAAGTGTGCATTGTTGAAGCAGTAGCGGGAGCTCGAGGCGAGCGGCAGGTCCGTATCGGCCGCACTCCGGGAATGCGATAAGCGGGACCCGGGCTCGTGCCATGGTCGCCGGAAGCGTCCGCACAATCGCGATGCTACTTTGCATGGGGTTGTTTTCGATATTTTAGTTGGATCGGACATGCCTCCGCGGACGGGGTCCAAAAGCGTATTGTTGCATTGAGCTGGTGTTGCGGTTAAGCAATTGAGATGGATTGGAAATTTTCTGTCGCCCCCATGATGGACTGGACCGACCGGCATTGCCGGGTGTTCCATCGTCATCTGACCCGGCATGCGCTGCTTTATACGGAGATGGTGACGACCGGCGCGGTCATTCATGGCGACCGGGCGCGGCTGCTTGGCTTCGACGCTAGCGAGCATCCGGTGGCGCTCCAGCTTGGCGGATCGGATCCGCGCGAGCTTGCGCTCGCGGCACAGATCGGCGCCGATTTCGGCTATGACGAGATCAACCTCAATGTCGGCTGCCCGTCCGACCGGGTACAGGACGGCCGCTTCGGTGCGTGCCTGATGGCCGAGCCCGCGCTGGTGGCCTCGTGCGTGGATGCGATGAAACGCGCCGTGCGCGTGCCCGTGACGGTGAAGTGCCGTATCGGCATCGACGATCAGGATCCGGAAGTCGCGCTCGATGCCCTGGCGCGCGCGGTGGTCGCGGCGGGCTCTGATGTGCTGATCGTGCATGCCCGAAAAGCCTGGCTGAACGGCCTGTCGCCGAAAGAGAACCGCGACATCCCGCCGCTCGATTACGATCGTGTCTATCGGCTCAAGCGGGCGATGCCCGACGTGCCCATCATCATCAACGGAGGGATCTCCGGTATCGAGGAGGCGAAAGCCCATCTCGCCCACGTTGATGGCGTGATGCTTGGGCGCGCGGCCTATCACGATCCGTGGCGGCTGCTCGCGGTCGATCCGGAGTTCTTCGGTGAAGCCGCACCGCATGCGACGATGCAGGCCGCGTTTGAAGCTATGACGCCCTACATTGCCGAGCAGCTTGCGCGCGGCACGCGGCTGCACGCCATCACTAGGCATTTCGTCGGCGCGTTCCATGCCGTGCCCGGCGCGCGTGCCTTCCGCCGCCATCTTGCCGAGCATGGCACAAGGCCAGGCGCCGGGCTCGATGTTCTTCGCGATGCGATCGCGCGCGTCAGCGATCGCGCGGTGGCGGAAGCCGCGGAATAGCGACACCTCTGGATGTTGAAAGCGAAGAGCCGGATCGGCGATCCGGCTCTTCGTTGTTCGGCGGATTGAAAGCCACACCGGCGATCTTTCGGGGCGCCGGCCATGTCGCTCGTGTCTAGGGGTAGCCGTGCAGCATCAGGCGGTCGGCGCGGACTTCCCAGCGCTCGAGGCGGTCGAGGAAGCTCATGCCGAGCAGGTTGGTCTTCATCGTGCCGTGCGGCACCACCAGCGCCGGCACCGAGCGCTCGACGAGCTTGCCGATCGCGAGCCGGTCCAGCGTCAGGCGCGCCGCCTTGGTGCGGCCGCCGGCTGTCTCGACGTCGACGTCATAGTCAAGCAGCTCCAGCGGCAGGCCCGCTGCCTTGGCCGTCTCATAGGTGAGCACGACGGAGGTCGCGCCGGTGTCGACCACCATGGGCGCGGGCACGCCGTTGATCCGTGCCTGCAGCGCGAATTCACCGCCGCGGCCGCGCTGGACCTCCACGGCGCGCGTCTTCAGGCTGGTGCGGTGGCGCATGAGATCGGAGACAGTGTCGCTGGCGCGAGCGACCTGCTCGGGGTCCCTGTAAGCGACCACAGCGCCCGCGGTCGCGGTCAACAGTAACAGCACCAGGAAGAGGCGGCTCATCGCGCGCCTCCGTTCGTCAGCGTCAGGCGGATTTCGATGCCGGACTGATCGGCGAAAGTCCTGCATCCGCCATGCGCGCCGGAAGCTGCGCCATGAGGGCGAGCCGTTCGGCTCGCTCCATGGCGTGCCAGCGCGCGATTTCCGGCAGTGTGCGGCCGCAGCCGAAGCACAGCTTGGTCTTGGGGTCGATCATGCAGACGGCGACGCACGGCGTATCTTTGCTCATTCCCGCATAGTGAAGGATCGCTGGGCAGTTCTGCAAGCATCTCAGGAACCCGTGCCCGCGCTCATGATCGGCTTGTGGCGCGGCCGGCGTTTCTCGTCCGTGACAGCGGCACCATCGGGCTGCAGCGGCGGAGCTTCTTCCGTCATGGGCGCAAGCGCGCTCATCACGCGCTCCGGCGGGAAGGTGACGATCACCTCGGTGCCGATGCGCAGTTTCGATTTCAGCGTGAACGTGCCGCCGTGCAGGTCGATGAGGTTTTTGGCGATGGGAAGGCCAAGGCCTGCGCCCTGTTCGGCCGATTTGATCGAGTTGGAGCCCTGGCCGAAGGAGGCGAGCACGACCGGGATCTCGTCTTCGGGGATGCCCGAGCCGGTGTCCTTCACCGAGAGATATTGCCCGCCCGAGGCGGTCCAGCCGACCTTCAACCAGATATCGCCACCCTGCGGGGTGAACTTGATGGAGTTGGACAACAAATTGAGCACGACCTGGCGGATCGCGCGCTCGTCGGCCCACAGCCGCGGCATCGCCTGCTCATAGACTTCGTGGATGGTGATGCCGCGGCTCGAGGCGCGCAGCTTCATCAGATGATGGCAGTCGGCGACGATGCCCACCAGCGACACCGCTTCCTCGTTCAGCTCGTAACGGCCGGCCTCGATCCGGGACAGGTCGAGGATCTCGTTGATGAGATTTAGCAGATGTACGCCGGAATTATGGATGTCGGCGGAATACTCCTTGTAGACCGGCACTGCGTGCGCACCAAAGATCTCGCTCTTCATCACCTCGGAGAAACCGAGGATCGCGTTCAGCGGCGTGCGCAGCTCGTGGCTCATCTGCGCGAGGAAGCGCGATTTGGCGACGTTGGCGGATTCGGCGCGGTGCCGCGCCTCGTCCGAGATCGCCTTGGCCTGTTCCAGTTCGCCGATCAGCGCGTCCTTCTCCGCGCGCGCCTCCAGCGTTGCGAAGGTCGAGGAGTGCAGCCGGTGCGCCAGAAGCACGAAATAGCCTTCGGCGGCGAGCGACAGCGCCGCCAGGATGTAATTGTCCAGCGAGCCGCTCATCGCAAAGCTCAGCGCCATCGCGACCGCAACGGGCGCGGTGGCCGCAAGCGCGGCGATCGGCAGATTGGCCGCCAGCATGCTCGATACTGCGATCACCAGCAGCATCAGGAACATCATCAGCGTTTCCGTGACGACGTCGAGCACGGGATGGATCAGGATCGCCATCCAGCACAGGCCATAGAGGAGGTCGAGCACGACGAAGCGCGTGCGCCATTTGCGCGTGACGGCGGGCAACGCCGGCTCGGCGAGATAGCGGCGGCAGCTCCGGATCATCGCGGCGTGGATGCAGAGCATGCCGACGGTCCAGAGCGCCGCAGGAACCGGTTGCATCCAGAGCCCGAACAAGAGGCCGGTCGCGACCACTAGCAGCATCACGACGTAAGATGCCGACAGCCGCGTCTGCGCATATTGGCGCAGCATTTCGCTGTCGAAGGCGGGCCTTGTTCCGCTGGTCGACGTTAACTTGTCGCGCGCCTCGCGCACCCGCTGCGCTGCAGCCCGGCGACTGCTCGCCGATGGCACGCTCGCCGGCTCGGCCGGAAGCTGCACGACCTCGGGCTTTTCAGCGGGGTTACTCATCAAGCAACACGAATTCCTGCCCACGCCGACGCGGGCCTTCTGCATTCTCTATCTCTGGCAATAAATCCTTAAGAGCTGACTTAAGGAGCTAAAGAATTGCGTTAACGGAGAGTTAATTCGGCGTATCGAAGTGCGGCGAAAGGCCGGCTCAGTGCACCACCGCGTGCTGCGCGATATAGACCATGGCCCCGGCCAGATATCCGGCAAGCGCCGGTCCCGCGATGCGGCGGGCGTACCAGAAGAACTCGATCTTCTCGAGCCCCATGGCGGCAACCCCGGCGGCCGAGCCGATGATCAGGATCGAGCCGCCGGTGCCGGCGCAATAGGCGATGAACTCCCAGATGAAGCTGTCGGGCGGGTAGTGCGCGAGGCCGTACATGCCCATCGTCGCGGCGACGAGCGGCACGTTGTCGATGATGGCGCTGAGCAGGCCGAGCAGGACGACGATGATGTCCTGCCGGCCGATGGTCGTATCCAGCCATCGGGCGAGCGTCGCCAGCAGGCCGGCATGTTCGAGACAGGCGACCGCGAGCAGGATGCCGACGAAGAACACGACCGAGGCCATGTCGATCCGGGTCAGTGCATGCACCAGGGTGAGGGGACGTCGCACGTGCTCGTCCTTGTGGCGGTGGATGATCTCGCCGACCATCCAGAGGATGCCGAGCCCGAACAGGATGCCCATGAAGGGCGCAAGATGCGTGGCCGCCTTGAATGCGGGCACCGCGATCAGCGTGCCGAGCCCGAGATAGAACATCATGTTTCGTTCAAACAACTCGACGCCTTGCAGCCGATCTTCCCGCGGCGGCGGGGCGATGACCTTGCCGCGCACTACAAAGCTGATGATGAGCAGGGGAACGAGGAGATTGACGAGGGCCGCCGGAAACACCGCCCACATGATGCTCAGCGGCGAAACCTGGCCGCCGATCCAGAGCATTGTGGTCGTGACGTCGCCGATCACGGTCCAGGCGCCGCCGGCATTGGCCGCAATGACGATCAGGGAGGCGAACAGCAGCCGGTCGGCGCGCCGGCCTATCAGCTTCTGGATCAGCGAGATCATGACGATGGTGGTCGTCAGATTATCCAGGATCGCGCTGAGGAAAAACGTCACGAAGCCGACCAGCCACATGAGGCGTGCCTGGCTCGTGGTGCGGATCAGCGAGGTGATGACCTCGAAACCGTCATGGGCGTCGATCACCTCGACGATCGTCATCGCGCCGATCAGGAAAAACACGATCTGCGCGGTGGAGGAGACGGATTCGTCGAGTTGCCGGCTGATCAGCGCCTGATCGCCGGTCATGGCCGCGTAGGCGGTCCAGAGCAGGCCGGCGCCGACGAGCGCGGTCGCGCTCTTGTTGATGCCGAGCGGATGTTCGAGCGCGATCGCCGCGTAGGCAACGACGAAAATTGCGGCGATCGCGATCAGCAAGACAGGTCCGGGTTTAAGCGGCCATCAGCGTTGCAGCCGCGCGAGCAGGCTCGACGTATCCCAGCGCTTGCCGCCCATCTTCTCGACTTCGGCATAGAACTGGTCGACCAGCGCGGTGACCGGCAGGTTGGCACCGTTGCGGCGGGCTTCCGCGATGCAGATCGAGAGGTCCTTGCGCATCCATTCGACGGCGAAGCCGAAATCGTACTTGTCGTCGTTCATGGTCTTGTAGCGGTTCTCCATCTGCCAGGACTGCGCCGCGCCCTTGGAGATGGTGTCGATCACCGCCGCAACGTCGAGGCCCGACTTCTTGGCGAAGTGAATGCCTTCGGAGAGGCCCTGGACGAGGCCTGCGATGCAGATCTGGTTGACCATCTTGGTGAGCTGTCCGGAGCCCGCAGGTCCCAGCAGTTTGCACATCCGCGCATAGGCCGCGATGATCGGCTCGGCGCCGGCATAGGCGTCCTGGGCGCCGCCGCACATCACGGTCAGGACGCCGTTCTCGGCGCCGGCCTGTCCGCCCGAGACGGGGGCGTCGACGAATTTGAAGCCGCCCTTTGTGGCGGCCGCATCAAGCTCCCGCGCGACTTCGGCGGAGGCGGTGGTGTGGTCGACGAAGGTTGCGCCCTTCTTCATGCCGGCAAACGCGCCGTCGGGACCGATCGTCACCACGCGCAGGTCGTTGTCGTTGCCGACGCAGCACATCACGAAATCCTGGCCTTCCGCGGCCGCCTTCGGGGTCGGTGCGGTCTTGCCGCCGAACTTGTCCGCCCATTCCTTCGCCTTGGCCGCGGTGCGGTTGTAGACGGTGACCTCATGGCCCCCCTTCTTGACGAGGTGGCCGGCCATGGGGAAGCCCATGACGCCGAGACCGAGGAAAGCGACTTTAGCCATATGGGTGACCTTGCTTGTGCTTGGGGTGTTCTTGCGGTTTTGACCGGCCTTTGAGGCGGCCGGGTCAGAATTTCAAGAGGTTTTGGTCTGAAGAGGTTTTGGCGGTT
Source organism: Bradyrhizobium sp. Ec3.3 (assembly GCF_000472925.1). Taxonomy (GTDB): domain Bacteria; phylum Pseudomonadota; class Alphaproteobacteria; order Rhizobiales; family Xanthobacteraceae; genus Bradyrhizobium. The sequence continues at coordinate 39,220 of NZ_AXAS01000053.1, forward strand.
CCGCCCCCAAAGGGGCGGATCGGAGGCGCACCATAAACCCTTGAGGCCGGAGGGCAACGGCTTCGTTTGAAGGTCTCCTGTGCTAGGATGATGAGCGAACAAGGACGCAAGAAAGAAAAAGGGAGTGCAAGGCATGGCCGTGAGCGTCGGGGTGCTCGATCATTTCAACATCCGGACCCGGAAACTGGCCGAGACCGTCCGCTTCTATGAGGACGTGCTGGGCCTTGAGAACGGTCCGCGGCCCAATTTCGCTTTCCCGGGTGCCTGGATGTACAGCGAGGGCAAGCCGGTGGTGCATCTCGTCGATATTTCCGTGACGGACGAGGCTCAAAAGCCCGATTCAGGCGTTGTCCATCACGTTGCCTTCGTCAGTCGCGGTTTCGACGGCATGAGGCAGCGGCTGAGCGGCAAGGGCATGAAATTCGACTCCCGGCAGGTGCCCGGCGGCGACCTCTGGCAGATCTTCGTGCACGACCCCAACGGGGTCATGATCGAGCTGAACGAGGCGGCCAGGGAGCAGGGGGCAGCGGCCCCGGTCGAGACGGCCGGCGATATCGGCAGGCAGTAGCCTTTTGGGCGTTTCCGCTCTAATGGGTCGCATCGCCCTGAGGCGCGATCAGGATCGCGCGTTAGGGTCTTATAGTTGAGCATGATCTTACCGGAAACCGCTGCACGCTTTTCCAGATCATGCTCCGTTCAGGAGATGCGCTTTGAGCGTGACGCAGCAGCAGGTTCTCGACAGCCTCAGCCGGATCAAGTCGCCGCGCGGGGTCGCGCTCACCAATGCCAATGTGCTGAGCGCGATCAGTGCCAGTGACGGCAAGGTGTTCTTTTCGATCAATGTCGATGCCGCGGAGGCGCGGGCCTGGGAGCAGGTCCGGGCCGAGGCCGAGGCGGCCGTGCGTGCCATTCCCGGCGTCACCACCGCCATGGTGGCGCTGACCGCCGAGCGCAAGCCGGGCAGCGCACCACCACCGCCGCCGAGCCGCGGCGCGCCGGGGGTACAGCAGGCCCATGCCCATCGGCCGCCGCAGGGCGGCACCTCGCCGATGTCGCGGCAGTCCGAGATTCCCGGTGTCGCCGCCGTCATCGCGGTTGCCTCGGGCAAGGGCGGGGTCGGCAAATCGACCACCGCGCTCAACCTCGCGCTGGGCCTGCGCGATCTCGGCCTGAAGGTCGGGCTGCTCGATGCCGATATCTACGGTCCCTCGGTGCCCCGGCTGACGGGCCTGCGCGACAAGCCCGAGCTGAACGCGGAGCGGAAGATGATTCCGCTGAAGCGTTTTGGTCTGTCGATCATGTCGATCGGATTCCTGGTCGAGGAAGAGACCGCAATGATCTGGCGCGGGCCGATGGTGATGTCGGCGGTGACGCAGATGCTGCGCGACGTCGAGTGGGGCAAGCTCGACGTCCTGGTCGTCGACATGCCGCCGGGCACCGGCGATGCGCAGCTCACGCTCGCGCAGAACGTGCCCCTGAAGGGTGCCGTCATCGTGTCGACCCCGCAGGACCTATCGCTGATCGACGCGCGGCGGGGCCTTGCCATGTTCAAGAAGGTGAACGTCCCCGTGCTCGGCATCGTCGAGAACATGAGCTATTTCCAATGCCCGCAGTGCGGCACGAAATCGGACATTTTCGGCCATGGCGGAGCGCGACACGAGGCCGAGAAGCTCGCCGTCCCGTTCCTGGGCGAAATCCCGCTGCACATGGCGATTCGCGAGACCTCGGATGCCGGAAAACCGGTGGTCGACAGCGAGCCGAATGGGCCCCATGCGGCGATCTATCGCGCCATCGCGGGCCAGATCCGGGACCAGCTCAAGTCCGTAATTTCCACGGGCTGAAGCCTCCCGCGGAAGGCATGCGACTTTCGTACAGTTCCGTCATGCCATTGTCGCGTTCCGAAAGCTGGGCTTCCGTGCTAAAGGCCCCGGCAGTCAAGCGCCTTCGGTTCGACGCGGCCATCACGCATCGCCGAGACTAGCGGCGGCAGAAGAGACGTCGGGGAAAACGCCCCAGCAAGGAGAGACCTGAAGATGAAGCGTCGTGATTTCTTGAAAGTGTCGGCAGCAGGGGCAGCGGCAACTGCGGTGGCCTCGCCGGCGATTGCGCAGTCCTCGCCCGAGGTGAAGTGGCGCCTGACGTCGAGCTTTCCGAAATCGCTCGATACCATCTATGGCGGCGCCGAGCAGGTGGCGAAGTACGTCGCCGAGATGACCGACAACAAGTTCCAGATCCAGGTGTTCGCGGCCGGCGAAGTCGTCCCGGGCCTGCAGGCGCTGGATGCGACCTCCAACGGCACGGTCGAGATGAGCCACACCGTGTCCTACTACTACGTCGGCAAGGACCCGACGTTTGCGATCTACGCCTCGGTGCCGTTCGGCCTGAACGCGCGCCAGCAGAACTCCTGGTGGTACCAGGGCGGCGGCGCCGAGCTCGGCAACGAGTTCTTCAAGAAGTCGAACGTGATCGGCTTCCCCTGCGGCAACACCGGCACCCAGATGGGCGGCTGGTTCCGCAAGGAGATCAAGACGGTCGCCGATCTCTCGGGCCTGAAATTCCGCATCGGCGGCATCGCCGGCCAGGTGCTCCAGAAGGTCGGCGTGGTGCCGCAGCAGCTCGCCGGCGGCGACATCTATCCGGCGCTGGAGAAGGGCACCATCGACGCGGCCGAGTGGGTCGGCCCCTATGACGACGAGAAGCTCGGCTTCGCCAAGGTCGCCAAGTACTACTACTATCCGGGCTTCTGGGAGGGCGGGCCGATGGTTCATGCCTTCGCCAATCTGGACAAGTGGAATGCGCTGCCGAAGAGCTACCAGGCGATCCTGACCAACGCGACCGCGAACGCCAACAGCTGGATGGCTGCGCGTTACGACATGCAGAACCCGGCCGCGTTGAAGCGCCTGGTCGCCGGCGGCACCCAGCTTCGTCCCTTCACCAACGAGGTGCTCGAGGCCTGCCTCAAGGCCACCAACGAGCTGTGGGCCGAGATCTCGGCCAAGAACCCCGACTTCAAGAAGTCGATCGACGCCATGCAGGCCTACCGCTCGGATGAATATCTGTGGTGGCAGGTCGCCGAATACACCTACGACAGCTTCATGATCCGCTCGCGCACCCGCGGCTGATCAGGGCAGGGCCCCCCCGGGGCCCAGTCCTAAGTCCTAAGTCTTAGTCGGGAAGCCCGGCCTCGTTCGCGAGGCCGGGCTTTTGCGTATGGAAATCGGTAACGGGTTGTTCCATGCTTGCCGGAAAGCCTCGTCAAGAAGGCGCGCACAGTCACAACCGTCAGGGTAGGAAATCATGAAAAGACGAGACTTCATCAAGGTCACCGGACTTGGCGCCGCCGGCGCCGCCACGCTTGCCGCTCCCGCCATCGCGCAATCGATGCCGGAGATCAAATGGCGCATGCCGACGAGCTGGCCGAAATCGCTCGATACGCTCTACGGCGGCGCCGAGATGATGTGCAAGATGGTCGCGGAGGCGACCGACAACAAATTCCAGATCCAGATCTTCGCGGCCGGCGAGATCGTGCCGGGCCTGCAGGTGCTCGACGCCGTTCAGAACGCGACCTGCGAGATTGGCCACACCGCGTCCTACTATTACTTCGGCAAGGACCCGACCTTCACCTTCGGCTCGTCGGTGCCGTTCGGTCCCAACATGCGTATCAACCAGGCCTGGTACATGCTGGGTGGCGGCCGTGAAGTGCTGAACGACTTCTACAAGAGCTACAACGTGATCTCGCTGCTGGCGGGGAATACCGGCTGCCAGATGGGCGGCTGGTTCAGGAAAGAGGTCAACACGCCCGACGACCTCAAGGGCATGAAATTCCGCATCGGCGGCTTTGCCGGCCGCGCGCTGCAGAAGCTCGGCGTGGTGCCGCAGCAGCTTGCCGGCGGCGACATCTATCCGGCGCTGGAGAAGGGCACCATCGACGCCGCCGAATGGGTCGGTCCCTACGACGACGAGAAGCTCGGCTTCTACAAGATCGCGCCGCACTACTACTATCCCGGCTGGTGGGAAGGCGGCCCGATGCTGCTCGCCTTCGTCAACCTCGACAAATGGAATGCGCTGCCGAAGTACTATCAGAGCGTTCTGGAGCAGGCCGGCCACTACGCCAACAACTACATGATGGCGCGCTACGACCAGGCCAATCCGATGGCGCTGCGCAAGCTGCTTGCCAACAACACCAAGCTGCACGCCTTCCCGCCGCCGATCATGGACGCCTGCTTCAAGGCCGCGAAGGAGCTGCACGCCGAGGTCAGCGCGACCAACCCCAACTTCAAGAAGGTCTACGAGTCCCTGACCAAGTTCTCGAACGACGGCTATGCCTGGTTCCAGGTCGCCGAGGTTGGCTACGACATCTTCATGGCGCGTCACGCGCAGGGCTGATCACGCTCGCGCGTTGAGGCGCGATCATCCATCAAACAGCGAAAACCCGGTCTCGCATGGCGAGGCCGGGTTTTTGCATTGGGAGAGACCAGCCTGACGCGCGTAGCGGACGTCCATCAATAATCCCGAAAACAACCCCATGCAAAGTAGAGGATTGCGGCATGGTGCCCGTCTGAATTTTGCGAAATCATTTGACACGTCGGGCAAACCAGTGGCAAAAGATTATTATCGAATAATCCGAAATCGACGAGCGTCGCGCCGGCAGTTGCGCAACAGAACTGCAGGATGGGTCAAGCGAAGCGAAACCCATCATCCCTCCCAGGGTGAGCAAGCGCGCAACGACCAGCGTCGTCCGGGTCCGACCGCGCGATGAGTTTCGCTTCGCCTTACAGATCGTACGAGCTTCGATCGTGCACGCGATACTTCGCTTTGCGATCATGTCGAGAAAGGTCTGCTTACTCTAGTCAGTGAGGTCGACCCTGATGTCAGCAGATATTCGTTTTGGCCGCGTGCTGGATCCGATGGAACGGATCTCCGAGGCTTTGTTCGGTCTCATCATGGTGCTCACCTTCGTCTGCAGCCTCGGTGTCGCGACCGCGGACGATATCAGGAGTCAAACGATGCTGGTCGGCGCTCTCGGATGCAACCTGGCTTGGGGCATCGTTGACGGAGGTCTTTATCTGTTGGCCCGCATCAACGATCGGGGAATCAATATCCTGACAATGCGCGCATTACGGCAGTCGCCGGATCCCGAAACGGCGCGGCGCGTCATCACCGACGCGTTGCCACCGGAATTGGTGTCGGTCCTGCCTCTGGAGCAACTGGAACTGACACCGCAACAGTTGCGGCAGCTGCCCGAGCCGCCCGAACGTCCGAGGTTGACGAAACACGATTGGATCGGAGCACTTGCTCTTTGCTTGCTGAGCTTCGCTTCCACCTTTCCGATCGTAATCCCTTTCATATTCCTGAGCGACGCCAAAATGGCGCTGCGGGTTTCCTACGCCGTTGCCATCGTGATGCTGTTTTGTTGTGGTTACGCGTTCGGATATCGTAGCGGACTTCGGCCTTGGGCGGCCGGCCTTTCGATGGTGGCCATGGGTGGTGTACTGGTCAGTGTGGCGGTAGCTCTCGGAGGATAGGCAACGGTGCGGCGAAGAGGCGCAGCAACGGATTGGCAGTTGGGCGGCGTCTCGATTGCAGCGTTCGTTGGATTGTGGCTGGCACCGGTGGCCGGCAACGTGGCGCGCGCCGAGACCGCCGAGACCAGCGCTAGCGGCGCGATCGGCCTTGGCAATCGCGGCTGGTCCGCAGCCGAAACGAGTCACGCAACGTCTGTCAATGAGCTCGAATTCAGCGCCCGCGCGGGGGTTGCATCCGACTATGTCTATCGCGGGACGACGCTGTCCGGTCGCGAGCCCGCGGCCGGAGCCGCCTTTGAGGCAAGGTTTGGCTCTCTATACGCCGGCGCCACGATGGCCACCGTCAGGCTGCCCACCGAACCAGTCGGAGAGTTTACGGTGGCAGGCGGTATCCGCCCGAAGATCGCAGATATCAATTTCGATCTCGGCGCGACCTATTTCGCCTATCCCGGAGAAAAGTTTCCCGGCGTGACGAACGGCATCAATTATTGGGAAGCGGCGGTTCGCGGCGACAGAAGCATCGGCGAGTCCTTTCGCATCGCCGCCGGTTACGCCTATTCTCCGAACGTCTCGAACACCGGTGCCTGGAGTCAATATGTGGCAGCCGGGCTGGGTTATGATGTGCCAACCCGCCAGCTTCCGAAGAACCTGGGCGTGTCGTTCACGACGGCTGTCGGCTATTCCTGGTTCGGCAATCAGGCTCCGCAACTCGGCAGCTTCCCGTTACCTGCCTATCTCAACTGGCAAGCGGGCGTGACCTTTACCTACAAGGCCGTCAACTTCGATCTGCGCTACTACGACACCAATCTGTCGAAAGAAAACTGCTTCGTCTTTACTGGCGATCCAAATGCGCGGGCGGGTGGCCGCGTTGATCCCATTACCAACCCCGCTGGCCTGGTCTCGAACTGGTGTGGTGCGACGATCGTCGCCAAAGCCTGGTTCGCTTTTTAAACTGTAGGACGGGTAGGGCGAAATCCATTCATCCCTCCCGGGGGAGCGAGCGGCGTGACAACCAGCGTCGTCTGGGTCTGACCGCGCGATGGCTTTCGCTTCCGCCTTCGCTCTTCGAGCCACGGCGGACGGTCGTTGTTGATGCGCAGATCTGCCTGCTGGACGGCGCACCCAGGCACGATTTGCCGTGCGTCGTTGATCGCATCAATTTGCTCTCTGAGAAGGTTCGGAACGAGAGGGGTAATGTCATCTGCAGCCGACGCTGCGGCAACGTAGGCGATGGATTTGAGCGAGACACAATGGGTTAGGAGTGTCTCACCGAATTGGTTCGACATACCAGTGATATCCTAGTCGAGAAGACCTTGAGCGATCTGTACGTCGGTACCTGCGATCGCAACAGAAGTTTTAGCTTGCCTACGGGAACATCCATGCGCAGGATAATCGCGCAGTCTCGCCGTGCCCGGTCGGCGGATCTTGGCGCGGCCGCCTGAAGCGTTCGGGTTGTATGCCAAGATGACCGATCTACAGCACTGGCTGGAAGAGATTGGACTGGCTCAATATTCCGAGTTATTTGCCAGGAATGACATTGATTGGGAAATCCTGCCGGATCTGACCGAGAGCGAGTTGGAAAAACTCGGCGTTTCTCTGGGGCACCGGAAAAAACTGGTTAAGGCGGTACGGGCTCGTTGCGACTCGTTGCAAGTGTCCAACCGGTCGACTGATGCCCGGTCGACGCCGGCGACAGCCCAGAGTGCTGAGAGGCGCCACCTCACTGTGCTCTTTTGTGACCTCGTAGGTTCGACTTTCTTGTCTTCGCAGCTCGATCCCGAGGAGATGCGTAAGATCCTTTTTGACTTCCAGCGCTGTTGTGGTGACGCCATTCGTCGCTATGACGGGCACATAGCGCGTCTTATGGGAGATGGAGTTCTCGCCTATTTCGGCTTTCCATCGGCCCATGAGGATGATGCCGAACGTGCGGTGAAGGCGGCTTTGGAGATAGTTGAATCAGTTCCAGCCGTAGCCATACCGATCGCCGGAAAGCTCGAGGTCCGGATCGGTATTGCAAGTGGCCTGGTGGTTGTCGGTGATCTGATCGGAGAGGGGCCTTCGCGCGAGTTCGCGCTCGTCGGCGATGCACCAAACCTGGCGTCGCGCTTGCAGGCCTTGGCCGAGCCCAGCCAGATATTGATCGCTCCACGCACTCGGCTCCTGCTTGGCGGGCTGTTTGAATTTGCCGACCTTGGTGATCGCGATTTAAAGGGAGTTGAGCGGCCGGTTCGTGTGTGGCGAGTCGTCGCGCCGGGGTCGCTATCGAGCCGCTTTGAGGCGCGCACCTCTTCGCACCTGACGCCCCTGATCGGTCGGCAGGATGAGGTGCGCCTGTTGCACAAACAGTACAGCAAGGCGAAGCAGGGCAAGGGCCAGATGGTCCTGATCTCTGGCGAGCCTGGAATAGGCAAGTCTCGACTCATCCTGGCCCTGCGACACCGACTGGCCGAAGAGAGATACGGTTTCCTGCAATTTCAGTGCTCGTCGTATCATACGAGCAGCGCGCTGCATCCAGTCATTCATTACTTGGAGCATGCCGCGGATATAACGCGCGATACCTCGCCTGCGGTTCGATTGAACAAGTTGGAGGACCTGGTACGCCGGACGACCGAACAAGCCAGATCAATCGTTCCGCCGTTGGCCGCGTTGCTGTCGATTTCAATCGGAGATCGCGCCCCCCAACGAGAGCTCACGCCCGAGCAGCTAAAGGGCCAAACCTTCAGTGCTCTCCTCGCTTTGCTGCGGGCCGGTGCCGAGCAGCAACCGGTTGTCCTCGTATTCGAAGACATACATTGGGCGGATCCGACCTCCCTGGAGCTACTTCAGCGCATCCGCGACAACGTAAAGAACTGGCGGATGTTGGTTGTGCTGCTGCATCGTCCGGATCTTACTCTGCCTTGGGCCGAACAACAGCACGTGACCTCGTTGACGGTCAATCGATTAGATCGGCAGCAGGTGTCTTCGATGCTCCAGTCCCTGACCAAGGGCAGGGACTTGCCGCGGACTGCAATCGATCAAATTCTGGCCAAGACGGATGGCGTGCCACTCTTTGTCGAGGAAATCACGAAGGCAGTCCTCGAAAGCGGAGGCGTTGGATCGCGCGAAGATCGCTCTGGCGCACACTCTACGCTGCTGGTGCCAGAAACATTGCATGATTCGCTAATGGCTCGCTTGGACTTGCTCGCGCCAGCGAAAACTGTCGCTCAGATCGCGTCCGTGATCGGTCGCGACTTTTCCCTTGAGCTGTTGAAGGCGACGGCCCCGTTCTCGGAAAGCGATGTTCAGGCAGCCGTCGATCGCTTGCTGGCATCAGGTCTGGTGTTCCGAACCGGTCACCTGAGCGATCAGAGCTTCTCCTTCAAGCACGCACTCCTTCGAGACGAAGCCTATGCGAGCATACTCAACGACCAGCGCCGAAAGCTTCACGGAAGGATCGCCGACATTTTGTGCCGAGACTTCCCGAAGGATGCTCATACGGCTCCTGAAATCGTTGCACAGCACTATGCCGAAGCTGGCAGAGCCAAACTGGCGATTGATTATTGGATAAGGGCTGCTCGGCAAGCCAGTGCACGATCTGCCTTTGTCGAAGCCTGTACTCACCTTCAATTGGCTCTCAAGCGACTGGCCGAGTTTCCATCGGACATGGAGCGCGATAATCTCGAGTTGCAGTTGCAGCTGTCGCTGGGGAATGCCTTTGCGGCGTCAAAGGGGTTTGCCGCGACAGAGACCGTTGAAGCCTATAAACGGGCGCTTGACCTGTGCAGCACCGCCAAGAGTTCTGATCAGAGATTTGCGGTGCTCAACGGGATAATTGCCTTCCATGTCACGCGAGGCGACTTCGAGCAGTCTCGGACATTGGCAGAAGAGTTGTTGGCGAGAGCCCAGCAGCAGGACAATCCGATGCCCAAGCTGATCGGTCATCGTGCTCTCGGCCAGGCGCTGTTTCTGATCGGCGAACTGGCCTCCGCGCGGGACCATCTGAGCGACTCGCTCAGATTGTACGATGAAACGCACCACGCACCGCTTACCCCGATTGTCTCGCAAACCTATTTGACGCTTGCATCTACGCTGCTCGGGGACATCGATCGCGGGCTGGCATTTGGCCAAAACGCGGTACGCATCGCCGAAAAGCAGCGGCATCCGCATAGCCTCTGTAATGCGCTCGCGTTTCTGGCGGGAGCCCACGTGCTGTGTGGCGACCCCGCGGCAGGTTATCCGATCGCCGAACGAACGGTGGAGCTGGCCTCCGAATATGCCTTTCCGCTTTGGCTGGCTGGTGGCCGGATGCTGCGAGGTTGGGCAAGTTGTCATCTCGGGAACGCGGAAGAGGGCCTTCCCGAGCTTCGCAAGAGCGTAAGGGCGCTGGAAGCGACTGGTGCGCTGATCTGGGTGCAGTTCGCCCGCTATCTCCTGGCCCAGGCCCTCGCGAAATCAGAACAGGTCGCCGATGCCATGAAGCTCGTTGATCAGACGTTGCTGACCGTAGCTGGAACGACCGGGCGCTGGTACGAGGCCGAGCTTCATCGGCTAAAGGGGGACTTGCTGGTCGGTGGATGCGGCTCTCCGGCAGCGGCAGAAATCTGCTACGAAAAGGCGATAGCTGTTGCCGCGCGGCAGGGAGCGTGGCTTTGGCAATTGCGCGCCTCGAATGCCCTTGCCGGGCTATGGTGTGCGCAGGGCAAGATCCCGGAAGTGCGCGCCTTGTTGGCTCCGCTCAACACCAGCTTTGACGGGAAGACCATCATACCGGATCTGCGGCGCACGAAGGCCCTGCTTGCCGAACACGCAGCGGCTGAGGGGTTCACTCCGGAAGTCCCGCCTTGCGCAGCCCCTCGATGATCATTCGGCTCCGTTGACCACGCGCCATCAAAGTCGATATCCGGAAATCAGGCTCGATCTCGAGAAGTCGGGTCGCCGTCTTGGCGGCTGGCGAGGAGACTGTAAGCCGAATGTGTTACTTCTCGGCCAGCTCTGTCAGCTTTGCGCCGGCCATGCGGAAGAACCGTTTTTCGGGCAGCGCCCGCCCGCCGAGCATCTCGTAGAACTCTTGGAGCCCTGGATCATCTGCATCGACAGTCCAATCGATGCGATCGTGGCCTTCGTGCCGAGCCAGTGCGGCCAGTTGCGCCATAAGCCTTTTCCCTAATCCACTCCTGCGTCGATCGTGACGAACGTAGAGCTCCTTCAAGAAAAAGCCCGACGTCAAACCGGGCCCAGGATAGATGGCGCTAAAGCATGCGAAACCAGCGATCCCATCGTTCTCGCAAGCAAGCAGAACGCGCGATCCCGCGGGCCTCGACTTCAACCCGTCGATGATCGAGTCCCGTGTGGGACAGCGGGCGCGATAATGAGCTTGCATCTCGATCAGCACATCGGCCATGTCATCGAAATCTGTTTCGGCAATCTCCCTGAAAGCCGTCGGAGCAGTCTGGCCCATGGTCCATCGATCCCTGTGGTTGCTGAACGTCCGCTCATTTCCGAGCGGTGATCATCCGCCTTTTGCACCGGGTTCTGCTTCGTGTCGAGGTGAATGGAGGCGCGCCGCTGAATGACAGATTGTCGCCCGTCACGGGCGAGGGCGCGCTGTGGGCCAAGCGCGGCGAGATGCGGCAGCGCCTGGTTTTCGGCGGAATAAGCAAAAGACCGGCTCGGAGTTAGCCGAGCCGGCGGACGACTTCACTCGTGACGTGCGTTCGCATTCCAGCGTTTCGGATATTTAGCTGCCCGGTGCGCTATACGAGGAGCGCAACTTGGCCGCGTTCTGCCGAACCTGCTTGATCTCGTCCTGCGTGAACAGGCGTGTCAATTTCACATTCTGAAGAGTGCCGGCCGTGACGGTCAGGCCGGAAATGGCTGGAGCCGCACTCGGATCAGGCACGTCGAAGATCACCAGAACGCCCGGGCCGTCCGATGCAGAGCTATACATTGACACCAGCTTTCCGCCGGCCGCTTCGATAAGCTTTCTCGCCGCTTCCTGGCGATCAGTCGTCGGGTTTTCCAAAATGGCATTGAGAGCACGTGGCGTATATTGTCCTGTCAGACAGAAATGCATGGAATGTCCTCCCTAAAAAGAATGTGGCAATAATTATCGTCCCGTTCCGAGTGAGTCGTCACGGTCGTCCACGTCCGAATGAAACTGTCGCAAGTGCAATGCCCGCCGTAGGCATAAACGCCGCCAATCACCACCGAGATTTCGGCACATCGCGGTAGCGGCTCTCCTGGCAAGATACATCACACACTGAGCGCACGGAAGTGGACTACATGCCGTTCGTGACTGCCACTGTCGAAGAGCGATGTAGCGTGGTCAGAGTGTGGCGTCGGCTTTCGTGACCTCGCATTGTAGGCCAAAGCCTGCGCGACTAGTCATTTCCAAGCGCATTGATCCACATCAACGCCACGGGCCAGTGGCACAGCGGCATCATAGTGCCGGCGAGATCGCTCAGTTGCGGGACGGGATTTTCGGTGCCGGCAATCAGGAGATACAGGCGATTTGCTGAATGTGGCCTGTTGGCCCTGCTGCAGCCGAAACGTACTCACATTGGCGGTAAAATTCGCTCGGGAGAGCAGGGGCGTCGCGGTGCGGGTGATGCGCAGGATTCCGCTAATCGCCGACCCAGAGCTGAAGAAACTCGAAAAATCACGCTTGCCCGCCGTCACGGGTAGATCGCACTTGGCTCGGGCTGCCCTCGACCACCACTTGTGACCCCGAGCGGACCTCGCCTTGCGGCAGAAGCACGCCCAATTCGCGGGCCCGACGTTTGACGGAGGCGATGTGACGTCCAAGCTCCCTTGCTATCGTTCGCACACTTTCCTTCCGGTGTGCGAGTTCTATCAGCAGCTTGGTCTCCTCGTCGGCCCATTTGCGGGGTTTTGCAGACTCCATTGCTGTCCTCGCTTCGAGGATCGAAACCAAGATGACTTACGACCGTGATTCGAGCACGATGAAGGCGGCCCACCAGCTTACGCTTAGGATTTGCGCGAACAGCTGCCGTATCTGCCACGTCTCCTTCTGGGTGCTGCAACAGGCGTTCCTATATCGCGGCGTGCAATAGTTGGACTGTGAACGGGTTCACAGCAGCGCCAGAAATGACATGCTACGTTTTCGATAGTTGCCGGGACTTTTTTGAACAATCTCCATTCCAGGATTGAATAAGCAACCTCTTTGGAGGTTCTCATGTTCAAGCAATTCCTTTTGGCCGTAGCCATTTCTGCTCTAGCGTTACTTGGCTCATCCAAAGCCGATTGTCGCGATGATCTGGAGCCTGGCGTCGCCGCCGGGTCGGGTCAGCCCCGACTCGATGCAACCCGAGTCGCGGAAGACCTGTTGGATGAAGTTGCGGGTTGGCTCTCATCGAATTTCGATCTGCCCGCGATCAAGGATCGCCCAGCCATCGAATTTACCTCGAAAGCAAGACTTGCGACTATGCGCGCTTCGGATCGTGCGCATTGGCAGGGTCTCGCGCGGGATGAGGGCATCGATCGATTAGCGCTGCGCACGGTTGTCGCGCTTTATGACAACAATTCGAAAACCATCTTCCTACCGGACGACTGGATTGGAAAATCACCAGCGGACCAGTCGGTCCTGGTTCACGAGATGGTCCATCACCTTCAAAATCTTGCGAAGTTGAAGTTTGAATGCCCGATGGCGCGAGAGAAGTTGGCCTACATGGCTCAAGACAAATGGCTGCGGCGGTTCGGAACGAGCCTGGAGAGTGAATTTGACGTCGACATGTTCACGGTGCTGATTTCCTCTGCATGTATGTACTGACCATGATCGTGCCAACATTGTATTCTCAGAGCGAGACTGCGTCTCCCTGTTGAAGGCATCGTCTCCAGATAGGTACCGATTTGAAGTCTCGTCCGTACACGAACGCAGTGCGCGTGATGGTCAGATGCCTGGCTGCCCTTGCAATTGTCTTGGCGCTCTGGGCGATGGCACGGGGGCAGCAGCATCATTTTGTCCCGCTGCCAACGGGCCCCATGCCTGCCGCGCTTGTGCCGTGAAGTCTCTGCCCAATGCGGTGATCAAATACGCGCCTGGCATCATGACGCGGCGGAGCCGGTGACCGCGGCGGCGGGGGCCGCTTCGCGTGGCGCGCGGCGGCCATTGAGCACCACGCCGATCATGGTGAAGCGCACCAGCAGGCGATAGCTCGCCAGCATCAGGGGAAGCGCGACGCCGAGAATGGTCGCGAACTTGATTGGCCAGGGCCAGTCGAGTTGCGACACCGCGACCTGCAACGCCATCACGATCGGCATTTGGATCAGATAGAGCCAGTAGGATGCGTCTGCGAGATAGCGGCGCGTCGGACTGAACGTGGACATGAAGCGGAGCGCGAGTCCGATGACCGCGAACGTTGAGGTCCATATTGCCGGTGCATAGAGAACGGCGGAGACAAGCCTGAGCGTGTCGGAGCGGATCGGCAGCTTTGGCGCACCCGGCGCGGACGTCACCACGCCGGCGAGGACGAAACAGATCAGGATCAGGCCGAGCGCCAGCACTAGGTGCGACAGCCAGCGTCGCTCCAGAATCCGCAGCAGGTCGCGCTGCCGATGCAACAGCCAGCCGATGCGGAATGCGGTGCCGAAACCGATCCAAGACGGCAGGTTGGTGATGAGCGATTGATCTGGCGTCCTGATCCCCATCACGCTGATCCATTTCTGGTCGAGGCTGAGGTCGATGCCGATTGGGATCGCCAGAACCAGGTGAGCCAGCGGATTTCGTATGGTCCATGCGAAGAGCCGGTCGAGGGCCGTTCGCAGAGCGCCGGACGCATCGAGCCGGACGATGACGCCGCGCAGCAAAAGCATGGCGACATAGAGCTCCAGCAACACATAGAGAAACCAGAGATGGGCGGGGGGGAAATTCGGCAGCACCGGCGGCCAGCCACGCGCGCCGTGGACCGGACCGCCATTCGGAAAGCTGGATGCCCAGATCACGACCATCGCCATAGGCGTAAACACGATCGGCCAGCCGATCACGAGCGGTAGCCCGATCCTCTGCAACCTGTCCCTTACAAAGCCCCAGGCTCCCCGGCGATGAAAGCTCATGCGGGCGAAGAAGCCCGCCATCAGGAAGAAGGTCGTCATCCGGAAGACGTGGATGGCGAAGAACAACAGGCCCAGGGCCGCGCTTTGATGGGTGTCCTGGATGAACCAGAACCCGGTCGGGGCAGGGACAAATGACAATGTCGCGTGCAGGGCAATGCCGAGCAGCGGGGCAAACCCCCTCACCGCATCGAGGGCGTGCAGCCGTTCAAACGCGGAGGGGGCGGTGGTCAAGCGAGACATGGACGGGCTCGTGCTCGCTGGAGAGGGCCTTCTGCCTGACAATCTGCCCGATCTTGCCAGGGCCCTCTTGCCCGATCCGGAAATCGGCTAGCCGATTTCTCGACGCCGCTGGCCGATTTTGCGATCACGGTCGGCGTCCCCGCGTTGATCGTCTGGCGAAGATGATATTGCGGAACGCCGTCGGGGCACCAGCAGGCGTGAGCGATTTCTGCTCAAGCGACGGACGCTCATTCGCAAAGCTTACGTGAAGCTTACAGGAGACGAAAAGGCGGATGGCGCTCGCCTTTTTGCTGGCCGAAACCCGGCGGATAGTGGAAGAAATCTGCGAAGCGGTACGAGCCGCGGGTTTCCGGCGGGACTACAATGCGTCTTCTGATCGTCGAGGACAATGTCGAGCTGTCGCGGCTGGTTGCGAACGGCCTGACGGTGGCGGGCTATGAGAGCGACATCGTCAGCAGCGCGGCCGAGGCGCGCGAGGCGGTGCGCAACGTCAGCTATGCCGCGATGATCCTCGATCTCGGCCTGCCCGACGGGGACGGTCTGGCCGTGCTGCGCGAGCTGCGCCGCCACATGGACCCGTTGCCCGTGCTGGTGTTGACCGCGCGGGGGGGCTTGCAGGACCGGGTCAACGGCCTGCGCAGCGGCGCCGACGATTATCTCGCAAAGCCGTTCGCGCTGGAGGAGCTGGTGGCGCGGCTGGAGGCGATCCTGCGCCGTCCCGGCCAGTTGCTCGGCCGCTCGCTGCGGCTTGCCAACCTCGTCTATGACACCGAGAGCCGGCAGATCTTCGTCGACGACAAGCCGCGGATCATTTCTGCGCGCGAGACGTCGGTGCTGGAGATCCTGCTGCGGCGGCAGGGACGGGTGGTGCCGAAGAAGAATGTCGAGGACCACATTTTCGGGCTCGAGGGCGAGGTCGCGTCCAACGCCGTGGAAGTCTACGTCTCGCGGCTGCGCAAGCAGCTCGCCGAGCACGGCGCCAGGGTCGTGATCCACACCATCCGCGGTGTCGGCTATCTGATGGCCGAGGAGAAATAGCGTGCCGCGCCTGAGGTCACCGACGTTCAAATCGCTGATCTGGCGCATCGTCTTCCTGCATATCGTCGCGATCGCCGTGGTGGCGATCTTCCTGCCGCTGGTCCTGTTCTGGCTGTTGAACTCGGAGATCGGCGAGTTACATCGCGCGGCCATGCGGGCGCAGGCCGAGGTTCTCGCCGAGCGCATCGCCGTGCAGCCGGATGGCAGGATCACGTTCAACCTGCCTGACAGCCTCCGGGGCCTCTATTCGGAGGCTTATGGCCGCTACCAATATGACATCAGCGATGCCGACGGCAGGGTGCTGTTCTCCTCGCACAAGAAGACCGGCGCGGCAGCCTCGGAGACCATTTCCGGCGCGGGCGTCACGCGCACCATCGACGACAGGACCGTGCGCATCCAGGTCGCCGAGGATCTCGCGCACCGCGACGTCATCATCGACGACATCGTCGCCAATTTCTTCCGGCGCGTCGGCTGGATCACGATTCCGATCCTCCTGGTCCTGCTCGCCACCGACATCATCATTTTCCGCCGCGCCATCTCGCCGCTGCTGAAGGCTTCGGAGGAGGCGAGCAATATCGGTCCGGCGCGCACCGATATCCGCCTTCCGACCGAGCAGATCCCGCGCGAGATCCTGCCGCTGGTCACCGCCGTCAACCAGGCGCTCGACCGGCTCGAGGACGGTTTTCGCGTGCAACGGCAGTTTACCGCGGACGCCGCGCATCAGCTGCGCACGCCGCTCGCGATCCTGCGCACCCGGATCGAGACATTGGGCGATGGCGCGGCCAGAAAGGCGCTGCACGCCGACATCGAGGGCATGAGCCGGATCGTCGCGCAGCTGCTGGAGATCGCCGAGCTCGATACGCTGGTGCTCGATCCCGGCGAGACCGCGGACCTGCGTGCCGTCTGCGCCGAGGTGATCGGCTCGATCGCGCCGCTTGCGCTGGCCCAGAACAAGGACATCGCGCTGAGGGGCACCGACGCACCGGTCCTGATCCACGGCAATTCCGAGATGCTGCAACGGGCGATCTTTAATCTTGCGGAGAACGCCATCAAGTTCACCGCGAAGCATACCGCTGTCGATGTCGAGGTCAGCGGCGACGGTGTGGTGCGGGTGCGCGATTGCGGCCCCGGCATCGCGGAGGCCGAGCGCGAGCTGATCTTCCAGCGGTTCTGGCGCGCCGACCGCCAGCGCAGCGACGGCGCGGGCCTTGGGCT
This sequence comes from Bradyrhizobium sp. Ec3.3, assembly GCF_000472925.1. Taxonomy (GTDB): domain Bacteria; phylum Pseudomonadota; class Alphaproteobacteria; order Rhizobiales; family Xanthobacteraceae; genus Bradyrhizobium. The sequence goes on from NZ_AXAS01000053.1 coordinate 56,289, forward strand.
GTCGATCGTGCGCGGCGTCGCGGAGGATCACGCGGCGAGCATCACCGTCGAAAATCTCCCCGGCGGCGGCGCCCAGTTCACGCTGTGCTTCAAGCTGGCGGACGGAGCGGGAGACGCTGACAAGAAATCGGCGCGGCATTGACGCTGCACCCTCTCTCCTTGTGGGAGAGGGTGGATCGCATCGGCCTTGATGCGGAGCGGCATCAACGATGGCCGGGAAGCGGCCGGCCCAGTTATACCCGTTGCGGGTGAAGCAGCGGACCTTCGGGCCATCCCGGCGCACCATCAGCCGGTAGCCGTCGTGCTTGATCTCGTGAAGCCAGTCAGCCCCGGACGGCGGCCGGGCCACCTTCGACGGCAGGCACGGTTCAATGAAGCCGGATGGGCGCCGCCGTTGGACCATGACGGGAGGATAGGGCAGCGTGCGACGGGTTCAATCTTCGAGAAAGTGCCCTCGCGTTAACCCTCAACCTTTGGCAGTGTGGTAGTGCTTCGTCGGGGGGCTGCTGGAATGGCCAAACAGACAATCACACACGATCCCGACGACGTGCTTATCGTCGGGCAGGTTGGCCGATGGGCCGCTGAGAAGCATGACCGCCTGCGGAAATATATCGACGCTTCGCACAATGCGCGCGCGAAATTCTTGCCGCCGATCGGCAGGGCGAGCGCGAGTTACATCGAACTTTATTCGGGTGCAGGCCGTTCGGTCATCAAGCATACGACGAACATCATCGACGGCAGTGCCGTGGTCGCTTTCAAGGCGTCGAAGGCGACCGCCCATCCGTTCTCCGATATGCACCTGTCCGATCTGAAGCCGGAGAACTCATCGGCGCTGGGGCAGCGCATCAAGGCGCTTGGCGGTGCCGCTACTACGACAAGCTATGTGGGCCCAGCCGACATCGTGGTTGATCAGGTCATTCGAGCCATCAATCCTGCCGGTCTTCATCTCGCCTTCTTGGACCCTTCAATCTGGCGCAGTTGCCGTTCTCGATTATCGAACGCCTGTTGAGGGTGCGACGGATGGACCTGATAATCCATGTCAGCCTTCAGGACCTGCAACGTAATTTGGACGAATACACTCGTGAGGGTGGGACTTCGACAGCTTTGCGCCGGGCTGGAGGGATGTCGTCAACGTGCGACAAGCGATGGCACCCCTGCGCGCTGCTATAGTCGAGTATTGGTTGGGCCTTGTCCGTTCGCTCGGAACGCAACCTGCGACAGGCATTCCCCTGATCGTCGGCGGAAAAGGTCAGCGCCTCTACTGGCTTGTCTTCGCAAGCTCAAATCCGCTTGGCGTGAAGCTGTGGAACAGCGTGCAGAACCTGACGAAGCAAGGATCGCTTTTCAATGGCTGACACCTCGATCGAATGGACGGACGCAACGTGGAACCCGGTTGCGGGCTGCACAGTGATCTCTCCCGGCTGCACGAATTGCTACGCGATGCGCATGGCGGCCCGTCTCGATGCGATGGGCATGAAGAAGTATCGCGGGCTCACCCGCAAGAGCGGCAAGCGCGCGGTGTGGACCGGCAAGGTCAGGCTCGATCGGGAAGCGCTCAGCATCCCGGCAGGTTGGAAAAAGCCTCGCCGGATTTTTGTGAACTCGATGTCGGACCTTTTTCACGACGCCGTGCCGGCCGAATTTGTCGCCGCCGTCTGGGGCGCGATGCAGGCAACGCCGCAGCACACCTATCAAATTCTGACGAAGCGGCCGGATCGGATGGCGGACATCACCGCCTCATTGCCTCTGCTTCCGAACGTCTGGCTCGGGACGAGCGTCGAAAGTGCCGACTATCTCGGGCGCATTGATGAGCTGCGCAAGGTCGATGCCGTCGTCAGGTTCGTTTCGTTCGAGCCACTACTCGGGTCGGTGGCCGGCGCCGATCTTAGAGGTATCCATTGGGCGATCGTCGGCGGCGAGAGCGGCCCGCGCGCGCGACCGATGGAGGAACGGTGGGTAGCGGAGATTGAAACCGCATGTCGCAAGGCGCGGACGGCCTTCTTCTTCAAGCAGTGGGGCGGCGTTCGCAAAAAGAGCACCGGCAGGCACTATCGCGGGCGCACGTTCGATGAGATGCCGCGCGCCGCCACGATGTCCTGATCACCGGCGGTCCGCCAGCAAAGGGCTTCGCAAAGGAAGTCGATGCGCCAGAAAACGATTGTTGTCGCCAAACTCATAGGGTGCCTTCCGATAGCTTGGTTCGGCGGGAATGTAGTTTTGGTATTTTAGCTACCGGCACGTGGATTTTTGTCGCTCTCTTTTCTTTTTTGCCAGACGCTGTTTTCGAATTGATCGCTGTGACTTTTCTTTGGCTCTGTCGTATCGGTCTCTATGTCGCCCTCTTGGTTTTCTGGGCGTTTGAGCGTCCACCGACCGCTCCTAAAACCCGCGCCTCCAGCTCATGAAGAACCGGCGTGGCCCTTGGCTTCGTGACAGCACCGCAAAGGCCAGTGAGTTCGGCTACAGCGCCAGCCACCAAACCGCCAGCGCGACCATGACGACGATCACCGCGACGAAGATCAGCGCCCCCGTGTTCGACATGCGCCACATCGCGCACCGCCTTTGTGTGCGAGATGGTACAATAGTTAAGCGCGATATGATCTGAGGCAACCCGCAGCAAGAACGATGCCGGAGCGTCAGTCCTGCTCAGCGAGCGATGGTTCCACTCGTCCGCCTTGGCAAGAGCGGCTGCCGCCATCTCGCGCCGGACCTGATCCACGACCGCGTCGATACTGCGCCGAACCTGCATGTCGCGCGAGCATCGGGCCGCCATGCCGGATAGATGCGTCAGCGTAATGCCAGCGAGTTCATCGATCAGGGCATCGACATCGTCCCGGCGCACCAGTTCGCGCCGCTTCTCCATCAGCCGCAGTTGCAGCATCTCGGTCTTTGCCCTGACGTGATCTGCGTCCGCCTCACTGCGCGGCGATTGTCGCCTCTCGCGCCGCAAGTATCGAAGGTAGGCAACGCGGCTCTGATCAAGCGGGAAGCCGTCACCTTGCCGCTGGATCACGCCTTCCGCTTCGAGCTTGCCGATGTAGGCCCGGCTGCAATCGAGGCGGATCGCTAGTGCCGACGCGCTGACCTTTCCGGATCGCGGGCAAAAGGCGACGGGCGCGCGATCATTGGTGACGGCCTCAGTAATCGTGTTCGCTCGCGTTGCGTCGCGGCAGGATACCTCACTTCCGCTTCCGGCGGCATAGCGGACGATAACTCCGACTTGCCCCTGGGCTCAGTCGGTCGTGAATGACCCGAGGAGAAATTTGCTCCGCCCTGAACCACTGCATCAAGCTTAGCCTGCGCACGAAGACGGTAGGCTCGCGGCGTGGTATCATTGCCATCGGTAGGCGGCTCTCCGGGGAGAGGCAGATGCCAGCCACAATCGGACGGCGAGAGTTGATAGCNGCAGTTGGNGGTGNCGTCGTCGCTTGGCCATTGNCTGCGCCCGCGCAGCAGCAGCCCATACCCGTCATCGGTGTTGTGCTTCTCGCCAAGCGTGGGGAAAATACGCATTTTGAGGACGCATTTCGTCAAGGCCTGACGCAAGCTGGTTACGTCGAAAA
>NZ_AXAS01000054.1 GCF_000472925.1 Bradyrhizobium sp. Ec3.3
GGCTGATCCGTAAGTGCGCCTGATCAAACCCTCGCGTTCGAATTCGGCCAAGTAGCCGTTCACGGTCTTCCGAGTTAGGCCCACCATTTCGGCGAGCGCCTCCTGGCTGAGCGATAGCACGTATTTTCCGGCTTGCTCCTCTGCCTGCGCGAGGCGCGTGATCCGGGCGGCGAGCCGCTGACGCGGGGGCAACGCAATCACCTCTGCAGCGAGCTGGAGCAGATCGCGCACCTGCAAATAAAGCAGCGCCGCGACAGCTTGCCAAATTTGCGGCCGTTTCATTGCGATCTGAGTCAGGGCACGGTCGGACGCGAGCAGGATCAGACTGTCATTCATGCATTGGACCGTAACCAATCCCGGGCCTCCGCCAAACCGCGTCGTCTGACCAATCGCGCCGCCAGGAGCTGTAGGGCCGATCAGAACCTCCCGATCGGGCGCCCTCAGAGCACAGTTGAGTGAGATTCGCCTCGCCGAGACGATTTTTGCGGTGAGGCCGCCCTTGGCGCAAAGCGGAAGTAGGACGAGGTCGCCTTAGGGTCATTCTCGACCGACTCTGCGGGTTTCGGCTACCGTTCGACGTCTGCTCCTCCCCGAAAGCGCAGTACTTGCGGACTGCATCCTGCTGCATGACCGATCAACCTGGTGCGGCGCCGCAACGAGCTCTCGGCGTCCCCAACCGAGAGTAATGGCTCGATTCCGTGCAAATTATATAGGAATTTCAATGAAATACGAGTTCGCAGTTTTATTCTGAGTGGCGCGCCATTTCCAAAATTTCCCATTGAAATAGTTAGTCAATTTTGGGTTTTTGTCCCACTCCAATTCCCAGTGGGACAGTCAATGTTCTACATCCGATCCCGGATCGGCATCAGGTGATTTCCTTCGTTTGGTGCGTCGCGTGTACATGCGCTCACTGCCGTTTTGATATCGACGCATGACCACTTCGGTGCCATCCCCGCTCGGAAATACAACGATCGGCTCGATCCGGTGAGGCTTAGGAGGTTTGCCAACGGGACGACCTATCGCCTTCATGTGTTCGTACATCGACATCGACATCGACATCGACGCGGCGTTGAATGCTACGTGCACATGGCTGCACCTGCCACAGGTAAGCGTCAAATTCGCATTGCGCTTAAGCTGTCCGAAATTGAGCGCCGCCTCCTCGCCGCACTGGGGCAAGAGACGGCCATCAGGTCCGCTTTCATTTGACGGCCATTGCGTTGTTTTAGGGGGCACCCAAGCTGGGCGAGTCGGGGCGAGAGCTCTCGATCCATGGGCCAGCCGAAGCCGCGCGGCGGCTGCGTTTCTAGTCGATCGCCGGCTCCTGGGACGCCTTGAATTTCAGCTTCACCATCGCCGTGCTGGTTGCATTTGTCAGCAGATCGAAGTTGCCCCGCGCCTTCCGTCCCTTCTCGAGGATCGTGATCTTCAGGTTCGAGAAATTCACCTGCCTGATCACGTCGGGTCTGACGGCGGTGATGCGGCACCCTGGCGTTGCATCGATAAAGAAGATGTTCTTCTTCAGGGTTGGACCCGAATGGGTATTCTCCGATTCGTTCACCTCGCCGGCGATCTCGTCGCATGAGCGCGCGGGGGAGGCCGATGGCGCCGGCGGCATAGACTCCGCTTCGGGCGCCCGCGGCGGGACCGTCGCGAGCGCCGTACCGGGCTGCTCGGGAGGCCGCGCGGCCGGCACGGCGGGCGGAATCAGGACAGGCGTCGGTACCGCGGCCGGTGCCGCGTACGTTCCCTCGGGAGCTCTTTCCGCAGTCTTCGCCGTTGGCACGGCGGCCGGCGCGACTGTCGCCCTGATCTTCTCGAAATAGACGAAACCGGCGGTGCCGGTCACGGCGAAGCACATCAGCGTCGCGGCCAACGGCCAGGCCCAACCGTGTGCAGCGGCTCGATTCTTCGGCGGCGGTTGGACCGGGGGCGGACGTGTGCCGACGGTGCCACCCTCACCGGGCATCGCGACCCTGTAGGCGTGCACCGGCGTCGGGATGTTCTTAAGCTCCTGGGCGCCGATGTCGGCGAACTCGACTGAGAGCCTATTAGCTACCTGCTCGTGGACTGCACGCGAGACGCAGATGCCACCTACCTCAGCGAGGCCCTCCAGCCGCGCGGCAATGTTGACACCATCGCCGAGAAGATCGCCGTCCCGTTCGACGACGTCGCCGATAGTAATGCCGATACGGAAGCTCATATGCCGGGTGGGCTGGTAAGCCATGTTCCGGGTACGGAGACTCTCCTGGATGTCGATGGCGCAACGTACTGCCTCGACAGCACTGGGAAACTCGGCAAGGACGGCATCTCCGGCGGTATTGAAGATACGGCCGCCCGCCTTGGCGATAAAATCATCAACCACCTCGCGGTAGGCGGCGAGGCGGCGCAGCGTCTCCTCCTCGTCCTCGGCGACAAGTCTGCTGTAGCCCGCGATGTCGGCGGCAAAAATCGCCGCAATCTTGCGCCTCATCGATGCTGCTTCCCAGAAATCCTTTACGGCAATTTTTCGTGATAATCGTGAGCGAAGTCAACGCGCTCTTCACGGCATCCTAAACAGGCAAGGCCTCCAGTGCCTGCACGCGGATCGCTGTGGTTTCGACGCACCAGTCGTACCGTAGCCCGAATCGACTTCGCGTCACGATTCGGCTGTTTAGCAAGACGCGATCCTAGTTGCAGGCGCCGTCGCAGGCGGTGGCAAAACCAAGCTCTGCCAATATGGATCGGCCGGGCTTCGTCACGCCGAGCAGGGCGACAACGACAACCGCAATCGCTGCGAGCACAAGAGTTCGTCGGTAAGACATAGGCGCGAATCCTTCTTGGTAAGCCGGTCATAAGCCGACCATTTGAATGCTCTGTAGGGTGGGCGCTGGGGTCGTCCATTGTGACCACCGTGAGACATGACCCAAATGAGCTAGTCAAAACTTGATTGCCTTCGCAGTCATCTCTGCTCGTCATGTCGTGGGGCAACCACGTGAGAATCGAGGAAATTCAGTCGCCTTTTTCTTCCTCGTCGTCATCGCTGTCGTCGTCTAGCAGGTTAAACGTAAGCGTCCCGGTGACGACGTTCAATTCCCGGAAGTTCTTCAGTTCGTCCGGTCCGCAGGTGTAGTTCGGGGTCCGCATGCGCATGAATTGCTGGCGCTCGATACAGATCGGGACCGATCCGTCCCACGTGCCCGTGTCCGATGCGCCGAACAAATAGGCCGACCCACTGACCATGCGCTGCGAGGTACATTCGCCGTCATCAAGGTTGAACCAGCCTCGCACGACGAAGTACTCGCTCTCTTCCGCGTCGCGATAGGAAAGCGCCACGGAAACCTTCTCTCCAGCCTTGTTGCATACTCTCAGGGTCGACGTCGCCAGCGCATCCGCGGATGCCGGTTCAGTGCCGGCGTTCACGCACGTTAGCAGCACGACGATGCCGCAAGCGGCGGCCTGTCCGAGCAATGAACGATAGTTTGCGTGCACTTATTTCTCCTGTGACGGCGTGAGCCGGCTTGATATCAAGAAGTGTTCTTGAGGGGCATTACCCGGAACCAACCGGGAAGCTCGCGTCGTCTCTGCTCAGCGGCCCGCGCCGCCTCGCTGTGTTCAGTTGGCGATGTCCGGATCCAGCGCCTTGGCGGCGGCAATATCAGCGGCGCCCGTCCGATCGCCCCTGCTCGATTTCGCCATGCCACGCCGATAGAGCGCTTGCGCATTCCTCGGGTCGATCTGCACGGCCCGATCATAGTCGGCGATCGCTCCGGCGAGATTGCCCTTCTTTTCGAGCAAGGCGGCCCGCGCCAACCGCAAATCCACATCGTCCGGCTTGATGCGAATCGCCTGGTCGTAGTCCGTCAAATTCTTGTCTATTGCGCTCTCGTCCCTGTACTCCGCTCGAATTCTATAATTATCCGCGAACGTCGGCTCTTTGGAGACAAACTCGTCGAGATATTTCATCACTTGGGGTGCGCCATCGACCATTTCCTGCACCAAATGTGCGCGGCTATCGAAGTTATATTTATCGTTTGGATCGAGCCGGATCGCCAAACTGTAGTCAGCGAGAGCCTTCTGGTAGTCCTTCAGCCGTCTCCAAAGTGTTGCGCGTTCGTAGGCAGCTTCTGACGTCGGCGCACTCGCAATCGTGGCATCGTATAGTTGTATGATGGACATGTAGTCGGCTCGAGCTGCATCAACCTCGCCTTTGCGCTCCAGCAAGTCGGCTCTTGATTTGAGATAGCTGACGTTCTTCGGGTCCAACTTGATCGCCATGCCATAGTCGTTCAACGCGGCCGCGGCGCGATCACTAGCCACATTGAATTCGGCGCGCTTGGCGAAGTTCTCTGCCGACGGCTCTAGTCGAACGAGCTGATTCAGATCTGCTAAAGCCCGAGTTGCGTCGCCTTTCTCCTTCCAAAGACTGCTGCGGCCCAAATAGAGCTTCGGATTGTTTGGCTGCAGCGCAACCGCCGCATCAAAGTCCGCAATAGCCTGATCATAGGAGTCGATCTTGTCCCAAAGCTCGGCCCGCGCAGTGTAGCGTTCCGGGTTCTTGGGATCGAGTTCGATCAACCTCGTCCGGTCGGCGATCGCCTGGTCCCACTTCGAATCGTTCATATATCGATCGGCACGAATCTCGAGAGCGTTGATGCGATCCTCAGTAGAAGTCTGAAGCGAATCGATGACGGTGTTACATGCGTCGACGCCATTCTCTGAGGCGCACCGAGAGAAAGGCGTATTGCGTTCTGCCGAGGTCGTGGCAAAAGCGACGACGTAAATTCCCGTGAGGATGATCGCTCCTGCCTTCAGGTTCCTGTCGAAGATTACTGGGGCAGATACCGTTGACCAGGTGAAGCCCGGACGAGCGAGACGGGCGGCTGGCCACGCCAACGCTGTAGGCAGTGCCATGGCAAAGAAATAGATGAGACTATCTCCTTGTAAGATGGTTGGAAAGGATATCAGTCTCGAGACGGCCGCCAGGAGCAGCCCCATGGCGAATGGAATCAGCCATACGAGGGTGATTGTGGCCGCGTCCAGGGCGGAGGACACGCGCGATTGCGGCGTGGTCAGTAGACATCCCGCGAGTACGACGGGTAGCGGGATGACGATGAGAGAGAGTGTACCCACGGACGAGTGAAAAACCGCATACCGATAGACGAGCAAGAGCGCAATGAGCATCAATGCCGCCAAGACCGTGCGGTCTCGGAACTTGCGCCATAAAGCCGCGCTTGCGCCCACGCAGCCAAGGAAGAATGAAAGCTCCGTTGACGCAATGTAACCCGCGTCGTAGCTGCCCAGGCCGACATAACGAAGTATCGGAATGGAAGCGGGGCCAAGCCAGCAGATCGCGCCATAAGCCACCGCTGCCTTGCCGCGGTCCGTCCAACCGAGTTGCAGCCTTCGATCAAGGAGCCAGATAGCGACGAGAACGACCATGCCGCTCAGAAGCCCAATGACGACATACGTCAGCATGCCGGCGGGCGCGTGAGTTGCCGCATCCGGCACCTTGGATAGAGCGACCAGCGCGAGCAGCACGACAAGAGCCTCTTGGAGTGTTTGTCGGTCGCATGCCGTTCCAAGCCTTGCGGTCCAGCTCTGTCCGGCGGCGCTACCCTCACTGTGCTTGTCAACGCGCTTGAATAGGGTGGCTAGAAAGTCCCGCGGCGACTTGCCGGATTTGCGTGCCTTGCCATCCCCGGTTTGGTTTCCGACCATATAGGCGTGCACCGGGTCCATATTCTTGATCGGCTGCGCTCCCATGTCTGTGAATGGGACGGAGACTCTGTTTGCAACCTGCTCGTAGACACCGCGTGACACGCAAATGCCGCCGACGTCTGCCAAGCCTTCGAGACGCGCAGCAATGTTCACGCCTTCGCCAAGCAAATCGCCATCACTTTCGTGAACATCGCCGATCGTGATGCCTATCCGAAAGCTCATCTGCCGGCTGGGTGGGAAGGCGCTGTTCCTGGTCCGGAGGCTTTCCTGGATGTCGATGGCGCATCGCACCGCATCGACTGCGCTGGGAAACTCGGCAAGCACGGCATCGCCAGCGGTGTTGAAGATCCGCCCGCCGGCCTCGACGATAAATTCGTCGGTGACCTTCCGATAGGCCTTCAGTCTGCGAAGCGTCTCTTCTTCGTCCTCGGCAACCAGGCGGCTATAGCCAGCGATATCGGCAGCAAAAATGGCGGCGATCTTGCGCTTCATGACGATCTAAATGCATCCTGCGGCATGGTTGGGCGACCCTGCTGCCTTGTCGCAGGCATGCACCTGCGAGGCCGCCGTGAAAAGCAACGTCGCGCCGACCTGGGAGCGTTTCATGGCAATCCTTCATGCTCCGGAAACTAAATGGTTCAGGGCATAGTTGAACGCCAAGCTGGGAGCATGACCCAAATGGGTCATGCGGCCTTCCGATCACTGGCCATACACGAGTATAAGGATACTGCCGCCGATCATGTCGGGAGGCCCAAGCGTGTTCTGTAGAGGTCGGCTCAGGAACAGACGCCAGAGATCGATGAATATGAGAAGCCGGCAGTGCTTCCGCCCCTTGCCAACGTCGTCGGCCCGGAAAATATCCGCGCCTAGCTCATTTGGGTCATGACGGTCCATCGACAGCCACGCCTTGGTGGTGCGGCCGCCCAGACCGAATGAGGAGAGCCTCGTGCAACGGCGCAGCTACGCTTCGGTCTCAGGCAGCAGCCCGACAGAACACGTCGATCTGTCGTCGCCTGAATGGTTCTCCAATTGACGACGATGGTAGGAGCTACGCATGATTGGGGAGGGTGGACTTGCTTGGGGGGCTGTTATGAGACGCTCGATCGCCATTTCGCTGTTGTTGATCTGTGCTGCGCCTGCTGAGGCTGCGCCGCCTGCGAGCTGCGCGGGCAAGTTTATTGGCGTGTGGACCCATCAAGGCATCGCGGGGATCATGAGCACTTCGACGATCCTCGGCGATGGTCGAGCACTATGCAGTGACAATTCCGCCTGCGTTCAGGGGACCTGGACCTGTTCGGGAAACGTGCTCACTTATGACAATGGGATGTATAAAACCGACTACACGCTTCAGCCTAACGGCACAATGACGGCGCGAGGCGGAATCGTCGTGACGAAGAAGGGGCGTCCTTTAGGGGCAGCTGCTAACGTGACTGCCGACATTCTTGGCATCAGTCGCGAGGTACCTGCATCGCCGTCACCATCTTCCACCGTGGCACCGAAACCGAGCAGAGAGGCAATGCCGGACCCCGCTGACCGAGCGAAGGCGGAAGCGGCTGCCCGATATGCACGCACGCTGTTCAGCGCCGGGCAGGCGGCTGCGCGCGTGGCGCGCGAACCGGGAGGAGGACCCGCGGATTGGTCGACCGCCGAAGATCGCTTTCGGGAAGCCGCTACCGAATTCAGAAAGGCCGGGGACGTTCGCAACGAGAAGATTGCGCTGGATGACGCCGCAATCGCCCGGCGAGAAGCTGCCAAGCCTCCGCACAGCCTGGCGCAAGCGCCGAAATCGCGAAAAGGTATTGCGAAGGATAGTCTACGCTGCAAGTTGTACGAGAAGCAGCTCGAGGCTACGGCCGACGATCCTCGAACAGCCGAGCTGTTGGCAAAGCTCCGCAGCGAGCATAAGGACGCGGGATGTTGAAAGTCGTCGCAGACCTTGGAATGTCGATTCCCAAAGCATTCGCAAGTCGAGATTGAAGAGAAGCTACTCGGCGATTGAGACGAAGCCGATCAGTACTCCAGGTAGCCGACCGACTTAGTCTTGGCGGTATTGGAGGTCGATCCGCGTCCGTGGGCGTTTCTCTTCGAACTCCCTGTCGAGGAGGAGGGTTAATTGACCGACACCCGAAGCGCTTCACGCCGAACACGATTTGTGCTGCCGAGCAGCTCTCCCCGAGCCGCGAGGTCGCGCTGCTTATTCACCGTCGCCATTTTTTTGCGCACGTTGATCCGGTTGCCATGACATCTTTCTACGCACCCAATCACCTCAAGCACATTGCGGGGCTCGAAGAGCGTTTCGGGCCGGTCAGTGACGAGGTCGCGGTCGCCCTGAGATCGCTCGTCCGGGTGATCTGCCAGTATGAAGATCCCATCGATGCCATTCCCTTTCTCGAGCGCTGTCTTGCAATCGAGGAAGCCTTGCATGGTCCCGAAGTCACCCTTTCCGACCTCAACACCTGGATCGGTAAGGCGGGAGGCGTGGACTTCGAATACGTCGAACCGCTTCAGCTGCGGCGGCTGGCAGTCAAGACCGTCATTTTCGGCGAGACGAGCCGGGAGGTCGCAGCGGAATGCGAAGCCCTTGCCCGACGTTACGCATCGAACGGGCCTTATTCCAAGGCCAGGTCATTCCTGGAGCGAAGCATCGCGATCAAGCAAAAGCTCTGCGGCGCCGTCAGCGTCGAAGTCGCAACCGCCGTCGATCTCCTGGCCGAGACGAGTGCGCGGCTGGAGAAATGGAAGGACGCCGGGACGGATCTTCAGCGCAGCCTGGAGCTGAAGGAAAAAGTCTTCGGACAGAGAAGCGAGGAAGTCGCACGGGCACTGCTATCGTCCGCCATCGTCTATGCCAATGCGAGTAAGCTGCAGCGCTCCGGGACCAGAGCCAGACATATCCACGAAGCGGTAACCGCCTTCGAGCGCGGCCTGACCCTGCTGGAAGAGAGGTTTGCGCCGGACAGCCTCGAGGTGCAGAAGGCGCTCGAAGCCATGATACGCGCCTATGTGGACTGCCGGGAATTTTGGAAGGCCGAGCCGCTCTTGAAGCGCCTGCTTGCGATATGCGAGCAGGCATACGGCGATGATGCCGCGGCCTTGCTCTGGGTCCTCGCGGAGCTGGCGAAAGGATATGCGGACGAGAGCGCCGAGAAAGCCGAGCCGATGCTGGAGCGAAGCTTTGCGGTGCTGCGGACGTTCCTCGATGCCAAGAAGCCGATCTATCGTTCTGGCATCGCGGGTCTGTCCGGCAACAGGGAGGTGCTCTATGGCGCGGGCATCCTGGAGCAGCTTGTCCAGGCGCAGGAGACGTTCCGGAGCAATTTGAGGAAACGTTGGGGAACTTCGGGCTAGATCGCACATGACGGACTACGACCAAAGGAAACGGGAGTGCTATTGCTGTGGCAAGGTCTCCGAACATTGGGAGCTCATGAGCTCGAACTCGTTCGGCTCGCGCGACCTCGACCAGCGGCCGTCGGGCATGTTTCGCTCGACCATTGGCAGCTGGCTACAGGAATGCCCTTACTGCGGCTATGTCGCCCCGAGCATCGACAAGGGCGATGCGAAGGCGCGCTGCTTTGTCGATACGCCGGAATTCCGGGCTGCTTCGCTCGATCCTTTGGCCGAGCCGGCATCGCGCCGCTTCCTGGTCCGCGCGGCACAGGACGCCTATTACGGGGACCGCAGATCAGCCTTCCACAATACGCTCTGCGCGGCCTGGGTCGCCGACGACAGAGGCCGGGAGGCCGATGCGGTAGCACTGCGCCTCAAGGCCGCCGGCCATCTCGGGGGAGGTCGCATCACATCGATCGACACCCGCCTGCTGCTGCTCGACGTTCTGCGACGCGCCGCGAGCTGGCAGGCCGCCGAAGCGCTGGCAGCCGAATTGACCGCCGAAGAGCTCGAGTCCCCTTTTAGCGACATCGTGGCCTTTCACCGCGGCAAGATCGAAGCGAGGGACAGCGGCCGGTATAAGATCAAAGAGGCCTACGCGTTCAAGCCGGAGCCGAACAGGAGCGAGGCGGATCCGGAATTGGTCAAAGCGCTCGCGCGGCATTTGAAGATCATCAAGAGGCCTGACAGTGCATGACGCGACTCACATGCATCATTCTCGTCTCGTGCGCGAGCCGTGTGCCGATAGAGCGGTCGCAATGACGGGATCAGGTTCGGTTGGCTGTGCCAAGGCCGCAGCACCCTGCTTTCCTGAACATCGCCTACGGCCGCTCGTCCAATGCCTTCAGCTCCGCCATCGCCCCGCTGTATTCCATGAAGCTCTTCCGACAGTCCGCGGCGGCGAGCCGGAACAGCCGCACGGCCTCGGCCTTCCTGCCTTGCTGGAGGGCGAGCTCGCCGACATAGAAGCGCGCCTCGCAGAGCTGGTTCTGCCGTGTCTCGGCGGTGCCGCTATCGGCCGCAATTAGCACCGCTTCGGGCGTGTCCTGTCCGAGGTAGAGGCGGGTCACCGGCACCGGCCATTTGGTCATGTCGATCAGCCGGCTTGCCTCGACCAGGCGGCTCGGCAGATTGCTGCGCCGGGTGGCGATCTCGAGCCACAGGGCGCCGTAGGCATTGTTGGGGCTAAGCTGATTGTATTGGGCGAGATCGGCGACGGCCTGGCCGGCGCACCCAAGGCAAGGTTTAGACGGCCACGGCTAAAATAGGCATTCGCATATTTGGAATCGATGGTGATGGCCTGGCTGTAGTCGGCGATGGCGCGGTCGAGGTTGCCTTTGTCTCGGTAGGCACGGCCGCGGTTGTTGTAGGGCTTTGCAGATTTTGGATCGATGGCGATGGCCTGGTTGTAGTCGGCGATGGCGCGATCGAGGTCGCCTTTTAGCGCGTAGGCATTACCGCGGTTATTGTAGGCCGGCGCATTTTTCGGATCGAGAGCGAGGGCCTGGCTATGGTCGGCGATAGCGCGGTCGAGGTCACCTTTGTCTTGGTAGGCGTTCCCCCGGTTGCTGTAGGCCATTGCGCGATTGCGCGTACTTTCCGCGCTCGACTCAATCAATTTGGTACAGCCGCGAATGCGCTCATCGGGGGAGGTTGGAACGCGAGGGTCACAAATATCCCATTCTGGAGCCACCTCGGCAAAAGCGACGTCGGTCTCCGGGAGCGCGATGCACAGGAGGGGGCTGTGGCGAGCACAAGCAACGCTTTTGAGAACGGCGATCTCTTCATCCGGATGCTTTCAATATTCGGGAGCTGAAATACACAGTGTGATCTCAGCGAATCTCTGCTCGGTGGTGCATCGGGCTGTAACGAAGCAGGCTGTGGGAGCGACGTCCAGCACTTGGCTAAACCCGGCCGCATTTTTCGATCGGGCGGCGCCAGCCGGAAACGTCGATGTGCGGGATGTCATAGTGCTGTTGTCCGCTCGCGATCGTCAGCGGGTCTGCTTTTGCGATCAGGTCGAGCAGGCGCGATCTCACCCTGTCCCAGCGCCGTCCATAGAGGTCCGCGTCTTGCCTCGCAAACCCAAGGTCCCACTGGATGAATGTGGTTTGATCGTCCCCGGAGGGCTCTTCGAATTCGCCGCGCAATGTCATGCGGGCGCGGCCATTCCTGATTTCGACGGATGCGCTGCCGGATGTTTTCGGCGTGCCCGGATATTTCACATGCAGTGCAAAGGCGTGACCACAGCCGAGCAGGAAGATGAGCTTGCCGTTCTCCGAATAGGTCAAGGAAGGTTGATCTCGCCAGTCGAATTCAAGCTTCCACGATCCGGCGATGCCGTAGCCGGGGAAGGCCAGCAGCAGCGCCGCCGTGGCGAGAAGGATAGAAAGCGCTCCGCACGATCGTGACATGGACATCACCAAGTTTGGCCCGCAATCTGCGTCGCCGCCGAGCTCACGGACATGACCCAAATGGGTCATTCGGGGTGCGATTTTCTCCGCAACTCTATCCGCTCACCGTTCGAGTCGGCCGGTGGTGCAGCGGCGTGCACTGCGACGATGATCGTTGCGGCACCAGCCGGCCGGCCAGCGCTGCGAGTTCGCTTTGCCGGGACATGTCGAGCTTTTCAAACCCCGCTTCAGTACGTTGCCTGCCGCTTCATTCGCTGCATTCCGGGAGGGGATATCATCCATGAGTTCGCTGAAGCTTAGAATTATAGCGATTGCAGGGTCGATGCTGTTCTCGACCGCGACGTTGGCCGACGAATGCGATTCCAAAGCTGCGGAAGCGGCCGCAAAGATCGGCGGAAAGATTTCGTACCGATTGGCGATCGGAACCTATGTCGAACATCCGAGCGTCGAAACACTCGCGGTTATGTGTGAAGATCACAAGGCGATCGGCGTCGTCGCGGAGTCGCGCAAGAAAACGCCGTCAGCCGATTACTACGAGACGGTCGGGCTGTTTATAGCCTCTGCATTCCCCCCTATTACCTCCCAAGAAGCATCATCTGAATCGTTGAAGTGCCTGACAATGGCCCTTTCAAGGGAGCGCGAATGGGCATACACCGAAACAAAGGGCCTCCGGTTTCAGTGCCGATCCGATAGCGACGGCTCAGTCCTGGGGGCACGTCCCACTGGGATTGCGTCCGGTCTGAAGTAAGGACCCGATTCTCCAGCGGCACGTGCGGGGGCCCATGTCACCTTCGATCGCCACTGCTGCTTGATCTTGATGCGACGAGCTCCGCCTGTCGATGCGTCTCCGTCTTGAACACTGATTCAGATGGTTGCGAGCCGTCTCGTGTGCGAACAAGTCGAGGTAATGAAACACCCGAGCATAAGGGCGACCCCAGTCCGCCTTGCCGCGCCCCAGAGTGAATGGCGGCGAACTGACCCGTTTGGGTCATGGCGAGGCGCTAGGCTTTCTCTACTTTCGGCAAGCCATCGATCCCCGAACATCACCATGAGCGATTCCGATGATCTGCGCTCCCGTGTCCCTCAAGTCCGTGGCCGCGCTCGGCCTTGTTATTCTGGCTCAACAAACGGCGCAGTCGGCGCTGCCGGTCGACCGATTGCACGAGAGCTTCAACGCCGCGGCAGCAAAGAGAGGAGGCGCACTGCGAATGGAGCTGAGCCGTTGCATGAAGGACGAACGCTCCTCTAAGGCCGTCAGTTGCTACTACACGCTTGCAAATGGCATCGCGATAAAAGCTCGGGCAGGTGAGGCAAATGGACCGGTCGAGCGGGTAGAGGTCGAGCTGCCTGGCGACAAGGAGAGCGCGACCCGGCTGATCAGAACGGCAGGAGCGCTCGCGGTAACACTTATCCCGGACCTGTCCGATCCTGACATGAAGGCGCTCATGCAAAAACTCTCGAACGCGACCGAGAATGTATTTGGTGATGCATATAAGCGCCTGGATGCGTTCGAATTCCGGGTGCAGATCGAGAAAGACAAGTCCACCCTCGACAAAGTTCATCTTTAAGGCATCGCGCGCGATGGGCCATCAACAGCGGGACGACCTGATCCCGCTTTTCGGGCGCGACCTCGATGCTCCCCATGATCACAAGTTTGGCCATGACGATCTTCTTCCTGACGGCTGAGCGGGATGCGTTGATCGATGTCGCAACGCCGCTCGCTCGATCTGTTGTGCGTGCTCATGGTCTCGGCGCGCCATGCGAAGTCTTCAAGTTGCCTTGCGAAGGGGCCGGAACGCGTCGCGGACCTCCCTGCTGAAGATCTCGGGCTGCTCCCACGCCGCAAAGTGACCGCCGGCCTCGGCCTGATGGAAGTAGATCAGCTTGGGATAGGCCTTCTCGGCCCAACTCCGGGGCGCCACGAAGCTCTCGCCGGGAAATGCCGTCACGGCGGCCGGAATCGGGACGTTGGCAGGAAGATAGAGGTTTGCTTTGTTTTCCCAGTAGAGCCGCGCAGAGGAAATTGCCGTGTTGGTCACCCAGTACAGCGTGAAGTTGTCGAGCACGTCGTCGCGGCTCAACGCACCCGCGGAGTGCCCGTTGACGGCGCGCCCGAGCACCGCCGATTGCATCGCCGAGGCCGGCTGGGCAAAGCCATCGCCGTGGTCGAGCAGCCAGGCTGCAAGGCCGGCCGGCGAATCCGTCAAGGCTGCCAGCGTTTGCGGACGCGTCCCCATGATCTGCGCGTAGGCGCGCCGCTTTGCGAATTGAATCTTGAGCTGGTCAAAGGCGCGCTTCTCATCCGGAGCAAGATTGTCCGGAGCGGGATTCCCCGATGCGACCGCCTTGAAGATCTCGGGCGGAACGACGCCGGGCAGGTTGACATGGATACCGACCAATTCCGGCGCGCCCAGTTTTGCCATTTCATTGGAGACGGGCGAGCCCCAGTCGCCACCCTGCGCGACGAACCTCTTGTAGCCGAGCCGCTTCATCAGCACGACCCAGGCGCGCGCGATGCGCTGCGGATCCCAGCCCCTCGTGGTTGGCTTGCCCGAGAACCCGTAGCCGGGCATCGAAGGGATCACCAGATGGAAGGCGTCTTCCGCGACGCCGCCATGCGCGGTCGGATCGGTCAAGGGATCGATGATCTTCATCTGCTCGATGACCGAGCCAGGCCAGCCATGCGTCACGATCATCGGCAACGCGTTTTCGTGCTTCGAGCGGACGTGAATGAAGTGGATGTCGAGCCCGTCGATCTCGGTGATGAACTGCGGCAGGGCATTGAGCCGAGCTTCGACCTTCCGCCAGTCGTAATCGGTCTGCCAGTAGCGGACGAGGTCCTGGAGCATTGTCAGCGGCACGCCTTGGGAGTCGTCGGCAACCGTCTCCTTGTCGGGCCAACGCGTCGCCGCCAGGCGACGGCGCAGGTCGACGAGATCGACTTCCGGGATATCGATACGGAAGGGACGGAGATCGTCGCCCGTTGCGGCCGGCGCCCGACGTAGCGCAAACAGGTTGGCTACTCCTGCCGCAGCAAATCCTGTGGCAGCGCCGAGAAGCAGCTTGCGCCTGTCGTGGTCGATAGTCTCATGCTTTGGCTCCACTGCGGCGATTGCAATTGGCTTGCGAGATTGCGTAGTCATTTGGCGATCTCCTCAGTATGGGACGCGGCCGGCAAAGCCGCGATCACGTCGGCGGTTGTCAGGATCGAGTGGGCGTAGGTCGGGCCGTTCAGCTCGTGGGCGGCATGCATCATGTCGTGCGTGAAAGCAGCCGTGGCGTCGCGCACCAGCGTGACGTGATAACCGAGCTCCATGGCGTAGCGGGCGGTGGACTCGATGCAGGTATTGGCGAGCAGCCCGACTACGATCACGTGGGTGATCCCCTTCTGCTTCAGCTGGAAATCCAGGTTGGTGTTGGCGAAGCCGCTTTGACCCCAATGTTCGCTGGCGACGATATCGCCTGGTTTTGGCGCGAAGTCAGGATGCCACTCGCCGCCCCATTCGCCACGCGCGAAGTGGTGTACATGCATGACCTTCCGCTGCGTGGGGTTGGGATGGTCCCAGTGCTCATAGTCGCCCGGCTCCCACCGGCGATGCGGAACGATCACGACCTGGATGCTCGCGGCACGGACGGCGCCATCCAGCCGGCGAAGGTTGTCGAGTAGCCCAACCTCATCGGCGATCGGCTTGATGCGCGGATAGACCTTGCCGCCCTCGGACAAGAAATCATTGTAAGGATCGACGAAAAGCAGAGCGGTTCTCCCGCGTGGATAGACGGTCTCGGTCACTGTCGCCTCCTCGGGCCGCCATGCGGCCGGTTGCATCGGATTCAGTCGGGCAGCTTTTGGCCGGTCTGCTCTCGCATGATGTAATCGGCGTACCAGTCCGGCCAGTTTGCATCGGGTCCGCTCGCCCGCTTCTCATGTTCGCCATGAGCGACGGCCGCGCGACGGAGTGCTGCGGTGAGATCGGCTGGCGAGGCGAATGTCGCCTGATCTTCGCTAACGCGACCCGCCAGCCGCTGCGTGACCTGCTGGAGCAGCCAGACATTCCCGTCCGGATCGTTGAACGTGGCCAACGAGCCGTAGCTGGGACGTTCCGGATCGGGACCCGGGATGGGACCTTGCGGTCCGCGGTGAAACACTTCGCTCACTTCGATACCGCGAGAGATCAGCTCGGCGCGGGCCGCCTGGATGTCGTTCACGATGAGAAAGCGGGGTAGCGCCGGTCCCGTGCCGAGATGGATCGAGGCCGGTGAGCCCGGAGGCGTGAATTGCACAGCCCTGGATCCGTCGGCCCTGACGAAATCGGCGTCGAGCCTCCAACCCAGAGTTTCATAGAAGCGCTTGGCGCGGTCGACGTCTGAAACGGGAATGACTGTGACTTCCAGCTTCATGTCGACCTTGCCGGGTTTTGCGTCCTTGCTTGCGGTGGTCATGGTTCGCTCCTCTCGACGAACCGGGCGCCAAAGGCGGCCCGTTGCAATTGAACCGACGCCGTTCCATATTGCTATGAAAGTCATAGGCAAAAGCACGATGAAGAAAACGTGATGACGATGAATGACAATACTGCTGACCGAACACTCTGCCCCGTGGCACGCGCCGAGACAGTCGTAGGCGATCGCTGGACGATATTGATCCTACGCGAGCTGTTCATGCAGATGCACCGCTTCGAGGAGATCCAGGCGCAAACGGGTGCCACACCGCAAATGATCGCGGCGCGACTGAAGAAGCTGGAAGCGGACGGCATGGTGAAACGGCGTGCCTACAGCAAGCGGCCGCTGCGCCACGAGTATCAACTCACGAAGAAAGGCGAGGCCTTCTATCCCGTGATCATGGCGTTACGCGCCTGGGGAGAGACCTGGTGCAAGTCGCCTAAGGAAGGCCGCGCAGTGAACTATACGCATCTCACCTGCGGCAAGCCGGCGGGCCTTGGTCCGACCTGCGAATCCTGTGGTAAGCCGCTTCATCGCGAGGATCTGGTCGCCGAGCGGGCTCCCAAATACCAACGAGAGCGCGACGCGCGGTGGGAATCTTTCAAGGCGAACCGCTAGATATTCCGCACCCGCGCGATACCGTCGCGTCATGCCGCCCCAACGCTCTCAAACTCGCAAGAAGCATCCCGTGAGGTTCGCGAAGGGACATACAGACACATTGGACGTTGCCATGTCGGTCCACGAACTTCGACTGAACGTGCCGACTCATCGGAATGCAGCACGAATCTCATCGATGGCCAGCCTTGGATTCTGCAGGTGGGGGAAATGCCCCATGCCCGGAAGAAGGGTCAGCTCCGCGTGCAGCCTTTCGGCGAGCTCTACTCCCATCTCCTTGTTGATGTAGAGATCCTTCTCCCCCCAAACCACCCTCACGGGCGTCTCGAGCCGGGCCAGTTGCGATTCAAAGTGATCCTGGTCTCGCGTAAAGTGCGAGTAGTAGTGGGAGAACGCGTCTGCCGTCGTCATCGCTCCCTGGGTCCATCCTCGGGACATGTCGTCCTTGAATTCACGCGCGACTTCAAAATGGCCTTCCTTGGGCAAACCTCGCGTGAAGGTGTTCTCCAGGATCTCGTCGCGATTGCTGTTCAGGTTGGCGCGGACCTGGTCCATCGCAGGTCCCGCCTTCAGGCTTTGCAGGCTCGCATACATGAACTGGGGC
Source organism: Bradyrhizobium sp. Ec3.3 (assembly GCF_000472925.1). Lineage (GTDB taxonomy): Bacteria > Pseudomonadota > Alphaproteobacteria > Rhizobiales > Xanthobacteraceae > Bradyrhizobium. Next base: position 17,155 of record NZ_AXAS01000054.1, read on the forward strand.
CTGTTGAACGGGGCGAAATCGCCCACGATGATCGTCCTTGCGATGTCGGGCTTTTCCACGGCCAGCAGGAGCGTCGGCAGCGCTCCGATATCGGTTGCGTAGATCGTGAGCTTCGATGTGTCGATGCCCGCCTTCTCAATGTATCGATCCAGAACACGCGCGTAGTCCCTGGGCGCATAAGAAAACCTGTCGACCGTTGGCCTCGATGAGAGTCCGTAACCTGGCCAGTCGAAAGCGTGGACCTCATAGTCATCAGCTAGAGCCTTGGCAACGTCCTTCCAGGCATACAGGGTCTCCGGAAACCCATGCAGGAAGAGAACGGTCCCTTTCGGGTTCGAGTGGCGCAGAACCATTCGTCTGAGCGTGATATCTTTGTCGATCTCAAAGAAGTCGATCGCGTCGTCGTTCACTGGCTGTGACATGACGCACATCCTTTCGCTGCTTGCTGTGTTTCTCGTGGATGAAGTTGCTCACGTCTGCATCGGGTCAATCGCGTCATTTTTGGCTCGCTCGCTCGATGTCTGCAAGTCGACTGTCCTTTCCATCGCGGAAGAGGCGATTATCATTGCTATCCGGCTGCCTTGTAGCCGATGCTCCCCCAACGGGTTCACAAAGTCGCCCGAGCGACACACGGAGAGGAGACAACATGAAACTCGTTTATGCCGCCGCATTGGCACTTGTTGGCTGCCTTGTCGGCTTCAATTCCGCAAACGCACAAGGAACCGCTATGAAAACGACGCCGACGACCAAAATTCTCGCCATCGGGACCATCAATCCCGGTTTTGAACAGTCGCAGGTCTTTGCTGTCCTGCCGGATGAAGTTCGGGAAACTGTCGACCTCTACCTCGATGGCAAGATCGAGCAGTGGTACTCCCTACAGGGAAAGCCGGGTGTGGCGTTCATCATCAACGTCACCGATCCGGCCGTCGCTCACGAAATGCTCGAAAAGCTGCCTTTGGGTAAAGCACATATGATGAGCTTCGAACTGATACCCATCGGCCCGCTCAACCCGCTTCGCTTTTTGCAGGGCATGCAGCCGAAACCTTGAGATATGCAGGGCCTTGCTTGGACGTCATGCGCGGGCGCCTGTCTGCCAAAGCGTGACCGTGGAATTTGCGAGCAGAGAGTCGCTCGTCTGGACTTGTCTCTCAATACGGACGGCCGCCGCTGCCGACCGTTGGAGATCGTGTGGTCGGCCGCCGCATCTAGGCCGACGAGAGATCGCGCAGAGGCTTGTGCCGCAAGATTCTTCTGACCGAGCGGGAGCAAAGTCCGCAATGCACCAAGCAGCCGAGGCAATTGTAGACCTGCGCAGTCGAATTTAGCTCGGCATCAGCCGAGGTGACAGCCTCTCTGATGTCATGATCGCTGACAACATTGCATGAGCAGATGATCATTCTGAGTGCGCTTTCTGGCATTCCGTCATCGTGCGAGTGGATCTAATCCGCTGCCGACCCATCACTGCCCCAGGCAAATAGTGGTCTACATCGTGGTCCAATGATGGGTCGTTTCAGCGCTTGACCTAGCAGATTGCCAAGAGACGATCAGTGATACCCCACATCGGCGCGAACCTTTCCGCGAAACACCCAATATGACCAGCTCGAATAGGTCAGGATGACAGGAATCAGGAACAGCGTTCCCACCAGAAGGAAGGCCTGAGTGCGCGGCGACGAGGCGGCCTCCCACAGTGTCAGCTGGTAGGGCACGATCATCGGAAACAGGCTGATCGCCATGCCAATGTAGGCCAGGACGAAGAGTGCGATCGCACCAAAAAATGGCGCCGCCTCGACCTTGCCGCCGAGAGACCGCCATGTCCCGAGCGCGATCATGCCGGACAGTACGGGTACCGGTGCGAACAGCGCGATGTTGGGCCAGCTAAACCAGCGCGCCGCCACCGCGGGGCTCATGATTGGGGTCCAGATGCTCACGATCGCGATCGCGGTTACGACACCGACGAGGCAGATGCGGCCTTGGCGACGTGCAGCGGCCTGAATGGCACCGTCCGTTTTCAGAATAAGCCAGCCGGCGCCGAGAAGGCCGTAGCCGAACATCAAGGCGACGCCAGTCAGAATGGAAAAGGGCGTGAGAAACGCAAAGGACGTTCCCGCAAATTGTCCGTCGCGGACCGGGAAGCCCTGGACGAATGCGCCAAGCACGACGCCTTGCGCAAACGTGGCCGTGGCGGATCCGAGGCAGAATGCGTGATCCCAGAACGTCTTGTTTTCAGCGTCGCGAAACCGGAATTCGAATGCAACGCCGCGGAACACCAGTGCGAGCAACATGACCAGGATGGGAAAATACACCGCTGGAATGATTACGGCGAACGCAGTCGGGAATGCTGCGAGAAGGCCAAGGCCGCCAAGCACCAGCCAAGTCTCGTTACCATCCCAGATCGGGGCAATCGAGTTCATGATGGTGTTGCGGGAGCGCGTATCGGACGCCAGGCCAAAGAGCATCCCCACGCCGAGATCGAAGCCATCGAGCAGCACGTAGAAGAAGACGGCCAGTGCAAGGATCACTGTCCAGATCGGAACCAAATCGAGCACCTCGGTCATCACACTTCTCCTTTCACGACGTTGATTGCGGGAGCCAGGACCGGCGCCGCAGCTATTCCAGCCTCGATTGACGTAGCCGCTTCACTGCTCTCGAGCGGGCCCTTGCGAACAAGCCGAGCCAACAGGATGACCCCGCTGGGATAGATCAGCAGATAGACCGCCATGTAAGCCAGGAGCGACAGCGTAACGTCATGGCCTGTCAGAGACGGCGTGACCGAGGCTGCCGTGCGCAAGAGTCCATAGACTGTCCACGGCTGCCGGCCGACTTCGGTCACGAACCATCCGGCAACGACCGCGATAAAGCCAAGCGGAATCGCACACTGACAAGCCAAGAGGTACAGCCGTGTGTCATAGAGTTGCCCGCGCCACCGTAACCAGCCGCCCAGAAGCACGAGCCCCAGCATCAGGCCCGCGCATCCGACCATCGCGCGGAAGGCAAAGAATGGAATTGCGACCGGCGGACGTTGATCGGCGGGGAAATCCTTCAGACCCTTCACCTCGCCATGGAGGTCGTGCGTCAGGATCAGACTTCCGAGCCAAGGAATTTCAATGGCAAACTTGTTTTGTTCGGCCTTGTCATCCGGGATCGCAAAGACTGTCAGCGGCACACCCTTGGCGGTATCCCAACGCGATTCAATGGCTGCCAGTTTTGCAGGCTGATATTTGCGGGTATTGAGGCCGTGCATATCGCCGATCACCATCTGCAGCGGCACAAGAAAGGTCAGGGCCCACAGCGCCATCGACATCATGGTGCGTGCTTCCAGGACGGATCGATTGCGCCGCAACAAGTATGCGCCCACACCGAGGACGACGAATCCGGTTGTCGTGAAGAATGCGAACGCCGTGTGCGCGAGCCGATAAGGAAATGACGGATTGAAGATTACCTTGATCCAGTCTGTCGGAATGAACTGGCCATTGACGATCTCATAACCCGCCGGCGTCTGCATCCAACTATTGGCGGACAGGATCCAGAAAGTGGAAAACAACGTCCCGATCGCCACCATGAAGGCGGCGAAGAAGTGCGCCCACGGCGGCACCAGCTTGCGGCCGAACAGCAGGACGCCGAGGAAGCCGGCTTCCAGGAAGAAAGCCGTAAGGCCCTCATATGCAAATAGCGGCGAGAGGACGTCGCCAGCTGCGGACGCATAGCGGCTCCAGTTGGTGCCGAACTGGAATGGCATGATCAGGCCTGTCACGACGCCCATGCCGAATGCAATGGCGAAGATCTTGGTCCAGAATATCGAATTGCGGACATAGACTTCGCGTCCGGTCGCAAGGCCCAAGCCCTCGAAGACGGCGATGAAGGACGCACATCCGACGGTGAACGCTGGAAGCAGAATGTGCCAGGCGACGACCCAGGCGAACTGGATGCGTGATAACAGAACTGGATCAAAGTGCATCGCTGGACCTCTTGTGTTACGGTAATGTTGAGAGAGCGACCGAAAGGAGCCCTCAAATGCCTGCAAAGCATTCAGGCTCGTTGAAAATAGACCGCGCAGTGCGGATGCATGAGTAAACGCTGCCAAATCGCGGCAAATTCTTCAAAGTGGAGGAAGCATCTACGCTGAGCGCACGCTCAACGGTCATTGAGCGCATGCAACTCGGCCCGGCATTCCTCGCTGAAGGCCCGCAGCGGATTGACGGCGTGGCCGTTCATCAGCTCGCGAACTTCAGAAAGGGACTTGTTGGGCAAGAAATATGTGTCGATGATCAAATGAATGACCGCGTCCGCCTTCTCGATCACGGCGGTGCTTGATACGACACGCATCCGGTTGATCAGCGCGTAGACGCTGACCAGTGCGGAGACCTCCGCCTGATCGTGGACGAGCGCGTCGGCGTAGAGCTTCGAGGCCTCATCGATGAATTGCTTGTACAGCTTTTGTCGTCTGGTCTTTTCCCCCGACAGCCGCTTTGCGCGATCCTGATGGTGTAGCGTGAGCCAGGCTGACGCGAACGACGTAAGGCCGCCGATCGTCGACCCCGCCAACGCTGCCAATGCAGGGAGGTAGACCGTGTTCATGGCACAAGCGGCCCCTCAATGATCGGACCCGGGAGTAGCGACCCGCGCGGGCTCGGGGATCAGGCGCGAGCTGCGCTGGCCGGTGAAATACGACCAAAGCCACTGCCGCTGCACGCGCAGGCGATTCTGTAGCTGCGGCAGGGCGAGGATGTGAACGCACGCCCACACCAGCCAGGTCAGGGACCCGCTTGTCCGCAGCCAGCCTCGCTCTAGCACGGCGTAATTCTTGCCGACGACCGCCATGTTGCCTTTGTCGAAATAATGGAACGGACGTTTCTCTTTTTGGCCCTTCAGCTCCTTCGCGATCAGCCGCCCGACGTAGCGTCCTTCCTGGATCGCGGCCTGCGCCACGCCCGGCACCGGATGTTCGTTTTGCATGACCGACGCCGCATCGCCCACGACGAACACGCCCGGCGCGTCTACGACCTTCAGGAAGGGATCAACGAGTGCGCGTCCCGCGCGGTCGGTCTTGGTGCCGAGCATCTTTGGAATAGGCGACGCCGCAACCCCAGCGGTCCACAGCACCGTGGCGCTCGGAATCCGGCTTCCGCCGGCGACCACGCCCTCCGCGTCGACGGTCTCGACCTTCGCTCCGGTCAAGACCTTCACGCCGAGCTTCGTGAGTCGTCGGGTCACCCTGCGCGACAGTGGCTCAGCAAAGGTCGGCAGAACCCGCTGCCCTGCGTCGAGCAGAATGATGCTGGCGTGCGCTGGGTCGATATGGCGAAAGTTTCCGCGCAGTGTAACCGTCACCATTTGCGCGAGGGATGCCGCGAGTTCTACGCCGGTGGGGCCTGCTCCGACCAGCACGAATGTCATCTGGCGCGCGCGTTCGCTTGCGTCCTCGGTCGTTGCGGCAACTTCGAACGCGCTCAGGAGTTTGGCTCGGATCGTCTCGGCGTCGTTGAGACTCTTGAGCGCCGGGGCAAATCGCGCGAACTCATCGTGCCCGAAGTAGCTCGGGCGCATGCCGGTCGCGACCACCAGATAGTCGTAGGCGATCTTGCGGACGCCCACGCCAGGGGAGGACGCCTCGATGGTGCGGGAAGCAACATCGACGCCGGTGACCTCCGCCAGGAGCACGCTGAGGTTTCGTTGCTTGACCTCGAGCTGACGGATCGGCGCTGCGATCTCGGCCGGCGAGAGGACTGCCGTCGCCACCTGATAGAGCAGCGGCTGAAATATGTGATGGTTGCGGCGATCGATCAGGACGACATCGACATCAGCGTGCCGCAGCGCGTGCGTCGCGGCGATCCCGGCAAAGCCACCTCCGATGACGACGACCCGCTTTCGCTCTCGGTGGGGAGCCTCGACATTGGCGGTTGCTTCGTAGGGCCGGGTCTCAGCCTGAATCGCACACATTGGTTCACCTCGTTCGTATTCTTTGTCGTCCACTGCGTCAGCAAGCTTTTGTGATGCTCTCAACGCGCCAGCCATTCGGGTTCGCGGCATCCCGGCGCGCGAGAAGCCGCCATTTTGCAATTTGCGGACTTGCTCAGTGCCGTGACTGCACTGAGCGGCTCTGGCTTCAACGTGGTCAGGAACACCACGAAGCCCAGGGCTCCCAGGACGAACGTGATCATGCTCAAGACGTGTTTCATATCAGCGCGACGCATTTCCGCTTGGTGCCGCGGCGGCCCGACGCGGCGCCCATCAATTGCTGAGAGCGCGGACTATTCGGCCGCCACGTGCGCCGGGCTCTTCGTAAAATTGGGTGGACGTTTCTCGAGGAAGGCCGAGAGCGCTTCCTTGGCCTCTGGCCCGTTCACCCGCTCCATGAACTCCTGGCTTTCACTCTCGATCGCCGCCTTGAGCTGGCCTATCGAAGGCTGCTTGAGGAGCCGCTTGCTCGCCAACAACGCGCCGCTCGGTTTTGCCGCCAGCTTCTGCGCCGTTGCGGTGGCGGTCGCGAGCAGATCGCTGTCGGGCACAACGCGGGTCACGAGACCCAGCTCAGCTGCCCGCGCGGCCGTGAAGGGCTGTCCCAGCAAGTACAATTCCGCCGCCCGGAGATGGCCTACGCGGGCCGGTATCGAAAAGCTCGATCCGAACTCCGGCACCAGCGCCAGGTTGATGAACGGCAGCTGGAATTTCGCACTCTCGACCGCGTAGACGAAATCGCAGTGCGTCAGCATCGTGGTTCCGCCACCGATAGCCGCGCCTTGGACGGCTGCGACGATCGGCTTTTCGAACTTGACGAATGCGTCCATCAGAAGCCCTTGCGGAAATGCGCCCGGCTTGGGCGGATTCTTGAGGAAATCCACGACGTCGTTGCCAGCGCAGAACACGTTTCCGGTGCTGTGCCAGAGCACGACACGGATCGCGTCGTCCTTGTCAGCTTCGTTGAGGATGCCGGCCAGGCTCGTGTACATGCCCGACGTCATGGCGTTCTTCTGGGCCGGGCGATTGAGCTGGACCCGCAGGATCGCGTCGGTACGCTCGGTGATGATGTCGCTCATTGTCTGCTCCTTTGCTCGCTGTTCTTCGCCACGATTTTCAGGCGTGTTCCTTGACTTTCGGCACCGCGCCGCTCGTGCGCAGGTCCTCGATTCCTTTCGCGTCGAACCCCAGGTCGCGCAGGATCTCTTCGGTGTGCTCGCCGAGGTCGGGTCCCCGCCGGGCCGGGACCTTGGCGACACCGTGCACCTGAATCGGGCTGCTGATCGTCGAAGTCAGCTTGCCGCCGGCGCCTTCGAGCGGAACGACGATGTCGTTTGCCGCCAGCTGGGGATCGTTAATCACCTCTTGCGGGCCGCGCACGGCGCCGAACGTGACGTGCGCGCCGCTGAAAACCTCATACCAATGCGCCATCGGCTGCGCGGAGAAAACCTCGTCGAGGATGGCCGTGAGTTCCGGCATGTTCGCCATCAGCCTCGCCGGATTGGCGAATCGCTGATCGGTCAACAGATCCTGTCGGCCGATTGCCTTCGCCACAGCGGCCAACTTGTCGGGCGTGACGATAAGAACGAACCAGGTGCCGTCGGCTGCGCGATACACGTTGAGCGCCGCGTTGGCCGGATGCATGCGATCATGCAGCCCAAAGAACTTTGCACCGGCCAGCGCAGCCTGTATCGAAACGCTCGCCGACCAGATACCCTCGGCGAGCAGCGAGGTCGTGACATACGCTCCCTTGCCGGTGCGCTCGCGGCGGTAAAGCGCGGTGACGATCGCCGAATAGATTCCGACACCTGTCGCGTTGTCGCCGCTGCCGGCCACCGGCCAGGTCGGCGGCGCGCCGGCATCGCGCGTCATCGACAGCAAACCACTACGCGCCCAGTATGCCGTGATGTCGAAGCCCGGTAGATTGGCATCCGGTCCCTTTTCGCCGAACCCCGTAAGGTCCGCGTAGATCAGGCGCGGATTCCAGCGCACCACATCGTCATATTCGAGCTTTAGTTTTTTGCGCGCGGGATGTGGCGTATTGACGATGAATACATCGGCCCACTTGACAAGCTGCTCGAGGACTTGAGGGGCGCTGGGCGACTTCAGATCGAGCGTAATACTGCGTTTGTTCCGGTTGACGAGATGCCACTGATAGGGCTCATCTGCCGCCGGCTGCGGCGGGATCTTGTGCACATGTCTCCAAGGGTCGCCGTTCGGCGGTTCGACCTTAATGACGTCGGCGCCGAAGTCCGACAGGATGACGGCGGCGCCGGGCGCCGCGACGAAGCTTGAGAAGTCAACCACCTTCAGTCCAGAAAAAATGTTGTCGCTTGCCATTGGGTCTCTCCTAAATCGCCATATTGCTTCACCGTCCCGCGAACTGCGGGGCGCGCTTTTCGAGGAAGGCGGACGTGCCTTCCTTCTTGTCCTCAGTCCCGGCGCACAGGCCGAAGTATGAAGCTTCGAGGGCGAAGCCTTCGCTCTGGCTCGTGTCCAATCCCTTGTTCACCGCTTCGAGCGATTGCCTGACGGCAATCGGCGCGTTGGAGGCGATCAGCTTCAGGATGGCTTCCGCACGCGCCATGAGATCGGCTGCCGCAACGACCTCGTTGACGAGCCCAATGCGCCAGGCCTCCTGCGCGCTGATGGTCTCTCCGGACAGGATGAGCTGGAGCGCGCGGCCCTTCCCAACCAGGCGCGGCAGCCGCTGCGTCCCGCCGCCGCCGGGAAGCAATCCCAGCTTGACCTCGGGCTGGCCAAACTTCGCGTGCTCGACGGCGATTCGGATGGTGCAGGCCATTGCCGTCTCGCAACCGCCGCCAAGTGCAAAACCGTTGATTGCCGCGATCACCGGCTTGCCGAGATTCTCGATGAGATCGAGCACCTCCTGGCCGTAGCGGCTGGACCGCTCGGCGTCGATTGAACTCGCATGCGCGAGTTCGCTGATGTCGGCGCCGGCGATGAAGGCCTTGTCGCCTGCGCCGGTAAGAATGACGCCGCGCAGGGCAGCATCGTTCCGCGCATGCTCGAAAGCAGTTCGCAGATCCTTCCAGGTCGGCGTGTTCAGGGCGTTGAGCACCTTCGGCCGGTTGACGGTCACATAGGCGATCGCGCCGCGCTTCTCGTACAGGACGTTTGCGAGCGTCAGGACTTCCGTCGATGAATCGGCAGGCCCCGTCGTGGGCGAAGATGCGAGCGTCGTTGTTGTCGATGACATGTTGATCTCTCTTTTAAGGTTACGAGCCGGCGCAAAGCGCAACGGCGCGCTTGTGAGTCTCAGATGAAGGAGCTGAATCCGGTGATCGCCTTGCCGACGATCAGGTTCTGCATCTGGTATGTGCCCTCGTAGGAATAGAGTGCTTCGGCATCAGCAAAGAAGCGCGCGACGTTGTAGTCGGCGATGATGCCGTTGCCGCCGAGCACCTCTCGCGCCCAGGAGACCGTCTCACGCGCCTTGGCCGTCGTGAACGCCTTCGAAAGCGCCGCCTGCTGGTCCGTAAGCTTGCCTTCGTCGGCGAGCTGTGCTGTACGAACCACCATGCATTGGCAGGCAACGATGTTGGCGAGCATTTTCGCAAGGAGATCCTGAATCATCTGGAACGAGCCGATCGGCTTTCCGAACTGCAATCGCTCCTGTGCGTATTTGAGCGCGTGCTCGTAGGCGCCCATCTGGCATCCCGTCGCTTCCCATCCCACGTAGTACCGCGTCCCACGCAACACGCGCGCGGTGTCGCGGAACGAGTTGCCGCCCTGCAGGCGGTTCGACTCCGACACTCGAACGTCTTTGAGGGTAATCTGGCCGTTCTGGACGACTTTGAGCGCGATCTTGTTCTGCATCTTTTCGACGCTGAAGCCGGACGTCGTCTTGTTCTCGACGATGAAGCCCTTGACCTGGTTGTCGTCGACGTCGCGCGCCCAGATGATCGAGATATCGCACCAGGGTGCATTGCCGATCCACCGCTTCTGGCCGTTGAGGACCCAGGTGTCACCCTCGCGCTTTGCCGTCGTGGTGAGGCCGCCGCCGGTTCCTGAGCCGACCAACGGCTCAGTCAGGCCGAAGCAACCGATCTTTTCCAGGCGCGCCATCGGTGGCAGCCACTTTTGTTTCTGCTCCTCCGATCCATCGAGCGCGATCGAACCCATCGCCAGATGGCTGTGGACACCGAAGAAGGTCGCGATTGAGACATCGACCCGCGACATCTCTATTCCAACAAGGCCGACCACCAATTGGCTCCCGCCGGCGCAGCCATAGCCCTCATAGCCGAGGCCACCGATGCTCAGCTCCTTGAACGCGGGAAGCACTTCGAACGGGAAGGCGTCCTCGACCCAGTATTTGTTGATGATCGGCGCGACCTTGGACTCCATGAACGTGCGCACTTTCTGCAAAATCGCTCGATCGTTTTCGTTCAAGGTCTCTGCGAAGTCATAGAAATCACTGTTCGGCGTTGGAAGCTGCTTCGGGGTTTTGGTGAGCATTTGGACTCCTGTTGCTGTGTTTGAAAGCTTGGGGCGCCGGCGCACTTGCGAATCTCACACGAAGGCGCTGAACCCGGTGATCGCCTTGCCGACGATCAGGTTCTGCATCTGGTAGGTGCCTTCATAGGAGTAGATCGCTTCGGTATCGGCAAAGAAGCGCGCGACGTTGTAGTCGACCAGGATCCCGTTGCCGCCCAACACCTCGCGGGCCCAGGCGACCGTTTCCCGCGCTTTAGACGTGCAGAACGCCTTGACAATCGCTGCCTGCGCATCAGTCAGCTTGCCTTCGGTCTCCAGTTGCACCGAGCGAACCAACATAGATTGACAGGCCACGATGTTGGCCAGCATCTTCGCCAGCAGCTCCTGAATGAGCTGGAACGACCCGATCGGCTTGCCAAACTGCAAGCGCTCCTGGGAGTACTTCAGAGCATTTTCGTAGGCGCCCATCTGGGCACCGGTGATTTCCCAGCCGACGCCATGCCGGGTACCGCGCAGCACCAGCGCAGGGTCGCGAAATGTTCCTTTGCCTCCCTGGAGACGATTCGCATCGGGCACGCGGCAGTCGGTCATCGTGATCTGGCCGTTCTGCACAACCTTCAGCGCGATCTTGTTCTGCATCTTCTCGACGCTGAATCCAGGCGTCGTCTTGTTCTCGACGATGAAGCCCTTGACCTGGTCGTCGGCCACATCGCGCGCCCAGACGATCGAGATGTCGCACCACGGCGCGTTGCCGATCCAGCGCTTCTGGCCGTTGAGGATCCAGCTGTCGCCTTCACGTTTCGCCGTGGTCATGAGACCAGCACCAGTCCCTGAGCCCACCAAGGGCTCGGTCAGCGCGAAGCAACCGACCTTTTCCATGCGCGCCATCGGCGGCAGCCACTTGTGCTTCTGCTCCTCGGTGCCCGCGAGGTAGATGGAATTCATCGCGAGACCGGTGTGGACACCATGGAAGGTGCAGAACGAAACATCGGTGCGCGCGATCTCGAGGGCGATCAGGCCGAATAGCAAGGGGCTTCCGCCCGGGCAGCCGTAACCATTAATGCCGAGACCTGCGATGTTTAGCTCCTTGTACGACGGCAGCAGCTCGAACGGGAACGAGTCCTCGACCCAGTGTTTGTTGATGATGGGTGCGACTTTCGTTTCCATGTAGGCGCGCACCTTTTTTACGATCCCCCGTTCCTCGTCGCCCAGCGTTTCAGCGAATTGAAAGAAGTCGCTATTCGGCAGCGGAAGCTGTTTCGGGGCATTGGTAAGCATTTTGGGTCTCCTCTTGTTGTGGCTTGAAAGCCGGGAACCTGCGCCTGCAGCGGATCGTTACTCGGCTGCGACTTCGCGCTGAGCAACCGTCTCTGACCGCTTGCGCAGTTCGATGAGGCCGAGCAAAATCTCGTCGCGCGCATGCTCCAGCTCCTGGACGGAGCGTGATCCGACTTCGGCATGGACGCTGTCGATGAGCTTTTTTTGAACTTCCGGACTCAGCACGGGCGAACCGAGGGTCTTCCACCAGGCCGTCATCGGACCAGCGAACTGCTGGAAGAAGTGCTCGATGCCGCCTGAGCCGCCGCCGAGGTGGTTGAGCATCATGTTGCCCATGATTCCCCAGCGCAGACCCGGCCCCCAGGAGAGGGCAGTGTCGACGTCGGCGGCGCTCACGATCCCTTCGGCGACGAGGTAGTAAACCTCACGCCCCAATGCGGCCTGCAGGCGGTTGGCGACGTGGCCGGGCATCTCCTTGTTGACGCGCACCGTCTTTTGCCCGATCGACGTGTAGAATTCCGCCGCGCGCTGGATTGTCGCTTCCGAGGTCTTTGCTCCGCCGACAATCTCGGTCAGCGGGATCAGGTGCGGCGGATTGAACGGGTGGCCGATGACACAGCGCTCGGGATGCGCGGCGGCCCCCTTCTGGATTTCGCTCATGGTGAGCCCCGAAGAGCTCGATGCGATGATCACCTCGGCTGGCAGCAGCTCATCGAGCTGCCCATAGAGCTTCTGCTTGAAATCGATCCGCTCGGGCCCGTTCTCCTGGACGAGGTCGACGCCGGTAAGCGCCTCCGCGAGATCTGTGGTGAACTTGAGGTTCGACTGCGACGCTCCCGCCGACAGGCCCAAGCGCTTGAGCGCCGGCCAGGCCGTCTCCACGAACTTGCGGAGCGAGGCTTCTGCGTTCGGCGCGGGGTCGGTCGCGACAACCTGCAGGCCCTTGGCGAGAAACAGCGAGGCCCAGCTCGCGCCGATCACGCCGGTGCCGATGATGGCGATGCGGCGAATGGGTTTGGTGTTGCTCATGTCATGTTCTCCGATGCGTTCGTCAGATTTCGGCGTAGGCAATGCCGGTGAGGTTGCCCTGGGCGTAGAGGAAGTTGCGCTCGTTCTTGCCGTCGAGATCGGCGGAATAGACCGAGCCGGCGAAGTCGGTGACGAACATGCGGTTGCCGGGAACGTCGAGCGCGATGCCGATGCCCTCCATCAAGTGCGTGACCACGATTTCTGGGTCAGCCTTTGTGTCGATCGGTGCGCGATTGACGGTATTGCCGCGCGGCGGATCGCCGCGGTCGGTCCAGTAGAGGATGCGGTTCGTCAGATCGAGCTCGAGGTCGATCGGCTCGGGCAAACGATCGAACAGCACCTCGATGTCGGAGCGGTTCGCCGGGGTCTCGCCCTTCGGGATGTCGATGCCGGCGCGGAAGATGCGGCCCTGTTCGCCATTATCGGGACCCTTTTGCGTCCAGTAGATGTGCCGCCGTTTGGGATCGACGGTGATTCCGACACACCAGCGATTCTGATCCTTCCGATCGTCGTCGCCGCGGCCGGTCTCGACCAGCGTTTCGACCTGCGAGCCATCAAGGTTGGCGCGCATCACGCGCATGCCTTCACGGTCGCACCAGTAAAGCTTCTTTCCCTCCTTATCGAGGTGCATCTGCTTCGGCGTGTACGTAACGCTTTGCGGAATGATGACCTTGCGATTTCCGCCATCGAGGTCGACGCGTTCGATCGAGCCATCGTTGAGAGGGGGAACACCCATGTTGGTCCAGTAGATATGGCCCGCCTCCACATCCACGGCGATGCCGTCGGGGAGACGGCCATTCGTGACGATAATCTTGCGGTCGGAACCGTCCGGATTCATCGAGTGAATGCGGTCCCCACTCAGCTCGAGAACGAACAGTCGGCCTGAGCGGGTGGCGCCCGATGAGTTCTTCGATTGGGATGCTTCAAGTACCGTCATGATGGTTCCTTCGCTGTCACAGTTGCCTTGTCTCGAATTGACTTGCTTGATCTGGAGATGATGACCGTCATGAAAATATTTGACCCATTTGCTCCATCGTTGCGAGTAAAGGCCGGCAAATCCCGCCAAATTGCTGCAAGGCAGCGTGCGCTTGAGTCGGTCGGCTTGACCGCTGTCTCTGTGCTCCAGACAGCACAACGCGCGGCATCGGGTGATGCCGCGCGTTGCGGAGATTGCGTACTCCTACTTCTTGTCGGGCAGAGCGTAGGCGATCAGAGAATCGCCCGGAGGCGTCATCATGAAGTGATGGCCGCCCGCCATGATGGCAACGTACTCCTTACCATCCTGCTCGTAGACGATCGGCGTGGCCTGGCCACCCGCGGGGAGCACATCACTCCAAACGATCTCGCCGGTCTTGATGTCGATCGCCTTAATCAGATCGTCGGTTGCCGCCGAGATGAAGATCAGACCGCCTGCGGTCACGACCGATCCGCCATTGTTCGGCGTGCCGATCTCGAGCGGAATGAACGTCGGCATTCCGAACGGACCATTCCGCCTGGCCGAACCGAACGGACGATCCCACAGCGTCTTGCCGGTGGCGAGATCGATTGCACGGATGCCGCCATAGGGAGGCCGCGTGCAGAGCACGCCGGTCGGCATCTGCCATCCCGCGTTGACGAGGATGCCATAGGGCGTCCCTGTCTGCGCGCCCGCGCCTTCAGCGCTCGAGGCGCTTCCGGCCGCACGCGGATCACCGGCAGGGAACAGGCCCATCGCGTCCGCGTCTTTGCGGGTCACGAGCGTGTCGTAGTTCGGCATGTCGTTGTAGTTCGCAATGATCACCCCGCTGTGCGGATCGACGGCAACGCTGCCCCAGTCCGATCCGCCGTTGTAGCCGGGATATTCAAGGTTGTGGCGGCCGAGCTCCGGCGGAGTGAACGGGCCTTCATAGCGAGCGCGCTTGAAGTTGATCCGGCAGATCATCTGATCGATGGGCGAGATGCCCCACATATCATGCTCGACCAGATCGGGTTTGCGCAGCGTATGGTAACGCGAGAACGGCTGCGTCGGAGAACGCTGGCCGGGCTCCGCGCCGCCCTGCGGGACGGCCACTTCGTCGACCTGGTGCAGCGGCTTTCCGGTGACGCGGTCGAGCACGAACATGTCGCCCTGCTTGGTTGGCACCAGGACCGCCGGCACCTTGCCGCTGGCGGTGGGGAACTCGACCAGGGTCGGTTGAGAGCCGAGGTCGTAGTCCCACACGTCGTTGTGCACGGTCTGGTACACCCAGCGCGGCTTGCCCGTGTTCACATCCAGCGCGACGAGTGCGGAGCTGTACTTCTTCTCCTCATCCGAACGCAACGATGTGTGATAGTCGCCCGCCGAGTTGCCCATCGGCAAGTAGACGAGGCCAAGCTTTTCGTCACCGACACCTGTGGTCCACATGTTCGGCGTGCCCAGGGAGTAGGGCTTGCCGTCCGGCGGCAGTTTCGTGACGTCGGGCTGATTGATGTCCCAGGCAAAGCGGAGCTCGCCGGTCACCGCGTCGTAGCCGCGGATGACGCCCGATGCCGCCCAACGGCGCTGACCATCGAGCACCTGATGACCGGAGACGACTACCCCATGCACGATGACCGGGGCCGAAGTGATAGCCGCTGTTCCCGGAATGACGGGTGTGATGGCGCCCGTAGCGCTATCCTTCTGCGCCAGTCCAACCTTGAGGTCGGCCGCGCCGTCCTTGCCAAAATCCTGGCACGGCTGACCCGTCTTTGCGTCCACCGCGATCAGGCGCATGTCGAGCGTTCCCTCGATGATGCGTGCCGCACAGGCCTGGCCGGCTGTGGCCTTGGGATTTTCATAGTACGCCACACCGCGACAAGCCGCCGTGTAGGGCACCCAAGAGGTCGGGACCTCGGGATCGTGCATCCACAGCTTTTCGCCAGTCGCCGCATTCAGCGCGAACAACTTGTTCATGGGCGTGCAGCCGTAGATGGTGTTGCCGACCTTGAGCGGGGTCAGCTCCGATCCGTACTTCTTCGGAATGTCGCCGGTGTGGAAGGTCCAGACGCGCTTGAGGTCCTTGACGTTCGCGGGCGTAATCTGGGCGAGGTCCGAATAGCGTTGCCCGCCCTGGCCGCCGCCATAGGCGTTCCACTCACCCTTCTTGGGCGCATACGCGGAATCTCCGAAGACGGCGTTTGCGTGGGTCTGAGGGAGTGGGTTCGGTGCCGCCTGTTGATTGAAGATCGGGATGAGGACGCCGAGCGCGGCAACGAAGATTCCGGCGCCGATCGAACCCAGCTTTCGCACATGCCTGCCAATCGTCCTGTCAATTGCGGGAGCAGCCAGAATGGAGAGGACGAGGAGGATGAAGGGGCCGACAAGACGCGGGATCAACTCCCAGCCCGACAGGCCGACCTCCCAAAAGCTCCAAACGGCCGTGAAGGCGAATGCGCCGACATAGGTGTAGATGCCCGCGATCTTTCCCCTGATCATGAGAAAGCCCGCAGCGGCGAGCATGACGCCGACCACGACGTAATAGAGGCTGCCTCCCAGCGAGGCGAGGTAAGCGCCACCGCCTGCAAGGATCAAACCGAGCAATGCGACGATCCCGCCCAAAACCCGGGGCGTCCACGCGAGGTATTTCTGCAACTCTGATGACCGGTCTCGAGTCGCTGCTGCCGGGGCTATATCTACTGTCGAAGACATTTCGTTCTCCTTTTGGATAATCCAGGTTTCAAGAACGACGAACCGAGCCGCTCCTGCCGCCGAGCGTTTGCACGCTCCGAGGGCTCGAGGCTCAGCTCGTTGATCGCGGGTGCTAGTTCAGTTCGGCGCGGGCGTAAGAGTTGATCTCAAGACCGACGGCGATCTCGACGATGCGTGGGCTGGTCCACTTCATGATCGCTTCCTTCTGAATCGATAGCGGAACCTGCGCCGGCACTGATGATTTGGCTGCTGCGATGGTCATTTGGATCTCCTTGTTTCACGCACGAGTGCGTCGGTTTCCATTTGACCTGCATGCGCCGGAGGCGCGAGTGAAGCGCCGCAAATCGTGCCAAATTGTTGCTAGGGAGAGGGGCGGATCAGCGTACGCTGGGTCAGGAAGATCAATGGACGGTCGGCATGTCTCGGCACCGATCGATTCCATCCACTGTCTTTAGACCGGACTTCGATCTGCCCGATCCGAGCACACGACGTCGGGAGATCAGCTGAACATGCGAATGACTTCGAGTGCGCCAACGACCGAATATGCGTGAGCGGCCCTGTTGGGGTCGTTGCGGCACGTTGCACGTGTTCGGACCGAATCCCTCCCTCTCCTGAAGGCCTGGAGCACTGAAGGTGGCTCAAAAGCCAGCTTGGCCGCCCGTGTTGGTGCGCCGTCATTCAGCACGTCTCGATATGGATACATGCCTTGGAAAGCGTCCGGATCTCCAAAGGGCGGCTGAGCGAGAGCCGGGATCGCTGTCGCGGCCAACGTAAACAGATGCTGGCATTTCTCAGGCGATGCGGTACGATTTCTGCTGAGAGGCACAAGCAAAGCCCGGTCGGCCGAACTCGACTCGGAAGCCAGACCCCGGAGTCTGTCAGGTGGTGCCGCATTCGCTGAACAGTGCGTACCCGGACGGTAGCTCCCAGATCTTGTGGGAGGACGGCGAACGCATCTTCAGCCGTGGCTGGCGACTGGACGACGCGGGGAAGCGCTCTGCTGTGTTGTCCATCACTCCAGCCGCCGACCCTCCTTCCCGATCAAGCCTCGACCGCCTTGCGCACGAATACGAACTTAGGGATCAGCTCGACAGGGCGTGGGCAGTGCGGCCGATGGACTTCATTCGCGATGGCGGCCGAACAGTGCTTGTGCTCGAGGATGCAGGCGGCGAGCCACTCGAGCGGCTGCTTGGCGTACCTCTCGAACTGGGGCGCTTCTTGGATTTGGCCATCCCCATTGCTGCTGCGCTGGGCAAGCTCCACCAGCGCGGGCTCGTTCACAAAGATATCAAGCCAGTCAACATATTGCTCAACGATGGGACCGGCGAAGTGAGGCTGACGGGATTCGGGATTGCATCGCGGTTCGCGCGCGAACGCCAATCGCCTCGCCCTCCCGAGACGATCGCCGGCACACTCGCGTACATGGCGCCCGAACAGACCGGGCGGATGAATCGATCAATCGATTATCGCAGCGACCTTTACGCACTTGGCATCACCTTCTATCAAATGCTCACCGGAGCCTTGCCGTTTGCCGCCATGGACCCGATGGAATGGGTGCACTGCCATCTCGCCAGGAGGCCCGTGCCGCCTGCCGAGCGGCTGAAGGAAATTCCCGGCACCATTTCGGCGATCGTGATGAAGCTGCTCGCGAAGAGGGCCGAGGACCGCTATCAAACGGCGGCCGGCCTCGAGAGCGATCTTCGCCGCTGCCAGCGCGAATGGGCAGCGCAAGGCCGGATTGACGACTTTCCGCTCGGTGAACGTGACACGCCTGACCGGCTCGTGATTCCGGAGAAGCTCTACGGGCGGAGACGCGAGGTGGAGACGTTGCTCGCCGCCTTTGATCGCATCGTCAACGGTGGCGCCCCGGAACTGATCCTGGTTTACGGCTATTCCGGCGTTGGCAAATCGTCGGTCGTCAACGAGCTACAGCCGGTGCTGGTGCCACCGCGTGGCCTGTTCGCTTCCGGCAAGTTCGATCAGCTCAAACGCGATATTCCTTACGCAACGCTGGCACAGGCGCTTCAGAGCCTGATCCGGCCGTTGCTTGGCAAGAGCGACGCCGAGCTTGCGCCATGGCGCGACGCCTTGCAGAAGACGCTGGGATCCAACGCAGGACTGATGGTGGATCTCGTTCCGGAACTGAAGCTCCTTATCGGAGGACCATCGGCGGTCCCCGAGCTTCCGCCGAAGGACGCGCAGCGGCGCTTCCAAATGGTGTTTCGGCAGTTGATCGGCATCTTTGCTCGGCCGGAACATCCCCTGGCGCTCTTCCTCGATGACTTGCAATGGCTCGATGCGGCGACGCTCGACCTTTTGGAAGACCTGTTGATCCGGTCCGATCTCCGCAATCTCCTCATCATCGGTGCCTTCCGCGATAACGAAGTCACTGCTGCGCATCCGCTCATGCGCAAGCTGGAGGTGATCCGCGCAACCGGAAGGGTGCAGGATATCAATCTGGCCCCGCTGACGGCCGGCGATCTGGGAAGCCTTGTCGCGGACTCGCTCCGATGCAATGCGAAGGAGGCTGATCCGCTCGCAGAGCTGGTGCACGCGAAGACGGGCGGCAATCCGTTGTTTGTCATCCAGTTTCTTCACGCGCTCGCCGGCGAGCATCTCCTGGCTTTCGATCACGGCCGGGGGCGATGGTCCTGGGACATGGGAGGCATCCACGCCAAAAGATACACAGATAACGTCGTGGAGCTTCTGGCTAGAAAGTTGACGCGGCTGCCCCTCGACACGCAGGTCGCGTTGCGACAGCTCGCTTGCCTCGGCAATGTCGCAGACGTCGCTATCCTCTCGGTCGTTCTGGAAACGTCGGAGGAACAGGTGCACGCCGCTCTCTCGGAGGCCCTGCATCAACAACTGATCGACCGCCTCGAGCGCTCCTACAAGTTCATTCACGATCGGGTGCAGGAAGCCGCCTATGCGCTGATTCCGCAAGCGTCGCGCGCCGAATTGCATTTGAGGATCGGCCGCCTGCTCGTGGCACAGACAGCTCCGGAAAAACGCGGCGAAGCGATCTTCGAGATCGTCAACCAGCTCAACCGCGGCGCGTCATTGATCGCCTCAGCCGATGAGCGCGAGCAGCTCGCCCGACTGAATCTGATCGCGGGCAAGCGCGCCAAGACGTCGACGGCCTATGGCGCGGCGCTGAAGTATCTGGCTGCCGGCGCAGCACAGATGCCGGAGGATTCGTGGGAGCGCCGGCGTGAGCTCATGTTCGAACTGGAGCTGCACCTGGCAGAATGCGAGTTCTTTACCGGCGAGCTGGCCGCCGCGGAGAATCGGCTGACGCTGCTGTCAGCCCGCGCCGCCTCTACCGTGGAACGGGCGGCCGTCGCGTGCCTGCGAATCGACGTGTATACGACCCGCGGCCGGATGAGCGAAGCGGTCGCTGTCGGTCTGGAATGTCTCCAACATGTGGGCGTAGTGTGGACCGCACATCCTGCGGACGACGAGGTGCGCCGCGAATATCAGTTGATCTGGTCGAAGCTCGGCGGCCGCGCGATCGAGGAACTGGTTGACCTGCCGCTGATGACCGATCCCGCATCCCTCGCCCTTCTCGATGTTCTGACCAAGCTCGGGCCGCCGGCGGTGTTCACGGATGCAAACCTGCTGGCGTTGGTCAGTTGCGGTGCGGTCAATCTCAGCCTCGAGCGCGGCAACAGCGATGGCTCGTCCAATGCGTATGTTCGGGTAGGCATGGTCGCCGGCCCGTTTTTTGGGGACTACAAGGCCGGGTATCGGTTTGGACGGGTCGGCTACGAACTGGTCGAGCGGCACGATCTGAAGCACTTCCTGGCCAGGATATTCATGAATTTCGGCAACCAGGTGGTGCCGTGGACGAGGCATGCGCGGGGTGGTCGTGATCTCTTGCATCGGGCGTTCGATGTTGCGAACAAGACGGGCGATCTCACTTATGCGGTGTACAGCCGCGCCCATCTGAACTCCAACCTGCTCATGGTGGGCGATCCGCTCGACGAGGTTCAGCGCGAAGTCGAACTGGGACTGGCGTTGGCGCAGCAGATGCAGTTCGGACTCGTCATCGATGTCATCGCGACGCAGCTTGCGCTGGTCCGAATGTTGCGCGGGTCGACACGCCGGTTCGGCTCTTTCGACGACCAGCAATTCGATGAAGGCCTGGTCGCAAGCCGTTTATCCGGCAATCGGAACCTGGCATTTGCGGAGTGCTGGTATTGGATTCGCAAGCTGCAGGGGGGCTTCCTGGCCGGCGACTTTTCTGCGGCCGTCGACGCGTCCCTCAGGGCGCAACCGCTGCTCTGGACATCGCTGCCAGCCATCGAATTCGCGGAGTATCACTTTTACAGCGCGCTCGCGCGCGCGTCATCCTGTGACTCCGCTTCAGCCGATCAGCGCCGACAGCATTTGGAGGCTCTGGCATCCCATCGTGAACAGCTCGGCATCTGGGCGGAGAACTGCCCCGAAAATTTCGAGAACCGCGCCGCCCTTGTCGATGCCGAGATTGCCAGATTGGAAGGTCGCGAGCTGGATGCCGCACGGCTTTACGAGCGGGCGATCCACTCGGCTCAAACAAATGGCTTCGTCCACAACGAAGCGATCGCCTATGAGCTGGCCGCCCGCTTTTACGCGGTGCGCGGTTTCGAGGCAATCGCACATCTCTACCTGGAAAACGCTCGTCACTGTTACTTGCGATGGGGAGCAGATGGAAAAGTGCGACAACTCGACCAGCTCCATCCGCGGCTAAGGCAGGACGCGCGCGCGCCAGCCTCAGCGGCTACGATCGAAGCGTCGGTCCAACAGCTCGATCTCGCAACAATGATTGAAGCCTCGCAAGCGCTTTCTGGCGAGATGGTCCTGGAAAAACTCATCGACAAACTCATGCGCGCGGCCCTCGAGCATGCCGGCGCCGAACGAGGTCTGCTGATTGTACCGCGAGGCGATGAGCTGCAGATAGAGGCGGAAGCGATCGCCGGTGGAGACGATATAATCGTGCATCTGCGGGACGGGTCGTCCTACAGTACAGCAGCGTTGCCGGAGTCGTTGGTTCGGTATGGAACGCGCACCCATGAGATTGTGATTCTCGATGACGCTTCATCTCAGCATGCATTCTCTGCGGAACCCTATATTCTTCAGAGCCATGTCCGTTCTATTCTCAGCTTGCCGTTAATCAATCAGGGTAAGCTCACAGCGATTCTCTACCTCGAGAACAATCTGACGCCTAACGTGTTCACTACTGACCGCGTCGCCTTATTGAAGGTGCTGGCGTCGCAGGCGGCAATCTCGCTCGAAAACTCGCGGCTTTATCGCGATCTCGCAGATCGCGAAGGCAAGATCCGGCGCTTGGTGGACGCAAACATCATTGGGATCATCACCGCCGACTTCGAAGGCCGGGTTTTTGAAGCCAATGACGCGTTTCTTCGCATCGTGGGATATGACCGTGATGACTTGGCGTTGGGCGACGTGCGCTGGACCGAACTGACTCCGCCGGAATGGCGCGACTGCACTGCGCGCGCCCACGAAGAGTTAAGGAGAACTGGCGTGGCGCAACCCATCGAGAAGGAATACTTTCGCAAGGATGGCAGCCGCGTGCCCGTGCTGATCGGCTATTCATTGTTCGACGAACGAGGCAACGGCATCGCGTTCGTGCTCGACCTGACTGAGCGCAAGCGGGCCGAAGAGGCAATGCGTGAAAGCGAGCGAGGTTTGCGCTCGGCAATTGACGGTATACCAGGTCTCGTCGGCGTCCTGGCTCCTAATGGCGAGGTCGAAGCCGTCAATCGCCAAATCATTGAATATTGCGGCCAGTCGCTGGAGCAGTTGAGAAATTGGGGAGCAAACGGAACAGTCCATCCCGACGATCTTCCCTACGTCGCCGAAATGTTCACAAAGTCGATCGCCTCTGGGGTTCCGTACCATCTCGAACAACGCCTGCGACGCTTCGACGGGGAGTATCGATGGTTTGACAACCGCGGCGTTCCAATTCGCGATGACTCCGGGCGTATCACGCGATGGTATGTTCTCCTGACCGACATCGAAGATCGCACGCAGGCGCTGGCGCGATTGCAGCAGATGCAATCCGATTTCGCGCACATGAACCGTGTGAGCATGATGGGAGAGCTGGCAGCCTCGCTCTCTCACGAGATCGCGCAGCCGATCGCAAGCGCGCGCAATAACGCCCAGGCGGCCCAGAATTTTCTGAAGATGCAGCCGCCGAACCTAGGCGAGGTCGAGGAAGCACTAGCCTGTATCGTTGCGGACGCAGATCGATCCGGAGACATCATCGATCGCATCAGAGAACAGATCAGGAAGGCGCCGCCCCGAAAGGAGCGTTTTGATCTCAACACGGCGATCAGCGAAGTGATCGTATTAGCGCGAAGCGTGACCCTCAGGAATGGCGTTTCGGTTCAAACCCGGCTCGCGGAGGGATTGCCGTTGGTTCCGGGGGATCGCATTCAGCTGCAGCAAGTCCTGCTGAATCTGATTCTCAACGCATCTGAAGCAATGAGCTTGGTTGAAGAGGGAGCACGAGAGTTGTTGATCAGCACCGAGCAAGACCAGGCAGGCGCCCTCGTGGCCGTCCGCGATTCTGGGCCGGGCATTGATCCTGCGCATCTCGATCAGATCTTCGACGCGTTCTATACCACGAAGTCCAGTGGAACGGGCATGGGACTCTCGATATGCCGCTCCATCATCCGTGCGCATGGGGGCAAGCTGTGGGCGGGAGCGAACGAGCCTCGCGGCGCCGTAATTCAGTTCACTCTGCCTGGGGCCGAAAAGGAATGACGAGAGCGCGGAATGCCGAAGTCTGATGGATGGTTCCGCATTGGTTGAACATAGCGTATTCGGACGGTTGCTCTCAGGTCTTGTACCACTCAGGATTCGACAGCCGGATGAGCAGGTGCAATGAAGCCGAAGATTGCGCCACGTGGCAGGTTAGGGCTGGCCCACAATTTTCCGTTGTGCGCTTCAATAATCGACCGGCAGATCGACAGCCCAAGTCCCAAGCCGCCCGATTTCGTAGTATAGAAAGCTTCGAACAAGCGCTCAAGATCCGCTGGCCCGAAGCCCGGCCCTGAATCGCGCACCTCGACGCAAACGCCATCGGTTTCGTTGCGGGTGCTGATGAGCAGCTCCCGATCTTCTTCGCCCACATCGCGCATTGCTTCGACGGCGTTGACGATCAAGTTGATGATCACTTGTTGCAGTTGAACCCGATCTGCTCGAATGACTGGCAAGCCCTCGGCGAGCTGCGTTCGCACCGAGACGCCGTTCTTCAAAGCTTCGCCACGGGTCAGGGCTATGACCTCAAGCAACGCCTCGTTGATGTCCATGTCCTCCTTTCGCGGAGACGCCCTCTTCATAAGTGCCCGGATACGGTCCATCACGTCGCCTGCATGCTTGCCGGCGCTGACGATAAAACCGAGCGTCTGCCGGACCTCATCCAGATCTGGCGGTTGTGCATCGAGCCAGTTCAAACCGGCATGTGCGCCGTTAACAACCGCGGCGATCGGCTGTTTGATTTCATGCGCAATCGAGGCCATGAGCTGCCCCATCGTCGCGACCCGGCCCGCGTGGGCCAGCTCCGCCTGCACTTCGCGATAGCGGTGCTCGCTGTCTCGTGCTTCGGCTTCCGCCCGCTTGCGTTCGGTGATGTCGTTGAAAAGGATTCCGACGCGTCTGCGCTTGGGGTCTTCGACCCGGAAGGCGTAAACGTCATACCAGCGTCCGAGTTGTTTGGCTTCATTCTCAAAGCGCATCGGCTCGCCCGTCAGGGCGATCCTGCCGTAAATCTCGAACCAATGTTCTTCGTGCTCTGGCGCGATTTCGCGCATCCGTCTGCCGGCGGCATTCTTGATTCCGGTCTGCCGTTCAAACGATGGGCTGATTTGCAAAAAAAGATAATCGATCGGCTTTTCGTTCTGGTCAAACAAGACTTCAATGGTGCAAAAGCCCTCGTCAATCGACTCGAACAACGTGCGGTAATTCTGTTCCGATTCGCGTAATTCCGCCTCGGTGCGCTTGCGCTCGATGAACTGACCGATCTGGCTGCCGATGGTGGCAAGCACGTTGAGCAGCTCCTGATCGGGCTGTCTGAGCTCGCGGCTGAAAAACTCGATCACGCCCAAGACGTCCCCCCCGAGCAGGATAGGAAACCCGAAGGCCGCGCGCAGTCCTTCGAGTTGGGCGAGGCGTCTGCGCGCAAAGTTTTCATCAGAAACGACGTCGGGGATGTATTCGGGCTTACGGCTGGACCACACCCGCCCTGGTAGTCCCGCCCCCGGAACGAAAGTGAACTCCGTACCGATTCTTTCAAATTCCGGGACCTCTATCGACGTCTTATGCCAAAGCTCGACACAGCGCAGCGCCTTGGTCTCCCGGTCCACGCGCCAGAGTGCACCAACGTCCCATCCCAAGCACTCGCCTATGGCCCGCAGTATTCTCGGAGCGACCTCTTCGATCGTGGCTGCTTCCGCCAGGACCTGCGCAACGGTGTGCTGCACGCGCAGGCGCTCCTCTGCGCGCTTGCGTTCGGTGATGTCCGTCAGGATGCCGTACCATTTGAGAACCGTGCCCAGTTCATCGCGTAGGGGCACCGCCCGTACCAAGAACCAACGGTATTCTCCGCTGGCACTGCGATGCCGGGCCTCGTTTTCGAAAGGCTCACCACTTGTCATCGAGTGATGCCACTTGGCGACGTGTTGGATGAGGTCGTCAGGATGAATCGTGGATTGCCAACCCGATCCCGACGTCTCCTTCACGGACAACCCAGAAAATTCCACCCACTGTCGGTTTGTCCAAATGCTGCTACCGTCGGGCTGCGTCGTAAACGCTATCGCAGGTATCGCCTCAACGGTATCCCGAAGCTCTTTTTCCCTTCGACGCAGTGCATCTTCGGCCCGTTGGCGCGAGGCTCGATCGCCGGCCTCGCTCAGCGCGCGCCGCACGGCGGGCACGAGCCGCGACATTCGGGTCTTCAGAACATAGTCGGTGGCCCCGATCTTGAGAGCCTCGATAGCTGCCTCTTCGCCGAGAGTGCCAGAAACAAAGATGAAAGGCAGATCGGGGCGGATACTCTGCGCCAGATTCAACGCGGAGAGTCCGTCGAACGAAGGAAGTTTGTAGTCCGAGAGGATCAGGTCAAATTCGGCGCTCTCAAGAGCTGCCAGAAACTCAGCGCGACTTTGCACGCAGGTGATGCGACAGATCAAATGATCGGTTTCAAGGAGCACTTCTATAAGGCCCGCGTCATTGCGGTCATCCTCCAGCAAGAGGATTCCGATTGGCGAGCTCATGACACCTTCTTCGCGCTTCCTGGGGGCGGTTGATTTATGATCGCCCAGAACATGCCCAGCTCTTTGACGGCGTTGACAAACTCGTGAAAGTCCACGGGCTTCACGACGTAAGCGTTCACCCCGAGCTGGTAGGTCGCCAGCATGTCTTTTTCTTCGTGGGATGATGTCAGTACGACCACTGGTATCATCTTCAGCTTCTGATCTGATCTGATCTGCTGCAAGACCTCCAATCCATCCACTTTCGGCAGCTTTAGGTCCAACAGAATAACCGCGGGGTTTTCATCGGCGCGCGACGCGAATTGTTCTCGACAATGCAGATAGTCGAGTGCCTCTTTGCCGTCGCGAGTAATGACCACCTCGTTCGCGAGCTTGTGCTCGTCAAGAGCTGTGAGCGTAAGCTCAACATCCCTCGGATCGTCCTCGACGATCAGAATTCGTCCCAATTCGCTCATGGCGCGTTCGCTGTCCTCTTCGCTGGATGTTCGGCTTTCGGCAGTGAAAAATAAAAAGTGGCGCCTTGATCGACCGCGCCTTCGGCGCGCACCATCCCGCCATGGCGATGAACAATGCGCTGAACGGTTGCTAACCCTATTCCCGTGCCTTCAAACTCGTCAGCCCGATGCAGCCGTTGAAATACCCCGAACAGCTTGTTGACGTACTGCATGTCGAACCCGACACCGTTGTCTCTCACGAAGATTTCGATCTTGTCTCCATTGGCATCCACAGAGCCAATCTCGATCTTGGCAGGGCGCCGTGAGCCTGAGAATTTGACCGCATTGGAGAGCAAGTTCACGACAACGAGCTTTAGTAGGGAACGGTCTCCATAACAGACCGGAAGTGCATCAATCTTCCAGGAGATATCCTGTCCCTTCGTTTGCGGCTCTATCTCGGAAATTGCCTCCTTGACTACCTTCTGGAGGTCCACTGCCGTCGTCCTGCTTTCAGTGCGGCCAATCCGAGAAAACGCCAGCAAATCATCGATCAGGTTGCCCATTCTTTTTCCTGATTCGCGAATTGTCTGGATGTATCTTTGACTCTTGTCGTCCAGTGAATTCGGCGTGTGTTTTTGCAGCAGTTCCGAGTAGCCGACGATATGACGCAGTGGTGCCCGCAAGTCGTGCGATACCGAATAGGCAAACGCCTCGAGTTCCCTATTAGCCGCTGCCAGCTCCGCCGCGCGCAGATTGAGCTCCTGATTGAGCTTGCGAATTTCGGCCTCGCGCCGCTGACGTTGTTCGAGCTCGGTCTGAAGCCGGTCGCGTGAGTGACGAAGATTCTCCTCGATTCGAAGCCGAACTGCGCTGAAGGAGGCAACTATGATCGCCGAGAGAACAAAAACAAGAAAGTAGGGGAGGTCTCGCGCTGAAACATAGAAGGTGTAGAGTGGCTCTACAAACATGTAGTTGAAGGCCGCCGTGCCCAGCAGAACGGCCACGACGGCAGGCCCGGTCCCCGCGTACCAGGTGACAATGCCGATGACGAGTACAAGTACCGGCAGCGCTACATCACGGAACTGGTATTGTTGGATCGCGAGCGCGGCGGCAATCGCGATCCCCACACAAACAACCGCGAACCCATACCGCAGGGGCGGCGACCGGACTCGCTGAAATTCGTTATCCCAATACGCCACGTTCCTCTACTCCGACGCGTATGCACGTGCGGCTTTGGGCATTTGGCCGATTATAGCAGGTTCGGGGGTGATTGTCCGGGCCTGCGAAGCAGGCTCTTCGAGGAGCGCAAGATATCGACGCTACCGTCGCGGCGGCGGAGTTCGAACTATTCTTAAAAGAAGAAATCCTGCACATGCAGTGCGGCTCGATCGAGCCGGCAAAATAGACACGCAACGCCCGGGTCTCTTTCCCTTCTCGCCATGGGCGCAATCTTCTCGATCCATGATTCGTGCATACCGCCAAACAGGAGCAGCGCGCCGGCAACTCCGTAGACGCGGCCTAGTTGTGTCGCATCGCTTCCGATTGCAGATGCTAGTTTCGCTGTGCGGTCCAATAGCCGGAGCAGCGTGCGCCGGCCGATTGGCCAGTCCAGGTTCCTCGGCCGGATGCTCCCGACAGCCTTCCCGAGCCCGACGCATACCTATCCTGAACAGCCACCGACGCGCGAACCGCACCAGACTGCGCCACGTAGCCTCTGAACTTTACGAGATTTGGATGGGTTACAACTCCGTTGGTGATGTTGACCGAAAAGTCATAGGTCGGATCGCAGGTGCCTCTTTGAGTCACAAAGATAAGATCCCATGATCCGTCGTAAGCCGTGCGCGCTTGCACTGCCGAAGCAAACGGGACAAGGCTTGCCATAACGACGGCCACACAAAGCCAAAGCCTTTTCATAACAGCTCCTCCGTGACAGATTACGACCGACCGCGCTTTTGAAAACCGCTCGTTTTGCGTTGACAGCACAACATACTTCGACTTGATGCGGACGATATTCTCGCGCGACGTCACCGCGACACTTCTCGTTTAACGCGCATGTGCTGCTGTCGCGAATAAAGCGCGGCAAAGCGCGCCAAATTGCTGCTAACCAGAAGGCATGGTTTCCGCGTATTTCGAGCACGGAAGATCGATGGACGGCTGGCATTTCTCAGCCGATCGGATACGATTTCTTCGGGCCGGAGAGAGGCCGCGCGCAAAGCTTGGCTTGGTGAACTCAATCGGGAGGCCGAACGCCGGAGGCTCACAAATGGTGCCGCATTCGCTGAATGTCGCGTACTCGGATGGTGGCTCTCAGATCGTGTGGAAGGACGACGAACGTGTCTTTCGGCGTGGCTGGCGATTAGCCGATGATGGCAACCAGCGCGCCGTGCTGATCGTTGCTCCTGCTGCCGACCACCCACCTCGTTCGAGCCTCGAGCGCCTCACGCACGAATACGAACTGAAAGATGAACTCGACGGGACGTGGGCGGTGCGGCCGCTGGAGCTCGTGCGCGATGCCGACCGGACCATGCTGCTGCTCGATGATGCGGGCGGCGAGCCGCTCGACCATTTGCTCGGCGAGCCCATCGAGGCGGGACGCTTCTTGCGTCTTGCCATTCCTGTCGCGGTGGCGCTAGGCAAGCTTCACCAGCGCGGGCTCGTCCACAAAGACATCAAGCCGCGCAACATCCTGCTGAATGAGGTGACCGGCGAAGTGCGGTTGACCGGGTTCGGCATCGCCTCGCGCTTCGTGCGCGAACGCCAGCCACCTCGTCCTCCGGAGACGATCGCCGGCACGCTCGCCTACATGGCGCCGGAACAGACCGGACGGATGAATCGGTCAATCGATTCCCGGAGCGACCTCTACGCGCTTGGCGTCACCTTCTACCAAATGCTCACCGGTGCTTTGCCGTTTAGCGCAACGGATCCGATGGAATGGGTGCACTGCCACCTCGCCAGGCGGCCGCTGCCGCCTGCCGAGCGGCTGAAAGAAATCCCTGGCGCGCTCTCGGCGATCGTCATGAAGCTGCTCGCGAAGCGGGCCGAAGACCGCTTTCAGACGGCCGCCGGTCTCGAAAGCGACCTTCGCCGCTGCCAGGCCGAATGGGAGGCGGAGCGGCGGATCGACGACTTTCCACTCGGCGAACACGACACGCCCGACCGGCTACTGATTCCAGAGAAGCTCTACGGGCGGCGGCGCGAAGTCGAGACCCTGCTCGCGGCCTTCGACCGCGTCGTCGACGGTGGCGCCCCGGAATTGGTCCTGGTCTCGGGCTATTCCGGCATCGGCAAATCCTCGGTCGTGAACGAATTGCAGCCGGTGTTGGTACTGCCGCGCGGGCTTTTCGCCTCCGGCAAGTTCGATCAGTACAAACGAGATATTCCCTATGCGACCCTAGCGCAGGCCTTTCAAAGCCTGATCCGGCAACTTCTCGGAAAGAGCGAAGCCGAACTGCGTGAGTGGCGTGGGGTATTGCTCGAGGCGCTGGGGCCCAACGGACAGCTCATCATCGATCTCGTCCCAGAACTGCAGGTCATCATCGGCGAGCAACCGGCGCTGCCAGAACTTCCGCCGCAACGTGCGCAAAAACGTTTCCAGCTCGTGTTCCGCCGTTTTATCGGCGTCTTCGCGCGCCCAGAGCACCCGCTGGCGCTCTTTCTGGACGACTTGCAGTGGCTCGATGCGGCTACCCTCGACTTGATCGAAGATTTGATGACGCAGTTCGACGTGCAACACCTCTTACTGATCGGCGCATATCGGGACAATGAGGTCGATTCAACCCATCCACTGACGCGCAAGCTGCACGCTATCCGCAAAGCAGGAGCGCGGGTGCACGAATTTGTCCTTTCGCCGCTCGCACGCGATGAGTTGGGGAGTTTGATCGCAGATGCGATCCGCAGCCATCCGGCCTCGGTTGCGGAGCTCGCCCAATTGGTCCACGAGAAGACGGGCGGCAATCCGTTCTTCGCCATCCAATTCCTCTCCACTCTTGCAGATGAGGAACTGCTCGCGTTCGATCATGCCACGGGGAGCTGGTCATGGGACCTCGCGCGCATTCACTCAAAGGGTTATACCGACAACGTCGTGGACCTCATGGTTCGCAAGTTGAGCCGTCTGCCGGCTGAAACGCAGACGGCGCTCACGAGGTTCGCTTGCCTTGGAAATATCGCGCCAACGGCCACACTCTCGCTCGTTCAGGGCACATCGGAGGAGCAGGTTCACCGAGATCTCTGGGAGGCTGTGCGCCAGGAGTTTATCGAGCGTCTCGACGGCTCCTACAAATTCATGCACGACCGAATCCACGAAGGCACCTATTCGCTGATCTCGAAAGAATGGCGCCCCGAAGAGCATCTCCGAATCGGAAGGCTGATCCTCCTGCACACAAGCGGCGAGAAGCGTGAGGAGAGTATCTTCGACATCGTCAACCAGCTCAACCGCGCCGCGGCCCTGATCACCTCGCGGGAGGAGCGCGAACAATTGGCCGCGCTGAATTTGATCGCAGGAAAGCGCGCCAAGGCGTCCGCAGCGTACGCTGTTGCGCTTACCTATCTGATTGTAGGTGGAGAGCTGCTGGCGGACGACCGCTGGCCACAGTGCCGCGAGCTTACCTTCGAGCTTGAGCTCAACCGCGCCGAATGTGAATTTCTGACCGGTGACTTCCATGCGGCGGAGCGGCGCCTGGAGAACATGTCGGCGTTCACCGCCGGCGCGGTCGAGCAAGCTCTCGTCGCCTGCTTGGGGATCGATCTCTATTCGGCACTCGCCCGCAGCGACCGAGCGGTTCAGGTCGCTCTCGATTATCTCCGCCAACGCGGCATCCACTGGTCGCCACACCCAGTGGACGCCGAAGTACGGCGGGAATACGATCGGATCTGGTCACTGCTTGGCTCCCGTACGATCGAGGAACTCGTCAACCTTCCCTCGATGATCGATCCTGAGTCCCTTGCGATCGTCGACGTCCTGACCAGAGTCGGACCGGCGGCGCAATTTACGGACAAAAACCTCCATGCGCTCGCCTCCTGCAAGGCAATCAATTTGAGCCTCGAGAAGGGCAATAGCGACAGCTCCTGCGGCGCATATGTCTTGGTCGCGACTATCGCGGGCCGTGACTTCGGCGACTACAAGGACGCCATTCGCTTCGGGCAGCTGGGGTGTGATCTGGTGGAGCAGCGCGGTCTCAAGCGTTTGCAGCCTGCTACCTATTGTTGGTTCGGGGGCCTTGTCCAGACCTGGGCGGAACACTTTCGATCCTGCAGGGGTATGTTGCGCCGGACGTTCTCAGTTGCCAATGAGATCGGCGATCTCGGTTACGCTGTGTACAGCTCGAGCATCCTTATCTCCAATCTTCTCTGCGCGGGGGATCCACTGGCGGAGGTCGAGCGCGAAGCCGAGCTTAACTTCGAGTTCGCGCAGCATGCCCGATTCGGGTTCATGGTCGACACCTCCAGGGCGCATCTCGGGCTCATCCGGACGCTCCGTGGTCTTACGCGCGCGTTCGGCCGCTTCGATTACGGGGATTTCGACGAAAGCGAGTTCGAGGGCCAACTCCCGAGTAGCGCAGGTCAAGGCATTGCGGCTTGCTGGTGGTGGATTCGAAAGCTGCAGGCGCGGTTCTTTGCGAGCGACTACGCAGCGGCGCTCGAGGCTGCCGCCAACGCGGAGAAGCTGCTGTGGGCCCAGCCTACAGAATTTGCGAGGTCGGACTATGGCTTTTTCGCCGCGCTTTCTCACGCCGCTTGCTGCGGCCCCGACAACGAAGGCAATCGTGAACAGCACCTCGAGGCAATGGCCGGCCGTCACCGTCAATTCGAAATCCTTGCGGAGAGTTGTCCGGACAATTTCGCGCACCGCGCCGCGCTGCTCGGTGCTGAGATTGCGCGCATCGAGGGGCGGCCGC
This sequence comes from Bradyrhizobium sp. Ec3.3, assembly GCF_000472925.1. Lineage (GTDB taxonomy): Bacteria > Pseudomonadota > Alphaproteobacteria > Rhizobiales > Xanthobacteraceae > Bradyrhizobium. Next base: position 49,124 of record NZ_AXAS01000054.1, read on the forward strand.
TCGATGCCATGAGCCTTTACGAGCGCGCCATCGCGTCGGCACGCGCAAATAGCTTCGTGCACGACGAAGCGCTTACCTATGAGTTGGCTGCTCGCTTTTACGCGGCGCGCGGCTCTCAGGAGATCTCACATCTGTATCTGGGGAACGCACGGCGTAACTATCTACGATGGGGAGCCGATGGAAAGGTGCGGCAACTCGATCAGCTCCATCCGTGGCTGAGGGCCGACGAACGGGCTCCGGGTTCGACGGGAACCATCGAAGCACCGGTCGAATATCTCGATCTGGCGACGATGATCGAAGTCTCGCAGGCGCTCTCTGGCGAGATGGTGCTGGAAAAGCTCATCGACAAACTTATGCGCGCAGCCCTCGAGCACGCCGGCGCTGAACGTGGTCTTCTGATTGTCCCGCGAGGTGATGAGCTGCAGATACAGGCGGAGGCGATCGCCAGTGGAGAGAATGTAGCCGTGCATCTGCGCGACGCCTCCTACAGCGCAGCCGCGTTGCCGGAGTCGTTGGTTCGTTATGGAACGCGCACGCATGAGACGGTGATTCTTGACGACGCTTCCTCTCAGCAGAGATTTTCTGATCCCTATCTTCTTCAGTGTCGTGTCCGCTCAATTCTCAGTTTGCCGTTGATCAATCAGGGAAAGCTTACCGGTATTCTCTACCTGGAGAACAATCTGGCACCAAGCGTCTTCACGCCCGATCGCGTCGCCTTGTTGAAGATGCTGGCGTCGCAGGCCGCAATCTCGCTCGAAAATTCGCGGCTTTATCGCGACCTCGCGGACCGGGAAGGCAAGATTCGGCGTTTGGTCGACGCCAACATCATCGGGATATTCATTGCCGATCGCGAAGGTCGGATTCTTGAAGCCAATGACGCGTTCCTGCGTATCTTGGGATATGACCGCGAAGACGTGGCTTTAGGCCGGCTGCACTGGACTGAGTTGTCCCCGCCGGAATGGCGCGAGCGCGACCTGCGCACGCGCGCACTGCTGGACACAACGGGGATCGTTCCACCCTTCGAGAAGGAGTATGTTCGGAAAGACGGCAGCCGTGTTCCCGTGCTTATTGGCGCCACGCTTTTCAAACAAGGCGGCGACGAGGGCGTTGCGTTCGTGCTCGATTTGACCGAACGCAAACGTGCGGAGGAGGCGCTACGTGAGAGCGAGCGAAGTTTGCGTTCGGCAATTGACGGGATACCGGGTTTCGTCGCGGTCTTGGCCCCGAATGGTGAGATCGAAACTCTCAATCGTCAGATCGTCGAGTATTGCGGCCAGTCACTGGAAGAGCTGAAGAACTGGGCCACAAACGGACCGATACATCCTGATGACCTTCCCCGTGTCGTTGAAATTCTCACAAAATCAATCGCCACCGGTGTTCTCTACGAGACCGTAACGCGCATGAGGCGCTTCGACGGCGAATATCGATGGTTTGACGTCCGCGGCGTCCCAATTCGCGATGACTCTGGGCGCATTACTCGCTGGTATGTTCTCCTGACGGATGTCGAGGATCGCACGCAGGCGCTGGCGCGGTTGCAGCAGATGCAATCGGATTTCGCTCACATGAACCGCGTGAGCATGATGGGAGAATTGGCAGCCTCGCTCTCTCACGAGATCGCGCAACCGATCGCCAGCGCGCGCAACAACGCCCGGGCGGCCCAGAATTTTCTGAAGATGGAGCCGCTGGACGCGAGGGAGGTCAGGGAGGCACTCTCCTGTGTCGTCGGGGACACAGATCGAGCCGGAGACATCATCGATCGCATCCGAGAGCAAATCAAGAAAGCGCCGCCGCGAAAAGAGCGGTTTGATCTCAACGCGGCGATCAACGAAGTGATCGCGTTAGCGCAAAGCGCGACCGTCAGGAATGGCGTGTCGGTCCAGACCCGGCTTGCGGAGGGATTGCTTCCGGTTCTGGGGGACCGCATTCAGCTGCAACAAGTCTTGCTGAATTTGATTCTCAACGCGGCTGAAGCAATGAGCTCGGTTGAAGAGGGAGCAAGATGGCTGTTGATCAGTACCGATCTGGACCAGGCAGGCGCTCTCGTGGCCGTGCGCGATTCAGGGCCGGGCATTGATCCTGCGCATCTCGATAGGATCTTCGATGCCTTTTACACCACGAAGTCCAGTGGAACAGGCATGGGGTTGGCGATTTGCCGCTCCATCATCCTTGCTCACGGAGGCAAGCTGTGGGCAGAAGCGAACGAGCCTCGCGGCGCTGCATTTCAGTTCACCTTGCCCGATACCGAAAGAGAGCTCACGACTGCGTTTCAGGCGAGCCACCGGAGTTGAAAGCCGCGCTAACACATCGCGTGAGTTGGTCCTCGTCTACCGGCTTGCGCAGGTAACACAGGACGCCGTCGTTTAGCGCGCGAGCCCGGTCGACGTCATTGGGAAATGCCGTCACAAGGATCGTCGGAATTGCGTGGCCCGCATCGATAAGGCGCCGGCAGAGTTCGAGCCCGGTCATGGCGGGCATATGAATGTCGGTGATCAGGCATGCAGTTTCGGAGAGGCGCGGGGAGGCGAGAAATTCGGTTGCAGACGAGAAAACGTCGACCGTGTGGCCCAGGGATCTCATGAGCCTGCACATTGACTCACGAAAGAACCGATCATCGTCGACGACCGAAACTAGTACCTTTTTCATCATGCCCTTATGCCATTCGCAGGCCCCTTCGTGCGGGCAGCTAACGGTGCCGTAGATCCGCGTGGGATGGCTTGACTTGCGTCAAGAATGCCACCGATGCAATGCCGATGCGCCTAAACTTTGGCTTATGCCGACGGCGATTGGGAGTTCTGGCAGCCATCGCTTGGGACGGAGAACTCCCCGCTGGGCGAGGTGATCGCTAGGATCATACCTGGCGACCTCAGGACCCACGTCCGGGCGTTTGTAAGCCTTCGTATCGTCGTCCCGCCTCTTTGGATGCCCGATTTCGACCTGCGCTCAATTGAGGTGCTGGTAACGATCCTAATAGTCTGCATGCGTCCGAAATGCGCAGGGGCGAAAAGGAGAAAACAATGGCTTACCGCTTAGAAACTCACGGGTCTGACAGGGCCAATCGATGCGCAATGTGCGATGGCAAGTTCGGTCTCGTCCGGCATTATTCTTGGCGAACCCCGCTTTGCTCCCGGGAGTGCGTCGATCGCTTCGCAGCTCGCCGCCAGAGTGACCGTAATTGGTTGGGCTGGCTCCAAATGCCCTTCGACCAGTCGCCCGAACACCGCGCGAGGGCGTCATGACGCTTCAGATCTCACAACGAGGCAAGCAATATCTAAAGACCGCGCAGACCTTGCTCCGCTCCGCCAAAACCATGACTGACGAGGTGATCGCGGGTCAGCTAAGGGCTCTTGCCGACGATTATCAACGGCGAGCTGAGAAGGCTTCCCGCGACGATGCGGCCAAGGCACTCGCTCGATCGGCTGTCAGCGCTGAAGGCGAGTGGTATGCATGATGCGATGGGCATCGCTCAGCTGCGATCTGGCGAGCCATAGATCCTAAAGTCGATCAGCACGTCGGGGGCAAGCTGAGTCGGAGTCGTAAACTTGAGTGTACCCGCGCGCATGCTTGGGAACAATGGGACTGTTCAGGTTCGGGGATTAGGGCTAGAAATGCGCGATCTGGCAGAAGACCAGGACACAGGCTCATTTTCGCGGTCCCTTCGAGCAGCAGCGATGCCTGATTCCACCTCCACCGTGTTGGTCGTCGACGACGACCCTGACCTCCGAGCGTCGGTCGGGCGGCTACTGCGATCGCTCGGCATCGACGTTCAGCTATTTGCGTCCATTTCCGAGTTCCTCAAGTCCGATCTCCCGGATTGCCCCACCTGCCTGGTGCTTGACATCAGAATGCCCGGCCAAAGCGGCCTCGATCTTCAGCGCGAGCTCGTTACGGCAAATAGGGAAATCCCGATTATCTTCGTCACAGGACATGGTGACATACCAATGTCCGTGCAGGCGATGAAAAGGGGCGCCATCGAGTTCCTGACTAAGCCGTTCCGCGACCAGGATCTCCTCGACGCCATTGAGCTCGGTCTCTCACGTGATCGTGCGCGGCGGGAAAATGAGAAGGACCTGGTCGCTCTCAGGGAGCGCTTCGGGTCGCTGAGCCCCAGGGAGCGCGAGATCATGATTCAGGTCGCCCGCGGCCGCCTGAGCAAACAGATCGCCCACGATATCGGCATCGCCGAAGCCACCGTGAAGGTGCATCGCAGCAGGGCGATGCAGAAGATGCAGGCCGGTTCGCTTCCCGAGCTCGGCCGGATGGCTGACAAGCTCAAGCTGGTACCTGATAGGCCGCAACGCTCTTGAGCTGTCCCTTTGCGTGGCGCGCTATTGGCGCGCTCAGGCGACAGCCCCTATCGGCCGATGGCCGCAATCTCACAAGCCGCGTTTTGCTCGCCCCAATCGTCGAATCCCATGGCGGATGCCTGTGGGTCAACGCGTGCCAGCCACGCGGGGCTCTCTTTCAGTTTGCGATCCCTGCTCGGTCGACATGATCTAGCAGCAATTGGCACGATTTGCCGAGCTTTACTCCCGGCGCCTTCGCATGTCGGTAAAGTAGCCCATACGCCGTTCAATAGAACGACGCACTCAAAAACTCGATGGAGACGCGAATGTTTGGAACTGTCGCAACAACCAAGATAAAGGAAGGCAAAAACGCGGATTTCGAGAAGGTCGCGACGGAGCTCGTCAAGAAGGTCAACGAAAACGAGAAGGGTACACCGATCAGGCAGCGGTCGATGCCCATCTCAGCACAGAATATTTCAAGTCACTCATGGGGGCGATGGCTGAATTCATGGACGGTAAGCCGACTATCCACTCGTTGAAGCAGGTTGGGACGTAAGACGAACTACGAGACGATGTCCGCTGGTGATCCTTCGACATATTGTGCCGTCGCGCCAATTTGGTAGTTAACGAAGCAAAGCTGATGCGGCCTCGTCGCTTCAGCCCAACGCGTCTATGGCACTCGGCCTAAGATAGATCAGGCTGTTCGCCACGAGTCGGCGTGCCGCGCTTTCCGAGATTGGGTTGACGAAGTAGCTCGGAGCTCAGGAACGGCTCTCGCGTATTTTGGCGGATTCCTTGATGGGCGCGATCTTGTAGCGGAAAAGAGAAAAGGCCGACGGGCAGCTACGCCGGCGGCCTCCTCTTGCAACTGCCGGCTCGCAGGTCCGGTTCCGCTGCGATTCTCTGAGCACAACCAAATCTGGATTGGCGTGCACTTGGCGATCTGCATGGAGTGACGTTATCGCAGGATGACAACTGACGCCATTACACGTCGGTAGGGCGCGAATGTACGGAGAGCGAGGCGCATTACTGAATCCAGATACAGCTAATCATACGTCGGTTTATATCGATCACGAGCACCACGCAGAGGCGCGACAGCGACAAGAGTTTCAGGCCTCCTTGATCCGGCCTGAGCAATCACAATGCGCGGTTCGAACGCCTCCACCCGGCTTGTAAATCTAGGTTTAGGCAATGCAACCAAATCTGTCATTGCGCACGACCCGCGTGGAATAGCTCGCGGTGCTCCAAATCGTCAAATTACGGGTCAGTGGCATCTTTGCGAGATTAGCCTGCCAAAGCACGCGAGGTCATAATGCGCGCATCAGCTTCGACTGCAGCTTTCGGACGCTTGGAGCAATTTCATCCCGAACCGGAGCTTGACACCGGACGCGCCGCTCGGCCTTTTAACGCGGCTACGCCACTCTCCCAGAAACGAAGCGAATCGGTCGGTGCCGCTCTAGCCGACGTTTCCTTCGGACCATTCCGCCTGCTTCCGACGCAGTTTCTTCTGCTGGAAGAAGACAAGCCCGTGTGCCTCGGAAGTCGTGCTCTGGAGATCCTGATTGCTCTTCTTGAACGCCGCGGTCAGCTGGTCAGTAAGCAGGACTTGATGGCTCGGGTCTGGCCCAATGTCTTCGTCGAGCCTGCGAACCTCACGGTCCATATATCCGCGCTGCGTCGCGCCCTGCGTGACGGCCGGGACGGCCATCGGTTCATCGTCAACGTCCCTGGGCGTGGCTACTGTTTCGTCGCCTCGGTCGATGTATCGGGACGTGACAACTGAGCGCGAGTGGCGAAGCATCCGCAGAGGCACGACCGTGGTCGCGATAACGACAGAGCAGCGGTACACTGTAGCGAATATTCCGGTCAGCTCCTGGAGCTTCGCCATCCGCGTTTGGCTGGCTACCATCCTCGCCTTGTTCGTGAGCTTTTGGCTGCAGCTCGAATCGCCGACGACAGCCGCGCTTACGGTTGCAGTTCTCGCCGAACCAACCCGCGGCCAGGCGTTGGACAAGGCAGGCTTTCGATTGCTCGCCACTGTGGTGGGCGTAACAGTGTCAATCGCAGTCACCGGCCTCTTCTCGCAGGCCAGGGATCTGATCCTCGTGGCTTTTGCGGTGTGGCTTGGCATTTGCGTCTTTGCGGCAAAGCTCCTGGACGGCTATCGAGCTTATGCGGCGGTACTGTCCGGCTATACGATCGCATTTATCGCGACGCAGCAGATCGATAATCCGCAGCATGTGTTTGAGTCCGGCATGGCGCGTGGCGCCGCGATCGCGGTCGGCATTCTTTCGATCGCCGTGGTGAATACGTTCATGTTTGCTCCCAACCGTCAACCGGGCCTGGTTGCGCAGCTGGCGGCGATCCATCGCCGCGTCCGCGCGTATGCAAGCGCCGCCTTCAGCGACGAGGCAAGCAACTCGATGACGTTCCTGACGCTACTGCGCGAAATAGTGGCGCTCCGGCCAGAGATCGCAAGCCTTGTTGCGGAGTCGAGCAGCGGCTCGGTCAGGAGCGCTGCCGCCCGCAGCACCGTGGTCTCGCTAATCGCCGAATTACAGGACGCGCGGACCTTGAGCAGCAGTTGTGTCCGCGGCGGTGAAGCTCGAACAGAAGTCTCGGCACGGAGCGAGTTTGTTCGACGGGACGAAGAGGTTCGCCAAGAGCTGCTCGCCCTGAAATCGGGCAGGTGGCCGTTGCGATTGTGGCGTGCACCCCTGTATCGCTCTTATCGAATTGCCGCTGAAAGCGGTGTCCGCGCCGTCCTATGGTTTGCAATCGCCTCGGCATTCTACGTCTGGGCCGGGTGGCCTGCAGCGAGCGTTTCGCTGTCCTTCGTAGCGCTGATGATCGGATTGGGGGCGACAACTCCAAATCCGCGCGGCTTCACCGCCGTCGCACTTGTTGCTGCGCCGATCGCAATTGTCCTGACCGGTATACTCGAGTTCATCATTCTCAATGGCGCCGACGCCTTCCCTCTACTGGCTATCGGCCTTGCGCCGTTTGTGATCGGCGCGGCACTCCTTATCACCTCCAAAACCCTTCTGTGGTCGTCACTTGGTCGCGCCATTCTACCTTTCACCATGCTCATCCTGGCGCCGAGTAATCCACAGACCTACAATCCGCAGGCCTTTCTCTTCACCTCTGTGTTCATTATCGCGGCAGCCGCGTTCCTGTTCGCAACGCAAACACTGATTCCTCCTGTATCCGATGACAAACGCAGGAAGCAGTTTCTGGCAGAGGTCCGCAGCGAGCTGCAGGAGCCGTTCCTTCGGAAGGGAGAGGCGTTGGAAGAAGCGACGTTCCGGGACGCCTCGCGGCTAGGGCAATTTCTTGCCGCTGGGGGAGGAAAGGACAGTCGCGGCCTCGCAGAAATAATCTCCTGCTTCGATCAATCGGCAATACTCCGGCTTTGCGATGCGAAGCTGATGGAATTCGCCGATGGGCCGCTTGCAGAGGAAGTGCGCGCGGCGATCGTCAGGCGAGATACGGCCGCGCTGCGCGCTATTGCGCACAGGCTTCGTGAACAGGCTACGCACAACGATTCGATTGAGGCAGAAGTTGCGGCGTGCCTTTCCCTGACAAGCGACATCTTCGATCGGAAACAAAATCTCGATTTCTTGGAGGCAACCTGATGGCACACACCTTTGCAGAACTGGTGGTCGGAGGCGTCTTGATGGCGCCGCTTGTAACCTACCTGGCGGTAGCTCTTGTCGTCATCCTCGCGCTCCGACCACTTCTGCATGTCGTCGGGTTTGCGAAGGTGTTCAGTCACGCCGCAGTCGCTGAGATGAGCCTGTATGTGACGGTTATCGGCCTATTAATTCTGTTGTTCTAGAGGAGGGTTACCATGGACGCTGTCGTTTATGACGAAGCTGTTCAGGAAAACGCGGCGCAGACAAGCCTCGTGCGCTCGTCGCCGGTTGAGGCCAAGGAACCGGTTCGACAAACGAGCGAGTTCGACAAGGTCGCCCTAAGGGTATCGGAAGGTTGCCCGGACAACGAACAGATCGCCCTGCCTCCACTAAAATCAAAGCCGCCGCGGCGAAGTCATGGCTCGCGAACCGCGAGGCATCTGCTGCGCAAGCTGGCGACGGTCGGCATCGCCGCCGTTGCAGCGACCGCCGCTCTCGTGACTTGGGACCAGTACAACGCCGGGCCGTGGACGCGAGATGGGCGAGTGCGAGTGCAAGTTGCAAGCGTGGCACCGGACGTTTCCGCAAAAATCAAAGAGCTGCGAGTCACCGACAATCAATTCGTTCGCAAGGGTGACATCTTGTATGTCATCGATCCGTTCGATTTCGAAGTCGCGCTGCGTGCAAACAAAGCGGCCCTACAGCAAAAGATGGCCGATTTGAACGTGAAGGAATTGCAGTCTGAGCGGCGAAGCCGCTTGTCTGATTTATCTGCGTCCGTTGAACAGAAGCAGGTCTATGAGGGAAATGCGCTCCAGGCAAAGGCCGCCGTCGATGCGGCTCAGGAGCAGGTGCGGCAGGCGGAGAACAATCTGCGGAACACCGAGGTGCGCAGTCCGGTGAATGGCATCGTCACCAATCTCATGCTCCGAAAAGGAGACTATGCGCATCAAGGTGCGGCCAACGTTTCCATCATCGACACGGACAGCTATTGGGTGGACGGCTACTTCGAGGAAACGAAGCTGGCGCGGCTGTGCGTGGGTGACCGCGCCGAGGCAAAGCTGATGGGCTTCTCTGAGCCCGTCATCGGTCACATCGCTACGGTGACCCGAGGCGTCAGCGTGTCCAATGCAGCGGCTGCGACACAGGGGCTGCCCAACGTCGATCCGGTTTACACCTGGGTACGGCTGGCCCAGCGAGTGCCGGTCCGGATCGCGATCGATCACGTGCCGGCCGGTGTGCCTTTGGTGTCGGGTTTGACTGCAACCGTCACGATCCGGGACGGCCAGGACGGCGGAATCGGGACGCTCTTGCAAAGAATCCGCGCCGAACTCGAGACGAGCTTCTTCGGATTGATCGGCGAAGCGTCGGCGCGACCGGGCTGCATTCCGAGCTCTTCGTCTCCCTAACGTAGAAAGCGGCTATTGCAGCGCATGTGACAGCGTCAGCTTTCTATCGAGTGTGGTGCTGCCTCTCTCGCTAAGAGAGGTGGCACCTCTGCCGCGTCCCAAATCGTCACTCAGGATCTTTTAAGCCAAGGTTTATGTGGGGCAACCACAGCCGTACGGGAAACGACTCGCGTGCAATAGAACATAGACCTGAAGAATGCAACGCTCCTCGCAACAACTCGTTTTATGGAGTGCGCTGATGAGGAGAATCGCTGTTCTGATAGTTTCTGCCGCGATTAACGCATCTACGATTCCTGCGGTCGCGGCGGGCTGCGCCTCAAACAAGAACATCGACGGCTCTTGCGCTGGCTTGGTGACGGTACAAAGCCAACTCGATAATGCCGCCGACAAAGAGAAGCGCTGTCGCGCCTACGCCACCTCATTCTATGAGTCGGTGGTATTGCGACAAGCCGCTGCCAACCGCGTCGACGGCGCGCAGGTGTTGACTGCAATCGATTCAGTGATCAACGCGTTCAACGACCTGTTGGCGACGAAGTGCGGCGGTTGAGCCCCACTATTCCTCGGAAAATCGTGATTTGCGAGGTGCTCAAATGATCCTGTTTCCTCTCTTGGCTAACTGGATGTGGTTCCAGATCTTAGCAGCGTCGCCCCTCTCACCCTCGCGCCCTCTCCTTGAGGACTCGAGCGACGCTTGCCTCTCGCTGCTGCCCATCCCATTCAATGGAGACTGAACATGACCCAGGTCTATTTCCACTGCTCCAACACGAGGAAGGTTTTTGTCGATCGCCGAGGCGCCGTAGTGGACGATCTTGCCGAGGCCCGCGATCATGCGACCCGCGTCGTGCAATCATTTACAAATGAGCGCAGCCTCGAAGATTGGCGTGACTGGATTTTGCACGTCAGCGACGACCAGGGCGATGAGCTCTTTGTTGTCCCCTTCACTTTCGTGCTCGGCAAGCCGCACTGAGGTCGCCATGACAGTTCAGTCACTCTCCAATAGCACGCTATATTGCTCGTTCTGCGGCAAGAGCCAGCACGAAGTCCGCAAACTGATCGCGGGTCCCACGGTCTTCATCTGCGACGAGTGCGTCGAGCTCTGCATGGACATCATCCGTGAGGAGAACAAGTCCTCGCTGGTGAAGTCGCGCGACGGTATTCCGACGCCGAAGGAAATCTGCAAGGTGCTGGACGA
>NZ_AXAS01000007.1 GCF_000472925.1 Bradyrhizobium sp. Ec3.3
ACACCTGGCGCGCCGTGGCGCATCCGTATCAATGACGAGTTGCGGTCGCGCTTTGTGGAGAGCGCGCCCGAAGGTTACGTGAAGATGTTCAGGGCCATGAATCTACTCGGCGTCTCGCGGCAAACCATCTTGCAACGTGTAAAGCGCGGCGAGCTTAAGGCCGTTCACGTCTATCGCGGACGGGCAAAAGGCATACGAATTCAAGTACCTGCAGTTGCTCCGGACCTCTTCGACCCTCTCAAAAAAAACTGAAGGTGTAGTATGACGCAACATCCAAGAACCCACGCACATCCACTTCGACCAACCACTTGCAGCCCGTCCAGGTCTTCTTGATGGACTTGAGTGCGGTATGACAGGATCGTCTCGGGCGGAACCCATGCGACTCATCGAGGAACACAGGCTCGTAGATCGCTTCGAGCAGAATCCTGACCGCCTCCTGAACGAGCCGGTCTTCCACCGTTGGGATACCCAGCGGTCGTGTTTTGCCGTTGTCTTTTGGGATATAGACCCGGCGGACTGGTCGGAAGCGATAAGTGCCATCCGCTACGCGCCTGGCGATGTCAGCGAGCTTCGCCAGCGACATGCCGTCGAAGGTCTTGCCATCTACACCGGGCGTCAGGGCTCCCTTGTTGCGGGAGACCTTTTCGTAGGCCCGCTCGAAGAGATGCGGAGATCTCATCAGGCGGTGAAGGCCATTTACGCACTTACCCGACCGCGACAAAGTCGGCAGTGATTCAATTCTTCTCTGGATGGTAGCGGCCTGCATCAGCAGAACCTCTCCGTCGAAGAATCTCTTCTACGCATACTGCAAATGCCGTTGTTGGCGGCATCGTCCTTCCCCCGATCGGAGGCGCTTTCGGTCCGGTCACCCGGCCTTATACGCATGATCGTCCACCTCGCGGCGGCTGTCCCGGCCATTACGCCGGGCGTTTGGGTACTATGACGGCTCCGTCGCCATACAGGTCCTCGAAAGAGCCTGCTGCAGGCGATCCCGTAGTTGCGTGTGCAGGAAGTTGTGGTGTGTTTAGATGTCCCATTCGTCTCCTTGACCCACCGATGGTGGTCGTCCCACGCGGACTGGTGGCAGGTCGCACTGGCCGGTGCGATCCGCCCCGCGTGGCATAGCGTGTCAGCCGCGTTCGCTACGGCCAGCCCTTTGGCAACTGGAAACTGGGATTCAGGCAATACAGCTTTCACCATGCACACCTTACTCTGTGCTCTCCACCGGGCTGCGGCGCCCGATTTTGAGACGTTTCCCGGCATGCTTTGGTCCCGTTCTCCTTTCGGAGTTTCAGTCGTTTCCGACACCGGTAAGCCGGGCAAGTAAGAGCCATAACCAGCAGGCTCCATCCTTTCGAACACTCCCTTCTTCTCCACGCCTCAACGGCGCACGCCATCCGGCTTCGATCCCGCGCGCTCAAGGTTGTGTCCCTCGCCGAAGGCACTCGGGTCCCGGGGGCCCGGCGGGTTCCGCGCCCGTGTATGTAGGGGGGCGCCTGCCGGTGTCTTTTTAAGCGATTTTGAGGACTGTCGTCGATCCTTGCGTCCCACCAACGGGTGACGCCGTGCAGCGCGCCAGCGGCTGCCTCCCTTGTGAGTTGCCGCGCCTAGCCCCTCTTCTTGCACCACACGATACATTCTCCCGGCTGCTGCAGCTCCACGTGTCAAGGAAGACCAGCAAGGCGGCAAATTGGATTCCCCGCTTTTTGTCGGAGGCCTGCCGACAGAGCTGAAGAGAAGAAGGTTGCGGCCCCGCGATCTTGCGCGAACTCTTCCTTTCTTGTTCGAGAGCAGAGTGGGACGGGTGGTGGGGCTTCCGCGACTGTTTGAGGGCGGGCCGAAAGCGAGGCTCGCGAGGCTCCTCGCCGACCGCCGAGGAGTATCGAATGATCAAAGCTATCGCTCTCCTATTCTTTCTCAGGCGACATGGTCTTCAACACAGCGGGTGCTGAGCCAGCCAATATTCGACCCATGAAGGCTGTCGCTTCAAGCCATTGGCGAAAGAGCATCGTGCCGCGCCCTTTGCAGGCTCAAAAGATCCGAGCGGTCGATGCCGAAGAGAGGACAGTGTTGGGCCACGCCTGAACGGTTTGCCTCAAACCACTGCAAGATCGAGATCACGCATCCCTGATGGCGGCTGTCGGATTTCTGACGTGCTGTCAGAGCCGCGACACGTCCGCTTCAGCGGATCGCCTTCTCGTTCAAGGCTTTCGCGTTGGCACGAGCTTTGAAGAGAGAAACTCGTTCAGGACGGAAGTTCAAGGATTCTCAGGTGACCGACGATATCAATTACCCGTATGCGAGGAACGTGATTTCGGGACATTTAACGCCGCTACCCTTTTGGCTGCGCGCTCTTGCGAGATTTTCCGACTAGATCGAGCACGCCGGGATCCAGTTCGCGCCGATACCCGTGTGCGATGTTGGTGATCGAGCATTTCGGTGTGTCGGCCAGCAGCCGCATCTCCTTCACACGAAGGCGGTGCCGCTGGCGGCAGTGACGGAGCGCTCTCATCAGTCGGCGAGCAGCGGGCGGGCCACGAGCTCAATGCGGATCTATCGCGCGCAATCGCTGATGTGAGCTCGCCTCAGTAGTCATCGCGAGTTTTAGGGCAGGGAAGCGAATCCTCTTCTCTGTGAAGCAGAAGTTGTGGGGCCGGCAAAACAAACCGGACAGCGTTATTTCTATGGACAAACTCGTCGAAAAGCCCCAGCTCACCTTCCAGCACAAACGGAAGACATGGGGGAAATACCATCACTTCGCTGTCGAGCTTGCCGAAGTTGCGAAGCTCGCATGGCCGATGGTGTTGACGCAGCTTGGGCAGGTCGCGATGATGACGACCGACCTTGCCTTGATCGGGCGCATCGGTCCTGAGGCGCTTGCTGCAGCAGCGCTGGGGGCCACGACCTACCTCGTTGGCTTCACTCTTGGCGTGGGTTTGCTGGCGCCGATCGCGCCCCTGGCAGCCCAGGCGTTCGGGGCGGAGGATCTTGCCGCGGTAAGACGCACGCTGCGCATGGGACTCTGGGCGGCGCTGCTGCTATCGCTCCCGATCATGGCATTCGCGTTTCACGGTGAGCAAATACTGCTCGCTTGCGGCGAAGCGCCCGACGTGGCGCGGCTTGCACAGCAATACCTGTTCGGACTAGCCGTTGGCGTGGTGCCGGCACTGTGGTTTCAGGGTTTCCGCAACTTCATGGCCGCGGTCCACCGGCCGCAGCCGGTGTTGTGGATTACGCTTGGGGCCATCCCCTTCAACGCCCTCATGGCTTATCTCTTGATCTATGGGAGGCTGGGCCTGCCGCCGCTTGGCCTGTTCGGGGCCGGTCTTGCAAGCACCTTCATGAACTTTGCGATGTTGCTGGCCGTTCTGTGGTTTACCACAATGCGTCGCCCTTTCCGAGATTATCACGTCCTTGCGCATTTCTGGCATTTCGATTGGCCCTTCATGCAGCGGTTGATCGTGACCGGGATTCCGATCTCACTGATTGTTTTGCTGGAATACGGATTGTTTTCCGCCGCGGGGCTGCTGGCCGGACTGGTCAGCGTCAGCGCACTCACTGCCCATCAGATCGCATTCCAGGTCGACTTGATGTTGTTCGTGGTTCCGCTAGGCATCAGCACGGCGGCGGCCGTGCGCGTTGGCCATGCAGTCGGCCGCGGTGACGGTCCCGGCGTCAAAAGGGCAGGGCTGATCGCTATACTGCTCGGCATTCTGGCTGCTGCACTGCTGACGACCGCGGTCGTCGCGATGCGTTTTCAGATTACCGGTCTTTTTCTGGACCAGACGGCTGACGGCACCGGCGCGACGACAGAACTGGCGGCAAACCTCCTTTTGATCGGCGCGAGCTTCTTTATCAGTGATGCCGCACAGCACATTGCGGCGGGCGGTTTGCGCGGACTGAAAGACACCCGCATCCCGCTACTGTTCGCCTGCATAGCCAATTGGGCGATCGGCTTCACCCTTAGCTACGTGCTTGGTTTGAAGATCGGGCTTGGCGCCATTGGTATCTGGATCGGATTGTCAATTGGGACGACCGTCTACGCGGGCTTTCTCGTTTTGCGTTTCCTGCTGCTGGCGAGCAGGTTTGCCCTTCAGAGATGTCCGTCAATCTCGTAAGTCAGGTTATTTGCGAGCCAGAATGCTCGGACCATCAACAAGGTTGGCTCATCCGATTAACCAATCAAGCCCTTTGCTTCGAAAGATGATGCTGCTGTCGGGCAACCTCATCCGATTGGGGGAGCCGAGCTGCCGCCAGTATTGTGTTGCGCAGACTGGCAATCTCAGCTTCTCGATCACGCAAGCGGCTTTTTAGGTGCTCTTCGCTCTCGCGCAATTCTCCTCGCAAGTGTTCAATCTTGCGATGTGCTGAACGCCTTTGTCGCGCGCGGTTTTAATCGGATCGTGCTTCTTCCGCGTGGTCTTAGATTTGTGGTTGAAGCCATGTCGGTCTTTTCTTTCTTGTGTTTTCGTAGTCAATCATTTGGCCGAGTGTTCATCACGCCTCGCCTACAAATTTCATTAAAGGACCGATATCATCCTGGTCCGCCGCCTTGAGCGCCGCGGTATACGCAGTTCGCCGTTCATTCATCTTTTGAAGTTCATGCCCGCCCGCCCAATCAATCGGCTTTGCGTTATAGACACGATCTAGAACCGTATCCGCCATGATGCGAGCATGCCTGCCGTTGCCGTTAGGAAACGGATGAATCTTTACAAGGCGATGGCGCAGGCGAACCGCTGCCTCTGAAGGCGAGTAAGTTTTGTTGTCAGCCCAGTACTTCGCATCGCCCATAAGGGTACGCAGCTCGACCGGGATGTGAATAGGATCGATGCCGAAGTTCTTGCCTGTCCTTCGCAACGTGCCCGCCCAGTCCCACACGTCACCGAACAGGCGCTTGTGTAACATAATGGCAAAATTGTCGGTAAGGACGTGTGCCCGCTGGCGACCAAGCCAACGCAGGCCAGACTCGATATTGGCCTGTTCCAATTGATCGAGTTCGCCTTGCGTTGTGATGTGCTTATGCTTCAGCCCGCCAAGCTCGTTTGGGTCAAGCGGCATCGCCCCTTGCGGATACTGAATATCCTCGATCATTTATCGTTCCAAAAATTCGGAGGCATTTCCAGCGCAATCTCTCGAGTGAGACGTTCGACTTCTTGAGCGATCTTGTCGTCTGGCAATTTCTGGTTTTCGAGGGCCATATGCTTGCTGGCGGTGCCGACGATCGCCATGGCCTTTTTGCGTGCCTGGGTCGTGATTATATCTTCGATGCGCCCCGACGCCGGGATGATCGCATAAACGAAGCGGCATCCCATCGCCTCGGCTGCCGTCTGCATGGATTTCAGGGTGACACCGCCCGTGAGTTCGGCGTGTTCTGCTTTCGTGATGCGTGCGCGGGTGACACCCATCTTCATTGCGACATCAGTACCCGACATACCGAGCGCACTCCGAACCGTGCGCAGCCAGCCTTCCGGCGGCGTCTTGAGACCGGCAAGGGTTGAGGCAGCGCTGTCGACGATGCTGCGGTATTGCTGCTGGACAATGGTTTTGATGCCCATCTGTTAACTCTTATGTATACACAATAGCTGAAATTGGATACTTATATATATCCAAATACGTCAAATTGTCAACTTATATGTATCCAATATCCGATGATGCGGCTACATATAAGTATACGAAAATCGCGGCCAATGGCCTAAATCCGCGGAAAACGCCTTTCCAGCTACCTCAGCGCCAACAGACCAACGGCCGGGACAGGACTGGCAACCAAGCCCATGCCGCCGACGATGATCAGTGCCGGTCATCATCGCGCTGATAATGATACGGCGATTATCGCGCCGATGATGATGGCGATCCTGATCGTGCCGAGGATTATGATCCACGGCGATCCTCGCGCTTCATGGATCATCCCTCGTCTGGCCTGTAACCCCCGGGGCGGGTTTGTTTAGGGTCAGCGCTCGCCCGATCTGGCGGGCAAGGCTGTGCACTTTGCCGAGGTCGATGGCCACGTAACATCCGACGTAAGAAGTGGGCGGGATGTCGGAAACACCTCGAACGGATCCTTGTGTTTTGGCTTCCGATAGGTTTAAAGCCCGTCACCTCATGACCTCGGCGTGAACGAGAAGCGATTCATGCGGCTTTGCCGTGCTCGAACAAAAGTAACGATGCCGGCGTAGCTCACACATTTGAATCGATTTGCGGCTCTCAAAGGAATCCCCCATGCCCAAGATGACCAAGAACCAGCTAATTGACGCGATTGCTGAAGGAACGCAGATTTCCAAGGCTGACGTAAAGGCCGTCATCGAGCAGATGGCGAGTGTAGGCTACAGGGAGTTGAACCAGTCCGGTGAGTTCGTCATTCCGGGCTTCGTAAAGATGTCGGTGGTGAACAAGCCCGCTACTGAGGCCCGTAGCGGAGTTAATCCCTTCACGAAGCAGCCGATGGAATTCGCGGCCAAGCCAGCCAGCAAATCGGTTAAAGCGTCACCGCTCAAGGTTGCTAAAGACGCGGTGCGTTATGAAGAGGCCCCCGCTCTCAGTGGCTAAAATGCGGCTGGAGTAGCCGAGGCGGACGTCGGCGCCAGAGGCAATCAACGGAGTCCGCGTTGGACAGCCTCGCAAAGCGAGGCTTGGCCCACAAACAAAGGGCTACGAAATGCAGCTACTCGGCCCGCGCTTGGCTCGCCTCAGAGGTCTGGATACGCTCGCGACGCAGGTCGGGGAGTGGGTGCAGCGACGGATTACAGTTGGCGTGCCGCCAATACCCGAAGCGGAAGCGCGCTGGCCGACAGCCGGCCGAAATCGACGTGGCGGTCGGCCATGCTCTTTCCGAGCAATTGGCGGATCGGTTTCCCATGACAGTCGCGGCTAAAAAGAAACCAAACCAAAGCGATAGCGTCGTTGCCCTGACAGACGTGTCCATTGTCATCCACAAAGTCGACCCGGAGAAATCGAGGCTTCTTGTGCACTGCCCGAAGCATAACAGCGAAGATGCGCGAAAAGCTTTACATACTTCGCCGCGATCTGGTCGAGGATGATTCCGATCCCGCCTCCATTCGTCCAGCAACAGGCAAGCCCTTTCGCCAATATCGAATGGGCCGAGAACGTGGTGCTAAAACCGATCTCCGGATCGTTCAGAATTTCGGACCCGAATCGCCGCTGAAGGGGAGCAATGGCCAAGAAGCAAAGCATTCCGAGGCGGCTGTTCAAATACCGCGCGTTCGATAATCGCACATTGGGTATGATCAATCTCTTTTATGCCGATCCGAGCACGTTCAATGATCCGCTCGACACGCGGCCATCGCTTTGCTGATTCCGCATGCGGACCTTCGTCGGCGCTCAGCATCACATCGCTTCAAAAACGCGCAATGTATTCATCTACGGGTTTTGCTGATCAGCCCCCCAATGGCTTGTCGTGTCCCTGCGGGACCGGGCTGTCGGCTGGCGCCGAAAAACCCGGCTTGAGCCGGGTTTTCACCCTTCAAGCTTCCATCCCTGACAGAAGCTGCGGCGGGAGCGGAATTTCGTAAGGCTTCGGCGACAGACGATGTAGGAGAGGAAGAGTGGAGCGGTGTTGGCCGTGACGGGTTGAGGGCCGGAGGAGAGTCTTCCGGCGTCCGTCATGGAGATTGCCCCCATGAATACGCAGGTTCTTGATGCCCACCGCGATACAAGCGGCGGCTACAGAGTGGATGTAAGTCGCGGCGAGCGCGTCGGTCGGGTGTCCTCGGAGTGGTTTTCCCGTCCCGCGGATGAGCGTTATCTCTCGCTCAACGAACTGGCCCGCACGGTGCGCGCGCGCACGGACCGCAGCAGGACGCGCGTGGTCGAAAGCGCGCTCATCCATGTGGAAGCAAGCCGTACCGACCCCGAACGCTTGGCACTGATGCTGCCCGGCTCGGACAAGCCAGTCGCGCCGACCCACTGGAGCTTCGGTCAGCTTGCAAGCCAGGTTGGCGCTCCAGCCGCTTACCTACGACAGCTCCCCGCGGCACTCGCAGGCATCAACCTGCAATATGGTCTGACCGCCAATCGCGTCGAACAGATCAAGACGCTCGAGACCGAGGATAGCCGCGTTGAGCTGCGCGCCGTCACCGGTCCCGACTACGGGCGGATCTATGACCACGAGTTGGTCGAGGCCGTGCAGCGCATCGCCGGCAATGGCACGGGCGATACGCGGTGGAAGGTGCCGGGTGTGCTCGACTGGTCAACCGGGATCTACAATCCCCGTGTCGACATTTCCAAGGACACGACCACCCTCTATGCATCGGACAGGGACGTCTTCCTTTTCCTCGTCGATGACCTCAACCCGATCGAAGCTGGTCGTCTCCGGGACGGCTCGCCTGACCTCTATTTCCGCGGCTTCTACTGCTGGAACTCGGAAGTCGGGGCGAAGACGCTCGGCATGGCGAGCTTCTATCTCCGTGCAGTTTGTCAAAACCGTAATTTGTGGGGCGTGGAGGATTTCGAGGAAATCACCATCCGCCATTCCAAATACGCAGCCTCCCGCTTTGCTCGCGAGGCCGCTCCGGCGCTGCTGAACTTCGCCAACTCCTCACCCATGCCATTCGTCAATGGCATTAAGACCGCCCGCGAGCGGATTGTGGCGCGCGGCGACGAGGATCGTACCGAGTTTCTGCGCCGCCGCGGTTTCTCCAAGGCCGAGACAGGCAAGGTGATCGACGCGGTGCTGGCGGAGGAAGGCCGACCGCCTGAAAGCATCTTCGATTTTGTGCAGGGCATCACTGCAGTCGCGCGCGACAAGCCGCATCAGGATGCCCGCCTGGACATGGAGGCCAAAGCCAAGAAGTTGCTCGATCGGGTGGCGTGATTTCCGCGACGCCGGGCATTTTTCGGATCTTAATGCTCGGTGCGTCTGCGCTTTTCCGATGCGCGGATTTTAGTTGTGCTTCCTCTCGAAAAGACCGGAATGCGACGCCGTCGCGGGCCCATAATCCCGCGACGGCTTTCGGCGGGGACCTGTTGGCAAACTCGCAGTTGCGTGCCGTACCAGAAAGTGCACCGCAAAATACTGCTGCAGAGTGTCGGGGGCCGCCGTCATCGCGCGCTTGGACTCCTGGTGAAGTAGAATCGCCTTCTGAAGACCGCGTTGGTCCCCTGCATCGTCGGTGATGCGATCACCGAGATCAGCGCGGAAGAGGACTGTAGCTCGCCGATATCGTTCATCGCGTCGCGCCTCATCCCCTCGGGCCAGTTTCGTGCATCCCAGACGTTGCGCGAACAAGGCTGTTCCGAGCAAAAGGCTGTCCCGAGCAAGACATCGCGGCTATTTTCCTCGTTTCCATCGACATGATCAAATAGCAGCTCGCGGCTCGCGGCAGTCTGTCCGGCAGCGCGTTTCGCCGTGTTCGCGCGCGAGCGCGGCGTTTCCAGTACTCGATGAGCTGCAGGGGCACGATCTCGTGTGCTTCCGCGCGCCGCGGCGCTGCCAGGGCGATCCGTTGTTGCAGCTTACGAACGCGATGCGCGAGGCCCGTATCGCCTGGTGGCCCGGCGTGAGGGCGGCCGCGTGATAAGAGCTGAGAGGGCCGCCGTGACGGGTTTGAGCCGGCCTGGTCCAGAGAGAGCGCCAGCCGGCTCGACCCGCTCCTGCTCTCCGAAAGAAATCCTGCCATGACCGAATCTCTCGCCGGCGGCGCTGTCGCCGCGCCGCTATCGATGCGTGCCGCTGCAAATATCACCTCCGCCGTCGTCAGGGCTGCGCGGCAGCTCTTGACGGACCTCGAACGCGACCGTCGTATCGATGTCGGTGTCCTGCGCAGCGCTATGAAGGCTGCCTTTGGTGCCTCGGACGCGGACGGCGCCTGGAACTGGAAGACCGCCTATGACACTTTCGAGGCGGCGACCGTTCTATTTGTGCGCAAGTTTGGTCCGGTCACGCGGTCCAAGCCTGGTTCGACGGTCGCGATGCTGCCCCTGCTCGCGAGAATTATAAATTGTCTGCAGATCCATACGCGCCGTTCCGAGGACTGTCAGGCGCTTCAGCAATGCTCGACCCCGATCCCGCTCGGGCTTGCGGCATGCACCGCAGCCGGCATTACGCCGGCCGACCGCATTTTGAAGCCCTCCGCGCGGACCGGCTTGCTCGCCACCTTTGCCGAAGAATTGCAGTCGATCCGCATTCCCGGATCGTGCGCACATCCGATCAAGCTCGTGCAATCCGCGGCGGTGGAGTCCGTTGCGTTACCGAAGCCGAACGACCGTCCGCACCGGCCTTCAGGTCTTATGGCCGATGGTGTTCTGTCGGACGTCCGGCTCGGCGCAGGCAAGGGGCAGGTCGCCGGTATCCTGCTCGACAATTGGCTCAAGGGCCGCCGCCGGGCGGTCTGGATCAGCAAGTCTGACGAACTGATCGAAGATGCGCAGCGCGACTGGTCCGCGCCCGGCATGGCGCGGCTGCTTGTGAGACCGCTGTCGCGTTTCCGTCAGGACACCCCGATCCGGCTTTCGGAAGGCGTCCGATTTACCACCTACGCTACGCTGCCCATCGACGAACGCGGCGAAAAGCTTTCGCGTGTAAAGCAGATCGTTGAATGGTTGGGCTCCGACTTCGACCGAATGATCGTCTTCGAGGAGAGCCACGCCGGGAAGACCGTTTTCGAGCTCGCCGAAGATCTTCAGCTCCGCCGCGTACGAGTGATGGGTGTAAACCGCACTGAAGTCTCCGGGTTCAACGGCACGATGGGGGACCGTCCCAAGTCTTACGGCCTTTTCCGCGAGATCGTCTCCTGGAAGCTGCGTGGGTTCGTCCCGGCAGATGCGACCCGACCTGGGATCCGCGCCCAAAAGCGGGAGCGCTATCCGCTTAGGCGGATCGCTGAACGCGAGGCCGCGTGATGGGACGCCCGCTTTCCGAACTGGCACATCGTCTCGCGCGTGAGGCCGAGGCGGTGTGCCGCCATTATCTCTCCAACGGCCGGCGCCAAGGCCGCTACTGGATGGTTGGTGATGCCCGCAACACGCCGGGACGCTCGATGTTCGTGCGACTGATGGCCTCCCCCAAGGGGCCAGCCGGCAAATGGACCGACGCTGCAACGGGTGAGCATGGCGACCTGCTCGATATCATCCGCGAAAGCTGCGGGCTTGTTGATTTTCGTGACGTTGCCGGGGAGGCGCGGCGTTTTCTCAACTTGCCTCGCTCGGCCCCCGCGCCATCCTCGAAGGTTGCGCACAATAAAGCACTGGCGGGTTCGCCCGAGGCGGCCGTGCGCCTCTTCGCCATGTCGCGGCTGGTCGCCGGAACTCTCGCGGAAGCCTATTTGCGTGGCCGGGGCATTGCACCTTGCTGCATCGATGGTGAGCTACGCTTCCACCCGCACTGTTACTACCGATCCGATGAGGATACCGAAACAGAGATCTGGCCGGCATTGATCGCTCGCGTTACGGATCTAAATGGTCGGATTACTGGCGTGCATCGCACCTGGCTTGATCCTCACGGCTTCGATCGCGTGCGCCTCGGAAAAGCGCCAATCGACACGCCGCGACGTGCCATGGGCGATCTGCTCGGTAACGCGGTCAGATTCGGTGCCGCCGATGAGGTGCTTACGGCGGGAGAGGGGATCGAGACGATGCTCTCGCTCCGCTGCGCGGCTCCGACGATGCCAATGGCTGCTGCGCTTTCCGCAAACCATCTTGCCGCCCTGCGGCTTCCGCTGACGCTACGTCGCCTCTACATTGCACGCGATGCCGATGCGGCAGGCGATCTCGCGGTAGCGGCCCTGACCGAGCGCGCCATGCAGGCCGGTGTCGAGGCGATTGCCTTATCGCCTCGACTTTCAGACTTCAACGAGGACCTGCGAACGTTCGGCCTCGGCGCGCTGCGAGCGGCACTGCGCATCCAACTCGCGCCGCAGGATGTCGTTCGCTTCATACGCCGGGGAACGGCCAGGTGACAGATGTTTGTTCTGCCGTCCTGACCGATCTGGTGAGGCCCATGCCCGACAGAGCCGCGCCGACTTCAACAAGGCGATCTCTGCGCCGCAGCCCAAAGCACGTTCGCATCGTGGATTAGTCCAAGGCTGATAAAGCGGCACGCGCGGGAGTAAGTCGGTTCTGTCACACAACCAAGATCCAGCACTCGTTCTTGAAGTCACCTTGCCTCAGCTGCTGCAAATTCTCGGACCTGGCGAGGCGAAAATCGGAACGGGTAGGGAAAAGTGGAACTCGCGTCGTTGTTCCGGAGTGGGAAGCTTTATTCTCGCTGGGCGGCTGATCGGAGAGAGATCCGCCAATTGTTGGAAATTCACTTGAACCGCACCTTACGTCAGGTTGTAGGCACGCTTGGAGACTTGCTCATGACCAACGACGCGTAGAGTTGAAATGCTTGATTTGTGCGCAGGAAGAGCCGCGTTCCCTCAGTCCTCCATGAACCCGGAGGAGTATTCGAGCATCATCAGCGTGCTCGACGTTATCAACTGTCCGGCCATTTGGATGGATCGAAACGGCTCGGTGCTGGCTGTAAGCGCCAAGGCTTCAAAGCTGTTTGACGGCGAGCTCTTCGTGCGGGGGCGGCGTCTTTACGTCACCGACTACCAATCGCGCATGAAATTGGAGGAGTTGCTGAATCGGGTCCGTTTGGCGTCCTGCTCGCAAGAGATTTTCGCTTCGCAAGTCGTAATCCATCGTTCGGATCGTCGACCGATCATTATCGAAGCCGTCTGGCAAGAGTGGCCCTGCAAAAGCTCGAGTTGTGACATCGGCGCTCTTCTTCTCCTGACGGATCTGAATGAGATGCCTGTCATTTCTCAAATTTCTCTTATGGAGATCTTCGGCTTGACTCGCGTTCAAGCACATCTTGCACGACTCCTCGTCATGGGAAAATCGCTAAAGGAAATCGCCCGCGAAATGAACATTTCCGCGGGAACGGCTCGCAATCACCTCAAAGCCGTTTTTGTGCGGACCGCGACCAAGCGACAGGGCGAGTTGATCTCGCTGTTGTCCCGCCTTCGTTAGTGCTGCGAATAATGTGTGAGCAGCTTGCATCTTGGGCCGCCTTTATGAGAAATAGCCGACCGGCTTTCGTTGTTGCCAGCGATCGCAACAGGGACAGCCCACACGTAGCTATCCTGCTTGCTGTTAGGAATGGCGCACGTTTCCTGTCCGAACAACTCCAATCATATGCGGAGCAGACCCACCCCAACTGGTCCGTCCATGTCTCGGATGACGGATCCAGCGATGGAACCCACGATATAATTCAGGACTTCGCGGGCGGCGTGCCGCAGGAGGTGACCCTGCGCTGTGGCCCTCGCACGGGAGCTGCGGCCAACTTCTTAAGTTTGTTGTGCGATGGCAAAATTGAAGCGGATTATTTCGCCTTCAGCGATCAGGATGACATTTGGTATGCCGAAAAGCTCGGCAGGGCGATCAACATGCTGCGCACCGTGCCGCGCGACCAGCCCGCGCTCTACTGTTCGCGAACTGAACTGATCGATGAAGCAGGGCGCCATCTTGGATACTCGACCGCATTCAAACGTCCTCCGAGCTTTCGAAACGCGCTTGTCCAAAATGTCGGCGGGGGAAACACTATGGTGTTCAATCGGCTTGCCGGCGATCTGCTCCGGCATGTGCCCGATGAGATCGTTGTCGCCCATGACTGGATGACTTATCTTACGGTCTCTGCAGCAGGCGGGATGATCTTCTATGATCAGACTCCTTCGGTGAGATATCGTCAGCATCGGGACAACTTGGTTGGGTCAAATCTGGGCTTTCAAGCCGCCGTTCATCGCGCGAAGAAGATCCTTGCGGGTCAGTGGCGAGGCTGGAATTCCCTCAATGTCACGGCACTGATGCACCACCTATCACACCGCATGACAGAGGAGAACATGAGTGTTCTCGAGAGATTCGTTGAGATGCGCCTAGCGGAAAGCCTCCCGCGACGTTTGTGGAACTTGTGGCGGTCCGGAGTTTACCGGCAGACGCCGCTCGCAAATCTCGCAATGCTGTTGGCTGTGATCGCGAACAAGGTTTGATGATCTGCTTCCGACGTAAGCTTAGGCGCTTGCGGCCTAATTTTGTTCGGCTATCACCTCGAAGCCTCCCTCATATCTGATCGGCCTGCCCACTCGCCTTCGTTTGCTATTCGCAGCGCTCACACGCTCCATGGTGAAGACCCGCGGTCGTGTTCAATACCATCGAAAGGAAGTCACATGACGGTCGAAATCCAGTCTCTTGCCATCGCGGAGGTGAAGCTCATCCGGTCACCGAAGTTCGGCGATCATCGAGGCTTTTTTTCTGAGACCTGGAATAAGCGCGCCTTGCGGGAAGGTGGTCTTGATCTTGATTTCGTGCAGGACAACCACTCGTTCTCGGCTGCGACAGGCACCGTGCGCGGGCTACATTTTCAGATCCCACCGCGCGCGCAAGCAAAGCTTGTGCGTGTGGTACGCGGCGCCATCTTTGATGTTGCGGTCGATATACGCGACAACTCACCGACCTATGGTCAGCACGTGAATGCTGTGATTTCGGCTGAGATAGGGAGCCAACTGCTGGTACCTTCAGGCTTCGCGCATGGCTTCATGACTCTCGAAGAGAATACGGAGGTCCTTTACAAGGTCACCGACTATTACGCACCAGACTGCGACAGGGGCATTCTCTGGAGCGATCCCGACCTCGGGATCGAGTGGCCGCTACGCCGTGCGAGTGTAGTTCTTTCGGACAAGGACAGCCGGTATCCGCGCCTTAGGGACTTGACAAATGTATGCTCCGAAGCGCGGGTTTGACATCAGCCTCCAGCCTTCGCTTTGGAACAACCGGCCAGGTATCTGCAGCGACAGCACCGCGCCTGGTCTGGTGTTGATTGGCCGTCGATCACCCCCTAGCATGGCGCATGTATGCTCGTGGCGTGAGCGTCATCTCAAATCCTGGCGAAGAGAGCACCTCTCAGCATGATCGCTTGACCTCCGAGCTTACTATGACCGGTCCCCGAGCACGTAGCCGCTGCCCTCTATCGGTACATCGACGCGACCAATTGAGCCCCGTCGCGGCATCTTCCAAGAACCAGTGTGTTGCGCGGGGCAACCACCGATGCATGTTCGGATATATTTCTGACCGACGAGGAGATCGCCCCCCCGTTTTATGAGATCATCAACCGTTGCGATCTGCTCAGAGACTGTCTTCGCTGCTTCGTGGATCACCGCGCCTGCCTTCACGACGCACGAGCCCGGATCAGTCCTGTCAGACAGTGCCTGATACCGACACCTACGTAGCCGATTATTGGATCGCGCAGCAAAGTGCCCATCGAACGAAACATCAAAGCATGTCGCTTCCTCAAGTGCGGCAGGATCGCTCCGATGTCGGTAAGGACACGGTTGATTGCCTCGCGGTCACCGCGGCGAACAGCCGTTACGTATTCGCCGTGCAGGTTTGCGTAGAACCGCGGCGCGATCAGGTCACGGACGAAATACCGATTCTGACGAGGATTGTCGGGAAAGGTCGTCGCAAGCTTGTATGCGTAGATCATACGGGACCTCGCCATGCGCGGGCTATACGATGTCGAGCCTGGATAGATGCGCCATTTCGAAAGAGGTTCGTCAAGATAGACGTGATCGTATCCGGCGCGAAACAGCCGCAGAAATAGGTCATCATCCTCATAACCGGATAGCCTTTCGTCGAATCCACCGACGGCCTCGAATGCTCGGCGCGAGATGAGTGAGGCTGATGGCAGGATGAACATGTCCCTGGCCAGACACTCGATAATGCTTTGTTTCGGGTGTTGAGCGGGCACCCCATCCAAATAGCGCTTTGTGACCATTCCGCCGCTTTCATCGATTTCATCAAGGTTGCTGTAGACCCAGCCAAGCGGAATTCCGCGCTTCTTCTGGAATGGCTTGGACAGCCTCTCGAGGTGATGAGGATGCCAGACATCATCCTGATCAAGCAGGGCAATCAGACGACTTTTGGAGTGGGAGACACCAAAATTGCGAGCAGACGATTGGCCGCCGTTCGGCTTGCGAAGCAGCCTGATCTTCGGATGTACCATCGCCAGGCTCGCGACGATGGCCGCTCCATTATCGGTTGAGCCGTCGTCCACAACCAGAACCTCGCTCGGGGGAAGGGTCTGAGCCAGCACGCTTGCGACAGATTCTTTGATGAACGTGGCGCCATTGTACATCGGAATAATAGCCACGATCGAGAGATCATCGGACGCGCCCATGGGAACTCCTAGTTGTCAACCTGCAGTGAAGGGGATCTAATCTAAAGTTGAATCTATCGCAATCCGGGTGCCGAACAAGTTGGCGACAGCGCTGTGCGGAAGTCGTATCGCCGATACAGATCAACGCTCCCTAGACGAGCAAGACACGTAGTCGGCCGACATAAGCAAGCAGGCCACCCCGACCGCGCCGTCTGGGCGCCGTCCATCCTGCGCCGCGCGTTGTCGATCTCTCTTACGGCGATGTGCTGATGCTCAGTCCCGAACAGACGCTAGCAAGTATCAAGTACCGCCGGCACAGATCTCCGCGTATGCTTGTAGGACAGCCTCAATTTCACCAAACATCTGGAGTCGACCGCGCTCCATCCAAATGGCTTTGGTGCACCACTGCCGACAAATTTCGAAGCTGTGAGAAGCAAGCACCAGGATGCTGGCTCGTTCTACGAAGGAAGCTACACGGTGCTGCGCTTTGGCAAGAAAAGCTGCATCGCCAGCCATGATCCACTCATCCATCAATAGGATTTCCGGCGAGAAACAGGTTGCCACGGCGAACGTCAATCGCGTCATCATACCCGATGAATAGGTCCGTACCGGGATGCTCAGATAGTCACCGAGCCCGGTAAAATCGCCAATGTCCGCCATGTGCGATTCTATCTGGCTCGAGCTTAGCCCAAGCAGCATGCCACGCAGCCGGATATTGTCGTATCCGCTCAAGTCAGCGTCGATTCCCAAGGCGATATCAAACAGAGGTGAAATCCGGCCACGGGACGTTACGTTCCCGCTTGTCGGTTGGTAGACTCCGGCCATTGCTCGAAGCAAGGTTGTCTTACCGGCCCCGTTTCTTCCGATGAGAGCTATGCGATCACCGGCGGTCAACCGCAAAGAGACGTTTCGGAGCGCCTCGACGACGATCCGATGACTGGCATCTGTTGCAAGCTGGCCGCCTGTGCCACGAAACAACAGATGCTTTTTGACGGAGCGCGAACCTGTTTGGTAGATAGGAAAGGAAACGCTTACATCGTCAAACGCAAGCAGAGCCGTCCGGTCAAAGGCTGATGTAACCATCCTTAGATCCAATACGCGATTCGGCCGCGGAAGCGCGAAAGCAGATAGACTGATACGCCGATGTTGAGGACTGTGATCAATACGACCGCGCAGTAGTTTTCCGTTGATGGCATCTCTCCCAGGAGCGGCGCGCGCGCCACCTGCAGCAGATGAAAGAACGGATTGTATCGGGTGATAAAGGCGTGTCCCCTCAGTAAGTCCGGCCGCCAAAAGATCGGTGTGAGAAAGAACAGAATTTGGACGACCGAATTGATGACTTGCGGAATGTCGCGAAATCTCGCGGAGACCATTCCAATTGTCAGGCTTGCAAAGATCCCATTCACGACAATGGCCAAGAGGCCAACGATCGCTAAAAGGGCAACCGATCCGGGCCAAATTCTGAAATAGATAACAACGCCCAAATATACGATGAAATTGTGCGCAAAAATGATCAGCTTGGTCCAGTTGAAACGAAAAACATAGACCGAGAAAGGCAAGCTAATTTGCTTGATGTAGCACTCGGAGCCGGTGAACAGCGTCCCGCTCTCAGTCAAATAGCTCGCCATCAACGTCCAGACCAACATGCCGGAACAGAAGAACGGAATAAATCGGTCGACTTCCTGCTGAAAGAGCTCCGCATATACCACGCCCAAAGCGATGACCATGACGCCCATGCTGGCGGTCAACCAAAACGGGCCCAGAACGGAACGCCGATACCGCTGGACGATCTCGTTCCAACCCAAGGACCCCCAAAGCCTCCAATGGGTTAGGCCATCCAGGAGATCCAAGCGGGCACTCTTGAAGCCTCGAGCGGTAGTCGTTGCCGGGAGGCGGACGTCGAACTGACTTCGATCAACAGACAATGGATGCATCGGCTTGCTCGGTTACTTCGCGGCGTGCTGAGTTTGTCTCAAGATTGCAAAGACTTGAGGTCTGAAGTCGGTTGCATCAATCATGCAGTCGGCCCGCGGCAGTGGATCTGGATGCTATGCGCGCCTGAACCGGAGCCTCTTTGCTGAAGGGCTTCCCAATCACCGAATGATCTCGCGCCGCTAGTTGATCTTGCCACGGCTTCCGGCGTCGCGGAGGAAACGCGAGTTCAAAGGAGGTTGTCGCGTCATTGACGAGATTGTCGTTGTGAAAGGGATCACGCGACAGCTCCAGGCTCCATGTTTTGAGCATGTGGGCGGCCTCGGCTCGCACATCTTTCGAATTATCTAGGTGCGCGTCGGAGTTTTCGCCCCTCGATTGATGATGATAGAGCTCCGCATGCGGGGTCCAGATGTTCCGGTACCCGCAGCGTCTGACCTTCAGACAGAGGTCAACGTCATTGAACGTAACGGGCAGGTTGATGTCATCCAGTCCGCCGACCTGTTCGTACACCGATCTTCGTACAAGAAGACAGGCTCCAGCTACGGCAGAGACTTCGGAAACCAGCGCGTTCCGACCGAAATACCCGGCCGCATTTCGGCGCAATCGATAATTGAACGGATTGGCAATACCGGGCAAGGCGAGCGCCAACCCGCCATGTCGAACGCGACCATCCGAATGGACCAGCTTGGCCCCAACTGCGCCCACGTCGTCCCGAACGGCCCATGAGACCATTTCGGAAAGCCAACCCGGATTGATGACCTCAATTTCATCACTCAACAAACCGAGTATTGCTCCGTTTGCCCGACGGGCCGCCATATTGACCATTGCAGAATAGTTGAACGCCCCCCTGTAGGTGAGGGTACGAACGCGGGGATCGTCACTGAGCCTATGAAGCAGCGATTGGCGTTCCGTGGATCGGCTTTCGTGTTCGACGACAAGAAGCTCGACGTTGGGATAGTCGGTCTGCTCAAGGAGATCTCTTGCGCGAGCGGCTGGCAAACCGGTTCCGACGAGCGTTGGGACGATGAGTGTGACGGTCGGCGCCGTTGTTGGAGGCCTTCGGCGAACACGCACCCAATGCGGCAAAACAGGATGTGATTCCGCGACGGCGTTCTCATGACCTCTCTGCAGGTGCTCATCGATGGCCCGCCGAGCCGCTTGAGCACACCGCGCGGGTGTTGCTTCGGAGAACGACCTCGCTCCAAAATCGCGACGCCAGTGATAAAGGACAGTTGGAATGTGGTGAATTCGATCGGGTGAGCTGGATTCAACACATCGCAGCGCGAGATCGTAGTCCTGACTTCCTTCAAAGCCCAATCGAAATCCGCCGACACTCTCCAGGAGAGAGCGCCGATAGACTCCCAAATGACTAATGAGGTTATGGCCTAAGAACAGTTCTTTGTTCCAGTCGGTCTTAAAATAGGGTGTCTGACGGCGGCCTCGCCGATCGATCTGATCTTCATCGCTGTATATGATGTCGAGATCGGAGCGGTCATTGAGCGCCACGACAACTTCATAAAGGGCGTGCGCAGAAAGGACGTCGTCGTGATCCATCAAGGCGACGAACTCGCCTTGAACGAGCGATAACGCAGAATTGGAGGCGGCCGAAATGTTGCCGTTAACGGCCCGCCTGACCAGTTTGATTCGAGGATCTCTCGTCGACTCTTCCAGCAAGGCTTGTACATGCCGATCCGGCGATGCATCGTCGGCAATGCACAGCTCCCAGTTAGGGTACAATTGCTCGCGAACGCTTTCAATTGCCGCACGGAGAGCCCAGGTCGGTGGGTTATAAACCGGCATAATGACCGACAATAGGGGCTTGTGTCGTAAGAGGTCTACATGGCGACGGATTGCGTCAACATCTGAAGGGGTGAGCGTGTCATATTGTTGTACCCACCTCTGGTATTGTCGAGTTTGCAGTTGGTTCGTAGCGTTGAATAGACGTTTGAGCGGCGAGCGCATCCAGTTCGGTAAGCGATGCGCGCGCGACCTCAAATAGTCGAGGTGTTCATTTGAAGCGAGTTTGTGGAACACTTCTGCACGCTCTCTATGCTGACCCAATGTTCCAATGTCAGCTGTGGCCATCGGCGACGCCAACGATGTATCGCGCGTAGTCACCTTTTCCCAACGTTCCGGAAAGCCGGATCAGTTGGTCGCGATCAATGAATCCCTGTCCGAAGGCGATCTCCTCTGGGCACGCGATTCTGAATCCCTGACGTCGCTCGAGCACGGAAACAAACTCCGCCGCGGTGAGCAGGCTGTCGGGCGTTCCGGCGTCAAGCCAGGTGAAGCCGCGACTCATGCGCTCGACAGTAAGCTGCTCCCGATCGAGGTAAGCCCTATTCAGATCGGTGATCTCCAGCTCGCCTCGAGCCGACGGCCGTATACCGGCTGCCAGATGGACAACCTGCGGGTCGTAAAAATAAAGTCCCGTCACGGCAAAGTTGGACTTAGGTTGTCTTGGCTTCTCCTCAAGGGAATTGGCCTTGCCGCTCTCATTAAAGGTGATGACGCCGTAACGCTCAGGATCTGAAACCTGATAGGCGAACACGGTGGCGCCGATTGTGCGTGCACGTGCGTTCGCAAGCAGCGCAGGAAGACCGTGCCCAAAGAAAATATTGTCGCCTAAGATGAGCGCTGAATTGTGCCCTTCCACAAACGTCGCACCAATAATAAAGGCTTGCGCCAACCCCTCAGGCTTTGGCTGCGCCTTGTACGACAGTGACATCCCCCATTGAGTGCCATCTCCAAGGAGGGACTGGAACAACGGAAGATCGTGGGGCGTCGCTATAATCAAAATGTCTCGAATACCTGCAAGCATCAGGGTTGTAAGGGGGTAGTAGATCATTGGTTTGTCGTAGACCGGCAGAAGCTGCTTGGATGTCACTGCCGTCATTGGATAAAGGCGAGTACCGTTCCCACCGGCAAGGATGATTCCCTTCATAGTCCTTTCTCCTCGTGCGAAATGCGATCCAAGCAGGCCGAGATGGATGATGGTGTCGATGGCAAGCTGATCTCGAAAAGTGAGCGCAACCGTTCAGTGGACAATTGTGAATTGGCTGGCCGTACGGCCGCAGTCGGATATTCAGCGGACGAAATGGGTTCGACCTCGGCCGAGGGACCCGCTCGTTTCGCGCTTTCGCTAAAAATCACACCGGCAAATTGATGCCACGTCATAGCTTCTAACCCGGCGAGGTGGGTGGTCCCGCTATATCGCTGCTGCCAATGTCTCAATCTTCTGGCGATTGAGACGATCGAAGCTGCGATGTCGGGCGCATAGGTCGGGCAGCCCCGTTGATCGTCCACCACGCGAACGCGCTCTCGTTCCGCGCCGACCTTCAGCATCGTGCGAAGGAAATTGTGCCCAAACGGCGCATAAACCCAAGACGTCCGCAAGATCACGTGGCGAGGATTGGCGGCGGCGACAGCAAGCTCGCCCTCCAGTTTGGAGCGTCCATAAACGCCTTGCGGATTAGGTTGGTCCGTCTCTACGTAAGGGCCCGGCTTTTTGCCGTCGAAAACGTAATCAGTGGAGAGATGAATGATAGTCGCACCAATCGCGTTTGCCGCTTTCGCGACTTCGCCGGCCGCGTCGCGGTTTATGGCATAGGCTAGTTCGGGTTCCGTCTCCGCCCGATCAACAGCTGTGTAGGCAGCTGGATTGATCACGATATCCGGCCTGAACGACGCAATTGCACTGGCCACGGATTGGGGCCGCGTGAGATCGAGCTCGGGCCGGCTCGCAAAACCAATCACCAAGTCGCTCACGAACGCAGCCAACTCTCTGAGGGACCTCGATACTTGTCCCTTCGTCCCGATCACGTAGAGGCGCACGATGTCCTCATCCTCTTACAAGACCGAGGCGTTCGCCGGCATATATCTTCTCTCTTAGAGGCTGCCACCAATGTTGGTTTGACAGGTACCAATGGACCGTCTTCGCAAGTCCGCTCTCAAATGTTTCTTGGGCCCGCCAACCCAACTCATTTTCGAGTTTCGAGGCGTCGATAGCATAGCGGCGGTCGTGACCCGGCCGGTCCGGCACGAATTGGATGAGCTCGTGATGCGACCGATCAGTTGGACGCAGGAGGTCCATCCACGAGCACACCTGGCGCACCACATCGATGTTCTGGCGTTCATTTCTTCCGCCGATATTGTACGTCTCGCCCGGTCGTCCGCCCTTCAAAATGAGACCAAGCGCGCGCGCATGGTCTTCAACGTGGAGCCAATCGCGAACATTCGAGCCAGTCCCGTATACGGGAAGCGGCTGGCGATCCAGGGCATTGAGGATCATCAACGGGATGAGCTTTTCCGGGAAGTGATAAGGGCCGTAGTTGTTCGAGCAATTGGAAACGATCACCGGCAAGCCATACGTTCGATACCAGGCCTTCGCGAGATGATCTGATGCGGCCTTGGTCGCAGAGTAAGGAGAGCTTGGATCGTACGGCGTTGCTTCAGTGAATAGTCCGCGCTCTCCGAGCGAACCATAGACTTCATCAGTCGAGACGTGGACAAAGCGAAAGTCTGGCACGTTTTGAGATGAGAAGTGTCGCCGGGCAGCTTCGAGCAAGGCGAAGGTCCCGATCACATTGGTTTGCACGAAGACATCAGACCCTGAAATCGATCGATCAACGTGGCTCTCAGCGGCCAAATGAATCACGCCATCGGGGCGATATTTCGCAAACAGAGCGTCGACGGCCTCCTCGTCACAGATGTCCCGCTGCTCAAAATGATAGCGCGGATTGTTGGCAATCGGTGCCAATGACGCCAAGTTCCCCGCATAGGTGAGCTTGTCCACCACGACCACTTCGTGGCCGAGCTCTAAAACGAAATGACGGCAAACCGCCGACCCGATAAAGCCGGCGCCACCCGATACGAGAATGCGCATTCAATTGCTCAAGCTTCGGCAGCTGAAAGGCGGGATTACGCCAGCCCGTCTTGGCTGCCCTTGTCCTTTGACACCGGGAACCGCTCCACGGCATCCTGCAATCGACCTCGAAAACGGGATCATCTCGAGCGATGGCGCGATCGCACCGAAGTGATGAGTTCGTCGGTTAGCTTGCATATCCCGGCCGTCGGTATCGATTTACGTACCCATGCGGGAAGCTTTGAGGGAGCGCCAGTCCCATTTGAGATAGGCGGGTTCGTTATTGTCGCGCGCAGCGTTCGCCGCGGATCGGCTGCTCGGCCTATCGGCAACAGTTCGCCAGCCGGGTGAAGCGTGAAGTTTGCGCGGCCCAAGGTCTACACTATGTAGCCGTGTCTCAAACGCACCACGATCATGAACGGCGTGAGGTTAGCCGAGTACGCCCTTCGTGCTCTTGGCTATCATCTCGGTTGCCCCTCTGCCGTGTATCGTGTGGAACAGCGGTTCTGGCCGGTACGCTAGCGATGGTGGGCTGGCCAATATCACTGCAGCGCGCGTTCGCCTGGAATGGACTCGAAACAAGACCGCTCAATGCAAAAGGCGCTTGTTCATGGAAGGGCCCTGACTGTTGCGCGAGTGGGGCCGAGGCACGACGTGCCCGGGGCCTCACATGGAGACTGATGTTCAACGGACTATTTTTCCGAGCTAGTGGAGCCTACGCCCCTCGCGAGAGGAACCGCGGCAGGTAGATGCCATCCCAAATGGGACGCGCGGGGCGTTTATTCCACTGCTATGTGCCTCGCCGGGATTCCCAAACCAGCGTGTGGCCTCGCTGCGCCGATCAAGGACAATCCCGTTGAGCGATTGGCAGGAGCGGGGCAGCAGGAAGCGTCGACGTCCATGACCCGAGAATGACACCACCTGCGCGCTCTTGGAAAAGGGCCTCACGTTTGGTTGACATCGCGGGCTCGACAACAGGGTTGGCAAAGACAACGAAGGCCGTCAGCTCGTGGATTTGCCATCACGAAATCTCACTGGATCATCTTCCGCGCATCACCGACACAGAAAGAGCCTTTCTTTTCTGAGTTTCCTGCTTTTCTGAGTTTCCTGCTTGGGAAATCGTGCAACAGCTAGGTGGAAGTTGGCAGTGACAGAAATTGTAACCGCCTGTTTCGCGCTTCCTTCCAGAACACCGTCAACCAATTACGACATGGCGATCGATCCGCTTCATAAGCCTCAGCGCGACCGCGGTCGGCCGCAATGGGACACGGGTACTCAATATGCAGACAATGTCAGCTGTTCTACTTTGTTCTCGGCGATTTGTGACCGAGGCGTCGCTCGCCTGCACAATTTGGAGCGGCCCAGAGGTCGGCCGTGCGGACAGCCTGAGGCTGCGGAATGTGGACATCGTCGTGCTTGCGCTTGTGGCCGGACTACCCTGGTCGACGAGCCTAACCAGCATACTTGGAGTCGTACTCTTCTTTGGCATTTTGACAACGTTCCGTACCGAGCGGATGCTCGCAACTATCAGTCATCCCGCCGGCGCGCTGCCGCTCGCGCTCGTAATGCTAGCGGCGATAGGGGTAACCTGGGCAAGCGGAGTACCTTGGCCGGAGCGGCTCAGTGCTTTGGGAAAAATGACCAAGCTGCTGTTGCTCCCGCTCCTGTTGTTCCATTTCCAATCCAGTCGGCGCGCCAAATGGATGTTCGCAACCTTCGTAGGCTCAAACATGATTCTGCTGGTCTACTCGTTCGTTTCATCGGCAGTGCCGGAATTGGCGATTGTTCAAAGAATCGGTGGCCACGGCGTTCCCGTGAGAAATTACATTGACCAAAGCCAAGGGTTTTCGCTTGTTGCCGTGGCGTTGGCAGGCCTGGCATTCGAGGCTGCGTCTCAGCAGAAACATTATTGGGTTGCGGCGCTTGGAGCGGTCAGTCTCCTATTCTTTGCCAATCTTGCCTTCATCAATGTTGCCCGAACGGCGTTCTTCTATTTGCCGATAATGCTGGTCCTCCTGACAATACGTTACTCAAGCCCAAGAACTGCGTCGGTTGGGTTCATCGGAATCTGCATCTTATGCGGGGCGTTGTGGCAGACATCTCCCAATCTCCAACGAAAAGTCTCTGCCATTTTCGTAGAAATGGCTGCATTCCAGCCAGATGCCGAGATCGGAGAGAAAGAGCCTTCGGCAGCTGAAAGACTTGAATTTTGGCGCAAGTCGTTTCAGTTCATTGAAAGAGCACCGGTCCTAGGTCATGGGACTGGTTCGATCCGACGCCTTTTCGGGCAAGAATCGATTGGGCGAACTGGAATATCGGCCCTGGTTGTGAGCAATCCTCACAATCAGACGCTTGCTGCCGCGGTGCAATGGGGCAGCGTTGGAATCCTCCTTGTCTGGGCAATGTGGATAGCGCACGTACGGCTGTTCTGCAGCAGGGCCCTAGTCGCCTGGATCGGAATGCTTGCGACAGTGCAGAATATTGCAAGCTCTATTTTCAATTCGCACCTGATGGACGCGTATGAAGGCTGGCTTTACGTATTGGTGGTCGGGATTGCAGGCGGAGAACTGTTGCGGATTGAGAGTCGTAAGCCGGCCCCTTTGGATGCCGCCATCGCGCCTGGTTCGCGCAAATGTTGAGTAGGCAAGATCTATCCGCATCCGCGTCACGTCCAAGCATCTTTACGATTTCTGGAACGCTCCGGCGCGCACCCGGTTCATTTCAAGAATGCTTTGGCGGAACGCTCTTCAATGGCCATCGGTCAAGTGTGCTTAGCCCCTGCAGCTCCAGTTTACTCTGCAGGATGTCGCGCGCTCAGTATGCCCGGCTGCAATCAAGGCCCGCTGAATGCGATCCTTCAATTGGCCATGCTGATGCCCGTCAGCTTCTCAAAGGCTCACCGCTTCCAACGCCGTCTTGAGGGTCGATGGAGTTGGAATCGCTAAAAGGCCGAAAGTCGAGTTGAGACATCGGCCTGGCCGTCGCTCTTGAAAAGGCCAACTGCCCTGCATGCGACGGGCCAGCCCATGCCGGCTCTCAACCACTCCTCTCCTCTTCGGCCAGGTTTGCTTCAAACAGCTACCGCTCTTGGCCCCGGTTACCACTCATTGATCCAGATTCGCATTTCGCCTTCGCCACGGTTGGCCCAGCTGAACCACGGAATGAATGTCAACCGCTGCGGTTGCCGCTGTCCAGGCACCTCGTCGTAGTGATAAAGCGGTGCTTCCTCGGAGAGTGTATGCTGCAAACGGAACCCCTCGGCCTGCAGCAAAATCTTGCGGGCAAAGAGGCCCTTGCCTTCAACAAGCGAAAGCCGGCTGTCTGCATCCAGCCAAATATTGTGTAGCTCCGGCCCATTGTCGGCTTCTTCCAGACAGTAAACCAGAGGACCACGCTGAATAGCCACTTTGCCGGCCAAATGACGAAGTTGCGGATGACCGTACACGCGGCGCACTTTCATGGGCAGCAGCAATTCGACGCGATCGCCCCGCCGCCACGTGCGCTGAATGTGCAAATACCCTTTGCGCGACTCGCAATTGACCGGTTCGCCGTTCAGCCTGGCCTCTGGCGCGCCGCACCAATCCGGCAGACGCAGGGCGAGGGTATGGGTGATGGGCTGCTCGGATTCCACGGCGATCTCCACCTGGTCCTCCCAGGGATAGTTCCCGCTCATGCGCAGGCGCAGCGTATGCTCTCCGACCGGTAGCGCCACGCTGTTGCCAATGTAAAGATTGACATAGAGCGCGTCGGAGCGTGACGTATAGATGTAGTGACCGATTGATGTGAAAAGGCGCGCGATGTTCGGCGGACAGCAGGCGCACCCGAACCAGGGCTGGCGTACCGGTGTGACATGACTGAAGATGCGATTGGACCGCAGCGATTTGGGGTGAACTTCAAGCGGATTGACATAGAAGAAATGGCGTCCATCCAACGCAATGCTGCCCAGAACGGTGTTATAGAGCGCGCGCTCCATCACGTCGGCATAGCGACCGTCCGCCTCAATCTCCAGCATCCGGCGGGCGAACATCATCAGACCAATCGAGGCGCAGCTTTCCGAATACATGGTATCGTTCGGCAGATCGTAGTCGCTGCTGAATGCTTCGCTGGCGCTTTGCGAGCCGATACCGCCGGTAATATAGATCTGCCGCTGCACCATGTTTTGCCATAGCCGCAGGCAAGCTTGGCGTAGCCGCTCGTTCTGGTTCAAACGCGCCAGATGGGCAACCCCAGTCATGAGGTATACAAACCGAACCGCGTGACCTGTTGCAGTCCGCTGCTCCGAGACCGGCAGGTGCGCCTGGCTATAGGCTTTATCTTTGACCACCCAAGGCGTTACGTGTGATTTCCGGTGACCGGAACGCTTCTCATATTCTATGTCATAGAAGTGCGGCTCAATGCCGCGTTGCTCGACGAAATAATTCGCGAGGGTGAGATATCGGCGCTCCTGCGTCACTTCGTAGAGGCGCGTCAATGCAAGTTCGATTTCCGGATGGGCATCATAGCCATGTAACTGATAGCGCTCCGGGCCAAAAACCACGGCGATGTGGTCAGCTAGCCTGCAAACGACGTCCAGCAGGCGCCGTTTGCCGGTAGCACGAAAGAAAGCGACGCCCGCTTCAATCAAGTGGCCGGCGCAATAAAGCTCGTGGCATTCGCTGAGATTGCTCCAGCGCTCCCCAGGCGCCTTTACCGTGAAGTAAGTATTGAGATAACCATCGCCGCACTGGGCGGCCGCAATCAGGTCAATCAGGTCATCGGCGGTTTTCTCCAGTTCTGGATCGGGTGTTTGGCACAGGGACCAGGCGACCGCTTCCAGCCATTTCGCCACGTCACTGTCCTGAAAAACCGTGCCGTAGAACTCGCCCTTTGCTCGGTTGGCGGCGATCCGGTAGTTTTCTATCGCATGGCTCGGTGGGACTTCGGCAATACGATCGTTCAGCGCCTCCCACTCATGAGGAATCGTCACCTCCCTCACCAATTTCTGGTATTTTCCAATGAGCGGATCCGTGATCCGTAAGTCATGGAGATTTACTTCCGTAACCATCGGACCATTCATCTCGCTCTCCTTCGTGTTGGGTGCACGGGCCCATAGTTCACGAAAGCCCACGCCATATCTTATCGTCATGATTGCCGGGTGCGAATTGGCGGCCCCAGCACGTTCTGCATGCTGTGGTCAGCTCATGCGCCTTCCGCGTCGTCCAAATTCTGGCGTGACGAGAAATTGAAGCGTCCCGTCGGGCATGTCATCTGGGCGAACGCACCCTCTTCAAATAGAATGGGACGTTCTATGACGCTCGACGCGAACGACATTGTCGATCTTCCTACATCACGCTGACCAGCACGCTATCAAGACTGCAATTTCTGTGCCGGGAACAGGCGCAGATCGTTCGTCCGAAACTAACATGCCCTCGACCTGGTGCAGGTTCAACGCGGATTCTGCGCCCCACGCTCGGCCCAGAGGCTGCGTGGCGCCTTGCGATCTCCTTCGCGTGACAGCGCCAAAGCCGCCTCCGCCATGCACGATTGTTTCGCGAGCAAGCGTCGCGCCGCCCTCAGCCGTTGGGCCTACCGTCCGGTGATGACGCGATCAAAGAGTTGTCTTTTGCGTTCAGGGAGCCAGGACGCCGCCCTGTGGTGTGCCAGTGCACATGCGTCCACTGACCCAATCTTCCCTGTAGCCCACTTCGTGCTCATACTCCGGGCGCATTGCAGCCGCTTCGCGGAGTCGACGACGGGGTGCGCATGAGAAGTGTGGCGACCGCGTCACTCACCGGCCGAAAGGCTCGTCAGCCTCTCGACAGCTAGCCCATGTAGGCACCGTGATTCGGATTGACTTCGGACAGGAATGTTAGTGTGCCCCCAGTTAATTTCGTCCATCCAGATTCTTGGCAAGCGTGCGATGCCATGTTTCAAGAGCAAGAGGTGGAACGGGACAGGCCCGAAAGCTTCGAGCAGCACTTGCACGGGATGCGCCGAGCCGACGCTCTGGTTTCTGGAGGGGCTTCCCCTCAAGACCGATATTGGCCGCATCTATCTGACAAAGATCGTCGCTACATCGAGGGCGCGGCACAGGAGTTTGCACGCCGGGGGCTGCGACCGGGGACCGTTACTAATTATGCTCGAGCACTTCGTAGATTGGGGAATCATCTCGGGGAACAGGGCCAAACGATTCTTGGAGTCGAGCACGGTTTTTTGGTCGCTCACGCCGAAAAGGCTTTCCCGCGTGACCCGCAAATGGTTCTCGCGCTAAACGCCCTTCGGGCGTATCGCGATCCCGGTCCTCCAAATAAGAAACGTCCACGTGACGAAATCTCTGTGGAAGATGCGAGGCTGATCGACGAGGCGGTCCGGGCTGATGCTACTTGCCGGAATCTGAAACCAAGAACAAGCGAGGGTTACGCTGTGGCTCTTTGTCGCTTGGGAATGCATCTCAAGGAGCAGGGCCATACGATCGCTGGAGCCGATGGCGACTTCCTGGTCGCCCACGTTAAAAAGTGTTTCCCGCGTGACGCGGAAATGGGTACCGCGTTGCACGCGCTTCGGAAGTATCGCGACCCCGGTGCTCCAGTTAACCAGCGCCCAGTTATGGAAGTCTCTGAGGAAGACGCGCGTCTCATCGACAGCGCGATCCTGGCCGCTACTCTGCGCCGGGGATGGAAACCGAGCACCGTCGAAGTGTATGTTAGGAGCTTGCGCAAGCTCGCGGACTCTCTCGGGCCTCAGCAAACGATAACTGCAATCGATCACAACTCTCTAGTCGCTCACGTCAATAAGTCATTCCCGAATAGCTGGACGATGAAGACGGCGTTGGTAGCCCTTCGTGAGTATCGTGAGCCCCAAATTTTACCTGATCTCGGGCCCCGAGGTCGTCGCCCCTCCGGGGAAGGCGGGCATGTTACCGATGATGTGGCCCGTTCCAGCGGGCGCCCAACAGAGAACAGGGACTCGATCGATTCTCGGCTTCTAACCGCTCCACGGTCATCAGCCGACGATATCCTGGAGTTCCTGGGACAATGGGAGGACCCTCACGCGGCGCTCGGGGCATCCCCGGCGGAACAAGGGCAGGTCCCCGCGGGGGCGCAATTTGCCGATTACGATCAGGAGCAGCTTTGGCGGGATGTGGAGCAAGCCGGATCGCGGGCGACGGCCGGGTGGGACGGTTCTTGGTCGGGACCGTCGTTGCAATCGGATCAAACTGCCGGGTCGCAAACGGTCAGTTACGACCAGGATCAGCTTTGGTGCGAGGTGGACCAAGCCGGAGGGCGGCCACCTGCCGCGTTGGGCGCGCCCCCCTGGTCGGGGCTATCGTCGCAGTCGGATCAATCTGCGCGCTCCGAGGCAAGTTGGTCGCCACAGATACCGCCCAGCTTTGATTGGAGTCTATTTCCCGACGGGACGCCCGCTTGGTCGCCGTCCATCTGGCAGGACCTGCGAGATGATGCTCATGATGTGTCGGCGTTTCCGAGCACAACCTCCGATGCGTTGGAAGCGCCGTCCCCCGATCGCAGCGGGCGGGTGCTCGGCGCTAGGGAATGGCTGGGCGACCAGCATATCCTACGGGATTACGAACTGCTGATGCAGGACTTGCAGCAGAACGATCCGGACCTTGCCGCCCGGACGCGGCTCGTCGATCCCCTCATCGCACACTATCAACTGCGCCTGGGACTTGCGAGCGTGATGCTCGCCGCCTTCCAGCGCATCGCAAATGTGGATGGTAACGATACAGCCGACTTCCTGTTCATGCCAGTGAGCGACGCCAGTGCTTCGGATCCTGTTCGCCGCGGCACCCACTGGTCGCTGCTGCTCGTTGACCGTCGCGAGCGGGCAAGTCCAGTTGCCTATCACTACGACTCTCACCGGGGACAAAACGATAAGCTTGCAGCAATACTCGCACAACGGCTGCGTGCGCGTCCGGAGCCCGTCCGCATGACCCAGCAGCGGAACGACTATGATTGCGGCGTCTTCGTGGTGGATGGCACGCGGACGCTGGTTAGCCGATTGTCGGAAAGATGGCGGCCGGCCGAGCTGCACCTTGACAACCTCATCGTCGATCGGCTGGCACTGCGAAACCGACTGGCGGGTTGACGTCAGCCTCTACTGATAGAGCTGGGCTTGGAGCGGCTCTCGCCGAGACCTGGGCTCCCGGCACCGGTCCCTTGTCGCTGAGGCCATGGTCGGGCCGCAGCCGTCCACCGAAACTAATGCGTCACAACCGTCAGATTAGCCGGCCACGGTCAAAGCGCTCGCGATTGGGCCTGCCGGCCAAAGCTTGGCGCACCATCACGTGGCGGCAAGGAGCGAACGAAAAACTGAGCTCGCGCTTTGATGGCGTGCGGGTCCGTGCGGGCGTACCGTGACTATTGGCAAACCTCCCGATGATTGAAGCAATGATTGCTGCATCGAATGGTACGCATCCGACGACGGTCCGTGGGTAGGCCGTTTTGGAAGGTTGATCGCGCTTAAGCGGCGCGACCAGTCATGGAAACCGAGCTGCGAAACCCTGCTTGGCAAACCGAACTGAAGCGCTCATTCAGGATGTTCCAGTCGATCAGCGATGCCAACCGCACCAGCGGATGACCCATGTCGATGATCTGATCGAGCGCCGGAAGCAACAGGTCTTTCTGGCGATCATCCCGCGGCTTGCTCATCGCATTCCCCAATGTCGACGACGCCGTCAGGGAATCGCGAATCGCCCAAAGGAAAAATCCTAAAACGCAAGAAAGCGAGGTCCAACACCCCGCTTTCCTGCAAGATCGAATACTATATCAAGACCAACCCTGCTTATTTCTCAGGTCAATCCGCATTCTTCACCGACGACTCATCTGGCGCCGTCCCGTCCTCCCAAAGATCACGATTGCGACGGAGTCACGTGGAAGCGGACATCGTCAACCGTTTGCAATCAAGGAACGCTTCACAGTTCGATGTCGCGATCGCTGAGCACCTGGTGCATGACCTCACTTTTGATCTCGCGGGCGATTTCTTTAATGATCTCGGCTCCGAGCCCCCGCTCGGCATCGAGATCGCCTATGAGACCACGCTCGGCGAGCCCCTGGTTCAGGCGGGTTTGAAACTCCTCGCCCGACGCCTCGGCGAGCCGCGCCTGCATCTCGGCATGGTCTTCGGGGGCGATGCGCCTCATAACCGTCTCCCACGGTTGCCAGCTCGTTGCCAGATAGTCCGCAAAGCCCGTCGTCTCCTGGCTCCGCACAGAGGTCTCGGCGCTGGCAATGTCTTCCTCGTTGACGTGAGAGACATTCAAGAAGCGCATGTCCGGGGCGATGTGCCGGAGCTCCAGCGGCTCGCGCAGCTGCGTCTGGTAGGCAAGATAGACCTCGATCTCGTCGACCTCGGCGTCCGGGTCGGCAAGGCGGAGCGAATCGACCCTCTGGCGCGCGATCCTGTCCAGCGCTTCCAAACGGAACATGACACGGCCATTCTGGAGCAATTCGTCGAGCCGACCGTCATAGGCGCCTTCTTCGACGTCAGCGTTCACGCGTGCGGTCTGCATGCGGTTCCAGGTCAAAGTGATACGATCCTCACAGCTCATGCTCGCTTCGGAAGCCAGCTCGAAGAGCTGCTCGCGCAATGGCGGCCTTGCCATCCCCTGCCGCAGATCCTCGATCACCGCCTGCCGGAAGGCGTCATTGCTATAGTTCACAGTGCCCCGGAGCCTGTCGAGGAAACGTGCATAGTCCTGGGCACCCGGCTCCAGGGCGAAGCGTTGCCAGGCGGCTACCGCCGCCGGCTCGCCCTCCAGCCAGTCCGCGACAACCTCGTGCAGGGGCCGCGGCTCAACTTCCTCCGCGCCTTCGTCCATCGAGAGAAAGATCTGCGGGCCAGCATAGTCCCCGGCGTGCATGGCTGCCGACAGGTGGGTCACCACCGGCTCAGGCAGCGGATTATTTTCCAGATCAACGCTGGACTCGCGACCTAGGTGCGTCAGCAGGGTGTCGGGAACGCTGGTCAGCTGATTGTTGCGGGCGCCGAGCCAGAGGAGCTCGGCGGGGAACGTCTCGGGCAGGTTGGTCAGCCC
This sequence comes from Bradyrhizobium sp. Ec3.3, assembly GCF_000472925.1. Lineage (GTDB taxonomy): Bacteria > Pseudomonadota > Alphaproteobacteria > Rhizobiales > Xanthobacteraceae > Bradyrhizobium. The sequence continues at coordinate 32,980 of NZ_AXAS01000007.1, forward strand.
GTTGTGGCCAGCGCTCAGCCATTCGAGCCCTGCGGGGAGGGGCTCGGGCAGATTGGTAAGCTGATTGTAGTCGACGTTCAGACGCTGGAGCCTGGCTGGTAAGTCGGGCAGACTGGTCAGCCGGTTGCCGCTGGCATCCAACTCGCGAAGCGTTGGCGGAAGGGCGGTCAGATGCGTTAGCCGGTTATTGTCGACCATCAGGCGCCGGAGCCGGGGTGGCAGGCCTGCGGGCAGGCTGGTCAGCCTGTTGCTGATGGCGTAGAGCCGCCGGAGATCGGTCGGAAGGGGGGCGGGCAAGGCGGTCAGGGACAAGGAGGATAGATCCAGACTCTCATGGACATCGCCCTGCGCCCGCCAATCACTCGTTCGACTAACCGCCTCTTGCCGGTTCTCGCCTTCTGCCTGCCTCTCTTCGGCAGGCCAACCCGCCAAGATCTGATCCTGGGACGAGCCGGGGTCGGCGGCAGATACCCGCGTATTCGTCAAGGCTTCGGCCCATCGCGCCGCGGCGGGAGACCCAGGTTCGGAGGTTTCGGAATCGGACGTTTCGATCTCGGAAGATTCCGAGGCGGCGCCGGCGCCAAGCTGCACCTGTTCTGTATTCATCGTGGCCGTCTCTTCGGTAGCCAAATCATAAGGGAATGCGCCGGAGCGGCGCTGTTCGAAGCTCGCGGCCGTCACCGCTGGTGATGATCACCACGACTGACGAAGCAGGCGAATAAAAGATCGGCTCCCGTCAAACACCGCCCAACACGTTTCTCCATTTTACCCACCGAGCAGTGCTGCCAGAGATAGCGCGTCCGCACCAAATCTCAGTTCTCCAATCGCATCAGATTGTTAAAGGGATCCATCATTACCGTCTGCCAGATCTGAGCAGATTAGGCCGGGCCTGTCAGTCCAGATCGAGACGTTCTCATGCTGAACGGTTTTGCTGTCGATAAGCTGACTAACCCCATAGCGATCCCAAACTGCACGAATGGAACTCTCGAAGATTTCGAAGCGAGCAGTGCGCTGAAGAAAAGCCGGCAACGGTCAATCAGAGCTTCGAGCTGACAGGTGCCGATGGCGGCGCGCCGGCAGCTTGTGCTCACGGTCGGCGAGCTTGGTGCGCTTTGGGGGACGCGGCCGGCGTCGTGCTGTTCGGCCCGCGCCTGCCAGACGGTGCGGACGAAAGAAGAAAAGCAAGGGCTGCACGTCTGAACGACAACTGCTCGACTTGATCGAGTCCACTCCGCCGCACGAGCGCGCCGGGCATGCGATGCGGCAGTGACGGTCGCCCGCTTGTCGTTCTTCAACGCGCAGAAGCTCATGTGCGAAAGAGCGCCGTGACTTCCGCTGCTGCACGGCCATAGTTGCCGACCTCCTCCACAAAATTGCGCCGATTGCTAGAGGTGAGCCGCTCCCCCCACGTTCCAGCGCACAACTTCCAGCAGACGCTCACTCTATCGGCGCCGTTTCACGAGGCGCAAGACATCAGCTCGCCGCTGCCGAATCAGCAATGCTGCAGCGAATTGCAGCATTGACGCATCCTTATCTGCGAATCGAGGTTCATAACGGGCAACGCCGAACGGACACGCAAGGCAAGAACTTCGCCGGGAGTGTGACGCCGGATGCCTGCGGCTTTGTGCATCGCTTTGTTTCGATTCTGATCCAATCAGTCTTTGGATCATGCCGAAAGCTATGCCGCTTGATTCAATGTTCGCCGGTCGGTCCAATCGAATCATGTTCGCCTGGCACACCCTCGACATCTTTCGACTCGGGCAATTGCTGGTGGACTTGGACAGGAGCTGATTGAGCGGAACGCGATACAGGTGCGGCATGGTAGCGTTTGGTCAGCGGCATCAGACCGGTCGCGAAGAGCAGACTCAAGATCGTTACGCCGAACACCCTGAAGGTCACCCAGGCATCCGTACTCTGGGTTCGCCAGATGACCTCGTTCAAGATCGTCATGCCTGCGAAAAACGCTGCCCAGAGGAGGGTGAGGATACGCCAGCCCTTCGGTGTCAGATTGAAAATGTGATCCAATAGCACCACAATGAAGGAGCGGCCAAACAGAAGTCCACCGCCGAGAACCGTCGAAAGCAGTGCGCTGACGACCGTTGCATCGAGCTTGATGAACGTCTCGTCATGCAACACCAGCGTCAGCGTACCGAATACCAGCACGCTGACGCAGGTGATCAGCGCTGTGATCGCCATGTAACCCTTCACCACGAGGGAGACGATCTCTGCCAGGACAGTCACCCCCATGAATGCGGCGGTAGCCGCGAACAGCTGAAATTTCGCGTTCACACCATAGAAGACGATCAGCGGACCGAGCTCGGTTAAGAAGAACATCTTACGCGGTGAGTCTTGTCCATTAACTGCGCTTGTCACCATTCCCAATCCATCTTGCGTACCCGTATAACGTTAAGACGTAGAATATGCAATTTAATGTTGCGTTGGCAGGTCCCGCTCTTCGCATGGCATGCTTGCATTAACCGCAGCCTCGGTCCGGCACGCTGCTTGCCTCGCTCAAGGCAGCGTCACCAAGTCGCCCGGTGATGTAGAGCCTGACTCGGTGCGTTCGGCGTCAAATTGTAGTCCCGAGCGAAGACCTGGAGCTTCCACCCAATCGATATGGAGACCTCATCAATCGTCCCGTAACATCGTGTCCAGTGTCGTCCGGAAACTTGGCAGGCGAGTCCATGTGCCTAAGGTCAAGGCCCGAGTAGCGTCTGTTGTGGCTGGTCGCCAGATGATGAAAATCGTCGATGTCGAGCGACAAAATTTTCTCGTCAGGCTGTGTGTTGGCGGACAGGTGGTGAGGAGCTACCTGCTGATCGTATTCCATTAGACTGGATGGAATTCCTGCTTGCCTGGCACGCTCCGAGTTTGAGCGAGCAACTCGAGCTTCTCGTTAATGCGTGGTGAGCGGTCACGGCTCGATGTGTCTTCATCGCCGGTCTCTCCAGATGATTTTAGCGAGCGCTGCAATTCAATACTGGATGGAGGCGGACTTGATCGCGCGGACTTAGGGTGAGCAGCAAACTCGGTTTCCTGAGTGGGTCCATAGTCCTGGCGGCGCGCGCGCCGTACGTTCAGTCGTGAAATGCAGCCGCCCATATGTAGACTCCTGTGACACGTATTATCCGACGGCGCCATGAATTTGGCCCCGAAGGCAGCCTTGGAAATCGTGACCTGAAAAGCGTGACTCGAAAATCGCGACTTGGAATCGTGATCCCTCTGTCTCAATCGCCGCTTTCATATCCGCCAACGGCAGATCCAGCAGATCATCCACCGTTGATTTTGGATCTGGCGGCTTTAGATCCGCCGGCGTGGAGGGGGCAATCGGACTGGTCTTTGTGCGCGAATGGACAAGATTGCCTCGAAGGGAAGGTTGCGCCTTGCCGAATCTGGCCGAGCGACTGCACGGATTGTTTCAGGGCCGTGGTGCTGCGAAACAAGCACGAATCGAGCTGGATCCGCACTCGCGGATGTGAAGAGTTGTTGAGCTGCATAGCGCTATATTTGGATGTGAGGACGGAGGACGTTTGAGGAGCCCGCGTCCAATCCGTCGGTTGGAAGGATGCCGAACTTTCGGTTGATGTCGAGCTTTGCGTAACTGTTCATTTCACAACACGCTCACTCAACTGCCTGCAATCCAAAGTTCCTGGCTCTCATGCTGGCAGGGTAACCTTGCGAGAAGCTTACAAGATCGGCAGGTCTCACAATGGATCAACGGCGACCACGTTCATTTTTTCGAGAAGAACCCGCATGATCTGGACGGCGTATTCTCAATCTCATCTCCAAACCCGCCTTGGGCATAACATTAGTTTGACGTGGCTTGTCGGAAGAATAGGAGCGTCAAGTCCTCATCGCCACTGACACATCATTGATGGAGCCGCGCGGAGTGGGCTCCACAGGTCGGTGCGTCCAGCTCTACGCGGCGATCGCCGAGCAATTCGGCAAGGTCCCCTTGAAAAGGCCGCTCCGGCGCGCTGTCCGCCGCAATCGGGCATCGCCGAGCTAGCCGCGTACTTGACTAAGGACTGTGCGAAAACATTGGAGCAGGCGGAGCTCGATCCCATTTTACCGCGGCTTGCGCTCCGAAGCTGAGGGCGGAGCCACGTTTTCGCCTGGCGAGAGCTACGAACAGATTTTAGTATGTAAGAAATTTGCAGATTTTTTCTTACAAAATGGCCGGTTTGTAAGAAATATGCAATATTTTTCTTACAGCTTGCTTCCTTGTGTAAGAGTTATGCTGTGTATTTCTTACAAGGAGTTCTCCATGGCCAGCATTGCGGACCGCATCTACGATCGAATGACTCAAGATTCCCAGTCCACCAAAGTGTGGACTGCACGCGACTTTGCGGACATCGGAACGCGATCGGCTATCGACGTCGCTCTTCACAGGCTTCAGAGCAATAAGCGGATACGTCGCATCGATCACGGTCTGTACGACGTTCCCCACACGAACCAACTCACGAAGAAGCTCTCGCCACCCGACTACAAGTCGGTGATCCAGGCTGTCGCACGGCGAGATGGCAGCAAGGTCCTAGTCGACGGAATAACCGCCGCCAACAACCTTGGCCTCACCAACGCGGTTCCCTCAAAAGTCGTCGTGTGGACGGACGCTCGGGTCAAACCGATCAAGCTCGACAGAATGATCATCGAGTTTAAGCAAGTTGCACCGAGCCGCCTCGTGTGGGCCAACCGACCTGCTGCCCAGGTCGTACAGGCTCTCATTTGGCTGCGAGACGTTCTTTCGTCAGATGGGGACAGGATCACAAAGCGTCTGAAGGCCATCTTGAACAAGGGTGATGCCGGAGACCGCATCCGGAAGGATCTGCAAGACAACCTTGGCGATCTGCCCGTCTGGTTAGTGCCCGTCGTCAAAGACCTCCTTAAGTCCGACACGATGGAGCCGGACACCGATCCTTCGCGGCGGTCCACGCATGCCCTGGGAATCCGCTCATGAACGACATGCCGAAAATCATCCAGGCAAGGACCGAGGACCGACGGGGGTTGTTCCAGCAGACCAGCCAACGTCTCGGATGCGCACCTGAGAACGTCGAAAAGGACTTCTGGGTCTGCTGGACCCTTGATGTGCTCTACAACAAAGCTCCTATCAAGCCGCGGCTCCTCTTCAAGGGTGGTACGTCCCTATCCAAGGCATTCGATCTGATACAGCGGTTCTCAGAGGACATCGACATAACCGTGTTCCGCACCGACCTACTGGGTGAGGACTTTCCCTCTGACGATGAATTGCGTGCGCTGGGGTCCAAGCAACGGAGCCGAAAGCTGGATGAGATCAAAAGGCGCTGCGGCGGCTTCATCAATGGCGATTTCAAGAGCGCCCTCACGAGCGTGGCCACCAGAGAACTCGAGGAATTGCAGTTCAAAATCGAGCCAGATCCAGACGATCCGGACGGCCAGTCACTGCTATTCCATTACCCGAGCGCGTTCAGAGATTCTAAGGACGGTTACATACGACGCGTCGTGAAGATCCGAATCGGGAGCGAAGTCGGCGCTCGATCCCCACGAAGCAAGGACCATCGCTCCTTATTCTGCAATAGACGCGGAGGGGCTAAATCTTGCAATCCAAAACGTGCTCACGATCAAGCCGCAACGGACATTTGGGACAAGATCATCATTCTTCACGGACAGCGGCACTGGTTTCAAAACAGAGATGAACTCTACAAGGACGGGCAGCGGCTCTCGCGTCACTATTACGACGTCTATCGGCTCCTCGCTTCAGAACATGGTATGAGTGCGATGGCCGACCTCGAGCTCGCGAAGAGCTGCGCTGATCTCGCTCGTCTTTATTTCGATCGCAAGCCTCTCGGCCTCGATCTGGCTACTCCCGGGACGTTCGGCATCGCGCCACCCGAGGGCATGCTCGGCCCCTTGAAGGAAGATTACGACAAGATGGCCGGCATGATCTTCGGAGAAATCCCACCGTTCGAAGACATCATCGAACGAATCGCAGAAGCGGAAGCGACCTTGAACACTCGACCTAAACCCGGAAACTAAGGCGCGATGAGATCAGGATGAATCATCATCGCGCTTTAGGTTGTTGTTTGCGCATGATCTTTCCGGAAAACCGCTTCGCACTTTTCCGGATCATGCTTTAGAACGTCGGACTCGGCCATCCTGCCGGATCGAACACCGGCCGCCGCCGCCGACGATCAGCACCGGCAAGCCGCGCTCTCCTAGCCAGAGCATGATTCGGACAAGTGTGAAGCGGCGTTCCCAGGCGACGCGCGCGGCGCGTTCGTGCGGAAATCATAATAGTCCGAAGTGCGAAGACCACTCCTCCCAATCTCATTTCGCTTTAGGCATGCCGATCGCGCTGACAGCCATGCGGGGGCGCAAGGTAAGCACGGCCCTGCGGATGCTCTGAATCGGCGCGAGCCTGCCGATCCTTTCAACGTCATGATCGCGGGAAGCGGTGTGCGGACTGGCTTTGTGGGTCCTAGCTTTGTGGGCGCGTCCGCCGATGGCGGCCCGGCTTTACTCGCTGCGCTCACCGAGCCTTGGGTCTCGGCCGCTTCGGGTAGCACTCGGGTCTCGGCCCCTTCGGGTAGCAATCCCTCGCGTAAGACGTCCTGAGCTCCTCGCCGGGGACACTCGGGAAAGGGGCCCGCCGGCATGACGAAGTATGCCGGCGTCGCTATCACTGCCCCTGTCCCGGGTGCCTTTTAACCGGTCTCCTCACGGCACTCGGTCCCGCGTGCCGCCTTCGACGTCGCTATGCTCACGCTCTTGCGGGTGCCATTTTCAATGAGGCGATGCGCCCCTGGCGCACGCCTGGCCCCAGGCGACAGTCACGTCATCGGCCACAGAATGACACATCGCGCTTTTGTGACTCTCTTGCTCGCGCTTGCAACTCCTTTCGTTTTCGAGGCGGAGGTCAGCGCAATTCCACGCATCGATGGCAAAGCCGATCCCAGGTAAAAATGCAGCTGGAGTGCTGAGGGCATCTTTCAGTTTTGACCAAGGACGATCCTATTGCTCGATCGATCCTTCGGTCGCGCCTCCCATTTGGTCTACATGATTGTTCGGCAGCACCCAAAGTCGATCCTGTGTGTGCGTCAGCGGGCCCGCTAACTCGTCAAAGGCCGTCTTCATATTGGCATAGGCTGCCTGCTTCAACTCGACATCGGCCGGATCCACCGCCGCATAGGCGACCGCCGCCTCGGAATAGTTCGGGTACAGGGGCATTTGACTCTCGTTGGTCCAGCCTAGACCGAGATATGGGAAGTGATCGGCCGGCAGGGTGACCCGGCTGTCGTCCAGCTTCGCAAGGTAGTCCGCCGCCCAATCGTGGATTGTATAGGCTTCAAGTTTGTCCATCATCGACCGCCAGCGCTTGATCCGCTCATCGCGCGGCATCTCTGCCGCCTTGGATATCGCGGCTGCGATGTCTTCCGGGCGGTTCGGATCTATGAGTAGTGCTTCATCCTCATTGAAACCTTCAGCCGCACCGGCAAACTTCGACAAAACCAGAACGCCGGGATCGTCCGGATCTTGTGCGGCAACATATTCTTTTGCCACCAGATTCATGCCGTCGGCCAATGGCGTCACAACACCAACGTCCGCGGCGCGGTAAAGACGGGCGAGTGCAGCCTGGCTGAAGGATTCGTTCTTGTAGTGGACCGGTTTCCAATTGTCCGTGCTATGCTCGGCATTGACTTGGTCGATCGCTTTCTCGACATCTTTGCTATACGCCTGATACGCTTCGATGTCGGCGCGTGAGGGGGGCGCGATCTGCAGGAGCGAGATGCTGCCCGGATTGGCCGTCAAGACGTGGTTGAAGGCTTCGACCCGCTTGTCGATACCCTTGGTATACTCGAGCCGGTCGACGCCGATCGCAAGCTTGGGGCCCCTGAGCTGCTCCAGCAAAGACGAGATTTTTGCTTCCTCCTCGGCAGGAAGCTCTGCAAGATGTTCTGTGAACTGCTTCGGATCGATACTGATTGGAAAATTCTGACATCGCGACTGGCCACGCTCCGTGAGCACTACGCCATCCTTGCTCTCCAGCCCGAGATGTGACTTCAGACAGGCGAGGAAATTGCTCACGTCCCGTTTTGTCTGAAAGCCGATCAGATCGTACTCCAGCATCGATTTCATCAGTTCACGATGATTGGGCACTCGTTCGATCATGTCAGGCGTCGGCCATGGCGTATGGAGGAAGAAGCCGGTCGGCCGGTCGACGCCGATTTTATGCAGATCAGCCGCGAGCGGAATTAAATGATAATCATGCACCCAGAATGCGTCCCGATCCCGCAAGTTAAACGCCACGTGCGCCATATGGTCGTTGATCGCGCGATAGCTTTCGTAGTCACCTTCCTCGCCCGAGATGCGGTCGGCGAGGGAGTGGAGCACCGGCCACAGCATCGAATTCGAAAAACCTCGGTAATAGCCACGATGGGGCCCTTTCGGCAGATCGAGCCTGGCCACGTGACCTTCGCCAATCTTCTCGAGTGACAGGGACCGGTCAATCTTATCGCTCTGCTTGTCCGACGAGCCCATCCAGATCGCGCCGGAACGTTCCACGACGGGCTCGAGGGCCGCGGCAAGCCCCCCGGTCTGGGCTTTAGTGGGGTCGAAGGGCGAAACGCGGTTCGAAATGACGACAAGCTTCATGTCTGATTGCTGGGCTGTCGCATTGCGGTTGACCTCGGACTGCACCGAGACACCAGGGCCGGCAGGACCTGTATCGCCTTGTGGCTCCCGTCCCGGTGGTGGCGCGCTCAGCTGCTGGTCGAAGACCGCCTGGTCTATCCGTTCATGTTGCTCAGTGGCGTATAATGTACTATCGGGAACCGACGCTGCTGCGTTGAGTGTGTCAGAAATTCGGTCCATTCCGTATCTCCGTTTTGATACAGCCTCGCAGTTTCTCACTTTGTCAGCTAGCAGGCATAGCTTTCTGGAATCTGACGAGTGTTAGGGCCACTGCCCCGCATCGTGTCCTTTCGCCACCTTCACGCTTCTTGCTCCACATGTTGATGCCGGTATCGCGCTGAAGCGCCTGCTACGAGAGCTGATCTCGTCGATCAGCTCCAAAATGAAAGCCGCCGCGCAATTCATGCGTCCGGTCGCGTGTCGATGTCGGTTCAATGCGGATGGTCTTGCGATGCTCGTCATGATCGCTCCCTGTGGGGTCGCCGCGCGGATAGAGCCGCCCCCCTTGCCTTCTAGAAGGCGATCGAACGGCAAGCGGTACGGGCCGGCAATGGCAGCGACACAGCTATTTTCCGCCGGCGCGTTCCGCGCCTTTGCATCGCGAATCAAAATAGCTGTGCCTCTGCCATCCTCCGCTCTGCTTCGGCCCTCCGCTTTGCTACGGGTGCTGATCCGTTCCGCTCGCCGTCATGTGATCGCCACGAAGGCCGCGATGGGCGCGGCCGATCCGGCAAAGGACCTCACCCATGACGACCGACAACGACGACCCTCAATTCGAGCCTTTTTTTGCTGCGTCCCCGATCGATCACGTTCTCGCCGAACTTCAACTCTTCGGATATCGTCCCTTGGATGACGAGCCCGATCCACGGCTGCTCCCCGAAAGCATGGCGATCACCGGCGCCGTCGCCGATATCTTCGATGCGCTCGTCTCGACGTTGAATGACACGCGCCTGGAACCTGACCTCGAGGACTTGCTCTGGTCGACCGTCAATCTCTTCCATCGCGCAGCGGGCCGCATTGAACACGAGCTCGACGCCAACGAGCAGGCGCAGCAGAAGAGCCAACGCGAGCAGAACGGCTCGGAGGTACGATCCGTCGAGCTCGAACGACTCATCGCCCAGGGCATTACGCTCATCGAACGCCGCAACGCCATGGAGCTCTTTCGCGACCAGGCTGCCGAACGCTTCGAAGTCCACACCGGTTCGCCTTGGCGGCCGCGCTCCGGGTCAATCGTCAGCCATCGTACCCTCACCGCCGCGATGATCGACAGCCGCGATTTTCTCGCTGCCAGGCGTAGGGCCGAAACCGAGGTGTTGTTCCCACCTGGGCCAAAGGTCGCACTCACCGGTGGGCTCGAATTCAACGACGTTTCGCTCGTCTGGGATCGCCTCGACAAGGTCCACGCAAAACATCCCGATATGGTTCTCCTGCACGGCGGCTCACCGAAAGGCGCCGAATTGATCGCTGCCAAATGGGCCACCCATCGCAAGGTGCCGCAGATCGCCTTCAAGCCGGACTGGACGAAACATGCGAAGGCCGCACCATTCAAGCGTAACGACGCGATGCTCGACATCATGCCGATCGGAGTCATGCACTTTCCGGGCACAGGCATCCAGGACAACCTCGCCGACAAGGCGAAGAAGCTCGGTATCCCGGTCTGGAAGTTTGGCAAGGACGGCGCGTGAGCGCCGTCCTGGTTGACGCTGAAAGCTATGGCGCGGCACGTTGCAAGGATCGATGGCGCAGGGTTCGATGGTGCATCGAGACACCGAGCCGGTGGGCCGGTCCTCTTCGTTCCTTGTTCGCTTCGTTGGAGTTCCACTATTCACGCGGACAGTGATCCAGAAAGAGTGCTGCTCCGGTCGTTGCCGTGCCGAAAAAGCGCACGCATAGCGGGCGCCGAGTCATCCCGGCGGTATCTATCAATTATTTTCCAGCCGGCCTTTGATTTGGATCGCCTGTCTAAGCTTCCGTGTACGAAATAGCGAGATTTTCGCAGATCGACGCAAACGCCTTTTTCGCTTCGGCGTCCTCGAAGCAAAAGCTTACCCCTTTGTCACCACGCTCGATCCACCAGTCCGTCCTGTGTCCTTTCGAAACGCGGGATGCCTCCTCGCGCAACTGATCCAGTACTCTTCCGTAAGCACGCACAATCACACAGTTTTCCATCTCAGCGCTCATTGCAGGAAAGTAACGCAGGCCAAGAAACACATACCAAGCAACACATACCCAGAAGCCGCCGCTATGACAAATGTGAATCTTTGGCCGGCCGCCGCCCCAAGTTTCCTCGGACATGATGTCGAACTCTGCGCATGTTTTCCTCGCGCACTCGGCCTTTTACGTTGAGTTCCTGCACCTGCCGGTGTAGGCGAGCGAAGAACTTCTGCGACCTCTTGTGCTATTATTTTGCTCGGATGGGCAGCTTTTGGTGCGCGCTCAGGCTGGGCGATTTCAAAAAAAATGCGATGGATCCGCAAAGGTGCGATGCTGGTCGCGTTTTTCCCCGTGATGGTTTCGAATGTCTACTGGAGTTGGACGAACGATTGTATGGCCGGCCTATTTGCGCTTGCAGCCTGCGTAATCGTGGACCGTCTGTTCAAGTGCGCAATGATCCGCCGTGCCTATGCCGAGATGCGTAGGCTCTACGGCGCCGAATGGGGAAACGGATAGGCAGTGCCACCATCCGGCGAAGGCGAACAGCGACCGCGAGCTTGCCAGAGCAAGCCAGGCCAACCTGATCGCGATCTGACTCCGTCGCGTGTTCGGCAAAGCTGTCGACCGCTACCGCGAAAGCGGTTCTTTCGGATTCCGCCAGGCGAGCCGGTTGCGAACGAGGCGGCATCGCCGACGTTTGTTACCGGTGCGCCGCCGGTTCCGGTTTGTGCTCACGGCAAATCACCTCCCGCATCATCACGACCTCGCGCCCGCCAGCACCAACGTTGCGGATGACGAGCGCCAACTGATCCCAAAAGCGCGTGCTCGTCCGTTGCCGCCAGTTTTCAAGATCAGTGAGCTGTGGGCTTACGAATCGCAGCCTACGTAATGATACGGAGGTCGGCCGTCGTACTTTCTTGATCTGCGAAATGCATCGTCGTCGACATGCCATACAGACCAATCTACGATCCACACCTCTGGCGCAGTCGTGCGCTCGCAACGCGTCTCAAAGCGGATTCGCTCAGCCCCGGCAAACCCAGAGACAGGCTCCTGAAAGTCGCCGAGGAATACGACAAGCTAGCCCGGTACGCGGAACGGTGCGACGCGCACAGAACCGACCAAGATTCGGATTCGTGTCACGATTTCTGATCGTCCTTTCGCTGTCTTGACTGACTCCTCGAGCGACACGCTTCGAGCCAAGACGGATGCCTTGGGCAGATACCTTGGACGGATGCCTTGGACGGATGCTTTGGACAGATGCCTTGGCCTGATCTTTGCTAGCTGCTTTCCGATGCCAGCACTTCTCCGCCCGCGGATGTCGGGGCCTTCGGCGAAATCCTCCGCATCATGCGCGTTGCCAATCCACAACGTACGCGCCAATCGGTGCGCCGATGGTTCGGAATGCACACACTTTTGCCGATAATCGATCTCAAAAAGTCGAGAACGACCAGAGAGGCAAGCAGTATTGATTCAGGCCGAAAAAAGCGTGGTCGAGCACATGCTCGCATCATTGACAATCAGCGCGCTGCAGAGCCGGGCCGCTCCTACCAACGAACAGGTGATGCATCATTTGGAGCTTGCGTACGAAAGAGCGGGTCTGATCCCGACGCAGGCATCTACGATCCGGGTACTGGAGCGTATCTCACGTGAGATCAACAAGGCCGAGACGGTGTTGGAGTTCATCGGCCGAGGCGAGGGGCACCCACACTGAGTTGACGCGTGATCCATCACGCCTCGCTCATCACACGATCTGAGTGACGGAAGGAAGCAGGATGTCGGGTCCAGCTCGCAGTCTGACAAGCCCATCCTGTCTTTGATCTGTGCAGCGATGCCAATCATTGTGCCTTTGATACCGTTGCGAGGGAGCCTAAGGGAGCTGACCGGCATCCCTCGGCGCAAGGGCGGGGCACGATCACAGCACGATTTCGATCGGATGCTTTTTCGTGTTCGGCTCGCAGGATCACAAGTGGCGAGCAGCGCCTCGCTATCGTCGAACGGCCCTTTCGATCACCTTGTCGTGTTTGAGGCACCAGCCAAGCGGGCGCTGCAGGTGAATGCAGAGCTGGCGTCGGTCTCATGTCAATCATCGATGGGTCGAACCGTTCGGACGAGCCGCTTCGTTCCTGTCCAGCGCTCGAGCTCGCCAAAACGCTGATGTGGTGCCAGACGCATTTTGCCAGTAGCGGCACTTGCGGAGGGGGAAAGGGGTTTCGAACTCCGCAAAAGCTATCGGGCTAGAACGCGATCCGATTTGGAAGTTTGCCAAGGACCGCTCGCAAGCCCGCTTTGGTCGATTCCAACAAGAATCGGACGCAGCGGTCGAATTGTCCTCGAGACCTCAATCGCTACAAAACCTGCATCTCCATATGATGCGGAGTTTGCGCCGCGATTTGATCACGTTTTGGTTCTATACAATCAGTCGCGCCGTGGTGGTGGTGGAAGGCGCAGTCCGTACTCTCTTGAGCGGGAACCACCACCGTGCTTGCCCTTGGACTTGCCCTCAATCTCGTTGGGCTCGGCCTCTTGTTCTGGCTGATCTTTGCTCTCGCAGTCTATGCCCTCCCATTCTTTGTTGCGGTCAGCGCCGCTGCAATGGCATTGGAGCGCGGCGCCGGGATGACTGGCGCGCTCATTGTCGCCATCATCGGTGCCGCCTCGATGCTCGCCATTGGTCAATTCGCCCATTCTATGGCGCGGCCGATCATCTTGCGCGGCATGATTGGCGGAGTATTTGCCATTCCGGCAGGAATTTCTGGATACCATGTCATGCTCGCCTTATCGCAGATCGGCGTATCCTCGCCGTTCTGGCGTGAGGTCTTCGCATGCGTCGGCGCAATCTTCATCGCCGGGAAGGCCTGGACGCAGATCACTGCCTTGAGCGGGCCAGATGCGGCGTCGGGCAGGTTGACCCATTCTGCATCAACCGGCTCTCGCGTCCGCGACGCCTGAGGAATCGTCTCTGGCCGCTACATCTCGGTTGCTTTTCCTCTGTGGGCGCCGAGGCCTCATTGCAGGAGCTCTTCGGGAAAGGGCGGACTTCGTAGCGCTCAATCGGACTGTGCCGGCCTCATTCGGCCCTGTCACGGGCCAGTGGGAGGGGCTTGGTTGCGGCTTTTTACCTGGCGGCAATGTCGCCTTTTCCCGCACGCTCTTTCTTTCTCTGCGCCGAAACCTGCCGCCTTCTTGTGTTGCAAAGCGAGGTCTGCCACGTCTTGTCCCGCTTAAGTCTGTGTTCAGCGCTCGGACGCACCTCGCCTCGTTGGCTTGATCTGGCCGAAGACCGGCTGCGCCTCGATCGTCTGAGACGCAACGCCGCCGGGGAGACTTTCTTCCCCTGGGCTACGCCCATTCCTCGCGAGGCAAGAAAGTCTCCCCGCCGGCATCCTCCGCTTAACGCTCCGGCCCGCGGGAAGACGCGGGTGCGTCGCCGATCGTCTTCGGCCGTCAGATCGCCATCGAGGCCGCGGTGGTCGCGGGGCTCGAAACAAACCAAGGAGAAGTCACATGGCTACCATCGGTTCTTTCAAGAAGGTCGGCTCNGATTTCCAGGGCGAGATCGTCACGCTGAGCCTGCAGGCNAGGGGCGTCCGCATCGTCGCCGAGGCCAACCGCTCNAACGAGAACGCTCCCAGCCACCGCGTCTATGTGGGCCGNGCNGANATCGGNGCGGCNTGGTCCAAGCGNTCCGAGGAAGGCCGCGACTACCTCTCGCTCAAGCTCGATGACCCCTCGTTCAACGCGCCGATCTACGCCAACCTGTTCGACGATGAAGACGGCGAAGGCTACACCCTCCTCTGGTCGCGGCCGCGCAAGTCCGGCGAGTAAGCCCCACAACACCTACGCCCCGCCCGATCTACTCGGGCGGGGCGTTCTTTGAAGCCGACTAAAGAGATCGCTGAACGCCACCTGATGGATCCGCATTCACTTGATTACGTGAATTTCGCTTCGCGATCTTGGGGCATGCTTTGCAAAATTCTTCATCAGGCAAACAAGATTGCTGTGGCTGATGCCTACTGGCTTGCAAGCTCGCACAGGGTCACCACAGTTGGATTGCGCCGACCACATTTCAACCCGCTGATGTATTGTTGAGTAACGCCAAAGGCCTCGGCGAATTTTCTCCTGCGTGAAGCCTTTTCGCTTCCGCAGCCTTTTCGAAACTCTGGCCGTCCAAACTGTGATGTTTTCGGCGAACTTATGCGAGCAGTCCCGCTATTTCTTCTTGTGACGTGGACGAGCCGGCTTGCGACCTTTGCGCAATGTCTTGTGGGAGGTTGCTCCCTTGGGTGGTTGGACAAAGAACTCAGATAGATGAACACCAAGCGTTTTAGCGATCCGGTCGAGAAGATCGATTGTCGGGTTCTCCTCTTGCCGCTCTACGCCGCCCAGATATGAGCGGTCAATCTCCGCATCGTAAGCCAATTGCTCCTGCGGAATACCAAGATCCACGCGGATCCGGCGCACATTCCAGGCCACAAGCGCACGAGCTTTCATGCGCCAAAGCAGCCATTGGGCCGGCCATCAAACCACTGGCTATAACCGCTCTATTACGGTAAGTTCGTCAACTGAAGATAACGAACTCGCCGCGTGAGCTGACATGAAAGAGCCGGCGTTAGATCCTGATGTCGCGGACGCGGCGCCGAATGAATCGGAGCTGACGTCCTATGACCAGCAGCATCTGGTGACGTATTGGCGACTCCTCGATGCCGAGGCGGATGGCGCTGATTGGAGCGAAGTTGCCAGGATCGTGTTGCACATCGATCCGGATCGCGAGCCAGGGCGCGCTCGCAATGCATTCGACAGCCATTTGGCACGCGCAAAATGGATGGCGGACCACGGCTACCGCGACTTGCTTCGTGTTGGCGCTCCAAAATAGCAAAAATTCATCGCCTGGATTGCGCAGGGAGAAAGAACCTCTCCCGTTGATGGCGTGATCGACTATTTGCATCACGCGTGATGCACAATTTGTGGCTACCACAACAACCCCAGGATTTATAGACACTGCGCCGCAATTTCGATTTGGCGGGAGATCACAGCAGTGTCTAAATTCGACTGGCGCTCACCGGCGTCGTATCAGAGCGTCAAAGATGGCGAGACGTCGGATTTCGCCTGGGAAATCCTCCGTCGCAATCCCAAGTATCAAGCTGACTATCGGAACACGGTTTCGAAACACGGGCAGGTGACTCCTGAATTTCGGAGGAGATGGGGCCTCTGCTTTCGCTCATGACCCGCAGAGGTCCTTTCATCAGCAGGCCATCTTCTGGGCGCCGGAGGCTTTACCGGCGGTGCTACCGATCGTTCGGAGCGCTTCCGGCTCGGATATCGTTGCCGCTGCGCTTGCGCTTGCCGAACCTGCATCGGACAGGATCAGAAAGGCAGCGGATGGTTGGCATGTTGTATTGCGCATTCAGGGAGCCAAACATCATCTGTGGCTGAAACAGGCCCCGCAGTTCGGTGCCACTTATGCATTCGAACTGCCGCCTGACGCGTTTGAGATCCGTGCCCATGCCGCAAATCGGTTGTTGCGTGCGATCAACGGTCGCCCGCCAGGACCTCCGTTTCATCATCTATCGGTACAACGACGTAAGCGATTGGCGCTGGCGCTGCGCGCCCTCGATGGATGCATGGATGGCGCCTCCTATCGAGCCATCGCCGAGGTGTTGTTTGGTTCAAGACGCGTCTCCGAGCGCGCCTGGAAAACCCACGACCTGCGCAGCCGAGTTATTCGCCTGGTTAAGGCGGGTTTGGCGCTGATGCGCCGCGGCTATCGTGCCTTGCTCCGTCCTGCGTCTCGCAAAAAATCGTGAGGCGAAAATCATTGCTCAACCTGCGAGAGGAGTCCTTTAAAGCATGATCCGGACCCGAAGGGCCGCGTTAGCGCAAAGTGTGAAGCGGTTTTCCCTCGCGACAACCGCGGAACGCGTTTGCGTGGAGATCATGCGCAAACAATAACCTAAAGCGCGATGACGATTCATCCTAATCTCATCGCGCTTTAGTGCCATCGTGACCGAACCTGGGATGCAAGTCTTGGCGTGTTGCGGAGCCATCGCCGGGTGCCGCAACACGCTGCGGGTTCATTTCGCTTGCAGTAAGCAAACGTCAGCTCTGACGCCAGACTGGCTGGACTGGGTAGGTCGGCCGAGGTCAAGCCCTCGGACGCGCTGAGGTTCCCTGAAATTTAGCGAGCTCAATTGTAGAAGAGCGGCTTGTGCATTGCCTATGCGCCTGGCGCTCAGGAAATTCTGACGAGAGCAAGCGAGCAATCGTTCTGACCTGTGCCGAATACCTCGGCCATCTCTGTCTCAAATCTCGCAAGTGGTTCTCCATGATAGCTGAAGCGGTGTCTCAGATTGCCATCTGAAATGACGAGGTCTGCCCGAGCCGCATGATCTTGCCCCCGCAATGTCATCATGCTGGCACGCCTTCACGAATGGCCTCCCGGCAGCGCATCTCGATCGACCTTCGAAGCCGTGAGTTCCTCATTCAACTGCGCCGCGATCGAATTTGCCATCCGCAAATTCTCTTCCTTCTTGGTCGCGGCCAGACGTTGCGCTTGCTGAAATACCGAGGGCCCGAAAGCCAACGAGGAGTTTTCCTCAGCTTGCCGACCAATACTGTCCAGCTCGGCGCCATCAGCGGGGATGTCGAATGATCTCCCTGTCTTGCCGTCCAGAAAATCCCAGCAGGTCCGAAACAAGTGGCGATAGCCTTGGGTTGCTTCCGGACCCCTATCAACGACGCCGGCTTGCCTTGCGAACTGAAGGTCCTGCTCATAACCGAGCTCAATCAGGAGCTCCGCTCCAACCAGGTCGGTCACAACCTGCATCTCTTCGATGCTAAGGTCAGTTTGCCAAGCCTGCACTGAGCGGTCATCGACGGTTTTCTTCTCCAGGATCTTGCGATCCCCGAACGTGCTGGACCGAAGATAGTCCGTTTGCCCCATCGGCGCCGATCCCATCTCGGTCGGAGTGTAACCAAGGCCGGCAAGCACGCGCCGAATTTCCTCGTCGGGGTGCGCCACAAGCACCTCGTAATGTACCACCTGCGTCTGAGGTCGACTGCGGTACGCTGCTAGCGCGGGCAGGCCCAGAACGAGGTCGGCGAGAGAAGATGCGATTGCGGGCGTGGGCTGGCCCAACGCAATATCGGCGAGACACGATGCGATCGCGGACGGGCAACTTGCGGCCAGGAGAGGGACGCCCCACGTCGATTTCAGTGATGCGGCAATCGCGTAGGGGTTACGCATGAGAACGAGTCGCGGTGCCTCCGGATAGAGGGAATCCAAGAAGTCGAGCACCGTCCAATAGCGCGGCGTCTTGTCGATGAGGGTGCGTTTGCCTGCAGCGGCCAAATAGCGGCCATAAGCTGCATCGGCAAAAGCGCGGGTAACGATCGTTCGATCTATTCGTCCCAAGAACTCCGAGGTTGCGGTGTGAACCAGTGATGCGCCGGCTGGGTGACGGTGGTCCACTTTACCGAAGGCCTCAAGTGCCAACATGAACCAGGGCTCAGGCGGAGCCAAAATATCCGGGTGCCGCTGAAGCAAATGCGCTAGCAGCGTCGTCCCCGAGCGCGGAAGACCGAGAAGAAAGCACAGCGCAGGCGAATGGCTTACATCGTGGATCATCATTCAACATCCCATCCTTGGCCAGACCGAGCGTCCGTCCTGAACCCTTCGTCCGGTCGAAAGAAACATCGCCAGCAATGGCGATTCAGATGGGTTTCAACCATCCCCATCCTCAGATGACGTGCCGTTCGCGAGGATGACATCATGCCGCGACAACATCCGATGACATTGTGGTCGCGCTCTGGCTTCTTCGCTGCATGATCGCCCACCGCGCGCTTCAGATCGACGCAAGCACGGCACGTCCGATTAAGGCATTGCGTACATAGATTGCTGGTTGTTCAGTGTTGTTGCGCACAGATTGGATCTTCTATCGCTCCCAATCGCAGCGCCTCTCGAAGACGAGCCGATCCATGTTTCGCACGATCTGGGTGCGATGAATTCAAACCATCTAGCCAGCCACAGCACTGGACCTGCAATCGGCTGCGACCAATTCCTTGCGAGGCCAGAGATCCCGAAGCATCGCTCAGTCGCACGGAGCTAAGCGATATAGAGAGCCTCTGAATACCTATACCGTGGTTTATTGGAAATAGGCGGCTACGCGACAGAGGAAGTCCGTCGCTTCGAGCCGACACGATGCCGTTTTCCTCGCCAGCCAAAGAGTCGCAATGGGCTGGTGTTGGCCGATGCTCGCCGCAAACGTTAGAGTTCTTCTCAGAAGCCTTGGCAAAGATGATAATCGGTCCATTTCTGTGTGCCGACCTGACCCGTATTATCCGCCACTCTTAAGATCGGCAGAAATCAATAGTTTTGATCGAACACATTCAGAGCGTGGATTGACGCCGTATCGTTCAACGACCCCCCTCTGAAGGAGACACGGCAATCAGTCCTGTGCGCGTTATCCAGTCAAGCTGCCGCTCGATGCAGCTTTCGATACTGGCGCAGACGCCTTATATCGTCCGTGGCGCACCATCGCGCGCCGCGCACCTGGACCTCTGTTCATTTACCCCAGCGCCGCGAAGGTTTGAGGTTGATGCTGCGAGCCGTCGAAGGACACATCGATGCCTACCGCGCCATCGCACAATTGGTGTTCGACCTCGAACGGTTCCTCAGCGCGCCCCTAAACCCACGAACGACCCAGCTGACTATCGCTTTGCGTGACCTGTTTGGTGCTGAGGTGCGGAGATCGACGGAAAGTGCTCTGCCTGTCATCTCGCAAGGAACGGAGTAGGGGTGCCGAAAATCATCCCCACATCTTCGGCATCCCCTTAAGTGCTTCTACTCCGCCATCATGCTCCTCGGCGCGCGATCAGACGCGCGAGCCCTCCAGATGAGCACGGAGCCCCTCGAATGCCCGATCCGACCGCCGGCTTGCCGCCGCGATACTTACGAACCCCCGAAGCGGCACGCTTTCTCGGCCTGTCCGGCCGAACTTTGGAAAAGCATCGCACCTATGGCACCGGGCCGACCTATCGCAAGCTCGGTGGGCGCGTTGTTTATGCGCTTGAAGACCTAAAAGCCTGGGTGGACCGCGGAGCAAAGAAATCAACCAGCGATCCCGGCATAGGCACGGTCTTGCCTGCAAAGCGGCATCCACCCATTCCGTATGCGGGCAAGGAGCGGCGATAATCCATGTCGAACGACACATGCTCTGCTCATGGGCAACGTCACTCGGAGCGCGGTCAACTCGGATCTGTTTCGCTCATTGCGCGGCGATCTCATGCCGCGCGATGCGCCAGACCTGACGGCATATCCGCTCTTCTCGCCGGCAAAGTCGAAACGGATTGTGCCGATCGATCTCCGCGCCGGGACAAGCATGATTCGTGTGGAGGCTGTGCCGGAACATGGCATGGCGCCGATTTGGGATGCGGACGTTGTGATCTGGACCGCTTTGCAGATTGTCGAGGCTCGAGAGGCCGGCTTGAAACCATCCGGATTGATGAACCCACCTCATACGAGATCCTGACCTACGTAGATCGCGGCACCAGTGTGCGCGACAGCGAACGTCAAGGCAGCACTCGACCGGCTGCAATCAGGAACGGTCATGAACGCGATTCGCCGGACGACCGAGCTCCGCCAGTACCACTTCTCCGGATCGACAAATGGAAGGAAACGGCAGATATGCACCGCCAAGCCTGCGGAATCGAGCTGATCTTACCGGATTGGCTCTACACGGGGGTTCTCGATGATGCGCTCGTGTTGACGATCGACCGAGCCAATTTCGATTTGACTGGCGGATTTGAACGCTGGCTCTTTCGCCCGTGCGAAAATATGGCTGCCGTCAAACGTGCGGCTGCAGCTTTGATTTCGTGCACCTCCACGCCAAGTCGGGCAGCCGATCCTCGCTCAAGCACTTTACTTACGACCTGCGCCAGTTCGTCTGTCTGCAGACTTCACCCGCGTATCGGCTTGTTATTACGCGTGACACTGACGGTGTGGCGCGATCGAACTTCGCGCCACTTCAGGTCCGTCTCCTTTGCAGAAAGGCTGCGAAGGTACGGGCGCATCTCAAAGCCGGAGGAAAGCCTGTGAATTGCATCGTGCTATCACTAACCAGAATTTTCGTACCATCGGCGGCCGCACCTTCGTACTATCGGGAACGGAAATCACTGCCAAGGGTTTGCTGTGCGATCGCTTTCCAATCCCCTAACTCTACTAATCCAGAATCCCTCGGATTGCTTAGAACGGGTCAGATCCGTTCGTCTGCGATCGGCAAGGCAACCGCCGCGAAAATTCAGGAGCGGCGCCGGCCTCCAGCTCACGACAGCCACCCAGCTGCAGCCAACGTTATTACTGCCATTTGCCGAAAGATAAGCGCCTCTTGGCGCGGACCAGAGACGTCTGTGAACAAAGGAGCCGCTAGATGAGCGATGTCACAACCGTTGAACTCTTGTGGGTCGAAGGGCGGTTTGAGAACCGAATTCGGTTCGGCCGGCCCGTATCGGAAAAGATCATTGACCGCCACCGCCGCGTTCTGTCATTCGCAACCGGCAGCATTTTCGCTTTCGTGCGCTGGACGTCCAACGAGTTTGGAACCGTTCTGTCCCGCATCGACATTTTGCGCGCCGCAGCGCCGCGGCAGCGATATGCGACCGTCCCTTGGGTCAATCCCGGCGGCGAAAGTCTCATGCGATTGTCCGGATGGACAAAAGTCGAGCGCGCACTGCAATTGATCGATGCGGTGGAGGCACTTGGTATCAATCCTGCAGATGCTGCGCCAGACTACTGGCATCACGTTCACAACCGTCTCTCTGTCAACGAGAGCCCGCGAAGCTACACCCGTGCGCGCCATCAGGCTTGGCTGCGACGCCGAAGACGGGAGCTCTGATGGGACGGCTATCAATTATGCTTGCGATCTGCGGATCGGCAGCTCTGGCGCTGTGCTCGGACAGAGAGGGGCCGCCATCGTACATCTGGAACGCTTCAGACAGTGTTCCGATCGGCTTCTATCGACTGCAACCAGCGCGACAATTGACTGTCACTGAGCTCGTGGCGGTTCGGCCGCCCGAGCCACTTGCGAGCTTCCTGGACTTGAACGGTTATCTGCCGACCGGTGTTCCCATGCTCAAGCGCGTCCTGGCGCTGCCGGGACAAACTGTTTGCAGAACTGGCTTCGTCATCTCCGTCGACAACATCGAGATGGGACTGGCGCGGGAGCGCGATGCACGTGGCCGGCCGCTGCCGGTTTGGCTCGGATGCCGCCTCATAGCGTCAGATGAAGTCTTTCTCATGAACTGGCAGTCGGCGGACTCCTTTGATGGCCGCTACTTCGGGCCAATTCCAGCATCCGCCGTGATGGGACAAGCGCTCCCCGTGTGGACAAAGGGAGACTGATCTTGCTCAGGCTACCTCGTGGATATGCAGTCTCGCCGGTCGATGGATCGCCGCACCTTCGCTCCGTCCCGGCCAGATTCTTGAAGACGATCGTGTGGGGTGCATGTCTACGATGGCCTCGCACGCAGCGGCCGAACCCGCTACCCGTCACCATCGCGCGCGCAAGCGGCTGCGTTTCAATCCTTACCATGGCGGTCTGCGTCTTGGGAGCTGTGCTGGTCCTCGAATTGCACTCGAACGCTCGGGCTGAGACCGCAATCCCGGCGCTTGATTCCCATTCGCTCAGCTCCCTGGATGTCAATCCATATATCGCCTTCGTCGCCGAAGCTTCCCGCCGATTTGCGATCCCGGAGCACTGGATCCGTGCTGTCGTGCGGGTCGAGAGCAGCGGAAACGTGGGCGCCGTATCCTCTCGGGGAGCGCTGGGCCTGATGCAAATCATGCCCCAGACCTGGGTCGACCTGAGTATTCGCTACAGGCTCGGTGTCGACCCCTTTGACCCCCGCGACAACATTCTCGCAGGCACCGCCTATCTTCGCGAGATGCTCGACCGGTTTGGATGGCGAGGATTTCTCGCAGCTTACAACGCCGGTCCAGAGCGGTACGAGGCGCATCTGGCTACGGGGCGACCACTACCTCTGGAAACGCAGGTTTACGTCGCCAGGCTCGCAGGATTGATCGGCATTAAACGGGACGAGCTTGCGAGTTTGGCCGCCCGACGCACTCTTCCGTGGCGGCAGGCAGCACTATTCTTTGATCGCTCCGACGGCGCGTCGGTCAATGCCAGATCGACATCGGCTCTGCATTCAATGAACAGCCCGAAAAATCTCTCGAACCTGGGAATGCTTGCCTTCGTACCTGGCGCGACCAAGCTCTTTGTGCAGCGATCAACCGAAGCGGAGTCCCGATGATCGCAATCGCATTTCGTCGCGTGTTGTCGAAGCTTGTCGCGCGTTGGAGAGTGCTGGGGAGGGAGCAGGGAATAGCCGACCGCGGATGGCAGGATAAAAGCCGCAAGGTGCGGCCGGTCGGTCGGGTGAGAATTGTCAGTAAATTCAGATACGCTCCAAACATTGCGATGAGCCAGCACAACTTGTCATTTTCGCCACGACACTGTTTTGGCTCGGCTTTCTGCACATTGCGGGGACCAAGATGACGCGTAACGATGATTTTCGCGTCCGCCCAGGCCAAATACGTTCGACACGCTGGCCGCGGGCAAAGCCCTTCTTGGCGCAAGCGCTCCAAGCCGCGCAGAAGGCCGGCGGTCTGTCACGTCGTGCCGGCAGTCGTGGCGGCCGGTTTGGGCGTGGGCGCGCTGCGACTCTTAGCGCCAACCGGCTCCTGCAACATCGAGGCCGCGGTGCCATGGTCAAGGCGCGTGTCGTGCGGCGGATGCGCTCGCCAGGCAGCCTGCGGGCCCATATCGGTTACCTGCGGCGTGACGGCGTCACCCGTGACGGATCGCGTGGCGAACTATTCGATGCTGCCGGAGATGGCGCAGATGGCCGAGGCTTTGCCGAGCGCTGCGAGAACGATCGGCATCATTTCCGCTTCATCGTCTCGCCGGATGACGCCGGCGAATTGGGAAGTTTACGCAGCTTTACGCGCGAGTTGATGGATCAGGCCTCACGCGATCTCGGTACGCGGCTTGACTGGGTCGCCATCGACCATTGGAACACTGAGCATCCGCATATCCATATCCTTGTGCGCGGCCGCGCCGATGATGGCTCGGACCTTGTGATCAGCCGCGATTATATCAGCAAAGGCCTGCGGGCCCGCGCAAGTGATCTCGTCACGCGCGAGCTTGGTCCCCGATCGGAGCTTGAGGTTCGGCGCGGCCTTGAGGCAGAGGTTGCGGCCGAGCGCTGGACGCGGCTCGACCGCGTGCTTGCTCGGGAAGCGGGACGGACGGACGGGGTGATCGATCTGCGGCCAGAGCGCGGCGGCGGGTCCGACCCATTGCGCGAGATCCGGATTGGCCGGATGCGGACGCTCGAGCGGCTGGGGCTCGCTGAGCCCGCCGGTCCCGCGCGTTGGGTTCTCGCCCCCGATACGGAGCTGCGCTTGCGTGCGCTTGGGGAACGCGGCGATATTATCAAGCGGCTGCATAAGACACTCGCAAAGGATGGCGCATCTCGTTCGCCATCCTCCTGGGCGCTCGAAGGCGAACGTCATGGCGAACCCATCATCGGCCGCCTTATCGCCCGCGGGCTCGATGATGAGCTCAGGGGATCGGCGTTCGCCGTTGTCGACGGGATTGACGGACGTGTGCATCACCTCAGGCTCCCCGACATCGATGCGGCCGGTGACGGTCCACTTGGCGGGATCGTCGAGCTGCGTCGCTTCGAGGATACGAGGGGCCGGCAGCGGATCGCGCTTGCCGTCCGCTCAGATCTTAATCTCGACCAGCAGGTGGCTTCGGAAGGGGCGACCTGGCTCGACCGGCGCCTGGTCGCTCGTGAGCCCATCGATCTCACGCGCGGCGGATTTGGCGCCGAGGTTCGGGCCGCGCTCGATCGCCGGATCGGTGCGCTGGTGGAGCAGGGGCTTGCCCGCCGGGATGGCGACAAAGTCACATTAGGCCGCAACCTGATTGGCACTCTCCGCAAGCGTGAGCTCGATACCGTGGGCCGGCGCTTGGCCTCCGAAACAGGGCTGGCGCATGTACCCGCCGAGGCGGGAGAGTCCGTTTCCGGGGTTTACCGCCAGAGGATCTCGCTCGCCTCCGGTCGCTTTGTCATGATCGACAACGGGCTCGGCTTCCAGCTCGTGCCCTGGACCCCGTCGCTCGAGCGTGAGCTCGGCAAGCAGGTCAGCGGTATCGCCGGTCCCGGCGGGGTCGACTGGAGTTTTGGGCGCAAGCGCGACCTTTCGCTCTGACCCGCCGATCTCTTCGCCATGCTGCGCAACACCGCGACCTCGACAGGATAGCCGTTGAATGGCGCCGTCGCGGTGCGCATCAATTCTGGTCATGCCCGCAACGAAGATTCTTTGGGGTCAACTGCTCTTTGTCTCGCTGGTCGTGCTCGCTTTCCTCTGGGCGGCCACCGAATGGACGGCTTGGCGTCTGGCTTTCCAGCCGCAGCTCGGGCCTGCCTGGTTCATGATCGCGGGCTGGCCTATCTACCAACCGGCTGCCTTCTTCCTTTGGTGGTTCGAGTTCGACGCCTACGCGCCTGTCATCTTCGTCAAGGGAGCGTGCATCGCCGCAAGCGGCGGGATCGTATCGGTCGGCGTCGCCATCTTCCTTTCGGTGTGGCGGGCAAAGGAAGCTCGGCATGTGACAACATACGGGTCGTCCCGTTGGGCGGATGCGCGGGAGGTTCGCCGTGCGGGACTTCTGGGGCTAGATGGCGTCGTGCTCGGTCGTTTTGAGGGCCGTTACCTCCGGCACGATGGGCCCGAGCACGTCTTGTGCTTTGCCCCGACACGTTCCGGCAAAGGCGTCGGCCTTGTCATTCCGACACTGCTGACCTGGCCGAACTCCACGATCGTCCACGATATCAAGGGCGAGAACTTCCAGCTGACCTCCGGATGGCGTGCCCGCTTTGGGCCAGTGCTGTTATTTGACCCGACCAATCCGGCGAGCGCGGCCTACAACCCACTGCTCGAGATTCGCCGAGGCGACTGCGAGGTTCGCGACGCCCAGAACATCGCCGACATTCTCGTCGATCCTGAAGGCGCGCTCGAGCGTCGCAATCACTGGGAGAAGACCAGCCATTCCCTGCTGGTCGGGGCAATTCTCCACATCCTCTACGCGGAACCAGACAAGACGCTTGCGGGCGTTGCCAACTTCCTGTCGGACCCGTTGCGCCCGATCGAAACGACCCTGAATGCAATGTTGGCGACGCCCCATCTGGGAGAGCGTGTTCATCCGGTCGTGGCTTCGGCGGCGCGCGAACTCCTCAACAAGAGTGAAAATGAACGCTCCGGCGTCTTGTCGACCACGATGAGCTTCCTAGGGCTCTACCGGGACCCCGTGGTTGCCAAGGTCACGGGGCGGAGCGACTGGTGCATTCGCGATCTTGTCGACGGACCCCGACCGATCTCACTTTACCTTGTGGTGCCGCCGTCCGACATAGCCCGAACAAAGCCCCTCATGCGGCTCGTGCTCAACCAGATCGGACGGCGGCTAACCGAGAGCCTCGATACCGACCGACGGCGGCAGAAGCTGCTCCTGATGCTCGATGAGTTCGCGGCCCTCGGCCGGCTCGACTTCTTCGAGAGCCAGCTCGCCTTCATGGCTGGCTATGGCATCCGCAGCTTTCTGATCACCCAAAGCCTGAACCAGCTCGAGCGCGCCTATGGGGCGAACCACGCGATCCTCGACAATTGCCATATCCGCGTTGCCTTCTCGACCAACGATGAGCGCACTGCCAAACGCGTGTCTGACGCGCTCGGAACCGCCACCGAAATGCGCGCGATGAAGAACTATGCCGGGCATCGGCTCTCGCCATGGCTTGGCCACCTGATGGTCAGCCGCCAGGAAACATCACGTCCGCTGCTCACACCCGGGGAAGTGATGCAGCTCTCGCCCAGCGAGGCCATTGTGATGGTTTCCGGCGTGCACCCGGTGCGCGCGCACAAGGTGCGGTACTACGAAGATCCGCAGTTCCAAACTCGTATATTGGGCCCGTCGCGCAACGTTCCAGTCGGCTTGGTCTCGCAGCCCGACGATTGGTCGGCCCACACGCCGATTCCGCCCTCGATCGATCTGCTTACCGGGTTAAAGCGCAACGTCCGCGATGGGAATGGCGGCATTCGACGCGAGCCAGAACTGGCGCAGGAGGAGGTCGTGATCACGGCGCCGCGCGCCGACAACGAATTCGATGCCGCGCTCGATGACAGCGATGCTGATGCCGTACAAGCGACGGCGGTGAACCGCTCGATGCAAGGGCTCGCACGTTCGGTCAGCCTCGACCCGGACGATAAGATGGGTCTTTGAGGGGCCGAGATGAAGAAGGCCCAGCTCAGCATCTATCTCGATCCAGAGATCTTCCGCAGCCTTGAGGCATTTGCAAAACGTCAGGCCAAGCCCAAGTCGCTAGTTGCCGAGGCTGCCGTTGCCTCCTTCCTGTCTCCCGACGAGTCCGAGCGGCGTGAGGCAGCGATAGCCAAGCGGCTCGACCGGATGGTGCGTGTGCTCGAGCGCCTTGAGCGTAATGACAGTGTTGCGCTGGAAACAATTGGCCTGTTCATCCGCTTTTGGTTGACGGCAACTCCAGCATTGCCGGAGCAGTCGAGCCCTGGAGCGCGCGCCAAGGGCGCTGAACGCTACGATCGCTTTATTGAAGCGCTCGGACGGCGGCTCTCCAGTGGATCGTCGATCGTCAAGGAAGTCAGTCTCGAATCGTGTGACGTGGGAAGCCTTGATCCGACCCAAGACAAAGCCGGCCCCACCTGATCGCCCGCCATATCTTTCGCTACGCCAGACTGCGATCGCCATCGTCAATGAGTTGAAGCACGCTCGCTGATGTCCTTTCGTTCCCGCCAGGTACAATCATCTCATCGAAATCGATCGTTGCGGCGTCGGCTGGTGTACCTGGGAAGGAGAAGAGAGACATGCGCTCCATGGCGAAATCAATCGCAGGCAATCGAGCTCGAGCCCGCTGTCTCCGTGCCGCGCAAGTGTCGCTCTTCGGCTGCGCGAAAAGCGATCGTCTGGACTCAGCGAAGCGCTCGATGAGCGGCCCGAGTTCGCCGCGGACCGTCCGAGTGTCGGCAAAAAGAAGCCGCCCTCCAAGGTTTTCTGAAGCCCGCTTCATCTGGAGACGCGGTATACTTTGACGACATGCGCCAGGTTTGACCGTCTCGAGCGCAATGTGCAGATGATAACCCTAGACCGGCGCGCTACACGCCCGCTATCACCTCTCGGTCATGTGCGGCTGCCGGAATCTCGGTAGGCGAGGCAGCTCTCCTCAGCGACGAGTGCTTCAAGGTTCTGGCCGAACAGGATTTCGGAGTAACCAATCATCGCATGCTCCCAAAACCAAGTCCCGAAGATATCATCTCGGACGGTCCTGTCCATTTAGTGAGGCCGAAGTGAACCTCCTGCTTATGCTGTGTGCGGCTTGGCCGGGCCAGCCCGTCGAGAGCCTCGGCGTCCGCCGCTCCGGCTAGAAAACGAGGCAAAGAACTCAGCGTAGAAACTGCTTCTCAACGAGCCTCACGCGGTCCATTCCCTGCAGACGGAAAATTTCTTCGACGGAAACGATATCCTTGTTCACCGTATGAATGCCGCCATCACGGCGAATGCGTGCAAACACATCCTTCATTGCCGTCACAGACGCTCGGATTGCGTGGTTGCCGTAAATGACCATTCTTATTTTGCCCAACGCAGAGATCCGCGCCGCGTTCATTTCGGGATAAGCGGTCGGCACGATGACTATAGGAGCATGGCCGCTCCAGGCGCGCACAAAGCTTTCTACCTCATTAGGTGTCTTCTGCTTGGAGTGTATCAGGATCATGTCGGCGCCAGCCGATTCATATGCTGCCGCTCGCTTGAGTGCCTCCGCCTCCCCCAAGCCCGCAATTAATGCTTCGGTGCGAGCGATGACCAGAAAGTTAGGATCTCGCCGCGAAGCAAGGGCCGCGGCAATTTTGCCTTCGAACTCCTCGATCCGGAGTAACTCCTGCCGGCCTGTTGTCGCAAGGCTAGATACCTTGGGAAACGTTTTGTCCTCGATGACGATTGCGGCAGCACCAGCACGTTCGTATTCGGCAATTGCATGGGTGACGTTGATGGCATTGCCGTAGCCGGTATCAATATCGGCAATGATTGGCAACGGCGTTTGATCTGACATTGCACGCACCATATCAAGGTGCTGAGTCATGCTGACGAAGGACAGATCAGGCAGGCCGTAAAGAGCCGAGAGTTCAAAGCCTGAAGCCCAGATTCCATCGAACCCTGCCTCCTCCACGAGTTTTGCGGATAAGGGGCTGTGAGCCGCCATGACATGTAACAGCCGATCTTCAGCTATTTTTTTTCGCAATTTCGAGGTCATGGTGACTCCGTTCCAGTAGCGTCTCGGTTAACAGCGTGTTGAGCACCGAGCAGATTGAATCACTTAATCCGCGGGCCCGCACTCGAGGAGTGCTGCTATCCGGGTGATGCCGATCTCAGCCGCTTTCCGGTTCGATGGCGTCGAAAGCGACAATCGCACTGCGTTCGGCACGGGCTGATTGTCTACGGCGAAGAGCTCGGCGCTCCTAATCAATACCCCAGCAGCCACTGCCGATCGTGCAAAGCTGTCGCGCGTCCATGGCGGCGGCAACGGCAACCAGACATGCATCGAAGCCGGTTTTGAGACAAGGCCGAAGCGGCCTAAGGCGCGACGTGCAATCGCCTCTCGCGCTCTATTCTCCTCTCGGATCGCCCCTGAAATCAAATCCGCCGCGCCCGTTAGCGTCCAATTTGCAACGACTGCGGCCAACAATGGAGCCGCAGTCCAGAACGACAGTCGTTCGACCGGCGTCAGCGCCGAATTGCAATGCGCCCGCGAAGGCGCCACCAAGTATGCCAAACGTAACCCGTGTGCGAGTCCTTTCGTCGCGCTCATCACGTACCACACGACGTCTGGTGCGATCTTGGCAATCGGTGGCACGGCATCGGGATGCAGGCGTCCAAGGGCGTCATCCTCGATGATCGGCACGCCGTAACGGCGGGAAATGTCTGCAAGAGCGAGCCGACGGGATAACGGCATGATCGCCGTCGTCGGATTCTGCACCGTGGGATTGCAGTAAAGGGCGCGGACGCCGCCGTTCCGGCAAGCTCTTTCGAAGGCGTCAGGCAAAATACCATGCTCGTCGGCATCGAGTCCCACCAACTGCACGCCGGCCATCCCGGCAAGCTCACGTAAGGCCCCGTAAGACAAGCGTTCCGCTAACAATCGGCCACCTTTGCCAACCAAATGATGAAGCAGAATAAGCAGCGCGCTTTGCGTCCCATTTGTCGTGAGGATGCATTCGATATCGATCGCATCGCCAAGGCGTGGCGCCAGATAGCGCGCCCCACCCAGTCTTCCGCTGGACGAGCCGCGCGCGGCGCCACCATGAACCAATGGGTCCAGGCCATGCTCAGAACGAAGCCGCTGAATCGCGCGAGCCAGTTTGATATCAAGCCTGGGCACCGCAGGGGGCAATGAACGAGTGAAATCAACAAGCGAGATTTCTTCATTGGGTCGGCAAACTTGTGGAGCTTGGAGTTCCATGGAAGCTGGGTTTGTATTTTGCAAAAGAAATCGCTCGCAGCCGAATTTTGGCCACTACAGACCTTAAGTCTATAACCATACAACGTTTCGAAGTCAAAGGTTCTATACAACTATTTCCAAAACAGGTACCGTTCTGTGCACAGCAAGGGAAGCTCAGCGGTGAAGGAAAATTCAAATCGGATTGAGCGGGCGGGTATTAGCCTGTGGCGACAGGTCGGGGATGCCCTCGCCGAGGATATTGCAAGTGGCGCTTTCGCGGCGGGCGAGCGCCTACCTTCCAGTGAGTCGCTTGCAGCACGTTTCAGCGTAAATCGACACACCGTGCTCAAGGCGATCTCACATCTGGAAACGGAGGGTTTTGTGAGGATCGAGCGTGCGCGGGGAGCCTTCGCCGTCGTAAATCCCATTGAATTGCGTCTCGGTGCCAGAAGTTGGTTCGAACAGAACCTTCGTGATGGCAATCGCGCGCCTTCACGTACAGTTATCGCGGTCGAAAGAATTCGGGCTCCACTAGAGATCGCTACGCCGCTCCAAATCAAGCCCGGCAGCCCAGTTCTCTTCGTGACCCTGCTCGGCGAAGCGGATGGATTTCCGGTCAACTATAACTACAACTATTTTCCGCTGCAGCGCATGCCGAATGTTGAGACAGCATTCCAGGCAATCGGTAAGGGCCCGACGGAGGACTTTTCTTTCGGCAAGATATTCAAGTCCATCGGCGTGAAAGATTTTCGGCGCAAAACGATCCGAATTCGCGCGCGACCACCGAGCCGCGAAGAGGCAGCGCATCTGAAAATGCCGATGAGCGCTTACGTTCTTATGACTGAAGTCGTTCAGGTCGACAGCAAGGATACCCCTGTCGTGTATGCCGAAACTTGCTACAGCGCCGGCCGCGTGAGCTTACTCGTGGACATTTGATGCCTCGCGATTGGCAAGGCTCGCGCCGGCCCGGACAAATCCTCGCCAGACCGGGCGCGAGTACCGCCGGTCTCAAGCGCTCGACGAGACCGCATAGCCTGGGGCGAAGTCATGTCCGGCGGTAAAGCCGGGCGTCCGGCCCTGCGGAGTTGCAATACTTCCGTCATCAAACCGTCATGCGTCAATGGTTCTATAATCATAATCGCCAATGGCGACCCAGATGATGAGGAATGCTTTGGCAGGCGTATCAATCCACGGAATTTCTAAATCGTTCGACTCCGCTCCCATCCTCAACGGGATTTCGCTCGACATTCGCGATGGGGAGTTTCTGACCCTGCTGGGTCCGTCGGGGTGTGGTAAATCCACCCTTCTAAGAATCATCGCGGGGCTCGAGCAGCAGGATTGCGGGACTATCGAGGTTGCCGGAGTCAAAGTGGATCGCCTCCGCCCCAAACAGCGTGATGTTGCGATGGTGTTTCAGTCATACGCGCTCTACCCGCATATGACTGTCTCGGAAAATATGGCGCTGCCTCTGAAAATGCGTCGGCTTTCGGCTTGGCAGCGACTTCCTGTCATCGGCGCTCTGCTTCCAAAAACTTGCGCGGTGAGCGCCGAGATCAAGACGGAGGTGGTGCGCACTGCGAAGGCGCTTGGGATCGATCATCTCCTCGCGCACAAGCCTGGCCAACTTTCCGGCGGTCAACGCCAACGGGTTGCCGTCGGGCGGGCCATGGTTCGCCATCCCGCAGTGTTTCTGATGGACGAGCCGCTCTCCAATCTGGACGCGAAGTTGCGCGTCCAGATGCGCGGCGAAATCAAGGAACTGCATCGTCGTCTTGGCGTAACCTTCATCTACGTCACTCACGATCAGACGGAAGCAATGACCATGTCCGATCGCATCGCGGTCATGCTGAATGGTCAACTGGCACAAGTGGCGTCGCCGCGGCAGATTTATGCCTGTCCCGCCGATCGGCGTGTCGCCGAATTGATAGGCTCGCCCAAGATCAACCTGCTCGAGGCCACAGCGAGGAGTGAGGGACTCTTGACTGTTGCCGGGTCTGCGCTTGCGGTCGACAATAAGCTGGATTCCGGAAGCAGCGTCACGCTTGGTATCCGCCCAGAGTCGCTGCAGCCCGCCGAGTGGGCTGGCCTGAATACATTGACGGGTCGGCTGCGCTATGTCGAGCACGTTGGCGCCGATCTTTTTGCCCATGTCGACGTCCCCGGCTCAAGCGAACCTTTGGTTGCGCGCCTTCCAGTCGAAC
This sequence comes from Bradyrhizobium sp. Ec3.3, assembly GCF_000472925.1. Taxonomy (GTDB): domain Bacteria; phylum Pseudomonadota; class Alphaproteobacteria; order Rhizobiales; family Xanthobacteraceae; genus Bradyrhizobium. The sequence continues at coordinate 65,586 of NZ_AXAS01000007.1, forward strand.
TCGCCTCAAACTTTCAATCCGACCAAATTGTGCATCTCCAGATTCGGCGCGAACAGGTGTTGCTGTTCTCCGCAGATGGGCGCCGAGTTTCCGAAGGCGATGCTAGGGTTACACCGCTTCGGAGCTACGCACAGTGAAGGCGCAACAGGCATCTGTTGTCGATCGACGCTCACGGGTCGAAACAGGATTTGCGGAAACGCTTGCCGGCTATACCCTAGCCGGGCCGGCTTTGGTCCTCATCTTTGCGCTGTTCATCCTGCCCGGAGCTGCCGTTCTCGCGATTGCCACGACCGATTGGCATCTCGGAGCAAAGACACTGTCATTCGTTGGCGCGGCGAACTTCACAAGCCTGTTCGCCGATAGGGTGTTCCGCGCGGCGCTCTTCAACACGGCCGTATATGTCCTCATGGTTGTGCCAAGCACGCTGGTTCTCGGGCTCTCCCTGGCTCTCCTGATCGAGAGCGGCAAGAGCCTGCGCGCCTTCTATCGCGCGGTGCACTTCTTGCCGTTTATGACCTCACTTGCTGCCATGGCAATCGTGTGGGAGGCGCTGCTGCATCCGACCATAGGTCTGGTCAATCAGGTATTCGGGTTGATCGGTTTGCCGACCGCCAACTGGCTGCGCAGCGAGGCGACCGTGTTGCCCATCCTCGCGATCATCGGTACCTGGCAAAGTCTTGGCTTGGCACTGGTGCTGTTTCTCGCGGGCCTCAAGGCCATTCCGCAGGATCTCTATGACGCTGCCGACATCGATGGCGCCGATGGGGTGCTGGATCGCTTGCGGGTCGTGACCCTGCCGTCGCTAGCTCCGGTCTCGCTCTTCGTGCTTATCGTCGTGACGCTGCGCGCTTTCGCGGCCTTCGATATTGTCCAGATCCTGACGCGGGGAGGGCCTGGCGACGCGTCTGTCATGCTGCTGTACGCTCTCTACCGAGAGAGTTTTGAGTATCTGACAACCGGCTACGGGGCGGCTATCGCTGTTATCTTTCTGGTGATTGTCATCGCTCTTGCAATGCTTCAGACGCGTGTCGTGAACAGCCGGACGTCCCGCTCATGACATTGCCTATGAAAATCCTGGCCGGCGCGGTCCGCCACGCTATATTGCTTACGACCGGTTCTCTCGTTCTAGCGCCCTTTGTCTGGATGGTGAGTTTGTCTCTCAAGCCGCCGGCCGAACTCTTTTCGTCGAGCTTCACACTGCTGCCGCAGCATTGGTTTGCGGTGGAAAACTACGCTAGGGCGCTCACCGAAGCGCCGTTGCCAAGATATATGCTGAATGGCGTGATCGTATGCGCGGCGATCCTTCTGCTGCAAATCATGATTTGCGCGCCGGCCGCCTATGCGCTCGCAAAAGTTCGTTTCGCCGGTCGCCAGGTTATGTTCGGGTTCGTGCTGATCGGGCTGCTCATTCCGCATCAGGTGCTAGCGTTGCCGCTGTTCATTCTCTGCTACGGCCTCGGAATTTTCAACACTTATGCCGCGCTGATCTTCCCGTTTGTCGTCTCACCCTTCGGCATCTTCCTGTTCCGCCAGTTCTTTATGTCTATCCCCGACGACATCGTCCATGCGGCTCGCCTCGATGGTCTCTCGGAGCTGAGCATCGTCTGGCGAATCATGCTGCCGATGTCGCTTCCTGCCGTCCTCGCCTTTTCGATTGTCTCGGTTGTTAGCCATTGGAACGATCTCTTCTGGCCACTCCTCGTGGTGCGCTCTCAAGAGTTCATGCCTCCGTCACTCGGCATCGTCACCTTCGCCAATGCGGAAGCCGGCAATGACTACGGACCCTTGATGGCAGGGGCTACCGTGGTTGTCGCACCACTGGTCATTTCCTTTCTTGCGGCCCAGCGTTGGTTTATCGAAGGGCTCACGGCCGGAAGCATCAAATGAAAGTTCTGAAGATCAAGGGTCTACGCTGCTCGATTGCTGCGGTTATCCTCGGTAGTGCTTTGACCGCAAATATTGCCCATGCCCAGTCTGTCTTGCGCGTTTCCGCGATACCCTCGATCTTCTCAAAGACATTTCGCGCACTGGCATCCGCGTTCGAAAAAGAGAACCCTGACGTTCGCATCGATCTTGACGTCTCGCAGTTCGACCAGCTCGCAATAATGCGGCAGACTCTCCGAATGGCGGTCTTTGGCGACTTGCCAGACGTCTCTTTTCAGGGCTCCAACTATCTCCGCATACTTTCAGACCGTGATTTGCTGATTCCGCTGGACAGCTTTATCAAGACCGACCCGGCGTGGACCTCCGAACTTTATTCTTCCTCGGTGGTGTCGACCGGCCGTATTGGCAAGACGACCTATGGTCTGGGCGTCGGGATGTCCTTTCCCATTATCTTTTACAACAAGTCTCTCGTTTCGAAGGTTCAGGAGGGAGCCAACTCGCTGCCGCGCAGTTGGGATGGCATCCTCGACGTCGCCGCACGAATCCAGTCGGAAAACACCCACGTCCTCGGATTTTTCTCCCGATACAACTCATTCATATTTCAAGGCCTCGTGGGTTGCTTCGGCGGATCCATGATGAATTCCGACGACTCGCGGATCGCCTTTACGGACAGTCCCGGCCAAGAGGCGATGCAATTGATACGCCGCATCGGTGCTGCCGGGCAGGCGAAGGTTGACATGACCACATCGCAGGCGCGGCAGGCGTTCACGGGAGGACAGACCGCGATCCTCCTGGATTCGAGCAGCAGCCTCGCATCATTTGAAAGCGAGGCGGCCGGCCGGTTCGAAATCGGCACGGCTCCGCTCCCGATGACAGGAAGCGACGCCTCGCTTCCGGCGGCCGGCATAACAGTCGTCATGCACACGACTGACCCGGCCCGCCAAGCCGTTGCATGGCGTTTCATGAAATTTGTAACCGGGGCAGAAGGGCAAAGCGTGGTCGGAACGACGACCGGCTATGTTCCCGCCAACGAAATCGCGATCGCTAGGCCTGGTCCCCTCGCCACCTACCATGCGGCGCATCCGAATATGCAGGCGGCGCTGAATTCCGTCGCGCACAGTCGAGGCTGGTACGCCTTCCCAGGCGAAAACGGCGGCCGGATTGATGTGATGATCGAGGATCGCGCAGGCGAGGTCATGAGGCTTCGGCAACTTCCAACGCCGGCGCTCGATCGTCTCGCCGAAGAAATCAGGAACTTGCTTCCAAAATAATGGTAGGTACTCCCGACGACTCGAGTCGGCAATCGTTGAAGGTTGCGGCGCGCTTTCGCAACTTCGCCCGCTGCGATCTTATGAGAATTCGAACCACTTGGACGACTGAGTGAAACTCCTGGTCCAATTGCGCCGACGGTCATGCCTCAGAGTCGGCGGAGCCGTAAGCACACGCCAACCGGAAAAACAGTGCGCGATCCCTTCTACCGTCACAGAGCTGTCGACGATCTCTTCTCTATTGCCTCGAGATTGTCAACAGCGAGAAGCGAGGATGGTTTCAGCCAGATCCCGCAGTAACGTCTGCGACAGCCGCCACTCGAAATTGCGAAAGAGTTCACAGAAGCGGCTGAAAACCTAGTGGGGTGGCCGGCCTCTGCTGCGCAGGCTCGCGTCCGTTAGAACCAATCCACTCTACACGATCAGTCGTTTCGCTAAGGACCTCGGCCAGAACCAAGAATGGTTACACGAAATCCGCCTACGAACTCGAACCTTAAAACGTTCTCCTCTACATCTGGGCCGTGCCAAGGAAACTCGCAAATCGGGGTGACCAAATTCGACGTTGAAAATCTCCAATAGCTCATCCGCAAATATCGAGAGATCAAGGACGATTGCCGCCACCGCGGCGGGCCCGCATAATTCACTGATGTTCACCAAACGATAAGGACTGGGATACGCCACGGGTATGGCTGGAAACTGGGTGGAGGTGATCACTCTGGTGATCTCTTGGTCATTTTTCGTAGTACCGTTTTGCGACACGAATTGCGAAAGGAAAGCGAAGATGCCAGCGCCCCATTTGCAGAGTGAAATCACGCATGCCGAGTTTACTCGAATAGCGGACGCCTGAACTTGGCACCACCTCGCGTGAAATCGCATCCCCGGAAAATTGAGCAAAGGTGTTCCACAGCCGTTTCAGCTGCCGCTGCGGATTGTGATGATTGAGGGTCGAGTCGGCGAGGTCATGAGGCTTCGGCAAGCTCCAGCTCCGGCGCTCGAGCGCCTTGCCGACGATATTAGGGCCCTGCTGCCCAAATAATGCGGCAGGCACTCCTGCGACGCGTCGTCAAACTCTAAAGACGAGCGCATTCGCAGCTTTCGCGCGCCATCAATTGCTAGACCCTAAGCCCATTGCATTGGCTCCAAGCGCCGAGGGCCTCGCCTTGCGATCGCACTAGCAATCGATTCCATCCCGCAGCGGCACCGACCAGCACCAGGGCACTCAGCAAGAGAAAAGCGCATGATCTTCCGACTGTCACAAAACCGTCTGAACTAACCTATAATTATAGAACAAATAGATGGGGCGCCGCCGACGATGAGGTGGCCCAAACGGGCAACAGGAGGGGTTATAAATGCGACGAGTTTCGAGTACCGCAGGCAGGCGGAAGAAGAGGCGGTACGTCATCGATGCCGCGCTTTGGCTGGCTGCGAGCGTTCCGCCGGTGGCGGGAGCAACAGGTGCTCTCGCCCAGACGACAGACCTCGGAACTGTCCAGACATCCGACAGTGCTGTCGATGTCAATTCGGCCGTGTATCAAGCTCCAACGACAACGCCGTTGACGGTGACGCAGCCGACCTCCGTTATCGACAAGCACTACATCGAGAACAACATTCCGGCGACCGCCAACTTCGACAGTGTCATCAACGTTGCGCCGAGCGTGATGGTTCAGCCGAGCGGAAGCGGTGGAGATGATGCCAAGATCTCGATCCGCGGCTTCCAGAACGGCCAATTCAACGTCACGCTGGATGGAATTCCGCTTCGGGCCTTCAACCTCACCCAGCGCAGCGGCTCTTTCATCATGACAAATGATCTCGGGCAGGTCACTGTCGATCGGGGTCCGGGCACGGCGTCGACTGTAGGCGATGCGACGTTCGGTGGCACGGTGGGACTCCAAACCAAGTCACCAATGTCGTCCTTGGCTACAACGGCAACCACGGGCTACGGCAGCTTCAATACGCAGCTCTACGGCATCCAGCTTGATTCCGGTCAGCTCAAAAGCGCGAACGGTGCCTCGTTCTTCCTTGACACGCAGTTTACGAAAAGCGACGGCTATTTCACCAACGTTGCCAAAGAGCGGGAAAACGTGGCGCTGAAGCTTGTGCAGCCGCTCAGCGACAATACCACCCTCACTTTCGTTTCGATCAACAATAATGACCTACGAAATTATTTTTCGGGTGCATCGCTCGCCCAGATCAAGGCCTACGGCCCAAACTACGGACTATCCTCCTCCCCGAACCAGCAGAACTACGCGGGCTACAACCGCTGGACTTTAACGACTGACTTCGAGTACCTCGGCCTCAAGTCTGACTATGGCGACGGCTGGCATCTTGACCAGAAGCTCTACACCTACGGCTACAGGGAGCACCCCTCGTTCTATGGCCTGGATGTCAGTAATAACTCCGGTCCCGGTACGGTGTTCGGCGCCAGCGACGTGCCGGGCACGTTAGGTCAAGTACACTTCCGCTCCTATGGCGATGTGGTCGCGATCACCAAAGACCTGCCTGACGGAGACGTGAAGTTTGGTGCATGGGCCGAGCACCAGCCGAGCTATCGGGGTAGCTTTAAGGTCGACATGACTTTGGCGCAGCAATACATATCCACCAACTACGATCAACACATGACGCTTAATACATTTCAACCTTACCTAGAAGGAGATTGGAAGCCATTACCTGGCCTGACGATCACGACCGGTGCCAAATACGCCAATGTCGAGCGCAGCTATGAATCGTTGGTAGATCCGAACACACACGGGGTGGCGCAGTATGACCAGACCTGGGCGAAGGTACTGCCGTCGCTTGCAGCGAACTACAAGCTGTCGCCTAATTGGTCGGTCTATGCCCAAGCCGCGGAAGGGTTCTTGACCCCACCCAATGCTCTGCCCGGCAGCGCCAATGTCCAACCTCAAACTACCTGGAACTATCAGGTTGGTACGAGCTATCAGAGTAAGACCTTCACGCTTGCTGGCGATGTCTATTACATCGACTTCCAGAACATGATCGCATCGCAGACGATCGGCGGGATTGCTAACTACTTCAACCAAGGTGGCGCAATCTACAAGGGTATCGAACTCGAAGGAACGGTTCACGTCGGCAACGGCTTCAGCGTTTTCGGCAATGGCAGCCTTAACAGTGCCAAGAGCACCCAGACCGGGCTATGGATTCAAGAGGCGCCCAACGCGACGCTTGCAGGCGGCCTGATTTACGAAGAGGGTAACTGGCACGCCTCGCTGACGGACAAATGGGTAGGTTCCCGGTTCGGCGACGTCGGGCAAAAGCAACCGCTATCACCATTTAATCAGCTCGACATGGCCGTTACGTACAAGGTCAAAAACCCTCTGCCCAATCTGGCGGCGGTGACCGCAAAATTCGGGATCAACAATATCCTCGACAGTCGTACAATTGTAGATTTCGCCGGCTATTCCGGCGTTTCGGTAACACCGCTGTTCTATACACAGATCGGCCGGAACATCTATAGCAGCCTGACTGTGCAGTTCTGACGCCACACCATCATCGAAGGAATTGAGCATGACTCTGGATCGTCTCTCCGAACTCGCGGCGCAGTCCGACGGCATTCTCTATGTTATGGCCATCCTACTGTTAATCGCGCTCACCGTGATTATCGATCGCTTCTGGTATCTTGGCCGGACCATACGTCGCGGAAAGCACGTCACCAGCACCGTTTCGCAATTCGGGCATCTAGATCGGAGGACGCTTGCAGACCTCGTCGAGAAATCGCCACGGCTGCCGCATCGCGCCTTGCTGGAAGTGCCGCTGCACCATTCCGAGCTGAAGGATGCGCATCGGATGTCCGAGCTGCTGGAGGAAGCAATCCTATGGCAAGTCCCCAAGCTGGATAGCCGCTTGTGGCTGCTCGACACCATCGTGACGCTCGCGCCTTTGCTAGGCCTTCTCGGCACGATCGCTGGCATGGTCAAGGCGTTCGCAGTTCTCGGCGACGCAGGCAATGCAGCGACGCAGATCACCGGTGGCGTCGGCGAGGCTCTGATCGCGACCGCATGCGGTCTGCTCATCGCCATTGTCGGTCTCGTTTGTTTCAACAGCCTGAACAACTGGACGCGGCTTATCGTTCATCAACTCGAGACTTTGAAGGTCTCTATGGTCAACCGCCTCGATGCGCCTCGGATCGCTGCAGGAGAAAAGCGTGCTCATGGTCCTGCAATCCACCCGGTCGCGAATACGGGGACCTGACAATGCGATATTTCGAGATGCGGAAGGGCCGCATAGAAATCATCCCGATGATCGACATCATGCTATTCCTGCTGGTGTTCTTCATCATGATCACGTTGCGAATGATCCCGGCGACCGGCATCGCCTCGCAGCTTCCGCAAAGCAGCACTGCACAGGATCTCCCCCACCCAAAGATCGTCGTTACCCTGTTTGCCGACGGCGCTATCGAGACGGATGGGCAAAAACTAACTATTGACGATCTGACGACAAAATTGGCCAGCGAGCCGGACCGCGAGCACGCTGCCGTTACCATTGCCGGAGCCGGAACCGCCACGCTCCAGAATCTTCTCGCAGTGATGGATGCGTGCCGCAAAGCCGGCATTGTTCAGGTGGGACTAGCCGCGAAGGAAACCAAGTAGGAGTGCAATCGTTGTGACCATCGCGACAGTCGATCATTTCAGCCCACTGCAGGAGCGCTCCGCACTGCCCGCTTCGTTTGTCGCTGCGCTGTTGCTGGAGGGCCTCTGTTTTCTCGCCGTCGTCGGCTGGGTCACGCAACGCCCGGCCCGGATCGAGTCATCAGCGCCGACCATGCAGATTTCGCTGGTGGCCGCGCCACCTGCGCCGGCCGAAGCTCCGCCGGATCCGCCTTCTATGGTCGCGGAAACTCGGCCGGTGCCCGAAGAGGCTCCCCCGGTACCGGAAGATCCTCAGGTTACTCCACCGCCCTCGGAGGTCCCTCCTCCGCCGGCAGACGTTGCTCCACCTGAACCTGCTCCGCCACCTCCGAAGGCGGAGGCGCCGGTCGTACGCCCCAAGCCTGCAAAGCCACCGCAGCAGGTCCAGCGAAAACCGGCCGCGCGCCCAGCGCAGCAACAAGCGACCGCAAGCGCGGCGCCGAGCGCTGGCGCGATGTCGAGTTTTCAAGGGGCACTACGGCAAGCCGTCGAAAGTGCATTGATCTATCCGGCGTCTGCGCGCGCCAGCGGCCAGCATGGTCGTGCCCGCGTGACATTCGATTATCAGGACGGGCGCGTATCGGGGGTCAGCTTGTCCCAATCGAGCGGATCTGCGGTTCTCGATCAGGCCGCACTTGCTACGATCAGGAGCGCGCATTATCCGCCTCCGCCGCCTGAGATGAGCCATCGTACGCTTCACCTTAGTATCTTCGTCGAGTTTAAGGCAGGTATGTGATGACGGGGACGCCATGATTGAGCGAAGGCACGGGCGGGCGATACGTGTGAGCGCAAGGAAAACCGCAAACGGGCGCGTGGTCTACCGAGAGGCCGTATAATGGGACGCATCCGAAGTCTTGCCATCTCCCTTTCATCCTTAACAGTGTTGGCGTCCGGTGCGACGGCTGCCGACGTCACTTCAGCTCGGTCCGGCGCCAATTCGGAAGTCGTGAGCATGAGGCGGCTGACACATGCAGAGTACCGCAACTCCATTGCCGATATCTTCGGAACCGAAATTGAAGTGCGCGGCTTCTTCGAGCCGACGATCCGCATTGGCGGCTTGCAGGCAGCCAGCACCTCGGTGCTTTCGGTAACGCCTGTGGGCTTTGAATCCTTCACCAAACTGGCGGACAGCATCGCTATCCAGGTCACGGGGGAGAAATATCGCGCCAAGCTTCCCTGCGTGCCGAAGTCGGCCAAAGAGCCCAATGATGCCTGCACCGCACAAGTGCTGAGCCATTATGGACGGATGCTGTACCGCCGGCCATTGATCGAGGACGAAATCAAAAGCGCCGTCGATCTGAGCCACGGGCTCGCCGAGTCGCAGAACGACTTCTATGCCGGCCTGCGCTATGGCCTGGCCAGTTTGCTCCAGGCGCCCAATTTCGTATTCCGCATGGAAACTGCGGTGCCGGCCGGCAACAAGCAATGGGCGCTGGACTCATATAGCCGGGCGACGCGCCTCAGTTACCTGATGTGGGATTCAACGCCCGACGCCGAGTTGCTCCAAGCGGCCGAGAAGGGCGATCTGAATACGCCCGCCGGGCTTGACAAGCAGGTCGACCGCCTCATGGCCTCGCCACGGCTGGACCTCGGCATCCGGGCCTTCTTCACCGACATGTTGGAGCTCGACAACTTCGACACGGTGTCTAAGGACAGCAACCTGTACCCCAAGTGGAGCTCGGGTACTGCCGCCTCGGCGAAGGAGGAAACCCTGCGGACCGCCATCGATCTGGCATTGCATACCAATGGCGACATGCGCGACCTGATGACCACGCGCAAGACCTTCATCAACCGCAATTTGGCCGCCGACTATCAGCTGCCGTTCCAATTCAAGGGCGAATGGATGCCCTATGAATTTGCCGCTGATTCAGGTCGCAGCGGCATTCTCACGCAGGCCAGCATGCTGGCCATGTTCTCCCATCCCGGCCGCAGTTCACCCACGAAGCGCGGCGTGGCGGTAATGGATATCTTCCTTTGCGAGCCCACGCCTGCGCCGCCCGCCAATGTGGATTTTTCGGTGGTCAATGACACCAGCGGCCCGTTGAAAACGGTGCGCGAGCGCTTGATGGCGCATGCCGCTAACCCGACCTGCGCCTCCTGCCACAATCACAGCGATCCAATCGGGCTGACTCTTGAGGGCTTTGACACGATCGGTCAGCGCCGTACCATGGAGAATGGCAAGTTTATCGATCTTTCGGCCACGATAAAGGGCAAGCATTATGCCGGCGCCGCGGGGCTTGGCCAATTCCTGCACGACGATCCCAAATACACGGCCTGTCTTGCACGCAAGGTCTATGCGTATTCCCGCGGTGTGAACAGCGAAGATGTCCCCGCCTCCGCTGTTAAGACCGCCTACCAGGCCTTCGCGGATTCCGGTTTTCGGATGCGTTCGTTGCTGAAGAGCCTGGTCGACGACAAGGACTACTTCAGCGCGCCTGCGCCTTCCCCCGAAACAACCAGCTCCGCGCCCAACGTCGCGGACCAATAGATCGGAGCCCGTCATGAAGATCGATCGCAGATTTCTGCTCCGCGGCACATGCCAGGGCGCTCTGGCCGTCATGGGCATCCCATTTCTGGACTGTTTCCTGGACAGCAAGGGCGAGGCCCTGGCCGCGACCGGAAAGCCGCTTCCCACCCGTTTCAACACATTCTTTTTTGGCTTGGGCCTGACCTCGCAACTGTGGATTCCCAAGACGGCCGGGAAAGAGTGGGAGATGACGTCCCAGTTGAAACCACTGGAGCCCTATCGCGCCAAGCTGAACGTGTTCAGTGGGTTGCGCGTTCCGCTCGACGACAATCCGAATTACCAGCATTGGTCGGGGGCGGCGGCCGCCGCCACCGGCATTTCGCCCACCAAGGATAAGGAATTCGATTCTAAGACCATCGACCAGCAGATCGCCGACGTCATCTCCCACGGCGCCCGCTTCAAATCGGTGTCGGCTTCTTCCGCTGGCGATCCGAAGCAGAGCTATTCCAGCCTTGGTGGCGCCAACACCCTGCCGGCCGAGCCGTCGCCCCTCTCGCTTTATACCCGCTTGTTCGGGCCGGGCTTCCAGGATCCCACCAAAGAGGACTGGAAACCGGATCCGCAAGTCCTGATACAACAAAGCGTGCTGTCAGTTGTGGCGGACAATCGCAAGCGGGTCATGCAGAACCTCGGTCCCGCTGATCGCGCCCGCATGGACCAGTATTTTACCTCCGTGCGCGAAGCCGAACTGCAGCTGGCCGCGGAACTGCAGCGTCCCGAAATCCAGGCCAAGGTCACCATTCCTTCCGCACCCGCCGAGATGGTCTGCAACAATTCACTTCCCAACCTTCGCAACGTGACGCCGTTGATGGCGCGGCTTGGAGCTCTGGCGCTCGCCACCGACCAGACGCGGGTGTTCAATCTCAGCATTTCTGAGCCGACATCCCAAATCTTCGTGCCTGGCGACTCGCTCGGGTATCACCAGACTACGCATGAAGAGCCCACCGATCCGGGCCTAGGTTATCAGCCGCGGGTTGCGCAGTACAATGTCGACATGATGCAATTGTTCGCCATGCTCCTGAAGGAGCTCGATGCGGTTTCAGAAGGTGACGGCACGGTTCTCGACCATAGTCTGGTCTTTGCCTTTACCGACCAAAGCTTTGCCAAGATCCACGCTGTCGATGGCCTACCGATCTTCGTGGCTGGTGGAGCCAGCGGCCGCATGAAGGCTGGTTATCATGTCGCAGGCGACGGCAGTACGGTTTCCCGTGTCGGCCTGACAATCCAAAAGGCGTTGGGCGTGTCGCTTGATGCCTGGGGCAAAGGCTCCATGGAGGTCAAGCAGCCCTACACGGATTTGCTCGCGTAAGGGTGCTCGCCAAATCGATGACATCTAGAGTGCTTCGGCCAGGGAGTTGTTATTTGCATGTTTGCGTTGGGCTTTCGCTGTGTTGCCGCCGCAGTGTGTGTAGCATTTGGTCTTGCCGTGTTGGAGAGCGTTGCCGGTCCGGCAGAGGTCGCTCAAATCAAGTCCCGCCAGGACAAGTTCCGTGACATGGGCGGTGCACTCAAGGCGATCAGTGACGAGCTGAAGAAGCGAACGATTGATTGGGACAACACGGTCCTGCCTAACGCTCAGACGATCAAGGATCGCAGCGGCTATCTGCTGAACTGGTTTCCCAAGGGCAGCGGCCCTGAGTCCGGAGCCAAGACATATGGGCTGCCAGCACTCTGGCAGAACAATGATGATTTCGTAACGTTGGGCAAAGTGGCGCAGGTCGAGGCAGCAAAGCTGAATCAGGTTGCGATCAGCAAGGACGCGAATGCACTGAAGGCGCAAGTGGAAGCGATGGGCAAGGCCTGCAAGGCCTGCCATGATAGCTATCGCTCGCCGGACTACGCAAAAGAAAACGATGACTAGAGCGGTCTATGACTTCCTCTGAGCTGAGCCGTATGGAATCGACCTTGGCCGACACGACGGACCTGGGAGTCTGGGACCTTCCAGTGCGCGGCATGCACTGGCTCCTGGTGATCGGGATCGGCGTTTGCTGGTGGACCGGCCTTCACAATGAACTCGAATATCATCTCTATAGCGGCTATGCGATCCTGTGGATCGTGCTGATGCGTCTCTATTGGGGACTGGTTGGCTCCTCGACCGCACGGTTTGCCAATTTCGTGCGCGGTCCGAAGGCTATCCTCGACTATGCCAGCACGCTGCACTGGCGTGATACGCCCCACACCCACGGCCACAACGCGCTAGGGGCGGTCAGCATTGTTCTGATGGTGGGCCTGGTCTTGGCCGTGGTGATTCTTGGCCTGTTTGCGGTCGATGTGGACGGGCTCTATTCGGGACCCTTGTCTAGCTACGTGACCTTCAGGCAAGGCCGCCATCTCGCGCATCTGCACTATTATTGGTTCACTATTCTTCTGTGGGTGATCGCGCTGCATCTCGCGGCGGTGATCTTCTACTTCATCTATAAACGCCAAAATCTCGTCACGCCCATGATCTCCGGCAAGCGCCCAAGCAATGCGGGCGATGCTGAGATGAAAATTGCTCCCTTGTGGCGATTTGCGGTCGGCGGAGTCATCGCCACCGCCCTCGTATGGGCGGTGTCGATAGGCTTCAATTTCTGAGGAAATGAAAAAGAGCAGGCAGGCAAGTATGAAACGCAGTTGTGGTAGTATCGGCTTTGTTCTCGCGGCGCTCTGCGCTTCGGCGGGAATCAGTTTCGCGGCGGAGCGGCCGCCTGTCGCCGCCACTCCGGTGCCCACCGAGCCCGCGCAAGCCTCCGACAAGCTTCCCATGGTGCCGCCGGCCAAGCCGGGGATGTTCACCAAGCAGAAGAAAGACGCCGACCGGTTTCACCTGGTGGTCGCCGGCCACAAATTCACTAGCCGCGACGACATCGAGAAGTATCTCGCCTATCGCGCCGCCGAGCTGACCATGGAGCAAAAGGCGAGCTGGTTCACACTTGCTGAATCCCGCTCCAAGGGCGACACGGCACCGGTGCCCAAGCGCGATCCCGCAGGCCTACGCTACAGCTTCCGCATGGAATATTTCCGGCCCGCCTGGCGCTATAAGACTAGCGCCTCCTCCGCCTGGAAGACTTGGAGTCCTTTCGCGGGCACAACATTCATTTCCGATGACGCCAAGAGCATCACCGATTTCGAAGTGAGCGCCGACATCGTGCTTCACAAGGGACAGATGGACGACGCCGATCCCCTGGCTTTTGAAGCCAGAGCGGTATCTGACCTCTTGATCAATCAAGTTTCTCCGCCGGAATAGCCGCAAGGACCTTCAATGAAGATTCATCGTCGTGCCTGTATCGAGATGTTCGCCAGTCTCGGTGTCATCGTCGCCTCGCCCGCGCTGGCCGAAGGAAAGACCGTCGAGGTGGTCATGAAGAACAACCCCAAGAGCGTGTTCGTGCCTGCGATCGTCAATATCAGCGTCGGCGACACGGTGAAGTGGACCAATCCCGGCGTCATCACCCACTCCGTGACCTTCGTTCCCGCCCAGCCGACCGCGGCTTTCGATGCCGCGCTGCCGGTCGGCGTGGCGCCTTTCGACTCTGGCAACATGGAGGAAGACGCCACCTTCAGCCACACCTTCACGGTAAAAGGGACTTACAAATATTTCTGCAAGTTTCACGACGCGATGGGAATGGTTGGAACGGTCGTCGTTTCCTAAATCCAACCGTTGGAAGGAGTAGCGTTATGGTAGTGAAAAACCGTCTCATCATTTGCACGACGGTCGTGGGCCTGATCGGCGGCGCCGCATTTCCCGCCAAGGCTGATTCCTGGACTCGCGGCTTTGTGGTGAGTGCCTATGAATATGCCTTCCGCTACGGCGGTCGCCCTGGCTTTACGCGCGGCGCGGAAATCGAGCCGGGCGTGGACTGCCCGCATGGCAGCACCATTCACTTCGCCAATTCTGATCAGACCAGGATCGCGCTCGCGCGCCAAAAATGGCGGTCCCGGCAGGAGATCGACTGGATCATTGCGCCTCCGGGGCTGGACCAAGTCCGGGACCCTGCGATGGTGAGGGTAGACATTTGGGACCGCGCCATCTCTTATCGGGGCTATAAGCGCGGCATTGAAACCTACGTCAATCCATGGGCCGCCGACGATCCAGGGCAGCCGGAGGTAACCAGCCGCATCGCCGACGGCTTCAATCTGGACAGCCAGATCGGGGCCAATGACTTTGTCGGTCCGGATGGCGAGAAGGGCATCGACAACTCTCTGTACCGCGCTTGGGGCTGCGACGCGCCGTGGCGCGGCAACGGCAACGCGGAGTTCGGTCTGCGAGTCAATGATAAGATGCAGTCCGGCCTTTTTACTATGGTTGTGCGCATCTCCGGCAACCAGGACCCCATGAATGACAGTGACGCCACGGTCGAGATCGGCTATTCACCGGACAAGATTGTGAAAGGCGCTCGCGGCAGCATCGCGGCGGATTATTCCTATCGTATTCCGAAATCAGACCAGTACACCAAGCTGAAAGCCAAGATAAAAAACGGCGTCGTGGAGACGGAACAGGTGGAACATCTGCACGCCCCACGTATCGCATGGTACTTTAATCAGACCGGCGACGCCAACTTCGCCAATGGCATAATCCGCCTGAATATTGCCTCCGATGGTTTAAGGGGCACCGGTCTGATCGGCGGATACCGCAACTGGCGTGATCTTTATGCCGAGGCCACTTTCCCGTTTAACGCCGGCGGGCAAGACACCTCGCACCATCAGGATCATTTGGCGCTCTACTTCGCGCTCCGCCGCAATGCCGATGGCATGTATAACGAGAAGACCGGCCAATATGACGGCATCTCCACTGCTTATCGTATCAAGATCTCTTCGGCTTTTGTGGTCGACGCCGACGAGCCGATGGACATTCCGATAAAGGATTATGACCTGTGGCAAAAGAACGCCTTTGAGGCCATCAAGGCCAACACCATCAAGGGCATCGAGTCTCGCATTCCACAGGATGTCCCGCCAGGTAACATTGAAGCATCCTATCCCCGTCTCGAGAGACGTATCAGAGATCTACCCAGCAGAGATTTCTTCCTCACGACGCTGGACCGTCCGCACTATCCGGACGGCGTGGGCATGGACGAGAGCGGCAACCCGATTGATGACCAGGGTAACCGCATCGACAAGCTTGACGAGTAGGGCAATCCAATAAGGGCGCCACGCCCGACAGCAGGTCAACAATGGCGGTCCGCCGCGGTCTACCATCTCGATGCGCCTCCGGTAACCACCGCGGAAAGGCCGTGTCCAGCCCAGTGATCCACACCGTCGCAAATGTGGGACACTGACCAACGGGGTATTTCGAGATGCGAAAAGGCCGCATAGAGATCTTCCCGATGATCGACATCATGCTTCGTTACTGGTATTCATCATCACCCTGCGGGCGATCCGGCGACAGCCGTTGCATCCCAACTCCCGCAAAGCGGCACCGCGCAAGACCTGCCCCACCCGAAGATCGTCGTCATGTTGTTTGCCGGCGGATGCATTGAGATGGATCCTCAAGAATGTCGATCGACGAGTTACCAGAGGCCAGCGAGCCGAACCGCGAGCAGGCAGCCAGCACTATTGCAGGCGCTGGCGCGGCCACGCCGCAGACTCTGCTCGCTGTCACGCATGGATGTCGCAAGGTCGGTGTTGTCCAGGCGGGGCTCGCTCCTAAGTAAGCCTGGTAAGGATGCAATCCTCATGACCATTGCCGCGGCCGATCATTTTCAGCCTGCCACAGGATCGCTCTGCGGTGCCTGCCTCGTTTGCCGCTGCGCTGTTGCTGGAGAGCCCGTGTTTTCTCGCCATCGTTGGCTGGCTCATCCAACGTCCGTCAAGGCAAGAAGCGTCGGCGCCGACCATGCAGATCTCCCTCGTGATCATTCCAGTTGCAACAATCGAAGCGCCGCCAGATCGCCTGAGATAATTATCGAAGCTCCGAAGGCACCTGGACATTCACCGCCTGTTCAAGCCGAGAGCGCAGGCGCTTCGAGCCCTTCGTCGACCTGGGCGCGCAAGTCTCGTCAGTCCAAGATCCGGACCACTCCTCACGCCTGAGGTTCCTTCGCGCGAACAGTTCACATCCATAGGTCGCGGGTATGCTCCTATCTGTCGGTATGCACGAGGTTTTGCGGGCAGGCGGATGACTGAGGACCTCCAGTGTTGAACCAGCAACGGACCGATTCTGATGCGCCTTCCGGCAATAAGGAACAAATACAATGGTCGCAAATTCAACAAGCCACGAGCCAGAGGCCCTGTTGCCATCGGAGTTTCTTATAGAAGCCTCCGGTGTTCCTGCCATCGCATATTTCCGCGCGGGATCGCCGGGATCTCCCGTAATCATCGGGCTTCCAGGCGGCGGCCATATGGCAAGAATTTTTTACGGTCACCCGGGCAGCCGGGGCGAGGATTTTCTCGACCATTGGCTCAAGGAGCACGGCATGGGCTTCATCGCCCTATCCTATCCGTCCGATCATCGCGCCTTCCGGCGTCGCTTGCCTGATCTGACGGTGACTGATTGGGCAAACGCCGCCGCGGCGATAACGCTCGAAATCATCCGAACACGAGGTTCGCGCGCTCCAATCGTGCCGATCGCTTGGAGCATGGCGGGACGGGCCTGCCGGGCATTCCATGTTGCTGCGCGCCGTTTGGGTCTCGAGATGCCGGGGTTCATTGCACTTGCAGCGACTCCGCCAATGCCCGGTATGGTTCCAGCGGAACCGGAAGGAGTGCCACTAACGGCGGAGGGCTTCTGGAGAACCGGGAATGATGATGCAGGTTTTTCTGCCCGTAGCGCATCCTTTCTTCGCGACATCAACTGGAGAGGGAAGGAGATCATCGGCGCGGCCGCATACGCGTCGTACTATCTCGTGAACACTCCGATCCGCTTACGGGGCGAACCCAATCAGCGAACCGGACTTGAACGCAATTCTCTGCTCGACACAATCGTCGATCTGGGGACTTTTGCCTACCCCGAGTATCCCTTCACGGCCGCGATTGCGCCTACGCGCACGACCGACGCGCGGCACGCTCTTACGGATCAGGCAACATGGGGTTTCCTGAACAGCCAAAAACTGTTCTGTGAGTATTCTGCTGCAAGCTCAACGTCCGCGCTCGACGGAGTCTGGAGCGAGCTGCGAGACCTAGCGCTGCAACTCCAAACCCGACTTTGTCGTTATGTGGAGGGCGGCCATTTCTTCTTTATCGGACGCGAAGGCGCGAAGCAGAGCGCGCTACATATCGCAGACTTGTGCAAGCAGCTACAACGTTTGCAAGTGACCTTGGTACAACTTCTGTCAGCCGAATCTGCGGGCCTTCAGGCGGAATAGGAATCTGATGCACTCGTTCCCATCACGTGACGGTTCGGCTGGTCTCTCTTTATTGAGCGCCGGCGCGTGATTGTCCATTCGAGTGAGGAGGCGGCCGACGCGGAGAAAGACCAAACTGGGGCACACTTGCATCACCTACTTTCATCCCGAATTGAGTCGCAAACGAGACTTGTTGATGAGAGCTCCCGCGAAACATGCTATGCAGCGTCCCGCCGTGGCGGCATGTTCACAGGTCCTCCGCTTGAAGGGAATGCAATTGTCCTGAGAGGGAATCCGGCGTCCTGATCAAGGTCATCCTTTACAACGCCGATGTGTGCCGCAAGACATTCAGACCCGAAGCTGGGAAACAATGAAGCCTTCCGCGATGTTTTGAGCGACGCCGAGATCGCGCCCGTGGCGAAATTTCATCCGTGAGAGCTGGAACAATCGCGCTCGAGGGACAAGCCCCTCTGAAGTCAGCCCGGCATAGATGAAGCTGCTTCCGCGCCCTGTGTTCTGTCCCGGAAAATTCGCCGACAAGGTTGCGCGAGTTTCTGGAGGATGGAATCGGCGGTAGCGGTCCACATGAAGGGGCGTGAATCTGCATTGTGGGTGCGGATAAAGCGGTCGATTTTTTTTGACGAGGTCGGCGGTGGAATCGAACGATCCCCGTCGGATTGCGCGTTGGGTGATGAGTGCGAAGAAGGGTTCGACCTGGTCAAACCAGGGAGCGTAGGTTGGTGTGAAGTGAATGTGCCAACGCGGACGGCGGGCGAGCCGGGCCCTGATCTTGGGATGCTTGTGGGTGGCGTAGTTGTCGACGACGAGATGGATGTCGAGTTGCGCCGGCACATTAGCTTCGATGTGACGCAGGAAGGCGAGGAACTTCTGGTGACGATGGCGGGGTTTGCATTGAGCGATGATTGCGCCGTCGAGCACGTTGAGGCGGCGAACAGGGTGGTCGTGCCATGACGCTGGTAGTCGTGGGTGACACCTTCGATGTAGCCTAGGGTCGTTCGAGGGCCTGAATCTGGCTCTTCTCATTGACGCAAAGCACTACGGCCTTGTCAGGCGGATTGAGATAGAGCCCGACCACGTCGCGCAGCTTCTCGACAAATACTTTTCCAGTTGAAATAGGTCGCCTGGCCGATCCCGGGTTTGCGCGGAGCGGCGCCGTATTGGTCGACGTGCCGTTCGAGCATCGGGAGAAAGCGCTCGGCGTCGGCCGGTTTTCGCTCTCGACAACGACATCTAGAATCAAGCCGGTTCGTCCGGTGGTGATTATGGCCCTACTGAACTTTACGGCCGCCCTTGACGATGATGTCATAACAGGCGCACCAGCTTCCCGCCGACCGGCGCGCCTCACCGGCAAAACGCGGCGCTCGGCTTGGGTCGATCAGGCGTGCAACCAGCGGCATACAATTCTCGACCTCGCCGCAAGGCGATCGCCTCGATCGTCATGCAGTGGACCAGATGTTGCAGTGCTTGTTGAAGTGCGGCGACGGTGGCGCGGGTTGCCGCGATCAAGTCCCGATAGAGTGTGGCCCTGTTTCTCACCGCGGCAGTGCTGGATCGTCTGAGCGCGCTTCTTGGCCAGGTGCGATGATTGCGCCAGACGATCTGCGCGGCGCCGGGCAGTTTGCCCGTCTGCTTCAAAAGCCGCACCATCACCCGCACCGCATCCCACAACAGCGAACTATCGGACGGCGCATGCATCAGCGCTGCGGTCACCGTACTGTTGATCCGCGCCACAGTTCCGTCTTCAAACTTCTCCTGGCGTGCGTAGCTGATTAGCGTTCGGTTGATCGCCTCCAAGGTCTCCGCACGGATCGCACTAATCGTCTTGTGGAGCACCGTCTGCTTCGCAACCAGCCGAGCGGCAGCCGGAAAAAGGTGATAAACGACGCGGACTCCTCCAATATGAAACGCCAGCTCCACGTAAGACAATTGCCGATATTGTGTCAGCAGCGGGCAGTGCGCCACGGCTTCCGCCGACAGGCCATCGCGGCCCGTTGGTCGAACCTCGCAGCAACGCAGATCATTCATCACCAACCCGAGCAACTCGCGATGTTGATTGCTCCTACCCGAAACCGCCCAGTTTCACTTCACGCGCGAACATTCCGCTTCGCTAAGTGATTTCAGAATCTTAACCGTTTATGGACGGCGACTCTTCCATGAGTTTGATTCAACCAAAAGTAGTTCATCCTAGAAAGTTTAGTTACGGCCGAGACGGGTAGAGAGCGTAGAATTGATTTTCGCAATCGCCAACCCAAATCGCCGATCTCCTCAATCCCGTTGGGTGCGATCCGGGTCTTCTGAACTCCATGCGGCAGTAGATCAGCGATATCCCTCTTTGCGTACAGTATCGTATTGAACCGATACCAGGGCTCCACTGCTTTGTTGTCTTTGAGCGCAAGGCGAATGACATCGTAAGCCTCGTAGTCAAGGGAGCCGAACCGTTCTTGCCAGAACACAAGGGGGCGCTCGTTGATATGGTTTTCCCCACCCTGCCCAGGTGTGGCCGCCGAAAACGCAACCAAGTCGCCATGCGCAGTGAGGCTAGATATGAAAGTGTCGGAACACAATGGATCGAGGTGCTCAGCAACCTCGAAACTTGTCACCAAGTCAAACTTGTCGCCAACGCGAAATGGAGTTGATAGATTCACAGGTAAGAACTCTTCTCGTGGAATGTGAAGCGATTCAACCCGAACGTAGGGCCCGTCTACGCCCTTTGCCGTTTTGACGCCGGCAGCCTTCCACTCGCGAAGCCACGCACCACGTCCGCAACCAACGTCGAGGACAGAAGAAGGTTGCAATAGCGGCACAACGAGCCTTACGAGTTCCTTCGCGGATGAAATTGCACCGCGCTCAGTGTATTCAAAAAAGTCCTCTGAATAGGAATGCAGCTCACTCATCTCTCAGCGCTTCGTTTGACCTGATCAGCGATAGAAAGGGGGCTGAGATAAATGCAGTCAATTTCCTCCGGCGGCTGCGTCTTGGCACCTTAGCGGACTTGGCTTGCGGAGTCGCGCGCCCTCCGTAACAAGCATTCTCAGCCGGCAGGGCCGCATGTCGTGCATTTTGTGAAACAATAGATCTGCCGGAACCACGCGGAAGTTGACCTCTTCCGGCCTTATCGCGACGGCATCTTCGACCACCGAAAGCGCGCTCGCCCAATCGTCGACGTTCATCGCCTGCACAAGTTCGGCGAAGGTCGGCTCGGTCAGTGTGCGTTCGCGCGCTACGTGTTGTTTTTCGGTCATCCGCTTCGTTTCCGCGGCTTTAGCTTCATCGTTGGTGCGCCAGATGCCTTTGAGAACTTCGACAATATTTCATCTGTGAACTTGTTTCGGAAAATCCTGCGTCACTCAACCGATGGATACCAGGTGCGAGCATCGCACGGAATCAACAAACTTCAATCGGCAGCCAAGCGGGCACATGCGCAGCCGATCCGCAAAAATGAGGCGCTTGACGACATCGGGGCGAACTCGAGAGTCTGTACAAATCTTGCGGGCAGCTCGCTCGTCCCCCTAGTCCAAATGAATTAAACCACGGCGAGGTGGCTTGGCAGCTACCAAGTCAGGTAGGGTTACAGCGCATAAGGGCGTTGTGGTCGCAGCACGGTCCAGTGGCAGTAGCGACTAAGTAGGTGGCGGCCCGAATTCGTGGCGACCTGCACGGTCCATGGGGCTGTACCGATCCGGCACAGACTCGCAGCTATTCTCAGGAGATTAGAGAAGGGAACTCACAACGTTTGAGGGACATAGCTTGAGCCCTTCATGATTGCGTTTTGCGGAGCGACTTCTGGAGATTGCTCGAATTGATCTTTTACCTGGCCGATGGGATTGTGGAGAGGTCGTTAGTCGGGCCGTAGTGTGCCCGACTAAGAAGAAATGCCCTCTGACACACACATCGTTGACGGCGCATCGGCTGGCTATGGAGGGTCTGCAGAAACGTGTTCCACCGAGCGTGTGATAGTATCGGTGGGATGCATACGCGAGGTTATGGCCTGAATCGTGATGCTTCCCCATAACGCCGCATTGTTCATGCGCGGCGCGCGTCACTCGTACCATCCGGCGTGATGCGGGCGCAGATCGGATAGATAATGTGACGAATCGAACGTCGCCATCGCCTCGACTGCTTTCGCCAAGGTCGGTTAGATCGTTTGAACGCGTCTCGCCGCGCGCCGCGATTGGAGTACCCCGTAAATAGTGGTCATAGCAGTCATGCGAGTACAGTGGTGTGCACCTTGCGGACGAAATGGACGAAGTTACGGTCAAAGGCCTGCAAAAGATCAAAGTCAAGGACGACAAAAGGCTATCCGGATGAAGCGCGTCTCGAAATTCGTTTGCGTAAGCCTCGAATTCTGCCGCCGATCGCCAAACAGACGGAATACCCCGCACTCACTCTGACAGTGATTCATGCTGAAGAGGGAGAACGCCGAAGCGGCGAAAGAAGATCGAGTGGAAGCTCCTCACCGATCTCCCAATCCAATCGCGCGAGGACGCCATCGAGAAGATCGAATGGTACGCGTTGAGGAAGATCGAAGTGTTCCATAAAATCCTTAAATCGGGCTGTAAAGCTGAGGCATCGAAATTGCGAACCGCTGAACGTGGTTGATCTGATCGCGTTTTTTGCATTGTGAGTTGACGGGGCTTCTCGTTGACCATGCTCAGTCGTTCCTCGCCGAATGCCGTACCGCAAACGCCGTTGACAGATCCCGAAATCAAGCTTCTTGATCATTTGGTGAAACACAGGAATGGCGCGATCACTCTCGACGAAACACGCTCTCGCACTATGTCGTCAAGATCGCGCGAACCAGAGGAGCACTTGACCCGAGCCGACGATCCGCCTCCAGGTAATATCGTGATCTGGCGCGGGCTATCGTGGCTAACCGACATCGAACTGAGAGCCGCAATAGCTGCCAAAATTATGGGTAATTGGAAGGTCGGCCGCCCCACGTAGCGATGACGGTTGATTGTCGGAGAATTGTCTTGGTGATTTTTCGCCGCACTGGATCGCGTGAAGAAGAAACGGGATCGTCGGGGAAACGTTTGCGTGGGGGGGAGGCGGTGGCCAGTCTCTTGCGTCATCTTTGGATGCAAACAGTTCGCAGTCCAGTCAGCTACCAACTCCAGTAGTTGATTCAGATGACAGAAGCATGTCACCCATTCCTCATGAACGTCAGCTGGTCAAACGCACTAGTGCGGAGTGGATGCACCGAGTTGTGCCTCCCGTACCCGGTCCTCCCTAACATGGTCGAGCGTCGAAGAACTCTCCGTAGGGCTGCCTCAACGGATGTACGCAGCACCTAGGGGATAGTCGGAGCGATCCTCGACACGCATCAAAAGCCAGTTCCGAGCGCGCAGCTAGCGAATGGAGAGGTGGAAAGTGATGACGAACATTGAACGGTTTCGCGAAAAAAGAGAATATTTTGGCCTTGTTGCAGAAATATATGACCGGTCACGACCGAGATATCATGACAACGCGATAACGCACCTAGTAGACCGCGCAGCCAAGGGCGGATCGCGGTCGACAGGGGAGTCATGTCGCATTGCAGATGTCGGCTGCGGCACGGGAATATTTACGAGGCAGATCGCGAAGCTTGTCGGTCCGCTTGGAGATGTCATCGGGATCGAGCCGACCACACCGTTGCGCGTTGTGGCGGAAGCAGCGTCGGACGACCCAGGCAACGTTCGTTATATGGATGGAGTGGCGGAAGAGTTGCCGCTAGGCGATGCGACTTGCGACCTAGTCACCACCGCCACATCTGCCAATTGGTTCAATAGGATGCTATTTTACGGCGAAGCAAAGCGAGTATTGAAGCCAGATGGAGTTCTTGGGCTCCTTATGAACAAGCGAAGGTATATTGGAAACGAGTTTCTTTCGTCGTACGAGACGTTCCTCGAATCGATTTTGCCTATATATACGCGTGGCACCCATGGCAACGCGAATGGTGGCTTCACCCCCGTGAACTATGCGGAAGAACTTGAAACTCGTCAGGATGTGCATTTCGTCGAATTCATGTCCTGGACATGGGAGAGTGCATTATCGGGGGACCAATTTGTGGAATTGGCTCTGACTAATACTGTCGTGCAGCGGGCAATCGAGCGACACGGCGAGGAGAGCGTCCTAAACGAGCTTCGAAATGTTATCAGAGCCCACTTGGGCATTGATGGGTTGCTCACCATCCCTTTCGTCACTGAATTGACGGTCGCATCATTCCAGTAAGGTAACCGGTGCTTTTCTCTTTCAATTGCCCACAGTTGACGGCCGATTTAGACGACGCTCCCGGGACAAAATCTTGAATCTGCAGAATCTGATGTGATTCCTTGTTGAGCACTTGATTCGGAAGCGCGGGGTGCTCGATGGGCTTGGTATTGAAGGAGCGCGCGAAGGCGCGTGCTCCGCGATCGAGGACCGGTATCGAGACGTGGATTGATCGGGAAGTTGCGGGATGCGAGTTTAAGGATGAGCGGCTTGGCCGCCGCTGAAGCGAAAGATCAATCCGACACGTGTTCCGATCGAGCAGAAGGAGAGCATCCGCTGGCTGGAGAATTTACGGCAATCGACCGACCTTCTCGCGGCCCCTGGACGATGTGTTCATATCGGTGACCGCGAGAGCGACATCTATGAGCTGTTTTGCCTCGCCGAGGAGGTTGGAACGCATTTCCTGGTGCGAACCTGTGTTGATCGGCTTGCTGGAGACGGCAATCATACAATTGCCGACGAAATGGACGAGGTTACGGTCAAAGGCCTACATCGGATCGAGGTCAAGGACGACAAAGGCGATCCGGATGAAGCGCTTCTCGAAATTCGTTTCCGCAAGCTTCGAATTCTGCCGCCGATCGGCAAGCAGAAGAAATATCCCGCACTCACTCTAACCGTGATCCATGCTCAAGAGCGGGGAACGCCGAAGCGGAGAACGAAGATCGAGTGGAAGCTCCTCACGGATCTCCCGGTCCAATCGCGCAAGGACGCTATTGAGAAGCTCGGATGGTACGCGTTGAGGTGGAAGATCGAAGTCTTCCATAAGATCCTCAAATCGGGCTGCAAGGCGGAGGAGTCGAAATTGCGAACCGCTGAGCGTCTGGTCAATCTGATCGCGGTATTTTGCATTGTGAGTTGGCGCGTCTTCTGGATGACGATGCTCAATCGTTCCTCGCCGAATGCCCTACCGCAGACGGCGCTGACAGATCCCGAAATCAGGCTTCTTGATCACTTGGTGAAAGACAGAGGTGGCGATCACTCTCGACGAAGCACGCTCTCGCGCTATGTCGTCAAGATCGCGCGGCTTGGAGGGTACTTAGCGCGTGCCAGCGATCCGCCTCCAGGAAATACCGTGATCTGGCGCGGGCTATCGCGGTTAACCGACATCGAGCTGGGCGCCACGATCGGCCCCAAAATTGTGGGTAATTGAAAGTGCTTTTCTCCCACATTGTCGCATACCAGGATCTGTCATCGGTTGCCCATGGACAAACGCCAGCGGCTCGGACAGCTGGTCGCGCTGATCCAGGAAAGTCTGGCGGTGGCGCACAAGACCGGCACCTTGGGTTGTGGTCGATACGACGGTGCGGCCCAAGGAAGCTGCGCATCCGACCGACGCAGGGTTGATGCATCGGGCTACACCGGGTCTATGCGTTGCGCGCGCTGGAGGACGAGTGCATCGGCAAGGGGAGATCCCGCGCGCCGTACGAGTTCGCCTGCAAGGTTAGTATCGCTAACCCCCGTGACATCGCCGAAGGGCGGACAGTTCGTGCTCCCAGAATCTGGATCTCCGGTCAGGTCTGCCGTGTCACGGCTCCATCCGCTGCGAGATAAGCGTAGCACATTGTCGAACCAGTCATCGGCCACCTCAAGGCCGGGGGCACCGCATGGATCGCAACAATCTCAAAGGCCGCGCAGTGGCAATGGTTCGGTTCGCCGTGCAGCCACCGCAAGAAAGCGCCCATCAAGTGCTCGGTGTCGAGCCGGTCGGTTTTGGCCCGTCGGTGCTCGCGTGGCGCCGCGACGCTCGTAGAGTTGAGCTAAGGAGGACTGTTTTTAACGCGGTTCGAGCGGCGCTTGCCAGCGCTCTTGATGTCGCGAAAGGGCGCAAGCGCATCCGCAGTTTGGCTACAATGCTTTCCTCCAACTGCTCGACAGTTTTTAGATGCTGTGAGAGCAGAAAGCGATGTTGTTCGCGGATCCGGCTCGTGAGCGCCGCGCGGCCGGCAGCGGAGCCGCTCCTGGTCGAACGCTTTTTGAGCGTCCGTCTCGCCCGCGATCAGCGCTTTCCCCCTAAGATCGATGCAAATAAATGCACCGTTCGACGAACCACCAATGCGTTTTGATCTTCGCCTCTGCCGCAAATGCGGCGCGATACAAAGCTAGGGACTCCGTTACGCGACAGGATGCAGGACGTTCTGCAAACTCAACCACGTCCAGAGCAAAAGTCGATGATCCTCGCGTTTGCAAAGATGGTCCTGCCAAGCTTGCCTGATCCATTGCAGCCGCATGCCGGATACAGGCGACAGAGGCAGGGTCTTGGGTACTTGACGCATCCATTCGGCCAAAGGAATTCCAAATCCCTTCTTCTTTCGATGGATGATCGCTTCCGGAAGCAAAGGGCCAAGCGCCTTCTTAAGCAGAACCTTCCTCTTGCCGTTCTTGTACTTAAATCGGTGCGGCAACCGCTGGCAAAAATCTACCAGGTCGTTATCCAGAAAGATCGCTCGTGTCTCCAACGAAGACATCATGGAAGCGCGGTCAACTTTGGTTAAGATGTCATCCTGCAGATAGAAGATTGTGAAGAACTGCAAGAGGCGATCGACCCGTGTTTTGGCCGGACCCATTTCCCATAACTCCATGGCTTCGCTGTAAACATCCTCAGCGCGCATCGGCTTGTCGAACAGATCTCTGGCATTGGCAGGATCCAGCGGCGACATCCATGTCGGCGCCCACGCCGATTCCGGGTGCGAAAGCCCCATCAATGTCCGCCGGAGCCTAAAATCCAGGCTCATGTTGCGAGCAGACTTTGGCATGAAGGCAGCAAGGTCGCGCAAAAGACAATGAAGCTTGTTCGGAACGAGGCGGCTGTAAACGCTGGCGAGCCGCAAAGCTCTAAACGGGTCATAGCCGGCGAACAGTTCATCTCCACCGTCACCGGACAGGGCTACCGTTGCCTGTGCCCTCGTGAAGGCGGAGAGCAGATAGGTGGGGACAATAGAGGGGTCGCCCAACGGTTCATCAAGTTTTGAGAGAACTTGAGGAATGAGATCCCGTGCCTCCTCCAGATCGAGGATGCGTTGATTGTGGCGGGAGCCCACGTGCGAGGCCGCAATCTTGGCGAACTCAGATTCGTCATATGATGGTTCGGAAAATCCGACCGTGAAGCTGTTGAGGGGCCCCCCATTGCGGACCCGCGCCGCGGCCGCCAATACGGCACTTGAATCGAGACCGCCGCTGAGAAAAACCCCGACCGACACATCGCTGACCAATCGCCGGCCGACAGCTTGCAGCAACAAATGACGTAGCTCCTCGGCAAGAGCTTCATCTCCTTTTGCCGCAAGGTCTTCATCGGGCTCAAGCACGAAGCGCCAATATGCTTCGATGGTCGAAGCAAGCGTATTCAGATCGACCGTCATGAAATGACCGGCGGGAAGCTTCGCCGAACCCTCATATAGTGCGTGGGGAGCAGGAAGGTAGCCGTAAGCAAACAGCTTTTGCAGTGCCAGCGTCGAAGGCCTGGCCAAAATGTCGCGGTGGCAAGTCAAGGCGTTCAGCTCGCTCGCAAACGCGAATACCCCGGGCCGAGATGCATAATAAAGAGGCTTCTCGCCAAACCTGTCGCGGGCGAGAAACAAGCGTTGTCGTTCCTCATCGAGCACGGCGAAAGCGAACATGCCGTTAAGGCGTTCAGCCACTCCGGTCCCCCATTCGGCATATCCGCAGACGAGGATTTCGGTATCAGAATGGCTGCTAGAAAATACGTGGCCAGCTGCCACCAATTCTGCGCGCAGCGTTTCGTGGTTATAGATCTCACCGTTATAAACGACGCATATCGTGCCTGCTGCATTCCACATCGGCTGGACGCCGCCGCTGATGTCTCTGATAGCGAGGCGGCGATGCCCAAGATGCACGGCTCTATCGCGATCGATGTGGAAGCCTTCACTATCGGGCCCGCGATGAACAAGGGCGCGTGTCATACGCATGAGGTCAAGCTGATCGCCACGTCCTACGAAACCCGCGATACCGCACATCAGTCGGTCTGAAAATTAAAAGTTTCGCGAACGGTATACGCACGCCGTTCGCGCGCCTCAAAGTAGGTGCGGGCCAAGATCTCGGCGATCAATCCCAACAGGATGCTCTGAACGCCGATAAGAAAGGTCAGCGCAGTAAGCGGAAGAATTGGGGTCTGGACCATTGACACATCTTCGCAAAGCTTGAGCCATATCATTAGGGCGGTCAATGAAATCGAGAGCAGCAGCGACAGCAATCCGAAGCCGCCAAATAAATAAATCGGCTTTACAAGGTATCGATCCAGAAACTTGACGACAACCAGGTCAAGGATGACCTTGAGAATACGCTCTATCCCGTATTTCGATTTGTCGAATTTGCGTGCGTGATGACGCACAGGAATTTCACACAGCCGCGCGCCCATCCATGACACATATATCGGAACAAATCGATGCATTTCGCCGTATAAGCGAACGTCCTTAACCATCTCGCGCCGATATGCCTTCAACGTGCACCCATAATCGTGCAGATGAACCCCCGAGATCCGCGAGATGATCCTGTTGGCGACACGGCTGACGAAATTGCGTCGGATCGTCGCGTCGTATCGCTCCTTTCTCCATCCCGAGACGACATCAAATCCCTCGTCCATCTTCGCAAGTAGTTCCGGAATATCTTGTGGATCGTTTTGAAGGTCCGCATCAATGGATATGATGACACGACCCCTCGCATAATCTATTCCAGCCATCATTGCGGCCGTCTGGCCATAGTTTCTACAAAAGCTCACGACGCGCAGCTCTTTTCGCCTGTTGGCGATCTCTTGCAATAGACCCATCGACCTGTCGGTGCTACCGTCGTTGACGCAAATGACCTCGAACGATCTTCCGATGCTGTCGAGCACGCGCAGCAGTTCGTCACACAGTCGGACGATGCTGCCCTCTTCGTTGAAGATCGGGACGATGACCGAAATCGCTGGGCCTTCAGGATCAGGAGCCAATCGGCGGTTATCCTTTGGTTCAATCATGATTTAGTTGCTCAGGGCCAGTGCAGTTATCGTTGCGCCTCAAACGCCTCGATCACGCTAACGACGAGCACGGGATGATTGTCGAGGCCCAGACGCATTGGACGAACTCAATTGCCTTAAGTCGGCTGTCAAGCGGACGAACGTCAAAAACCAAAGGTTCGACCGGTTTTTGAATGTCGTTGGACGGCTATGAGAGCAGCCTCATGCATCACATCGAACTGTATCCTGCGCTCGTTGATCACTTGATCGAGGTTTTCAGAATTTGCGCTGCCCCGGCCACCGTTAGAAAGGGCGATCAGCTGTTGTGAGTTTTTTGTTGTGAGTTTTTCTTCATTCTGTTTGCCAAGCATACCCGACTTGCCAAGCATACCCGACTTGCCAAGCATACCCGACTTGCCAAGCATACCCGACCGGCTGGTTGACTCGGCGCGACAGACGACTTGACGACATCGGGCCGAACTGGAGGTTCTGAGTAGTTTTACGCGCAGCTTTGCGGTCCGCATTTAACGCACTAAACCACTGGATGCGTCGCTTGGGGAGCTACCAGATCAGATGGGGCTAAAGTGTCACCCGGCATCGAGCTAATAGCGGCGCACGAGGATGGCATCTCGATCAAGTCGGCTGGACTGTTGGCGATGGCGACGCGATGCGCATAGCGACCGAGGAAGGGCTGTGCCTGTTGTGGTCCGCCAAATGGCGGCTTGGCATAGACGACCTAGTTGGCGTGTCGGAGCCATCGAGCCGTTGGTGAACGGAGGGATCGGCGAGATGGACAAGATCACCAGAATGAGCCAAACTGGCTAACCGAAGGCAACTTGCAGCTCTTCTTGCAGCTCTTGAAGAAACAGGCGGCGGAACAGCCGAGTGAGCACGCGCACTAGCAGGAAGAAGCCGGGCTGGCGAGCGACCTAGCGTGTGCGGTCGAGTGAAGGTCAATTCAGGCACGACATAGTGGACAAGCGGATGGTGCTGCGGGTTTGGTCCCAGGTCCGGAGGGCGGCGGTCATGCCGAGCTGGGGCGCGACGTGGTGCCCTCCGGATCGGCTCGCATTGATTGCTGCGTCGGCCTCAGCCGCATCTATCGTGGTTAGTCGGCTGTGGCAATCGGTTTGCTCGCCTCCTCGCCTTGTGATCGACCGTATCTGTAGTGAGCCGTTGATGCGCCAGGAGATCTTAGATCGGGGGATCTTTGGCGCAGGCACAGATCAGTGATGTGCCGTAGACATAGTTGGGCAAAAGTTGGCTTTCCACCCAAAATGCGATTCCCAATAGTCCATGCAGCCAGGATGCTTTGGGTGGACCAAACGCAGTCGCGCGGTTCATACCAAGTTTCTTCTGTAATAAGGCCGGCACATACAAAGCATGAAAAAAGTAGCTGTACGATTTGATCGAAAGGCGCGACGGAAGCGCTAATTTGCGAAGTTCAGCAACATCGTAGCGTAGGAAATGGCGGTAATGGTCGTCGAAGTTCGACCACAGCTCTTGCCGCGCTGGCACTGTGATGATCAGCGAACGCAGCGCCGGAAAGGCACGAAAAATTGCTTCGATAAATGTGACTGGCTGCTCGATGTGTTCGAGTACGTCCAAGAGCAGAACTGTCGTCACTCGGTCGCGCAGGTCCTTGTCAATACTGGCGAAATCAGTCTTCAAAAAGACAAACGGTCTCGCCTCTTCGTGCACCCATGGATCGCCCAGGTCGCAGCCATACACGTCGAATCCGGCTTTGCGCAAGCCGCTAACGTAGTAACCTCGAGCAGCGCCGATTTCGAGTAGCGTCTCGCGGCGGTCACAAAACGCTTGGACGTAGCTCTTCACAATAGCGCTCCGAGCACGATGCCAATAGTGTCTCTCATAACCAGGCGGAAAGGCTTCATCGAACTCGTTGTTCGAAAATTCGCTACCGACTCGGGGATGATCGGAAACGCTCACTTCATCAATCATTGGAGACCTGCATAGTGAACCATCAGATCCCGAATCATGGCCGGCTAGGGCCCCCTTGCGATGGCCAAGCGCGCGAGCATTGCGGCGGGGCGACAACTAGTACATTCGAGTAGGTGCTTGGACGCTGCTTCCAACCGGGCTCCGAAGCCGTGCTTGGTCTACGTTGGGCGCCTCAAAATTGCGGCTCTCGCCCCCTGAATAAACAATTTTCGCAGATAACGGTTGCTGGGCCCGTTATGCGGACGAGAATCGTGTGATCATCGTCGAGAGTTGTCTCGGTGCAGGTTTCCTCGGAGATTCGGGTTCCAAGGCTACCACGAGGATCACAGTTTCACGATGGGGTCTGTTTCTGGCTGTCCAGCCGTTGTCGCCTGGCTTCACGGCAGGATTGCTCCGCCAGCACGGCGGGGCGTACGGGCTTGAGCAAAAACTGCCCGTAAGCATCCGGATCATCTCCGTTATTGATGGGCGTCTCGAACGCAGCGGCGGCGACGTAGTCCGCTTGGCGGGCTCCAAAGGAGGCCATGACACTGGCTTGGTCAAGATGATGCGGGCCCTTCGGCTCGATCAATAACCACGCGTTGGCCAGATCGGCGCAGCTCTCAAGTCCGAGCGCTTTCACCGCGGCTGCGTTACTGCCGGTATCTGGCACGAGCGGCCATGTTTGACCGAAGTGTGCTACGGTTCTGTCCCATGGCCCGATAAGCCATGGTCGACCGAGGGCTCGCGTTTCAAGCACAAACAGCAGGCCCGGCGAGCGGCCCGAGAGATCGACCATCGGCGTGCCGACTTCAAGGCCAGCCGCATGAGCCTGGGCTCTGGCCGTGGCCAGATAGTCGTGGAGGGGTTGCGGGAGCACCAATTTTCCGCCGCCCGGCATGGGTGTGACAGCGCTATAAGCGCGCAGATCTTTCACCTGATCCCACGGTTTGAGGATGGCAGTATTGATCACTGATGCAGTGAGCAACTGCGCCAACACCGTCAGGGGCAGCAGAGTGGCGATGCTGCGCCCCTGTTGCCCAAGAGGACTCAGGAACGCAACGACCGCGAGCATCCAGAACAAGGCGGCCTTCGAACCGCCCCACCAGTAGTTGACATTGGAGCCCAGCGCGAACAAGTGCGGCAGGACCAAAAACGTGAGCGCTAGTGTGACGCTGGTGGGAGCTTGGGTGCGCAGAACCAACCCCTCATGATAGAACATCGCGCCAAGGCATGTGAAGGCCGGCACAAGGAACAGGGTGGAGAGCGTGATGCTGATCGGATCGGTCCCCAGCAGCGCAATCGCTATTGTTACGATCAACACCGCAGCGAGAGCCAGTGATAGGAGCAACTTGTGCGTAGACGCCATGAGAATGCCGAGCAGAAGGGCGATCACCATTAACACAGTGATAGCGAGTTGCGCGCGACTGGTTTCGAGCCAGTCGATCCGAAACATAAAAGACACGTCGTGTCGGGCACCCAGCAGGATTTCAAAATCGGCGCTGTTGACCATACGGCTCACCAGCCCGGTGATGCCGCCGTCGATCAAGTAGGCGGTAACGATCAGTAGAGCGAGAGCGACCAGCGCCGAGCCAAGCATGGGCAGCAGCGACTTTCGGCGCAAAAAGACGAAATATAGCATAACGAGGAGGGCAATGGCCGCAGCGGTGGTCGGCTTGCCCATGAAGCTGGACCAGCCGCCAACGCCGACCAGGATCCATCCCGAGACCTGGCGGATGCGCCCTGGCCGATCGGCCAGCAGCAAGCCGATCATCACCACCAAGAGCGATTGAAAGGTCAGCGTGTTGTAGTTGGGGGTGCGCGACCACGTGGTATTAAAGTTGACTAATGCCAGGCTGGCGATCCCTGCTGACAGTACCGCCGCATGGGGCCAGCCCACTGGCCAGAGGCGCCGGATCACAAGGAGGCTGAGAATCCAACCGAGCACCACAGTGAGCGTGACGTTGGCAATGCGAAGCACTGTGATGTCGCCACCCGTCCACTGATATGGCCAGTAATAGACGAAACCGAAAAGGGACGGCGGGCTATTGATTGCGTAGGCGAACGGGTTTGCTATGGAATTGAGGTAGAAACCTTCGGTGCCGAGAAGGAAGCCGTAACTGCTGTAATATAGTAGCCAGGCGAAAAGAATTGCTGTGGTTACGGCGGACAGACCCAACAAAGTTCGATCTAGCAAAACTGAATACGTTTTTCCGTTGATAAAGCGGTCATCTCTTGGCATAGGTCCTACCTGCCAGCCCCGTAGACGAGGCGCATTCCAATGGATAGCAGCCTCAAGGAGCTTCTAACTGACCGGAGCCCCGCCATCTCCTCCAAGAACTGGTAGAGTGCATCACTTTTACTCATTTGATATCAACAAGCGTGGAGCCGCGTTGGAGTCGAACTGTTATCGGTTCAACAAGGAAGGTCTTCAGCAAAGACCATCAGCCCGTCTCCCCTGCGCGTAAGACCTCGGGAGCGCCGGCAGATGAGCGTGCCCGCGACTTTCGCGTGGACGGTGATCGGTTCGCGCCAAGGTAACTCGGGCGCGAGGATTTGGCCCACCGGTTGGCCTTGCGAGACTTGTGCTCCGAGCTCAATGAACGGGTCGAAGACGCCTGCGCTCTCTGCGTAAAGGTAATAGTAGGTATACGGTCCGGGACGCCTTAGAATTCTCATCGGGCCAGGTGGAGGTAAGTCTGCGGTAGCCGCGGAATCAAGTGCCCCAAGATAAGTGAGCACGCGTAGCACGCCGGTTTCGCCCAGTGTGACCGCGGCCGGCGATACGCCGCCGCCGCCTCCAAGCTCGGTGCCGAGGCGCTCGATTCCGGCACGGCGACAGCATCCGATCGTGCCGACATCCGTAGTTGGCGGCTCCGAGAATACGTACCCAACAGGCGATCCGAAGGAACGCAGGATGCCCAAAAGTCGCGAGCGCGCGTTTTCGTCCTCGATGTCAGTGATGCTGGGACCGGGCACGTAGTTGAGCGAATTTCCGCCTGAGTGAAGATCAATCAGAAACGCTGACTTTGGGATCAGCGTTTTCTCGACAAAGTCGGCGATACGTTCGGTCGGTGTACCACGGGGGTCGCCGGGGAAACTCCGATTCAAATTGCCATTATCAAGAGGTGATGTTCTCGTCCCTGCTAATGCCGCCGGCAGATTGACGGCGGGAAGAAGCAGCAGGCGTCCGCGTACATGTCGAAAGTCAAGTTGGCGCGCCAACCTTGTCAAGATGATCTGGCCTTCGAATTCATCGCCGTGGTTTCCCGCCATGAGCAGAATGCGCGGACCGTCTCCGTTGCGGAACGCGACAACGGGTATTTGTATCTGCCGATAAGCGGAATCGTCCGTCGACGAAGCGAGGCTGATGGTTCCCGTTTGTCTGCCCTGTTTATCGATGTCTATGTTCAATCTCATTGCGGCATTCGCCCAAACTTTGCGTCCCGTGCGATCACGGGGGTGTCCTGCTCGATGTTGAAGCTCTTGGGGGTTGTGCATGCCAGCATCGTCCAGCGCAGGGCCATGCTTGCGTCGCGCCATCGCTTGACGTTGCCGCAGACGCGGCGGATCGTGCCGTTCATGTTCTCGATGATGTTGATGGAGGCGAACGATCGCCGGAGCTGCTGCGAAAGTGCCAAGGCCCGTGACCATGAGGATTTAATTGAGACCCTCGTGAATGCTGGCCGCCACGCTCGGCGCGTCGCGCTCCGGGCGGCGCGCCGGGCGTTTATGCAGGTCATCTTGCTAATCGAGCTAACGCTACATAGTCGGATCGAACCACAGCACTAAGACGTTTTAACTTTCCATCACTTAACCGCGCAATGATGGCGCGCGTTTTGGTGCATTTCATTTCTAGACCGTGTCCATGTAAGGGATTGAACGAAGTCTGATAAAGACCCACTGCTCAAACTACTGCGTCGCTGGTGCGTGGGACAGATCGGCGGGATGCCGTAGACCCAGCTTCTCACGCAGAGTACCCGCGCCTACGGCAGACGAAAGCAGGCCGCGATGTTGCAATTCCGGTATGACCAAGTCCTTAAAGTCGGTCATCGAACCTGGCAGCAAAGGCGGCATGACGTTGAAACCATCCGCAGCCTGGGTACTGACCCACTCTTCGATGCAATCGGCAATCATTGCGGCTGTACCCACGACCTGCAGATGACCTCGAGCGCCCGCGAAGCGCATGAACATCTGCCGGATTGTCAGAGAGTCGCGCCTCGCGGTCGCGACAAACAATTCCTGCCTGCTCCTGCTTGAGTTGGTCACGTCAATAACTGTCGGTAGCATGTCGTCGAGAGTAAGCCCGGACAGGTCGAGACCACCGAGGCGGCTAATGAAAGGAATGCCAACGTCCGGATGCAGCAAGGATTGCAGGTGTTCAAAGCGATCCTCGGCTTCGCGCTGGGTTCGTCCTACCACTGGAAATATGCCGGGCATGATGATGAGATCATCTTCGCTCCGATCATAGTGCCGGAGCCGGGCTTTCAACCTCGCGTAGAACTCCCTCGCCTCGGCGAGGTTTTCTTGCGCAGTGAACACGACGTCGGCTGTCGCCGCAGCAAGCTCCTGACCATCTTCCGACGATCCTGCTTGAACGATTACCGGATGACCTTGTGGTGGCCTAGGAATGTTCAATGGGCCTCGAACCGAGAAGAGTTCCCCCCGATGGTCAAGCACATGCATCTTACTCGGATCGAAATAGAGGCCCGATGCCTTGTCGCGGACGAATGCATCGTCGTCCCAACTATCCCACAGGCCTTTGACAACAGAAACGAACTCCCGAGCACGCCGATATCTCGCCTCATGGGGCGGAAGATCGTCATTGGACAAATTTAGCGCCTCGAACCTATTCGCGGAAGTAACGACATTCCATCCAGCCCGACCATCGCTTAGATGATCGAGCGAGGCGAATCTGCGTGCGACTTGATATGGATCATTGTAAGATGTGGAGGCGGTCGCAACCAAACCGATTGCCTGTGTGAACGGCGCTAGAGCTGACAGAAGGACGATAGGATCGTAACATTCCGTGCGCGCGTTGCGGCTAATCATTGGGAGGTTGTCCGAGGTGATACCAAGCGTGTCAGCAAGAAAAACAAAGTCGAAGAAGTTGCTTTCCGCATTGGTCACGATGTCGACATACCGCTTGAATTCCATCCCTCGCCCCGAGGTTGCGTCGGGATGCCGCCATGCGGCCTCGTGGGAACCGTCGACTATGAGGAATAGACCTAATTTGATGGGGCGTTCTTGGTTGGGCATTATAAGTTCTCCTCGCGTTCGGTACGAAGATGCTTGGAGCTCCGGGAACGGGGCGGCGGCTCCTTAGCTTTTGGATACTTTGTAAGTCCAAGCTCTTGTACGCCAGGCCGTTCTTAATGATTGAACCCTGCCGACCCGAGCGCGTATGTCTTCCAGAAGAGCTACCCATGCCGTCCGTCCAATTTGGCTCGGAACGTAATGCGCCGATCGCCAAGTCGCCATGAAGGTCTCCGGTGACATTTCGTGCCAATCCAGGCGATCGCTATATATGAACGGATCAAAGTACGACGAGCTATTGATAGGCTCGATGGCCTTCTCGGCGTTTGTAAACGTCTGAAAGATTGCCGAAGAAGATGCCCGCACGAGATCATCTATCGAACGCTGAAAGGTATCGGTCACCAAGTCTCTGGGGTTCCAGAGCACGGTGAGGAAGCCATCCCGTCGAAGCACACGGTTACATTCCTTGAGCGTCCGTTGGTGGTCTAAGAATTGGAAAGCATTTCCAATAAGGATCCAGCTCGCGCTCTCGTCATCCAACCCGGTTTCTTCAGCCAATGCGGAGCGCCATTCGAACGAGTCGCGTCCGCGACCAAGACGGCGCGCCTCGGCGTGCATCACGGGCTCAGGCTCAATAGCCCATCCACCAAGGCCGAGCGACACCAGCGTCTCTGTCAGATTCCCGGTTCCTGCGCCTAAATCAACCACGTTCCGTTGGTTCTTTTCGATGTGGAGACCAGAAGATAGTGTTCTCAGGAGTTCTGGAGAGTGCGGCGGGCGTTGGCTGTAATCGTGGGCGCTCGTCGTGAAATCACCCCATTTGATCGCGCTATCCATCGTCAAGCCTTCCCGCTGCGGCGCTGCTTTGAGGTGCTTTTTTCCTCATTGCCAAGCTTCAGCTCATACAACCCGACAAGGCCGGAGATGTGATGCGGGACGCGGGTAGCAACCGGTACAAATCCGAGTTTCACGTAGAAGCCGCCGACGCGCTCTTGTGCATACAGCCAGACTGAGACTTCTCTGTCCGTGATCAGATTGCATGCGCTTTCAACCAGTTGCCGTCCAAGTCCCATATCGCGCAAATGGCTCGCAACTGCGACGCCGCGAATGCGCCACCCGGCAGCACTCCCCGATGGAGGAGGCGCTTGCTCCCTAACAGCGGACGCTACTCCGACGAGCTGATCTTGCAGTGCTGCAGCCACGTGAATGCTATCCGCTAGAAGATCGCCAGACGAAATCGTGTCTCTGGGATGTCTTTCCGGTCGGAGTTCTGATGTTCGCAGCGGGATCACGGCTGAAAGGGGAACGCGCATCATTGATATTTTGTGCATATCCACCTCCTTAGCCGGGTGCCTTCAGAGGCACAGCGTCGACCGGGCTTTGCCTGGTCTTGTGGATCTCTCGGCCTAGGACTTTGTCCAGGATTGAGAGCCCAACGACGAGGTCTTTGGTGGTCGGCGGCGCCGTCAGCGACACCCGGACCGCGTTTGGAATTCTAGAGTCATTGACAGCGAAAACGTCTGCAGGACGTATGAGAACGCCGCAGATTTTTGCGGCGTGTACAAGCGTATGGCGCTCAATACAATCTGGCAAAGGCATCCAAATGTGGAGCGATCCAGGCTTCGTCACGTACTCGGCAGCCGTTAGGATCTCGGATGCGATCGCATGACGTTCGCGAATATTGGTCCTTACGGCATCGATGATTTGCTGCGCAAGGCCGGCGCGTACCCAGTGATTTATTGTCAGAGCGGATAGAGCGTTCGGAAACCACCAGGATAATCTCTGCACCGGTGCGACCAGTTTCCGCGCGCGGGTAGCGGTCGGCGCAAGCAGATAGGCAAAGCGCAAACCCATCGCAAAGCACTTCGAGACGCTCATGCAATACCACGTAATGTCCGGCGCAAGTGCAGCTATGGGGAGAGGGGCATCGGGATGCAGAAAGCCTAGTACGTCGTCCTCAATAATCGTAATCCCGAGTCTCCTGCACGTCTCTGCGAGGCGAACCCTACGGGCGCTCCCCATCACCGCAGTCGTTGGATTGTGGACCGTCGGATTGCAAAACAACGCTCGCTGGCCTGATCCTCCGAGACAGCCGTCGTCAAGGGTTTCGGGAATTATTCCCTCTTGATCAACCGGTAGGCCTACCAGCTTCAACCCAGCGCGTGTCGCGAGTTGTCTCAATACGGCATAAGTGACTGATTCAGTGAACAACGTTGCTCCCGGCTCGATCATTCCAAATAGCAGGTTCAACGCGCTCTGCGTGCCATTCGTCACAACTATACGGTCGGGATCGAGCTCTTCGTCGAAACGGGCGCGAAGCCAGCACGATCCGGCTTCAACATCTTCCTTTGCTCCGCCCGGACGGTTGCAACGGAGGTTCATTGCGGTCGTATCCGAATGACAAATCTCCCGAAACGCCTCCTCGAGCGCGTCGTGGATAATGTGCGGTGCGGGCGGTAGGGCCGTGGTCAGGTCGATCGAACTATCCATGCTAGAGTCGGCCATCAATTCCTCCAAACGGTAATTTATTTCGTTACCAATTGGCAGCAGTTCGTCTACGTTCTCGTTGCCAATATGATAGATGCCCAGACACAGAACGCGGTGACGACGAGGTACATGACGCCTGTCGTCTTCGGCACTCGGAGGGGCACAATGTGCAGGACAGCAAGAACGACGAGGACGAACGCGAACAGGTTAGGGAAGATGGCCTCTGGAATATCCGGACGGAACAAAAACATGATAGCCGTTACCGGTACCGCATAGGTGGTCGGCACGCCGATGAACCGGCCACCCGGAGATCCGAATACGTTGAAGTAGCTTAGCCGCAAGGCGCTGGCCACAATGAGGGTCGCTCCGGCAGCAACTGAGATCGTTGAGCCATGGCCGATGATGATTGACGTGACGGCCGGAAAGACGCCGGCACTCACCAAGTCGGCGAGCGAATCCAGATTCTTGCCGACCTGTCCTGCCTCAACCACGCGGCCTCGCGTCCGCTGGGCCACCACGCCGTCGAGGTGATCGGCAAGCAATGCCCAGAGCACGATTGCTACCCCGATCTCAGGCATGCTGGCTACTGTAAAGTTGATACCGATGGCCGAGAGCACAAGACCTGCTGCAGTCACGGCGTTTGCCGGATCGAGAAGCTGGCGGAACATTGAAACCTTTCGCATCAAGCAATCCGATGCCAAAACGGCACGGCTGACGAACGACGGCGATACGGCGACGGATTTGCATTGAGCGGGCCGAAAATCCTCCGTGCCGTCGATCTCCCAACGGAGCCCGTCACAGCGGGCAGCGTGGTATTTCCGAGCTGCTCTATCAGCATCACACCTTGTTTGATGTCGCCGCCCCGCGATTGGACGTGCCACTGAGGCCGGATCTCTGGCTGCGGAAAATCCGCTCGGCTACACGGAGGTCTGCCGTGCTGTCGATCTCAAACCATCTCAGGTCATCGCAGAGTGCCCCCTTTATCCTCAGCTCACCATCCGCGATCAAGCAGGCAAGCACCTGTTCGACATAGGCCTTGCTGCCACCAGCGGCGAAAAGGGCGTCTAGTCGCGGAACGAGGTGCTCCTTCAGCGTGTACTTGCCGAAGCGGAAGAGGTTGATGGTCTTATAGAGTGGCTCCGTCGATAGGTCGGCACTGCTTTGGTTTAAACGGAATTCACGCACGTAGCCATCCTCAGAGAGGATCACGGCCGAGCCGGTCATCATTTCGTCGAAGATGTCGATCGCTGCGACATCGCCTTCATGATCGAGCAGGCGGGACAGCGCAGAGCTTTCGAAAATGACATCACCCTCCAATAGGAATATGTCGCCATTCATTAGGGTGTCGCGCGCGAGCCACAGCGAATACGCGCTACCGGTTCTTTCGAATTCCGAAGAGTCGACGTAGGTTATTTTCATGCTGCCGTATGCGTCGCCGCAGGACGCCGTGATGTCGTCCTTTCGATAGCCGACGACGATGGTCGTTTCCGAAACGCCAAGAGCGGCAAGATTGCCGAGTGCGTTGTGCAAAATCGGCCTACCATGTACTTCGATTAGAGGCTTCGGCCGCGTCTCGGTCAGAGGCCGAAGGCGCGAGCCGAGTCCCGCTGCAAGAATGATGGCTTTGCTTGGAGCATCGGGCATGATGTTAACCGTCTTCGATTGCAGGCGCTTGGCCGGAGCCGATTATTCAGTTCCACGTGTTCAGAGTTGCGGTCAGACGCTGCAAGCCTTTGTCGAGTAATTCGAGATCGATGCCGTAGGAGAGTCGAACTCCAGCGGGATCGCCAAATGCGGTGCCGGAAACAGTTGCGATACCAGCATCCGTCAGCAAGGCGTTAACAACGTCATCGGCATTGAATTCGCGACCATTACGGTTGGTGCGCCGCAGCAATTCGGTAAGATCAAGATAGAAGTAGAATCCACCTTGCGCAGCGGGCGAGGGCACCGATGTCAGCCCTGAAAGAATCGACAGCCCGCGCGCTCGCGCGTTGGCCACATGGTTCTGCAACTGCAGTTGGAATGCGGGATCACCGCGCTCCAGGTAATGCAGCAGCGCATGCTGTGCAATGACATTGGGATTGGACGTGGTATGGCTTTGTAACGTCTTAGCCGCACTGATGACCGCCTTGGGGCCGGCGAGATAACCAATCCGCCAGCCTGTAAGGGCCAACGACTTGGAAAACGAATTGACAATCAAAGTACGATCGCGTGCCTGGGGGGCGACCGAAACGATCGGATGATGGGTATGTGGGGCATGGGCGAAAGCTCCGTAGCATTCATCGAAAATGATCCAGAGGTCCCGGTCGATGGCGAGTTTGGCAATGCCAGCAAGAATGTCGCGGTCGTAGATCGAGCCGGTCGGATTATTCGGCGTGTTGACTACGATCGCCTTAGTCTTTGATGTAATAGCCGCCACGAGGTCCGTAAGCCTCGGGACAAAGTTATTATGTCGGGTTTCGATAAAGACGGGCTTGCCGCCGGCAACGACAATCTGGGCCGGGAACGTAGTCCAGTAGGGGGCGGGGATGAGCACTTCATCCCCGGGATTCAGAAGAGCCATGGCCGCATTGAAGAGCGCCTGTTTGGCGCCGCTCGTCACCGCGATCTCGTCTGCCGACCAGGGTTGAGTAGCTTCGGCGGAAATCTTGCAAGCTAGTGCATGGCGCAACTCCATCAGACCGATCGTGTCGGTGTAGCGGTTGAGGTTGCGGCTGATCGCGGCGATTGCCCCCTCGCGCACCGATGGTGCTATATCGGCCCAGATCTCTCCGGCGGTTAAATCGATAATTTCCTCGCCCTTCGCGGCAGCTGCTTTGGCAGTGGCCCTCGCCGCGGCGGTGCCCGACGGGTTGAGCAAGGCTGTCCGTTGCGCCAACATGCCGTTTCCTTCGATCTAAAATGCCGCTTTATGGTTACCGCCGTGGCGTAAAGTCTGCCGGAAGCCTTTCGAAAGGTGACCTAACGACCCGAACGAAAGAACTCATGCTCCGACCGCCGTAGGTTATCGGGGAGTCAGATATCGCACTTCCGCACGGGCGAGT
The DNA here is from genome assembly GCF_000472925.1 of Bradyrhizobium sp. Ec3.3. Taxonomy (GTDB): domain Bacteria; phylum Pseudomonadota; class Alphaproteobacteria; order Rhizobiales; family Xanthobacteraceae; genus Bradyrhizobium. The sequence continues at coordinate 107,113 of NZ_AXAS01000007.1, forward strand.
TCGTCATACCCCAACAGCGCGAAGACCTCGTCGAGCGTCGCGATACGTGGCTCAACGCCGGCAATGCCTTCCTCGGCCATTATGTCATCGCAGACTTGCCGCATTGCTGCCGCTGCGGCTCGCATGGAGTGATTCGCCCAGATCACCGTCGAGATGTCGGCGTCGCGATATGTTGAGACCGGTGTTCGGAAGTACTTCGTAGGAACGATGACGACCGGCAGCCTGTTCTGCCAGGCACTCACAAACGAAAAGATCTCGTCCGCGCTGCTCTTTCGTGAGTGGATAAGAATCGCATCGGCGCCCGCGTCGGCGTAAGCGTGAGCGCGCAAAAGTGCTTCGTCCATTACATGGCCGCCGATCAGGGCTTCGATCCGAGCAACGAGGACCATGTCGTCCGCGACTGTATCCTTCACGGCCCGCAGACGGCCAGAGAATTCATTGATATCGGCGAGGGGATGCCGCTCGCCAACAAATGAGTTCATCTTCGGAAAACAACTGTCCTCGAGCGCGACGCCGGCTGCGCCACGCTGACGGAGCTTGCGCGCCAAGAGGCGTGCATTATTGAAGTTTCCAAAGCCGCCATCGCCGTCAACGAGCACAGGAAGCGCGGTCGAGTCCACGATGCGCTCGACCACGTCGACGAACTGGCTCCATGAAGCTTCGTTGGCATCGCGGTAGCCGAGAGTGGTGGCAATCGACAGGCCCGACGCCCAGAGACCTTTGAATCCTGCACGCTTGGCGATCGCGGCGGAGAGTCCGTCATGCGCTTCCATGAGGAACGAGAGCTCGCTATTGGAGCAGACCAGTGCGCGCAGCATTTCTACGGATGACGAAACAGCCGATCGGCTAGGTCCGTTATCGAATACATATTGTGGTTGATGTTGCATGCCGAAATCCTTGCAGGTCTCGTTCGACCTGCCGACGTTCATCCACCGAAAGTGACATGTTTCTGTCACGTAGATCAATTGCTAGCGTTGGTAGTTGACTGACGCGAAAAATTGTTATGTGGAGGCGAATTGATGCAGGGCGTCGCGGCTGCCGCCCCGACAATTATAGGGCGTGCGATCGTTGGTATCAGAATTCAAAAAATAGTTGTTCGATCGGAGGCAATTTTGCCCACCGAGTCCGTAGTCGCTTCATCAATGTTGATCGTGGCGGCCTTTGCATTGTTGAGGCTCCGCGCCAGACGCTAAGCCCCGAGGCTCCTCGTATTGTAGGACCCTTCGGATTGCTACCGTTGAAGTGGTCGAAACTCGACGAGGCTGTCGCCGTCGACCCGGATCACGATGGCGCCTCAACTTGCGCAATATTTGCCGTGATTTAGTCTTTGAGGAGCATACCAGAAGCATGGGATCCGCTACGAAGCTCAATAGCCGATCTGGGCAGGCACTGCGAGATCGAGATCAAGCGTCTCTGATGCCAACTGTCGAAGTTGCGACAGGCTGTCAGGGCCGACACATCAGCTTTAGCAGATACTCTTATAAATCAAGCACTCGCGATTGGCACGAGCCTTGAAGGACGGTTGTCATCCAGCATCGCCTCCATAACGAGTCGGAGTAATGGCTTACAAGATTGGGTCTTCTCAGTTCACCGGATGCGGCGGGTATGAATTCGATCGCTCCAGCGTCGCTATGCGCCTAGACGCGCGTCCGCGCACGAGTTTTTCACCGTGATCGAACAGATGGGCATAGCGGTTAGTGCCGCCGCCGATGCACGCGCGTTCTGCGGCGCCGCACCTGTGCCGGGCGCCGTGCCTGCCGGCGCTGACGTCCGTGATGCGGCCGACTTTGAGCAGCTCGAGGCCGAAGTGCGGCGTATGGATGCCGACGGGCCAGCCGCGGTTGACTGGCGGAGAGTCAGTAAGCTGTCGCTTCATATCCTGGCGAACCAATCAAAAGACATTCTGATCGCCTGTTGGGCTGTCTATGGTCTCTTTCGCATCGAGGGATATCAGGGTCTTGCCGTGGGACTAGCAATCTTGCGCGGCATGATGGACGTGCATTGGGATGGGCTCTATCCCCCGATCAAGCGGGAACGTGCACGGGTTGGAGCGGTCGATTGGCTCGTTGGTCGCCTTGGTCCGGCTGTGGCCGAAACTGCGGCGACTGAAGCCGATTATCCGGCGGTGCTTGCCGTCTATGAAGCGCTTGAAGATCTCGATCGCCAGTTCGGCGAGAAATTGGTCAACCAGCACGTTGCCTTGGGCGAGCTTTTCCGGGCGCTCAAGCCGCATTACGAGGAAGCCAAAAGCACGGCCGCTGAGGCCGCGGATCGCATGGCCGACGCGGTCGGTGCTGCCGAGCAGACCTCGGCCGCGCCGGCGAAAGCTGGGCCACCGGCTGATGGGCCTCAACTTGCGGTAGCACATCTGGCGGTTCTGCGCGGCGTCGATGGCGACTGGGCCGAGTTCACGGAGCGTTTACCGGATATGCTCCGGCAGGCAGCGGCCGCCATGCGGCTCGCCTCGCCGACAAACCCCAAGGCCTATCTGCTCAATCGCGTCGGCTCGTGGATGCGTTTTGACGCGCTCCCACCCGATTCGGGTGGCCGCACCGAGGTGTTTCCGCCCGCCGATAGCATCGTCGCATTAGAAGCAAAAGTGGTGGCCGGTCAGCACGCCGATGTCGTGAATTTGGCCGAAGAGATCGCCTGGACGGGACCGTTCTGGCTCGACGCTCATCGGCATGCAGCCGAGGCGCTGGAGCAAATGGGGCCGTCATTTGAGACGGCGGCCACGGTGGTACGCGGAGCGGTGACCATGCTGGTGACACGCTATCCGCGGATCTTGGAGTGTCATTTCAACAACGGTAGGCCGTTTGCAGATGACGAAACGCGTGCCTGGGCCGCCGCGGTGATAGACGTGGCGACAAGCCCTGATCTCGCGGAGGAGGCGGTCGCTGACGCATACAAGCTCATCGGCGGTGGGCAGCCGCAGGCGGCGCTGGAGAGGCTGTCGCGTGCGCTGGATGGTGCGACAGGCGAACGTGCGCGTTTCGTCGGCCAGCTTGCGCAAGCACGTTTCTGTGTCGAGACCGGATTCGTCACGACCGCTGTCCCGCTGCTCGAGCACATTGAAGGGGTTGTCGCTAAGCGCGACCTGGAAAGTTGGGAGCCGGCGCTTGCGCTTGAGGCTGCTGAACTGCGCTTCCGCGCAATGACCCATTCTGAGTCGCAACAGATGATCGACGAGCCTCGCCGTCGCCTCGCACTGGAGCAGATCCGAATTCGAGCAGCACGGATCGACATCGCACGGGCGAGCCGCCTAGGTCGCGGCTGAGTTCGTCAAAGCCAAAGGGCTAACGGGAGCTGGTATGGCACAGGAAAGCTCGGTCGCTCCGAAGGAGCGCGTTAATATCCGCTTCAAGCCGGCAACCGGCAACCTCAAGGAGGATGTCGAGTTGCCGCTCAAGCTGATGGTTTTGGGTGACTTCACCGGACGGGTCGATGATTGTCCCGTTGAGGACCGAGAACTCGTCGATATCAACAAGGACAACTTTAACGAGGTCGTCAAAGGTAAGAAACTGAGCCTTGACATTTTGGCCGAGAACAAGCTCGACGAATCGCCTGAGGCCGGCAAGCTGTCAGTAACGCTGAGGTTTGAGAGCCTGAAGGATTTTGAGCCCGAGCGTGTCGCGCAACAAATTTCAGAAGTTCGAGCGTTGACTGAATTACGCGCAGCGCTGGTCGCTCTGAAGAGCCCGCTTGGCAATGTGCCGAACTTCCGTAAAGCGATCCAGAACTTGCTCGAAGACGACGGCGCTAGGCCGCGGCTACTTGGCGAGCTCACCGACAAGCCGGAGCAAGTGGCATGAGCGAGGGTGCTATGACTGACGCAAGCGCGCAGCAAACCGCCGAAGTCACCACTACGACCACTGAGCTTTCGCTGCTTGATCAGGTTCTCGTCGAAACCAAAATCACCCCGCGCGACGAGGGATACCACCTCGCCCGCCGGGGCGTCGCGGCTTTCCTTGCCGAGCTCATAAAACCGGGGCGGGCCGATGGGAAGGTCAACAATGCGCTCATCGATCAGATGATCGCGGAGATTGATCGCAAGATCTCGGCTCAGCTCGACGCCGTGCTGCATACCGACGAGTTCCAAAAGCTTGAGGCGGCATGGCGCGGCCTCAAGTTCTTGGTCGACCGAACCGATTTTCGTCAGAACATTAAGATAGAACTTCTTAGCGTCAGCAAGGACGAGCTCCTCACCGACTTCGAAGACAGCCCGGAGATCGTCAAGTCCGGTCTGTATAAGCTCGTCTACACAGCCGAGTTTGGGCAGTTTGGCGGCCAGCCCGTCGCAGCCATGATATCGGCCTACGAGTTTGGCAGTTGGAGTCAAGACGTTAAGCTCATGCGGTACATGAGCGCGGTAGGGGCCATGTCGCATTCGCCTGTCATCGCCTCGACCGGGCCTGAGATGTTCGGCGTCGAAAGGCATGAGGAGATCGCCAACCTCAAGGACCTGCAATCGATTTTCGAGGGGCCGAAATATGCCAAGTGGAATTCGTTCCGCGAAAGCGAGGACGCTCGCTATTTCGGCTTAACGCTACCGCGGTTCCTTCTGCGCTTGCCCTATGGACCGGAGACGGTTCCAGTAAAGAGTTTCAACTATCAGGAAGCTTCGGATGGCGAGACAAGCAACTATCTGTGGGGCAACGGCGCCTTTGCTTTCGCAACCCGCCTGACCGAAAGCTTCGCCAAGTACCGCTGGTGTCCAAACATTATCGGCCCACAGTCAGGTGGGGCGGTGGAGGACCTCAATCTGCATACCTTTGAATCGATGGGGCAGTTGCAAAGTAAAGTACCTACGGAGGTGCTCATCTCGGACCGGCGCGAGTTCGAGCTTGCCGAACAGGGCTTCATTGCCCTGACCATGCGCAAGGGCTCGGACAACGCCGCTTTCTTCTCGGCCAATTCCGTGCAAAAGCCGAAGTATTTCGGCAATACCCAGGAAGGGAAGGCAGCCGAGCTCAACTACAAGCTTGGTACCCAGCTGCCCTATATGTTCATCATCAACCGGTTCGCACACTATATCAAGGTGCTGCAGCGTGAAAACATCGGCTCATGGAAGAGCAGGGAAGAGCTGCAGAGCGAGCTCAACAACTGGATCCGCCAGTATGTTTCCGATCAGCAGAATCCGTCGGCAGATGTCCGCTCGCGCCGTCCCTTGCGTAAGGCGGAGATCGACGTTGAAGATGTCGAAGGTGAGCCGGGCTGGTATCGCGTCGGCATATCCGTCGTCCCGCACCTGAAGTACATGGGCGCGGATTTTGCTTTGACGCTAAAGGGCAGGCTCGACAAGCAATAAAGGGTCGGTAGTCGATGTTCGACCGCAGCCTTATTGAGCGCTTGGAAGAAGCGGCCGTGACCATGGTCCCATCGCATCATCTTTCGTTCGACCGTCTCCAAGCGAGTATTCTGGAAAATCTGCGTCGGATCTTGAACTCGCGCCAGGGCTGCTGCGAGACGCGACCTGACTACGGCTTGCCAGATCTAAATGACGCGATCGGCCAGGGAGTTGACGCGGTTCGCGCGGTCGCTCGCCTGCTCAAGCAGGAGATCGAGGCGTTCGAACCTCGATTGAAAAATGTTTCGATCCGCTTTCATGCCGATCCCGACAAGCCGTTACAGCTGACGTTCCACGTAACCGCAATGGTGAACGATGACGACCAGGTCGAGCACGTTTCGTTCGATACGATCTTGAGCGACGACAGGCGCGTCCTCTTGAGAGGCTGAAGCGGTGGCCATCAACCCGTATTACGAAGATGAACTGTCCTACTTGCGCGAGCTTGGCCGCGACTTCGCCCAGGCTAGTCCCGAGCTCGCTCCCTTTCTCGGGCGTGAAGCGACCGATCCGGACGTGGAGCGGCTCTTGGAAGGCTTCGCCTTCCTCGTGGCGCGGCTACGCCAGAAGCTCGACGACGAGTTCCCAGAACTTGTCCATGACCTGTTGCGGATGGTATGGCCACAATATCTCCAACCCCTGCCGCCCATCACGACGCTGGCGTTTGCCGTGAAGCCATCGGCGAGCGACGTGAGCGTGAACGTTCCTGCTGGCACAAGCATCCGCTCGCGTCCGATTGAGGGAACCAGTTGCGCGTTTGTCACCTGCTATCCAATTGACGTGCTGCCGCTGGAGATCAATGCCATCGAGCTCGAGAACCGGACGAGTTCGGCTCGCCTTACCCTGGCTATCAAGGCAACCGGTCGGCAAACCCTATCATGTCTTCGGAAAGGCCGGCTCCGGTTCTTCTTTTCGACTGAGCGCGAGCCGCAAGTAGGTCGCTATCTATTGACCTGGCTGTGCCGTCACGTCACGGCAGCGACAGTCACCGTGGGAGATCAACAGGTCGTTGCCGCAATTGGGCCAACACAAATCGCGCCAGTCGGCTTTGGCGATGACGAGGCGGTTTTGCCTTGGCCGCCGAACGAGTTCTCGGGATTCCGGATCATTCAAGAATATCTGACTTATCCCTCGAAGTTCCTCTATGTCGAATTGTCCGGTCTCGACCCGGTCGGAACCAAGACGGAGAGCGAGTGCAAGCTCGGCATCGAGTTTCATCGTCCGTTCCCCCCGCAATTGCGCTTAAGCAAGGATCAGATTCGCTTGAATTGCGCACCAGCCATCAATGTCTTCGCTCACGAGGCGTCGCCGATCCGCCTGGGCCAGAAGAAAACCGAATACCGTGTGCTTTCGTCGGGGGGACCGAACTTCAGCATCCGTTCTGTCGATCGCGTGACCGGCCACATGCAAGGACACCCCGAACGCATGGAGTTCGAGCCATTCGATCTGTTGCGCCACGATCTACCCGGGGCCGGTCGCAGCCGAGCTTACTTTCGCCAGCGCATTCGCCCCTCGGTGGTCGGCCGGGGCATCGATCACTACGTCAGTTTCGTTGATCGACTCGACATCACCCAACATCCGCCGATCGATGTCGCCTCGCTTCAATTGACCTGTTCCAATGGCCCCATCGCCGAGCGGCTACCGGTTGGTGCGGTGGATCAGCCTTCCTCCGACACGCCTCGCTCGGTCACCTTCTCCAACATTACCGGGGTCGTTGCAGAGGTGCCGCCACCGATCAATGACGGCCTGTTGCGGCGCTTGACGGCCAATCTGGCGCGCAATTACGGCTCCATGGTCAATATCGATACGCTGCGGACCGTTATTTCCAGCTACGATTTCCGCGCGGTGCACGATCTTCAGGCGCGCCGTCGCCTGGAGCTGTTGCTCGAGGGGCTCGACCGGTTCGTGACCACCGATACGGACCATGTGGTGCGCGGCGCCCCGATCCGGATGCGCAACATCGAACTCTTCGTGGCTGACAGCAAGATCGGTAGTGAAGGCGAATTGTTCCTGTTCGGCTCGGTACTCGACGCCTTCCTCGCGACCTTCGCCGGTATCAACATGCTGCACCGGTTTTCGGTCTGCGGCACGGAGAGCAACGCGCACTACACATGGCCAGCGAGAAGCGGAAAGATCACGCCGTTCTGACTGCGCCCGACGATGTCAAGGAACTCGCGGCTTACGGATTTTTCTCTCTCGCAGCCCTTCTTGAACGGCGCTTCAGCGATGCTCCCCCAATCGGATCAACCGACGATCCTGCGCGCGAGGCGGTGCGCTTCCGCGCGGCGCCGATGCTCGGCTTTCCCGCTGACGAGATCGAGGAGATCACGCAAGTCAAGGCCGTCGGCGAGCGGCTGGAAGTCTTTGTCAATTTCCTGGGGCTGCACGGCCCATCGTCGCCGCTGCCCCCCTTGTTCACCGAACGGGTGATTCACGGGGACGGTACTGGAGCGCTCGGCCAATTTTTTGATTTTTTCAATCACCGTCTGATTAGCCTGCTGCTGCGAATTTGGAAGTACTATCGCCACCATTTGCGGTTCGAGGAGGGAGCAACCGATGCGATATCGGTGTCGGTCGGTGCGCTTTTTGGGCTCATGCCCGCGGAAAACACAGCTGATGAACGGGAATGGCGGATCCGGTTGCTGCCTCATGCAGGTCAGCTTGCCTTGTCCAGCCGATCGGCACCGCTCGTAGCCGGTGTCATTTCAAACCATCTGGACCTTCCGGCCCGGGTTGAAGAATTCATTTGGCGCGAAATCGAGATTCCGCCGGAAGCGCAGTGGCGTCTGGGTAGCCCTGGTGTTCAGCTCGGCTTTGATACTCTTGCTGGCGAGACAATGCCTGACCTAATGGGAAAATTTCGGCTTTGCCTCGGTCCGCTCAGCAAGCAGCAGTTTTTGTCACTGCTGCCCGCTCGCGAGACCCACACCATCCTTTGCCGTCTTATAAGTGCCGTGTTGCGCGAGCCGCTGGCCTGGGACCTCAAGCTAGAACTGGCGCCCGGAGAGATGCCGGAATGGGTTCTGGGTAGAGGAGAATTGGGCTGGACAACGTTGATCGACCCTTTCGAGGCGACAGAGAGCTCAGTTCTCTTGTGATCGTCTTCGCAACTTCATTCGTCAGGTTCGACGTATCGAGGTCCGGCGCGCACGCTTCTGGCAGGCCCTCGTCTTTGATGCATTGAAAGGACGGAGCCAGATGGTACATCCGCAAGCATCCAGCGACCGCCCAAGTGCCTCTGCCGAGCCTGCACGGATCGGCTACACGGCGAGATCAAGTGAAGGGGTCGTGTCGGAGCTCAGCCCCATGTTGACGCTTGTCCAGTATCTGACAATCGTAGCGCCTTGTCACGTTCAGAACACCGGCCGCTGCTTGCGGCGCCCCATTTTTCAAATGCCGATCAGTAGCTTGAAGAGTGAGAACCGTTGGCACGGCGGTTGCTAACAGGATGCCGTTAAGAGAGGGGCTTAAATGCAGGCGGACACGCAGGACGAGCGATGCTCTTCTTCTCTCGCACCTATGTGCCGCGCTCCTGAGAGGGAAAAATCACTGCCTCCTTCACCCGCCTGAGAGTCCACGAAAAGCGAATGTGCGTGCGAATCGGCCGATCGACCTCAAAATCTGGTGCAAGGAACAGGTGCAAGGGAGGTAGCTACGGTTGGCGCCTCGCACAAGTCTGGTCTGGTGGGCGCATACGAAAGGCGCGCTGAAAAGTAAAGTCGAACAAGGCTGGGATGCATCTCATACTCGGAATCATCGGAGAGAACGCTGAAAGCCTGGGCCGAAACGCAATACAGACGTTTGGACCGGAAGGTGGCGTTATCGGGCGGGGACTTGGCTGCAACTGGCAGCTTCCGGATCCAACCAATACTTTATCGGCACGCCATGCGCAGATCGCGTTCAAGGGTATCGGATTCTCCGTCACCGACACCAGTACGAACGGCATCTACATCAACACGATCGACGCGCCGTTGGGGCGCGGCAATACGGCGCCGTTGGCCGATGGCGACACATTATACATGGCCAGCTACATCATCTCGGTCATGATCGAGCACGATCCTGACGAGAAACGCAAGCAGCTCGGCTTAACGAGCTCGAACGCCGTGCGCATCAGTGGCGGAACGCCGGCTGTGCCGTCGCCTTCACTCGGTGAGGAATTGCCCGATGTGCTCCTTACGGCTGCCGGGCTGTTGGGTAGGCATGCAGATCTTCCACTCGATCCGTTAACGGCGATCGACGGGTGCCAGTCGTCCTCCCATTCAGCTGCGCAAGAGAAGCGACAGGCGGTCGTTTCACCACAGGTGCGTGATCTCTTGTGTCTTCTTGAAGACGAGGTTCCCGGCAAGGACGAGGGATCAGCCGAGCCGGATCTGCTGGCGGACTCGTCTCGGATGGCGCGATGCTCGAGCGCGGTTGACGCGGAGATGCCGCCCGCGCATGCGCGACTGCGCGAACCTCCTTTTCCGTTGCCGCAGGCTGAGACCTCATTTGACGAGCCATTGCGTCGGCCGCCTACACTCTTCAAGGAAAGCTCGGCCGCACAATCGACCGGCCGTCCTGCACCGATCATTCCAGAGGGCCTTGAAATTGGCGATCTGTTGCCGGGGGTTAGCTCGTTCGGAGTGGCGCCGCCCGCATCGCCACGAGAGACGAATTGGTGCCTCGACGCACCAAGCGCCCCGTTTCAGGTGGCGCCCAATCCGCTCAGTCCCGCTTCCGCCGATCGCCGGCCAATGAGCGCTCCCGGTGCATCGGATGTTCGTCCCGGACAGCGCGGGCCTGATGGGGCGGGGGTCATAAATGAGCGGGCTGCGCGGAGGCCGATCGACGCTTCGCAGGCTCACGACGCGACGCCCATTGCAGCCTCGCTTTCCCCCGCAGGGGCGCCGGCAGAATCAGGTGAACTCCAGGAGCTCTGGAACGTACTGGGGATCGATCCGGAGTGTCTGCCGTCGGCGCAGCGCCGGGAGGTCCTCGCTGAAGTCGGCCGCGCGGTCACAGAAATGGCCAACGGCCTGCAATCGCTTCTGGCTGCGTGGACCATAGTCAAAGGCGAACTCAAGATTGAGCCAGCACGGGCACGCGCTGGCGACAACAACGCATTCAAGTTCATGAAGAGCGGTCATAGCGCGCTGCGCGAGACGCTTGCGAAGCATCACGCTTTTCTCCCGCTTTCCCAATCAGTCCGTGAAGGGTTCTACGACATCAAGGCGCATGAGGCCGCCGCCATAGCGGCGATGCGCGCGGGGGTCACCAATGTTCTCACACATATGAGCCCGCAACGGATCGAGAGTGATGGCGCCAGGAAAGGCCTCTTTGGCACCCGCATCAACAAGGCCAAGCTGTGGGACCGGTTTGTCGAGCTGCATGCATCGATGGTCAATGACGTCGATCGGGCTGTGCGCACCCATACCGCAGAAGAGTTTGCGAGAGCCTACGACTCGCGGCTCTCGGCACTTGGCCCAAGCGGGCGGAAGGCGCCATGATGGTGTCGCCGTACAAGCTTCAGCGGTTATCTCTCGTGAGCGGAGCATTGCTGATAGCCGCCGTAGGAGCCAGCTGCTCGATCGATAAGAGCCTGAAGACAACGTCGATCAAGTTCGTCATCCAGACCGATCCGCTCGTCAATCAGAACGCGCGCGGTGAGCCGTCGCCTGTTGTCGTACGCATTTATGAGCTGAAGTCGACGACCAATTTCGACCGGGCGCAGTTCTTCGAGCTGCTCGACAACGACGCCAAACGCCTCGGGCCCGACCTGGTGGCTAAGCGCGAGACTGAACTCAAGCCTGGCGAGAAATACGATTTCGAGCGCAATACGCCCATTGACACTCGCTATATCGGCGTGATCGCCGGTTTCCGACTGGGCAACGATGCGCAATGGCGATCGACGGCCGAGATCAAGCCCGACCGAGACAACACGATTTTGGTGAAATTGACGGCGCATGCGATCAGCGTTGAAGCCAGCCAAAACTGGTGGAAGATCTTCTGATTGCCTCTGTCGCCGTCATGGCGAGGTCCTGAGCAGACCGGATTAACAAAGCGACTTGGCGATGGCTGTGACGAGTAGACCGATCTGGTCGGAAGGCATGTTGGTGCGGCCGCAGCACTTGCAGCAATACGACCGCTGGGTCGAGCAACTGCTCGAGAATCGCGTCGGCTGTCTGATCGCCCACGGTTGGGGCGTTCGGAAGATTGCCTTTGATCGCAGCTGCCTCGCGCTCGGGCAGGTCGTCCTTACCGAGCTCGAAGCCATTATGCCCGACGGCACGGCGCTTCGATTACCTGAGCACGGTCAGCTTCCACCTGGACGAACACCTCCAGCTGCGGCGAAGAACCTGCCGGTGAAGATCGCTGTGGCGCGGCGCCGGAAAGCCGGCAACGATCTCTCTCCCGGGGATGGGGATTCACTTTTGAGTCGCCATCGTCAGGAGGTCCTGCAGGTCCGGAATGCGACTGCGCCTGAAAAGCCTCCCGTCGATATTAATGTTGCAGCGCTGACAACGCATCTTGTGTTCGACGATGAGGAGCAGGGCGATCTGATCACGATGCCTATCGGTCGGATCCACGAGATCGACGCGGCCGGCGCCATTACGTTGACCGCCACCTACCTCCCGCCGGCCCTCGATATCCACGCGGTCCAACCGCTGATTGCGCTATTGAACGAGGTCAGGTCGTTGCTTCGGACCCGCGCTGAGGCTCTTGCCGCGCGCGCCGATCCGTCACGCGCGAGGGCGGATGGCGCGGGACTGATCGATCTTGTCACCTTATCCATCGTGAACGGCGCCGAAGCCGTTTTCGACCATTTCGCAGCGACGCGCGGGCATCATCCCGAAACGCTTTTCCGCGCGCTGCTTGGCCTTGCAGGACAGCTGTCGAGTTTCGCCGGCGATCGCCGCACACCCGCAGATATGCCCGCCTATTGTCATGAGGATCTCGAGACCGGCTTCACGGCTCTGGTACGTATCCTGCGCGAGCTCTTGTCCGTCGTGATTCAGGGCGCCGCGATATCGCTGCCGCTGCAGGATCGCGGTTACGGCATCCTGATCGCTCTCATTGCCGACCGCGCCTTGTTTCAGGATGCTCGCTTCGTTCTTGTAGCGGTGGCGAGTGTGGCGACCGAGACACTGCGCATCCAGCTTCCGGCGCAAATGAAGGTAGGCTCGGTCGAGCAGATCCGAGATCTCGTCAATCTTCAGCTCCCCGGTGTTCCTATTCGCGCGCTGCCTGTGGCACCGCGCCAGATACCCTACATCCAGAACGCCGTCTATTTCGAGCTCGATCAGTCAGTGGAGCTGTGGCGCACCCTGCCGCGATCGGCGGCCTTCGCTTTTCACGTCAGCGGTGACTACCCGGATCTGCATCTCGAATTCTGGGCTATCCGCGGAGAACGTTTAGCTAACCAGGCTGAAACACATGGATGAGCCGACAGTCATTGGGCGTAGACCGCTCGCTCCGACCCCTAATATTCAACGCGGCCAATCTTCCATTCGCGTTCCGTCCGGGGCCGCCGCAGCGAGGTTTCCCGTTACGCCAACACCAGCAGCTGAACCCGGCGAAGTTGGGATCGCCAATCATGCCGAAATTGTCGCGCAGGGTCTGTTCGAGCCAACCGCACTGGAAGACACATTGGTTGCGGCCGCAACACCGATCCTATTGATCGTCGCGCAGCTTCGCATGGTCGAGAACGCCGATATAGGGGCGATGCGCCGTGGAACTGTCGAGCAAATTCGTCGCTTCGAAGAGCGTGCCGTCAAAAATCAGGCGCGCCGCGGCGATGTGAGCGCCGCGCGTTACCTCATATGCGCGCTGGTCGACGAAGCTGTGATGACGACGCCATGGGGCAGTGAAAGCGTCTGGAGCGACAATAGTCTGCTCAACCAGTTCCACAACGAGACGTGGGGCGGCGAAAAGGTCTTCCAGATCGTCGAGCGTATCCAGGCCGAGCCGGCCAAATACCTCGCACTGCTAAAGCTCGTCAATGTCTGCTTGCTGATGGGCTTTGAAGGCAAATATCGCATCATGCAAGGCGGCCGCGAGCAGCTTGAAGACCTGCGCGCGGAGGTCCATCGCCTTTTGGGCGAATACACGACCGCGCCGCCTGCTCAACTGTCGGGCGAATGGCGCGGCATCAGGGCGCGCACCGGTGTGCGCAAGTACGGGCGCTTGTGGGTTGCCTTCGCCGTCGCCGCTTCTGTAATGCTCATCGGCTACACCATTTTCCGTTGGCGCCTCGGAAGCCAATTGGCGGCTGTCGAGCAGTTGATCGAGTCGATCGGCCGCTCGAGACCGCTTTAGGGGGAGACGCTACGTGTTCGGCGCACAATTGGCGGCACTCTTCTCGGTTCGAGGCATCGTTACGCTGGTCTGCTTGCTCGCGATCAGTCTACTCATCTGGTTCGGCGGTCCTTATCTCGTCGTGTCCGAGCAACGTCCGCTCGACCAGATGACCGTTCGGGCCGCCGCGATCGTGAGCCTTTTTTTCGCGGTCGTGCTCGTCACGCTTGCCCGTTACTGGCTGGCGCGTCGCACAAACCGACGCATCATCAAGTCACTGATGGAGAGCGAGGGCCTGATCGGGCATGCCGACAACAGCCGGGAGGAAGTCGAACTCATTCGTAGGCGTTTCGAGGACGCACTTAAGGTCCTGCGTGATACGGTCTTCGCGGGCAAGCGCGGACCAAGTTATCTGTTCGAGTTGCCCTGGTACATCATCATTGGCCCACCGGGCGCGGGCAAAACGACGATTTTTCGCAACTCCGGGCTCGAGTTTCCGCTCTCCCGGCAGCTTGGAGTCGAACCGGTCGCGGGCATCGGCGGCACACGAAACTGCGATTGGTGGTTCGCAGAAGATGCAGTCTTGATCGACACGGCAAGCCGTTACACGACGCAGGACAAGGATGCCGAGGTCGACCGTGCGGCCTGGCGCGGCTTTCTCGATCTTCTCCTGACACATCGGCGGCGGCGGCCCATCAACGGTATCCTGGTTGCGGTCAGCTTGGCCGATCTCTTGTCGCCGGACGAGCCGGTGAGGCGGCGGCACACCGAGGCCATCCGTTCGCGGATACAGGAGCTGCTGAAGACGTTTCGGATGCGCATTCCGGTTTATCTGCTGGTGAACAAATGCGATATGGTGCCTGGCTTTACCGAATATTTCGGCGATCTCGACCAGCAAGGCCGTGCCCAAGTCTTGGGCAAGACCTTTCCTCTCGGGCCGTGCGATCGTATCGGCGACGCCGTAGGTCTGGAGATGCAGGAGCTTGCGGAGCGGCTTGAGGCGAGGCTGGCCCTTCGCATGCACGATGAACGTGATCTCATCCGGCGGGGACTCATGTATGCGTTTCCGAAGGAGTTCTGGGGTATCCGGAGCGCAATCGCCGGCTTCGTTGGTGAGGTCTTCCGATCGCGCCGCTTCGAAGTAGAGCCGATGCTGCGTGGCGTCTACTTTACCAGCGGCACACAGGAGGGAGAGCCGATCGGTTGCGTGATCGATGCGATTGGCCGGAACTTCGGTCTGCAGTTGGCCCGGCGCATGCCGAGCGTTGGGCCGGGGAGGGGGTTCTTTATCAAGCAGCTGCTGACCGAAGTGATCTTTGCCGAGCAGGGACTGGTTGGCCGCAATTTAAAACTTGAGCGCCGGCTCGCGCTGGTACATGGCGGCGGACATATCATGGCAATGGTGCTGACGGTGGCTGCCTTCATTGGGTGGTATAGTGCCTTCACTCGCAATGAGGCGCGTATCGACCAAACCAGATCGACGGCGCAGATTGCGGAGGCGCGCCTCCTGGAGACGCGCGGACCGCTCGACCTTAAAGCCGTCCTGCCAACACTCAATGCCGCGCACCGGCTACGACTGGCGGCTGGGGAAGACAGTTGGTTCGCCTGGCTTGATGGTCTCGGCATCTCGGCGTCCCCTGTGCTCGCGCCAGCTGCCCAAAATGCCTACGACCGCATTCTGCTCAATCGCCTGCTGCCGGTTTTCGCGGGCAGGCTCGCCATCCGCATCGATGCCCTGTTGCGCGCCGGCAACGACGCTTTGCTGGATCAGGTCAAGCAGGTGTTCCGTACCTATTGGATGCTGAGCGATCCCGGGCATTTCGACCGTGGCGAAGTCGAGCACGCTGCGCGCAATGAAGTCGCGCACACGTTTGCGCTCGATCCGACGTCGGCGGGCGAGCTGAACCAGCATTTTGCGCGACTTATCGAGTTGCTGCCGAAGCCCATCAGTGTCGACCAGCAATTCGTGGGAACGGTACGCTCCCGGTTGAGCAAGCGTCCGGTCGTCGAGCAGGTCTACGCCCGCCTCCTCCGCGAAGGCGCGCAGAACACGCGCCTGCGGCCGATCGATTTGATTGGTCTAATGGGCTCAGGCCAGCTTGAGATCACCCAGATGCCCGCCTTGCAGATTGCCTTTCCCGCCATTGACGAACAGCAACCGGTTGGCAATGCTGCTATGATCCCGGGGATCTTCACGCGCGAGGGTTTCCTCAATTTCGTGCTGCCGAACCTGCCGCTCATCGCCCGAGCAGAGCAGAACGCCGACTGGCTACTCGCTGGCGCCCCGATCGGCACGGCAGATATTCAACAGATCGCGCTCAAAGTCATGGATCGGTATGTCAACGATTATATCCGTGTTTGGTCAAATGCCCTGAGCAGTATCCACGTTGTCAAGTTTGACGATTTGCAACGCGGCTCAGCGATCATGCGCGGATTGGCCGGTTCTCAAAGCACGCTCCAGCAGGTCGTTTCGCTCGTACGCGACAACTCGAATTTGCTGCCGCCAGGGGAGCAGACCTTGGCCAAGGCCGGAGATCCTGGCACCACCGCCGGGCCTTCCTCGGCGGCCGTCAGTCATGCCGCGGGCGCTCTGTTCCGTGCTGCGTTTGGCGATGCACCTTGGCCGGGAACGCGGATCACCGAAGCGTTCCGGCCTCTGGCCCAACTGGCCACAGACGGGGCGTCTGGACAGTCGACGGGCATGGATCATATCCGTGGTCTCTTCGGCGGTCTTTATGCGGCGATGGCCAACATTGTGGCAGCACCGGATCCGAACCAGGCCGCGTTTCAGCTCGTTCAGCGACGCGCCAAGGATCCGAATAACGACGCTTTCGGTGCCCTGCGCGCCGACTCGGCGCTGCGACCGGAGCCGATTCGCACCATCATGAACGAGACGACGCTTCAGACGTGGAACAGTTTGCTCAAGCGGGCGCACGACCATGTCGATGCGGTTTGGACGCACGAAGTGATCCCGGTCTGCCAGGGTATCATTTTTCAGCGCTATCCAGTGTTTGAATTGGCAAGCGAAGACATGACTCTCAGGGACTTCGGCGATTTCTTCCGTCCCGGCGGCATCGTCGATGACTTTTCTCAGAAATACCTTTCGCCGCTTGTCGTCGACCGTCGGACCGGCCTTGCACCGGCGACCATCGATGGCGCAGATGCACCAATCCGCGCGGATGCATTGATACAATTTCAGCGCGCGCGCCAGATCCGCAATGCTTTCTTCGGCAGCCCCGGGTCCGCACCGGCAGTGAAGTTCAGCATCAAGCCAGTCTACCTCAGCCCCAAATTGATGGGCGCGACGTTCGTCCTGGACGGCAAGGAAATCGCCTATCGTCACGAGGCGCCGCGTGCCTACGAGTTCGAATGGCCGACTCGAAGCGATGCAAGTATCGCTTCCATTACGCTTACCGCGGCAGATAAAACCGAGGAGAGGATCGAACGCTCCGGCCCTTGGGCACTGTTCCGGCTCCTCGACGCGTCACAACTGGCCTCAGGTGGCGCTTCGGATCGGTTTGCCGTGACGATCGGTAAGCCGGATGGGACCAGCGTGACCTACGAGCTGCGCGCGGCAAGTGTGAGCAATCCGTTCAGCTTGAGTGTCCTTCGTTCGTTCCGGTGCCCGGATAGCCTATGACCAGCGGGCGTCGGCGTTCGTTTCTCCATCTGCGGGAAGAGTCCGGCCAATGGTAATTCGTTGCACCGAGGCATCAGCGGCTCAACCTATCCTTGGAGGCGCCCCATCAGACGCAAGGCGATCGCAGGCCGTCGGGCTACAAGCAAAGCTCGCAATTGCGTTTTGAAATCGATGCCGCGAGCTCGGCGCTCCGCCTACTTTTGGCTTCTGCCAGGGGAACAACCGGTGATGTCCGGACGATCGTTGTCCGCTTGAGCGAGGATGCACTTTGAACGCGTCTTCGGTGGGGCCAATCGCACCCCTGGGCTACGTGCTCGGCGGCCGTTTCGACCTGGTGGAGGTGATCGGCGTCGGCGGCATCAGCACCGTCTATCGCGCGGTCGATCGGATCGGTCTGTGGGCGCGCGAACCAAATCCCGAAGTTGCAGTGAAGGTCATCCGACAGCACCCGACCATGCGCCAGGAATTGGTCGAGCTGCTGCATCGCGAGGCGCGTCTTTTGCGTAAGGTCGTGCACCGGAATTTGGTGCGCATTTATGACTCCGATTACGACGGCAAGTACCATTACCAGGTTATGGAGCTCCTCGAGGGCCGCTCGCTAGCCCAGATCCTGATTGAACATCACCGACGTCCACTCTCACCCGCTGCTTCCTTTCGTATTATCCGCGCCGCGGCGCAGGGGCTCGCCCATATGCACCGTTTCGGAATGGTCCATGGCGACCTGAAACCGGGAAACATCTTCATGACGTCAAGCGGAGCAGTCAAAATTCTGGACTTTGGTGCGGTCCTTGCGCTCGAGGAGACGACGCGAAGCGATAGGGCCGCGGCGCTATCGGATCAGATCGCGCTAATGACGCCGGCCTATGCATCCCCAGAGATGCTGATGGGCGAACCGCGGGCTGAAAGCGATGATGTCTACTCTCTCGCTGTGGTGGCCTATCTGGTCCTGACCGGCACGCATCCATATGCGCGGCGGCCGGCTGATGAGGCGCTCTACGAGAATCTGACACCCGCGCCGCCTTCGACCATTTCAACGGCGCAATGGCGGGCACTCGCCTCGGGTCTTGCCCTCAACCGCCGCGACCGCATCCAGACGGTCGATGAGTTCGTTCAGGGTCTCACCCGGCCGCCTTGGTTTTACCGCGTGTGGGGCGGCGCGCGCCATGCACCTGTCGTAAAGCGTGTAAGGAGACAAGATAATATTTGATCATTTCCAGTGCTTGGAAATTGCGGGCACACGCTTGCCGTCTCGGACGTCAGCTTGCTCCGCGGTAAAAGATACGAGCTTCCTAGCTCTGCGAGCGCTTCGACGTGGTGTGCCGATGACTGACTATAATCTCAGCATGAGTCTGGACATTCTCAGTAAGCCAGAGCTCGAGCTCGACGTGCAAGGCTTCGAAGGCACAGAGTGCATTTCGCTGCCGTTCAGCTATCAGGTTTATGCCACGACATCGAGCAATGCAGATATCGGCTCAATGATCGGGGAACGCGCCCGGCTGACGGTCAAAACCGCATGCGGGCGATGGATTGCCTCGGGCCTCTGCGCCCTGGTAGAGGAACTGGACCCAACAATAACCGAACTTCGGGTGCTTCAGTTCGTTTTACGCCCACGCTTCTCGGTCACCGAACTCTCCATAGCTAGCCGCGTTTACGGCCCTGGCCAGCCGGTCGGCGTGGATGACATCGTCAAGCGGGAGCTGAACAGGGCAGCCATCAGCATCCCCGCCGAGTACAATCTGGATAGCTACCCAAAGCGAAATTACGTCGCGCAGTACAATGAAAGTGATTTCAATTTCATTTCGCGCCTTTGCGAACGGAACGGAATTTTCTATTTTTTCAAGCAGGAAGACGATGGTGAGACCGTCGTCTTTGGTGACAAGAACCTGGCATTTCCCAAGGTCAGGTTCGGCGCCAGCGCGGCCATCCTGTATTCGCACCAACGCGACCGCGGCACGTCCCGCCGCGTCGACGAAAGCGCAATTCTGTCAGTCCGGCAACGCCGCGTTCTCTCGACAAAGACGATCAAGCTCCGCGATTACAACGAAACGGTGCCTTCCATCATATCCGTGGATGAAGAGGTCGGGCAAGGTGGCGGCTTCTTGGGGCAGGCGGAACGGTTCGGCGGGCATTTTGCTTCCGAAGGAGAAGCGATCACGCTTGCCAAGGTCCGTGCGGAGCAAATTGGCGCTAGTCAAACGATGTACATCGCCCACAGCGATGCGCCGGAGCTCCGCGCAGGGGGCATTTTCGCACTGCAGGGCCATCCACGGTTCGATGGCGAATATCTGGTCGTCGCCGCAGATCACTCGGCCTACCGGCCGGCGCCGACCGGGTTCAACGCGTTGCCGCGGAAAGGGCGGGCCTACTACAACATGGTCCACTGCATCCGGTCGGACGTGCCTTACCGTCCAGTCGCTATGACGCCTGTGCCGCCGGGCGTCGGTCTCTACAGCGCCAAGATCGATGGAGAGGCGTGGAACGAGCGGGCCGAAATCGACGATCAAGGCCGTTACAAGCTGCAGTTTACGTTTGCCGACGAAGCAGCGTCGAAAGGACTTGGCAGCGACTACGTTAGAAAGCTCGAGCCTTATGTTGGCCCGAGTGAAACCGGGCTCCATTTTCCCCTGGTCGCCGGAACGGAAGTTCTTGTCGGCTACATGAACGGCGATATAGACCGGCCGGTGGTGGTCGGCGCGGTGCACAATCCCGATATGAAGGGAGTAGTGACCTCCGAGACACATTTGTTCAATCGCATCAAGTCGCAGTCAGGCGCCTCTATCGAAATATTCGATGGGCCTACGTGATTTCTTCATCTCGTAGCGCTTTATGGCTGTATGGCGACCCGCGACCCGCGAGATCGATCCGTTAGAAGAAGCGGTCGCCAATGCAGCGCGCGCAACCATCCTGCCAACACCGACGATTAACGTGCCGCGGCAGTCGTCCGATGGCATTCGCACCCAATTGCTTCGCGACGGACGCGAATTGCGCCTGCTGCTATCTACGCAGTATCTAAAGCTGCAGCAACGAGGTCCTCGTGCAGTGGTCATCTACGCAGTGCGGGGCAATGCAGTCGTCGACAAACACATCGGTTATCGGGTGACGGGGCAGGCTGTGCTCGACGTTGCCACGCGTGCGTTTCTCGATGTCGAGTGTCGACTTGAGTCAGCAGGCTCTGTCATGCTGTGAGGGATCGCTGTACTTGCGCAGAGAACCTAGCGGGGACGGTGCGCCGAAATCTGCGCAGCCTTCTTTGACCGGCATATCCAAAAGATTGGTAAATACAAGCGATTTCAGTGCCACCGACATTTGGCACGGATGTTGCGATGTCTCTCGCGTCAGTTCGTGCGGGCGCATATCAGACAATGGAGGCGAAAGTGGCGCTTGAAGCTTACATTACGATCAAAGGCAAGAAGCAGGGCGACATCTCCAAAGATGCGTCCAAGCCTGATAGCATCGGGCAGGTCGCCAAGAGCGACGCCGACAACCAGTCAAAGATCACCGTCGTTGCCTTCACCAGTGGAATCGTTGTCCCACGCGATATGACGAGCGGTGTCGCCACCGGCGCGCGCAATCATCAGCCGGTGGTCTTCACCAAGTTCTTCGATCGTGCCTCGCCGCTGCTCTGGCAGGCGCTGGCCACCAACGAGGTGCTTGAAGAGGTGGTGTGCGAGTTCTACCGCGCCGACCCAGGGGGGATGCCGAAGCCGCAAAACTTCTTCAAAACGACCTGGAAGGACGCGACCTTGATCGAAGGCAAGGCTTTTCTGCCACTGACGATCAACCCGCAGAACAACTTCTTCCAAAACATGGAAGACTGGTCGTTCACCTACAAAGAAGTGAAATGGGAACACGTTCCCGGCAGTACCACCGGCGAAGACAAGTGGTGAACGACTTCGGTCCCCAGGCCGGTTTGCGGCGGCGGCGCTAGCTTTGTGAGTTCCAGCTCCGCTCGTGCTCCGCCCACTGGGGGCGCCTTGCCCGCGCCATGGCTGGGGACAGCAAAAGACGAACGCGGCGATAGCTCTGGTCGATCTCAAGTCGTTGCTTGCGCGGCTTAATGTCTGTAGCCAGGAGTAGCCTCGCTTCGGGGAGCGTTTGGCATGGCTGGTGATTTCGAGCTCGTGGTGCAGCATGCATGGCAAGGCTCCGCGGGTGATTTCATCGTCGCCGACGAAGAGGCATCGTCGGACTATGGCCATTTCGATTCTCTTCAATCGAAACTGACAGGCTTTGTGAGTGAGGTGAGTGCAGTTCCGTTCCGGCAGCTGATGCGGCTATTGCGCGGAACGGCAACTGTTCGCGCGCGAACGACAGCTGACCGTGTCCTGCTTCTGACAACAGTTCTGTTGGACTTGGAACGTCGGACACCGTCCGTCGTGTGCGAGGCGCTCCGAGCTGAACAATTTCGGTAGATCTCGTTTGCGCGGCCCTTGCTTTTGAGATGTTCCAAAAGTGGTTGGGCGCGGAGGACATCCTTGAGTCGGAGATGGACTATGACGGACAGTCCGCCGCACAAGAAGCAAAGCACGGCCGCCCGACAGGTCTACTGACCAACATGAGGCGCTCGACCTCGAGATTGACGCTGCACTTATTTCCCACTTCGAACGGAAGCCAAAAAGGGGCGACCTCGCCGGAAATTATGTGCGATGGGCGGCAAGGTCTAGCAGATGGATTTGCAAGACCGGAAGGTCACCAAAGGCGCTTAACCAACTGAGTGCCGATGTGCAGGCCTCTACCAAGGAGCGACGGGCTCTTTGGGGAGGAGGTTCTTACGCTCGAAAGAGCGTTGACCCGCCCACGGCCTGGTAGTCGCGTAGCCGATTCGAAGAGCTGAGTTGCACCATCCGACACGCCTCCGAGCCCCACCTGCACCCACCATCGCAAGGGGGCGGTCGGTCCTCAAGGACGCTTCGTGCCGCGCCGCGGTCGCCTGCGGCCATCCTTGACCGCCGGACGCCCCTTGCACCGAGCACGGCAGGTCGAGACGGCTGCGCCTGTGTTGCGTGAGATGATTTAGATCAGGTATCTGTTGGCCATTGTTGTGCGAACGGCTGTGATTCCGGGACGTGTGCGATGCGCGCTCCCGCTGACTCGCCCGGTTCGAGTTTGATTTGCGGGACAAGGATAATGTTATTGCCGCTTCGCGGATTGTTTCCGGTCACGACCCCATTCGCTGGATCCAACTGCGCCGTGTAGGGCTGGCCGAGGATGTACATATGTGTCGACTGGAACGGCGTCGTCGGCAGAAGGCCGTTTTTCGTCAGTTCGGCGATCAGGATGTCCGGGGCCGCTTGGCGGCCATGCTGCCAGCCCAAGTCAACAAGATGTCCATACTCCGCCACGGGCCTCCCTCCGCCGAAACCCGAGGACGGGAGCTCCACGAGGGATTGGGCAGGCACCTGGGCCGAGCTGGGCTGCGGAGTGTCTACCCCGGCGGAGGAATCCGCTTGCTCGAGGAGGAAGCTCCGAAGCTTTTTCAGCGCGGGTCGGATCGATGGGTTACTGGACGAGACCTTGAATTGATCAGCATCCTCCAACAGCTCATCGCGGTGAAGTCGGCGTGCGATCGGCGCCTTGTCGTTGTCAAAGAGCCAGTCACTGAACCGACGCAGCGCCGTTGCGTACACGCGGACACTCGCCGACTTCATATTCAAGTCTGTTGTTGCCCCGTATTTGTCAATAAGATCGTCGTCCTCGTCGTATTTTGCCTTCCTTAGACGGCCACTCACGGTTTTCCCTGCCGCGGCTTCCGCAAGCCCTTTCAACGCCCTCATGAGGGTAGTAACGGCGTCGGGGTCAACTCTTTGACTTACCGCATAGGCCTGCGCATCGTCATGCAGCTGATCGAACTGACCGGCCATTTCCGGCTTACCAGTCTGGCGACGCCAGGCGGAGAATTTCTTGAGCTCGCGTATCTGTTGCGCCACGACACCTTGGGTCCGGCCGGTCGTAATGGCTTGGCTTCCGAAGTCGGAAATAAGCCACTCGTCCGGAAGGGGCGCATTCAGATCCAAGTCCAAACCGCGATTGCTCGACTCGGATGGCAACGATCCGAGACTGCCGATGGCCGAGGACGACACGGCCGCGGTTGAAGACGATGCCCCGGTGATTTGCTGCGAACTGCCCTCACCGGTGTGCCCCCCCGCTGGCTCACGATGTTGTTCCCGAAGCAGCGCCAACGCGGGGCAGATCGCGCTGTTCTGGAATTCACGCTTGAACTGTTCTGCATCGTCCGTAAGCCCATCATGGAAAAGTCGGCTAGTCATGGGCTCCTTCTTGCCCTTCTTGAGCCAGTTACTGAACCTGCGAAGAACACTTGGATACCCGAGGTATCTCAACGGATGCAGACGCGTAAGTGTTTCTGCAAAATCGGAGATCAGCGCATCGTCCACATCAGGGAGCTTGTTCGGAGGGTTTTGCTTTTGCTTTTTAGCCTGCGGACTGCCCGTCATAATCCCACTCCGATGCGGCGAGGAGGCACTCAGCCTCACTCAGGGTTGCTGCATCTTGATAGCAAGGGCCGTGCCAGCGTTGTCCGGCCTGTTCAAGGGGCTTGTCGCGGCAGCCAATGAACGCCAGACCTTTCCTACGCGCCGATCGCTTGAAACCTTCGGACCGCCCATAAGCAGCGCGTTAGATCTCGCTGTCGCGATCTGGGTATCCAACATGCGCGGCGTCGAGATCAGGAAAGACGGCAAGTGCGTGAAGCTGAATGCAAACAGGGGCCTGGTCTTGCAGATAAAGGGCGAGCGCACGGCGAGTTCGAGAGCGAGTGACCGGCGCGCAGGATACCTTCTATGTCGGCAACACGAAGGGCGTTCGGCAGATCTATCAGCAGACCTTTCAAGGACTACAGCAAGGTGGCGTTTGCCAAGCTGTATGACCGCAAGGCGCCGGTCGTTACCCGGCGCCAATCTCCAGGATGAGCGTGAGCCCGCTAGGGGGCTTCTGCCGGGCCAGCCTGTCCGCGGCACGCTCTCATGTCGGAATTAGGCGTTTGGCGAATGTCTGCGGCACGCAAATCGAAAATGGTGACCTCCGGTTACGCTCTGGACGGCGCAAGCCGTTCAATCGATCGCGTGCGCGTGCAATAGCGCGGCGAGCCGGCGCCGACCTTCGTCGATCACCCCGGACCAATTCCCGAGCCCTTCCTGCACCACGACTTCGAACGATGGGTACCAGAGCGGCTTTCCGCTGCCCTGGGCCCAGTACCAAGGGTAGCCGTTTGGCACGAAGACAACGCCGGGAACTCCGAGCGACCCCGCAATATGGACTGCGAAGCTGTCGGGTCCAATCACCGCGTCGAGATTGGCGATCGCTGCAATCAATTCCGCTGGGCTGTCGATATGCACACCAGCATCAATAGGGCGGCTCCATCGCTTCATGTCGTGCCGTTGCGCGTCGGTCATCAGACTGATCGGCGTGATGGAGTGGGGAAGCGTAGCGGCGATCTGTTCCATGGTTAGACCGAGAACACCACCGTCCCACACGATGCCGACCAATGGTCTTGCAAATCTGGCCAGAGCGTCTCGCCATTTGGCGAATAACCCCGAATCGGGTCGCAGATAAGGGATGCCATCGGCAATGTTGTGCGCATCGATCGCCAGTATGCGCAATAACGATTGCAGCGGGGTGGTGGAGAGTCCAGACCTTGGCTCCTCTGAAATGACCTGCTCAGCCAGGCAGGTGAGAACTGCCCGGTAATGTGGCTCCGCAACGACTCGCACAACTTGCTGGCTCGCCAGCCGACGCACAAGACGAACGAGCGCCACGAATTCGAGCATGCAAGTCGTCGGCGGCACATAAACCAAAGTTACAAGGGCCAAGGCGACCGGCTCGGGCGTCGGGAAGCGACCGAGCGTCAGTTCAAGGGTCGTCTTCAGACAGCTTGCCGTTTCATCGTCGGGGCAGGCGTGCGCGACGTGGCTGGCAAGCGTGAGGGCGTCATTGAACCGGCCGACAAACTGCAGGGTGCGCGCCAGAACAAGCGCGGCGGAAAGATCTGATTTGTGGGTGCGTACGAACTGCGTGAGCTCCATAATGCCTCGATCCACCTCACCGTTTGCGATCGTGACGCGGGCCAGGATTTCGCGCGCGCCAAGAAGGGTCGGCGCATAGGCAAGCAACTTCTTGCAAGCGGCCTCCGCTTGCAGCCAGAGTCCAGTCGCGGCGCGGCAGTAGGCCAGATGCAGAAGTCCGGCCGTATCGAGCGGGGCCCGCAAATGGGCGCGTTCCGCAAGACTCAGCGCTTCGTCGAAGCGGTGCTGTTCGAGCAAGAGCACCGACATGTTGCGCAGCGTATCGGGATCGTCCGGGGTAAGTTCCAGGGCGCGAAGCAAGGCCGCCTCGGCCGACGCGTAGTCGCGTAAGGCGAGATCGATGGCTCCAAGTTGGAGGAAGGCGCGCGCATTGGCAGGCTCGTGCTTTAGAGCGGCTTGCGTGATCGCGCGGGCTTGCGCAATGTCGCTGCGGCACAGCAGCGCATGAGCAAGCGCGAGCTTGATGTCTTCGTTGTGCGGGACGAGTGCCGACGCGCGTTCCAGACAGATCACCGCCTCGTCGAAGCGGCCGAGCAATTCGTGGGCGATGCCGAGATTAGTGACCAGGCCGGAGTGCTCAGGATAGAGGGTTGCCGCTTCCGCCAGCATCTCGAACGCAAACTCGGTCCGCCGCCGCGCGAGCGCCAGTGTCGCCTTTACGTTGAGTATGTCAGGATCGTTGGCTACGATACGGACATCGTTCAGCAGCGCCTCCGCCTCATCGAGACGGTTGGTTGCAATGAACTCCTGTGCCGTTCTAAGGCGGTCTTGCCAGGTCGGAGCCGGAAAGCCAGTGGTCGGCATGCGCGCTATGCGACCGTCACACGTTTGCCGTCGAGGCGGAGGTCCTCGGTCACGGCAATGACCTTGCTGTGAGCCGTCTCGGAGGCAATGCCGGTCACTTTAATCACCTGGGTTTCGGTCTGAAGCGAGTCGATACGGTCGATGATAGCGATACGCTCGGCTGCCTTTACGGTAAGCGAATCCGCGCTCGCTTCCTGGATGCGCGTCACGCTGCGGAAACGGTCCGCAATCAACGTGTAAAGCCTGCCGATCCAGCTGGCCCTGTCCGCGAACACGGCAAACAGCTTAGTCCGCAGATCGATAGTGTCGGCGCGCAGGGACATTCGCTGACGGCCGGCGATAGCGATGGTGTCGCCCTCAATCGATAGATTGCCACCTGCGGGCAAAGCGAGGGTCCCGCAACTTGACCTCGGCCGCTCAAGCACAGCCAGAATGAAGACCTGCCTCGCATCGCTGAAGATTAGCACGAGGTCCTGAGGAATCGGCCGTACCAGACAGCCGAAAGCTACCACCGCCGTATGACGAGCGCCGGCGACTTCCACCTCCGACGCTGTGCCATTGTCATCGATTGCCACGATACGGGCAGTGTGATGCCCAGGATCAAGCAGGCGCTCGGTTGGCGCCAAGAGCTCAGCGTTGGTGCGGAAGGCCACTGTCATATTCTCACTCCTGCTGGCTACAGGTACAGGAGCGTACGCCAGTTTTGGGTGTTATACCGGCCGGTTGCGCTTTCGACCTCGCACACTCTGTCGACAACCTGGTGCTGATCGGAGCTCATTTGACCGATTTGCACTTGTGCGTCTGCTACTTGCACGCGCGTTTCGCACCACGTGCCGTCGAGCTTGACCCTTTTCACGTCAGCATCGTCTACCACCTTGAGATAGGTCTTCTTGACATAACGGATATCAGAATCAGCGACCTGCACGTTGTATCCACCGATGATCCTGGTCATATTGCCTGTCACCTTGTTGAATTCGTTGTCGATCGTGAGCGCATTTGCAAAGAAGTACCTGATCGAGCAGTTGCCGCCACAGCTGATTGAAAGATTGTAGCCAGCCCCGATGGAGATCGCCCCGCCGAGGAACGCAGCTACACTGAGGCCCACAGCCGTGGTAACGTTTGCGCCTTGAACGCAGGTCACTCTGGCATCGTTGTAGATTTCCATAGCCGAGCCGTTTGTGGTACGTTTCGAGTTGCCGTGAGTGGTCTCCGACACGTCGCCCTTGGTGGTCTGCTCGTAATGCGAGGCGGTCAAGCTGATGTTGCCCGCGGTTCCGTCGGCACCGGCGCTGATCGATACGTCGTTCTGGGCCGAGATCTCATAGGCGCCGTTTAGGACCTTATATCTGGCGTCGCCGTTCCTGACCTCGGTCGTGTGGCCGCGGCCGATTCTCATGAGCGAAGCGCCCTCAGCGGTTACCTGGAAGTCCTTCTGGGTGAAGGCAAGTATGCCAGCGTGGTCGCTTTCATGCTTGGTCGAATTGTTGTCGCTGGTTGAGATGAGGTCGGTAACAATCTCCTCCTCGCCGACCGAATAAGCGCCGAGCCGCAAATAGCTCGAGCTCGTCAGGGGAGAGTTTGGTGTTTCTGGGACGAAAAATCGGGCATAGGCATTCGACATAATCGGCTCCTCGGTCATTCGGATGGGTGCTTTAGCGTAGCGCCATGAATCGTGTTTGAGACGGTGATATCGACAGTCCGAATGTGTTCGGGCTGGAACCGTTCTGCTTGGTTGGCATCGCCATCTTGGTCGCCGGCGGGCCACCGATGAACAAATTGGTCGATCCCTTCATGGCGCGACCTGGACCCATGACCGTGCCCGACATGACGCCGAGGGCCACGCCCGCGTTGTCACCCGTCGATATCGCGCGCACCGTCTTCATATTGTGCGCCGGCATACACATGAGCAGGCAACGAGATTGGCTGGGAATGCTTGTCGTGTTCAAATTGATATTCGGATAGGGGGTGGGCACGACGGCGGGACCGGCCGGTGTGTTGCATACGTCGGGAAAGCCGAGATCCTGCGCCGACATGGGGCCGTTGGCATTGACGTAGGGCATAGTTCAGAACTCTCCATTGAACGGGGTCACGAAACTGGCATCGTAGAGTTCGGCAACAGCGCGTTCAGGCACCGTCGGCAGGGCGCTGCCACGCGCGCCGACGAACAGGCTGCCGTTAGTCGATGTGCAATGGAAATCGGTGCGTAGAAAGCGTGCGCCGGAGAAGTCGCTGCCATCGGCCTTAGCATGGTGCATCAGCGCATAAGGCATCTTTGCACCGCGAAACGAGGTAGATTTGGCGGATGCACGCGTAAATACGGCCATCTCCAATGTTGTGTTCGAGAGATCGCAGCTGTCGAGGCGCGCTTCCTGGAAGATGCATTGCTTCAAATCGGCGCTTCGCAGGTTGGCGGCTCGCAAGTCGGCCTTGTCGAACAGCGTATTCGAGGCGGTGGCGCGTGAGAGGTCGGCGCCCACGAGGCTGGCGCCTGACAAAATCGAGCCAGAGAGATCTACACCGGACAAGTTGACGCCGTTCAGCCTTGCCCCGCTCAAGTTCGCGCGCATCAGCGTCAGACCTGTGAGGTCTCGCTCGGATAGATCGCACTCCGCCAACAGGATAGTGTCGCATCGCATATTTGCGAGACTAGCGTTGCGCAAATCGGCCTGCGTGATGGCGGCGTTCGTGAGTGTGGTGCCGTCGAGCACGAGATTGGCCAGGTCGCAGTCCATGATGGCGCTTTGTGACAAGGTGGCGTCACGCAGGACGGCGCAGGTCAAGACACAGCGCATCATTGTCGCTTGAGTGAGCCGCGTCTCGCTGAAGTCGCCACGGCTGAGATCCGATGACATCAACGTCGACTGAACGAGATTAGCCCCTCGCCAGTTGGAATCGCCTGCGCAGCAATTCACAAACGTGCATTTGTCGAGGCAAGCGTCGGCGAATAAGGCGCCGCTGAAGTCGCAGTCCTGAAAAGTCATGCCAGTCAGGGAGGTGCCGCCGAAGTTGCTGTTGCGAAAGGATGAGCTCAGCACGAGGCCATCGTTCAGGGATAGTCCAGACAGCGTCTCGCCTTCGAGATTGACTTGGCGTACCGGGAGGCGGTGGGCGATTGATTGCAACAGCAGATCAACTGACATGGCGAGGGACCATAAGGACGGTATGCTCGATATTGGCGTTGCTCAGATCAACGGCGTCCAATGTCGAATCCATCAGGTCGGCACCATAGAGATTTGCATCGCGCAAACTGGCGCCGGCCAGATCCGCCTGATTGAGATGTGCCTCGAGCAGGTTGGCGGCATAAAAGTCGCAGCCGCGCAGATCGTTGCCGGTGAAGACCGCGCCTTTCAGCGAGGTCATTCGGAAGATCGCGCGCACCAAAGTTGACTTCCCGAAATAGACACCGTCAAGCCGCGCCATGCTGAAGTCGGTGCCGCTGATGTCGGCGTCCTGAAAGGAAAGCGCCTCCGCGCTGCTATGGCCGAAGCGGGCATCGCGAAGATCGATTTCACCGATGAAGCTGACCTGGTCAAATTTGGAGCCACTGAAATCGAGTTGCGGCGCTGCCACTTTGAGGAAGCAGGTTTGCTCCAGGCGAGTGCCGGAAAAGACCGCACCACACAGCGACAAGTCCATGAATTGTGTTCGCTGGAGGAGGGCACCCTGCCATAAGCTGTTATCCAGGGCGGCTCGAATGAACCCGCATTGATGTAGCTGCGCAGAGCGGAATGTGGCCCCGATCATTGGCAGGTGCAACATTTGTAGATCGGCGAGACGTGCGCGATCGAAGGACACACCCACCATTCGTGCTCCGAGAACATGAGTACGTACAAGCCTGCCGCCTGCGAAACGCGCCCCGCGGCAGTCGGCTTCACCAAGATTGGCGTCAGTAAGGTCGCTCGCGCTTAGATCAGCGTTGACGAGCACCGCGCCGGCAAGCGTGGCCTTCATAAGTGTTGCGCCGGCAAGGTTGGTCCCGTTCAGCTTGGCGCGTTCGAGAAAGGCGCCGGAGAAATCCGCTTTGGCGAATTGCCTGCCCGACAGGTCGGCGCCGGCAAGATCGCGGCCAGCGAGCGAGCGGCCGCGGCCGTATTCTTCCTCCACGACCTCGCCCAGCGCGCGTGCCACGGCTGGAGCCAGCGCCGATTGAGGTTCGAGCGGCTTGGGTGAGGCCAGCCTGACCGCGGCCATGGCGGGCGCGAGCTGACCTTCGGCGCGATCGATCTCGGTCTGCAGGCCGGTCAGGGCCTCCTTACTTTTCCGGACGGCCTCATCCAGCGCCGCTTCGGTCGTATCGGCGAGCGGCGGTTGATCGGTCCCGACGAATGCCTCGAACGGCGCACGACCATCGCTGGCTAACGAGGGCAGGGTGCCTCTGAGCGCCGCTTCGGCATCGGTGAAGACCGTGCGCAGACGCTGCACGGATTCAGTGGGTGCACCGTTGTTCTCGATCTGCGCTGTTATCTCGTCAATGGTCGGTGGCCGCGGCGGCTGGCACTTGACGCGCTGGGCTTCCTTTGGCAGCGCAAGTGAAGGGACGTCGGGCAGTGAAAAAGCGTCGTCCGATAACGAGGCTCGTATCGACTCAAGCGGTCTGCCAGCCGGCAGGCCGAAGAAGCGAGCGTGCGCAAGTTCGAATTGCTGATGCTCGTCGACTGGCCGTGTTGCTGCGCCAACAATCTCGCCACGCCAGTCCTTTGCCCGCGCGAGCTTGGCTTCGAACTCGTGCACGAGGGTCGGATCAACTTCCGGCGGCAAGATAGGCAATGGCTGGATCTGCTCAAAGCTTGCATCCATCGCGTGCGCAGCGTCCATGCTGCCGATCGCGGCAAGCAACGTGTCGATATCGCCCGACATAGCACTCCCGCCGGAAATCCTTTCATACGCCTCGCGCCTAGGCTCGCATTGAGCAGCAAGCTTGTCGACATCGGACACGGCCTTGGACTGGACCTCCTCCACGGCGTCGAGAATCTCGGCCAAGTCGACTTCGCCGCTCTCGAGTTCCTCGGGCAACAATTCGGGAATAGTTGACGGTTCGATGGGCGAGGTCTCGAATGTAGGGCGCAGCGCAGGTGGAAGATCGATACGTGCGAGCTCTTGATCGAGCGCCCAGCGCCTTGAGGCCTGCTGGCGCGATGCACGCTGTTCGGCCAATTCTCCTCGCCGTGCTGCGCGGCGCTCGTGCTCGGCAGACGAAAGCGCGGGCGTGAGTTGATGTTCCGAAAAGGCGTATCGCGCGGCGGTTTTCGGGTCGAGGCGCAGCCGCCTGACATTCAGATAATGATCCGCCGAGCGCGCGGGATCGCTCTGCCGCTCGTAGGCGACCATAATGTCGGCAACGTCGCTGCCGTCGATTTCCTGCACGGCGGTCGCGGCGCGGTAGATCATAATGCCCCGGCGAGCCCCGGCCAACAGCCACAGCGTATCGATGCGCGTCTGCAGTTCGCTGACAGCACGCTCTGGATCGCTCCAACCGATGAAGCATCGCACGCGAAAGGTTGGCAGCTGGCCTTCGATCAATGGATCTGCCGAGGAGAAGTTTTGCAGCGCATAGGGTTCTCCGCCGCAAAGAAAGCCGCCCAGGCGCTGGTCCAGCGGTGCGAACAGAAAGAGGCGCGCATCGACATCAAGCGCCAACGCGGGAGCGGCCGATTTCAGCCACGCCGCGTCATAAGTGCCGGCGTGTCGCAGGCGCTCCTTATCATCGAGGGCCATTGGTCCGAACGCTGCGGGTCGCGCCGCTGTCTCGATGAACTGAACCGCGTACTCGGGATCTTCGAGGTTGGGTAGGGCCACCACTTCGCCGGCCATGCTACGGCGAAGAGCCTCGTGGCCCGTGCCGGTCGGATTTGTCGGATGTCCGGCCCCGCCGAATGCGCGCTGACGCATTAGCGGCATCTGCCGGAAAGGTTTGGCAGCTGTTGGTCGCCAGCCGGACGCCGTCATCTGCCAATAGCGATCGCCCGTCACCAACAGGCGCTTCTGTATCGGTCCGAGCGACCAGCCCAATATTATGCGCTGGATCGGCCTTCCCTCGGGCGCTGCCGCATGTCCACCGATGAGCACTTCTGCTTGCGGCTTGGGCATGCCGATATCAAGCGGGCTGCCGGGCGGAAGTTCTTTCGCGCTCATGACCCAAAGTTCCTGCTCGCCCTCCAGGCGGTCAGCGCAGGGGTTTGCGAGGTCGAACATCGCCAAGGCGGAAATGATGAGGCTTGCCCCGCGAGGACGTCGCTCGCATCTGGTCAGTAGACCCAGCGTTCGGGGCTTTATAAGAATGGGCATAAGAGCGCCCCGCTAGATATCCCACTTCGCAATCTTATTTCTCCGGCGTGACAGAGTTGCGAATTGATCTGTTGCCGACGGCGCGGTGAATTGACGCGTGTGGCAGCCGCCCGCTCGGGCAGAGCCATCGTTGCGCTACACGTCAAGTTCGACTTGCCAGAACGTTCAGCTCACAAGGTTCGACGCTCAGTTAGCGAGTTCTCTTTGTCGAATACGTCAAATCGATCTAGACCATTAGGACCAATGTTTGCGAACGGCCGCTCGGGGGCGAAAGAAAGACTGCTCGTGAATGTGTTCTAATAGGACGAAAGACAGTGCACGTAACGCAACCGGCGGCGGTTGCAGGAACAACGCAAGCTCTTCGATCGTATCCAAGCCGATCCAGTCATGGCGAAATCGGCGACCTCCGAGGATAAAGCGACGCTTGATCATGATCGAGGAGGCCTCGCATCAAGCCTGATCGGCTTTGTGATTGAGTACAGCAATTTCCATTCCAAAGGCTGCTGCGATAATCGTGGGAAACGAAGGCTTTTCGTGCGAAAACGACCACTGGTCCGTGTCCAGTGTCTGGCGAACGCACAACGCCTGAAGTGCTCGAAACAGCGACCATGGTCTGCCGCACGCGAGTTCTTTCAAGATGATATCAGGAGCTTCAGTAGGGCAAACGTCGTCGGCACGTCGCTATATGCAGGCGAAGACGGCAAAAACTTTCGCACTTGCTCTCTTCGCGTTCAGCGGTCGGCTTGGTGGCGACTTCGAGGTATCCATGCCCGCGGTATCACGCGATGGACGAGACTAACTGCTTGTGACTACAGCTTACAACGGACGATGAAAAACATGATGGCAGCGCCGACCACAGTTCGAGGCCAGGCAGCAAAGAAGTGGGGTCGCACGCCGGACACGGCAGCTCGGCCTCTACCACGGCGCGGAGGTTCGGCGAGGGCTGGATCTATGCAGGTCGAACGCGTTTCGTCCACGTTGATGGCAGCAGTCTCCTCAGAGGACCAGTCGTCGATCGGTTGCAGGGACAAATCGCACCATGTCGGGCGTTGGATGGCGGGCACGTGGACGGGATGTGATCGTTTGCGGTTGCCCGGTCAGGATGGCCGTCTCAATTGCGAGCAGCGCGCGTAGGTCCGCCAAGCCTTCCTCGCCATCGGCTTCGGGCGGCGTTCCAGCCTTGATGCAATCTGAAAAGTACTGCACCTGCGCGGCAAAATGGTCGATGTGCGGAAACTGGGTTTCGCCGACCTCGCCGTCGCGGCGCAGTCGCAATTTTGTTGCCGTCTCGAACCTGAAGCCGGGGTCGAGTTCGATATCGCCCGACGTTCCGACGACCCGATAATAGTCGACGGTAGCCGCCTCGAAGCTCGCGACGAATTGGGCCAAGCCGCCTGAAGGAAAACGCAGCAAGGCCGCGACCGACGCTTCCACCTCGCCGAACCGCTGGTCATCGATCGGTCGGTGCGCCATTGCCACGGCCTCGATCGGCTCTTCAGCAAAGATATGACGAGCCGCGTTGACGCAGTAGACCCCGACGTCCTGGAGCGGTCCTCCCCAACTCGCAGCTTTGAGTCTGTGGTTCCCTGCCGCCGTCTGGAAACTGAACACCGATTGAAAGAAAAGCGGTCGGCCGATCGCGTCGTTGCGGATATGGTCGAGCACCGCGACGGTTCCGGGTTCGTTGTGGAGCCGGTAGGCGGTCATCAGAAGCACGCCGGCATCGCGCGCAGCGGCGATCATGGCGAGGGCATCTTGTTCGTTGGTAGCCAGCGGCTTCTCGACCAAAATGTGCTTGCCAGCGCGAGCCGCCCGAACAGCGTAGTCAGCATGCAAATGGTTGGGCAGAGCAATATATACCGCGTCGACGTCGGAGCCTCTCAAAAGGGCATCGTATCCGTCATAGTTGACGACCTGACCAACACCATGGAAATCCGCCAGTCGCGCGGCCTTGTCTCGATGACCGGTTACGATTGCCGTAACCTTCGAGTTTGCGGACTGTCCGACTCCCGGCAAGAAGGCCTGTTGCGAAATCGAGCCAGCCCCGACGACTGCATACCTGATCATCATTTCCTCTCCGAGGGCTCGTGTTGGATCGCGTTCGAGGCTG
The DNA here is from genome assembly GCF_000472925.1 of Bradyrhizobium sp. Ec3.3. Lineage (GTDB taxonomy): Bacteria > Pseudomonadota > Alphaproteobacteria > Rhizobiales > Xanthobacteraceae > Bradyrhizobium. The sequence continues at coordinate 141,609 of NZ_AXAS01000007.1, forward strand.
GTCGGAGTCCCTCCAACCTCGTTCGCTTCTGGCGGTCATGCAGCGGAGACGAGGTCGTATCTGAGGGGTGCCACCCCATTCCGGCGACAGCCTCGGACCCTGTACTGATTTCACCTCCCTCCTGACTTCCCATCAGATGACCGAGTTGGTAGAGTAACCGTTAGGCTGCGGCCAGATCGAACCGGACCTGCCGCATTGCGCCTGAAGTTGCGAATGCGCTGTCACAGCTGGCTCTCTGTTGCGGCAATAATTGCCAAGTCGCAGGAACATCAGAACCCCAAAGGTTGGCGAGGACGGACATTCACGGTCGAGCAATTGCCGTGCCAGTAAAGACCTTGTGCAAAACCTTGCTTCGAACAGGGGCGACGCATAGTTGAGCCTCCACGCAAATGTCGCAAACCCAGCACCCCAGCGCCGGAATTGTCGCTGTCGCCTCCCGGTATCGAAGCGAATGTTCCGATCAAGGGCACCCACGCCCCTGAAGCCGTCGCTGCGCCGTGAGCCGGATAGGCCTTGTGGGATCCGACAACAAGGCCGTCGGACAGCGGCTTGGTTCATCGGCCAGCAGTCTACGAACCCGGCAAGATATTTCATTGGACCAACCGATACGGCTCAACCCTGGCGGTCGGCCACGATCAGCATCGGCGCGAAGCGATGACTGGCTGGCTTGCTGGCTTGCACCAATACGGGCACGACGATCAGCTTGTATCGCGTGATTATGCCTCGAATAGATGTCGTTGCGCTGCCGTCTGCGGCCACGGCCATGCGTGACCAATGCGCGGTCTCAAGCAGTTGTCCTAGCTGTCGGCAATCAGTAGATCATGCGTTAGCAAAAGCTCATGCGTTTGCAGTTACCGCGGGTAAGTCAACGCATGACGCTCGGCCCAAAGGAGCTGCGGTGCAGGCCGTCGATCCGGTACGGGAAAAACGCCGGTGAGCGATGGGCAAGCTGCTGGAAGGACTGTGATTCAGTAAAGATGCTTGACACGTCAAAATGAACCACTGTGGTGTGAATCGCCCAAACTAGACCGATGAGGGTCGCCAGATTCGTCCGGGCCGATCTGCCAGCCATCGCCGCAAACAGAACCGCTTCGCGCGCCTGCCCCGCGGTAGATATGCGTGGAGGAGCGGCAGCCTTAGTTCGGCAAAGCCTGCTCGATGGCCTTGCGTTCCTTCACCGCCGTCGGCCGTCCGGGAGCCAGGCCGAAACCGAAGTAGCTGCCGGCGCCCGGGTTCGCCGCGGCCGGGTATTCGCGCGATAGCCAGCCGATCGCGGAGGCTCGCATCCAGACTTTGTCGCCGGAAAGCAGCGTGAACTGAACGAATTGGTCGCGGCCCGCAAGCTTGAGGACGTCGTCCACGGACTCTTTCACCGGCATCAGGTTTGCGAAGATGCCGAGCACCTACGTAAGCGGCGGTTTCGGACCGTTCGACGACAGCTCGGCCGGCACCGGAAAGAAGATTTGCGGCGAAAGGCGCAAGGTATCGGCGTCGACGCGAAATTCGCTGGTCGGCAGAGCGACGACGGCCGTAATATTCTTCGCGTCAAAGAAGACAGGCGTCCCGGTGATTGGCGTCAATTGGGCGAGCGGCGACGCTGCGAATACAGGCTCGACCAGGAACGACGCTACGGATACCACGATAGCCGCAAAATATCATTTCATTGTTCGATCCTCCAATTCTGCATCTCGCCGGTGGTCGGCAAAAAAAATCACTTCAGCGCGTTGTCGATCAGATTGGCCAGTCTGGCCGCAGCCAAGGCGGCCCGCGCTCGGGCCACGTTCTTGGCATTGGTCTCGTACTCGCGCGTTAGGAAGACCGGGTTCTTTCCCGCGCCGACCGGCGGCGCATACGCGAACTGTTTCGCAAGATCTGCGCTCTCCTGAGCCCATACAGCGGGATCGGCAATCTGCGCCTCAGCTTGGCTGACGCCGACGCTCGACAATCCGTCCTTGTCGTCCGCGTCGAAGATCGCGCCATAGGGCGAAGAATAGCCACCGAAGATCGCGTCCCAATAGGCATGCAGCGCCATGCTCCAGCCGCTCGCCGGAATCACGGACTCGGCGTTGCCGCCGGCGTCGCCATCCGGGATCTGGACCGTGTACCGTGCGGCCGCGTGGAGAGGCTGGTGGGCATCGCCGACGAGATGCAGGATCCAGACGAGATCGTACGAACGCACGTCGTCAGATGCGCCCGACGATGCGGGCAGGGCCGCGGTCAGGAGCTTGAGCTGCGTGACGAAGTCGACCGGATCCACGGGGGGCAGGGGCGTCCTGTCTGGACTGAAATCGATGTCCTTGAAGTGCCAGAAAGCGTGCTGGTTGTGGTCCGAATAGCCGATGTTCTGTCCCGCCGTGGGGCTCGTGACGGCGTCGCGCGTGTAGCCGTATTGTTTGGTCTTGATGTCGTCGGCCCACGTGGCGGCGTGAACGAATGCGTACATCTTGGCCGTCTTGTCGTCGGGCGCGCCCGCCGTCCACTTAGCGTAGTCCCCGTTCAGCTTCAGCAAGGCGTCGGCCTTGTCCCGGACGGGATCGGACAGTCGCTTGTAGGCCAGATAGGCGATCTGCATGTGCCCCTCGTCCCACCATGCGCGGGCGGGAGATGAGGCGATGCCGAGGGCCACGGCCAGAATCGAGATCGAAACCGCACGACGCATCTTGAGATGCCTCCACATTTTGTTGCCTTGGGTTGCGCTTAGAGGTTGCAACAATCCTGTTTCTTTTTACCAGAGCTCTATGACGGGCCAATGCGGGTTGCGAGGACCTTGTTGCAAAGTGTTGGTGCGACGCCTGACCATACCGACTTCCGGCCACGCTGCGGCCGATCGCGAACATCACCTCCAACTGGCGGGATTTGCAATTGAGCTCGCGACCACAGAGCGCGGGCAGAGCGAGGACCGCTCGTTGTTCGTGGCAGCGGGCATTAACCGCGTGGGTATGCATAGCACGATGGTATGCTGGTTCATCGTCCATGCATTCTGCAGGCCTTTTGTTGTGTCCGCGCGCAGCTTTTCTTCGCTCGTCGCCTCGAAGGCGCGTTTTCCGTGCGCGATCCTAGCACTAGAGATACCTGTGGTGCGTCTCAGCAACCCCGAGCCTTCAACCGACGCTGGATGAAGCTAAGTGGCAGGTCAGTCCCTCTCAGCTTTCCAAGGAACATCGCTTCTCTCGCGTTTGGAAGGTTGCCGCGCCACTGCCGATGAGGATGGGACTATCTGTGGCGCTAAGACGAAACGCCCGATTGTGCGAAAAAGCCATGCCTTCTCGGAAAAGCTACGCTTGAGGTGCACGGTCGCGAAGCTAGGCTCATGTAATCGCCTCAGATGGATCGATGTTTGTGAACCGTATCCGTTTCGGCGCTGGCGCTCTCGCCGTCTCCGGAATCCTATTCGTGATCTATCTGGCACTTCGACCGTTCTCCGACGAAAGGTCGCTGCTGGCGCCGCTGCCTTCGGGTCTCGGGCATGGCTGGCGTCGCACATGCTTGCCGTTGTGGCGTTTATGTTGCTGCCATTAGGGCTGTTAGAGTTGCCACGCTCTCTCCTTGCGACGCCCGCCGAACGTCGGTTCTTTGTCTCCGTCGTCTTGAGCGTGATTGGCATAGGCTTTAAGCTGCCGTTCTACGGCGGCGAAACCTATGGTCTTTACGCGCTGGGGCAGGAAGCGCCCCGGCAGAACTCCGACGCCATCCGCTCCGGACCGGCCTTGTGATGCTCACTAGCGGCCTGCTGCTCCCTGCGGTCTCAGCAATTGTGACCGCAACGGCGCTGCTTTGGCGCTCCTGTCAGTATCCGAGGGCAAGCGGCGTTCTTCGCCGCCGGTATGTCCTTGTACACATTCCCGCAATTCTTCAGCGCGCAGCCGCTCCGCATTACACGTGGATTACTGGTCGCAGTCGGCTGCGTTTGGATGGCCGCGTGTCTTTGGCGGCGGGGATAGTTGGCGCGTCGAGAGTAACTCTCCCCGGCGAGGCGGGTATGACCCATCGTAAACTGTTATTCGGCGCACCAGGGGAACGCTTTGAACCGTCTATATAAATCCGCTTCTTGCGCGGATTTTTGAGAATGATTTGTAAGAATTGCAGCTTTTCCACTGAACCCACTCGAACGTGTTGGGGCTGGCCTGGCGGTCTGCACATCAGCTGGACCGCTCGCAATCGGGAGTTGAAGACGGCGCGCCACGGTGTCTCCAGGGCGAAGCGGAACCTGTTCCCTCTAACCCGCAACCGTCACAGCGGCCTCGAAGCGTTCGCGTGTGGAAGCTGCGAGGCGTCCCAAACCGAAGTGGTCCTGCATACCGCGGATGATGTCCTCATCTTCCTCCAGGCCACTGCTCCGTAGCATCCGGGCAAGTCCCGCCAATTCAGGGACCGGAATGTCTCCGTGATCCCGCCCGCCAGCCCCTCGATAGGGCGTGCTGTCGTCAGCCGTGCCATCCTGCGGCCATATGATCTGCCGTTCGCCGTCCTTGGTCGTCGGAAAGCGATTACGACCAAGCGATGCCGCGACGGTTTTCTGCACGGTCTCGCCCGAGCGCAGGAAACCATGTGCGCGGGCAATGCGTTCGACGAGGACATCGAAGTAGATAGGGCCCTCGATCGCGATGACGTGGTCAACCATGCTACGCAATGTTCCGCGGTAGCCGACGTCATAGAAACGCTCGCGGTCGGGTGTAGCAACGTTAGCGGGATCAGCCTTGACATATGTGGCCTGCTTTTGAGTAGCCTCATGCCCTTCGTTTACCGGTCCTCGCGCGTAGACTTTCGGTTGTTCGACCGGCTGTCTGTCGTCGTTTGCCGGTTCAGGCGTGACTTCGGCCTGCTCCGCATCGGCCTGCGTCTCTGCGCTCGAGAGTTCGGCGCCAACGGGCAGGTCGGGGCCATCTGCAGATGGGCTTGCCTCCAGTGGAGACGCAGCTTTATCATCTATGGCGACAATTGGACGAGAGGCACGGTCGGCCTCGAGATCAGCCATCAGCCTGGTGTGAAGCTTTTCCACTGCGGCGGATGAATCCATCCACCATTCGGTGCTCCAGATTCGCAGAACTCGCCAGCCAAGATCCGTGAGCACCATTTCACGCAGGTGGTCGCGATCGCGTGCAGTTGCGGACCGGTGATAGGCAGCTCCGTCGCATTCGACGCCGGCGAGGTAGCGCCCCGGAAAGTCCGGATGCACGATGCCGAGGTCGATCCGGAAGAACGAGACGCCCACTTGAGGATGCACTTCCCACCCCTTCTCCTGAAGGGCTCGCATCACAGCGTCCTCGAACGGCGATTCCGTGTCGCGCCCGGTTGGCGAGAACGCTTCGGCGATGGCGCGCGCGCCGTTCGCGGCGAACTCGAGAAAGTGCTTGAAGTCGACCACGCCTTTAGCGCTCGTGCGTCCCAAGTCAATCTGCTCGGGCCGCAATGTCGCGAACACCAGAAGTTCGCGGCGGGCGCGGGTGACGGCAACGTTGAGGCGGCGGTGGCCGCCCTCGCTGTTCAATGAAGAGATCTGGGCCGTGACCCGTCCGGTCTTATCTGGCCCGACGGCGACCGAGAAGATGATTACGTCGCGTTCATCGCCCTGCACGTTCTCGATGTTCTTGACGAGAATCGGCTCCCTGGTCTGGTTGCGGTCGAAATGCGGCTCCAGCGACGGGTCGGTCCGGCGGGCCTGGTCGAGCAAGTTCTCGATCAGACGCTGCTGTTCTCCGTTGAATGTGACGACGCCGATCGAATGGGTAGATATCCTCATGCGCCTGATAACCTCGGCCACGACGGCCTCAGCCTCCTTCCGGTTCACCTTGGCGCCGCCCCGCTCGTATACGCCTCCGTCGACATGAACGTAGCGCACCGCGGTATCGCGCGTCACTGGAGAGGGGAAAGTCGTCAGTTCGCCGCGATAGTATTTGACGTTCGAGAACGCGATCAGGCTCTCGTGCCGGCTGCGATAGTGCCACGACAGCCGCATGCTCGGGACGTTCGATGCCAAGCACTCATCAAGTATGCTCTGCTGGCTCTGGACTATTGAGCCGTCGTCGTCTTCATCGTCCACGCCACGCTGTCCCACGTTTGTGGGAGGCAGCTGTTCCGGATCACCAACGATCACGACCTGGCTGCCGCGCGCTATCGCTCCGATCGCGTCCCATACCAGGATTTGGGAGGCTTCGTCGAAGATTACCACATCGAAAGGTTTGGCTTCCGCGGGTAGATATTGTGCGATGGAAAGTGGGCTCATCATTACGCACGGGGCAAGTTGAGTCAGCACGGTTGGGATGCGGCCGAATAGTTGCCGAAGCGGCATCTGTCGGGCCTTCTTGTTGATTTCACGTGCAAGCGTGCCCCATTCCGGATCTTTGCCGAAGTTGGTCTGGGTCGGTATTGCCGTTCCGATGCGTGCCTTCACGATATCTCTCGCGAGCTCTGCAACTTTCCGGTCGGCGGCAACGAACGCATCGATCGTGGCCTCGTGTTTCTCTGCGAGAAAGCTACTTAGGGTCGCGTCCTCGTTCACGATGGTTTCAGCGACCCAGCGCGCATAAGCATAATCGAAGATGCTGGTGAGAACGCTGCCGTTCACGGCTCCGACTTCGACAGCATCGATAAGAGGGGAAAGTCCGGCCGCCCGTGCCGTCTGAGCGGCGGAACGCCAAGTCGCCCATTGCGGGGCCTTGTTGAGATTTGCCTTCCAGCTCGCGGTTCGTTGGAGGAGCGCCTCCACCCAGTCGGCTTCGATCTTGACGATGTCGTCTGGATCATCGAGGCCGATACATACGCCCAACTCTTTGGCCGTCCGGTGCATGGTCGGAAATGCCTTGTACATCGTCTCGAAGGCATGTCGTACCTGTCCCCCGGGCCGGAAGCGCGAGCTATCGCGCAGCAATAGATCTGTGATGTGCGAGAGAACCCGATCCGGTGCGGTTCCCTCGATCGGATAGGCATCGACCGCGTCGCGCATGCTTGCGGCCCAGTCGATCAGCCCCTGGAAACGCGACACCTCGGTCTGCACCCCGCGCCACAAGCGCTCCATGCCCCTGAAGCGCGGTTTTATGGTCTCGATTTCGCGTAGCAGGACAGCGAGATCCTGCAGCACTACAATGTCTCGGCCAATATCGTCAGGCACCTCGCCCGAACAGTATGGGCTCAGTGCTAGTCTGACCTTCTTTTTCCGGGCGCTTCGAACGAACATGTTCGACGCGCACGCCTCGAGCCACTCACGCTCGAGCGATTGCAGGTCGAGCAGCGCAGCTTTGAGATCGTATCGGACAGAGAGTTCCGATATCTTTTCCTTCACTCGGGCCACGACGTCTGCAAGATCGTACAATGCGTTCACGCGTTCTGGTGTCTCGGCTGAGAGCAAGAGCGCTCCGTCTGCGGCATCGGCATGCAGCATCAGTGAGACGAGCTTGATCAGCTGCGGCAGGAGAGCATCGTCGCCGGCGCTGCCGTCGAGCCCGATCGACGACACCAGATCGTCGGCGGCGGCCCTTACTTCACGCAGTGCGAGATGGAGGCGGTCGACCAACTGGTGAAGCGACTGCACCCAGGCCGGGCTCCAGCGGGCCTGCTCGATGCCCTTGAGCGGATGGTCGACGGGATCGCCGACGGCCTCGAGTGCAGTGCGAATATCCGCGCAAGTCTCGCGCATCCTCGCGAGGTCTTCGGGAGCGTGCATTGTCCCAGCGGGCCATGTCAGTCCGACATGCAAAAACCGTTCGCGATCGGCAATGACGCGTCCGAAGGCCTCGTAGGCCGTCATCCCGTTAGCACGACGCCGGTGCAGCGCGGAAACAAGCTTATTCAGCTGGTCGCGCCGCCGCTTCAGTTCGCTGGCGGCGGCCGACCAATGCTCTTCGGTGACAAGACCGTGTTCGCGCCAGGCGGTGGCAAGCTGGTTGAGCACACTCGACTTTTGAGCCTTGGTCGAATGGACCTCGAGGCAGTAGTTGCCAAGGCCGATCGCGTGCATGCGCTGCCTCACGACTTCCAGTGCCGCCGTCTTCTGGGACACGAACAGCACTGTCTTCTGGTGGGCAAGGCAATTGGTAATCATATTCGCGATCGTCTGGCTCTTGCCCGTACCGGGGGGGCCGAACAGCACGAAATCGGCCCCGCGTTGAGCGGCCACAACGGCGGCGACCTGCGAGGAATCGGCCGACAACGGCGTAAAGAGCTCAGCCGGATCTACGATCTGGTCGATCGTGTTCTCGGCGACGAAGGTGGCTCCCGATCCATCATAGGTGTGGGTAGGCGTGTCTATCAGATGGCGGACGACAGGATTCCGCTTCAGAATGTCCGAGCGGTCGACAAGGTCCTTCCACATCAGGTACTTCGTGAAGGACAATGTCGCGATCACGACGTGCTCGGTGACCTCCCAGCTTTTGATGCTCTTGATATGACGTCTGATTGTCTTCCAGATCCCCGCGACATCGACACCTTTGGCGTCCTGTGGCAATTCTCCTTCAAGCTCCGGTATCGACAGGTCGAAATCCTGCTTCAGCATCTGTAGCAATGTCGGATTGAATCGTGCCTCGTCCTCGTGTAGCGCCAGCCGAAATCCGGAACGCACACTTTTGCGCTCAAGCTGAACCGGAACGAGGATCAGCGGTGCGCGGTAAGGCCCCGCGCCCTCCTGTGGTGTCCACTTAAGGAAGCCTAGGCACAGATACAGGATATTTGCGCCGCCTTCCTCAAAAGCGAGGCGGGAGGCGCGGTAGAGATCGGTGAGGCGTCCGTCAAGCTCAGTCTCCGGAACGAGGGTGTGCAATTCGCCGCGGGCCATCGCCTCTTTAATGAAATCCTGGCGGACGTCGTCGTGTCGCCGTTGCGCGAGCAGAGTGGCGTCGCGCCCGTCTGTACCGTCGAGAACGGTCGCTCTGCCAAGCAGCTTAAAACGGTCCCCGCTGGAAAGCTTGTCCTCGAGCATTGCTGCATCGGGGCACTCGATCGAGATAGTGGATTTCGCGTCCCTGAAGTTCAGTAGGCGGTTCTTCAGCGTTAGATCTAAGAGGTTCCGCTTCCATATCTCGAGCCGATCCAGGCTCCGCTCGGAAACGGGCTCGCGCGGCTTGTCGAAATCCTCCTCGAACTTCGGAATTTCACCGACTTCTTGGGAGCTGGAAGCTGCGCCAGCCGGCGTTATGGTTGAGGTGCCGGAGCTGGAGAGATCAAGCGGCCGGATCTTGGCACTCCGCGCGCGCTTGACGTCAATGGCAAGCTCGAACGGCGATGTTGCGTCCTCGGCGATCAGCTTTGCACCGGCATCGACCGCTTGCTTGAAACGCCCAGGATTTGCGCCGGTGAGGATCGTCGTCTCCACCAACAGCATCTCCTCGAGCTGCACGCGTTTGCGCAGCATCTGTGGGTCATCGATTGCAAGGCTCGAGAAATCTTCATCCACGAGCCACACGCCAACGAAAGCATGGCCTTCGGTCAGGACCAGAACCGGATTGAGGCCTGCCTGTTCGAGACAGGACGCATAGAGAAGCGCCAGATCAAGGCAGGTGCCGACCTTGCGAGAAAGGATCTCGCTCGGTCCGCGAATTTGCTGGCCCGACCGTTCGAAACTCTTCGGAGGAAGAACGTAGGCGATCGAGTGGGAAACGAGCGCCGCCCAAAGAGCGTCGGCGATCTCCCAGGCTCTAGCCTTGGTCTTCTTGCGATACCCGTCCATCGCGTCGTCGCGTCCCGCCGCGGCCAGCTTGCTTGAGGCTTCCCGCAAGATGACGTCGACGCTGGGATCTGTGGGTCTGACGAAGGCCGCCAACAGTTCGGGCGCGGCATTGACACCGCCCCAGTGCGACGGCGGCAGCAGATTGACCTCGCTGGCATTCTCGACAAGGGTTTCGCCAGCCGCTTCCACACGGATGCGCAACTCGGCTCGTCTCGAGGCATTGATAGCTGCTAAGAATGCCGGGTCCAGTTTCAGATCCAGGCTACGGATATGGTGTGTCGCCCCGGCCGCGATTTGTTCAATATGCCAGACCCCCGGCGTCATGAACGCGGGTTCTGACGTGAGGTGCACCGAAAGCTCCCTCAGGTCGCGGCCTTCACGATTTTCGAGCGCCAGTTCGCGGATAATCGGGACCGCGTTCTGATAAAAAGCAACATTGATGTTGTCCGCGGCGGTGCAAACTACCTTCAGCGTTCCGCCCACCGATCCCCCAGCCCGTGTCTGCTCCACCCTCTGCCCCCAAATGCTACGTTACAAAAAACATCGCAGGATTGATAAAAATGCCCGCGTACCCTCCTTTTTGGCACGCTGCGCACCAATGTCTTCACGCAATTAGCAATATAGGCTGGGTCACTTCTGCAATTCGAGAGTATTCCGGAGTTGTGCATCGGAAAATGGAATAACGCGCTCCTCCGGGAATGCGCCCGCCAAGGACTATGGGCACACGCTCGCCTCGTGAGCGGAAACGCGCATCGCAGCAACAAAATCAATAGATTAGAAGATGTTCCGTACGTTCTGGACACTGGTCCCAGGAATCCCGCTGTCAAGCAGCTAATCTCGGAACTTGGTATTCGACCAACCGCAAGAGGGTTGTTGCGAGCCCCACGATTCGAACTTTCTCATGGCCGACGATCGCGGCAGCCAACGGAAGTTGCCCGCAGATAGGCGACCCGAAGTGAAACGGGTGACGGGCGCGATAAGCGGCGTGGGCTGCCTCCGTAGCTCGGTTTGACCCAACGCTATTTGACGAGCGTCTGACGGCGCCAACTCTCCACGGCCTTGTCGAGCGCGGCTGCAGCCCTTGGATCCGCCCAGCGGTCCCAAAACTCAATCGTGCCGCTAAGCGGTTCGTTGGTCGGCTTTGCGATCCGGATGCGTGTAGGTAATAAGATCGCATCGCCGACCACGAGGGCCTCGCCGGTGTCGAGCACGGGCAGCAGATCACCAAACCCGCCCAGACTATCGGGCAGCAGGCGGCGTACCACCGTCTGATCGTCACCATTGGTCAAGCGCATGGCAATCAAATTGTTGCACTGACTCACGACGGTGCGATTCACTTCGGCGGGCCGCTGGCTGATGACGACAAGGCCAACGCCATATTTTCGGCCTTCCTTGGCAATGCGCTCAAAGGTCGCGATCGCATTCTCGGCGGCGCCGGAGGTCGCGTCCTGGGGAATATAGAGATGCGCCTCGTCGCAGAACAGCGCCACTGGATGACGCGCCCCCTGCGGACTCCACTGCTGCACATGAAAGACCATACGGGCAACCATGCCGACGATCAGCGGCAGAATGTCCGAGGGTACTTCGGAAAAGTCGATCACCTTTACCCCGCCGCGGCCTCCCTTGGCAGCTCGTCCGCCTAGGAGCAACGTGACTGCTTCATCGAGCCACTCATAGCCATCGGCGACGCCCGCTGCCGGAAATAAGAACCCGAGTCGACGATCTGTGCGCTTGCCTTCGAGGCGCTGAATCAAGCGGCTGAGCTTCCCGTGAAAGTCGCCCTGCTTTTCGGTCCTGACGCCTGGCACCATTTCCGTATTCAGACGATCGAGTTCCGCGAGCACCGATGCCATCGCAAAAGGGACGGGGCTGTCGATCGTGAAGTTGGCGAGGACATCAGTGTGGCCCCCTGCAGTCAGGAAGCTGGTCTTCGCATCGACGATCGCACGGGACATAACCATGGCCTGATTAGGCGCGTTTTGGTCGCTGCGGTCGACGAACATCGAGACTAGCGCTTCGTAGCTCATCAGCCAGTAGGGAAGGTGAAGCACGCCGTCAGTGAGGCCTTTGTCCGCATCAATATCGCCCGGACCCGCGACTCGAAGATGCACGAAACCGTCGCCGGCCATGGATGCATATTCGCCGTGCATGTCGAACACGATAGCGTTTGCGCTTTCAAGCTCGGCCACTTGTTCCAGGAGACGCGCTGTCGTCCAGGATTTACCGGAGCCAGTACTGCCGACGACGAGGGCGTGGCGCTGGAAAAGCCTGTTGCCGTTGACGAAAGCCTGCGCGTTGGGATCGAGAGTGTAAGCGCCGAGCGACAGACGCTGAGCTCCCCCAGTCACCTCAGAGATGACGCCCATGAAGCGGGTCAGCCGTTCGCCCTCAAGTGCGAAACAGCATGCATCGATTTCCGGAACCGTTTCGAGCGTACGCCGGAATACGTTGGCCCGCGTCCCGTCCCGGTCGAGCAGAGTTCCAATCAATGTGATGCGGACCAGATTAACCTCGGGATGAGCCTCGTCGGCACGCTCCACGTCGGCCACTTTCGCTTCCTCGAGCGCGGTGCGCGTGATCTTGTGGATAACGCCAATCAGCTTGTGGCCGGCCAAGCTGCTTTGGAGCGCGACCAGCCGATTGACCTGTAGTGCACGCAATGCATCGACATCATCGACGCGAACAATCACGGTGGCGGTATCGACCGATTGGACACGTCCGAGCGCCTCTGCATCGGCAAAGTCGAGCATGCTCATGCGGGTATTCCTGTTATGTGGTCGAGAAATCGGTCGAGGCGCCACAGCGGCTTGTCTAGGTCGAATCCTGCTGGCGCATCGTGCGTATATGCGCGAGCGCCTGCGGCGCTGTCTTCGATGGCGAGATAGCGGCGGCAACGGCCGCCGGTCAGAAAGGCCTTAGCGCTGACCGTCAGCTCCTTTGTGATCACGACCAGCGGTATGGAATTATAGTCGCAACGCTCAATAAGCTTGGTCTGGACATGCTCATCATTAAAACCGTAGCCGACGCAGAAATAAGAGCGGGCATTCTCCAGCGCGTTGTCGCTGCAGCTCAGGATTGTGCGGAACGGCTCGCCATGGGTCAGGCGGTACTTGTCAATTCCCGGCGTGATCATGAGCGGCGTATAGGCCGCCGGGATTGGGAGGGCGCTTCTCACGCCAACGATCTGGTTGGCTGCGTCCTGGAACCAATCGAGGGAGCCATGGACCTTCCAGATCGCCACCGTGCGCGACGGCCGCCCGTTCACGGTGACACGGGTATTGGGCGCCCGCGCCCGGGTCTGCAGATAGCCATGGTTGAAGCCCGTGAACGTGCTAACATCGGCCGCGTCGGCGGCGTATTCCGCGAGCCGGTCATAATTGGGCGTGACGACATGGATCGTCGTGTGCGTGCTGTCGAAGAGGTGCCGATAAAGCCTGGTTAGCGGCAAGGTGTGGCGATCGGCCAATAGCGATGCGAGGACAGCCAGGTCGGAAGGCAGCAGAAATTCCCGTGTAGCGCCTGCAATGAATTGGGTTTGGCGTTCGGTAGGACGTACCGCCTGTAGCGCGCTTTCAAGATCGGTGCCGGCCTTGAGATGACCAATGAACGACGTCCATTCGGCATTCTCTTCAGCTGTCCATCTAGAGGGAAGCGACGCGGCAGACAAATGCTTTGCCAGCGCTCCCATTCCCGGCACACCATGCGCCGCCGAGGCGCCACTCCCGAGGATGATCACTGGGGTGGCGCTCAGCGCGCTCTGGGCAAATTCCTGCGCGATCTCGGCCTTGCTCTTGGCCGCCATGCATTTCTTCCTTGATCAGACTGAGTGGGCTGCGGCGATCAGCTGAGATGCGCTTTGGGCTATCATGCAAGCATGATCCGGTTAGCCTCGAGACCGCGGTAGGCGCTGGTGCGGCAGCTCAAAATGATGATCTGCATGCGCTGGGCGGCTTCGGTCAATATCTCCAGCATGACTTCGAAGCGATCGTCATCCGCAAACACCAGCGCGTCATCGAGCACAAGCGAGGCAGGTTTTCCGTTCTCGATGAGTAGGTCCGCAAAGGCGATGCGCGTGAGGACGGCAAGCTGTTCCTGGGTCCCCTTGCTGAGATCATCGGTGGCTTCTTCGCGGCCGGCGCGCAACAGCTGCATCGGACGGAGATCCTCCGCGAATGTGATCGATGCATTGGGCAAGAGCCGGCCGACGAAGGGCGTGACGCGCTGTGTGATGGGTGCAAGAAGACGACGGGCAGCATCGCGTTGCGCTTCGCGGATGGTCTCCGCGAGCATTGCGAGCATCTCGGCTTCCTCCTTCAGCCGGGCATGTGCTGCGGTCGCAGCCTCCGCGAGCTCGGCGGCGGCTGCCGCCCGGCTGGTCGGCCCCGTGCCGCCGAGTGTCTTGGCGCGTTCTTCGAGCTGGGCGATTTCGCTCACAAGAACAAGCCTGTCAGTGGCCAGTCGCTCGCCTCGCTTGCGTAGATTGTCGCGACGCTGCACCAGCACGGTCTCGTCGAGCCCTTCGACGGCGCGCCGCGCTTCGTCGCGAGCAACGATCGCACGCGCTTCGGTTGCCTTTGCAGCCGCCAATGCGGCGCCGAGTGCAATATCGTCGAAAGCTTCGAGCTCGGTCGCGAGTTGGTCACCGAGCCGTGAAACGTCTGCTACAGCGCGCTCGACCTGACCCGCCAGGCGAACATGGGCGAGCTGCGCCTCCTGCAGCGTCTCGAGCGCAGCCTGGCGACGACCCTCGGCTTCTCGTTCAGCGGTGCGCGCGGCCCGCCAGGCTTCTTCGAAATCGCCTTCAGTTCGATCGGTGCCATCCTCGGCGAGCTGTGCTGGCCGGTCTGTGGCTGCGAGCGCGCCGCGCAGCGAATCCAGGCCTGCGGCAATGCCGAGCTCCGGATCCTCGGGACAGGAGGCCGCAAGTCGAGCCGACAGCACAGAGACCGCTTGGGTCGCTTCCACACGCGCTCGCGCCGTCTCCTTGGCGGTGATTGTATCGGTACAGCCGACCTCGGCGAGAAACGCGGCGAGATCCTGTTCTACTGCACGAAGTCGGGCTTGTGCAGGGGCTCCAGAAGCAGGCGGCGTAACCGTCACGCTTCCGATACCTTCGAACACGAGAGTCTGGGTGTCGGTCACGAAGACGCGCCTGCTGCCCTCTACCAGAGCGCCGTTCAGGCGAACTTGCGGCGCCGTCTGCAGCAAATCGATCTTGATGAGGGCCGCGCCAGCGGTGGCGGCCGCTTTGGCTTCGACGAGGGTCTGTTCGAGGTCCTGCAACCGCGCGCTCGCTTCCAGCGTCATCCGAATCGCCGCGACTTCGCCGCGACGCGCCTGGAGCTCGGCTGCAATCCTTTCGGCGGCCTCGAGGCGGGCAAAGGCTGCGGCAAGCGCGTGCTGGCGCATTCGCGCAGTTCGCGCTTGTTGCGCTGAAAGCCTGTCTTCCTCGGCCATGCGCAAGGCGACCCGAGCGGTCTCGAGTGTTGCGGCCGCCTCACTTTCGGCCTGCTCGGCCGATCCCTGAACGGCGTCATGATCCGCGGCGACCTGACGTACGGTCACTGCGGTCCGCTCGGCGCGCTCCGATTGGTCGCGTAACTCGCGCCGAGATACCTCACGGGCTTCCAATCGCACGCGTTCGCCGGTCGCTTCGCGCAGCAATGCTTCGGCAGTGCGCAATGCTTGTCCCGCGGCCTTCGCGCGATCGATATCGGCCTCCAGTTGGGCGAGACGTTCGCCCTGTTCGGGATCCTCGAGTTCGCGAACTAACCGCCGTTGCTCGTTACGCTTCGACTCGAGTCGATTGAGCACTGTATCGAACTGCTCCAGCTCGGCCTGTGCAACGCGCGCCTCTTCGCATGCGGCAGTTGCTCTTTCCTGAGCCTCAAGGAGGCGGCGGGCGGGGCGGCCCGTCGGGGTCTGAAAATCAGCAAGATTTCGTTCAATGGCCTGCAGCACTGTAGTCGTACGCTGGCCGCCGGTTACAACGCCGACCTCGCTGGCCAGGACCTCCTCAAGCGTCCGGCGGGCACCTTGCCCCGGGACTCCAAACACGAAGGACTGGCCTTGCTCTACCCAAAGCAACCCTAGCGCCCCGCGACTATCATCGTCGGCGCCGCGATTGCCAGCGCGGGCGAACCCAAGTAGCGCTTGCAGGCGTTCCTCGGCTTCGTCGCCAGTCGCGCGCCCATTGGGCCCTTCGAGCTCCACCGAAGCGTTCTGGAGGAAGCGTTTGCGCAGCCTCCAGACATCGCCCCTGATCTCGAAAGTCAAATCGACAGAGGGCGCTACATCGTCGCCATGCGGCCGAAACGAACGAATGCGATCGCTTCGCGATCCATGCCGTTCGAACAACACTGCTCGCAATGCCTCAAGCGCTGTCGACTTGCCTGCTTCATTTTGGTCGCACACCAGGTTCAAGCCGGCCTTGAAGCCGGCCAGCCGGATCGGCCGGCGAAACTTTCGGAAATTATCGATAGCGAGGTCGCGGATCAGCATCAGTGTGCCTCCGCGCGGGCGGCTCGGCGCTGTTCGACATAAAGGCGCTCGAGCGCGGCGGCAGCGCGCTTGGCGAGCACACCGCCTTCCGCAGACAAGGCCTGCAGGCGTTCGGCAGCCACGTGCAGCACGCCATGGGCATCGATGTCAGCGAGGTCCGCATCGGTCGGACGCGCATAGAGATCGTCGAGATTGAGGTCAAGCCAGCGCACTTCGTGCGCCAGCTCTCCTTCGAGCCGGTCGCGTAGAACCACTCGCTCTGCGAGTGTGAGAAGGCCAGATAATTTAAGACGCAAGATAAGGTTTCGACGCTCGACGGCAGGGGCCAGACCGGCGAGCAAGACGTTCAGGTCGGCCGCGCTGCTGAGCGACCAAGTTTCCGCTCTCCAATGGTAGCGCCCGGTCGATAGGTCCGCTACACTTGGCCTTTCGAACCCTAGGTCCACGCAAAGCGCGACGCCGCTCACCTCGCGGCCGAAATCATCAGGTTCAGGCGTTCCAGAATAATAGGTGTTGGGATCGATTTCGTGCCGGCTGTGCCAGTCGCCGAGTGCAAGATAGGTGAGGCCGGACCGGCGCGCTCGATCCGGCGCAATCAGGTTTCCAGCCGTTCCGCGGGAACCGAAATCTCGGATTGGACCATGTGCGAGACCGATGCGCTTCGCGCCCGCGGGGGTTTCCGCGAAATCGAACCATGCAGTCGGGTCTTCTAGCGCCCGCTTGAACTGCAGCGGGGCAGGGAGCAGCCAGAATCCATCCTTGAGTTCGAGAGGCCGTGGTTCGAGGCACACGGTTACAGTGTCGGGCACCTCGCCGATGAGACGGCTCCAGAGACCGTCGGCACGCGCCGGATCGTGATTGCCCGGAAGCAGGACCCAGCGTATATCTGATGCGGCCTTCATGCGCGTGAGCGCCTGACGATAGACGCGGTCACCTGGTTCTGGACTATCGAACACATCGCCGGCCACCAGCACGAGGTCTGCGCCTTCGCGGCGCGCCGCGGCGGCAAGCGTGTCAATCGCATCGAGACGCGCTTCGAATAGAGCAGTGCGAGCTTGGTCGGGCACTCGTCCAAACGGCTTACCGAGCTGCCAGTCCGACGTGTGTATGAATCGCATCAACTTCCCTCGCCCAAATCCGGATCAGTGCTATCGTGCGCCTAGCGGAAAGCATGAAGCATTATCCCCTCCAGTTCTCTATTGAAGGGGAAGGCTCCGGCCGCGCTTTTTGAAAGGTCAGCTAAGCGCTGGTCCGCTCAGCCGGTGAACTGCTTGTGCCGCGGCAAGGTAGTGCTCAAACCCATCGGGGTCCCGCGGCGATGCTTGTCGAAATCGTAGTGCACTCGATAATTCCTTCTCAATATGCATCGCTCTTATTCCGTTCCTGATGATCGAGCAAGCGAATCCCTGTGGGTGTCATCGCTTCCGCGTCGAGCGGCCAATGCGCTGCAAGCAGCGGACAGATAACCGTCCAGATCAAATAGCCAAACCATCGTGCGCCCAACCAAACTGGGCTGCGGTAATCACCAGGTCGTCGGAAAGCTCCACCATTTCCCTCAAGTCGCACTCGATAACGTCCGTTCTTGCTGTCCCAATGCAAGTCCGAGCTCACCGTATCGAGCCTGATCTCCTTTATGATCTCGAGGTTATGGGGATGTTCGAGTGACGATCTGCCGCAAATGACGCTGCATCATATTCGCCGTCGAGAAGTTTTGTCTCGCGTCAGCCCCCACCCAAGCGTCCGGAAAGCTGCTTCAATGGGCGCTGTCGCGCAGTATTTCTGCAACGAAGAGTCGGCAAGGGGCGCGCCTGTCTGACGCTGCCGCCAACGCTGCTGAGCAGCACCTTCTCGGGTCCTCTGCATGTGCCTGCGCAGGCGGCGCAAGGATCAACTCGGTTACGCGAATCGGTTAGAATCGGTCACCCGCTAGCGTCGGCATCGTCTCCATGACCGGCTCACGCCGGGCTCCACGCAAGCGCAACTGCAAAGAGCAGTTGGAGCAGCGGGCTTCCACCCGCCAAACCATGGAGAACCAAAATGGGAGATGATCCCAATTCGGGGCCAAAGCGCGTGCACGTGAACGCGTACACGCGACTACGCCATGGACGCCGTGAGCACGTTTGTGAGCACTGGCGTTCTTGGCCGCGTCAACTCGACTTTGGCTTTTGAGGTCGGACGGCAAAACTGGCCAGCCGACAGAGTAGGGGAGCGGAGTTGCCCTCCGTCTCAAGAGAGGCGAAGCCCGGCTTTTCTGCCGGGCTTCGCTGCTTTCGGATTGCTGCGGTTCTTTGGTTTTGCTGAAGGCCGTACCTTCGGCGTTTTGCCTTAACGGGAGCGAGGGAGATCTTAGCGCGCTTTGCAAATCCGCGATCGGATTACTCCCGCGCTCCTGTCAAAGACGGATCGGCTATCCAGCCTTTCGTTTAACAATCTTCACAAGCGCGTCGTCGATTCTGCTCTGCCAATTGGGGCCGCCAGCCTTGAAATGATCTAGAACAACGAGGCTGAGCCGCAGCGAAACCAGCTTCTTCGTAGACGCCTTATTGGGGCCGCGGCCCTTTCGCATCGTTGGGAAGACCTCGTGGATGGCTTTTGCCTTTGCAAAGTCGCGATTAGTCCATTCGGGGTTATCGCTTACAGCACGCATATCGCTGGCGGTATAGCGCTTCTTAGCGACGATTCGCTTCATAGAGCTCCCTTTCTGCTTTACTGGCTGGGCGCATGCTGATGATGCTGACGGTCTCCTTGCCGTACATCGCGAAATAGCGTCGCGAATATTCACGCCGATGCGCGATAACGGTCTCGCTTGGCTTCCAAGACGACAGCCGTATCGAAGAACTTCTCGTTGAGATCGGCGAAATCCATCCCGTGCTTGCCGAGATTGGCGAGCCGCTTTGGTTCGTCCCAAATGATCTTCACGAATTATTTCGTAGCTAAGATAGTAGGATGTCAGGAGCAAGACGTGGCCGTATTTCGGCGGACCTGCATTGCAGGTCGGGCAAGGTACATCAATCCTATCGAGGGCGCGGCTGAGGCCAAGTACAAACGCTTTCGTCATCCGGACGATCCCAACTTCCCTGGGACGTATCACATACATTCGGCCCCCTGTGTGTTGCTGTTTGCGTTGGCGGCAGGAGTGGAGATCGACTGGCTTCGTATGTGGCCAGAACGCGACATGCTTCAGCAAATCAACTCGGAATCTCTATCCGGGCAGAGCGGCCTACTTGAGGGCTGCGTGATCCATATCTTGTAAGTCAACAGCACGTCTGCCGCTATCGTCACCGGACGATTACAGAGCGTCCCCCTATCCATCCGCTGGATGCCGAGCGTCAAGCGCGCGCGGTATGACCTACATCAGACGCGGACTTGTTTCAAAGATCATCGGTCTTGTTGCGAAGGCGACATCACTGACGAGCAACTGCAGGGAATGCGCGCCGCGTCCGATGGCCTGGATCCTGCACAACATTCGCCCCGTGGAAGCAGTGCGACAACGTCGGTCATTCGGCCTTCGTTGCAAGTTGGCGCGCGCGTTGTGTGTTCGTGAGGTGATATGAGACCTGAACTTTTGTTTTGGGGGACGGCAACGGCAGCGCTCGTTGCAAGCGGGGTCGTCAATTCGGCAGATTTTAAGCCGGCAGTAAAGGTCCCGCCTGTCTTATGGAGCTGGACCGGAGGATATTTCGGCGGGCAGGTCGGCGGGGGCTACGGCCGGACATCATTTAGTGATCCCTACGGTCCCTCGATCTATGGCGACGTGGTCGAAACCCCTGTATTCCTGGCAGGAGCGCAGATCGGTTACAATTGGCAGAGAGACCACTGGATCTTTGGCCTTGAATTGGATGTCAGCGGCGGCATCTCGGACGGTGCAAACACCTGTCTTGCCGCTTCCGGTGTTCTCGTGAGCGCAAACTGCAACGCAAGTCCGGACGTCTTCGTCACCGGGACCGGCCGGCTGGGTTATGCCTTTGGCCCGCAGGGCCGCACGCTTGCCTATTTCAAAGCAGGTGTGGCCTGGCAACACAACCACGGCGATATCGCCAACGGTAACGAGTTTCGTAGCAAGCCATACCCCTCCGGATGGGCGCCACAGAATGCAACCCATTTTGACTATGGTCGTTGGGGAGGCATCATCGGCGCGGGTGTCGAACACGCGCTCACGCCGGCGTGGTCGGTCAGTCTCGAATATGATTATCTGAAGTTCGGCGGACCAAGTGTGGCAACCCCTTCGACGCTAGAATATCCACCCTTGGCAACGGTGCCAGCTAACACCGCTCACCTGACCAGCGGCTACCAGATCGGCAAGATCGCTCTGAACTACCATTTTGACGCCGATGCATTGACGCCGCGATGGCCGGATACGCCGCTCTATCCGATAAAGCCGACCTTTAGCGCGCCGGCTATTCCCTTCGCCGCAGGCTGGTCGCTTGAAAGCGGCACACGGCTCTGGCTGAGCCGAGGAAAATTTCAATGGGAAAATGGTCCGCCCGGTCTTGTGTCGAGGCTGACCTATCACAAGCTGGATGGGATTTCCGGTGAGTTGTTCGAACGGGTTGACAGCCCCTGGGGGATCTTCCTGAAGGGCAATATCGGATTCGGGCTCTTTAACAGCGGGAATGAGAATGATGAAGATTGGGGCTTAGTTTGGGACGCCGGCGATCCCATGGCCTATACCAACACGATCTCGGGTCAGGCAAACGGAAGGTTCATGTACTACACGGCCGATGCGGGCTATGATTTTTTGCGTGGGAGCACGTACAAGATCGGTGGGTTCACCGGCTGGACCTATTACGGCCAAAAGTCCGATTCGACAGGATGCGTTCGGATCGCGTCGCTTCAATGTCTCGCGCCGGGCGATCAAAGGACAATTGGCAGCCAAGATACCAACTGGAATGCGCTGCGCATCGGCCTCACCGCTGAGACCATGTTTCTCGATCGTTGGCGCGTGAGCGCCGATGTCGCCTATTTGCCCTGGACGGATTTCCAGGGGCGCGACAATCATCTGCTGCGCGACCTCACGACCTTCATCGATCATCGCGGGAGTGGTGGCCATGGGGTACAAATAGAAGGCGTTCTATCGTACCTCATCACCAGCAATTTCAGCGTCGGCGTCGGCGGCCGTTACTGGGCGATGTGGAGTCCGAGAGATAGTGAGCAATTCGCCACCCAAGCCGAGCAGGCGCGCACCTTTCCCGTCACCTCTGGGCCCTACCTTGCGAACTATCGCATGGAACGATGGGGCACGTTCCTGCAGGTCTCCTACAAGTTTCACTAAACTCGTTCCCCCCTCGCTCTACGCGTCGAAAGACACCGACTAGAGGGCGACCATCAAAGGCGAAAGCTTAGGTGCCGTGCCTCGAGTCGGCCGGAGGCTGCAAACTGCAAGCTTTTGAGCCGTCAAAGCTCAAAAGCTTTCATCGTTATGACGGGAGGCCAGGCGCTGCCGGCGGTTAGAATGATGTGCTTTAGCCGACAGATCTGCCATTACGCTCCCCTACATCCCAAATGCGTGATTGGCCTTTGATAAAATGGCGTTCGATCACGGTCAGATGCGGCAACTGCAAATCGCGCGTCGATTTCTCTATTGCAAGCTCCTGGTCTCAAGATCGTTCTGCACTCGCGCCACAGCCGCCATTTCTACGCTCGCGCAAGTTTAACGGTTGTGAAACGTCGATCGCAGCTTTCTGCAGCCTAGACCGCCGAGCTGACCACAAACCGAACAGCGGCATCCTGCTGGGACCTTGCACAAGTTCTCGAACTGGCGCTGATCGCGGCCACCCATGCACTTGGTCATCTCATTCCAGAAAGTGGGCAGGCCAGCAACGCGCTGGGCGGGTGCAACTGTGATTCGCAAGAAGGAGTCTCTCGATAGCCGCACCTGTTCCAACGCGCGCACCGTGTCCGATGTATGACGATGTGTGAAGATGCTGACAGGCTGCTTAGGGCGATCACGTTGCAGTTCAAACAGTTTCTCCTTTGGCACGACTAATGCTTTGGGTTCGTCGGCGACGCGCCTGGCCGACGATATCCCCTGAAGCAAGGGGATCTGTCGATTGGTTATCCAAAAGCATGGAGCATCCGACAGATGACTTCGATCATGACCACATTCCTCATACAGAACCAATCGCGATGGCGCTTGCAAAAAGCCATGCCGATCCAGCGGTTGACGAACCGTTTTAAAAACAATGCCGCGCCCCTTCGAAGGCCCGATCGGGCTTTCGTTTCGAAAAATCTACTACGGCTGCTGTCAGGACTTCCGACGTCCTCATCGCGATCGGTCGTTTGCCTTCTGGCGCGGGTCCTGACGTGCGCTTTCGTAATAGCCGGCGTATCAGACGAGAGTCTTGCGAGCTCCATGCGACTCACCAGCTTTGCGCTTGGTAACGGCCTGCAAGTGGTCGTGATCCCGGACCATCGCACACCGGTGGTGACGCAGATGATCTGGTACAAAGTAGGCTCCGCAGATGAGGCGCCGGGCAAATCCGGACTCGCCCATTTTCTCGAACATCTCATGTTCAAAGGCACGGAGGAGCACGCGCTCGGTGAGCTATCGCAGATCGTGCATCGCGTCGGTGGAAACCAAAACGCCTTCACGTCCACTGATTTCACGGCCTATTTTCAGCGCGTCCCGCGCGAACAACTGTCGACCATGATGGACCTCGAGGCCGACCGGATGACTGGCCTGGTTCTGAAGGATGAGAACGTGCGAGCCGAGCGCGACGTCGTGCTCGAAGAGCACAACATGCGGGTTGCCAACAGTCCCGAGGCGCGGCTGTACGAGCAGATGGTGGGAGCGCTCTACCTCAATCACCCCTATGGACGGCCGATCATCGGTTGGCGACGAGAAATCGAAAAGTTGGATCGCGAGGACGCGCTTGCCTTCTACCGCCGCTTTTATGCACCGAACAATGCGATCCTGGTGATCGCTGGCGACGTCGCAACCGCCGACGTGCGCCTGCTGGCCGAGTACAATTTCGGCTGGATACCGGCCCGGCCCGCGATTTCCGCACAACGCATCCGTCCCCAGGAGCCGGAGCCCGCCGGCCCGCGCACCGTCACGCTGTCCGATCCGCGCGTCGAGCAGCCGAGCGTGCAGCGCATTTATCTCGTGCCCTCAGCCGCGACCGCGGCGCCCGGCGAGAGCGAGGCACTCGAGGTGCTCGCGCAATTGATGGGGGGCGGCAGCAACTCCTATCTCTACCGCGCGCTCGTCGTCGACAAACCGCTCGCGGTCTCCGTCAGCGCCAGCTATTCGAGCATCTCGCTCGACCCGAGCCAGTTCTCGATCGCGGCCTCGCCCAAGCAGGGCGTCAGCTTCGCGGAGGTCGAGCAGGTCATCGACAACGTGATCGCCGACATCGTGCAGAACCCCATCCGTGCCGAGGATCTCGAACGGATCAAGAGCCGGCTCATCGCGAGAGCGATCTACGCCCAGGACAGTCAGGCGGTGCTGGCGCAATGGTACGGTGGCGCGTTGACGACGGGCCTGTCCATCGAGGACATCCGCAGTTGGCCCGATCGCATCCGCGCCGTGACCGCCGACCAGGTACGCGCCGCCGCGCAGAAATGGCTCGAGAAGAAGCGCTCGGTCACCGGCTATCTGATCAAGGACACCACCACCGCCAAGCGCGAGGAGAAGCGTTTGTGAACCAGTCCTTCCTTTGCACTCGACGCACTGCGCTCTCCCTTGCAGGCGGACTCGTAGTCTCGCTCGGGGCGGCCGCGCCGTCGTTCGCCGCTGCCAAGATTGAGCATTTGGTCTCGCCGGACGGCATCGAAGCCTGGTTCGTGCAGGATGCGACCGTGCCGCTGATCGCGATGGAGTATTCCTTTGCCGGTGGTGCGTCGCAGGATCCCAAGGACAAGCCGGGCGTCGCCAACCTCGTCGGCGACCTTCTCGACGAAGGCTCCGGCGATCTCGATTCCAAGACCTTCCACGAGCGGCTCGACCGCCGCGCCATCGAGCTCTCCTTCAACGCCGGCCGTGACACGTTCCGAGGCAGCCTGCGTATGCTCCGCGACAACAAGGACGAGGCCTTTGACCTGTTGCGGATGGCGCTGACCTCACCGCATTTCGACACCGCCGATGTCGAGCGTATCC
Source organism: Bradyrhizobium sp. Ec3.3 (assembly GCF_000472925.1). GTDB lineage: Bacteria > Pseudomonadota > Alphaproteobacteria > Rhizobiales > Xanthobacteraceae > Bradyrhizobium. The sequence goes on from NZ_AXAS01000007.1 coordinate 165,866, forward strand.
GTTCCCAGGTGATCTCCGGCCTGCGCCGCCGCACCACCAATCCGACCGCGCTTGCCGGCCGCAAGTTCGTGGAGATGGCCTTCGGCGATCATCCCTACGGTCGGCAGACCAGCGGGACGCTGGAAAGCGTGCCGACCATCACGGTCGCCGACATGAAGGATTATGTCGGCCGCGTGCTGGCCAGGGACACGCTGAAGGTTGCTGTCGTCGGCGACGTCGACCCGGCAACCCTCGGCAAGCTGCTCGACAAGACCTTTGGCAGCCTACCGGCCAAGGCGAACCTCACCCCGGTCGCCGACGTCGAGGCAGCCGCGCCGCCGGGGCGCGCCTTCGTGCCGCTCGACGTGCCGCAGACCGTGATCACCTTCGGCGGCCCCGGCGTGAAGCGCAGCGATCCGAACTTCATGGCCGCCTACGTCGTCAACCACATCCTGGGCGGCGGCGGATTGTCCTCCCGGCTCTACCGCGAGGTGCGCGAGAAGCGAGGGCTCGCCTATTCGCTGTTTGAAGCGCTGCTGTGGATGGAGCACTCGGCCGTCTTCATCGGCAACACCGGCACGCGCGCCGACCGCGCGGGCGACACCATCGATGCGATCGAGAAGGAGGTGCGCCGCATCGCCGAGGAGGGACCGACGCAGAAGGAGCTCGACGAGGCGAAGTCTTATCTGAAGGGCTCGCAGATGCTGGCGCTCGATACCTCTTCGAAGCTCGCGCAGGCGCTGCTGCAGTATCAGCAGGACAAGCTGCCGATCGACTATATCGAGAAGCGCAATGCCATCGTCGATGCCGTGACGCTGGACGACGCCAAGCAGGCCGCGAAGCGGCTGTGGGGCCAGGGCCTCCTGACCGTCATCGTCGGCCGCGCGCCCCAGGCGGCCGCGCAGCCCGCCGCAGCACCCGCGACGAACTCGAACTGAACTGCTTTATGGCTAGTCGCGATCCATAAATCGAACTCGCCGCCTCCATGACTGTGCACGAAAAGAAACAAAACATCTCCCTCTTGCACGTTGTTTGATGGGCTGCGCTCCGCCGCTAACTTCTTAAGAGACGGCGATGCGCGACCCGCGACCCGCTTGAATTCTCCTAATGCGTATTCGACCGCAGATTGTCGGTGAAATATCCGTTCGGCGAACTCGGGTGCGTTCCGATGCTCTCGCAGCCTTGCTTGAAGAGGTTGTTCACCCGCTCGCCCGGCCGGGAGAGGAGCAGTTGCAGACAGTCGCTGCCCTCAACAAGGTCCTTGCGCACGACGGATAGCGCCCGCTAGCATCGGGTCGCTTCAGGGTAGTCCCGCGCATATAGGCGATTTTCCGCAGATGTCTGCGCAAGGTATCGTTTTTCGATACCTTGCGCAGACGACTATAGGCAAATCCCTTGTTTTGACATTGTCGGTATTTCAATCGCTCGAGTTGTCTTGCTCCTTCGGCGGAAGCGAGGCCTCGTTCGCCTTTCTGTCTCTGTTACGCATCATGCGCGTTCTTTGCCGATAAATTCCGGGTTGCTGAGTCGGATATAGTTGTCTGATTGGACGCGAGTGCCGCCTCTCTCGCATCGTCAGCAGGTTTCAGTCATTCATCCCGTGGTCGAAGTATTCCTGGTGCTGCCCACCAGCAGCATCAAACTTCGCATGGCAGCTGGCACTTGCGTGCCTATCGGTCGGATCAGCCCTGAATGGTCCGTTGCCAGAGTGAGGAGCGCCAACGCGTCAAATGCGCTTGAATCGGTCGTAGCGTTAAGTTGTACACCATTCCGGAGGCATATCCGCGAAGCATAGGCAAATGAAAAAAAACCTTCTCACTGTTGTACTATGTTCCGTTTTCGGTTTGCTCGGGCCGAATACGGTTGCACTTGCGGACTCCACCCGACGCTATGATTGCACCATAGACGGGACGGATCGAGAGCCGGTAGGCGATCGGAATGGGCACATCATTGTCAGCCTTCAATACACCTGTCGCGTCGCGGATGGGCTGTTGAAGGACGCGGGAATTACGGGAATATCGGTCAGCGAGTGGGACGGTGAGAAAGGGAAGTACCTGGCTTCTCTCGACGTTCACCGCGCGCTCGAAGGATTTGCAGTTGGTCAGCTCTTGGAGGGGATCGGCTCCTCAGTCATGGAGAACAACAGGACCGCTGGCATCGCAGCTTCGGGTAAGACGGCGTTTAAGTTCGCATCCGGCTCGCTGGCAGCTCTCTCCGGAAAGACTGTCAAATTTACGACCATGCCGGCCGGTGCTCGTCGGTTCGAGTTGGAGTTCACAGATTGGCCTGAAGCTGCTCAACCGAAATGACGCCGCGCCGCGGCGGCACCCATCATGTCATTTCCGAAGTCCCGGCTACGGTATGAATGGCGGGACGCCGTGCTCGTACGATGATAGCGAATCGCGAGCAGGTGGTTGATGTTCTGCCGGTCCAAATCAGCTTGTTGGTGGATGCCGAAGGGACGAACAGATAGTTCTTCGCAACAAATCCGCGGCTGAAGCACTTGAGAGCAGCTCATACGATGAGCGATGATCGAGGTGCAACAACACTTTCCATGGCACCGGGCTCTGGAGCCACTCACACGAGTTTCTCGTTCATGCACATCGTGGATCGAGATCCAGTCAATTCGAGTGACGATCCAAGCACGATTTATTCTCACTGTGCACAACGGCAGCCGCTCGGAGCGAATTCGCCGTTAGCACTTCGCGATCAGTGCGCATTCGCCAGCGCTCGCTAAGAGGGCTCAAGGCATGGTCTCCGATCTTGTTCACACGTAAGAGTTCGTGAGATCCAAGCGTGCTCCTTGGCAAAACTCATGTGCATCTAGCAGGTCGCTATCCCACCCGGTCGCAGTCACGGCTCCAGGCAATCTGGCAAGCCACGGCCGAGCAGACAATCACGGCCCTATGGGAGGCTATCGGCTTTCGCTTTCGATAAACTGACGCCGGCAGAACCCGCCTTCAAGGCAGCAGGATATGATCTTGAGTAACTGGATCTCCTCTAGCGTGGGATGTTGGCCTCGCAGTTATAATACTGTCCGGAAAGCCCCATTTTCGTGCAAGCTTCCTTCAGCACGTCCTTCGGGCTAGCCCAGTTCGGTTTCCATTGATCTCGATCGAAGCGGACGTTTTTGTATAAATCCCACATGATGATCCCTGACCGAGAATGCTTGATTGTCTCATCTATGATCTTCGTCAGATCATCTCTGGTAAGTGGCAGATTCCCGCTTGCTGGTTGTCCCACTTCAAAGCCGACCGCGATCGGTGGCGTGATCAGGAGTTTGCGGGGCTGAATTGAGGCTCGAGCGCCGGTTCTCGATCCTGAGACTTTTGCGTGCAAGTCTGCAAACTTCGAATCTGCCGGTAGTCCGTTGCCATTTTTGAGCCAAACCGCGGACTGCGCATAGTAATAGTTTACTTGTCCTACGAGATCACATGGAATGTGAGTCCCGGGACGGGTGCGCTCACAGTCCAGTTCACCAAGATCGTAGGACATAATGCCGACCTGGCTTAACTTGTCTATCTCCGCTTTGTGGAGGAGGGCGGTGTTGTAGATCAGGCCATAAAGATTGCCGCCCCGCCATACACCTCCATAAATGCCCGAGTTCGGAGCGACAGTGTCCCAATTGGCCGACATATTCGGGATCCCACCGTTGGCAGGGGCTGCAACGCTGAGCTTCAAGGATCGATTGATGCTTGTGATCGCGTTGTCCAACGATTTCAGAATCGCAGCGAACTTCTCGACCGTCCGCGGCATAGCACGTGGAAGCTTGTCGCTGTCAGGATTGAGTTTCATGGCGTCGCCAAATACGTCAGCTCCGATGCCAAGCTGCATCAAGGCCTTGTCGTCTAGCATCTCCGCTTTCATCGCATCATTGGTCGGTGCGGGCGGCGTGAGTTTGTCGGGAGTCAACGTCCAAGACTTGGCATTGATGTCGGCGTGCCAGAACTCTTCATAATCGACATCGATGCCCGTAACCCCAAGATCATTTGCGAGCGCAACGATGTTCTTGTATGCGCTGTCCGCGCCGCTTCCTATGATGCCGCTTTCAAATTGAGGACGAGGTATTTCAGTCGAAGGGTTCGGAAAGGTATCATACACTTCATCCTCGGGGCCGCATGAATTGCTCTTTCCTGCCGTCGCATCGTAGATATTGGGATAACAACTGAAATTCCATCCGCCGACTGCTATGGAGGTTTGCACGCCATGGGCTCTTAGATCGGCGACGATCCTTTTCAGAGTCTCGAAATCGGCTTTCGGATCTCTGTTCTTCGTAGAGACAGCCTTGGTTGTGCCTTTGTCACTGCTACAGGTATAACCAAAAAGTCCCGTGCAGGTTAGATCGTTCGATGTGTATTTGGTCAAACTGGGCTGCACGAACGACAGCACGAGGCTGTTGAAATTCGTCTGATCGTGCTCGATCTTCTCGCTGAGCTCCTTGAGATTTTCCAGACTCGCGTAGTAGTCCGGCGTGCCTTTTTCTGCGCCGGGGCCAGTCAGGTAATATGCCGAAATTGTGGGCGCCGCGAGCCCATTCCCTGCAAGGCAAGATGCAAGCATGATCGACAACAAAGCCAGGCGCAATGTTCTTCTGCCGCTCATCATTTTTTTCCTTTTGACAAGATCGACGGCTGTCCCGCTTCCGAGCGTCGAAACCTGTCCTTAATGGCAAACTTCTGCATTTGTTCAGCTTCGGCGAAGAAATGCTCAAGGGCGGCGTAACTGTTGGCTAGGAGAATGCTCGGTCGAAAGGCACGCGTTGGCGCTCATGGTGGTCGCGATGCTGGTCGAAACGAGTGTGCTGCTTTGGATGCCTGGTCCGGGATGCTATCACAGTCCGATCGATATCGGCGATGCTATAGCGTAACCTGATTTTAGAGAAACTTCAGAGGCCTTGACACCGCAACGGTTTTCAACGTCTCCCGATGCTTCCTCATTTTTGCGCCCTGTCTAGGAGCGTCAAGGCGGCATGTCACAACTTCGCGTCTATGCGGGATTCGGATCGCAGCCAGCAACGCGGCAACAAGCGATCGGTCCTCTCCGAGCTCGAATTCAGCAACATCACCGCTTAAAAGCCCCCCGCTTGCGCGACGAGTGCGACAACCGCGATGACCAGCGCAAACATCAGTGCGACGCTCGCGCCCTGAGCATATCGCTTCATGGAGTTCTTTGAGAGTTGCGAAAGGCTATACGTTCCTCACTCGACATAGTCCTAAGTTCGGAGTCGGAGGGTACGCGCACGGAGCCGGTGTTGGGACGCGACGTTCACTCGGCGAGAGCTTGATGATGCGATTGAGAACCACGTCTCCGTGCGAGCGTCCGACCAGATGTGCGGCATGGGTCGCAGACGCGACTTGTGGCGTGCGGCATATCTCGCTCGTCTGGGGGAGATCACGATTCAAATCAGTGTTCGGTACGGCCTCGATGAGGAACGGAGACTGTCCGTCAAGCCAAGGGTGCAGCCGGAAAATTTCGAAGTTGCCCAGGTGGCTGGCATAGGTCTCTGGGAATGGCAGGTTGAGTTGTTGCTGTAGAACCGAGAGGAGGCTTGCGAGCGGTTCATGTTCCCGACCGACCAGAGCCTCCACGTCGGGAAGGGAGTAGTACAACTCGGTTGGAACGCCTGATTGACCGAGAGCTTCCTGAACGATGACGCGGGCGGCCGCCACACGGAGCTGGAAATTCGAAGGAGATACTGCCGCCGTATCGATGGTGCCACGCGTGATCTTGTCGTGGAAGACTGCAAATGCGTCGTCCGTGACGGTGGCCTGATGGACGGTCAGCTGCGCGTTGGCGGATAGTGTGAAGGTCGCTTCATCGTTCCAGCCGGGCGCATGGAAGCTACGAGCTGCACATCCGTGAACAAACCCGCCACCCTGTGCGTGCTTGATCGAGCCGATCCAGAGCCTCCATGAAGATGTCGCGGATGTTGTTGGGTCAGTTGTGACTGGCGAAGCCGGATTCTGCACGTCGGGTCACTCGTTGTTGCGCACCAACTCCAGTGCATTACTCGCATGAGGCATCAGAAAACCCGCTAGCGCTTCAACCACGTCGGCAAGCGATCCGGGATCAATGGCGACGTCCCGGATGAAGGCAACCCATTGCTGCTGCTTGGTCGGATCGGCTGCAAAGATCGGCGTCAGCGCATCGGGCCGCTCGGTCGGAATAGCCGTCTTCCTTCGTGCGAAGGTCGCGGCGATGGCCCGGGCCAGCCGGTCGTCGGAGAATTGATGCGTCTTCGCCAAGACCCAGATGTCGTAGAAATCCTTGAGCCGGCTGTTGGCAAGGCCAAGCATCACCATGGCCTGGAATTTTTCAGCAACGACTGTTTCGGGCGGATAGGCGCGAAGTTTGGGCGCCGGCTGATCGAGCCGAGCGGGCAGCTCGATCTCTTCGAGGCCCGGCTCGGTGGCATCACCATAGCCGATGTCGATGACGATGCGGACACGTGCGCCATCAACCGTCGCATAGGCCTTGAGCCGAAGGCCACTACACCCGGATTCATCGCGAACCCGATCGACCGTCAGGTCTTTGGCGTCAAAGATTACACCGTCATCGGCGTTGATGGCGCAGACTTCGTTAAAGGCTTTGAGCGTTAGCCCGGGATCGCTTTCGCCGAACCCGAGCAGATCAAGATCGCGGGTAGGTCGGTGAGGATCGTCCAGCCGCATGAGCATGGCACCCTTGAGGACGAACCGGTTGCGCTCTTTGCTGATGCTGAGCCGGTAGAGAAGCCGTTCAAGCGTGTACTGCGTGAGCAGCAGTTCGAAGGGCTCGTTGCGTTGCTTCAAAAGATTGAGAAGGCGCGCGCGGATGGACGCGCCGACATTTTGCAGCGGCTTACGCATCCAGAGTTAGCGCCTCTAGGCGAGGCTGAACGACTTTTTCCCAGACACCGCCTTCGACGGCAAACCGTGCGATCTCGGCGGGCGTGGTTTTGCGCAGTCGCAGGGCTTCTTTCATGGCCTGTGTCGCCTGCACGAACCCGCCGGTGCTCTCGTAAGCCGCATGCTGAAAGCGCGCGCTTCTGAATAGGTCGATAATGGTCTTTGCCGGAGAATAGATGCGGACAGGGACATTCTCGATCGTGTGATGCTCGATGCCCTTGTCGAACACCTTGGGCCCAAAGCGGACGATTTCAACTCTGGGACGCTCGATCTTCGGCCGCCATTCGCGCGGGCCGATTGCGACCCAGACATAGGGAGAAATACGGTCCGTGAGTTCGTAAAAGGCGAGGGCGGAATCGTAGCAAATGACTCCGTTTGGCACGAGCTTGGCGGCCACCGCCAGCGAATGATGGACATCGAGCGGAGCATCGGGAAGCTGGTAGAGGCCGCGGCTCAGTTGATTGAGGAGGCCCTTCTGCTCCATTCGCGAGATCGTGGTGGCGGTGATGCCTTCTTTGATGAATTCGGACAGGCGCATCATCCCCCGTTCCTGAAGGAGCGAGGCCGCGCGATCTTCCTGCCGCGTGGGTACCGTTTCCATAAGAGGAGCTGATAGAAACCCTTGCAATTGTCAATATATTTCGCGATGAAATGTATCTAGCAAATAGATTAAGCCATTGAAATGTATCGTAAATTAGTGGATTGGCCGAGGATCGAATAGCTCCGCAATCATCGCCGTAATCGTCGCAAGGGGCGCCCACTCAATCTCGCCGGAGATCAGTCCCTGTGCTTTGGCCGCCTCGAGCAATTCAGGAAGCATGACCGGCGGTCTCGGTTTTCCCTTTCGATCGACGCGCCCTATAAATTGATGACCAATACGGACACGCAGCGCGAATTCCAGGCAGGGAAAGGTCTGGCTGTATGATTTCCTCATAAGCCCGCCAACCCAAGGTAAATGCACCGCTTTTATAAATCGCGACGCAACCGCAAGAGATCCTCGTTCTTCCAGTGCGACGCGGGATGCGGGAGGCGTATCGGCGGCTTCGACCGCGAACCCGAGAACGAAGGGACTCGATATTCTTACGCTTCCACAAATGCAGCTCTGGGTCGCCCTAACGTATCCCACCCGAGAGCTTGAATCGGTCGTAGCGTCAAGTTGTACGTATCGAGCGAAGGGTATCCCACGAAGGCATAAGCGGATGAAGACATCCTTTCTCGCGATCGTGCTATGTTCCGCTTTGGGTTTGCTCGGGCTGAGCGGGGGAGCGCGTGCGGACACGATCCGGCGCTATGACTGCTCGACAGACGGGGTTGATCGAGAGCCAATGGGCGATCGGGATGAGCACGTCATCATCAGCCTTCAATATACCTGTCACTTGGCCGACGGGCCATTGAGAGATGCCACGATCACGGCGATTTCGGTCAGCGAGTTGGATGGTCAGAAAGGGACGTCTTTAGCGTCTCTCGATATTCACCACGCGATCGACGGATTTGCAGTTGGACAGCTTCTGGAGGGGATCGCCTTCCTAGTCATGCGGGATAAGAGACCTCTTGGCATAGCAGCATCCGGTAAGATGGTCTTTAAGTTCGCATCCGGCTCATTAGCGGCGCTGTCAGGAAAGGCAGTCAACTTTACGACCAAGCCGGCTGGATTTGGTCGGTTCGAGATGGAGTTCTCAGATTGGCCTGAAGCCGCTCAACCGAAGTGAGCCAGCCTCGCGCGCCCGGCTGGCTATCTGGAATCAGTCAAACTGCATGTGGATTGGCGGGTCGAACGTCTCTTTTGCTGTCGACTGTGGGAATCTGGGCAACGTTTTGATGAGCCCGCGACAGAATGGTCGCTAGAAAAAAGAAGACATCAATCTGGGCTGCATCGCTAAGCGCGGTGGCCGCGCTGCATGCCTAACCTTTACGCCGAGGGAGGCGCGGACCGGACACCGGCCAATGTCATAGGAGCGGCACCGTGACATCGCCGCTCACAAGGCTTCCATGATCGTGGATGTCTCGCTGAGCGATCGTGCTGAACGGTCTCTTCGCGACGGCGCACATCACTCCAACGCAGCTACGGTTGGACGTCCCTGGGACACCTTTCGATCGGCAAACGTGAGAGTTTTTTGTACGCCGGTAGCCAAGTCAGTCGTCCATCACGATTGGCCGCGATAATGCACCGCTGATCTCGTTGGCTAGCCTCGCGACTTCGGCGAAATAGCGGTCCACTGCGGTGCGGGCGGTTGGCGTGCCGGGGTGACGGAAATTCAAGCAGATTCCATCGTGCGACCGGCTGACCCACACATAGACCTCCTGCGGGTCGATGCTGCGGCTTATCAGAAATCTCGTTCGCCGGCGCGCCCAGCAATCCGATCCGGGAACCACCCGATCGTCCATATAGGAGACCATAAAGCGATCCCGCAATGCAGCGCCTAGTACGTCCATCGCCTTGGAAAAAGGCACCTGCGCGGTTTCATTGGCCCGCTTCAGTTCGAGCCTAACGGAGCGCAGTAGATCTGGGAACGTGTCGGACACCGGGAAGCTTACCGGGCTCATCCCGACATACCACCCAACCGAGTTCTTCCATCGCGTTGCGTTTCGCGTGTGAAAGGGAGCGACGGAGTGGAATTTCTTTTGGTTGCCCAGCGCTTTCCCCGCCAAGGCCAGGCACGCAAACATGCCTGCCATTGTATGTCCGCCTTGGGCGCGGCACGCCCGATCGAACCTCACTGCGCTTTCCGCGTCAAATAGCCAGATCCGTCTGGTTTGCTGCAAGGCGGCGCCGCCGCCCAGTGCACCGAGTGACACCGGAAAATCGGGCAGTTGACCGCCGGTGGCCGCAATCAGCTCGCGCCAGTGTCCGATCACCGGATCCCCGTCGGTCAGATCGCTCACACGGGCGCGCTCGGAGACGGCGTACTCCAGATAGCTGTGCGCCGGAGCCAGTCGCGGGGCCACGCCCTGAATCGCCGCGGAGTAGAGTTCCCTGATCTCGTAGGGTACCGAGGCCATGGAGTAGGCGTCCGTCACCGAGTGGTCGGAGGCGATGACGAGAGTGGTGCATTCGGGCCGGCTGATTGTTGCGAAGACATACGGTGGCCAGCTCAGCGGTTTCGTCTCGGTGTCGAACACTTCTTCTAGCGTCCGGGCCAATTCGTCCGGATCGGCATAGTCACCGAGTTCGACCAGATCGAGTGCTGCCGCCCCTGGGCCGACCGTCGCAAGGTGGATCGCGGTGCCGTCCTTGTCGAAGCGGCAGCGTAGTGCCTCGTGCCGGTCGACCCAGCCAAGGATCGCGCAGCTCAGTGCTGCCGTATCGACCTCGCCCGACCATTCAAACGCGACGCCCAGCCAGGCTGGCCGGCCATTCTCGAAACAGCGAAGGTGTTCCTCCTGAACATAGGACGGGCGACGCGGGTCCGGGCGCCATCTGGCCGTGCCGGGCACGCTGATGCGCCACAAGGTCAGCCGGCCCGGCCACAACTCGAGGTCCCCGAGCTCGTTGATCTCCATGCGCAGTCCTGCCAGCCAGTCCGTGGTATCAGAGATGCAAGCTGTGGGTGCGGCGCAGGGGCGATCGCCAGATCCACAGCATGGAGGCCGCACCCAGCGCGCTGCTGGCCACTAGCGCAGTCCGTAGACCTGGTCCGGCGCCGACCGCACCGCCAAGCAGCGCGCCTAGCGGCGCAAGCCCCCACACCAGGCTGCGGATGCTCGCGTTGACGCGGCCCAGCACCCGAGGCGGAGACAGCGCGTATCGAACGGAGACCTGGTGTACGTTGTAGATCTCTTGACCAAACGACAGCACGAACTGGGACAGCGCAACGCAAATGACTGCCGCCGGCCGCGGCTGCGTGAGCAGTGCTGCCAGGGTCATGCCGGCGCCGCTAAGCGCCAAGGTAACCATTAACACAGGCCCAACGCCGATCGCGCGGCCGGCCCATGCTGCGGTGGCCGCGCCCCCAATACCACCCAGTGCGCCGATGCTGAGAACCACGCCCGTGGTCCAACCGTCCAAACCAAGATGTTGGGTCAGATAAAGCAGAAAGACCGCAGAGTAAGCGTTGTAGCAGAAGATGAAACTGCCGGTCGCAAACGTAACCGCCCGCAGAATCGGGTTGCCAAACACGGTCGTCAGTCCTTCCGCGATCTGACTGATGACCGAGCTCGATCCAGTTGCCAGCGGTTCGGCCGTGCGTGTCGGCACCAGCGGCAGCAAGACGGTGGCCAGCACGAACGAGGCCGAGTCGGCGAGAATCGCGGTTGGCGCGGAGAACGCGCTGACCAGCCAGCCTGCCAGAAACGGACCGACGGTCACCACGCAAGATCTGCTAAGTTGCCAGGAGCTCTGCGCTCTGACGAGTCGAGCACGATCAACGACGGTTGGCACGCACGCCAAATAGGCGACTTCACCGATCACCGCAGCCGTCCCGACAAGCGTGGTTGCCGCACACAGTTGGACCATTCCGAGCCAGCCAAGACTGGCGAGCAGCGGAATGGTTGCGAGCGTTACTGCCATCACTAAATTGGCAGTCAACAGGATGCATCGGTGTGGCAGGCGGTCCACGATCACCCCGGCAAGCAGGCCAATGACGAGGTTCGGCGCCCGGCCGCAGGCAAGCAACAACCCGGTCTGCGCCGGGCCCGCTCCCAGCAGAGTGATCGCCGTCAGCGGTAGCGCCAGCACCGTCACTTCGGATCCCAATTCCGACACAGTGCGCCCGACGAGCAGCCCTAAGTAGCCGCGCGGTAATCCGCGAGATGAGGGGGAGATCTCGGTGGGATTCATGCGTCGATGGCCGGGCTCGAGGTCGACAGATAACCCAACCGGGCCAATTCGCCGCCGGCGATCCGCTCGAATTCCGCGACTTCCGTGAGTGTCAGATCCTGCCTGTACCGACCAAGGCGGCCTGCGTGCAGCGGTTTGCCCGCGGACTCGGCTGCCGGATGGCCGTGCGGCCTTTCGAACAGCGCGTGCTTATGTTCGGCGTGCCGCAGCACGGCTTCATCCCAGGGTAGCTGCAGGTGATCCAAGATCTGCATGAGGCTGGGACGAGGGCGAGTCACCAAATCCTCATAGCGCACCTCGAGATAGCGTGCCGGCGGCGCGAGGAGATGCGGCCGAGATACGACTTCAAGCCAGCCGTGCGCGGCCTCTGCCACAGTTCGGTATCCCCAGTCTGGCACGGTTTTCAAATGCGAGGCGGCAAGGTCCCGACCATCCCGGACGATGTGCACGAAGTGCGCATCGGGCCATAGCTGTGCGAAGACGTCGATTTGGGTGATCTTGCGTTGGAGCTTCAGTCCCCAGCGCCTTGCCCCTGTTCGTACCTTACGGAACTCACCGATCTCGTTGATCAGCCTGCATCTGTCGGCGAACGAAATGATATCGCCCGCCGTATCGTCCATCACCTTGGTAACAAGCTTGCGCACATCATCGAAGTTCAGGCCGAACCGCTGGCATTGCACCACGAAATGCGCGCCGTCATACCAGAACGCGTCGATCGCGCTCTTGGTGGTGCCGCTGACCCGGGAATCGTTAGCTGCGAGCATGTCGGTCGCTCCTAGAATGTGCGGCCCGAGGTTCGGCGGTTCTAGGAAGTCGATCTCCGGCCCGACCACCAGATCGGCATGGGAGTCCAGCACGACGCTCAACAAGGTGGTGCCGGATCGATTCTCGCCACCGAGCAGCACCGGCGAGGTGGAGAACAGGTCGGTCTTGGGCATGGGAGTGTCCGCTGCTCGACTGCTGGTATTCATGGATGGCTCGCAGCGGTGACCCACCGCCGGACGGTGTCCGGCGTTGCGATGAAGTGATCACCGGCAAACCGCACCGCAGCGGCGATCGGATCCGGATTGTCGCCAGTAGCGTCTACCCGGGCCAGTGCCGCCGTCAGAGCCTGTCCGGCGGCATCAATCGCACCTTGCACGTCGGCATCGGAGAGCGCGGCGGACGGCATGAAACGGCCGCCGTACTGCATGAGGAAGCCGCGCGACCACATCTCCTGAAAGAATGTGTGACCGAGCTCGGCATTGGCAAACACGACGTCGAACATGGTCGGCCATGCGAACGCGCTCGCCTGAACCTGATGGCGGGCGAAGACCTCGTTGAGGCCATTGATGAGGTCCTCGCCAACCTGGTGCATCCGGGCGAGCGCGGTGCCGTCGCTCAGCGCGTCGAGGGTGCTCAGGGCGGCAGCGAACGGGGTGATCTCGCGTTGATAGGTGTTGCCCATGTATGTCTTTTCGGCGGCGCCAATCACGTCTGCCCGACCAGCTACCGCCGATAGCGCCATGCCGTTGGCCAGTCCCTTGCTGAGTGTGATCAGGTCGGGCGCAAGCCCGATCGCGGTGTGATAGCCGCCGAGGCCATAGCGGAATCCCGTCATCACCTCGTCCAGGATGAGCAGGGCACCGTATTGGTGCACGAGATTTTGCAATTCCCGGTGATATTCGAGCGGAAAGAAGTTGACCTCGGGAGTGATGATCACAGCAGCGACGCGCTGCGCTCTGGTCAGTCTCTTGAGCAGGTCAAGGTCGTAATGGAAGTCGATACTGTCCAGGTCCCGGTCAGGTAAACCCATCTCCGGACGGTCCTGCAAGTGCCAGTCGTGCCAACCGTGATATCCGCTGGTAAGCACCAGGTTCACACCGGTATGTGAACGAGCAAGGCGGACTGCGGCGGTCGTGGCGCAGGAGCCAGTGCGGAAAAATATCGAGCGCTGCGCGAGCGGGAATATCTCCGCTAGCCGCTCGGCCACCTCGATCCGATGCACGGACAACGTCCCGGGCAGGATGCCGCCGGTGCGGCGCAATTCTGCAGTCACATGATCGACGACCGGTTGATATCCAGCTCCAAGTGGCGCAGCTCCGCTACAGGAGGTGAGATCCACGTATTGCCTTCCATCGACATCAAAGACATGCGCACCGCAGGCATGGCTCATGACGAGGGGAAAACGCCGATTGAGATCCCATTTCTCCGACGCAGTGATCCGCAACGCGCGGCGCAGTGCGGATTTGTGCGTATCCGTTGCGGCCAACGTGCCGTGGGGTGTGCTGGTGAACATCAACAATTCTCCGGTCGTCGCGGCCTGTCAGGCCAGCTGCCTGAGGATTCGCCGAGCGATCCGCAGCGCGTTGGCCTGAATGGTGAAGGTCGGGTTGACGCCGCCGGGATATGGGAAGAACCCGCCGTCCGCGACATAGAGATTGTCGATATCGTGCACGCGACCCCAGCGGTCGACTACGGATTCCTTTGGATCAACCCCCGCTCGACAGCCGCCATGCAGATGGCCGCTACCGAACTGATAGTTGGAATCCTCGTAATCGATCTCTTTCACGCCTGCCTCGGTCAGCACGTCCGATGCGCGTTGGGACAAATAGCCGAGACGGCGCTTGTCGAGCGGATGGGTGCGGTATTCAAGAATGATGTTGGGCAGACCGAGCCGATCGCGACTGTTGGCCAGTCGAACGGCGTTGCTGCGCATGGGCTGATCGGCCGCCAGGAAATGCACTCTTAGCGGCACCTGTCGCTCGCCGGCCGCCCGATCTGCTGGACTGGCTTCGTAAATAAGTCCGCCGAGGCCAGAGGGCGCATCACTGTCGAGATAGTGATCGGTCATCGCAACAGTGGAGAGCGGTCCGCCGGACGAATGTAAAGGCAGCCGATTCATTGTGATGGTCCCAGAGACGTAGCCGCTGATCTTGAAACAGATGCCCCTGCCGACCATGCCCGTGGTGTTGCCGATGCCGTTGGGGGCCGCTCGCTGCACTGAGCGTAGCAGCAAGGCGGCAGATTGAATCGCGTTGCCAGCGAGCACCATGCAGCGGGCATGGATCCGTGCGCGTTGCCGGGTGACGGTGTCCAACCATTCGACCGTATCGGCGCGGCTGACGCTGCCAAGTTCGATATGCACAGCTTTGCTGCCCGAGCTGACCGACAGGGCGCCGGGTGGCAGGCAAACGTCGGTGAATGGTGCGTGCGCATCGGCACGCGCGCCGCTTGGACACGGGTGTTCGTTGCACGGGCCGCAGCGGTCACAGGCCGGCCGGCCGCGGTAGGGGACCGAGTTGATCGCCAGCGGGGTCGGGAACGGCTGCCGGCCCAGGCGTCCGCCCGCCGTAGCGATCAATCCGCCCTGCAAGCTATATCTGTGCGGTGGCAGCACGGCGGGATCACTGGGCGGTTCGAGTGGATCCGCGCCAGCCAACCTAGCGACCCCCATCCGATGTTCGAGCTCCTCGTAATAGGGGCGCAGTTCGCCGTAGTCGATGGGCCAGACCGGGTCGAGCGCGTCGGGGGCGACATGCGTTCGTGCGTCGAAATCAACCTTGCGATATCGGAAAGCGATGCCGGCGTAGAGTGTCATTCCACCACCGAGCGTCGACACGGTCCACGGCCAGCCGATCGGCCTCAATGTACCGGTCGGGGAGCGCACCAGGGCGGCGTCAATACCATTTTGGACCGTCGCCAGTGAGGCGCCAGTGGGAAGCTTCAAGCCCGCTTCGAGGACGTGTACCCGGAATCCGTTTCTGGCGATCTCGTGGGCGACGATCGAGCCGCTGGCACCACTGCCGACTACACAAACGTCAACGGCGTTGGACGTCATTGCCCCACCTATGGCAAGGGACATCGGCCATGCCTCATGGCAACGTGCCCATAAAGGACAGGTCAAGACGGCTAATGAGAGCTGTCAGCGCCAGCGTCGAACGTACGCCTAGTCAGACCGTCGCGACCTACTTTGAAAATCCTACAATATGACGTTCCGTGCGATTCAAGTCCCTTGAGCGCGCGCCCGCGTGAGCATGTTCAAATCCACCGAAGCAGCGAGCTAAGAACTTTGAATTTGAAAAAGAACGGTACCGCCAACCCTAAAGCACTTGGTCAATAGGGCGGGCGGCCAGCGGCGCTGAACGGCATCTCATTGTCGCTGGAATGGAAGCTCAACGAGAGTTGAGCACGGCCTTTGACACCTTCAGTACGGACGATCACGCAAGAGGTAGGCGGTAGGCGGTAGGCGGGGATATTGCACTGATTTGGGGCCGGTCCCCCGATCGCGGCTTATGTCAATCGATGAGGCTCAGCGCCTCAGCGCGATGTGTCCGGTCGCGATTGCCGTTGGCGCAAGCCCCGTCGCGAGGTGCCATCATAACCCTTATTCGTCCTTGCCAATGCTGGTTCGTCCTTGCCAATGCTGGCCACGTATGACCCCGGCAAGCCGACCTTCCGCGCGATCGCCCGCAGGTCAGCTACGTAGCCCGGATCGGTCGTCCTGTCGTCCGGGATCGTTGGAAGATTGAAGCAAAGCGCCAGCTCTGCCGTGCCGTCGGCAAGTCGGGCGAGGACAGGCCCGGGTCGATAGGCTGCGACGCTCGGCTCTGAATAGAGCCGATCTAGTTCGGCATGGGTAAGAGTAGCGATTGTGCCGTAAAACCCGCCCCTTATGATAGGCCACCAACGTTGCACGGTTTGATAGCCTCAGCGCAAACCGCTCGAGATAGGCCCTTCTGAAATCGGCCGGACGAAGACCTTTTGCCATCAAGCCTTCCGGGTCCATGAACAGGCCATAGAAGAAAACCGTCACTCGCTTTGCCATCGAGAGATTCTACCCGTTCCGAAAACCGATCGGCGCATTTGGCTCGTCCCGGACGCCCTTGTGGAAACTCGGTCATTGCCTGGCTGTTAGAGTGCCCGTGCTGAAAAGTCCGCATGCCGAATGCATGCGCGTCGATTAGCCTCAAAAGATTGGGTGAGCGCTTGCAGAGTAAAAATCTTTCGCCCACGAACGTCGTGACCGATGACCTGATGAATTTGGCCTCAGCTGTTGACACGCACGAGCCAGAACGGTCCAAACAGAGCAGCTTCGTCGGGCGGAATCTCGCCTTGAGCGACGCGCTTTCGCGGCAGTTGTGCGCCAGGGCAGGGCGTCGATCCCCTCACAAATCAGCATGCCGATGCCGTTGGCTTAGCGAATTCACATATCCGGCAGAGAAGAAAACCGTCCTCCCCGTTCATGCGATCGACAATCTTGCGAAAAGTCGGTCCTTTGAAGAGATCTTGATATTCATCGCGGAGGAGATTGCCCAGGATGTGGCGTCGCTCAAAATCCATGCAGCAGAGGGTGACGTCGCCGTTTGGGAGAAGAACATTACGATGTTCTCGTTCGTCGACACATGTTAGTGCCCCGGCGATCGGCTGTCGTGCCTCAACGATCTTTGGATCGACGCTTCCGCCCCTGCTGCTCAGCGGACGCGAACGAACCAGCGCTTCCTCGGGGATTATGTCGACAAGCTCGGGATGAACCTCACCCATGACTATGAACAGCATCGATGGAATGTCTGCGTCGACCAGTTGACGCATCAAATCGACATACTTGCGCCTGACCAGGCGACTGTTCATGTAGGTGCCGTCATCAAACACGTGCACCAGGAAAACTCGGAATTGCAGCGCTTGCAAGCGTCGTAGATTCCGTTCGTTCATTCCTGCGAGTGTCGTGAAAATCCGGATGCCATGGCCAGCTGCGTAGGCATGCTCAACCATTTCGGTGCAAGCCGGATTGAGCCAGGGCTCTGAGTACCCGGCAAAGCTGATGTCGACAGCTGCCGGTACGTGCGAAAGGCACCTCTTGAAATCTTCGAGACGAAGATGCTTTGCGCGGGACACGGCTCTTTGCCGTTCGGCGAACTTGTCCTGAGGACAATAAGAACATCCGACGACGCAGCCCGTTGTCGTCGTTATCTCCAAGACCCTGCCGCCAAGAGGGATTGCAGCGCGCAGGTCCTGTATATTCTCCGGGTATGATTCAACCATTTGCAGGGTTCTCCGGAATGGCCGGAACAAAGAGCGTTCCGACGCAGGACCGCCGATTTGCGTTCTTCATGTTTACTCATGCATGTTCTCGGTCGTGCATGTTCTCGGATGACTGGGCGATAAAGGCGACACAGCTCACGACGAAATGATGGTTGGATCGAGATATCCCACCTCGTGCGGCTTTCCTCCCGCCCATCCAGTTGAAGTCCCGGCAGGGGCACGGATCTGCCGGAGCAAGCGCGCCGAGCCCGGGACCAACTCAATGTCGATATTTCTGCGAGTTCGGTAACCGCCGGCGCAAAATCCACCCCCCAATACGCCGGCATTGGTCATTGTTCTCTCAGGTCTCTCACCTCTTGCGAAAGAAGTTGGCCATACCATTGAAGCTCGCACCAGTGGGCAGTCAATCGGCTGAATTGTCACAACCAGTGTTGGTCCGGGTTCATGCGATTAAGATCGTACAATGTAACGTCACGTACGATTCAAGCTCTCTCGAAAGGAGCGGAATCGAACGAGCACTCGATCCATTAAACCTGACTACTTAGCCGTTGGTATGGCGCTCGACAACGATGAATGGACCCTGGTGGGCCTGATTGCATCTTCTGGACTGAACCTTAATCCGGTGATGAGACGACCCTTGCAGGTGTGAGACTTCATGCACCTATCAGCGTGCGCAATTGCGAGACTTCGCGCGCATCAACAGGCCCTTCGTCATTCTTCC
Organism: Bradyrhizobium sp. Ec3.3; assembly: GCF_000472925.1. Classification (GTDB taxonomy): domain Bacteria; phylum Pseudomonadota; class Alphaproteobacteria; order Rhizobiales; family Xanthobacteraceae; genus Bradyrhizobium. The sequence continues at coordinate 184,251 of NZ_AXAS01000007.1, forward strand.
GGCTCCCGCTAGCTTGCTCGCCGAAGAAACAGCGGACGATCCGCTTCAAATCGACACGAAAAGACAGTGCTTTCTTTCTATCTACGATCCATCGCGAACCTGTTTTGCCATCGCTTGACTGCAAGCACCTATCGAGATCCCAGGGATCGTCTGCCTGACATGGACCGCCATCACCGCGGGTCGCGCTCGCCGCCTGAATACGCTGCTGTCCCCGTCCAAGCTCCGTCGGATGCCCGGTCGCGCGACGATACCCTGCTTCATGCTCTGTCTTCGTCATGCTCTGTTAAGCTGAGCAACGCCTGCCCGTCAGCTTGGGATCAGCTTGTCTGAGTATCATCCGCAGCCGGACCTAAGCAGCCTGAGTTCTCTGCAAAGAGACTTGACGCCGAAGGGAAGCGAAAATCGCCATGCACAATCGAATCAGTGGCCCATCCACATTCCTCAACCATGCTCACGAGCTGGCTCCGTCGATGGACAGCGACCGCTTTCGGCAAACATTGGCGGGCATGTCGTCCCGATCGGTGCCAGATCCCCATGCAACTTTGTCTTCGGCGCCAACACGGCCGTATTCGCTCGTTTCCCAACCTCCTGTCATGGAATTCGAAAGGCTACCATTTGGCAGAAACAGGCAAAATCTCACCTCGCGGAGGAGGCTGCCACCTGGGGAGTTGCCCGACAAAATGGGGTGCTGCGTCAGCACGCCACAGGCCATGGATCCACATGATCCCGGTTCATCCTCTACGGCGAGGCCGATCACCCCCCTGTTTGACTACAGAACGGCCGAATTGCACGAGGCAAATGTAGACGGCATCTGCGTCGGGTTGACTGCGGAGTGGTTCCGCAATCTCCACAACAGCCCATCAACTCGAATGAGTGCGCTAGCACCCGGATCGCAAACGCACTATTCAGCGGCTGAGCGGCAGGAGGAGTATCAAGACGGCAAGGACCAGTTGCGACTCGAGGGATTAGGAGAGTCTCAGGCAGACTTAGAGGCACAAAACAGCATGTTTCGGCGAGCAGGTCTGAAACCATCCGGAAAGGAGAAGGTCTACCAATTCGGCGAGCATTCGAGCGTCTCGCGCATGCTTGGGAAGATCACCAACGACGGATCGGAGTATTTGCTCACTTTGTATTTCGCCGAAGGAGGTTCACACACAGTTGCAACAGCGGCGCAGGGTGGAAGAACCACACTCTTTGATCCTAACTATGGAGAATTTACTGTTCAGTCAGAGGAGATGGAGGATTTGTTCCAAAGCCTCGCCAATCGTTACAGGGACCCCAACGGGCGGCATTTGTCGTCAATCACCACACAGAAGATGGAGTGAGTCTGGCCTGCAAGCTTGTGGCATGTTCCGCGCGGTGGCAACCACGGCACAGCCTCGTTCCGCCAAAAATGCGGCAGTCGACTACGTGCGTACATCACGGCTGCCGGTTGCGGAAGGCCGAAGCCTAGGCGTTGGGTGAGAGGCGGCGCTGGCTGCGAGCTTGAGCGGTGCGATTGGGGATAGCCGGTACGGGCGATTATGAGTGTGCGCGGGTGACCTCGTGGCAGAGGACACGTCGGCTGTCATTGTTGCCCGGCGCCTTTGTGCCCTGCCGAGCTGAGGCGCCCACGCGTGGGGTCCTTTCCACGCGTGGGTTCCTTTTGGGCGTCGTTACTTTCCATTGGGCAGTGAAGTGCTCAGCTGGCTCGGCCTAGAAAGCGATCAACATCTCGTCGTCGCGCAGCCCGGAGGTTGTAAGCGTATTGCGGCTATGCGTCGGCTACCCTTCTGTTGCGGATGTCCGGACTGCAATTCCATGGCGGGGTCATGTGGCCGATCACGGCTCGATGGGCTGAGCGGCGCCTGAGCTCGCGCTTGCCCTCGTCGGACAAGTGGAGAGGTGCTTGAGCAGCAGCCCGATGACGAACCGTCTCTCGATCCCCCGGCCGGCCCTTCTGGCCGTAGACGGTGCGATCTCGCGATCGACCCAGTCCCAGTCGGTCTTGCCGCCAAGCTGCGCCGGCACACGCTTGATATCGATAGTCTGATGCAACCTGCCCCGACCGCCTTCCAATCGTCTTCGGTTGCTTCGGTCGCATCACTTCCGTTGCGACGACGGAATCACGATTGCTGATTCGAGGCTATCTTGAGAATGGACTCGCAGGCTTTCGAGGCGTCAACTCTCGAAAGCCCGCAATCTCAAACCCACCAGCGTGCCAAAAACCGAATCCCGCTCAGCGGTTTGCGCACTTTTCCACGGACGACACATTATGCGAAGCCAAATCGATGCGCGGGATCTTGCATCGTCACGAGTGATAGTACCTGCCACTCGCCGGGGGCTCGCACCACCGCCGCTTAAACGACGAGATAGTAATCACGTTCAGGTGCGACCTCGTCGTTGCGACCCACGGGCAATACTCAGCCCAAAGTAAGAGCGCGCTCAAGATACCAAGAAGGGTCATCGCCAGACGAGTCTGTCTCTATGCTTGCTTCACTCGAATTCGCCTCGACACCCGCTTCAGTATCGCTATCACCGCCTTCAGCCTTTGAAAGATACAGTGCAGGTTTGTCTGACCGCTGCCATTCATCGTCAGCGTTCTTCGTCCACTTTTCGGGATGCTGGGTCGGATCAAGCACCCAGTGATTGCCACCCATATGAACAAACCCCATCTCCGCTAGACGGGGTTCCACGCCTGGCAAGGCAGGACGTGACATGACCAACGGCTGATCGCCGTCTTGCCGAAGTTGATGTTCCAGCAAAATATCACCTGCGTTCTCGACAAGCGGATGGCTAAGCCGAAGATCTACAACGGACGTGAACTCATTGCGTCCGAATTGTCGCTGAAGCCGGTCCCCTCTAACGCGAACCCGGCCTCCTGCTCTTAGAAGCCCAACAGTTGTGTCCCCCAATCGATAGCGGAAAAAGTGCGCCTCCCTCTTAGGATTCTCTTGCGTGCTGGCGTAACCTCTCGCGACCATTGCCGCGCGCTCAGCTTTTGTGGATACAAAATCCGAGTACTCTTGTGGATTATCGGCGATGTGTTTGATGTCGTCGCTGAAAAATTCCCTCACTTCTCTGTCGAAGGTATCTCTTTCGATCTCCTCAATGGGTGGGGTGGAAACGAGAGAGTATGGCCGCGTGTTAGCCGACGACGAGCTGCCTGGCTCCATGCCTGCAAGGGTTCCCTCAAAGCGCTGGCTATCGCCTGACTCCTCTGATTCATCAGTCCGGCTAGCGCCTGCGGATTGGCTGGTTGAAATGCTGTGGCCATACATCAGATTCTCGCTCCTATTGGCAGATTTGTTACTACGGAGCTCTTGGGAGCTCATGCCGTTCAAGCTTCGTGGACCACATACAACCTCCAGCTGACTGTAATCTGACACACGCAGACGTCACGCATCTGTCCCCGCAGTTGGCGGACCAGGCTATCGCGATCGTGGCAACACGCCCGACTCGAGCATCTCCCGTCATCAGCGAGTGTAAGATCGCCAAGAACGCGATGATGATATCATCACCGGCAATACGAGTAGGCTTGGACGCAATCGAGTTTTTGACGTCACGCCCGTCCCAATCACGCAAGCGTACCGTTGCTTGTTCGTTACGCTCGAGTCTGAGCGGAGGGTGTGTCGCATGGCAGCCGATGAACCAGCCCGACCGACCGCCCAACGACGTAGATCTGCTCCATCAGATCTGCGTTACTTATTGAGCCGTCGTTCCGAACCGCCCCGTTGACCAAGACAGCACATGTCCAGGTTGACGTTTGGCGAACCTCAGGGGCCATCCGCTGCATGACAGAGCTGAACAGTTGGCCGCCTGGTCCAGCAGGATTGCGCATCCATCCATGCCCTCAGGGCTCTCGGCTCTGGATTCTGAGATGTTCGACGTTCCAAGCCGATCAATGCCGGTCAATCTGCGCGCCGGCTCGAAACCTCTGACGGAGTGACAGGTGCATCAACTGGCGATTGCCGCGCACGATCGGCGGCTTGAACAGTACCCGCTGCAGATCATGTTAGTTCAAGGACCATATACTTTGCCCGTGCATCATAGCTTGCGAGCTTCTGGTTCAAATCCGCGTCATCGAGCGTCCGGAACCCGTGCCTCTCCCAGAACTTCGCTGAATTGCTGACAGCGACCAGCGAGAGGTTGGGAAAGCCGGCCTTTGTCGCGTATCTGACCAGCTTAAGCACGACCTCGGACGCCGCACCGTTGCCGCGCGCTTCCGGCAACAACGCGATGTCGTGAATATAATAGGTCGATGCAGGCTCGGGCACGGCGCCCACAAGCACATTCAGCGCGGGAGGCTTCTTGAAGTGCCAAGGATGGCTGACGATATAGCCGGCCAGGCCGCCCCGCGGGCGCTCAAGCACAAAACATCCCTCAGCGTACAGCTCCAGCCGCTCGGAGAAAACGACCTCATCCTCGAGAAAACGACCTCATCCTCTGGGTAGTTTAGGTGGACGCGATCTGCGATGGCGCGAACTTCAGGAAGATGGTCGGGCTCCATCGCTCGCCACGGCATGCAAAAGTACTTTCAATGAACCTTCCAATCTTTAGACAACCACTAGCACCAAATTCCTGTCCAGGACAGACCGGGTCCGGCGCTAAGCTACTCAAACCGTGTAGCAACTGTGTTCTCTTCTCGCGCGATTGGGGCCGCGTCGAACTGGCCGTGGCGGAATTGGTAGAGGCATCGGACTTAGCCAATGAGTGCCCTAGGGCAAGCCCCAGGTGCAGAACTGCTCAACGTCGGGGAAACCTTCACGGGCAATCCCGAGCCAAGCCCTCCCAGGGGCAAGGTGTAGAGACTAGCTACATTCGCAGTAGATTCGCGTCGCTGTGCCAAGGATGGAGGCAAGCAGCGACGGAGTCCCCAATGGCGGTCCAGCAACTTGCCCTCTGGTATTGAGCGACGACGAGCGCGCCGGACTGACGTCGTTGACGATGCGGCGGAACGGCGCAGGTGCGGGCTCTAAGAGTCCGGATCGTGCTGACCTGTGCGGAAGGTGGTCAGAACACGGAAGTGGCGGCCAAGCTGGGGCTGGACCGGCTGACCGTAGGCAAGTGGCGGCGGCGTTTTATGGAGCAGCGCGTGGCCGGTACTGCACGACGAGCCGCGCTCCGGCGCGCCGCGCACGATTGATGATGCCCGCATCGAGGCCGTGATCGTGAGAACGTTGGAGAGTTGGCCTGAGAGCGCTACTCATTGGAGCTCTCGCGACATGGCGAAGACCAGCGGCCATCCATCGGATCAACCGCGATTGGATTCGACCCTTCTGCCGGCTCCGAGGCAATCCGGCTGCAGCATGGGGCTTTTACCATCGAGGAGAAAGGCGAACAGCGTGAATACCAAGACTTAATGTCCTATGAGAGCGTTCGATATTAATAGGTTTAAGAGAACTATACGAAGGTTTGTAATACGCCTTCCTTCGGCTGTGCTGTTCAGTCGCCGATCTCGAAACTGCTCAGGAGCACCTATCGGGGTCGAAATGAATTGCTGTATTTTTGCTCAATTGTTAACCTCTCCCGCTCGAAAGGCCGGACCGCTACAAGCATGTGTAACCAGCTCACCACGTTCGGACGTTCAGCGATGCAGCTGGTTTTCGGAAGCGTTACGCTAGCGGCGGTGACGCTCATGTCCTTGTATATTCACAGCCCTTTCGCAGCGACGGCGTTCGCCTATCTCGTTGTGATATTGCTGTTTTCGCTGATGGGCGGCTTCATCGCATCGTCAGTGCTTTCTGTCGGCGCCGTCGCTGCGTTAGCCTACTTGTTTAATTCCCCAACGTTCAGTCTCCGGATCGATGACCCTCAGGACCTTTTGGTGATTGTCACCTTCCTCACCGCCTCAATTGTCGGAACGCACCTGATTGGAAAAGTCCGCCACGAAAGGGAGGCCGCGCGTGAGGCCCTAGCCAAGCTACGGCACAGAGCGGCCGATCTGCATGACCGCGAGAAACGCTGGCGCGCAATCTTTGAACATAATCCAGTCATGTACTTCATGGTCGATGAAGCCGGAACGGTCCTCAACGTCAATACTTTCGGCGCGACTCAACTCGGCTATGCTCCTGCGCAGCTAGTCGGCCTATCCGTGCTGAATGTCTTTCTGAAAGAAGATCGTGAGGTCGTTCGCAAACGTATCGGGCAGTGTCTTACAAATATCGGCCAATCGCACACCTGGGACATCCAGAAGATCAGGAAGGACGGTTCGGTGCTGTGGGTGCGCGAGAACGCCAAAGCCATGCTGTGGGCCGATGACAAGCCCATCGTCCTCATTGCCTGCGAAGATATCACCGAGCAGAAGCGGACTGAACTTGCTCTGCAGCGGAGTGAAGCCTATTTGGCCCAGGCGCAGGAATTGAGCCATACTGGCAGCTTCGGCTGGAACGTCGCCACCGGCGAGGTCTTTTGGTCTAAGGAGGTTTTTCGGATTTTCCAATACGATCCGGAGACGAAAGTGACATCGCAACACGTCCTTAACCGCGTCCACCCAGAAGATAAGGGTGCCGTCCAAGAGACGCTAGATCGAGCGTTTCAAGGCCAGGATTTCGAGCATGAATACCGACTGCAGATGCCCGACGGGTCGGTAAAGCACATTCACACGCTGGCACGGGCCACGAGAACCGCGTCTGGCGATATCGAGTTCGTCGGGGCGGCGACGGACATCACGGCAGCCAAGCAGACGGAACAGCAGCTGCGCCGTAGCGAGGCCTATCTGGCCGACGCGCAGCAGCTCAGTCGCACGGGCACTTGGTCCTGGGACTGCCGTCGTCACTGTTTTGCGTATCGCTCCGCCGAAGTCAGTCGTCTGTTTGGCTTCGATCCGGACGAGCCTGTATCGCTTGAGGCCATCCGGTCGCGTATTCATCCAGATGACTTGGCGCCGCAGCAGGAAGTGCAACGTCGGGCTATCGAACAGAAGGCAGGTAACTTCGAGTATGATTTCCGAATCCGTCTTCCCGATGGCACGATAAGGCACATACACTCTGTTGCGCACGCTGTGTTGGGAAGCGATGGCGACACCGTCGAACTCATCGGAACGCATATGGATGTCACCGAGCAACACGCAGCCAGGGAACGGTTGGAAAACACCCTTGCCGCGCTGCGTGAGAGCGAGCAGCGCTTTCGTGACTACGCCGAAACTGCTTCCGACTGGCTCTGGGAGACCGGGCCGGACCACTTGGTCACCCACTTATCGGAGCACGCCAGCGCTACGGGCATCATGGCCACACGGCTCATCGGCTTGCCTCGCTGGGAAATTGCGTGCGACGTCGAAGAAGACCCCGAGAAGTGGCGGCAGCATCGGGCGACGCTAGACGCACATCTGCCATTTCGCGATCTGGTCTATCGCGCGGTCAATAGGACCGGGACTCCGATCTACGTCCGGACCAGCGGCAAGCCGTTTTTTGATGTAAGCGGCAACTTTCTCGGCTACCGAGGCGTCAGCACCGACATCACCGCGAAGATCCGCGCAGATCAGGCCGAACAAGAGCTGCGGAAGGCACAGGCGGATCTTGCTCATGTATCGCGCGTGACGACGCTGGGGGAACTAACAGCCTCCATCGCCCACGAAGTAAACCAGCCGCTCTCCGCCATTGTCAGCAACGCCGATGCGTGCCTCGCTTGGATGGGGCACGAAATTCCTGAGCTTTCCGCCGCGCGCAGATCGGTGGAGTGGATCGTCAAGGACGCGATCCGGGCAAGCGAGGTGATCCGCAGGGTCCGTGCACTTGCGAAGAAAGGTGAGATCGAGATGGTATCGCTCGATATCAATGACGTCGTCAAGGAGGCCATCACGTTGGTGACACGTGAGCTGGTCAATCAACAAGTGACCTTGCGAACCGAGTTGACCCCAATGCTTCCCACGATTCTTGGTGACCGGATTCAGCTGCAACAGGTGATCATCAATCTGGTGACGAACGGGATCGAGGCCATGCAAGCGGTTGACGATCGAGCGCGCGGACTGGTGATCAGATCATCCAGGGACGGTGAGGGGCGCGTGCAGCTCTCCGTGACTGACTGCGGCGCCGGGATCGCTGAGGAAGATAGGGATCGCATCTTAGATCCGTTCTTCACCACCAAAACGAGCGGCCTTGGAATGGGTCTCTCGATCTGCCGTTCGATCGTGGAAGCTCACGGAGGGCGCCTGTCAATCGTCCGCAACCAAGGGCCGGGCGCGACCTTCCAATTTGCCCTGCCGATCGTGTCGTGACGCTTTGACGCGCTCGCGAAAGCAGGAAGGCCGATGGGTCGACAAGTGCGATCTTCTTCATGGTCGGGGAGACGCCTCGATGCGTCATTCGAATGTTGGAGGAGTTGATGCAAGGTCATGGCTGGTTTCGGTGTGTTGGCGACGATGTGGTCATTCAAGGCCGACAGTGGCTTACGTCGGCTCGGTTTCAAGCCTCGTCTTCAGGTCGTCCAAATAGTTGTCCGCATAGGATTGCGCTTGCGAGACCGTCAGGTCGATTCCGGTCGTTGCGGCCCCTTCCATCACTGTCTTCATTAGCCCTTCGCGCATCGCGAATTTGACCTCGGGCCCAGAGATGCAGCCAACGGCCTGCGCCGCGACGTTGAGGCCAGCTTCTTCGAGCGCTTGCTTCATATTGCCCCCGCTAATGGCGGTGTGCAAAAGGTTCGCTGCTTGCGACTCGCACTCGATCACCATTGATGCTGCATCGGCCAGTTCGCCCAGCCCCGGAATGAAACCGAGCAAACCGACCGCCGTGGCGGTCCAATCAAGCACCTTCGAGCCCACTTTGGCCACGCCGTCGAGCGCATGCATGAAGGCCCCGCCGTTCTTCTTCTGAGACTTGATGTCGGGCTGGTCGGCCACGCCTGCCATCATGTCCGCGACAGCGCTCTGATCGGCAACGGTCTTGGGGAGGTGGGTCTTTGTCTGCTGGACGGTGTGGTTCGCAGCCGACATGTTGCTGTAGAAGTGCGTAAAGTCGTTGCTGCTGATATTACCGGAATCGACCGTATGCCCGCCGCCGAAGTCGAAGAACTTGTGATGGGTCTTGTAGCCCGTAATCGAATTGTTTAGCAGGCCGAACAGCACGGGATCCGAGAGCAGCTGTGACGCCGCTTGTCGTACCTTCGGGTCGAGAGTTTTGTCGCCCACCATGCTCGCCAACTTCTCTCGTGTCAGGACGCCGCCCCCGAAGAAGGCATCCTGATTCTTGTTGATCGTGCCGAGCGTGTCCAGCTCGCTTTGCGAGAGGTTCATCGACGACGAGGCGACTTGCAGGAAGTCTTCCTTGTGGACCTTATCAATCGCGCCACCGTACAACTGCTTCCAGCTGTCCGGATGGTCGAGGAAGTATTGGGCCGCCGCGATCACCTGGGGCGGACACTTGCCGGTTTTGGCGTTGCCGTCGACGATCCCCTTGAAATCGTCCAGGCTCAAATTCTTGGGCAGATAGTCAGAATACTTGTACAGCTCGCGCAATGCATCACACAAGGTCATGACCGACGGTTGTCCATTCCCGGTGCCGTCGGATGGAATATAGTTCTGCTCGTAGCTGTGCGCCTGCTGCTCCTGGAATGTAGCAACCTGCGAGTGGCTGTCGGAAAACTCTGACAGATCCTTGTCCTTGATCTTGCCTCCGCAGCGGCCGTCGCCTTGGGAGCCAATCGCGTAGAAGAGCTCTGGGTCGCGCCGCAATCCGTTGATCGCCTCCTTCAGATCCGGGGGCGTCGACGGATCGTTGACCTTGTCTGCCAGCGAGTCCCAGCTGAGGGGGCATTGGTCCTTGTGCCGGTTCAGCACTGCCACGATCTGCAACTCGGCATTGGTCAGCGTGCCGCCATTCCACGTGATCCTCGAGCTTGGCACAGGAGCGGTCGGAAGATCAGCTGCAGGCTCAGCCGTTGCCGATGTGCCGCTTGAGGAGGGAAGGGGCTCGCCCCGCTCCATTGCCTCGATCGCCGCCCTCACATGCGCGGGCAGATGGTCCAGCGGATCCTCCGGCATAGGCAGCTTTGGGTTCAGTAGGTCCGGTGACGGGGGGGGCGCGTCGGCTTGGTCGTCCCGCGCGCAAACGGACACCATTGCCTCGAATGTCGAAGGTTCCCCTTGCCGAATTTGGTCGGGCGTGTGCGCGGAAGGTCCCAACGCCGACAGAGCTGGATTCGCACTGGCTGGTAGCAAAGAGTTATTGAGCTGCATCTGAGTTTATTTCCATTGCGGTCAACCGGCGGGATCGGCGGTTAGAGATCGAGGCTACGTGATAGGCACACAAGCTTTCGACAAGCTGACGAGTCTCAGAATCAAAGAAGGCTTGCACAGAGCCGCCCGACCATCTTGATTTCTCCAGGCGGCGCTGAGTGTTCGTCTCCGGCCCAGCACATGCGGCACGACGCTCGCCTGATGTGGCATGCTGGAAGAATAAGGCCGCTCCGGTCGTCCAGTTGCGAATGACCATCGTCGAGGAGCCGCAAACAACATCACCACAGAGCCTCGCGTCGGCATTTCCGACTGCGCGTGGCTGCGTCTGCGCCTCGCCATTCACCATCGAGCGCGCGATTCGCAAATATGACGATGTGTGAGCATGGCAATGTGTGAGTGGATCGAGCGAAGTCTGTCGGGCGCTCGTCGGAGATGTTGTAGAGCCTAAAAGGCGCGGCCGAGAACGCGTGCGGTGGCGGATCCCGCATGTACCCGCGAATCCGTCCTCTCATCTCGGCGGTGAGGTTGAATGAGATAGTTTCCCGATCCGTCCTTCGACGTCAGCTTCTCGACAGCTAATCCCGTTAGCGTAAGCAACGTGGATCGCTCGGTAGGTGATACCACCTTTCTGATGGAACTAAATTGAGAGGCACCAGATGGCCGGCGCAATCGAAAGCGTGACTCATGCCAATTCTGATAGCGACAGCTCGCTGTCTGCAGCTGATCGTCAAAACTTAGAATCGGCTTTTGGTTCGGTTCTTAACATGGTCGCGATCCAGTCTGTGGAGCGAAACATGTCAAAGTTTCACGAGACTGTGGCTGAAACAGAAGAGGAAGAGGATTCTTGATGTCGAAGTGTCCGACGTCAAGGGTGCGTCGCCATTCGTGGCGGCAGATTCAAACAGAAGGTGAAACGATATGACGAAAGTAACTGCTCCTAGCTCTGGAGCTAGCCACGACATCAACAATGAGAGCAAGGTCGCAAACAAGCCCGGAGGTTCCGGTAGCAATGTCAACGCGCCTGGCATCGGATCGGCTGCATCGGGTGCCGGGGCTGTGCTTGATAGTGTTGGTAGCGCGGCAACCTTCGAAGCGCTGATCGCGCAGTTGAAGGCTGTCAATCAGCAAGCCATGGTCCAGGACATGCGGTTGCGTGCGCTGTCGACTGAGCTATCGAGCGAGAAGAAAGCGGCGAGCGAGCGGGCCAGCGGGTGAGCCTGGAAAGCGGGGCGAGTGCTCGCTCCGCTTTTTCCGCCGTGGCGACGATGTTAAGTCGTGCGGCCTGGAAATGAGTCGTGCCGTAATCGCCTGCACGTGCTCCTTGTTTCGGAGGATTGTCTGTGAATGAGGCTGCTGCCTCCCTGCATTTCGAGGTGCTATCGGGGCTTTATGCCGGACTAAGTGGGAAGGCGGCTGCTGGAACGAGCCTAATCGGTAGTGGCCTCGACGCAGATATGGTCTTCGTCGAACAAGGGCTTGAGCCGCATCACCTTCGCTTCACGCTTGTTGGGAATTCAATCGAGATTGAGGCTCTCGCAGCCATAGGCGCCCCGGAGGGCGAAGAGGATATCGCCGCAGGTGGGCGCGTTGTCCTTTCTCTTCCCGCCGTCGTTCGCGCGGGTGCGATGTCTATTCGCTGGTCGATCCAGAACACGGTCGAGGCGCGTTCGATCAGCCTATCGCGTGCTTCGATCTTAGCGCTCGCCATCGCGCTGCTCGCCTTTCTTGGTCTAGGCGCTCTCTCGACCATATTCTTCAAGGCCAACGGAAGTGCACCGAGCACCATTGCGTCGCCTGCCGCCGAGGTTGTACCCAAAGTGGGCTTGAACAGACCTGATGATCGGCGAGCTCAGGCCGCAGCCGAAGTGCTGAAACAGGAAGTTGATAAGGCCGGCTTGCTCGATATCAGGGTCGGTTCTGGGCCGGGTTTTGTGAGCGCTGAGGGAACAGTAACGCCTGCAGCGGTTGCGAAATGGCAGGAGCTCCAGCAATGGTTTGATGGTCGTACAAACGGCGCGGTGGCACTGGTGAACGGAGTCGTGGTCAAGGAGGACAAGCAGCCATCCTCAATCGCTGTCGAAGCTGTTTGGCACGGAACCCAGCCCTATCTCCTTATCGGTGGACAGAAGTATTTCGTCGGCGCTCTGTTGGCCGACGGATGGGCGGTCAATCGAATCGAGGAGGGGCGTGTGCTGCTAAGCCGCAATGGCCGTTTTGCTGCCATCCCCTATTAGACTTTCCGGACTCAAAGGAAAGATTAAGGAGAGCGTCATGTCAAAGCTGTCCCACTACGATGTCGGGCCTAGCAGTGTTTCGCAGCGGCCAAACGAGGACCATCATGCGCCGGTCATCGGGCCGACCATTTTCCAACCCAACAAGATTGAGATCGACGGTGCTTGCACTGGTGGTGAGAAGGAGCCGGCGCCGATCTGGCGCGAGCTGAACGCATCGTATAAACCGCCGGATGTAGCAATAAAAGCCATAGGGGAGGCCAAAGATATTGATGCAGTCGGGCGCGTCAGTCTCAACGAGATACGCACTCGCAATTATGAGATCGAGCCGCCCGCGGTGGCGGCGTCGCTCTATGGGCGCGATATCGCGCATGATCTGCTCTCCTTCGTCACGCCAAGGCTGCGTCATCCGGACATGCTGCGGGCAGAGCGGTATGGCATTCTTCTGGAACGTCTCGCCCATAAGCTGGCGGCCGCGCCTGCGGATTCGATGGCGCACGAAGGTGTCGTCGTCCTGCAGCAGGGACTGCAGTGGTTGGCGCTGCTTCGGCAAAACCGGAACAGCTTGATCGAAGTCTAATAATGTCCAACTCCGATGGAGCGCAACGGACGACAGACGTTTCCAAATCCGATAACGTCTCGCTGAGTGCCGGACAGGAACGCGATTTGCTTTGTGCCCTTTCCTATCTGTATCTTGCATGTGGGCAGAGCGCAGAATGCCTGGCTCTCTTGCGGCTCATCGTCCGCGACGACTCTCAAGATGTCGATCTGCTGCGGATTCTCGCCTACGCCCTCATCTCGGAAGGCCTCGGCGATGAAGCGCTGCCGATCCTGGATAGGCTGGACGCACTTGATGATGAATCGTCTTCGCGCGCCTCTTTGATGCTCTTGCGTAGCCATGCGCTGCGGCGGGCCGGCCTCATAGACGAGGCACGCGCGGTTTTCAAAAACTATGTTTCGTTGCGTGACAGCAACGGCCCTATCAACCAACGATCGGAAGGTCCCCATGGCCAGCGTCCTGCGTAACATCATTGCGGGCGCGTCGGCCAGCTCCGATTTGATGGTTGCGTTGGCGCTGCTTCTGACGGTCAGCATGATGATCATGCCGATCCCGATAGTGGCGATCGATACTCTTATCGGCTTCAATCTGGGCTTCGCCATATTGCTGCTGATGGTTGCTCTCTATATCAGCACTCCGCTTGATTTCTCGTCCTTGCCGGGCGTCATCCTGATTTCCACGGTATTCCGCCTGGCGCTCACCATCTCGACGACGCGGCTGATCTTGGCTGAGGGGGATGCCGGCAGCATCATTCACACGTTCGGTGATTTCGTCATATCGGGAAATATCGTCGTCGGCATTGTCATATTTTTAGTCGTGACCATGGTGCAGTTCATCGTCGTCGCCAAGGGCGCTGAGCGCGTGGCGGAGGTGGCGGCGCGCTTCACGCTCGATGCTCTGCCAGGCAAGCAGATGGGGATCGATGCGGAGCTGCGCAACGGCCATATCGATCAGAACGAAGCCCGCAGCCGGCGCGCAACGTTGGAGAAAGAAAGCCAGCTTTATGGGGCTATGGATGGCGCCATGAAGTTCGTAAAGGGCGATGCCATCGCAGGGTTGGTGGTCATCTGCATCAACATGCTGGGCGGGATCACCATCGGCCTGCTCTCCAAGGGCATGTCTTTTGAGGCGGCGCTGCATCAATATACCCTGCTGACGATAGGCGATGCGTTAATCTCACAGATTCCCTCGCTGCTGCTCTCGATTACAGCCGGGACGATCATCACTCGTGTCAATGGGGTTGTAAGGCTCAACCTTGGTACCGACATCGTTAACCAGCTCACGGCCAATCCGCACGCATTGCGGCTATCTGCCTGCGTCCTGGTCGTAATGGGGGCCATTCCGGGTTTCCCGCTCCCTGTCTTTCTCCTCTTGGCCGCAGTCTTTGCGGCAGCGAGCTTTGCCGACGGCGTGATCCAAAGCGCCAAGAAAAGCGCCGATGTCTCTCGCCCGGCTCCCGAACAGTCTAACAAGCAAACCGTGCCTGCGGGAGCACTTCCGGTCGCGGTGTTCCTTGCGCCCAGTCTGACACGGGCGATCGACAAGGACGAATTGCAACAGCATATTGAGCGCGTTTCGGGACTTGTCTCAGCTGATCTTGGCATCACGATTCCGCGCATCCCCATCGAGGTCGACGAGCGCTTGCCGGAGTTGCAGTTCAGGGTGGATGTCGAGGGCGTCCCGGTCGATCAGGGTTTAATTGATCCAACACAGCTCGCACTCCGCGACGATCCGGCGAACATTGAATTGAGCGGGATCCCGTTTCGGCGCGAGGCGGAGACGGATCAAATCTGGATTGAACAGAGCAACGCACCAGCTCTCAAGGCAGCCGGCATCGGCCATCACCGTCCCATCGAAATCCTGGCCTTGCGCGTCCATTCGGCGTTGACCCGCCATGCACAGTGCTTGGTGGGTATCCAGGAGACGCGCCAATTGCTGGCCCGGATGGAGACGGAATATTCGGATCTTGTGAAGGAGGTATTACGGACGACGCCGATCCCTAAGGTCGCCGACGTCTTACGGCGCCTCCTGGAAGAGGGTATTCCGATCCGGAACACGCGGCTGGTCTTGGAAGCATTGGCCGAATGGAGCGGACGTGAACAAAACGTCGTCTTGCTGACGGAATACGTTCGCTCCGGCCTGAGACGGCAGATCTGCCACCGCTATGCCAACGCACACCGTGTCGTGCCGGTCTTCATCATCGAACGTCAAACCGAGGATATTGTTCGCAGCGCGGTGCGTGACACTCCCAAAGGGCCCTACCTGGTTTTGACGGACGGGCAAAGCGAGGCGCTGCTGTCAAAAATGCGTCAGATCCATTCGAACGCAGTCCGAGGTCAGATCCAGCCCGTTATCCTTGCTTCGATGGATATAAGGCGCTTTGTCCGCGGTTTTCTCACCCGCAATGGGATCGATCTTGCTGTTCTATCCTATCAAGACCTTGCCTCGGACTTCACAATTCAGCCGGTTGGATCCATCACACTCGCAGCTGCGAAGGACAAGGCTCCGTCGGAGGAGCTTAGCAACATGCTCGTTGCGGACGATTCACAGGCGCAGCAGTCGATATAAGATGGACCGAATGAATTCACGTCAGAAAGCAGTCCGGTGGCGCTTGGGCTCATTTTGTCTGCTCTCATTCTCAGCTCTCCTTTCCATTCTAGGACTCGGCGGTTGCGCTAGCTGGGATAGACCAGCTCTTCAGGTGCAGGAGACGTCGCCGCCAAAATTGCTTGGCGCAAAAGATATCGATCAAGCCATGCGCGAACGCATTGAGTGCGCCGTCGGCCAGAATCCAGACCAGGAGCTTTGCGCGACGCGCTGAAGCAGAAAAAGCGCGGGTCTGTTGGACTGCTGGAACATCCCTTCAAGTTGATCTAATTGTCGCGGTGTCGCGCTTCGGCGTTACCGTTAGGGTGATGGCGGCCGGACGACATCTCGCTTCAATGATAAGGAGCGCTTCAGACGATCAGACATCGACGGCCGCCCCATCGCCGATACAGCAACGCCATGAAATAGGAAGTTGCCTATCTCTCACCTTGCCCAAGAGCCTAATCTAAATCCTGCCGAGATATGGGGCGAACGGAAGAGCGCCCGGCGAGCGTGTGTGTGTAGGTATTGGGCCGCGTGTCACAGCGAGGGCCCGCCATCGTGCCAGCAGCATAGCGGCGGCTGAAACAGGCCTTTTCTTCGATGTGATGAAAATAATAGGCAGCATTGCCCGAAATACGATGCTGCTGTCTCGGTATCCGCTGGAACTGGACCCCCCAGGTCGAACTTGATGCTACCGACGAAATCGGGCGACGACGAAGGTTGACTTTCGATCAGCACGTGGGCGTGTTTCCGTTCAATGCCAATCGCGATGGCACGCGTAGTTGCTCTAAGTCGCTACGCCGCGAGCAAGGTATGGCAGCTGTCTAAACAGGACCGGCTCAGGTCTTTTCGGTAAGCGTGGCGGATTAATTGCAGACATCACTGTGGCGCAAGCGCTCGTCACGGTAGCTGATCAACGCGCCTTGCCCGTGTTCGACGCGGACGAGATGATGGAATGATGACCGCCGACCGGTAGGGCGCCCGAGTTGTACGAAATCGCCCGCCAGCGTCTGCAATCTGACACGACACGCGATTACCAGTGCCGGCAGACACTGCACTTTTCGAGCCGGCACGCCGTTTGCTCTGTTCGCGGCACCATCACCAAACCAACGCTCCAGCGGTGATGTTAGGGGGCGGGCGCCAAGGCCATCGGCGTCCCGCCCCTGACTTAGCCGTAAGTCGCACCTCGAGCAAACTTTCGATGCCATTTCGGAGCAGTCCAGCTCCAACCTCCGAAAGAGCCGCGACTACCCGAGAGGAACCGATTTAGCACGTGACGGTGTCGATCTCGGTCTCGGTCATTGGCATTTTTCACCCGCCTTGCGCGATTCTGGCCGCGGGTTTGCCAACGGAAGTAGGTCAGCAGCGCAACTGCAATTTCATGAACCACAGACGTGAGGCTTTTTTTTTTTGTCGGGCCGACGACACGTGATCGAAAATCGCCGGGAACGCGCCTTCGGACTGCTGGCATCGAATTCTGCACGTCACAAACTGTCAATCGACGTGCAAGACTTATAGCACCCCCCGTCTGGATCGCGCCTTCCAGCCGCGCTTCGTATGCTGCAAAGCTCTCATTGTGCATTATTGTTCGTTCCTGCGGAGAGAGCGCTGCTGGGGCACGAGGGCACAACAACCCAATGATGTGCCAGGTGCCAGCGGAGGAGGCCGGGCGCTCCGAAACCCCGGCCATCTCCGCACCCGGCCTCCTCCTCAACCCAAGCCGGGAGCAAATAAATGAGGCAACCGATCGCACTCGGGAGCATCGATCTGTGAGGCAATACGCAGTCCACCTTTCTCCTTGCACGGGTCAGCTTCTCGAAAGCCAAGCTTCGTAGAATTCGAACCTGCCTTCAGATGAGGCCACCTAAGACTGAACTGCTCACCCATTCCAGGATACCCCGCTGGCAGAAAGAGGAAGAGAGCACTATGGATTTTAATCGGATAAACGGTGCCGGCTCGCCAGAGTCCCCAATGGGCTACGTTTACTCACAGGAGGAACATGATCTTTTTAGCCAGGCTGTGAATAATGTCAGGTCATCGGCGACCGCCCCGATGCCGGCACAGAATCTGATTTGGAGGTCGAGCGATCCATACGGGCACTTTTCACGCGATGGCAATACCTGGAACAACGACGTGTGGGGCAGTGGTGCAGGGCCTCAGACCATTTCGGTGCATGAAGCGAACCGATGGAGCGTGTGGTCGAACCAGCCTGGAACTGGTGGCATCAAGAGCTATCCGCACGAGGCTGTCCATATCGGAAAGCCGCTCAGTGCAATCAACACTTTGACCTCGACCTTCAATCAGCACGTTCCTAAAAGCGGGGCTTGGGACACTGCCTATGATATTTGGGACAGCTCAAACCAGCAAGAGATCATGATCTGGACAAACTACACCGGAAACTCGGACGGTAGCGGCAACGTTAAGCCCATTTCGTATAAATACGCCCCTTCCGGGGCGTCGATCCCGGTCTATCGCAATGTCGCTGTAGGAGGGACGACCTGGAACGTGTTTGAAGGGAATAATGGTCACAACGTCATCTCGCTCGTGCCCATTTCGAAGAGCAATAGCGGGACAGTGGATATCAAAGGCATCCTAGAGTGGATCAAGTCGAAGGGTTACTTCGGCGACATAAACGTCGGTAGCGTCCAATACGGCGTCGAGATCACCTCATCGCCAGGCGGAATGAACTTCAACTTCGACAATATGACCGTGACCTCGAAGTGAAGATTCGTGGGACGGGGCGATCTGTGCTCATTGTAAGCCACGCCGGCTAACGGTCTCAGCCTGCGGCTTACGACGTCTGAGACCGGCGTGTCATTCGGCCTGCAAATGATTGCCCCCTAAGCCAGAAGACCGGCGTCCCCCTCCGATGGGGCGCCCCCACTTACACAAAGATCCACCAGGTCCTCACCAACCCGTTCTATGCCGGCGTTTATGTGTATGGCCGCACCCAGCAGAGCTATCTCGATACGGGCGTCGAATCCGAAAGCGCATCAAACGACGCGGCCGCGAGCAGTGACCGGTCTTTAAGAGGGCGGATTCAATCGGTCGTCGCAACGCTCTGAAGTTGGAGGTTGCGATGAGCATTCGAACGCGGCGATCGGCACGATCTGGACGAGCTCCATTGCCATCGCCAGGACATGCCGCCTGTGGCGGGGCGTGATGAACAGAGCGGATTCTGGCGGGGGATTGCCGCGGTGACGGTGTCGATCTCGGTCTCGGCCATTGGCATGTTTTAACCCGCCTCGCGCTATTCTGGCCGCGGTTTTGCCAACGGAAGCAGGTCAGCAGCGCAACTGCAATTTGATGAACTACAGACGTGAGGCCTATTGTCGGGTCGACGACACGTGATCGAAAATCGCCGGGAACGCGCCTCGGGACTGCTCGAATTCTGCACGTCAAAACAGTCAATCGACGTTCAAAACTTATAACCCCCCGTCTGGATCGCGCCTTCTAGCCGCGCTTCGTATGCTGCAAAGTTCTCAATGTACGTTTCTCTCATGAGCGCGCGTAGCCGCGCCGGCGGGTCTATACATGTTGACTCGCTCCAGGTTTGTCCCACAAGCCGGCGCCCAAGGGCTATGAGGCCATCCATGAACCACATCTGGGCGGCGAGATGCGGGTTTTCTCGATGCAATTCGTGCGCCAGGAGCTCCTAATCCGTGTGGATGTGCTCGTCGGCAAGCGATCGCCATCTGCAAGCACAGGCCCGCTGCTCTGGCGCTGCCGCCGACAGGCGGGACCCAAGGATAGCGAATACTACCGAACTTAGTAGGCCTGTAATTTCTCGACTATCAGCTAAGTGAGTAGGGCTGGGAGACACGCCTCGTGCACGCAAAGAGCGGCCGGAAGCGGAGAAACTCGATGCAGTTTGATTTGACCGCGCTGCGCCGCGCCTGTCTTGTGCTGGCCATGTTTGCCTGCGGCGTGATGGGGAGCGCTTGGGCCGACGATCCGCCGCAGCGTTCCGATGCCGCGACGCCTGCCGGCCAGAAAGGCGGTCCCGGCGCACCGGCCGGCCAAACGCAGTCTATGGCCGAGCCGCATCGTCTGCCGCCGGACTCCACCACCCGCCAGACGCTCGAGTTGCCTGGACGGACGCTCACCTTCACCGCGACCGCAGGCTCCATCCGCCTGTTCGACGACAAGGGCGAGCCGCAGGCCGAGATCGCCTATACCTCTTATCAGCTCGACGGCACCGACCGCGCCACGCGCCCGGTGACGTTCTTCTTCAATGGCGGGCCGGGCGCATCGTCGGCCTGGCTGCAACTTGGTAACGCCGGTCCGTGGCGGCTGCCGATCAACGCCGACGAGGTCACGCCATCGACTTCCTCTGAGGTGAAGCCCAATGCGGAGACCTGGCTCGATTTCACCGACCTCGTCTTCATCGACCCCGTCGGGACCGGCTATAGTCGTTTCGTTGCGACCGGTGAGGATGTCCGCAGGCGGTTCTATTCCGTGGACGGCGATGTCAGTGCGCTCGCGCTGGTGATCCGCCGCTGGCTCGAGAAGCACGACCGGCTGCTATCGCCAAAATATGTCGCGGGCGAAAGCTATGGCGGCATTCGCGGGCCGAAGGTCGTAGCCCAGTTGCAGATGCAGCAGGGCGTCGGCGTCAAGGGGCTGATCATGATCTCGCCCTTGTTCGACTACCGCGAGTTCTCAGGTACGAGCCTTCTGCGATATGTCGCAACGCTGCCGAGCTATGTCGCGACCGTGCGCGAAGCCAAGGGACCGGTGAAGCGGGCCGATCTCGCCGACGTGGAAGCTTATGCGCGCGGCGAGTTCCTGGCCGACCTCGTCAAAGGCGAGGCGGACAGGGAGGCGGCCACGCGTCTGGCCGACAAGGTCGCCACGCTGACCGGCATCGACCAGGCGGTGAGCCGCAGGCTCTCGGGCCGCTTCGACATCGGTGAATTCCGCCGCGAGCTCGACCGCAAGAATGGCAAGGTGACCGGCCGCTACGATGCCTCTGTGCGCGGCTTCGACCCCTATCCGGATTCCAGCGCCTCCCGTTTCGGCGATCCCTCGGGCGACACGCTTCAGGCGCCGCTGACCAGTGCCGCCGTCGATCTGCTCACGCGCAAGCTGAACTGGCGGCCGGACGGCTCCTATGAGGTGCTGAACGGCGCGGTTTGGCGGGGGTGGGATTTTGGCGGCAGACCTCCCGAGTCGCTGTCGGAGCTGCGCCAGATGCTTGCGACGGACGCGAAGATGAACGTGCTGGTCGGGCACGGCCTGTTCGATCTTGCCACGCCTTATTTTGCCTCGAAGATGTTGCTCGACCAGTTGCCGGCCTTTGCCTCAGTGCCGCGGGTCAAGCTCGTGGTCTTTCCGGGCGGCCACATGTTCTACTCGCGCGAAGGCTCACGGCAGGCGTTTCGCGCAGAGGTCGAAGCGATGATCAGGCCGGCAGCGAACTAGGTCACAAGCAAGTTCGGGTTCGCGCGCGTATCGTAGATCAGCGCTTCTTAGCGCGAAACCGCAATGATTGCTTCTGAGAGTCCCGGCTACGACCGATCTTGCTCGCGGCCCGCAGGCTTGCGGAGAACGCCAACTCCGCGCGCTCCGGGAACAGCCAGCTGCACCTCACCTACGAATTCCTGCGCGCCGTTGGTCGTATTCCGGCCGGTGCCGTGATGCTGAGGGCTCGACCTATGTCGCGAAATGCGCAATCGCCGCTTGAGGGAACAAGATGCGGTCACGGGCAAGCTTTCGAGAAGCTGACGAGGCCCACCTTCCCCGAAGGCGTAGGCGTGGCGTCGCTCGCGCGAAAGCGCCAGTGCACTGGAGCGGTCTCAGCGGTTCAGGCAATTGCCGCATGCACTTGTCGCTTAACGACCTTTCTTTTCGACCTCACTCAATCCAAGCCGCCCAGATGCATATGTATATTCCAGGGCCGCCCGCCGTGCGTCTTCGATGAGATTGGCGGCGGCACTATGTCCCCCGTCAAGATTCTCATAGTAGAAATAGGGCTGGCCTAGCTCAGCGAGCCTTGCGGCTGCCTTGCGGCCATGTGCCGGATGAACGCGGTCGTCCTTGGTGGAGGTGAGAATGAAGGGGGCCGGGTAGGTCTGGCCCGGCACTAACTTCTGATAGGGCGAGTAGGCCTGGATCCATTCGCGCTGCTCAGGCAAGGCGGGATCGCCATACTCGGCGGTCCAGGAGGCGCCGGCGGCCAGCTTGGTGAACCGAAGCATGTCGAACAGCGGCACCTGCACGATGGCGGCATTGAAGAGGTCAGGTCGTTGGGTGATTGCGGTCCCCACCAGCAGGCCTCCTTGGCTGCCGCCGACTACGCCCAGCCGGCGCGGAGACGTGATCTTGCGGCGGATCAGGTCCTCAGCAACGGCTATAAAATCATCCCATGTGCGCTGCTTCGTTGCCCCTTGGGCAGCCTCGTGCCATCGCGGCCCGAATTCGCCGCCGCCGCGCAGGTTCGCGACGACATATGCATAGCCCTGCTCGAGCCAGAGCCGTCCCATAAGCCCCGCATAAGACGGCAGGAGCGGAATCTGAAATCCCCCATAGCCATAAAGAAGGGTTGGAGTCGATCCGTCACACCTTGCGCTCTTGGGTTGCACCAGAAAGTAGGGAATGCCGGCGCCGTCGCGCGACGTCGCCTCGAACTGCTCCACGACATATTTAGACGCATTGAACCTAGAAGGTGTCGTCTTCAGTGTCTCGAGGCGTTCGGTTGCAGCGTCGAAGTACCAGAGCGACGTCGGCCGGAGAAAACTGGAGACGGTGAACATCACCTCGTCCGTTTCATTTGATGCGGCAGAAAGACCGACACTCGCATTCTCTGGAAGTGGGATCGGCGTGACTAGCCAGGTGCCCTGATCGTACTTGTAGACGAACGCCTTGCTCTGAACATTGTCGAGGATCGTCAGGATCAATAGGTTCCTGGTGGCTTTGAACCCGCTGAGAGCCTGCCGAGGCCCTGACTGGAAGACGAGCGTGGGTCTGGCGCGCAGCGGATCCTGCTTCCATTCGGCCAGGTCATACGAGATGATCGAGCCGGCTGCGAACCGGGCGTCGCCGGACGGCGGCGTCCAGTCTTCGTTTAGCGTCACGAGCAGGCGGCCACTGGCAATGCCGCCGATGTTCGCCTTTCTCGGCAGATTGAGCTTGATCGGCCGCTCAGGCCCGAAGAGGACATGCTCATTCTCGAACGAGCTGATGGCGCGCACGGCGCCGGTCGCATGGACGGTGCCGTCACTGTCGCGCAGCACGAATGGCGTGGTCCCGACATCGGTCAGCTCGCCGCGAAAGACCTCGCGCGCTTGAGCGAGCGGCTGAGCACGCTTGAGCTCCTTCACGACGAACGGGTAGCCGGCCTTCGTCATGGTCCCGTCGCCCCAATCTCGTGCAACCAGGATCGTATTGTTATCTACCCAGCTGACGTTCTGCTTTCCCTCCGGAAGATCAAAGCCGGTCATGACGAAAGTCTCGGCGTCGCCGTCGAACTCGCGCACGAACACGGCGTCCTTGCCGCCATTGGAAAGTCTGAGCAGGCACAGGCGCTCTTCCGGCGGCAGGCAGCTGCCGCCTTTAAAGACCCAGTTCTTCTTCTCCGCGACAGCCAGCGCGTCCATGTCGAGGATGGTGTCCCAGCGCGGGTCTTGGGCGCGATAGCTCTCAAACGTTGTACGCCGCCAGATGCCGCGCACGTGGTTCTCGTCCTGCCAGAAATTGTCGAGACCGCGCCGTCCGAAAGAAACGTACGGAATTCGGTCCTTGGCCTGGAGAATGTTGAGCGCCTCCTCGTAGAAGCGTTGATAGCGGAAATCTGATTGGAGCACACGGAGCGTCTTGTCGTTTTCGGCGCGAGCCCATGCCAATGCGCGCGGCCCTTCGATCTCCTCGAGCCAAAGAAAAGGATCGTTCGCCTCCGTCGCGGCCGGCAGCGTCTGGGGGAGTGCCGCAGACATCAAACAGATCATGGATAGCGACGCTGCGAGGAGGCGGAGCGACTTTTTCATGGGAAATGTCCCGAACAGGGGCGCTAGCCTCACTCGCGTGTGTTGCGAGGTGGGCGGAAGCAGACGGAAGATGTGCATTCGGTTTCGAAGAGCGGACATGCAGAGAGAACCGCGTCCGCCGGCGCCCGAACGATGCAATCAACGTGCCGCTTGAAATTGGAGGTTCTGACCGGTCGCTTCGCACTGCATGCCGGCGTCAAGTTCTGGACAATGGTTCCAAAGCTGACGATCACGCTGTTCGGCCGAAGGAGCAGAGGTCGAATGACGACGATTTCGCAAACACGAATCACCTGCTCCCTCTTCCGCACCCCGATGGATCTGCAGCGCGCACGATTTATCTGCCGAGCCGCGTTACCTTCATGGGCGCTCGGCCTCCGCCGGCATGGGATACGCTGCAGCCGTAGGTGTGCTCATGACCGAGATGCATTTTGAGAACCTTGCGCGGCATACGAGGCGCGGTCGGGAAGGCGCGATGCAGACGGACGGCGCGCGACCGCGCATTGCGTTACCTCGGCTAGATGCGTGCTCAGGACGCAGATTGAAAACCTGCCGCGATCCCTCCCGCCGGATGATTTCGAAGTGGCTTGGGCGAGGAGTTCGATCCCCTTTCGTGCTGCTGGCGGGCACCAATTCCTGTGTCCCTGACGAGTGGCGTGTCAATCAGCCCTGGAACGAATCCTTGCGGGATCCAAAAGCTCCATGCCCGACAACCTACAGGAGGCGCTCGCAGAGCATGCCAAACTCAAGCAACCTAGCGTTCAAGATCGCGATCTATATCGTTCCGCATCAAAGGCGAATGCTGAATCTGGCACACGCGAGCTCAATGCTCGAACTGATGGGCAAGAAAAAAGGGCCGCTTGATTGACAAGCGGCCCAAGTCTAGGGAGGAAACGCCCAAGGAGGGCAGCGGCAGCGCGAGACGCTACCGCACCGCAATAATACGCGACCGCACTGCACACGCAAGTCTTTTTCGCCAAGTGTTTTTCGCCAAGTATTTTTCGCGAAGCCTGTGCGAGGCACCATCCACGCCGGTCGCCTCGATCACCTGCGCTCGATGACTAACGCCATGTCGAAAAACCGATCCGTTCAGCGTCTCGCCGGCAAGTGTTTTGCAACTCTGAGCTCGCGTCCGAGCCGTTCAAGTCCGAGCGACCCATAGAGGGCTTTCCTACCGGCACGCTTGTGATGGGGCATGTGGTGCTCACTGTCGAGGACGTCGAAGCATTGCTGGCATCGCGACCTGCTGGGCGTCAAGGTGCGGGACATCGGCTTGAGTCCGTATGGACTGTACCTGTCCCACGTCAATGTCCGCAAATCATAGCTTTGCAATCGTCGGCTCGGAAAAGAAGGCCCTTCATCATTTCATGGTCGAGGGCGATAGCCTTGACGACGTCGGCTAAGGCTGCAGATTTCGCCAGATCGAGCAACGATGCATGACAACACTCTAAGGCACCAGCGCGATCCTCGCGCGAATGACGCCGCACCGAGGCTTGATCTGGAGCTGCGCAGTCCTGGCCTTCGGTTTTGGAGCGCTTGCGATTATTGATGGCTATGTTGACGTTCGTGTGAGCGCCGTCGCGAGCGTTGGGATCGTGTTCGCGGCACTTGCAGTCCAGCATATTCACGAACTGGTTTCTGGCTCGCCCGGCCGGGCAACGCGGCACAGATGTCGCGTTCCTGACTTCGGTGATGTCGGCGTTCGCGTTGGTGGGCTTCGCAGCGAGTGGGTTTATCGCAGCGAGATTCGGCTACGGGGTCACGCTGATATTGCCGGGCCTCGGCCATGCTTTCTCGGCCTTGCTCGCTGCGGCATTGCTTCGCCAATCTGACACCGCGGTGCCTGGCGAGGGACTGATGCTCGGGCGCACGCAGTAGAGCGGATTTGCGACCAGAAGCGTTTTGGATTCCCCAATCAGGCCGGTTCTGATCCAAGCTTCCTGCTGGCGAAGGAAGCCCGCAGGCATAGCCGACATCACGTCTCTGCCGACCATGGCAGGTTCGATGCGGGTCCACCCCATTTGCGCCGGGCCGAGATCCGCGGCCATGACAAGGGGGCCGCACATGGCGGCCACGACATCCTGAGAGCCTTCGTGGAGCGGTAGAAATCGGTCCAATCGGCAAAAAAACAGCATGGACAGCCCCTCGCAATTGGACGGCCGCTTCACAGCTCAAGCCCGTGGTCCGCGAGCACCTGACGCGTCAGCGTGCCCTTGATCTCGCGGGCGATCTCGTCACGGATCTGCGCTCCGAACTGACGCTCGGCATCTCTGTTGCCGATCAGGTCATGATCGGCAAGCCGTTGCTGGAGGCGGCTGTCGAACTCCTCGCCCATTGCCTCGACGAGCCGATCCTGCATCTGTGCATGGGCTTCGGGGGCGATCCGGCTCACCACCGTCTCCCAGGGCTGCCACCGGGTTGCCAGATAGTCGGCGAACCCCGTCGCCTCCTCGTCGCGCACCCGCGTCTCGGCCGTGCTGAGATCGTCGTCGGTAACCCATGAGACGCCGAAGAAGCGCATGTCCGGGGCGATGTGCCGTAGCTCCAGCTTCTCGCGCAGCTTGACCTGATAGGCGAGATAGACCTCGATCTCGTCGACGAAGCGGAGCGAGTTGACCTTCTCCCGGGCGATTCCCTCGAGCGCGCCTAGGCGGAACAGAACGCGGCCCTGTTCGACGAGATCACCGAGCCGATGGTCATAGGCGCCGCCCTCGACGTCAGCGCTCAGACGTGCGCTCTGCATGCCGTTCCAGGTCAAAGTGATGCGATCCTCGCAGCTCTCGCTCGCCCCGAAGGCCTGCTGAAAGTACTGCTGGCGCAATTGCGGCCTCGTCGCCGCCTGCTGCAGATCTTCGATCACGGCCTGCCGGAACTGGGGATTGCCAGAATTCACGGTGTCCCGCAGCCTATCGAGAAAGCTTGCGTATTCGGGAGCACCCGCCTCGTCGGCGAAGTTCTGCCAGGCGGCCAATGACTCGGGCGCCTCGTCGAGCCAGTCCGCCACCACTTCGGGCAGCGGCCGCGCCTGAGTTTCCGCGATTGCCTCGTCCATCGAAAAGAAGACCCGAGGACCGACATAGCCTGGCGCATTCAGGGCTGCTGCCAGATTCGTCCGCACCCGCTCGGATAGCGGATTATTCTCCAGATAAGCCATACACCCAGAGCCCAGCTGCGTTAGCAGGGACTCCGGCAGGCTAGCCAGCCGGTTGTCGCGCGCCTCGAGCACCTGGAGCTCGGCCGGGAGGGTCTCGGGCAGACTCGTCAGCCTATTGCCGCTGGCATGAAGCCTCTGGAGCTCAGGCGGGAGAGTATCGGGCAGGCTAGGCAACTGGTTGTCGCGGACGAAAAGCAACTGGAGCTCGGAGGGGAGGCTCTCGGGCAGGCTGGTCAGCCGGTTGCCGTCGGCTTCGAGCTCCTGAAGTTCGACCGGGAGGGTATCGGGCAGGCTAGTCAGCCGGTTGCCGCCGACGGCAAGTAACTGAAGTCCAGCCGGGAGAGTCTCAGGCAGGCTGGTCAGCCGATTGCCGCGGACATCGAGGTCCTGGAGCTCGGCCGGCAGGGTTTCTGGTAGGCTGGTCAGGTGGTTGCTGCCGACGGCGAGTGTCTGAAGACCCTCCGGAAGTGTTACGGGCAGGCTGGTCAGCTGGTTGCCAGCGATGGCGAGTGACTGAAGTGCCGCCGGCAGGATGTCAGGCAGACTGATCAGACGATTGTTGCCGACCTCGAGCGTGCGGAGTTCGGTCGGAAGGGTGTCGGGCAGGTGCATCAACTCGTTGTCGCTGACGTTGAGCATCTGCAGATCGGAAGGGAAAGCGGCGGGCAAGGTCGTCAGGCGTAGATATGATAGCTCCAGCCGCGCATAGACGTCGCCAGCCTCTCCCCAGGCTTTGATTCGTCTTACCGCTTCTTGCCGGTCCTCGTCTTCTGTCTGCCCCTCCTCGCCAGCCCAACTGTTCAGGATATGGTCAAGCTGCGATTGCCGGAGGATGGGGTTATCAACGTTCTTCGGTTCGCCGATCGCACCGGCGGGAGAGGCCCGCCCGTCGCTCAAGGCTTCGACCCGCTGCGCCGTTGCCGGGGTGAGCCAGTGCCCTTCATCTGAAGTATTGCCATCGCCCGACCGAGGCTGTCGGTCGAGGCTCGATGCCTCGAGATTATGGTCCCAAGGAGCTTTGGGGGTCGTTGGCCACTCATCATCGGCCTGCGCCCACGAATACTCCTCCTGATCGATACTATGCATGGGCAAGTGGACCGCTGAATCCATGCCGTGCCAATATTCGGTCAGACTGAAACTGCTGGCTGGCAACTGGCCACCGCGATTGGCGGCCACAAAAACCACATGCTGATTGCCCCCCTGTTCAGAGGAGGCGGGCGGATTCGAGGGCAACCGCGAGGTGCCTTCCCCAACGTGGTCTAGCCAGTCCGCATCTCGGTTCGACACAACATAAGGATGCTCGCCGCGACGATTTGGATTGCGCGGCGGGCGCTCGCGCAGGTGCAACTCGTTCACGTGCTGCTGAAACCCCGTTTGGTCCACTCGAGACTGTTGCAGCTCGTCGTGGTCCGTCCCGGCGAAATCCGGGGCCTCGAATGGGTTGACATTGTTGAGCGGATCCATCCCATTCTCCACTGGCAGATCCGAACAGTTAACGCTGGACCCAGATCGACACCTTCTCGCTAAGAGGCTTAGCTTTCGAGAAGCTGACGAGGAATCAGAATGACAGCTACTGTCCTTTCGGCGTCCCCGCCGGACCGTTACCGCTTAACTGCCCGCGCTGCAGCTCGACATACCTTTGCAGGACAGTGGCGGCGTTTCGAGAAGCCGATTTCTATAGCCTCTCTCAAGAACGTCCGCGCTTGTGTGCGCCGGCGACGTTCATGTTGGGAAATCGCGATTTCGGTAACATCAGCCAACCGGACATCGCCGGCTAAATCGAGCGCCACTCCCGCGAGGTGATGGTATGACGAGGTGCAGGTGCAAGTAAGCCTCTCGCGGCAGCGCCAGGGAATCAGAGATTGCGCAAAGTTGCAATCTGTCACTCCCGTTCGATAGCCAGCACCGTGAACCCTGTCCTGCAACCCATGACACGCGAGCCGCGTGCATCGCCGTGGTCGAATGCCCGCCACCTAGAAGCCGATGCAGATGCTCACCTAGCGCGTCAGCTAGGCGTCAGCTGGCGCGACTATCAATCTCCGCCCACCTGAGCTGCAGCCTGAACGCGCTGCCACGCAACTTCACCGACACGAGGCAAATTTCCATGTATGGCCGAATCCATGGCTCATCCAGCCAGTTCAGCAACGATAGCCACGCTGATGAGGCGGGATATTCGGCAGATAGCCACAGCTTCTTGCAAGCGCTTGAAAACATCCACTTGGAATCGAACTCACACGCTGGTTCGTCTTCGTCGCGGGCGTACTCCCTGCTCGACCGCCCCCCTGTCGTGGAGCTCTCAAAGCGCTCATTTGCTGAACAGGCAAAGGCTTACCATGGCGATGAGATCAAGCATATTGCCGCGAACCCACAAGAGTACTCGCCTCACATATCCGACAAGGCCAAGCGCACAAAAAAGGTCGCTAAGAAATACGGAACCACGCAGTACGATACCGCGAACGCGCGCTATTTCAGCTATCAGCTCGGCAACAAGAGTGTCGGTCTTCTGAGAACGGAGGGCGGATTTGCGATGCGCGACGTGTTCGCAGGAGAACAGTGGCGGAAATCGTTCCCCGGACGAAACGAAGTCACGTCCACTGTAGATCTTCAGATTGTTCATCCGCTCGTCGATAACGCGGGCGATATCCTGCTGGAACATCAGCTTCGGCTCGACGGCGATAACGCGCTGCTCCATTCTCGTCCTGCTAATCGAGAAGCGAGAGCCCGCTCGCTGCAGTTGGGCTTTGTTGATGTGGATGACGATAACATGGTGCTTGATCCCACCCAGCATCCCGAAAAGTGGATCAAAAATCGGGACGATGAATGGCAGCGGGCGGACAAGCCGGGCCTATACTTATCCAAAGCCGAGGACAGTGTTAGCCAGAGCGAAGCACCGCGCGTCCAGTCCGAGGATGAGCATGACTTTATGTAGGGATCGCTTTAGGATTCCTGGTAGACCAGTCGCGATGGCGAGGACCGGACCGTCAAACTTGCCGGTTGCTGCTTGAAGGCGGCTTGTTAAACGGTCGTTCGACGGTATCGGCACCATTCGGCGCTCGGTTGCCGTCGCCCGGTTTTGCCCACCATGGCGGCGAGGCGTGAGCCTCTCTTTTCGGTAGAAGAGATCAGATAGCTCTTCCGCTTGAGCAGAACGTGCAGGCCTCGCTAGCCAAACCGGCGCCTGCGCGATCATCCTTAGATGTTCGCGCGGGCCACATCATCTGGGACCCCGCGAAATTCCACTTCTGCTTGTCTCACGCGGCTTTGGAAGGCTTGAGTGCGGTCGGCCTTGGGAAATATTGGTCGAGTTCGCTGTTCCGGTGGCGTGTGACGATCCTCATCGAAAATAGGCTGATTTGGCGATGAGAAAAATCTTAAGGTGCCAATCTCACTGCATCACCTCGTGGATTGTGAGCGGTTGCGGCGAGGCCTGTCATCCAAAGGGCGCAACGGGTCGGTCGGCGCCGACGGCGTGACGTGACGAACGTCCCGGCGAACTTGCAAGGCCGATCCTGACAAT
Source organism: Bradyrhizobium sp. Ec3.3 (assembly GCF_000472925.1). Taxonomy (GTDB): domain Bacteria; phylum Pseudomonadota; class Alphaproteobacteria; order Rhizobiales; family Xanthobacteraceae; genus Bradyrhizobium. The sequence continues at coordinate 214,436 of NZ_AXAS01000007.1, forward strand.
TTCTTGGCTTGGACCAAATCCGGCCGGAGCATCGCGCCGCCGGTGCAACGGCACTTCAGCCCTGGCGGATGGTGCCGAACGGCGACCGGCCATCCCGAGAATGCAAGACAAGGTGGCGCAGCGGCAATTCGCCTGTCTAGAGCCGGTTTATGAGACGCAACGCCTTGCCATCCTTGTACGGTGTCTGACCGGGACGATCGGTCCAAGCTCCCCCAGCGTAACGGGCTCATTGAGGGGGCGGCTGACAGGAATTCGGCAACAAGCGCGCCTCAATATCATCTTTGGCCCGCCGTGTGCGCGGGCAAGGCGCCGTCCTGGCGCGGGGTATCTGAAGAAGAGGGGCTTTCAGCTCGCCCATCTCGAACAACCGTCGCTGAGGAGCCGCGATATAGCATCAGCACAGAGTCCCGCGACGGCATCTGGGCGGAGCGTGGTCGCGCCTGCGCCTCCGCCACAAGACCATTGAGCGTCTGTTCCACGAGTGCGATGAAGCGTGGCGGACCGGAGGCAAGGACGAGGCCATTTCCCGGTGCCGGTCTCAAGATGTAGCGCTCGTCAGAAATGTTGAGCGTATCCAGGGTCGCCTTGAGCGCGTCAAAGCTGATTGAAGTTAGAAGAAGCAGACGAGTTTGCGCTTCCTTCGCGGTAGACACGTAAAGCATGAGCCCATCGTAATACCATTGAAGATTGTAGAGCTGCGTCAGATGATCGAGGAACTCGCGCGGTGGCAGATCCGGCATGTGCCCGCGAATCCGTCCCTTCACCTCGGCGCTGATGGTGACTCTGATATTGAGGTTGTTGCCGAACTCCTGCAGCGCGGCAGAAAGCTCCTGATCCAGAACCGTATAGCGATAAGCGGTCGAGGGTAGCGACAGGGAAGCGCCGAGCGCCATCTGTGTTCCGGTTGAAACGAAAACGCCGAAACAGAGGACTCCGTTCAAAACGTAACGGATTATGAATCGAACGAGCATTCACGGTTCTCTTTGACTTAAACCAACAGGAGTAACGTTGCGTAAACGTGAACGCGAAACGTGATCTTTAGATGACCATGAACGGGCGAGCTCGTCAGCTTGTCGTCAGCTGGCCTCTCTAGGACGTTGAGCCGCTAATGGGCTTGAGCGGCTGGTCGCATCACATCTCGAAGAGAGCGAGGTCGAAAAGAGAGCGAGGTCTTTCCATGATGATGTTAGGTGCTGCGCCGATGTCTCACACTCTAACCGAAGGCCTGTCCAAGACCTGTTCGGCAACAGCGGTCGACGAACAGGCCCAATTTCAACAGAGTCTTTTGCAAGCGGCTTCAGTTCAAGGCACTGCGCCTCCAGTGGCAGGGCCTCCAGTGACAGAAGTGGCGACAGTTCCGCCGACATCCGAGGTATCACGTACAGCAACGCAGGCGAGCCCGCTCGGCGATCGCATCCTCCAGAATCTTTCGTCGATGTATCGGATCAACGCAGTTCCAAAGGGTGTGGAGCCTGGGCCGGCGTCGGAGCCCCTTTTGCTGAAGCCGGGCGCGCCAGAAGCACGTGAGCCGGTCGCCCCCCATGGCGCAGGTGATTTCGAGGCGATGATGGCGAATCTGAAGGATGTCTCTGACGGCGTCATTCAGGTTACGCTCATTTCAAATGGTATCGGCAGCCTCGGTTCATCTCTGAACAAGCTGATGTCGGCCGGCTGAGTGGGGCGAATGATTGGTTCAATCCGTTGTCGCCAAAGCGGCCAGGCTCGTCCATCCAGCAAGCGATTGCGCGTTGTGGCCCTGCTACCGCTCCTGCTTCTCCTTATCGGTTGCAAGGCCGATCTCTACACCAAGGTTCAGGAGCGTGAGGCGAACGAGATGCTTGCGGTCCTCCTCAAGAACGGGATCGATGCGGTCCGCGTTGCTGCTAAGGACGGGACCAGCACGATCCAGGTCGAGCAGAATCAGATTGCCTCCTCAATCGACCTGCTGAATGGAGAAGGGTTGCCGCGCCATGCTTTCAAGAGTCTGGGCGAAGTGTTCAACGCGGCGGGCCTGATTGCTTCGCCGACCGAGGAACGCGCCCGTTACGTCTACGCGCTGAGCGAGGAATTGTCGCGCACGATCAGCGATATCGATGGTGTCCTCTCGGCACGCGTCCATGTTGTTCTACCGAAGAATGACCTGCTCCGACGTGACACCACGCCATCTTCGGCGTCGGTTTTCATCCGGCATGACTCGAGGGCAAATCTCTCAATTCTGCTGCCGCAGATCAAGATGCTCGTCGCCAACAGCATCGAGGGCCTATCCTATGACAAGGTGGCTGTGGTTTTCGTGTCGGTCGAACGGCCTGCACTGGAACCGCGGCCGGCGCCTGCAGCCGGTTTCGCCCAAGCATCAGGATTGATTTCAACGCCATTGCTTGCGGTCGGCATGGGTCTCGGCGGCTCTGCATTCGGTGTACTATCCTACGTCTTGCTGAGCGCTCGTATGCGTCAGCGCAGGCAATCATCTCACAAAGTGGGCACGGGTGGAGGGCGTTCGGGTGTGTCCGCCATCGAGGCCGTGCGCAAAGCGATCAACCCTAATGCAGCGTAGTGTGGTTTCCGATAAGGCGAGACCGAAGCCATCCGCCGAGCGGCATCGTCCGCTCAAATTGCCCTCTGTAGGTGTTCGTGAGCTTGCCGCCTCGATTCATCCGACCCGCCTTGCCGCACGTCTTGACGCGAACCTCTCGGCTGCGACGTTGCTACGGCTGCAGAAGAGTCCCAGGCTGCAAATAAGATTGCCAGGGTTGCTGCTCGACAATGAAATGGACTTGAACGGAAGTGACTTCGGGCCAGACCTTCTCTTCGGACGTGATCCGAGCAGGGCTGCTCGGCTCGCTGGCGGTATCTGGCATGCCCGTTCGCTGACAAGGCTGATTTCAAAGCACGATGTCACTATTCTGATCGGGCGCGTCGGCACCGAGGTGCAAGCTTTCGGAATCCGACATGCAGCGCATGCGGTTTCTACCGGAGTTATTGCCGATCCAGAGCAACTTGCGCAAGAGATTGAGGACGATGGACATGCCTGTCTCGGCGCTTGGCTCGATGAAGTTTCAGCGCTTGATCGCCGCCGCGTGCTTCTACGCCTGGCTGTCGGAACGGCTGCGGACAATCCTGCCACTGAACACCGCGATGCCGCAGGCCGATTGTTTTCCCTGGTGTTGGCCCAATTGGCGACGGAGGCCCCAGCAGGATGACGGCCGACGACTCCGCGCCGCCCACCACTCCGCACATCCGCCCGCTTGGGCCACTGGTAGCGGCAAGCGATCTTGAGATCTGGCAGAACGCCGTCGAGGCGTGTGCCGCAGCAGAGCGGCATCTAGCGCGGGTTCGCACCTGGGCGCGCAGAGCTTATCAGAAGGAGCGAGCGCGCGGTCATGCAGAGGGGGTGAAGGCCGGCACCGAGGAAATGGCACAACTGATCGCTCAGGCCGCCTCGGAACTGGCACGACGAAAAGCCGTTCTGGAGGAGGAATTGTCAGCGCTCGTGATGGACATCGTAACCGACCTATTGGGCTCGTTCGACCCCGGCGAGATGCTGGTGAGGACGGTTCGTCACACGATCTTGCAAAAATATGGAGGGGCGGAACTTTCTCTTCATGTGTCACCCATGGATGCAGATGCGCTTACGCGCGAATTTGCTGCGTGCGACGGCCGGGAAGGCCGGCCGGCGGTTCGAATCGTTCGGGACCCGGCGCTGCTTCCGCGCGAATGCGTGCTCTGGAGCGAATTTGGCAATATCAATCTCGGACTTGACGCGCAGCTGCGCGCCCTGCGCTCGGGCTTTGGGTTAGATCATGAGGCAGGCGAACAGTGACGGCGCCGGGAAGAAACCATGCCGGCCCTGATGGAGAGGAGACTCTCCAAGCGGCGCTTGCGCGTCTGCGATCTGCAGCAGGGCATGTGGACACGCGTGCCGTGCGCGGACGGATCACGCGGGCGATCGGCACGCTCATCCATGCGGTCTTGCCGGATGCTCGTATTGGAGAGCTGTGTGTCCTTAAGGATCCGCGCACCGGATCCTCGCTTCAGGCCGAGGTGATCGGTCTGTTGCACGATGGCGTGTTGCTGACGCCCATTGGTGACCTGCAAGGCATGTCCAGCCGCGCAGAAGTCGTTGCCACTGGACGGATGCACGAAGTGCCTGTCGGCCCCGACTTGCTTGGCCGGGTGATCGACAGCTTCGGCCGTCCGCTCGATGGCAAGGGCGCAGTCAAAGCCACGGAAACTCGTCCCCTGCGCGGCAAAGCGCCAAACCCGATGACGAGACGTATCATCGAGCACCCCCTGCCACTCGGCGTTCGCGCCATGGATGGTCTTCTGACATGCGGCGAGGGCCAGCGGATCGGCATTTATGGAGAGCCTGGTGGCGGCAAGTCGACGTTATTGTCGCAGATCGTAAAAGGCGCGGCCGCTGACGTCACCGTGGTTGCGTTGATAGGCGAGCGTGGACGCGAAGTGCGTGAGTTCATCGAGCGGCATCTTGGGGAGGCGGCGCTTCGCCGCACGGTCGTCGTCGTTGAGACCTCCGATCGCTCGGCGATGGAGCGGGCGCAATGTGCTTATACCGCAACCGCGCTCGCCGAATATTTTCGCGAACAAGGCCTGCGCGTCGTTCTGATGATGGATTCATTGACGCGATTTAGCCGCGCCATGCGCGAAATTGGTCTGGCTGCCGGAGAGCCACCGACCCGCCGGGGCTTTCCTCCCTCTGTCTTTGCCATGCTGCCAGGCTTGCTGGAACGCGCTGGCATGGGGGAGCACGGCTCAATTACGGCTTTCTATACCGTGCTTGTAGAAGGTGACGGCGCGGGCGATCCAATCGCCGAGGAAACGCGCGGCATTCTCGATGGTCATATCGTTCTCTCACGATCTCTCGCGGCACGGGGGCATTTCCCCGCCATCGATGTGCTGTCGAGCCGCAGCCGCATCATGGATGCCGTCGTATCTGCGCCGCATCGCCAGGCAGCATCCTTGTTCCGTGATCTGCTCTCCCGCCATGCAGAGGCGGAATTCTTGATCAAGGTTGGCGAATACAAGCAAGGCAGCGATTTGCTGACGGACCGAGCTATCGCCTCGATCGATGATCTGCGCGATTTTTTGCGCCAGGGTGAAGACGATGCGTCCACTTTTGAGGAAACCGTTACATGGATGTGCCGTCTGACCGCATGAGTTGCATTCACGCTTCGAGATTGCGGCACGTGAAGGATATGCGTGAGCGTAGCGCTCGCAATGAGTTGTCCAATATGGAAGCCAAACGTCATATCGCGACCTTGGCCGCGGAGCACGCATGGCAGGAACTTGCAATTGCCGAACAGCACCACACACAGGCGGAGGCCGAAGTTTATCAGCAGTTGACATCGCTCGGTACCTTGTCCGTCGTTGAGCTGGATCGTTGCGAGCTCACCCTTGAGAGGCTCGCAATTGAGATCACGTCGAAACGCCAGGCGCTTGAAGAGGCGCGTATCGCTCAAGAGCAGGCCGAGACAGCGGCATCGGAGAAGCGGGCGCACTGGGCCAAACGTTCCGCCGCGACTCATAAATGGCGACAAATCGAGACCGACGTCCGGCGTGCGGCCGATACCCATTCGGAAGCGACAGCTGAGCTAGAGGCCGATGATGAAGTCTTGCTTCGCTATGGGAGCGGCTTGCTCACGGCGGTGGCGGAAAGTTCAATTTGATGACAACAGCTAGTCCTGTTGGGCTGCAAGGGTGCTGTCCTGTAGACCCAGCTCCTGCAAGTCGTGCGGACGAGTACGCCAAGTACGAGCCGTCTCAGAGTCTGCCCCATACTCTCGTCTCGTGGCTCAATAGAATCGCGGGGCTGCGCACGTCTTTGCGGAGTAACCTTGGCGATAAGCCGCTATCGCTGCGCGTGGGGCGACTTGTGTGGCAGCAGGAGCCTTCGGCTACCTCGATGCTCGACTGCGTTTGGGGCGTCGGAGATGATGCGATCGTCTGGTCGATACCATATGCGCTAGCCGAGGCGTTGATCTCGACAGTGCAGAGTGGCGGTAGCCTAGCTCAATTTTCCGAGCCAAGTCGTTCGCTCGTTCTTGAACTTGCACTCGAACCGTTACTCGCTCGTCTGGAGACTGAGACACAGCAGAAACTGCAACTTCTCCATGTCGGAAAGGCCGAGACGAAAGGGCCTTATATCGAATTTGACATCGTCTACGGCCCGGTCAAGGGCAAAGGTCGCCTGTTTCTTTTCTCCCCTCTTGATGGACCGATACCGCCGGCGTTCCGCGCCTTAGGTGAGCTGCTCGCCAAGTTGCCGCCAGAGATGCGCAAGCTTTCCACAGAGCTACCCATCATCGTTGCAGGAGAGATCGGCGCGCTCCGCGCTTCAGCCTCGCTTCTTCGCAAGACAAGTGCAGGCGATGCCTTGTTGCCAGAGGTCATGCCATTCGCTCATGGCCAGATCATCCTCACCGCGGGCCGGTTATGGACCGCGGCAGATGTCGCCGGCAACCGCCTGATCCTGTGCGGACCATTTCATTCGCGACCGCGCCCCCTGGAGTATGCGCATATGACGACACAACCCGGTCAACTGCAGCCGCCCTCGGAAGCCGATCTCGAGGATATCGAGATCTCGCTTGTCTTCGAATGCGGCCGCTGGCCGATCACGCTGGGAGCACTGAGGAGCATCGGCGAAGGACATGTGTTCGAACTTGGCCGGCCGGTCGACGGCCCGGTCGATATCCTTGCAAACGGGGTGCGCATCGGACGTGGCGACATAGTACGTATTGGGGAAGAGCTCGGCATCAGACTGCGTGGCGGGTTGGCGGGCAATGACTGACATTCAACCAGCAATCCTGGCGCTTCTTGCGATCACGGCCGGGCTCGGCCTCCTGGTCTTCGCGGTCGTCACGACCACGGCGTTCATAAAGGTATCTGTCGTTCTCTTCCTCGTTCGCAATGCACTTGGGACCCAATCAATACCTCCGAACATCGTGCTATACGGCGCCGCATTGATCCTCACCGCCTTCACGAGCGCCCCCATCTTTGAGCAGAGCTACAATAAAATCGCCGATCTGCAGCTGCGCTATCAGACGCTCGAGGATTTTGTAACCGCTGCGAAGGAGGGGCAGGAGCCGCTGCGAGGCTATCTCAAGAAGTTCACCAATGAAGAACAGCGAGAGTTTTTCCTGTCCTCGACCGAACGTGTCTGGCCAGAGGAGATGCGCGGCAAAGCCACAGCCGATGATTTCGCTATTCTTGTCCCATCTTTTCTAATCTCAGAACTCAAGCGTGCCTTCGAAATCGGATTTCTACTCTATCTTCCCTTTATCACGATCGATCTGATCGTAACGACCATTCTGATGGCCCTGGGCATGTCAATGGTGTCTCCGACAGTGATATCTGTTCCTTTCAAGCTCTTTCTATTCGTGGCCATTGATGGCTGGTCGCGTCTCATGCACGGGCTCGTGCTGAGCTATACAACACCTGGAGGTTGAGCATGGATGAGACCACTATTCTCACTCATATGAGCAGATCTCTGGTGCTTTTCATGATCTGGGTTCTGCCTCCACTCATTGCAGCGGCGGTCGCCGAAACCGTCATCGGCATCATCCAGGCGGCAACGCAGATCCAGGACCAGACATTGCCACTCACCGTGAAGCTTCTGGTCATTGTTGGGATTATCGGTTTGTTTTCTCCGGTCCTGAGCGCCCCGCTTATCGAGCAAGCCAAGCAGATTTTCACTGACTTTCCCGCGCTCACGACGGGCTACTAGCAGCCGTCGCCATGTATGATTTGTCAACCGCCGAGATTCAAAGTCTGATCCAGGCGGCCATTGAACTCGTCGTTGCAGCCGGCCTTGGTGCGGCCCGCCCTGCGGGCATTATGCTGGTGCTGCCCGTATTTACGCGTCCGCAGATCGGCCGGCTGATCCGCGGCTGCCTAGCGGTTGCGATCGAACTACCATATTTGACGCAAGTCGCCGATGGCCTGAAGGCGCTAGATCCGGACACACGTCTGCTCAAGATCACACTACTCGGTCTTAAGGAGGCTTGTGTCGGACTGATGATCGGCGCCCTGCTCAGCATTCCACTCTGGAGCCTTCAGGCCGTCGGCGAGATTATTGACACGCAACGAGGCATCAGCAGCGTGGTCACGCCCGCCGATCCCGCGACGCGCAGTCAAGCTTCGGCGACGGGACTATTTATCGGTATCACCGCGATCACGATCTTCGTCGTATCAGGGGGGCTGCACACCATGATCAGCGGGCTTTACGGCAGCTATCTGATCTGGCCGGTTTATCAGTTAGGACCCACGCTGAGCATGCAGAGAACAATGGAGCTGTGGGGCGTACTCGACAGCATCATACGTACCACCCTCCTGGTCTCTGGGCCTGTGGTGGCTTTCCTGTTGCTGGTCGACATATCAGCGCTCTTGCTCGAGCGCTTTGCGCCGCAATTGAACCCGAAGGATCTGACTTTGACGATCAAGAATATCGGCTTTGCGATCATCATGGTCACTTACGCGGTATATCTCATCGAATACATGCAATCGGAAATCACGCAGTCGGGCCGCGAGCTGAAGAGGCTTGAAAGGCAACTGAAATGAGCGACACGAGCGAAGAGAAAACGCATGCCGCCAGCGACAAGAAGCTAAAAGATGCGCGCAAGAAAGGAACGGTTCCGCACAGTGCCGATCTCGTCAAAGCCGTCAGCGCTTGCGCCGGTCTCGGCTATCTCTGGGTGGAAGCGAGCTCCATCCAGGGCAAGTGCCGTGAAGCGCTCATGCTGACTGACAAGCTGCTGAATCAGCCGTTCAATATTGCGGTCGATCTGGCGCTCGGTGTCTTGCCCGAGCTTGCCTTCCGAATTGTTGGCCCGCTGCTTGGGAGTGTTGTCATCTGCGCAATTCTGACGGCAGTCCTGGCCAATGGTGGACCAGTGTTCTCCACGGAGCCGATGACGCCGAAATTCGAAAATATTGATCCCATCAAAGGGTTGAAGCGCATCGCTTCCTTGCGTTCCCTCGTCGAGCTTGGCAAGAGCTTGTTCAAGCTCGTCTGCCTCGGTGCGATCTTTCTCCTCGTCGTTGTCGGCGCGTGGAAGACACTGGTTTATCTGCCGGTTTGCGGCATGGGCTGCTTCGACTTCCTCTTCATCGAAGTGAAACTGTTGATCGGAATTGCCTGCGGCGCGTTTCTGATCGTCGGATTGATCGATCTCCTCCTCCAGCGCTGGTTATTTTTGCGCAACATGCGCATGACTGAGAGCGAGATGAAGCGCGAGCACAAGGAGCAGCAAGGTAATCCGGAGCTGAAACGGGAACACCGTCGTCTCCGGCGGGAGCAGGCGAATGAGCCCCCGCTCGGCTTGCATCGCGCAACATTGATCTTGACTGGGGGAAAGATGCTGGTCGGGCTGCGCTACGTCCGTGGCGAAACCGGCGTGCCGGTCCTGGTTTGCCGCGGTGAGGGCGAAGCGGCTTCACGGCTCTCGGATGAGGCGCGAGCCCTTCGTCTCAGTATTGTCGATGACCACGGCCTGGTCCGTGAGCTTATCCGCACCACCAAGCTTGGTAGCCCCATTCCCATGCAGTATTTCGAATCTGTCGCAAGAGCACTCCTTGCCACCGGCCAAGTCTAGTTCGTGTTGCGAAAGACGTCGCATGACGAGTGGGGACGTTGATCGCTACCGAGACGGCTGTGCGGCCTGGGTTCCGCTTGAGGTGGGATCTGATGACGCCTTGTTGTTAGCTGTGCCCAAGTTGCTGCTATTGCCTGTCGCGAAGCTTTTGTATGTGGCAACGGGAATGGCCGCACGATTGCCATCACTCGGCATAACGGCCTGATTGTCGAGCAAGTCGTGCGGATCGTTGACCATTCCGGCCAGATTGTTGCGGATCGAGCAGCCAAGCGTCGGGTCGAAAGAATTGTCGTTCACTGAAGGGCCGACGATCGACATCGACGGACAGACCGGAGGGTGTGCCTCATACGTAATCGCCTCGATTCGCGCGGCAGAGCCAACGCGCCGGTCGATGGATGGGCCCAAGAAGCGGATATTGTAAGGGTCGACGCCCATTGCGCGGGCCTCACTGGCTATCTGCGCTCCGAGTCGAGGTGAGCCGGTGATATCGAGATGGAGCGCGTCACGCCGACCGCGACTGGTACTGGCTATGAAATACCGCAGGCGCTGCCGCTCAGTCCCTCGAAGGCTCTGCAACAGCAAAACGTTCGTCTCCGGTTGCACCAGGATCGCTTGCGCAGTCGGCTCGAAATAGGTCGGTGTGGTGCTTGTGCAGCCACCTAGGCTGGCCGTCAGAGCGATCAGGGTGGGCACGATTCGAAATGTCATTGGTCGATCCTCATTCGATGATGTGGCCGCCACCCCGTGTCGTGCTTGGTACGCTGGTCGGGGGAGCACCGCGACCAGGCGGGCGAGTTGCCAACGTGTTCGTCAGACTTCGCCCGAGGTCTGAGGGCGGTGCGATGCGGTCGGTGGGGGCACTCATCGGTCTCGTGTTCGATCGTGGCCGCACGACGTAGGGCGTGACGATAATCACGAGTTCCGTCTCCTCCTGTTGAAATGAGGATGAGCGAAACAGCGCACCAAGAATCGGCACGTCGCCGAGCCAAGGGAAAGTCGTAATATCAGTGTTGAAGTTGCGCCGGATGAGCCCACCGATTGCAAAGCTTTGGCCGCTGGCGAGCTCGACGACCGTGTTGGCGCGCCGGGTGGAGAGAGCCGGCACGGAGATGCCGTTGATGGTGACCGCGCCTTGTGTCGATAGTTCGCTGACTTCGGGCTTCACGCGGATGTTGATCTGATTGTTACTGAGAACGGTCGGCACGAACTCCAGGCTGACGCCGAAGTGACGAAACTCGACGGAGACCTGCCGATTGTCCTGCAAGACTGGAATGGGAAATTCGCCGCCGGCCAGGAAGCTGGCGGATTCGCCGGACATTGCGGTGAGGTTCGGTTCAGCAAGTACGGACGCGAGGTGCTCGTGGGCCATTGCATCGAGTACGGCGCTGACGTTGACGTTGCCAGTATTGACTCCGATCCTTGCCGTACCGCCGCCCTGCGCCGCGCCGTTACCGCCGCCACTGCCACTGACCAAGCCGAGAGTGAAAGGGCCAGCTTGACCGGAAGCGGAGAGGTTGACGCCGAGCTCCTTCATGGCGCTCCGGGAGACCTCCGCCACGCGCACGCTCAGATTGACCTGCAATGACCCAGCCACCTGGATCTTGTTGACGACGAGCGCGCCGGCGCCGAGAAACTGCTCAGTCACTTTCACTGCGCTATCGACGATCTCCGCATTGGGCGCCGTACCGCTAAGGATCGCGCCGCGCGGGGTATAACTGACCTGGATCGGATAGTCGCCGACCTGTGCTTTCAGCGTGGCACGCAGATCCTCGATCGGCTGCGTGACGACAACACGCAGTTCAGCCAGAGCCTCCCCGTTCTCGTTCAGTGCGAACAAGCTGGTCCGTCCCGATTTCTTGCCAAAAACAAAGATGGTATTGTTCGACGGCGCCTGATAGTCCGCGATCGTAGGATCGGCGACAAAGATGCTCGCAGCTGGCGCGGGCAGATGAATTGTCTTACCGAGCGAAGAGGAAAGGGTCAGTGTCCCGCTAATGCCGTCAGGAGCGGTGCGCGGCGGCCCCCCTCCATCATTCCGCTTGATCTGAGCTGCGGCAGCGAGCGGGGATAGCAGAACGACCACGCACAAAAGATGCGAAAGACAAGGAAGAAAGGTGGATAAAAGGGCGTTGGCAGCGATCGATACTCGACTGACGCCCGCATGCTTATCAAAATCGATGTTCAAGACAGTCTTTTCTTTCAAGTTCGATTGACTAGGCGGCCGACGCCGCGCCTTTTAATTCAAGGACGTAGCCGATCCCGCGCGCGGTTTTGATCCGTAGCGTTGCGCCGGACTGACTCAAATGACCGCGTAAACGATAGATTCCGACCTCAAGCGCATTGGTCGAAACCTCGTTGTCAAACGCATAGAGGCCATCCTCCAATGACGCGCGCACCACGGTGCGGCCTGCGCGGCTGAGCAGATGCTCAAGAATGCACACTTCGCGGCGCGCAATCTTCAGCGGCCGACCATTAACGGAGGCCTGCCGACCGATCGGATCGAATCTTAGATTGCCAAAAGTAACGACGGGGGCCGTCATTTGCGTTGATCGGCGCAGAGTGGCGCGCATCCGTGCGATGAGTTCATCAGTAGACACGGGCTTGGGCAGGAAGTCGTCCGCACCTCCATTGAAAATCGCGATCCGCCTGCCGAGCTCGTTAAGGCTGCTCATCATCACGGCAGGCATCGAATACCCGTCGCGCCTCAACTGCTTCAGCCACTCCAAGCCGTCTCCATCCGGTAGAAGTAACTCGAGTAGAAGGATGTCATAGCGGGCACAACCAAAGGCGGCGGCGGCCTCATCGAGCGTGCGCGTTACGTCAACGGCAAAACCGCAGTCCGAGAGCGCTTCGTGTACAACGCGGGCTGGGGCCGTCTCATGATCAACCAGTAGCGTTCGCATGTCATCACCTCTTACCAAGTCATGCCAAAAAACTTAGCACGTCATGTTCGAACATGACTTCGAGCGAAATTGAGCAGTTCGGCTTTCGCGCAAGCGTTTGCAGCCGGAATGGACGAAGAAGAACGGTACTAACCAGTCGCGCACTTGATCCGATCCAGTGTCAGCTCGGCTCGCATTTTCGACGGCCTCATATGGCTCGCATGCATCTTGGTGGACCTCCAGTCTGGCCTTGCCTCAGAGGCATCGACCGCAATCAATCAAACGCATCGACAGGCTTGGCAGAACCCTCGCTCATCGCCGCGACAATTTTGACAATTGTCAACGACATCAGGGGGGCAATATGATTGCGAGAACACGTGATGGTGAAATCGATTGTTTGGATGAAATACATTCACATTCCGGATCGGTGATGGTGTTTCCGGGAGGCTGGATCTAAATCTCCTCATCGCGATCGATGCCTTGAGCGGCGCAGCCTCACGGCAGCAGGTTTGATAGTTGATGAGCGGTAATTTCGGCGTTTTGCATCGTTGCGCTCCCAATTTGGCGCTCCCAATTTGCGAAGCCTCTCGCGCCGGTAGACTTTCCGTGCGGGACCTGTGGACTCACCATTCGGCCACGCGAGCCCGTGAGCGGCTAGCTTCTGCTACATCAAAGTCTCGATCGCCGCGTGGGCGACCTGTCGTCGGGTTTGCAGGCCGCTAGCTTGCTCGGTCTTTATCGCTTCGAGCCAATCTCTCTCGCTGCAAAGGACAGCCCCTCGATGGGGCCGAACCTCGCCAGCCCCGACATTCAGTCACGTCCAATACGCTGGCGGCGATGCACCCGTCGGGCGCCGGACCATTGGCGAGCGCATTTCTTATCTTTCGTTGTGACGCATGCCGCCTAGGCGGTTGAGTTGCCTACGTTCCACTGATTCTGGCCAACGGGTACGAAGGTCAGATATCGGACTTTGATTGACCTGCCTTCCCAATTCGAGACGCAACTTCAAGCCAGTTGGCGCGCCGGCGGACCGCTCGTCCGGTTTGGGCTGCAAGTGGAGCGGAGCTGATACGGCGTCAAGGTCGCATAGGCCATGCCGGCAGTAAGGGCTTGGGTGGCGTGGCCAAGAAGCTTGAGGGATGAGAGGGAGGCGAGCTTGGAACATTTGAGACATTCTATCTGTCGTGAAGTTGCGAGGGCCGGAGACCGCCGCGACCCGGCTGGATACGTACTGTACTTGTTTCGAATCGTACAATCTGACGCTCCGTCCGATTCAAGCCCCTATGAGAGCTCGTAGCTTGGCTCTATCAAACGCGCATGCCTCCAGATGGAGTGACGATACTGGAATCTGAAAATGCGCAGCTGCTCCGAAAGGCGTCTTGTCCGAACCGAGCAATTTTTTCCTGGCTATGAGCATCGTGGTTCCATCGCCTCTCGATGGGAAGACGGTGCTCGTCAAGCACGCAACGTCTTCTGCCCAGGACGGCAAGCTTACCTGAAGACGTAGATTCCGCCTGCTCGTTCGATGCGTCTAAAGCAGCGAATCCTTTGGCCGTCGTCGGTCCGCGGCCGCGCAACCAGTGATATCGTTCACGGGGCGCCTGACCCGCGACGACGAACTAAGTGGTCTTCTTCTCGACAAGATCGGGTTTGAGAGGACGGCCAAAGACTTCGTCGCTTTTTCGCGTCTGCAATAACATGGCATGGTTCAGCCGAGTGGTTGTACAAGAGTTTTCGTCACGAAGGCAGGTCCTCCAGCGCCGCGCATAGAGGCGGGGGGCGAACCGTTAAATCGCATAAAGGAGGATTTCAGAACCGGTCATGTGGCTGGACACGTTGCTCAATGGAAACAAACTAGCTTGAGAGGCTTCCTTTCGGCTTGGTCTTGCCGACAGACGGTCGTTCTGGTGCCATGGCCCGCGGAGTCGCGCTTGGGCCGCTAGCTGGGTGTCCGCAGCGAATTCGTCAGCTTCTCGTCAGCTCGCCCCTTTAGCTGTGCGCCGCCTTCAATAGACAGCTAGGATCATCCATTTTGCAGTGAGAATTCCCCAGCCTATGGCCCTCCAACCGATATGCTCCAACGCGTCGTCGCGGAGGGTATTGGCGGGCATCACCAAACTCAGCAGGGTCTTTCGCGCGAAATTGTTCGAGCCGAGATCATTGAGTGAGAAGTTCTGATCCGTCGTTCGACGTTCATCAGCTGACACCAAAAATCAACTTCACGGAATGCTGCAAGCCCGGCACAGCTAGTCGCGCTGCCGGGCGGCAATGAGCGTCGAATCCAGCTTACCTCGAACATCGAAGCGGGCGAGCAAATGTATCTGTCCTTGCGACAGATGCACCCTTGGCGATGAACGACGGTGCTCGCTTCCGCTGCTCGAAACACCCTTATCCAGCCGTCCGTTGTGTGTGCAGCAGCGTTAGCATCGTCATTTCGCGCTCCTGCCCTCTTGGAGGAGTCGCCACGACGGATCGGTCCAGCACGCAGCTAGGGCGATAAGCATTATCGCCCGCGCATTCGCATCCTCTTGGGAGACACGGCATGAGAGACGTCACCAGACGTAGGAACGCACGGATTTCGGACTTCGAAACGGGCAGCACCGCTCGGGATGATGAATCTCAATTCGCGTCTCGGCGCGGCGATGGGGCTAGCGGAACGTTCGGAGCTGTGCTTGGGCGGATGCGCTCTGAGCCTCAAGATGCTGAGGCTCCCTCAACACGCGCCCCGTCCGTGCCTGGCGATGATCGTTGCGATACTTTTGCCGATCCTAGCCCTGACGCACATAGAACCGGAGCGGGTGCGCCGTACGCAGCCTATGGCGGGCGCGAGCGGTCTGCGGGACACAAGCGTGGCGCCCAAACTCGGAAGCCAGGCTCCTCTCGTTCCGGTATCGACCCCTTCGAAGCCGATCTGCGGCCGGAAAGCTCGCAAACAGGTACGCTGCAACTGCGCCAAGGCGTGTCGGGACGGGACGCGGAATCGGGAACGCATCGTGGCGGCGAAGAAGGAGGTCATAGCGCCCACGATTGGCGTCATACCACTTATCGCGACGCCCAAGACCGGGAAGGCGGCTTAACCCATTCTCGCCTTGCGGTTCGGCAAGATAACCTAGCCACCGAAAGTTCGCGAACGGGCACACTTGCGCCGCACGCGCAATCGGCCTCGCTGCTTCCCTCCAGGGCAGGTAAGCGCCGCTTCGACGAACTGGCTGGGCACCGCCCGCATGCCGCGACATCGGAGCGGTATGGACGTGCAGAGCTCGAGAGTGGAAAAGTCCGCGCAGCGATCGAGACCATTGATCGGGCTTGTCGCGCGCATGACTTCAATCAATTCTCTCGAACCGTGGTCGACCATACACAACAGAATAATCCGAAGCAGTTGAAGATGCCTGGGCTAGCGGCGTTTCTGCAAAGGGCCGCGACTCTTTTCAAGACTGAATTCGTCCCGCTATGGGAAGACAACCTCCGCTACCAGCAATCGTGGGGCTACGCTACGACCTGCAATGCAGTGAGCCGGGAGGCCGGAGGTCAAGAGGGGATAGACGCTTGCAAGGCCATGGCAGCGCGACTGTCAGGACTTGATGACTCCCTCATGAGGAAAGTCGACCTCAAGGCTTTTTCGCTTTTTGCGGCGTCTTTCGGACGGCACACACAATCGAGTAGGTGCCGCAATGGAGCAATCAGGATCGCCGAGTTCTTTCGCGATGATCATGAAGCACTTCAGGAGCTGAACGAACAGAGTCTCTCGTTGCTCGCGAACGGATTAAGCAAGTGGCCGGAACGGGCGGAGTGTCGGCAAGCCACGGTCGCGATTGCGAGCGAAGTCTCTCGCCGCGCCCGCGGTGCGGGGTTCTCCCATGCCACTCAGCAGCAACTGTCCAACCTGGCAAACGCCTTCTGCAAGTGGCCCGACGAGGCGAAGTGCTGCCGGGCGACCGTCCTGATTGCCGATGAGGTGTCTGGTCGCGCACAACTTTCCGATTTCAATCCGCAGGCACTTACGAACCTGGCAAATGCGTTCTGCAAGTGGCCGGACCGAACGAACTGTAAGCGCGCGACGATCGCCATCGCCAGGGAGGTTGCCGGGCGCCGGCTGGGTGATTTTGAGCCGCAGGGCCTAGCGAACCTGGTGAACGGCTTCGACAAGTGGCCGGACGAGCGGCCTACCCGGCGAGCGGCCGTCGCAATTGCCGGTGAAATCTGCCGCCGGGACATCTCTGCGTTTACTCATCAGAACCTGTCCCTCCTTGCAAACGGCTTCAGCAAATGGCCGGACGAGGAGAACTGTCGCGCGGCCATAGTGGCAATTGCCGGGGAGGTCCTTCGCCGCGGGCTCGGCCATTTCACGCCACAGGCATTGGTGAACCTCGTGAGCGGTTTCAGCAAGCGGCCCGAGGAAGCGGATTGTCGCGCGGCCACAGCGGCAATTGCCGGAGCGGTCCTGGGCGGGCGACTGCGTGGTCTCACTCCGCAGGGCCAGACCGTCCTGGTCAACGGCTTCAGCAAATGGCCGGAAGATCCGACCTGTCGTGCGGGCACCGTGGTCATAGCCTCTGAGGTTTTTGAGCTCGCCCGCCGAACCGACGGTCTTTCTGACTTTCCTGTACAAGACCTCGCGCTGGCGGCGAATGGTTTCAGCAAGTGGCCGCATGAGAGGGGCTGTCGTCAGGCAACCGTCGCGATTGCCGACGAGATCCTCAGGCTTCCTGGCCGCCTTTCTAATTGTACGGCGCAGGAACTGGCCAATCTGGCAAACGGTTTCAGCAAGTGGCAGGCAGAGCCGGCCTGCGGCGAAGCCACAGGCGAGGTCGCCCGAGAGATCCTTGGACGTGCCGACCGCGACAGCCGGCTCGCTGGCTTTAGTGAGCAGTCGCTTTCGAACCTGGCGAATGCTTTCAGCAAATGGCCGGACCAGACGATTGTGCGTCAAGCCACGATCGCAATCGCCGGTGAGGTGCTCAGCCGCTCCGATCGGCTTTCGGCTTTTACCCGCCAGCAGTCCGCGAACCTGGTGAACGGCTTTTGCAAGTGGCCGGCAGAGGAGAGCTGTTGCCGCGCAACAGCCGCGATCGCCCGCGAGCTATGCGACCGCAACAGGCTATCCGGCTCTAATAGCCAGGGGCTGTCGAACCTGTTGAACGGCTTTGGCAAGTGGCCTGCAGACGAAGACTGCTCCGAAGCCGCCGCCGCGATCGCTCGGGAGATCCTCAGCCGTCGCCGCCTCTGCGAGTTTAATCCGCAGCAACAGGCTGACCTGATGAACAGCTTCATCAAATGGCGTGGACAGACTTCGTGCACCCAGGTGATGGTACACCTTGCGTGGGACCTTGGTCGGGGAGGTGAGCGGTTCGCTGTGTTCAACACGCCTCAACTCAGCATGATCGCCAATGCTGTTGGACGAAGTTTCATGAGGGCGGAGGAAGGTGGAGAGATTGCTGACGCCACTTTGCTCAAAGACCGGCTACAGCAGCTGGTTCATTACTTGCATTATGCAAATGATCGGCTCGAGCAGGCCGATGTTTTAAGCATAACCAACATCTTCAAGGCGATTGGAAAGGCCCGGCTTTTTGACGAACTCGGTCTGCTCGCAACGACAGGCTTGACTAGGCTCGAGGAATTGCTTCATGCCTCGGGCTTTGCCCGCGAGAACAACCTCGAATCCATGGGCAATGTTTGCATCGCTCTGCTGCCGCTGGCGCGCAGCCCGCAGAAGTCGATGCAGTGGCATCGGAGGCAAGCTCTCAACCTGCTCAACGATCTGCAACCAGTATTGGAGCAGAAAATAGCGGCATACCTAGCGGCAAGCAAAACGGAGCGGCGGACCCAGAGTTCGTTTTCGGCCCGCCGTCCCGCACTCTCGATTTTTCAGGTGCTCAAGGCGCGTAAGGTCCTAGAGACTTTGTACCGTCGGCCGTATGTCGAGGGCAACAAGTCTGATTTGGCGATGAGGCGGCAACAGCTGGAGCATGTGACCAAGAAGATCCTAGCCGACACACGAGCCCTGATCGAAGGCGATCTTTCCAACATGAGCTGGAATCTGATCGCGCAGATCGAGGCGGACGATGTGGTTGATGCGCTCGACTCATTCATGTCGCTCGATGAGGGCGTGATCCAAACTCAACATCCCTCGTCCGTCTTCGATACGCACCAGGTGTTACGAACCATGGATCACGAGCCTAGACCGCCGCAGGGTAAGGCAGGACTGATGCAGTTGCCAGTCGTGGACATGCAGGGGCGCCGACTGCCCACGGCACCCGAGACGCGATACTCGATGTTTCATCGCTTGACCTCGGGAGCGTTACCGGTCGTCGCGGTGCAACTACCGAAAAAGCCGAGCCCCTTCATGTTGCGGCGCGTGTTCTGTGTCGATGATGTGCCCTACCGGATGGACCTGTTCGGCGGGAGTAAGTTAAAGGCACCGAAACCAACCCTGTCGCAGATTGCTGCCGTCGCTCCAGGCGAGCAAAGACCCGCTTCTTCCGGCGGGAAGCTGTTGGCGATTCCGTATGCCGACACCGCACCGGGCACGGCGTTCGAGCAGCTTTCGCGCGCCTGGGCCCCCTTTAAGGAAGCATATTATTATACTCAGCGCAGGGGGTTCGCCGCGCCACCTGTCATCAAAGATCTTGGTCCTCATGACTACGCCCTGGAAGGTGCCTTTAAGTTGTCGCTGCTGCCAGACCGCCCTGCCGGCGAGGAACATCCCTTTAAGCTGATTGGACCAGACGGGCCGATCGCTTTGCGCCCGCACGATGGCTGCGGCTTCATCAGAGCCTCGTTAGCCGAGCGCATGTTAGCTGTTCGCCGGGGTCGTCAGCAGGAAGGTCCTGATCGGCTACTTGCCTACGGTGAGGAAAGGAAGGCGTCGCTGCCCGCCGCGGCGCTGCAATTTTATTCGCGCAGCGAGCAAGTGGCGGAGGAAGTGAGCGAGAAAACCAGGAGCTGGCTTGAGAGGAGAAAAGGGGAGCCACTGAGTTCGGAACAGCTGTATCGTACCGTGACGGCCGGACACATCGAGGGCCCCGGCGCGATCGCCGTGCCCTCCGATGATGGCCATCTGCACGTGCCTAAGCTCAAGAGCGATACGTTGGCTGGGGCGGCTGGTGTGCTGATCGGCCGCTCGCCATATGACAAGGCAAACCTGCGCCCGTTCACCACCGAGCGCGTAAAGACGGCATCTGAAGGCGATCCCACAGCGGCGTTCCTCGATAAATGCGTGGCGATTCAATACAGCTTTAATGTCGCCGAGAAGTCAGGTGATCAACTGGCGGCCGACGATCCGACCTTTTTCGCAAAAGGCATTCTGATCGTGGTGCCTGACGAGGTGTGGCCGGCCAACTATCGAGATCGCGGGCTGGTGATGTCGGCTGAGGACGTGAAATCCCATTCGAGCTGGACCGAGCGCAAGGACCGTGTGACGGCGGACACCTCACTCGATTGTGTCGGCATGCTCCAAGCCACCGAGGTATTCGCTCCCGGGTCCCTGGTTGCCGTTCCGCCCGATGAACAGAAAAAGCTCGACGGCGACTTCGATGGGGATACCGTCATTATTATCGGGGACCGGCCGCAGCTTTATGAGCATGTCCGGCAGTTTGATGCCGAGGAGCAGGCTCGCGGAGTCCGCTCACTCAAGCCGCCAAAGTCGCATACCCCCGCGATCGAGGACGGCAGGTACCAATTCAGTCGTGGCAACCAGATCCTGGCAGCCACGCAAGACACCTTGGAAACCTATAGCACTCTGCAGAGAAACTTTCTGGCTCAATCCGATCAAGCCCGGCGCTGGTTTGCGGAACGGGCAATCTTTGGCATCTACGAGGGCGTTGACCACGAGTTCAGGCAAGAGATCCGTGACTTATTGAACCGGGAGGAGACGAGCGGGCAAGATATTCAGGCGACGCTGGAAAGGGCGATGCGCGAGATCGACGTCGCAGAGCACCCAATCGCTCGCGAGGTCACCGAATTGCTCGTGGCCGACTTAGAGGCGTGGGCTTCGAGCGCGGATGCGCAGGTCCCGGTCGAAACAGAAACTGCCACCGATCTCGACCCTGGGCTGAGCCAAACGGCTTGCGAGCTTTTCCCGGACTTGGCGGACGCCTATCGGACCTCCGCTCACCCGCGAGACCGCGTCCAGGCCTTACTCGATCAATATCCTGCGCGCATCGATCCACGACCGGATGGTTACGAGCCGGACGACGTCGTACAAAGCACAATCAACCTCCTCAGCCTCGGCAACAAGGTCGGGACCGACGCCTATAAATCCGATACAAGTGCCCGCCTTTTCCTTAAAAAAGGCCAACACCTTCAGCGCCTCCTGCACAAGACGCCGGGCCTGAAGGCCGTGCCCTATATCAAAGGTGTAGCTGCCACGCTCATGCATGGCAGGTTCGATGTCGACACGTCCCTGGACGATCTGAAGGACAATCCGACGCTAGCGGCTTCAGTCATGGAAGCCTCAATCAAGCTCGCTGCCGACAAACACATCCTCCCTAAGTCCTCCGCTCGACAGCTCCCCACGGATGATTCCGCTATGGCGATGATTTTGACCAGCGCGGAGGCTGCCGACCGCGCCGGGGCGGAGTCCGCCAGGGCCGTAGAAGAAGAGAACGACATCACCACGGCGACCCTTCGGGTCGCCGAGATACTCAGGCGGGCGGATATCGAGGTGAGCATGCCTCGTTTAAATCGCTGCTTGAGATCAAAGGAGTCAATGACAGACCAACTGACGGGAGCGATCATCAAGTCTGACGGCGACACCCAGCTGATCAGCAACGCCGTGCGTCATCTCTTCGAAATCCCTGACAAGGATTTCACAAATGGTTTCAAGAAGGCCATGTTGGCGTTCGATGAGCGGGGCTACGCTGAGGTCAGCACCAGGAATTGGTTCAGGATGCGAGATCCAACCTTCGTCGGCGTCACTACCGTGCTGACCACGCCGGACGGCTATCGCTTTGAGGTAGAGTTCCATACGCCACAGAGCTTTGAAGCCAAGATTGCCAATCACGATACCTACAAGGAGCGAGGCAGGCTGCGGCTGCGAGCGAATGGGGATGCTCTGGACCAGGCTACGCAACAACTCGCCCAGCGCGCGCGGGAGGTCTGTAAGGACGTGCCGATCCCGGAGGGCGCCAGAGAGATTTCCCACTGGGGAAACGAACTCGACGCTCGATCCGCTGCCGGCGCCATCTTTGGCCCGCGAGCTGCCGAACGGTCAAGAATGCCCGAGAGATCACGGATCGCAAAAGAGGTTGTCTCTGTTCTGGGCTCGCGGCCGGTTGTGCTTGTCGGACTACCGGCCGCCGGAAAATCCCGCATTGGTCCTGCTCTCGCACGACGACTGGGGCTCGCCTTCGTCGACACGGACAAGAAAATTGAAAGGGAGACCGGTATGGCGATTACGCAAATTTTCGCCGCCAAAGACAAAGGCAAGCAGTGGTTCAGGAACCGCGAGGCGAGCTTGATCGCGCAGTTGGTCGAGAAAGGGAACTTGATCCTTGCAACCGGCGGTGGCTCGTTCGAGCGTGAGGAAACGCGGCGCCTCATCCTGGATAGAGCGGTCTCGATCTGGCTCGATACCGACCGCGGCGAGATTTGGAAGCGCCTTGCAAATGACACCAGCCGGCCGTTGTTGCGGATCGACGAGGCGGAGGAGACCTCGGGCGAGGGGAGTGCGAACAAGGTGGCCATCAAGAAGGAGCTCTTCGAGGAAATCGTCAAGGAGCGAATTCCGCAGTATTGTCAGGCAGATATCAACGTCGTTCCGCCCCACAAGAGAAACGACAACAAGAACGCGGATGCGTGTGTGACGGCGCTGCACGGCTATCTCTGTGGCGGCGCCGGGGAAGAAGCTTCGTTGGCCAGCTCGCTTCAGGGGCTTTCCACAGCGTCAAACCCTCCGAGCGCGGAAGCTTCGGTTCGGCTCAAGGGGCAGAGCCAGGGACCCGCGGCACCATCACCTGCGAGCGCTCCGCGGTCAGACGTCTACGGAAGCGTTGGGTCCGTGGTTGATTTGCCGTCGACACAGCAGATGATGCCTGATGATGCTCATTATCCGCGGGTTTCTCGGCGCAAAACATCCGATGGTCAGGTCGCTTCTTTGGATCCGACAGCCTCGCTCCACGCCAGCTTGGTGCCTGGCGCCACGGAATGGCTGGGTGACGAGCATATCGCGGCGGACTACGCGCTCCTTAACGAGCAGTTGCAGAGGGACAATCCGGGTCTGGCGGCGCAGACGCGGTTCGTTCAGCCGGCCCAAGCCCATCTGCTGCGCTTGACCCAGAGCCCGAGCGGCTGGCTGGAAACATTCCAGCGGATCGTACACGACCGGGATGGTAACGATACCGCCAGGTTCCTGCTCGTGCCAGTGAGCGATGGTCATGCTGATGACGAAGGCACGCATTGGTCGCTGTTGTTCGTGGATCGCCACGCGCCGGAGGGAGCGCTTGCGTACCACTACGACTCCGCCGGGGCACACAACACCACAGTTGCAGAACAACTCGCAGCAAGACTCGGCGTCCGTCTGCAGGTCGCTCGAATAACCCGGCAGCAGAATGGTTATGATTGCGGCGTCTTTGTCGTGGACGCCACGCGGGCGCTGGTTATACGATTGGCGCAAGGAGAGCGGCCAGGGCGCGAGCCGCTGCACCTTGACCACCTCGTCGCCGATCGGCCGGCGCTCCAGGACCGACTTGGAGCTGATGCCGGCCGAGGCTTATGAAGTTGGCTCGAACAGCTCTCGCCGACACGAGGATGGCAGGCTCGCCTGAACGAGCCGGTCAAGGCGGGTCCCCTCGCTTTGCGATTTGAGGATCTGCCGATACGTGGGCCAAGATGCGCCCTCTTTTCAAGTCGTAGGCAGGCTGGCGAACAACACGTCGATCGGCAGGTCGCCGCAGGAGTTGATCGGCCGCCGGCCGTACTGCCGGCGGTCTTTAAGGTGCCGTCGGGGTGCGTCATTGACGGACCTTTCTCCCGCACAGACGACTTCGCTGCCGGCTAGCTGGAGCATGATCCGGACCCGAAGGGCCGCGTTAGCGCAAAGTGTGGAGCGATTTTCCCTCGCGACAAACGCGGAAACGCGTTTGCGCGGAGATCATGCTCAAACAACAACGTAAAGCGCGATGACGATTCATCCTGATCTCATCGCGCTTCAGCTTACCTTACCGGGGGTGTCGATCAGCTTCCAACTTTCGGACGTCGACCCCCCTAAAGCTCGGGGCGGCAATATTTTGCTCTGACGCAATCTTGGAGCAACTCCCCTCGTTTCTGCGCCGACTATTTTTTTTGCATCAGTTCAATTTTGCCAGGGCCGTACATTTGCCTGCCTGACGAGCGCGAGGCGGGTGATCTGCCCCCTTCGTCTGTCCGTTGGACCAAGGTGAGGTCATCGCGGCCGATCCGCCGCTTCATCATTCGAACCGCCATGGGCCGAATGAGACAACGAGATTGGCGCGCCGAACGCGCTCAATCCACACGACATTGTTCGACGTCGCGCGCGACGGTGACCTCAAAATCGCAGCTTTCGACCCCAGGAATAGCCGGACAAGCGCGAGCCTTGCAGTCCAATAGGAAAGGGGCTTGGAGGGTTGTCATGCTCGTCGGGAGTTGCAAATCGTGTCGGTCGCTGAGCGCATTTTTCGTTAGCGTCAAGCATTCGACCACGCGTGCAAAGCCAAGAAGAGACATGGGCCGCATTGCGGTTCAATGATAGCGCATCCTTGCTCTGGTCGAAAGAGGATGTCAGTAGCCATGAGAACTTTGAAGCCATCCACGCGCTCTCTTCAACGCTGCGTCATCATTAGACAAGCGGAAGCGAGAGTTCGTTTGGCGTGGAATGGTGAGTGTTCTACTTGCGGTCTTCTGGCTGAAGAGTTCTTCTACGTTCTGAACACCTCAAAAAAGATCTCCGCTGTGTGGCCTTGGGACTAGATTTCGGTAGATTGCGAATATATGCAACCAGCAGAGTTGGAGCCGCTGCTGCTCTTTGCAAGATACGAGTTCACCTGCATCGAGCGCAGCCATTCCACCAAGTCTTCCTGCAAATCCTCTTTGCTGACGCCGCATCATAAGCGTGATCGCCGTGAGGCGGCTCGAGCTGATCACGCGCTGCGCACGCACCCGCTCGGCATGCCCGCCAGCGCCAGACGGGTGTCAACAGGCGGGCTTCGGCGGTTCTCCATTAGCTGATCCTGGATGAAACGCAACGTCGCCTGCCTGCCATAGAGCGGAGCGAAAGAAACTCGGCCGACAAGAGAAACACTGAGGTCGTCGTAACCTCGCCGTTCTGGACACTTCGCGGGGCGGATGTCCGTGTCCGCGCTTGAGAGAGACCGACATCCCACGATGTTTCCCAGCTGTCGTGTTTCAGTCGTGTTCGGCTCTAGACGCTGATGTCCAGAATCGAACGTCGCACGCAAGTCTATGCCGATGCGGTGCGAAGCCGATAGTTTTCGTTCTACTTCACGCAAGCCTCGTAGGACGTTTTTGATGGCATGCCAATTGCTGGACACGGAGAAGGATGAGCAGCACGTTGTGCCCTCACTGTCCAGGATTTGAAATGAGCGTGCTCGACTGGTCCAAATCAAAGACGGACGTTGCGTCCGTGAGTGCGGTCCCGCGGGAGGTTCGCTGCGGCATGCTGGTGCCGCTGTCGTTATCCGTGCCGAATTATGACCGTCGGTGTCGCGGAGTGGACGGCAACGTCGCGGAGTGGATGGCAACGCAGGATATGATCTGGCTGGAGCCGAGGCAGCCACTCTGTGTGCTCGCGCGAATTGCACCGCGCCTGTATCGACACCGAACCGAAGGTCGCCCCTCTGACGCCTGTGTATCGTCGCGCCCTGCCTTCGTACGATAGCTAAAGGAGACAAAAAGATATGCGCGCGCCAAGCTATTGCGAGGCTCTAGAGTTCGCGATCGACCGCTCGTACGACATCAACCTCGACATGCTGAGGGCTCGAAAACTACACCTTGACACCTACAATGATTACCTTGTCGGTACCTATCCACCTCTCAAAGCAATGGGTGAGCTGAATGCCGAAAGGCTGTTGAGTGAGATTACCTCGTCGATCGATCTCTACTTTCACATCCCCTTCTGCAATCAGTATTGCACCTTTTGTCACTTCGCCAAGGAAATCAACCCACGTCCCGGGCGAGTGGAACGTTACCTGGCGGCTCTCGATAAAGAGATGAGTTGGTCGGACGCGGCGCTTGCCGGCAGATCTATCGAGACAGCGTTCTTTGGCGGCGGCACCCCGTCAATGCTGACAAACCCACAACTCAAAACGCTATTCGACATGATCAAGCAGCGCTTTGATCTGTCGAAGTCCGAAGTCAGCTTCGAATTGCATCCCTCTCTTGCAAAGCAGGTGGATGCCGCAGAGCGCATATCCACTCTGCTCAGTAATGGCGTAAACCGCTTCGTGCTGGGCGTTCAAAGTCTTGATCAAGACATCTTGCGTATCTTAAACCGCGGCCACGGTGTGGGTGAGGTGAGTAAGCTCGTCAAATTGCTGAATAAGATGGGGGTTCAGAATCTATCGCTGGACCTCATCTATGGATTGCCGCAGCAAACGCTGCGGAGCTGGTACGACTCGCTCATCGGTCTATTGAATATGGGAGTGGAGAAATTCAACATATTTCCATTGTTGTTCAAATCGACGGACCCCATAGCTCGCCATTTGAGCAGAGGGCGATATCAATTCGCCGGGGCGAAGGAGCGCATCATCATGCATTTCATGGCGGAGCACATCCTCACGAGACTTGGCTATCGCCATGGTCCGATCTTCTTCTGGACCAAGAAGTCGCAGCCGCACTCCATTCAGCAGTGCCGCAAATACGATTCATGGAACGACAATAATCTGATCCCGTTTGGCGTTGGCGGATTTGGCTACGTGAGTCAGTGCCAGTTCTACAACGAGGCAGATTTAGGTCGCTACTTGTTTAGGGTCGAGCGTGGCGAGAAACCAGTGTGGAAGGGCGTCGTCCTGTCGCAAGACGACCTGATGCGCAGAACGGTGATGCTGGCGTTGCGAAGTAGCGGAGTGTCGCTCTTTCGTTTCGAGAGGGAATTTGGCGTGTCCATGGAGCAATACTTTCGTCGCGAGCTCAAAAGGTTAAATGAAGCGGGGCTCATCAGTGTTTCAAACGAAGGCGTGCTCTCGCTAACCACTGCCGGCATCATCAATTCGGGCGCGGTATCGTTGCAATTTTTCTCCAACCATGTGCTCGAGCGAGCCGCACGCACTGACAGCAAGATCTTAGACAAACGAAGTGATCTTATCGAGAAGCACGACTACTCGCCGGCCGCCCGATACGGGGCGACCGCCGAAATGCAAGCTGTTTTTAGCCAAGGCCGGTGAGTGCGCGGTGGTCTTAAGGTCCAAAATAGTGCTGATCTCAGCACTGGCGCACCGAGCGCGTAGCCGAATGACCGAATGTTGAGGCCGTCGTCGCTCGTTTGGGGACGATACGCGACGTGGTATCACGCGCCGTTGCTTCGCAACGCGGCTCCGCCGGTGGCTATGGCATGGCCGCGAATGACCGGATCCGCGAACGCATAGGCGACGAATTCATCCGGCAAAAGCCCTGGTGCTCGCGGCCGATCGCGCCCATCGCGCGTGCATCGCAGGCGCTGCTCAAGTAGCGTTTCGGGAGAAAGCGTCAATATCTTCTCTTCGATAGACTGTAAACGGTGCGACGGTCCCACCTGGTATACGACGACGGGATGAGTGAGACTCGCGCGGGGACAGACAACGCGAGGGACGCTCATTTCAATGGATCAAGACAGACATCAAGACAGGCATGATGCCGACTCCTATCAGCGGATCGAAGTGATTACAGGGGAGAGGCGACGACGCAGTTGGAGCGATGCGGAGAAGGCGCGGATCGTGGCCGAGAGCGCCGATCCGGAGACGAGCATTTCCGAGGTGGCGCGGCGCAACGGGGTCAACCGGGGACTGCTCGGTGTGTGGCGGCGCAATGCGCGGCTTGCGTCAAGCGAAGCGCCGCAGTTCGTACAGGTCAGGCTCGAGGACGCAGTCGAGGCGCGGGCGAACGCGATCGGCAAGCCTCACGTTCAGACGGGTCCGGCCGAGCGGATCGGGGTGATGATCGCGGGCGCGGCGGTGCGCGTGCCCGTCGGCGTCGACGCCGCGACGCTGGAGCGCGTGCTGGTGGCGGTGAGGTCGACGCGATGATCTCGTTCGGTCCAATGGTCCGTGTGTTCGTCGCGACGCAGCCGATTGACTTTCGCAAAGGAGTGCATGGCGGTCGCGCTGGTGGCGGAGGGGTTGAGCGGCAAGCCCTACAGCGGCGACGTTTATGTCTTCCGATCGAAGCGATCGGATCGTTTGAAGCTTCTGGTTTTTGACGGCTCGGGAACAGTTCTAGCGACGAAGTGGCTCGAGGATGGGAGCTTCGCGTGGCCACCTGTTCGCGAGGGTACGATGCAGGTGACGGGGCGCAACTGGCGATGCGGATAGAAGGTCTTGCGGAGTGGTCGCGTGTGGTCCCGAAGGTGACGAAGCGGCCGACGAAAGTTGCCTGAATCGTTTTGTTTTGCTGGCGATTGCGAGTTTGTTCGTGTAGCTCTGCGATATGGCGCTTCGCCGTGAAGATCTCCCCTCTGACCCTGCGGCTCTCGCCGAGATGGTGCTTGCGTTCGAAGGCGAAGAACGACGATCTGCGCGCAGAGATCGTCACGTTGAAGAGCTTGATCTTCGGCGCGCGAGCGGAGACTATGCGCCTTCAATTTCACCCAATCCCGCGACGGGACCTTTACGAGGACGTTGCCAATGTCACCATCGCGGTCGGTAAGCGCAGAGCCATCCGTGGCCTTCGGCGATCCTGAGCGACCTTCGCCTCCCGGGTTAAGGGGCGCTTCGAGCCACTTGGAATTGCCATTCCAATCGCACCCCGCGGTCGACATACAGGCTACCGTGCCAGTGGAAGACTTCACACATATCGTCGGCTTGGGATGGGATCATGGTTGCCAATCGGCGCCCGATGCCCTGATCGGTTCACTCCACAGAAAGGGCGTCTTGCCGGCGACGCCGCTCCGGCCGCAGACACATTTTTACATCCATGGTCGGCCTTACACGACGAAGCTCGGGCAAGGGACAAAGGAGGCGACTCTAAACAATCCGCGTGGACTTGGCGTTACGCTCATTCCTGGACACGGACTTCGATCTCACGAACCCGTAGGGGCGTCCATCGAAGGCTTCCCGAAAAATGCGGAAAAAACATCGTCATCGACCGGGGCGGAGAGGTCTGCGACACGGACGTCGGATGGCAAATGCTTCGGACGGTGGTGGTGTCTTAAGTTAGGGCTTGGCAAAGCCTTCGAGGGGAGTCGTCGCAAAAAGTCGTCCGTACGTCTGGGCCAACCGGATAGACAGGCGTCCGGATCTCGCATCCCGCCGCAGCGTCGGCTGAAGCTCCGCGACAGGGAATGGCTGGGTGACCAGCATATCACGGCGGATTACATGCTCCTGGAGCAAGAATGGCAGACCGACAATCCGGATCTGGCCGCGCGGACGCGGTTCGTGCGGCCTGCCATGGCCCACCTGCTGCGCTGGACCGAGTGCGAGATCGAACTTCTGACAGCCCTCCAGGCGGTCGTCGAAGACGAGCACGAGAATGATACAGCCGACTTCCTGTTCCTGCCAGTGAGCAATGCCAGCGCTGCGGACCCCGCCCGCCGCGGCACCCATTGGTCGCTGCTGCTCATTGATCGCCGCGCACCGGAAGGGATGATTGCCTATCACTACGACTCCTTCGGAGGATCTAACAGCTCCATTGCAGAACATCTCTCAGGAAGGTTAGGTGCCAGACTACAGCCAGCGCGCATAGCTCAGCAGCAGAACAATTATGATTGCGGCGTCTTTGTGCTCGAGGCCACGCGGGTGCTGGTTGGACGATTGGCGCAGAGACAGCGACCTGATGATGAGCTGCTGTTGCACCTCGACAACCTCGTCGTCCGTCGGAAGGCATTGCAAGATCGACTCAGCGCTCGTGCACCTTAGCGTTGCGACGCCGAGCTTGATGACGCTCAGGCTGATGGAGCGGCTCGTGCCGGCACCAAGACCGGCAGTCGCCAGCCGCTGATCGTGCGGCTTCACCGATCCGCGTTCGGACCACTGACCGGTACGGGGACATGAACGATATGGATCGGTCGCGTACGATCCCGCCCCGCGCTGGATCGCGGTTTCCCGGGCAGTGGCTCACGCACCGAGAGGGCTTCCATCGCGTTTAAACATGCTCCTTCACGAGTGAATGAGGATCGCGCGGCTTCCGCGTCGGCGTAAGCGTGACGTGAGCTCGCAAAAAAGCTTCGTCCATCCCATGATTAGCGATCAGCGCCGCGATTCGGGCTACGAGGCCCAGGTCGTCCCCGACCGCATCATTCACTTGACCTACCGCTGCGTATTTCCTCCAGATGGAGTTAGAGTCCGGCCCGCAGAAGGACGATAGACTTGGCCCCATGGGCGATGCGAGGCAGGCGAGAAGGATCAGGTAGACTGATAGGTGTCGCCTCATGATTCAACTTTGTTATGGCGGTTGGCGGCGGTCGCATCAGTGGAACGGCGTGCTGCCGCAGAAATTCGTGCCACGGTCACGAATCTCCGTGTCGGCCCCATCTTTGATGGCTCGGCAACATTACGGCTGTTCCTGACGGCTTGACCATCTAGGCAATATCCGGGAGCTAAGCGCTCCCTTCTGAAAGGAGCCGTTCAAGCTGAGCAGTTCAGGTAACGGTCAGAGGAGTCGGGCAGCTCTCGAGCGGCTCACGCTGACGCCCCCAGAGCAGGTTCGAACTAACCGTTCCCGCTTTTTTGATCAAGGTAGATGGCCGCATTCATTCGGCGAGCGTCAGCAGTCAGAATGCTTTCATGATGCGGTTCGCCTTGATGCCTCGCCGCCGGTATCGGCGAGGAGGGCAGCAAGTGCCGCACATTGGTTGCGAATATCGGGTATCGCGTTGATCTCCCAAAAGGCCGCGCGCGTGAGCGGACCCACCGCGAAGAGGTGGCGCGAGGTAGCGCCAGCGCGGCTGATGACCGCACAGTTTCGATCGGTCTCGATGCCAATGCAGAGCGGATCGACACGGCAAAGGCCACGGTCGAATAGACTGCGCACTGCCGGATTGAGCGTCGCGCGCGGATCTTTGACGATGCCGGTGCAATCGACGACCGCGCCAACCTGGATGTCGAGAGGATCCGAATGCCCCCGCAGGCGGTACTTGACCCTCGCGCCGGTATTGTTGGGCTCTATGCTGATCACCTTTCCTGCCATCAGGGCAAGCTGACCTCTGTCAAGCACCTCGGCAATGCGTGCTTCGACTTCCGGAGCCATCCGATGCCGATGCACGTCCCACCAAGCGCGTGCGTGTTCGAGAAAGCGGCGTTTCGATGTCTGCGAAAGCTCATGCCACAGCCGCTGGGTGTAGGGGCGAAGGCCGTCGATGACGCTGCGCCAGTCGCCGCCTTGCGCCGCATTCCGGTCTATGTAGCCGCGAAGCCAGCGCAGCAGGCGACTAATGCTAGCGCCAAAGGGAACGTCCGCCTCCTCAATTCGCAAAGCATCGATGTGGCGGTGGGGTTTTGCGAGCAGACCGCGCCGTGACATCGCGATGATCGGTCCACGACGGCCGTCGCGCAGCAACGATAGGACGTAGTCGACCATGGTAAGCCCCGTGCCGAGGATCAGTACGGTTGCCTCGGTGTCGATGTGAGCGGCCGACGGTGGCGCCCAGGGATTTGCATGAGCCGGCAGGTTGGCTCTCGTATCATGTCCGGTTGCGAGAACGACGTTGTCGGCCATGAGCGATCGGCCATCATCCAGTGTGACCGACCCGCCGGCCGGACCCTCGTTAATATCGACGCAAGTCGCGTGCAGGATCGACAGACGCCGTGCGCCCGTCGGATCGGATGTCTGTTGCTCAAACAAACTGGCCATATAGTCGCCATAGATGCGTCGTGGCACGAAACAATAGGGATCGGGACACAGCGACGCGTCCGCGTTATGCGAGTTCAGCCAACGCCAGAAGTGATCTGGTTGGTCGGGTAGCGCGCTCATATTCGAGACGCGCACGTTGAGCAGGTGATCGGGGTTGCCCGTGTGATAGGCAATACCGCGTCCAATATCGGGACGCTGCTCGATCAGCGTGACGCGTAGATCGCTAGTCGGCCGATGCAACAATTGATAGGTCAGCAGGACGCCGCTGGCGCCGCCGCCGATGATGATTACGTGCCGCCTACTGGGGCTCGTCATGTTATCACTCTACCGATCAACAGCTGGCACCAATGTGCGGTGCCAGGGCGGCTATTTTCTGAAATCTCATGATACGAGGCATCACCATCGATGTGGGGGGCGCTGGTGCCGCGTGCTGCTCAAAATCGCGCGCCTTTGACCTAGATATAGCCGACAGATGCGAGCAACGCGGTTCAAGTAGGAAATTGTCTTGTAATTGTCATGTTGGTCGGTAGCTGCAGTGTTCAACTAGCCGAGATTATTTCCGCAATCGTTGAGTCATTCGACCGAGCTGGCAAAGCCAAAAATATATGCATATGGGTAACATAGAGCCCCCTTTTTTCCAGTTCTCTCGATGATAGCAGGTCCTTGCTCTGGTCCAGAGAGAAAGTCGGCGGTTGGCGTAACTTTGAAATCATCAACACGCCCTAATCTCTTTTGTAGGAAGTCGTTATCTAGGCGAGCTCGGAGAGAAAAATTCATTTTGCGTGAACGTGTAGCCTAAGACTTCTACCATCGACCTAGCGAAAAGTGTTTTGAATGCTCAATGGGCGTCTGCGCTGCCGCGACCGTTGCGGTTTCACGATCACGTCACCGGCGCGAACACGAATGACCCGAACAGTCGGTCAAGCCGATCATACGCGTCCCCGTCCAGCGCCTCGGTCAGATGATAGCCTTCCCCTCATTACAGGGTCCACGCGATGATTTGGGCCGAAAGTGGAAAAGTGAGCTTGTCGCCGGCCGAGCGACTTAGGTCGCCACGTCGACCGCGCCGTGACTAGCCGCAGGTCTCCGGGTGGCTTAACTTGCTCGATCTTTATCTCGCTGCTACCGAAGACCTCTTGCAAGAGTTACGGAAAGCGAGGAATACGCGAATGTCCGGACCAAGACCTGATATCGATCCGCATCCGCTCAGCTCTTATGTTGCCTGGGCGGGCAACCGCAACAAGGATCCGATCCTGAAGACGTTCGAAGAATTCTTTCCCACGCAAGGTGACGTGCTTGAGCTGGCGACAGGGGCTGGATTGCATATCAACTACTTCGCGCCTCATTTTCCGAACGTGCGATTTCAGCCCTCCGACTACGATCGAGACGTCTTTGCGTCCATCAAAAGATGCCGCGCCGGAGCCGGCAACAAGAACGTTGCCGATCCCATTTTCATTGATCTCACTGTCCCTGCGACTTGGCCAGGCGCCGATGAGCGGCTTTATGACGTCATCTTCGTCATCAACATCTTCCAGGTTGCGCCGGTCTCGATCGCCGATGGCGTCGCTACGCTTGGCGCAAAACTCCTGAAGCCATCTGGTCTCGTCGCCATCTATGGTCCTTTCAAACTTGACGGGAAATACACCACGCCATCGAACCTGGCCTTCGACAGGGAGATTCGGGCGGCCGGTGTGCCCGGATGGAGTCTCAAAGAGGTGCGGGACCTTCAGAGAGCGAGCGAGAAGTATGGATTGACGCTCGATCAGACGCTTGACCTACCAGCCAACAATTTCGTTCTGCTCTTCAGCAGATCCTGAAGGGATGGCGCGGTCAGTCCTGGAACTTTCTACGCTGGCGCGTTGCGGAGCCAATTCGGCTATGTCAGAGCGATGATCCCGCGTGCCTGCAGGCAATTTAGCACCGTATCAGCCAACTGCTCTGGTTGCAGGCCTAGGGTCTTCAATTGGACCTCCGGCTCACTTGGCGCTTCGTATGGCGCATCGATGCCGGTAAAGTTCGTGATCTTGCCGGATGTTGCCTGGGAATAGAGGCCCTTTGGATCGCGCCGAACGCATTCATCTATTGGCGTATCCACGAAGACCTCGACGAATTCGTGCTTCCCGACGAGCTTGCGCACCATGTCTCGGTCGGCCTTGTAAGGTGAGATGAAAGAGCAGATGACGATCAGGCCGCTTTCGAGCATCAATTTGGCCACCTCGCCGGCACGTCGGATGTTCTCGACGCGATCTGCTTCAGTGAACCCTAGATCGCAATTGAGGCCGTGACGAAGATTGTCGCCGTCCAGGAGCATCGTGTGATGCGACATCGCATACAGCTTCTGATCGATGATATTAGCAATCGTAGACTTGCCGGCGCCAGAAAGCCCAGTGAACCAGATGATGCACGGCTTCTGATGCTTGAGCGCGGAACGCTCCCTCTTGCCGATCGACAATGGCTGCCAGATCGTGTTGGTCGCCCGCCGGAGCGGAAAATCGATCATTCCCGCCCCAACGGTACGGTTGGTATAGCGGTCGATCACGATGAAGGATCCCGTGCGCCGGTTGACGTGGTACGGATCGAAACTAGCAGGCACGACGGTCGCCACGTTGCAACGGCCGATCTCATTGAGACCCAATGTGGTCGCGGTGAGACGCTCGCGCTTGTTGACGTCTATCTTGTACTTGATGCACGTGACCCTGCCGGAGGCAATCGTTTGCGTGCCAATCCGAAATGCATAGGAGCGGCCAGGCACCATTGGCTCTTCGTCCATCCAGATCAGATGAGCGGCAAACTGGTCGGCGATCTCGGGGCGCTGCGTGGGGCTTGCAAGGACATCGCCGCGGCTGACATCGATCTCATCTTCGAGCGTGATCGTGACCGCATCGCCAGCCTCTGCAACCGCAAGATCACCATCATAGGTCACAATCCGCTTCACGCGTGAGCTGCGGCCGGAGGCCGCCACGACGATTTCATCGCCAACCGCGATGCCTCCCGAGGCGATCGTGCCCGAATATCCTCGGAAATCCAGATTGGGTCGGTTCACCCACTGGACCGGAAATCGGAAGGGCAGGTCGGTCGTCTCGGACTGAATGTCGATAGTCTCGAGGTAATCCAGCAGGGACTGGCCGTGATACCAATCGGTGTTGCCGGATCGGTAGGTAATGTTGTCACCGTATCTGGCGGAGATCGGCAATGGGACGATCGACTTGAAGCCGAGCGCCGAAGCAAAGGCGACATAGTCGCGCACGATGCTGTCGAAGACTTCTTTCCGGTAGTCCACGAGGTCGATTTTGTTGACGGCCACGAGGACGTGCCGGATGCCCAATAGCGAGCAGATGAACGAGTGGCGTCTGGTCTGCACCAGAACACCCTTGCGCGCGTCGATCAGGATGATGGCGAACTGCGCGTTGGAGGCGCCGGTCGCCATGTTGCGGGTATATTGTTCGTGGCCCGGCGTATCGGCGACCATGAAGGATCGGCGCGGCGTGGAGAAGAACCGATAGGCGACGTCGATGGTAATACCTTGTTCGCGCTCGGCTTCGAGGCCGTCGACCAGCAGAGCAAGGTCGATGTCCTCGCCCGTCGTGCCATGCTTGGCGCTGTCGCGCGCGAGCGCCTGTAGCTGGTCCTCATAGATCATCTTGCTGTCATGCAGGAGGCGCCCGATCAGCGTCGATTTGCCGTCGTCGACCGAGCCGCAGGTGATGAACCGCAGTTGATCTTTGCGAACGGCCTCGCCGAGGTGGCACACCGCGTCCGTGTCCATCAAAAGTATCCTTCCCGCTTCTTCTTCTCCATCGACGCCACCTCATCCGTGTCGATCAGACGCCCCTGGCGTTCCGAGACTTTCGCAAGGCGCATTTCGGCTACGATGTCCTCGATGGTCGTGGCCTCCGACTCGATGGCGCCGCTCAGGGGGTAGCATCCGAGGGTACGGAAGCGGATCGTGCGCATCTCGGGAGCTTCGTTCGGCTGGAGCGGGAGCCGCTCGTCGTCCATCATGATCAAAGCGCCGTTCCGATGGACCACAGGTCGCGGTTTGGCAAAGTAGAGAGCGACGACAGGGATTCTTTCGAACATGATGTATTCCCAGATGTCGAGCTCCGTCCAATTCGACATCGCGAACACCCTCATCGTTTCACCTTGCCGGATGCGGGTGTTGAACAGATTCCAAAGTTCGGGCCGCTGGTTGCGCGGATCCCAAGCATGTCCTGCCGATCGGAACGAAAATATACGCTCCTTGGCACGGCTTTTCTCTTCGTCCCGCCGCGCCCCGCCAAATGCCGCATCGAATCCGTAGAGGTCGAGCGCCTGCTTAAGCGCCTCGGTCTTCATGACCTGTGTATGCAACGTGGAACCGGAGTCGATCGGATTGATGCCGCGCGCGATGCCTTCCTTATTCACATGGACGATGAGATCGCTCCCGACGCGCCTGGCCGTCTCGTCACGAAAGGTGATCATTTCGCGGAATTTCCAGGTCGTATCGACATGCATCAGCGGGAAGGGCAGCTTCGCCGGATAGAACGCTTTTACCGCAAGGTGCAGCATGACGCTGGAATCCTTGCCGATCGAATAGAGCATCACCGGCTTTTTGAATTCGGCGACAACTTCGCGCATGATTTCGATCGACTCGGCCTCGAGCCGGCGCAAATGCCGGGGCAGCGCGTGTGTTTTGAGTCCGGTCATGTCCTGCGCGTTCATTTTGAACATCCTCGAGAAATGCCCCTCGGTACGAAGCTGCGTTGCGGTATTCATGCCGTCTCTGAAGGCCCGACTATGAGATCAGGGATCGCGCTGCCGGCTAGCGAGAAAGATCGCGTGGCCCGCCGCCCTGTCCAATCCATGGTCGGTCCAAGCAGGATAGACGTTGGCTTCACCCTGGCCTCGGGCATAGAATTCTGGAAGTGAGGCCGCGGCTATAGATGGGCGACTGACTGACGGTCAATCCATTCCTTGGTTGCTGCCTCAACATACGCTGGTTTATCGTGTCGCAAAACCGTTGCGGGTTGGGACCGGCGCAGCGCAATCGGTCTGTCTTGCTGAAGGAAGGGACATGATCATCCACACACCTTTCGAGCTTGCGGGCGCCCTTGCCACCAAAATAGAGCTGGCGCAGAGCCGCTGAAGACCGCGCCTACAAACGGGGTGCCGTCTCCATGATGACATACTCCTCGTAGCTTTCCCGATCGGAAACCTACCATGCTGCTCAACGGCTGGCGTTTTTCCTACCCGGCGGCAGGTGGGTTGGTGAAATCGTTTTTTTGGATGGAACGCATTCAGATCGCGGATAGTGACAGCTCCTGAGGTCTTGGTCTCAATCTCACTGACCCACTCGATACTCTGATGGTCGAAGACAGGTCTTACGGCGGCAGCTCTGGAAGCCGGCAGCGTAGGTGAGTTGCATCGCGCGCCATTTTACGCGGCTCACCTTACCAGCAGACGTTTTCTACTGGACTAGCGAACCCACCTGATGGTCACTCGACCCGCTATCGGGAGCAATTGGCTCTTGGAAATCAAAGTCTCGATCGCCGTGTGGGCGATTTCTTTTCAGGTCTGCAGACCGCCAAGTTGGTCGATCTCTATCGCGCTGGCGCCCGGTCTCTTCGCCGCGAAGCAATGTCCGGCGGAGGCCCAATTTTTATGCCTTTCCAGTCAGCTTTGCTCAACCGGCTAACCACGCATCGGCCTGGCTACGTCTTGCGCCCAAGTCAACTACTAGCCTTGGGAATTGATTGAGAAGACCGACACTGGCACTGCATGAGCGTCCCGCGTGTCTTCGGGATTCAACATAAATCTGGCCACGCTCCACCTGATGGGCGTGCTGTCTTCTCGCCTGCACTCACGACATGCGATCTTTTCTTTTCCTGAAACACCATGATGGACTCGTTTTGCGCCCGCCGACCGCTCACATGCAGGGAAGGTTAAAGCGAATGGGGCGTCATTGTCGTGCGAGGCCTGTTCTTGCGGCGACTGTTTCGAAGAAGAGAGGTCTTCCTCCGGCAAGATGCTAGCATGAGCGAATTCTTAAAGCGCCTGATACTGAATGAGGGGAGGCCTTCGCATAAGACTGCCAGGCTTCCACGAGAAGCTATTGAGTGGAGTTCGAGCGGCTTAGAGAGTTGGCATCGAGTGCTTCGCTTAGCCAAGGAATGCCGACGGAGCGTCGGTGTTCGATCGCGCCTTTGTAGCGCGAAGCTCAGTTCAGATCGCGCCGATTTGTACGCTGGCAACGGCGGGATTGCGGCATGACCGTTCTAGCTGACAAACGTCCCATCGCGATCCGAGCGGTGCTTCCGTTCGTTTTCCGCCACTGGCTGCACCAGCCCTACCGCGCCGCCTTTGTACTGGTGGGCTTCCTCGGGTCAACGGTGGCCGACCTGTTCATGCCGGTCTATTCTGGTCATCTGGTCGACGCATTGACGTCAGGCCCTTACGACCAGGCGGCGCGAGATGCGGCGCTGGCCGCCTTCGGCGGCATCGTCGCGCTCGGCCTGGTTTCGGTGATCCTTCGCCTCATGGGTCTGCAGGCAATCGTTCCGTTCACGCTTCAGACAATGTCGGACGTGGCACGTGAGGCGTTCATGCGCGTGCAGCGGTTCTCAACCGACTGGCACGCCAACTCTTTCGCGGGTTCGAGCGTAAGAAAGATCACGCGCGGCATGTGGGCCCTCGATCTGCTCAACAGTACCATCCTGATGTCCCTGTTGCCGTCTCTGACGGTACTGGTAGGTTCGATGATCCTGCTCGGGCTGCATTGGTCTGCGCTGGGCGGCGTGATCGCGATTGGTACGGTAATATCTGTCGCGGTGACGCTGACATTCACGGTCCGCTATATCGCGCCTGCCGCACGTGTCTCAAATGCCTGGGACACCAAGGTGGGCGGCACGCTGGCCGATGCGCTGACTTGCAATGCGGTGGTAAAATCGTTCGGCGCTGAAGCGCGCGAGGATGTTCGGCTCGCCCGCGTCATCAACCGCTGGCGCATGCGGCTGCGGCGAACCTGGCTGCGCTACAACTACGCCGCCATGGCTCAGCACTGGCTTCTGTTGTGCCTGCGGGCGTCGGTAATCGGCGGCTCGGTGCTGCTGTGGATGGCGGGGCTAGCCTCGCCGGGCGACGTCACCTACGTGCTGACCAGCTACTACGTTATCCACGGGTATCTGCGCGAGGTCGGCATATACATCAACAACCTCCAGCGCTCGGTCGACGACATGGAGGAGCTGGTCGCGATCTATGACGAGCCGATCGGGATCGCGGACGCGCCGGATGCAAGGCCGATCGCCATCGACGGCGGCGAGATCGTATTCGACGATGTCACCTTCCGATATGGCGGCGAGGGCGCGCTGCTCTATGGCGGGCTATCGGTTGATATCAGCGCCGGCGAGCGGGTTGGTCTGGTCGGCCGCTCCGGCTCGGGAAAGACGACCTTCGTCAAGCTGGTGCAACGGCTCTATGACGTCTCGGGTGGCCGCATTCTGATCGACGGTCAGGACATCGCTTCTGCCACGCAGCAATCGCTCCGCAGCCAGATAGCCATCGTGCAGCAGGAACCGATTCTGTTCCACCGTTCGCTCGCCGAGAACATCGCCTATGGCCGGCCCGGAGCCGGTATGGCGGCGATCGAGCGGGCGGCACGACTTGCCAATGCGCACGAGTTCATTCTGCGCCTCCGCAGGGGGTACGGCACGCTGGTCGGTGAGCGCGGTGTCAAGCTCTCAGGCGGTGAGCGGCAGCGGGTCGCGCTGGCGCGCGCCTTCTTAGCGGATGCGCCGGTGCTGATCCTGGACGAGGCAACCTCAAGCCTCGACTCGGAATCGGAAGCCCTCATCCAAGAAGCGATGGAGCGGCTGATGAAGGGCCGCACCTCGATTGTGATTGCACATCGGTTGTCGACGGTGCGCAGCCTTGACCGCATCTTGGTGTTTGATGACGGCGTCATCGCCGAGCAGGGCACGCATGCAGCCCTGACCAAGCGACCCGGCGGAATCTATCGCAGGCTGTTGGAAAGCCAAGCCATCGACTTCGGCCGGATCTCTGCGGCAGGCTAGCGAGTAGGGAAGGTTCAGAAGGGGTAGAGGCACAACGGCCAGGAGAGGCGCAACGCGGCCGAAGTTCAAACAGAATCGGTCACGTTGGATAGGGAACAGATCGCGCGCTGGCGAATAGCAAAGTGCAACCTCTGCGAGCGTTGTCAAGCCTAGAGGGCGTGAAGGGTCGTGATGCCGAGATCGACACTTCGTACAGCGGTATTGCAACAAAGTTCAACTTCATCAAGTGATTTCGCGTGTGAGCCGATGACCGATTGGCGACACAGAGTAGTGGCCGAACATCGGCAACAAGCGCAGGGGTTGGCTTCAAATGAGTGGCTTCCGCGACTGTCATCATGCGCACCGCCCGTCTGGCGCTTCGGCGAGTTGCCGCTGCGCGGCACGGGTAGAAATCCTTTCAAAATACGTTTTACGCGCCGAATTACAGCGTCAATCAGCGAACCATTGCACCAATCAATATCGACAAGTAGCTACTGTGCAGCGGCAAAGGGGCGCGCGTTGATTTTGAGGCGCGCACTTCTGGGTAATACAGAAGGCGATGCGCCGCTGTGGCCTTCTGATTCCAGAAGGTCGCAGCTGCGGTCGGCCTGACTCGGTTGGGTAAGACGCTGATGCTATGTGCTGAACTCGTTCGTCGTATTTTTCCTCCCGCGACGAACACTCACTGGCCGCCCCGTTTGGGGCGGCCTTTTTTCCTCGACTGGGCCTTTCGATCCATCGGACCGCTGAGCATGTTCGAGTTTTTTGAATGATTTCAATCCGCACTGACTCTTACGCAGTCTTGCGTCCGCTCTGCCGCCGTTGGCGGCTGCTGCAAGCAAGCTAATTTATCCCAGTGGATGAGACGCCACTGACCGTAGCCGCGCGTCAACCCAAAGTGGCGTGCGCATTGAATCGTGTTTTGTCACTGGACGGGGAGGGCACCCATCATGTATGCCGGCTTTAAGCTTGTTGATCTTCAACTCGACGACATTGACTTGGATGACAAGAATCCGCGAATTGTCTCGCAAGCTCCATTGACCACGCAAGCAGCTATTCTGGCTTATCTCTACGAGAACGAGGAGCTGGAGGCCTTCATCAAGAGGATTGCATCGGAAGGCCATAACATTGGGGCAGAGCGGCCTTACGTCATCAAGAAGGGTTCCCGCTACATCGCCATCGAGGGCAATACACGCATAGCTGCGTACAAGGTCCTCACCGGCCTGATCAAGCCGCCGAAAGACTACGCAGATTCAGTGCCGCATGTCTCCGAAGCTCTAAAGAACGTCCTTCAAACCGTCGCGTGCACGCTTGCCCCCGACCGAGATTCATTGATGCCCGTCATGGCAGGCGCCCATTTCGGTCGCGGCGACAAATCGCAATGGGGCTATCTCGGGAGCAGGCAGGTAATCTACAACGAGTGGAAGTCCGATAAGTCTCTTGCGAAGATCGCTAAAGTTTTTAGACTTACTCAGGGTGAAGTTAAAGACCTGATTCTTGAGTATCAGTTGTATCTCAAGGCGCTGTCGCTTAATTGGACACCGAAGGAAAAAGACGTTCTCCTCAGAGCGAAGGTTGCCTTTAATCCTCCCGTCCGCTTCCTGCAGACTAGTGGCCACAAGACCAAGATGGGCATCACGTACGACTCAGCCAATCTAAAGGTCGTGTTCGCGCCGAGGGCAGACAAGAAATTCAAACATCTCATCAAGAAGCTTGTCATCAATCCTGAGCGTGGACTGGGCGCGACCGCGTCGTACGATAGCGTATTTTCGGACTATGATGAGTCCGGCTTCGGTTCGAAAGCGTCCTTAAAAAGGGGCGGAGACAAGAAGACCGGAAGCACAGGTAGTGCTGGCGGAGGCTCGTTCGGCGGGAGCTCGTCCGGAAGAGGCAAGGGCGGAGAGGCGACCAGCGGAACTGCTACGCTCAAGCCTGGCTCTCTCTTCGGGTATCAACCCAAGAAGATGAATAGTGGCCTGATCACACAACTGCTCAAAGAAGCCAAGGACATCAATTCGAACAAATTTCCCGCTGCCGCGACCTTCTTGCTGCGTAATATCGTCGAGTCCATTCTGAAGCACATCATTGATGACCTGGGCGGCAACCAGGTCGGAAAATCGCACGATTTAGAAAGCGCGCTCAATTACATTGCCAGTAATGCAATCACACTTCCATCTGGCGATAAGAAAATATTAGCGGAATTCAAGAAAGATCATCTCGCTTACTTAAATCTCGGAGCGCACGGAAACGTAATTCCGAACGATACCCGTCTAGCCTCCGCGCGAGACTCGATCGATCAGTTTGTAAAGAAGTATGTCTGATGATTAGCTCGCCCCTTCGATATCCTGGCGGCAAGGCGAAGCTCTTTCCGTTTTTCATTGAATTGATCCGGGAAAACAAGCTATTCAGCCGCGACTACTGCGAGCCATATGCGGGCGGCGCGGGCTTGGCGCTTCGGCTTCTTACGACTGGCTACGTCGATAGGATCTCAATCAACGACATCGATCCTTCGATTTACGCCTTTTGGAGGTCGGCGCTATTCGACACCGAGAAATTCTGCCGTCTGATCGCCAAGACGCCCATCAGTATTGACCAGTGGTATCGACAGCAGGAGGTCTGGCAGAATGGTGACCTCGACAACAAGCTCGCGCTTGGCTTTTCAGCCTACTTCCTGAACCGGACGAATCGCTCGGGCATCATTGAAGGCGCCGGTCCGATTGGTGGGTTCGCCCAAAAGGGAAAGTGGAAGCTCGACGTTCGATTAGTGAAAGACTGGCAGATACAGAACTTAAGAGCTCTCGCTCGCTATTCAAATCAGATCGAGGTCACAAACTTGGATGCGATGGACTTTCTGCAGAAGGCTCTGAGTAATCCAAACGCCCTGACCTACCTTGACCCACCGTATTACGTCAAAGGTCACAAGCTCTACAAAAACTTCTATCAACCGAAGGATCACGAAGAAATTGCAGAGATGCTCCTGAAGAAGCGCCGCGTCAATTGGGTCGTTTCATATGACGATGTGCCCCAAATTCGTTCCGCATATTCGGCATTCGACTCGATAACGTATCTGTTGAATTACAGTGCGGGTGAAAAATCTGAAGGGCCTGAAGTTATTTTCCTTAGCGATAGTCTCATCCCCCCCACTGTAACCGGCTTTGACGTTAATCATGCCCGACGGCCTGTCGCGAAGAAGCGGGTTGCCGTTACCAAAAAAACTACTGCATCGAACACACGGAAAGGGGCCTCTCGCTTACCCATCAGGCGCTCGCGGTCTTGATCTATTGAGCCGACCATGGCGTTCAGGCCGTCTCTAAGGGCGAGGAGGCTAAGCTCGGTGAAGAGGGGGCCAATCCGATCCACCTACTGACCTCAAGGGTCACACCCGACCCAAAGCGTATGGCTATGGTCGGGCCGACATGCACGTTTCGTTTCTCTGGCTCCTACACCGTGCGCCCTGAACCTCCTCCGAATTGATGGACACCTGTAGTAGGCTCGAAGAGCCAGGAGGTGTCGGATGGAAGGACGTCAACGTCGGTCGTTTACGGATGACTACAAGCGGCAAGCGGTTGATCTCGTAGCGTCGAGCGGGCGCTCGATCGGATCTGTTGCCAGGGAGCTCGGCCTGCGCGATTCCGTGCTGCGGCGATGGGTGGAGCAGCGAGGGGCCCGGC
Organism: Bradyrhizobium sp. Ec3.3; assembly: GCF_000472925.1. Taxonomy (GTDB): domain Bacteria; phylum Pseudomonadota; class Alphaproteobacteria; order Rhizobiales; family Xanthobacteraceae; genus Bradyrhizobium. Next base: position 257,578 of record NZ_AXAS01000007.1, read on the forward strand.
TGGAGCCGACGGCGGCGACGCGGCGCCCCACAACGCAGGCGACGCTGCCGTCGGCGGACCACGCGGCGGAGATCGCGCGTTTGCAGCGGGAGAACGAGCGGCTGCGCATGGAGCGCGATATCTTAAAAAAGTCCATTGCGATCTTTGCTGGAGGTCCGAAATGAGATTTCGCTTCATCGAAGATCGCCGCGCCGACTACCCGGTGACAATCATGTGCGGCGTGCTCGGTGTCTCGCCGGCCGGCTATTATGCCTGGCGCTCGCGCCCGGAGAGCCAGCGATCCGCCGCCAATCGTGAGCTCGTCGACGACATCAGGCGGGTTCACCGCGACACCAATGGCCGCTATGGCAGCCCGCGCGTCCATGCCGAGTTGAGGGCTCAGGGCCGCGGGGCCAGCCGCGGTCGCATCGAGCGATTGATGCGCCGCCACGGCATCAGGGCCATCATGGCGAAGCCACGCCGGGTGCGGACCACCGACAGCCGTCACGATTTCCCGATCGCCCCGAATCTTCTCGAGCGCAACTTCGTCGCCGCCGCGCCGAACCAGATCTGGCTCGCCGACATCACCTACGTCGAGACCGATCAGGGCTGGCTCTATCTGGCCACGCTGATGGATCTCTACAGCCGCAAAATCGTCGGCTGGGCGATGGCGGATCATTTGCGCGCCGAACTGCCAATGGCGGCCCTAGCGATGGCCATTGCGACACAGCGGCCTGGCGCCGGCTTGATCCACCATTCAGATCGTGGCGTTCAA